>CAVTGP010000019.1:0-122616 GCA_963734315.1 uncultured Actinomycetota bacterium | reverse complement strand
GCCCGGCAGGCCGCCACCCTCCCCACCCACCTGACCGTCCGCGCCTCCACCGGCCCGGCCCGCGCCGCTTCCGCAGTGTCGTCCACCGACCCTGGCTCCACCACCGGCCCCACTCCGTCGAAAGGACGAGGATGACCGCGCTCGCCCCGCATCCGGACCGCCTGTTCCCCGCCGACCCCGCTGAGCGCGACCTCGCGCGTCGCCTCCACGCCGCCGTCGCCGACGCCCCGATCTACTCCCCGCACGGGCACGTGCCCGCGGCGATGCTGGCCGACGACCAGCCGTTCCCCGACCCGGCGGCGCTGCTCATCACGCCCGACCATTACGTCACCCGGATGCTGCACGCGGTCGGCGTGCCGCTCGACGCGCTCGGGCTCGCGCGCGACGGCGTCCCCTCCCCCGCCTCCGGGCGCGCGATCTGGCGGACGTTGTGCGAGCACTGGGACGCCTTCCTCGGAACGCCCGTGCGGTTCTGGTTCGAATCGGAGTTCAGCGAGGTCTTCGGGCTCACCGAGCAGCCGTCCGCCGCGAACGCCGACGCGCTGTACGACCAGCTGGAGGCGACCCTGGCGTCCCCCGAGTTCCGGCCGCGCGCCCTGTTCGACCGTTTCCGCATCGCCGTCCTGGCCACCACCGACGACCCGGCCGACGACCTCGAAGCGCACGCGCGCCTGGCCGCGGACCCCACATTCACCGGCCGGGTGATCCCGACCTTGCGCGCCGACCGCTACATGCACCCGGACGAGTCGGGCTGGGCGGGCCGGCTGCAGACGCTGGCCGAGCGCGCCGACGTCGACACCTCCAGCTACGCCGGACTGCTGGAGGCGCTGCGCGTGCGGCGCGCAGCGTTCGCGGCAGCGGGCGGCACCGCCACCGACACCGGCGTCCTCGACGCCGGGAGCGACCCACTCGAGACGGCGGAGGCCTCCCGCATCCACCGCGCTGCGCTCGACGGCTCCCTCACCGCGGCCGAGGCCGTCGCCTACCGGCGGAACCTGCTCTACCGGCTCGCCGAGATGGCCGCGGACGACGGACTCGTGATGCAGTTGCACCCGGGCGTGCACCGCAACCACCATCGCCCGACGTTCGACGCCTACGGCCCCGACACCGGGCACGACCTGCCAGCCGTCGGGGCGTTCACCGAGCCGCTCACGCCCATCCTGCGCGACTTCGGCACGAACCCGACCTTCCGGATCGTTCTCTTCACGGTCGACGAGACCACGTTCGCGCGCGAGATCGCTCCCCTCGCCGGCTTCTACCCCTCGGTCTACGCCGGAGCGCCCTGGTGGTTCCTCGACACTCCCGCCGCGATCCTCCGCTATCGAAGGGCGATCACCGACAGCGCGGGCTTCGCCAAGACCAGCGGCTTCATCGACGACACCCGCGCCTTCTGCTCCATCCCAGCCCGCCACGACATGTCCCGCCGGGTGGATGCCTCGTTCCTGGCCTCCCTCGTCGTCACACACCAGCTCGCCGAGGAGGACGCGTTCGCCATCGCCCAGCGACTGGTCGACGGGATTCCCCGCGGCACCTTCCGGCTCGGCTGAGCCGTCCTCCGCCGCCTCCTCACAGCCCTGCCGTCGCCCGCGTGTCATACAGATAATCACAGCGCGGCGGTGCGGCTACGCTGGACGCAAACCATCTCAACGAAGGAGTCCTCCGTGCCCGAGAACCACGCAACGGCCAACATCGGCGTCGTCGGTCTGGCGGTGATGGGCTCGAACCTGGCCCGCAACCTCGCCATCGCGCGAGGGCAACACCGTCGCCGTCTTCAACCGCACCTACGCGCGCACCGAGGAGCTGATCGAACGAGCACCCGGAGGCCGGCTTCGTCGCGTCGGAGCACGATCGACGACTTCGTGGCCTCGCTCAGCAAGCCGCGCACCGCGATCATCATGGTGCAGGCCGGCGCGGGCACCGACGCCGTGATCGACCAGCTGGCGGAGCGGTTCGAGCCGGGCGACATCATCGTCGACGGCGGCAACGCGAACTTCCACGGACACCATCCGCCGCGAGAAGCGCATCGCGCGACGGGCATCCACTTCGTCGGCACCGGCATCTCCGGCGGCGAAGAGGGCGCGCTGAACGGCCCGTCGATCATGCCGGGCGGCTCGGCGGAGTCGTACGAGACCCTCGGCCCGATCCTCGCGTCGATCGCCGCGGTCGCCGAGGGCGAGCCGTGCGTGACCCACGTCGGCACCGACGGCGCCGGCCACTTCGTCAAGATGATCCACAACGGCATCGAGTACGCCGACATGCAGCTCATCGCCGAGGCGTACGACCTGCTGCGCACGATCGGCGGTCTCGTCGCCGGCCGAGATCGCGGACGTCTTCGCCGAGTGGAACAACGGCGACCTGGAGTCGTACCTGATCGAGATCACCGCCGAGGTGCTCCGCCAGGTCGACGCCGAGACCGGCAAGCCGTTCGTCGACATCGTCGCTCGACCAGGCCGGATCGAAGGGCACCGGCGTCTGGACCGTGCAGAACGCGCTCGACCTGGGCATCCCGGTCGGCGGCATCGCGCGAGGCCGTGTTCGCCCGCGCCGTCTCGTCCAAGCCCGCTCAGCGCGCCGCCGTGCAGGCGACCGTGCAGTCGCGTCCGGACGTGCAGAAGGCCGCCGACGTCGCCGCGTTCGCCGACGACGTCGCGAAGGCGCTCTACGCCTCCAAGGTCGTCGCATACGCGCAGGGCTTCGACGCGATCATCGCCGGCGCCGAGAAGTACGGCTGGCACATCAACAAGGACAAGATCGCCAAGATCTGGCGCGGCGGCTGCATCATCCGCGCCCAGTTCCTCAACCGCATCGCCGATGCCTACGACGAGAACCCGGACATCGCGACGCTGCTGGAGGCCCCGTACTTCGCCGACGCCGTCGCGCGAGGGCGAAGCCGCCTGGCGCCGCATCGTCGCCACCGCCGCGCTCTCCGGTGTGCCGGTGCCCGGCTTCGGCGCCGCCCTGTCGTACTACGACTCGCTCGCCTCCGACGCGCCTCCCGGCCGCGCTCGTCCAGGGCCAGCGCGACTTCTTCGGCGCGCACACCTACAAGCGCGTCGACCAGGACGGCACGTTCCACACGCTGTGGTCGGGCGACCGTACCGAAATCGAGGCCGAGGGCTCGTCGCACTAGCGACCCGGCCGAAGGGCACGTCGTCGTCGCTTCTGAGCTCGGAAGCGACGACGACGTGCCCTTCGTCGTCAGTGGGTGCGGTGCTCGCGGGGCGCGCGACGCGGACGCATCCGGGACGCGACGAGAAGGACGACCCCCGAGCCGAACACGCTATCGGCGGCGGCCCGCATCCACGTGTCGTCGCCCCGCATCCGCCGTGCGGATGACCGGCGGCTCGGTTCTCGGTTGCAATCGCGGGACGCGCGGCTCAGACTCGTAAGCGTGACGTTCGAGGACCACCCGGAGCTGGCGGACTACGAGCCGCCGGATCGACCGCTGCACGGGCGGCGCCGCGCGATCGCGACGCGCGTCTTCGTCGTCGTCGCGCTCACGGCCCTCGTGCTGCCCGGAGTCATGCTGACGATCAGCATCCAGACCGACACGGCGACCGGCACCTGCGCCGTCTACGCCCGGCACTACGCGCCGGACTCTGTGAGTTCCTCCGCGCGCTTCGAGCTGTTCGCTCCCGCCGGCGCCGGCTGGCAGTGCTACGCCCTCAACACGGAGGGCGACGCCACCTTCGTCGCGCCGCTGGGCCTCATCCCGTCGACGCCGCATGCCCTCCGGTAGCTGCCGAGGGGCATCGAGTCGATGCGTCAGGCTGCGCCGTCGAACATGGAGGTCACCGAGCCGTCGGTGAACACCTCGCGGATCGCGCTGGCCAGCAGCGGGGCGATCGGCAGGACGGTGAGGCCGTCCCAGCGCTTGTGCGCCGGCAGCGGGAGGGTGTCGGTGACGACGACCGAGTCGATCGCGTCCGACTGCAGGAGTTCGACGGCCGGGTCGCTGAACACCGCGTGCGTCGCCGCGACGACGACGCCGATCGCGCCGCTGGCCTTGAGCGCCTCCGCCGCCTTGACGATGGTGCGCCCGGTGTCGATGAGGTCGTCGACGAGCAGGCACACGCGCCCGCTGACGTCACCGACGATCTCGTGGACCGAGACCTGGTTGGGGACCAGCGGGTCGCGGCGCTTGTGAATGATCGCCAACGGCACGCCGAGCTTGTCGCTCCAGATATCGGCGACCCGCACGCGGCCCATGTCGGGAGAGACGACGGTGAGGGTCGCCGGGTCGAGCTCGCGCTGCATGTGCTCCAGCAGCACGGGCATAGCGAACAGGTGGTCGACCGGTCCGTCGAAGAACCCCTGGATCTGGGCGGCGTGGAGGTCGACCGACATGATGCGGTCGGCGCCGGCTGCCTTGAAGAGATCGGCGACCAGGCGGGCGGAGATCGGCTCGCGACCGCGACCCTTTTTGTCTTGACGCGCGTACGGATAGAACGGAGCGACCACGGTGATGCGCTTGGCGGAGGCGCGCTTGAGCGCGTCCACCATGATGAGCTGCTCCATGAGCCATTCGTTGATCGGCGAGGTGTGCGACTGGATGACGAAGGCGTCCGAGCCGCGGACGCTCTCGTCGAAACGCGCGTAGATCTCGCCGTTCGCGAAGGTGCGGGAGTCGGTCGGCACCAGCTCGCTGCCGAGGCACTCGGCAATCTCTTCGGCGAGCTCGGGATGGGCACGCCCCGAAATCAGAACGAGTCGTTTCTGGCCGGTGGCAGTGATCCCTGACACTTACTCTCCGCTCTCTTCCGTGGCCGTGGCCCGCTCGGCGGCACGTGCGGCGTCGGTGCCCGGCCGCTTGTCGGCGACCCAGCCTTCGATGTTGCGCTGCGGCGCGACCGTGATGGCGAGCGCACCTGGTGGAACGTCCTTCCGGACCACCGTTCCCGCCCCGGTGTACGCTCCGTCACCCATCCTAACCGGCGCGACGAACACCGTGTTCGTGCTGATCCGCACGTGCGAGCCGATGATCGTGCGGTGTTTGTTCACGCCGTCGTAGTTGGCGGTGATGACGCCGGCGCCGAGGTTGCCCATCTCGCCGACCTCCGCGTCGCCCACGTAGTTGAAGTGCGCCACCTTGGTGCCCGCGCCGATGACGGCGTTCTTGGTCTCGATGAAGGTACCGATCTTGCCCTTCTCACCGAGCACGGTGCCGGGCCGCAGGTAGGCGAACGGTCCGACGGTGGCGCCGTCGCCGATCACGGCGAGCGTGGCGTCGGTGCGCCTGACGGTCGCACCCTCGCCGACCTCGGTGTCGAGGAGCGTGGTGTCCGGGCCGATGGTGGCGCCGGTGCGCACGACCGTCGCCCCGCGCAGCTGCGTGCCGGGGAGGATGGTGACGTCGGGCTCGAGGGTCGCCGTGACGTCGATCCAGGTGGTCGCCGGATCGTGCACCGTGACGCCGGCGAGCTGCCAGGTGCGCACGACGAGGCCATTGAGCCGGGCGGCCGCCTCGCTGAGCTGCGCGCGGTCGTTGATACCCTCGACCAGCCACGACTCGGACACCGGAAGCGCGTCGACGTCGAAGCCGGCCTCCCGCAGCAAGCCGATGACGTCGGTCAGGTACTTCTCGCCCTGCGCGTTGTCGGTCGTCACGTTCGCGAGCATGTCGCGCAGCGCGGCGGCCCCGAAGACGTAGATGCCGGCGTTGATCTCGCCGATGGCGCGCTCGTCGTCAGTCGCGTCCTTGTGCTCGACGATGCGGTCGAGGTGCCCCTCGGAGGTTCGAACGATGCGGCCGTAGCCGGTGGCGTCGACCGGGAACGACGACAGGATGGTCGCGGCCGCGCCTCCTGCGCGGTGCGCCGCCACCAGCTCGCGCAGCGTCGCGGCGTCGAGCAGCGGCACATCGCCGTTGACCACGAGCACGTCGCCGGCGAAGTCGCTCGGAAGGGCCGCGACGGCCTGCTCCACGGCACGGCCGGTGCCCGGGACCTCGTCCTGGTCGACGATGACGGCCTCGGGCAGGTCGGCGGCGATCACCTCGGCGAGACGGTCGCGCTCGTGCCGCACCACGGCGATGACCTGCGCGGCGTCGAGCTCGCGCACGGTCCCCAGCACGTGCCCGACGACCGGGAGGCCGCCGAGCGGGTGCAACAGCTTGGGCGTCGCGGACTTCATCCGCGTGCCCTGCCCGGCCGCGAGAACGACGATGGCGAGATTCTGGTCGGTCATGATGCTCCCGGTGCGGTGGTGACGGGTCGATTCGGCTGCAGACATCGCTCCGCCTCCAGGACTCGAACCTAGACCTCACAGCTCCAAAGGCTGTCGTGCTGCCATTACACCAAGGCGGACCGCGCAACGCGCACACACAGTCTGCCAGACTCGGCCGAGCGGGCAGCGCGGCCGAATAGCATGGAGAGATGGCCGACGCACACGACGGGACCGCACACAGTGCAGCGCGCGACGAGGTGGACCGCATCGTCGGAGCCTGGCTCCGCGAGCGTCCCGACCTCGACTTCTCGCCGCTGCAGGTGCTGTCGCGCGTCGACCGCCTCTCCCGCCACCTCGACCGGGCGCGCCGGAGCGCGTTCGAGCGCTCCGACCTCGACTCCTGGGAGTTCGACGTGCTCTCCGCGCTGCGTCGTGCGGGGTCGCCCTTCCAGCTGAGCCCCAAGTCGCTCCTCCAGCAGACGCTCGTATCGTCGGGGACCATGACGAACCGGATCGACCGCCTGGTCGCGCGGGGCCTCGTCGAGCGCCGCACCGACCCGAACGACGGCCGCGGCATCCAGGTGCAGATGACCGCCCAGGGGCTCGCCCGCGTGGACGCCGCGATCACCCGGCTGGTCGACGCGGAGGCCGAACTCCTCGAGTCGCTCTCGCCCGGCGACCAGGAGCGCTTGGCTGCGCTGCTGCGCAAGCTGAGCCTCGGGTTCGACGTGGGAGCGTGAGCAGCTCGCCGGCACCGTGACAACGCCTGAGTCTGCTGAGGTGAGAATCTTCCCGTCGATAGGACTGCCAAAGCGGTTCCGTTCGGTGTCGAGACTGCCAAAGCGGTGCTCGTATACGCCGAGTCGAACACGTAACGAGGTCAGGCGCTCAGCGCCCGACCTCGTTTCGTTTCCGGGGGCGGGATGTATCTGTTATTCGTTGATGAGTCAGGGAGGATTCCTATCGAGCGCTCATCACCTTCAGCCCGAACGACGACCGACAGCCTCCTGTGCTCTTCGGTGAAGCTGTCGAACGGAACTTCCATTCGGACTGGAGCGTTCAAGAACGCGAGCGCCGGGCGTACGAAGTACTCTCTCGGGAAGTTCGACACCATGCTCCGGATGTCCCGGACGCAACGCCAGACGCCGAACTTCGACCGAGTTCGATCTGATCTGGGATTCGTTCCATACCGAGACCGACGTCACCCACGGATGCGTGCATTACACGCCGTCCTACGGTCAAGGAGATTGCGACTGTCGACCATGCGAGCAGAGGTTGATCGCTGATGCGGCGCGAAGCAGGACGCTACTGCGAGTTTCGGCTCCAGGAACAACAGCGTCCCCATGAGCCCTTCTCAGGAGACTGTTATCACGCTCTCATAAGCTCTCCCGCGATGAGACTCTCCCGCCTGAAGCGCCTCCCGTCGCGAGTGAAGCGCGCCGCTCGTTTCGAGATCCACGCGCACTGGCGCCGGCAGCCGCTCGTCCTCGGCTCGGTGTTCTACGAGTCGTTCTCGGGCAACGGGATGCTCGACAATCCGGAGGCGCTGTTCCGGCAGCTGCTCGCCGCACCCGACCTCAAGCGCCTCACCCACGTCTGGGCGCTGTCCGACCTGCACCGGCACCGCGCAGCGGTGGAGGAGTTCGCGAACGACCCCCGCGTGACGTTCGTCCGCTACGGCTCGGCGGCCTATTACCGCGCCCTCGCTACCAGCCAGTACCTCGTCAACAACGCCACATTCCCCTACGACTTCTCCAAGCGCCCGGGTCAGGTCTACCTGAACACCTGGCACGGCACTCCGCTCAAGCGCATGGGGTACGACATCGAAGACGGGGCGCTGGCGACGGCCAACATCGTGCGCAACTTCGTGCAGGCCGACTACCTGCTGGCGGCCAACCCGTTCATGGCCGACCAGATGTACCAGAGCGCGTACAAGCTCGACGGCGTCTACCGCGGCACGATCATCGAGGAGGGCTACCCGCGCGTCGACCGGCAGTTCCTCGACGACGCACAGCGCGAAGACGTCCGGAGGCGCCTCGTCGCTTCCGGCATCCCGCTCGGCGACCGCAAGATCATCCTCTACGCGCCCACCTGGAAAGGCCAGACGTTCGGGCGACCGGAGGACGACCTCGACGCCCTCCTCGCGCACCTCCACGACGTGGAGCAGCGCATCGACACGAGCCGCTACGCCGTGCTCGTCAAGACGCACCAGACCGTGCACGCGCTGGCCGCCGACCGCCCGGAGCTGGCGCGGATGCTCGTCCCCAACGAGATCCCGACGAACCTCGTCCTCGGCGCCACCGACATCCTGGTCAGCGACTATTCGAGCATCTTCTTCGACTACCTCCGCACCGGCCGGCCGATCCTCTTCTTCACACCCGACCTCGCCGAGTACGCGGGCACGCGCGGGCTCTACTTCGAGCCGGACGAGTGGCCGGGGCCGACGCTCATGTCGGCGCGCGAGCTGGGCGACGCGCTCGCGGCGGTCGCGGCCGACGACGACCACGTGCCGGCCGGGTCGCGGGAGCGCTACCTCGACATGCAGCGCCGGTTCACCCCCTACGAGGACGGCTCGGCGTCCGAGCGCGTCATCGACATCGTGTTCCGCGGCGTGCGCGCGGGCTACCGCCTGCGCACGTCGCTCGACGACAACGGCCGCGAGAAGATCCTGCTGTACCTGGGCGGCATGCGCCCGAACGGGATCACGACCTCCGCCCTCAACCTGCTCAACAACCTCGATCACGATCGCTACGACGTGTCAGCGCTCTTCGCCCAGAGCGGCTCGAAGACCGTCATCGGCAAGCAGAGCCAGATCCACCCGGCCGTGCGGCAGTTCCCGCGCGTCGGAGGCATGAACGGCGCGAAGCTGCGCCACCTGGCGCGTCATCTCGACTTCCGGCGCGGCCGGACGGCCCAGCATGCCGAAACCGAGGCGCAGAACCAGCTCTGGGACGACGAATGGTACCGCTGCTTCGGCGACAGTCGGTTCGACTACGTGGTCGACTTCTCCGGCTACGGCCCGTTCTGGGCGATCCTGCTCCTCCACTCCCCCGAGGCGCAGCGCTCGATCTGGATGCACAACGACCTCGCCGCCGATGCCCACCGCGAGGTGAATGGCGAGAAGCGGATGCTGCACTCGCTCACCCAGCTGTTCACGCTCTACGCGCAGTACGACCACCTGGTGTCGGTGTCGCCCACGCTGTCCGACGTGAACCGCGCCTCCCTTGCGGAGTACGCAGAACCGGAGAAGTTCCGCTCGGCGCTCAACACCGTCGACGCCGAGCACATCCTCGAAAACTCCGCGGCCGACCTCCACGAGCTCACCTTCGACGAAGAGATCGGAAGCATCCCCGACTGGGCGGAGCTCCTCCTGGCGCCGGACGACAACGTCACCACGTTCGTGAACGTCGGCCGGCTGTCGCCGGAGAAGAACCAGGAGCGCCTCATCCGCGCGTTCGCGCAGGTGCACGGCGAGAACGCGAAGACGCGGCTGCTGCTGGTGGGCTCCGGCCCGCTCGCCGGCCACCTGGAGGCCGTGGTCATGGAGCTCGGGCTCGAAGGCTCGGTGTTCCTCACCGGCATGCAGCGCAATCCGCACGCCATCATGGCGAAGGCGGACTGCTTCGTGCTGTCGAGCGACTACGAGGGCCAGCCGATGGTCATCCTGGAGGCTCTCGTGCTGCAGCTGCCCATCGTCACCGTCGAATTCGCCTCCGCGAAGAACGCGCTGCCGAAGGGCAGCGGGCTCGTCGTGCCGCAGTCGATCGACGGGGTGGCCGACGGGCTGCGGGCGTTCCTGCGCGGAGACGTCCCCAATGGCGGCTTCGACTGGGCCGGCTACAACCGCAAGGCGGTCGCCGAGTTCTACCGTGCCATCGGTGCCGCGCCCGACGCTCCGGCTCCCGCCGACGCGACCGACAAGCCGTCGACTACCCAGAAGATCGGCTGAAAGCCGCCGAGCTCGCGGATGGTCGACGTACTCGACGGCTGCCTCAGACGCGGCCGACGAGTGCTGCGGCGTCGACTCCGGAGGGCAGCTCGCCGTAGAGGGCTCCGCGATCTGGGCTGAGGCGGGAGGCGACGAACGCGTCCGCGACGGCGGCGGGGGCGTGACGGATGAGCAGCGACGCCTGCAGGGCGACGGCGAGAGCGGCGACCACGCTCCGGGCCGAGGACTCGTTCGCGTCGGTGAGCGCGCGCCGGAGCCGGTCGTGGTGCGCGTCGTACGCGGAATGCGCGCCCCGCGCGGCGGCGAGCTCAGCGTCGAAGGCCTCCACGCTCGCCGGCTCGCGGCCCAGCGCACGCAGCACGTCGAGGGCGATCACGTTGCCCGAGCCCTCCCAGATGGCCATGACCGGCTGCTCCCGATAGCGCCGGGCCAGCGGGAACGCCTCCGTGTAGCCGTTGCCGCCGAGGCACTCCATCGCCTCGGACGCGTGGCCCGGACCGCGCTTGCACACCCAGTACTTGCTCACGGCCGTGGCGAGCCGGCGGAAGGCGACGTCGGCCTCCGGCGCGTCGTCGTCATGCGCACGCGCCAGCCGCAACGCAACGGCGGTGGCCGCCTCCGACTCCAGGGCCAGGTCGGCGAGCACCGCGGTCATCGCGGGCTGGTCGACGAGCCGACGGCCGAACGCGGACCGGTGGCGCACGTGCCACGCCGCCTCCGCGACGCTCTGCCGCATCCCGGCGGCGCTGCCGAGCACGCAGTCGAGCCGGGTTCGGTTGACCATCTCCAGGATGGTCCGCACGCCGCGTCCCTCCTCGCCGAGCAAGTGGCCGACCGTCCCGTCGAACTCGACCTCACTGGAGGCGTTCGACCGGTTGCCGAGCTTGTCCTTCAGCCGCTGGATGAGGAAGACGTTGCGCGTCCCGTCCGCCAGCACGCGTGGCACGACGAAGCAGCTCAGGCCGCCCGCGGTCTGGGCGAGTACGAGGAAGGCGTCGGACATCGGTGCGGAGCAGAACCACTTGTGGCCGGTCAGCAGCCAGCGCCCGTCGCCGTCGGCGAGCGCGCGCGTGGTGTTGGCTCGCACGTCGGAGCCGCCCTGCTTCTCGGTCATCGCCATCCCGAACAGCGCCGACGGCTTGCCCGCGCCCAGGCGGCCGTCGTACTCCCGCGACAGCAGCCGCGGCAGCCATTCGGCCGCGAGGTCCGGGGAGGCCGTGAGCGCCGGCACGACCGCGTGCGACATCGAGACGGGGCAGGCATGACCCGGCTCCACCTGCGCGAAGAGCATGAACGCGGCGGCGCGGGCGACGTTCGCGCCCGGGCGCGGGTCGGCCCACGCGGAGGTGTGCGCTCCGGCGGCGACGGCCTCCCGGATCACGCGGTGGTAGCTCTCGTCGTAGTCGACCTCGTCGATGCGGTCGCCCCATCGGTCGAAGGTGCGCAGCTGCGGCTCGCGCACGTTCGCGCGCTCGGCGTCCGCCTGGAAGGCGGCGGACCCGACCAGCCGCCCGACCGCCCCGAGATCGGCGACCGCCCAGTCGGCGCCGTACCGCTCGACGGCCTCCCGCAGCGGGAGGTTCGCGGCGAACTCGTCGAGGTCGACGCGCGGTGGGGCCTGGTTCACGACGGTGTGAGTGGGCATGCGGCGAGTCTAGTGCGGGGATACGGCCGGGTTCGGGTGGCCCGGGGTCAGGGGGCAGGGGGTCAGGTCTAGGGTGGGGCGGGTGCACATCCCGACCGAGCTCAGCACCGACCGGCTCCTTCTTCGACCGTGGCGCGACGGCGACGCCGCGTTCGCATTCGACCTGTACTCGCGATGGGAGGTCGCGCGGTTCCTCGGCCGCACGCCCGCCGTCATGACCGACCCGGCCGACGCTGCGCGACGGATCACCCGACTGCGCGCGCTCGAGGACGGCCTGCGGGCCTTCCGCGTGGTGTCGCTCGCCTCCGAGCCGGTCGGCACCGTGATGCTGCAGCCGATCCCCGCCTCCGGTCCCGAGCCGCTGCGGCCGTCGGGCGACACCGAGATCGGCTGGCACTTCCACCCGAACCACTGGGGCCACGGCTACGCGACGGAAGCCGCTGGCGCGCTCCTGGAAGCCGCCCTCGACGACCTCCCCCGGGTGGTTGCGGTCACGTATCCGGAGAACACGGCATCGCAGCGCGTGTGCGAGCGCATCGGCATGCGCCGGCTCGGCCCGACCGACGCGTACTACAACGTGCGGATGGAGCTGTACGCGCGGCCGTAGGCGCGGTGGGCAACGGAGGGGATTCGGCGCGACGCGCCGGCCCCGGGCAGCCAGCGGAGGTGATCCGAGCAGATTGGGGAGCTGGTTCCTCCGTTACCGACTTCCACGACCGGCACCGGCTCCGCCGCGGGCACCGGCCCGGTGGGCAACGGAGGAGATCGGGTCGCAGATCGGACGGAAGACCTCCGTTCGCGGCTCTCAGCCGGCGCGGCACGGCGAAACTCCTCCGTTCGCGGCTCTCGGCGGGCGCGTCAGCGACGGGCGTCAACCCTCCAGCTGCTCCGACAGCTCCAGCCAGCGGGTCTCGTGGTCGGCGATCTCGCCCTCCAGTGCGCGCAGCTCCTCCGTGAGGCGGCCGAGGCCGACGTAATCGGACTGGTCGTGGCGCGCGATGGACTCGTGGTGCTCGGCGACCTGACCGGCCAGCTTCGCGAGGCGGCGGTCGATGGATGCCAGCTCCTTCTCGGCGGCGCGCAGCGCAGCGCCCGACAGCGCGGGCGCGGCAGCGGACGCGGGCGCTTGCCCGACCGCAACCGCTGCCGGCGCGGCCGTGCGCTCCCGCCGCAGCCGCAGGTACTCGTCGATGCCGCCGGGGAGGTGCCGGAACGCCCCGTCGATCACCGCATACTGCTGGTCGGTGACCCGCTCGACGAGGTAGCGGTCGTGCGAGACCACGAGCAGGGTGCCCGGCCAGCCGTCGAGGAGGTCTTCCATCGCCGCCAGCATGTCGGTGTCGAGGTCGTTGGTCGGCTCGTCCAGGATGAGCACGTTCGGCTCGTCCAGCAGGATCAGCAGCAGCTGGAGGCGGCGCTTCTGCCCGCCGGACAGGTCTTTCACCGGCGTGGAGAGCTGCGCGTTCGTGAAGCCCAGGCGCTCGAGCATCTGGCCGGAAGTGACCTCCTTGCCGCCGGCGAGGTAGGTCGTGCGCTTGTCGGCGACGACCGCGCTCACGCGCTGGTCGCGCACGGCGTCGAGCTCGTCGAGCTGCTGCGTGAGGGTGGCGATCTTGACCGTCTTGCCGCGCTTGACCCGTCCCGACGTCGGCTCGACGCTCCCGGCGACGAGCCCGAGCAGGGTGGACTTGCCGGCGCCGTTGATGCCGAGGATGCCGGTGCGCTCGCCCGGCGCGATGCGCCACTCCACGTCGCGCAGCACGGTCTTCGGCGGGAACTCGACCGTCACGTCGAGGATGTCGACGACGTCTTTGCCGAGGCGGGCGGTGGCGAGCTTCGTCAGCTCGACGGCGTCGCGAGGGGCCGGTTCGTCGTCGATCAGAGCGGCCGCCGCGTCCATCCGGAACTTCGGCTTCGACGTGCGCGCGGGAGCACCGCGGCGCAGCCAGGCGAGCTCTTTGCGCATGAGGTTCTGCCGCTTGGTCTCGGCGACCGCCGCCATCCGGTCGCGCTCGACGCGCTGCAGGACGTAGGCGGCGTACCCGCCCTCGAAGGGCTCGATGATCCCGTCGTGCACCTCCCACGTGGCGGTCGACACCTCGTCGAGGAACCAGCGATCGTGGGTGACCACGACGAGCGCCCCCGACCCGGAAGCCCAGCGCTGCTTGAGGTGGGAGGCGAGCCAGGCGACGCCCTCGATGTCGAGATGGTTCGTCGGCTCGTCGAGGAACAACAGGTCGTGGTCGTGCACCAGCAACGCTGCCAGCGCGACACGGCGACGCTGACCACCCGAGAGCTCACCGATGGTGGCCTCCCAGCGGATGTCGGCGACCAGTCCGGCGAGCACGTCACGCACGCGCGGGTCACCCGCCCAGAGGTGCTCCTCGCGGTCGCCGACGATGGCGCGGCCGACGGTGAGCGCGTCCGGCAGGTCGTCGCGCTGGTCGAGCATGCCGACGGTCACGCCGCGGCGACGCGTGACGCGGCCCGAGTCGGGCTCGAGGCGGCCGGCGAGCAGTGAGAGGAGGGTCGACTTGCCGTCGCCGTTGCGACCGACGACGCCGATGCGGTCGCCTTCGGAGACGCCCAGGGTCACCGAGTCGAAGACGACCCGCGTGGGGTATTCGAGATGCAGCGACTCGGCGCCGAGGAGATGAGCCATACGGTCCTCCAGCCTACCGTCGCGCGTCGCGGGCGGAGGCCGCCGTCTCCCCGCTCCCCCTCCTTGGGGGAAACCGGCCGCGGGCACGCTTGTGCGATGATCGACGAACCGGACCGCGCGCTCCCGTTCCCGACCCGCGCGGGTGGATGGGGGGCGACCGTGACCGACGTGGACTCGACGGTGCGGCCGCTCATCGGCCGGGATCGCGCCCGCGAGACCATCCTCGTCGCGCATCGCGCACTGGACCACGACGGCGCCGTGCTCGTCACCGGGAGCCCGGCCTCGGCAAGACGGCGCTGCTCGCCGATGTCGCGCAGCGGCTCGACGAGTGGACCATGCTGCGGGTGAGCGCCGACTCGTTCGAGTCCGACCTGGCCTACGCCACGGTCGAAACCCTAGTGCGCGGGCTCGCAGGGCTCGGCGGCCGGCCGATACGGCCTCCGGCACCCGACGACGACGCCCTCACCGTCGGGAGGCTGCTCCTCGACGCGGTCGACGCGCTCTCCGGTCGGGTGTGCCTCATCGTGGACGACGCGCAGTGGGTCGACGAGCCTTCTGCGCGCGCGCTGCGGTCGGTCGGCTGACGCGTGGAGGCGTATCGGGAAGCGGCCGAGGAGTCCCACTTTCCGTTCCCGGATGCGGTCGCCGCGCTGGACGCCGGCCGCCGGCCGTCTGCTGGCCTCCGGCGGGGCTGCGACGCGCGGCGACGCCGGCCGGGCCGAGGCGACCGCGCTGCTCGAACGCGCCGCCACGACGTTCCGTCGGCTGGGCGCCAGCACCTACCTCGCCCGCGCAGCGCAGCTCCTCGACGCGATGCTCTCGGCCGGCGACACGGCGGCGGACGCCGAGCGCGCCTCCGCAGCCGACCCGCTCGCCTCGCTGACCACCCGCGAGCGCCAGGTCGCGCACGCTCTGGCCGCCGGGATGACGAACAAGGAGATCGCCGAGCGGCTGTATGTGTCGGTGACGACCGTCAACTTCCACGTGCGCAACATCCTCGCGAAGCTCGGGATGCGCTCGCGCCGGGAGCTCCGCGCGCTGGCGTTGCCCCGCCGGCGACCTGTCCGGAGCGAGCGACCAGTCAAGAGTTGACGGTTTTGGCGTCCCCCACTAGGAGGACACGGTACGGCGTCGCTAACGTGGTGAGCACCGGGGATGCCCGACCCGCACCGCACGGATACGACTCAATCTGACGAATCGTCTCAACCCGACGTGCGAAGCGGATCGGGCATCCTCGGGCATCGGCCCGGCCCCTCGCGACGGCGAGAATCGCAGATGTGACCGGTCACCGACCGAGTCTGCGCCTTGTCGCAGGCGGTTCGGCAGGTGGAGGACGGCTCAGTCGCCGATGACGCGCGCGCCGTGGACGGGGCCGGTCGCGCGGACGGCGTGAATGCGCGACGCGCTGAGCGCGATCTGCAGATCGAGCGCGTTGTCGAGGTCGGCGGCGAGGAAGGCGACGGTCGGCCCGGAGCCCGATACGATCCCGGCCAGCGCGCCGTTCAGCTCGCCGACCTCCAGCACTTCGGCGATGCTGGGCGCGAGGTGGATGGCCGGTGCCTGGAGGTCGTTGCTGAGCGCCTCCGCCAGCATCGCCGGATCGCCCGCCCGCAGCGCGTGCAGCACGGGAGCGTCGACGCTCGGGCTGCGCTCCGCAGGAGCGATCTCACCGATGTGGCGCTGGCGGTGGCGGTCGAGCTCCCTGTAGACCGCCGGTGTGCTGAGCTCCCCCTCGGGGAGGGCGAGCACCCAGTGGAACTGGCCGGTCGCCAGCGCCGGGCTGAGCCGGTCGCCGCGGCCGGTGCCGATGGCCGTGCCGCCGATTAGCGCGAACGGCACGTCTGCTCCCAGGCGCGCGGCCAGTGCCATCAGCTCGTCGCGGCCGAGCTCGGTGCCCCAGAGCGCGTCGCACGCGACGAGGGTGGCCGCCGCGTCGGCCGAGCCGCCGCCCATGCCGCCGGCGATCGGCACGTGCTTGTCGATCTCGAGCCGCACGCCGCCGGTGTACCCGGTCTTCTTGGCGAGCAGACGCGCCGCCTTGATCGCGAGATTGGTGCCGTCGGTCGCCAGCCCGCTGGTATCGACGCTCCCTGCGAAGCTCACCGAGAAGTCGTCGGCGCGGTGCGCCCGGACGTCCTCGTAGAGGGACACGGCCTGGTACGCCGTCGCGACGTCGTGGTAGCCGTCTTCGCGCACGGCGCCAACCCGCATGAACACGTTGACCTTGCCCGGAGCGCGCACATGTACGGCATCCACGTCCCACCCCGTACCCGCCTCGACCATGCCTCAAACCTACACAACCGCACGGGCGCTCCGCCGACCACCCGATCAGGTGATGGCGGCGAGTCTCACGAAGTCGTCGAGCTCCAGCTGCTCGCCGCGCAGCGACGGGCTGATGCCGGCCGCCTCCAAGGCCGTCGCGGCGGCCGTCGGGTCGCCGAACACGACGGAGAGCGACTGGCGGAGGGTCTTCCTGCGCTGCTGGAAGGCAGCGTCAACGAGGGCGAACGTGCGCCGGCGGAGGTCCTCGTCGCCGCGCGGGTCCTGCCGGCGGTCGAAGGCGACCAGCACAGAGTCGACGTTGGGCACCGGCCAGAAGATCTGTCTGCTCACGTTGCCCGCCGTGCGCCACGAGCCGTACCAGGCGGCTTTGACGCTCGGCGCCCCGTAGACCTTGGAGCCCGGGCCGGCGGCGATCCGATGGCCGACCTCCGCCTGCACCATCACGACGCCGGAGAGCAGCGTCGGGAAGGTCGCGAGGAAGTGCAGCAGCACCGGCACCGACACGTTGTACGGGAGGTTGGCCACCAGTCGCACGGGGCGCTCCGGGAGGTCGGTCACTGTCAGCGCGTCCCGGTGCACGACCGTCAGCCGATCGTGGACGGACGGCGCGACCTGCCCGACCGTCACGGGGAGCTGCGCCGCCAGCCGACGGTCGATCTCGACCGCGACGACCCGCGCGCCGGCCTCCAGCAACCCGAGGGTGAGCGACCCGAGCCCAGGTCCGACTTCGACCACGATGTCACCCTCGGCGACCTCCGCTACCCGCACGATGCGGCGCACGGTGTTGGCGTCGATGACGAAGTTCTGCCCGAGCTTCTTGGTGGGCGTGACGTCGAGGAGCTCCGCCAGGTCGCGGATCTCGGCGGGACCGAGCAGACGCAGCTCGCTCACGCGATGGTCCCGATCGGCTTCGACGGCGGAGGCCCGACGGGCTCGCTGTCCCAGCGCCCGTACACGAGCTCGGTGTTGGAGTTGATCTGCGCCGCCAAGGTCGATGCGTCGGTGCCGATGGTCTCGGCCATCGCGCGCACCGTGTGCGGGATGAGGTACGGCGCGTTCGGGCGGCCACGGAACGGCATGGGCGTGAGGAACGGCGCGTCGGTCTCGACCAGGATGAGGTGCCGTGGCGCGACGCGCAGTGCCTCTCGCAGGCCCGGCGCGTTCGTGAACGTCACGTTTCCGGCGAAGGACATGAACCAGCCGTTCTCGGCGCAGATCGAGGCCAGCTCGACATCGCCCGAGAAGCAGTGGAAGACGGTCCGCTTCGGAGCGCCCACCCGTTTCAGGGTCGCGACGACCGCCGCGTGGGCGTCCCTGTCGTGGATCTGCAGGGCGATGTCGTTCTGCTTGGCGATCTCGATGTGCGCCTCGAACGACGCGAACTGCGCGTCGCGACGCGGCCCCTCCTCGGTGCGGAAGAAGTCGAGGCCCGTCTCGCCGACCGCACGCACGCGCGGCCGGGCGGCCAGCTCGGCGATGACCGCGAGGGCCTCGTCGAGCTCGCCACGCTCGGCGTAGTCGGGCGCGTCATTGGGGTGGAGGGCGACGGCGGCGAGCATGCGGGGCTCGATCGCGGCCATCTCGGCCGACCACCGCGACGTCTCCACGTCGTTGCCGACCTGCACGACCCCGCGCACGCCGACGCTCGACGCGCGGTCGAGCTGCTCTCGGTAGTCGAGCGGGTCGTCCCCGTCGGCGATCTCCAGATGCGTGTGGTTGTCGTAGACGGGCACGACCAGCGCCTCCGGCAGCGGAGGGTAGGCGAGGTCGCGGCCGTCGGTGACGTGCCGCTGGCGGATGAACGCCGGGTCGGTCATACCGCGGGCACCGCGTCCGCGTCGATCCGCGGGAACAGCGCCTCGAGACCGTTGACCTCGGTTCCGGCGGGCAGCTGCCCCCAGTCGCCCGCCCGGCGCAGCAGCTGGGCCTCCAGCGGCCCGAGCCCGGCGGAGGCGCCGAGCGCCGTCCACAGCGTGGCCGTCGCCTGCGGGATGACCGGCGAGAGCAGGACGGCGAGGGCGCGCAGGCCCTCCGCCGCCGTGTAGAGGACGGTCTGGAGGCGCGCGCGCTTCGCATCGTCCTTCGCGAGGCTCCACGGCTCCTGCAGGGTGATGTAGCCGTTCAGCTCGTCGACAATGGTCCAGACGGCCGCGAGGGCCTCGTGGATCGCCAGCTTGCCCATCGCGGCGTCGGCGTCGGCTGTCGCCTTCGCGACCACCTGCTGCACGTGGAGGTCGGCCTCCTCGTAGGTCGCGGCCGGCGGCACGACGCCCTGGAAGTAGCGGGTCACCATGGCGACCACGCGCGACGCGAGGTTGCCGAAGCCGTTCGCCAGCTCGGCCTGGTAGCGCGCAGCGAGATCCTCCCAGCTGAACGAGCCGTCCTGGCCGAAATTGATGGCGCGCAGGAAGTAGTAGCGGAACGCGTCGGAGCCGAAGGTGTCGGTGATCTGCGTCGGCGCGATGCCGGTGAGCTTCGACTTGGACATCTTCTCGCCGCCGACCAGCAGCCAGCCGTGGCCGAACACCTGGTGCGGCACCTCCACGCCGGCCGCCATCAGCATGGCCGGCCAGATCACGGCGTGGAACCGCAGGATGTCCTTGCCGACCAGGTGGGTGGCGGGCCAGCGGCGCTCGAAGTTCTCGTCGTCCTGCCCGTAGCCGACCGCTGTCACGTAGTTGAGGAGCGCGTCGAACCACACGTAGACGACGTGCGATTCGTCCCACGGCACCTTGATGCCCCAGTCGAAGCTGGAGCGCGAGATCGACAGGTCGCTGAGGCCCTGACGGACGAACGAGACGACCTCATTGCGCGCCGACTCCGGCTGCACGAAGTCCGGGCGCTCCTCGAAGAGTGCCAGCAGCCGGTCGGCGAAGTCGCTCATCCGGAAGAAGTAGTTCTTCTCCTGCAGCAGCTCCAGCGGCTTCGAGTGGATGGCGCAGACTTTCTGGCCCGCGTACTCCCCCGTGCCGTCGACGATCTCGCTCTGCGGCTTGAACTCCTCGCAGCCGACGCAGTAGAGCGCCTCGTACTCGCCCGCGTAGATGAAGCCGTCGTCGTACAGCTTCTGCAGGAACTTCTGGACGTTCTTCTCGTGCCGCTCGTCGGTGGTGCGGATGAAGTCGTCGTTGGCGATGTCGATGGTCTTCAGCAGCGGCAGCCACTCGTTCGTCACCAGCCGGTCGGCCCACTCTTTGGGCGTCGTGCCGTTGGCGGTCGCGGTGCGCAGGATCTTCTGGCCGTGCTCGTCGGTGCCGGTGAGCAGCCAGGTGTCGTCGCCGGCCTGGCGGTGCCAGCGCGCGAGCACGTCCGCGGCGACCTCCGTGTAGGCGTGCCCGATGTGCGGGACGTCGTTGACGTAGAAGATCGGCGTGGTGATGTAGAACGCGGAGCCGTCGGACATGCTGACTATCCTACGGGCGCGCCGGGGTGCGCCCGGCGATGTTACCGCCGCCGGCGACGCCCAGAGATTTCGGAGCCGATAAACGTAGAATCAGAGCTGAATTATCGAACGGAGCAGGAAATGTCCCTCACCGCGGCCGAGATCGATCGGCTCCCGCACGTGCCGATCAGTACGTTCAAGTCCAATCCCGCCCACTATCTGGCATCCGGCGCCGCTGTGACGACGCATGGACGGGTGAGCGCCGCCTTCGTCCCGGTCGCCGACAACACCGACACAAGACCCAACGCCGCCCTCGAAGGTGCGAAAGCCCGGCTCCGCCTGCTTGCGCGCCTCGCCGACGACGACCTCGTCGCAGAAGAGCTCGATCGGCTGAGTGCAGCTCGCGATTCGGACGCGGTCGGGGAAGCCCGTTGATGATCCGGGGAATGCTCGACACGAGCCTTCTCATCAGTGGGATTCCGGATGACGTCATCGACGACCTCGGCGCGTACCGCTCATCTACGATCTGCCGTGGAGAACTCGCGCAGGGGCTGGTCTCGTTCCGGGCGGACCAGCGCCGTAAGGCCGCGGCGAGCCAGCGGCAGGAATTGATCGCGACCCTGGACGACCTCCCTGCGTTCTGGCTGGGCTTCGACCGGGCCGCGTCCGACAGCTACGGAACGCTCACGGCACGACCGCGAACCGCGATCAGACAAAAGGACGCACTCATCGCAGCGCACGCGTTCGCGGTAGGTGTGCCGCTACTGACGGAGGACGCCGGCTTCAGCCGGTTCCCCGACGTCGAGGTGATCGTTCTCCCTCAGCAAGGCTCGCGTGAGGACCGCCTCGCCTCCAACGCCGCCTGGTAGAGGTCTCGTCTGGAGAGCCCCGTGGCCTCCGCGACCTCGGCGGCGGCCTCTTTGAGGCGGAGGCCGTCGGCGACGAGCGCGAGCACCTGGTCGAGCGCCGTGGCCGGGTCGGCCTCCCGCGCGGGCGCTCCCGCGACGACGACCACGATCTCGCCGCGCACCCCCTCCGCCGCCCAGTCCGCCAGCTCGGCGAGCGGGCCGCGACGCACCTCCTCGTGCAGCTTGGTCAGCTCGCGGCAGACGACAGCCCGGCGGTCACCGCCGAATTCTCGGGCGAAATCGGCGAGGGCGGCCGCGAGCCGGTTTGGCGACTCGAAGAACACCATGGTGCGCGGCTCCCCCGCGAGCGCGCGCAACGACGAGAGCCGCTCCCCCTGCTTGCGCGGCAGGAAGCCCTCGAATGTGAAGCGGTCGGTCGGGAGACCCGAGACGGCGAGCGCCGTGAGCACCGCGCTCGGCCCGGGCACCACGGTCACGTCGACCCCGGCGGCGGCGGCGGCCTCCACCAGCGGGAAGCCCGGGTCGGAGACGGTCGGCATGCCGGCGTCGGAGAGCACGACGACGTCCTGGTCGCGCGCCAGCTCGACCAGTTCGACGGCGCGCTCGCGTTCGTTGTGCTCGTGGAGCGCTATGAGGCGCGGCCGGTTGTCGATGCCGAGCCCGGCGAGGAGCCGCTGCGTGACGCGGGTGTCCTCGGCCGCGACCACCGTCGCGGAGCCGAGCACCTCGACCAGTCGGGCGGAGGCGTCGCCGAGGTTCCCGATCGGCGTCGCGGCGAGGATGATCATAGGTCCAGTCTGTCAGGATGTCCTGGTGAGCTCCCCCTCCCCTCTCGCGGACGACATCGCGTACTCGGCTGCACCCGCCGCGCACGTGGCTCCCGAACGCACCGGCAGCCGACTGGACGACTGGTGGGCGCGCGTCCTGCGCACGCCGCTGCGGCTGAAGCTCTGGTACTGGGGAGCACCCCTCGGCGTGACGCTGCTGGCTGCGATCCTGCGGCTGTGGGACCTCGGCACGCCGCACGTGCTGGTCTTCGACGAGACCTTCTACGTCAAGGACGCGTGGAGCCTGTTCCACCTGGGCTACGAGGGCAGCTGGCCCGACAAGGCGGACCAGTCGTTCGCCGCCGGGGACACCGACATCTTCAGCTCGTCCGCAGCGTTCGTCGCCCATCCTCCGCTCGGCAAGTGGATCATCGCGCTGGGGATGGCGGCGACCGGCGCTGGCAACTCGTTCGGCTGGCGCCTCTCGACGGCGATCGTCGGCACGCTCGCCGTCCTGGTGGTCTTCCTGATCGCACGGGTGCTGTTCTCTTCCACGATCGTGGCGACGATCGCGGGATTCCTGATGGCGATCGACGGGCACGCGATCGTGATGAGCAGGGTGGCGCTCCTCGACAACATCGTGATGTTCCTCGGGCTGCTCGCGTTCGGCTGCATCCTGCTCGATCGCCGCTGGCATGCGCCCCGGCTCGCAGCGCGTGTCGCCGCGGAACGCTCCGCCGGCCGCGACCCGGCCTGGGGGCCGGTGATCTGGTGGCGGCCGTGGCTGATCTCGGCGGGCATCCTCACCGGGCTCTGCGCCGGGGTGAAGTGGAGCGGCTTCTACTTCCTGGCGTTCTTCGCCGTGTACACCGTGATCGTGGATGCGGTGGCCCGCCGCCGGGAGGGCATCGCCTTCTACGTCAGCGGCTCCCTGCTCAAGCAGGCTCCGGCGACCTTCGTGCTGATGGTGCCGATCGCGGTGGCCTCCTACATCGCGACCTGGACCGGCTGGCTCGTGACCAGCGGCGGCTACTACCGCAACTGGGCGGAGTCGGCGCACGCGCAGTGGACCGGGGCGCTCACGTGGGTGCCGCTGTGGTTTCAGAACCTCTGGCATTACCAGACCGAGATGTACAACTACAGCATCAATCTGCACGTGTCACACCCGTACCAGGCGAACCCGTTGACCTGGCTCTTCATGATCCGGCCGACGAGCATGTACTACACCGGCAACGCCTACGGCCAGGCCGGGTGCACCGCGCCGGGAGGCTGCTCGGCCGCGATCACGTCGCTCGGCAACCCGATCATCTGGTGGGCGGCGGCTGCCGCGGCCTTCTATCTCGTGTACCGGCTGATGCGGTACCGCGAGTGGCAGTTCGGTCTCATCCTCACCGGGCTCGCGGCCGGCTACCTGCCGTGGCTGCTCTACATCAACCGCACGATCTTCCAGTTCTACTCGATCGCGTTCGAGCCCTACCTGCTCCTGGGCCTGGCCGCGGTCGTCGGCATCGTGCTCGGGAGACGCACCGACCACGAGTATCGCCGCAGGCGCGGGATCGCCTGGACAGCGGTGTTCCTCGCGGTGGTGACGGCGGTGAGCGTGTTCTTCTGGCCGCTCTGGACGGCGCAGCAGGTGCCGTTCTGGTACTGGCAGATCCACATGTGGCTGCCCAGCTGGGTCTGAGCGTCTTCGTCGGCCCGAGCCGTTCCCGCTGTCGGCAGGCGGTGGTAGACCGTGGGGTATGGAAGCCGAAGAGCCGCTACACCTCGTCCCCCTTTCCGGCAGCGAACGGCCGGAGCGCACCGGCTATGAGGCGCACGGCGCTCTCGCGCCCGAAGCGCCCGTGGAGGCCACGCTGATCCTGCGCCGCCGGGCGCCGCTGCCGGAGGGCGCCTTCGCGTCGCCGATGACCGCACAGGAGCTCGGTGAGCGCTACGGCGCCTCGCCGGACGACCTCCGACTCGTCGTCTCGACGCTCGCGCGGCTCGGCGTGACCATCGACGAGGAGAACGCCGCGGAGCGTCGCGTGCGGGTGTCCGGCCCCGCATCGGTGCTCGCGCGGGTCTTCGGGACCGACCTCGCGGAGTCCCGGCGGGCCGACGCCGGAGAGGGCGCCCCGAGCTACCGGCAGCGGTCGGGTAGTCTCAGCATCCCGGCCGAACTGGACGGGGTCGTGACCGCCGTGCTCGGACTCGACGACCGGCCGCAGGCGCACGCCCAGTTCCGCGTCGCGCGGCCGGCGGCGGTGTCGACGAGCTACACCCCGCCCCAGCTGGGCGCGGTCTACGACTTCCCCTCGGGAACCGACGGCAGCGGCCAGACGATCGCGATCGTCGAGCTCGGCGGAGGGTACGAGCAGTCCGACCTCGACACCTACTTCGCCGGGCTCGGCATCCCGACCCCGTCGGTCACCGCCGTGGGCGTCGACGGCAGCGCGAACGTGCCGGGCCAAGACCCGAACGGCGCCGACGGGGAGGTCATGCTCGACATCGAGGTCGCGGGAGCCCTGGCGCCCGGCGCGTCGATCGTCGTCTACTTCGCCCCCAACACCGACGCCGGGTTCCTGGACGCCGTCAGCACCGCGGCTCACGCGACGCCGACGCCCGCGGCCATCAGCATCAGCTGGGGCCAGTCGGAGGATCAGTGGACGGCCCAGGCGCGCACAGCATTCGACCAGGCGCTGCAGGACGCTGCCGCGGTCGGGGTGACCACCACAGTCGCCGCCGGCGACGACGGCAGCAGCGACCGGGTCGGCGACGGCAAGGCGCACGTGGACTTCCCGGCCTCGTCGCCGCACGCGCTCGCCTGCGGCGGCACCCGGCTCGACGCCGACACCTCCACCGGCACCGTCCGCTCGGAGACCGTGTGGAACAACGGCACCGGCAACGGCGCGACCGGAGGCGGGGTCAGCGCCGTCTTCCCCCTCCCGTCGTGGCAGGGCGGCGTCGGCGTCCCGTCCGGGCCGGGAGGAACGGACGCGGGCGGGAGCGCCAACGGCCCCGGCGGCCGTGGGGTGCCCGACGTGTCGGCCGTGGCCGACCCGCAGACCGGCTACCAGGTGCGGGTCGACGGCACAGACCTGGTCATCGGCGGCACCAGCGCCGTCGCGCCGCTCTGGGCGGCACTGATCGCGCGTCTCGTTCAGTCGACGGGAAGACGGTTCGGGCTGGTGCAGCCCGCGCTCTACGACTCGATCCGGGCAGGCCAGGTCGCCGCGGGCTTCCGCGACATCACCTCCGGCGACAACGGCGCGTACGCCGCGGGAGCCGGCTGGGACGCGTGCACCGGACTCGGGGTGCCGGAGGGGGCTCGGCTGCTGGCGGCGCTGTGAGGGGCCGGGTGGGCTGACCCGCCGGCGGCAGACCCACAGGCGGCACACGCACGAGCATCGGACGCGCGTCCTCGGCAGCGCCACGGTCGCGCGGCGGGAAGAATAGGACGGTGACCTCCCCCGCCACCCCGCCCGCGTCCTCCCCCGCCCGCGCCGTGCCTCCGTGGCTGCCGGGCGTCGCCGTCGCCGCGCTCGCGGCCGCGGTCGCGTGGGGCGTGCACTGGCTGGCGCCCGCGGTGCCATTGCTCACCGCGGCGGTCGTGCTCGGGATCGCCGTCGGGCAGATCCCGGCCGCGCGGCTCGCGCTCGTCGGCGTGCTCGCCCCCGGGCTGACCGTGAGCGCCAAGCGGTTCATGCGGATCGGCGTCGTGCTGCTCGGGCTCAAGCTCAGCCTCGGCAGCATCGCCCAGCTGGGATGGGTGACCATCCTGACCACGATCGGGATCGTCGTGCTCAGCTTCGCCAGCACCTTCCTGATCGGACGGCTGTTCCGGCTTCCCGGTCATCAGCCGTTGCTGATCGCCACCGGCTTCTCGATCTGCGGGGCGTCGGCGATCGGGGCGATGAGCGGTGTCGTCAAGCCGAAAGATGAGGAGGCCGCTACTCCGATCGCGCTCGTAACCCTCTGCGGAACGCTCGCGATCTTCGTCCTCCCCCTCTTCTGGCATCCGCTCGGCCTCTCGGGGGTGCAGTTCGGACACTGGGTCGGCGCCGGCGTGCACGATGTCGGGCAGGTCGTCGCGACCGCGCAGATCGCTGGCCCCGCCGCGCTCGCTGTCGCCATCGTCGTCAAGCTGACCCGCGTGCTCATGCTCGCCCCGACCGTCGCGATCGCGGCGATCGTCGAACGGCGCAGGCACGTGGAGGGCGACCCGAGCGTCAAGCGACCGCCGATCGTCCCCCTGTTCGTCGCGGGGTTCGTCGTGGCCGTGCTGGTGCGTTCCTTCGTGCCGTTGCCGCCGGCGGTCATTGACGGTGCCGACGCCGTGCAGACGGTCCTGCTCGCGATGGCGCTTTTCGGCCTGGGCACGGCGGTCCGGCTGCGCACCCTCCTCGGCACGGGCTGGCGCGCCCTCGCGACGGGCCTGGTGTCGTGGGCGCTGATCGCGGCGCTTGCACTGGGTGCGGTCGGCCTCGCGGCGTGACGGCCGCGGCGCTGCGCACGCCGCTCAGTGCACCAGTTTGAGCCCGATGACACACGCCACCAGGCCGAGGATGAGCAGCAGCTTCACCACGGAGAAGCCGTCGCCGCCGCCGATCATCGCGTAGAGCACGGTGAGCGCGGCGCCGATACCGACCCACACGGCGTACGCCGTGCCGGTCGAGATCTCGCGCATCGCGTAGGCGAGTCCGGCCATGGAGGCCAGCAGAGCGACGCCGAAGACGACGCTCGGCCAGAGCCGGGTGAAGCCGGCCGACTTTCCGAGGGCGGTGGCCCACACGGCTTCGAGCACGCCGGAGAGGATGAGGACGATCCAGGTCACGAGGACGGCTCCTTGGCCAGTCTTGTCGCATGCCGGGTACTGAACCGTCGTCCGGGATCGCAGTCGCCGCGATCCGCTCCACGCTACAACAGCGGCCTGGGCACCAGCGGTGCACGCGAGCACAGCGTACGTGCCCGCGCACAACGCGCCCGCGATCGGGCGCTCGATGTCCGCGTATTACGATCTCCACGCCCGGAGGCCGCGCGCCCTCCGGTAGCGTGGCCGCATGGCTGATCGCGAATATGGCTTCCGGACGCGTGCGATCCACGCGGGCAACATCCCCGACCCCGTGACCGGTGCACGCGCACTCCCGATCTACCAGACGAGCGCCTTCGTGTTCGACGACACTGCGGATGCCGCAGCGCGGTTCGCGCTGCAGAAGTACGGCAACATCTACTCGCGCTTGGCCAACCCAACCGTCGCTGCGTTCGAGGAGCGCGTCGCGAGCCTCGAAGGCGGCCTGGGCGCGGTCGCCACCGCGAGCGGCCTGAGCGCGCAATACATCACCTTCGCGTCCCTGGTCGGAGCCGGCGACCACATCGTTGCGTCTGCGAACCTCTACGGCGGATCGATCACCCAGCTGGACGTCACACTCCGCCGATTCGGCGTCGATACGACTTTCGTCAAGAGCTCGGACCCGGCGGACTACGCCGCGGCGATCAACGACCGCACGAAGCTTGTCTTCGCCGAGACGATCGCCAACCCGTCCGGCGAGATCGCTGACATCGAGGGCCTGGCGCAGGTCGCCCACGCCGCCGGGCTCCCGCTCATCATCGACTCGACCATCGCGACGCCGTACCTGAACCGTCCCATCGAGTGGGGCGCCGACATCGTCATCCACTCGGCCACCAAATTCCTGGGCGGCCACGGCACGACCCTCGGCGGTGTGGTCGTCGAGAGCGGCCGCTTCGACTGGCACACCGACAAGTTCCCGCTGTTCAGCGAGCCGGTCCCGTCGTACGGCGGCCTCCAATGGTCGGGCAACTTCGGCGAGTACGCGTTCCTCACCCGGCTGCGCGCCGAGCAGTTGCGCGACATCGGCCCGTCGCTCGCCCCGCACTCGGCGTTCCTCCTCGCCCAGGGCGTCGAGACCCTGCCGTACCGCATCCAGGCCCACGTGGACAACGCGCGCGCCGTCGCCGAATGGCTCGACGCGGATCCGCGGATCGAGAAGGTGTTCTGGGCCGGGCTGCCGGAGCACCCGCACCACGAGCGCGCGCAGAAGTACCTGCCGCAGGGCCCAGGCAGCGTGTTCTCGTTCGTCGTCGCGGGTGGCCGGAAGGTCGGCCAGCGTCTGATCGAGTCGCTCAACCTGGCGAGCCACCTGGCGAACATCGGCGACGCGAAGACGCTCGTGATCCACCCGGCATCGACGACCCACGCGCAGCTGACCGAGCAGCAGCTCCTCGACGCCGGCGTGCTCCCCGGGGTCGTGCGCATCAGCGTCGGCATCGAAGACGTCGGCGACATCATCTACGATCTGGATCAAGCGCTCACCACAGCGCTGAAGGAGACGGCAGCATGACGACGACGGACCAGGAGACGAACGCAACCCTCGCGACTCCCTCCGACGCAGAACTCACTGACATCGAACTCACCAGCGCTGAACCCACCGGCCCCGAGCACACCGACACCGAGCTCACCGACGTGCAGCTCGTGAACGGCCTCAACTGCTCTGTCCCGGCGGATTCCCCGCTCGCGAAGCTGCTCAAGTCGCAGCGCACCTGGACCGGACCCGACGCCAAGGAACGCCTGCGCATCCTGCGCAACGCGGAGTCCGTCGCGGTCGTCGGGGCGTCGTCCAACCCGACCCGCTCGAGCTACTTCGTCGGAACGTACCTCCTGCAGTCGACCGACTTCCGCGTCTACTTCGTCAACCCGAACGCCGACACGATCCTGGGCCGCAAGGCCTACCCCGACCTCGCCTCCCTTCCCGAGGTGCCGGACATCGTGGACGTATTCCGCCGCCCGAGCGACATCCCGGGCGTGATCGACGAGGCGGCCGCGCTGGGGGTTCCGACCGTCTGGGTGCAGCTCGGCATCTGGAACCAGGAGGCCGCGGAGTACGGAGAGTCACTCGGTCTCACCGTGGTGATGGACCGCTGCATCAAGATCGAGCACGCCCGTTTCCACGGCGGCCTGCACCTGCTGGGCTTCGACACCGGCCAGATCACGGCACGCAAGACCATTCGCTGACCGCCGCTCCGCCTTCTCGGAACGATCCGCCGGCTCAACGAGCGTCGACCACCTCCACACGTCGCACCCCGGCCGCCGGCAGCGCCTCGACGGCGCGCGCCAGGCGGCCGTCGCTCGTCACGAGCGGGGCGCTGAGCAGCTCGGCGAGCGCTACGAACGTCGCATCGAAAGCGCTCATGCCCTCGCGCAGCTCCCACACGCGGTGTTCGACGGTCTCGAACGGCCACGACTCGATCGGCAGCTCGAGCAGCTCCGCGTAGGCCATCGACGCCTCTGCGTCGCTGAGCAGGCCGCGCAGGTGCAGCTTTCGGAGAACGTTCGCCGCCTCGGCGAACATCAGGTCGGGAGCGGCGAGATCTCGACCCCGCAGCCGCTCGGCAACAGCCCGACCCGCCTCGGCCGGATCGATGAGCAGGTCGACGAGCGCACTCGTGTCGACGACGACCGTCTCGGGCAGCCCGGCCGCGACACTGATCATTCACGACCTCCGGCGATGATGTCGAGCACGACCTCCCGATCGATCGGGGGGAAGTGCTCCGCCCGACGTCGGATGCCGTCGAGGACGTCGTCGATGGGGCGTTTGCCGGCGAGGCGGGTGAGTTCATGCACGAGATACTCCTGAAGTGAGCGCCCTGAACGCGCCGCGCGCGCCGCGAGCTCGTCGCGGACGTCGTCGGGAACCGAGCGGATTGTGATGGAAATGGGCATGCATGCAGTTTAGCAGCAATGGTGGCAATGTGCAGGTTTCCTTTCGATGACGAGACCGGAGCCGGTGACTACCTGGCTGGCGATCGCCTGCGTCCATCGTGCTCGAACCGACGACCCGGCAACCGCCGCGAGCAGAATCCGTGGAGAACCGAGTCGAACCGCACGCTGTGGAGGAGCGGCGCGACCCCCTCGCCCGCCGGCAGCCCGACCGGTCAGGCCCGCGCCACGATGTGGAACACGTGCCAGTGCTTGGGGCCTTCGAAAGACATCCCGCGACGGTCGTCCTCCACCAGTCGCAGCACCTCGAGCCCGGTGAGCATCGCCTCCACCCCGCCGCGGTCGTGGAAATTCATGCCCGGCCGCCCGAACCACTCGTCGTTCGGGCCGAACAGCTCCCCCGCGAACAGACCGCCCGGCTCGATGGCGTCGCGGATATCGGCCCAGAGGTAGGGGAAGCGCGTCGGCTCGCAGAACGGCAGCGCGAACCCGGCGTAGACGAGATCAGCTCGCGGCAGGTCGCCCAGGGACTCGAAGCTCGCTTGTCGCGTCTCCACCCGGCCGAACGCCTCCGGCACGAGGCCCTCCCTGACGCGGTCATCCACCCCGGAGTCGGAGTCGACCGCCAGCACGCGCCACCCGCGCTCGGCGAGCTCGCGCGTCTCGACCCCGTCGCCGCAGCCGAGATCGACCGCAAGACCCGGATCGCCATCCCACGCGCCGATGGCCGCCTCGAACGTGGGGCGCACCCCGCGTCCGCCTTGCTTCTCGTAGAACTGCGACCAGTCGAACGCCATGGGCCGAGCCTACGCGCGGCGCCGCGCAGGAAGCGCTGCCCTGGCTAAGATCGGCTAGTGGAATCCGCACCCGCCAGCCTCCGTGTCGCCGTGCTCGGCCCGGTGCTCGTCGAAGACCGCACGGGTGCCCTCGCCGAGCCGTCCGGCACGCGCGGCAAGAGCCTCGTCGTCGCGCTGGTGCTGGCCCGCGGTGCGGCCTCGGTCGCGGCCCTCGTCGAGGACCTCTGGGACGACGCACCCCCGCGGCAGGAGCGTGCCGCCCTGCAGACCTTGGTCTCGCGGGTGCGGACGACCAGCGCCGACGGCCTCCTGGAGTCGACGCCGTCCGGGTACGCGCTGGCCGTGGAGGCCGGCGGCACCGACCTCGGTCTCGCACGCGTGCTTCTCGAGCGTGCACGCGCCGCACGGGAGACGGGCGACCCGATCGGGGCCGCGCGCGCAGCGAGCGCGGGTCTCGCCCTGTGGCGGGGCGAACCCGGCCTGGAGCTCGGCGGCACCCGCCTGGCCGATGACCTCGCCCGCGCGGCCGGCGAACTGCGCTCCGACCTGCTCGCGGTGCGGGCAGGCGCGGCGCGCGACAGCGGAGACGCCGCGACCGCCCTCGCCGACCTCCAGCAGCTGCTCGCCGAGCGCCCGTACGACGAAGCCCTGCAGGCCGAGCGGATGCGCGGGCTCGCCGACGCCGGTCGGCGCAGCGACGCCCTGCTGGCGTTCGCGGACCTCAAGGAGGCTCTCCTCGACCGGCTCGGCACGCGCCCCGGCCCCGAGCTGGTCGCGCTCAACGCGCAGCTCCTCGCCGAGGAGGACGAGCGCGAGCCGATCGCGCCGCGCCGGGTGCGCCTCGGACTGCGCACGGCGCCGAACGCGCTCGTCGGCCGGGAGTACGACCTCGACGCCGTCGAGGACCTGGTCGCGACCTCCCGCCTCACGACGATCCTCGGCGCCGGCGGCCTCGGCAAGACGCGTCTCGCGAACGAGATCGGCCAGCGCGCCATCCACACGCCCGCAGTGATCCTGGTCGAGTTGGCGAGCGTGCGAACCGGCGACGACGTCGAGCTGGCGTTCGCCTCCACCCTCGGGATCCGCGAGGCGAGGGCGACCCGGCTCGCGGATCCCGGTGCGCAGCTCGATCTGCGCTCCCGGATCCTCGGGCTGCTCTCGGAGCGCGAGACCCTGCTCGTCGTCGACAATTGCGAGCACATCGTGGATGCCGCGGCGGCCTACATCGAGGACATCCTCTCGTCGACACCGACCGTGCGGGTGCTCGCCACCAGCCGGGCGCCGCTGGCGATCGGCGCCGAGCGCGTCTACGCGCTCGGCCCCCTGCCCTCCGACGACGACGGACCAGCGGCCCGGCTGTTCGCCGAGCGGGCCAGAGCGGCCCGCCCCGGCGTCGTGCTGCCCTCGGAGGCCGTGGCCCGACTGTGCGCGCGGCTCGACGGCCTCCCCCTCGCCATCGAGCTGGCCGCTGCCCGGACCCGTTCGCTGTCGGTGGAGGAGATCGAGCGCCGGCTGGGCAACCGGTTCGCGCTGCTGACCGGGGGCGACCGCACGGCACCAGAGCGCCATCGGACACTTTTCGCGGTCATCGACTGGAGTTGGAACCTGCTCGGCGCCTCCGAGCAGTCGCTGATGCGTCGGTTGTCGGCGTTTCCCGACGGCTTCAGCTCCGACGCGGCCGAGGCGGTCGCCGGCGCGGGCGGCACGTCGGTGCTCGACGACCTGGACGCGCTCGTCGCGCAATCGCTGGTGACGGTGTCGGAGGACGCCGAGACCGGCATCCTCCGCTACCGGATGCTGGAGACCGTGCGCGAGTTCGGCGACCTAGAACTGGCCTCCGCGGGCGAAGCCGACGAGGTACGTGCCGGCATGGACGCCTGGGCTGCGGCCTTCGCCCGTCACGCGCTCGCCCACATGCACGGCCCGGAGCAGGTGCCGACGTTCGCCCGCGTGACGGCGGAGCAGGACAACCTGGTCGCGGTGCTGCGCTCGGCCATCGACGGCGGCCGCCCCGCGACCACGGCGGCCGTCTTCGCGGTGCTGGCCTACTACTGGTCGCTGCGGAGCACGCACACGGAGGTCCTCGGATTCGGCCCCGCGGTGATGGACGCGCTGTCAGGGTGGGAGCCGGAGGGCGACGACCGCGAGGCGGCCGCCGCCTGCTACGCGCTCATCGGCGGCACCTTCCTCTATGCCGGCCTGCGCACCGCCGTGCGCGCCATCTCCCGGCTGCGGAGGCTGCGCCGCGAGAAGCCGTTCGGAGACCCGCGACTCGACGCCATCGCCGGGCTCGTGCTCTCCGCCGGCCATGTCGAGCCCGGCATGCGGCTGCTCGCCGAGTTCAGACGCTCGGCCGACCCCGAGCTGGCGGCGATGGGCAGCCTCCTCACCGCCCAGCTGCAGGAGAACGCGGGCGAGCTCGATCAGGCGCTGGTCACAGCCGCTCACGCGCACGCCAAGGCGCTGGAGGCCGAGGACGCGTGGTCGATCGCTTCGGCGGCGCAGGCGCTCGCCCAGCTGCACAGCCAGCTCGCCCACCCGCGCGAGGCGCTCGAGTGGGCCGAGCGTGCGCACGCCGGTCTTGCGCTCCTCCAGGCCACGGGCGATCTGCGCCAGCTGGACTGGCTGATCGCCGTCAACTCCATCTCCGCGGGCGACATCGCCCGCGGCCGGCAGCTGCTCGAGAACTACCTGTACGAGGAGGTCGACCGCACCGGCTTCGACTACGTCGACTACTACGGAATCGGCTTCGCGGGCATGGCCGAGATCGCCCTGGCCGAGGGCGACTTCACCGAAGGCATCCGGCTCTACGACGAGGCGATCGGCGTCTATCTGGACGACACGGCCGTGGAGCGCGACGCGGTCGCCAACCCGTGGCTGACGATCCTGGGCGCGGCGCTGGTCGCGGCGCGACTGCGGGCTCAGGAGGTCGACCCCGGCCTCCTGGACCGAGTCGACACCGCCGCGGCGGCCTGGCGTTTGCGTACGCGCGTGCTGGTGAACGGGCGCCTCAACCCGCCCTACCTCGACAAGCCGGTGATCGGCACGGGCCTGCTCGGTTTCGCGATCTGGATGCTGGACGCCGAAGTCGGCGCCGCGCGCGGCTCGCAGTGGGTCGATGCCGGGCTCGAGCTGTTCGCGCTGGCCGAGCGATCCAACTCGCGGCAGGACATCGAGAGCCTGCGGCGGGCGCCGCTCGCCGCGCGCGTGAGTCGCGCGTGGGGCGACGAGCGACTCGCGGCGGCGGAGACCGCGGTGTCGGCGCTGACGCGGGACGCGGCAGCGGTGCGCGGTTTGGCGCTCCTGGGCTACGTGCGTCCCTGAGACCCCGTCGGTGCTGTCGGCACCCCGTCGGCGTGGGAGGGCGCGGGCGCTGTGCGACAATGGCACACCGTGACCATCTTCGATCCCCGCCGCAACAGCATCGGCTTCATGCGCCTGGTGATGGCGACCGCCGTCATCGTCTCGCACGCGTGGCCGCTCGGCGGCTTCGGGACCGACCCGGGTCGCGCGAACAACAATCCGGGTTCCTCGCGGTGGAGGGCTTTTTCGCGCTGTCCGGATTCCTGATCACGCGCAGCGGTGAACGGCTGTCTTCCGGACGGTTCCTCTGGCACCGTCTGCTGCGGATCATGCCCGCCTACTGGGTGTGCCTGCTGGTCATCGCGGTGATCTTCGCCCCAATCGTCTGGCACGCGTCGCACGGCCTCACGGAGTACCCGACCTCGACCCCCAACCCCATCGGGTTCGTGCTCAACGATTTCCTGCTGTCGAACAACCAGCAGCAGATCGGCGACACGCTCGCCTCCAACCCGTACCCGACGCTGTGGAACGGTCCGATTTACACGCTGCCGTACGAGTTCGCGTGCTACCTGATCATCCTGGCGCTCGCCGCGATGCGCGTGCTCAACCGGCGCGTGGTGACCGCCCTGCTGGCGGCCGCGTGGATCTGGCAGCAGATCGTGCTGTCCGACGTGCTCGGCGTCACCGACCCGCGCCCCAGGCGACCCTCACAGTCTGCTTCCTTCTCGGATCCCTCATCTACCTGTGGCGGGATGTCCTGCTCGAGCGCCGGCTGTCGTGGTGGCTGTTCGGCGGCTGCCTCGTGGTCGCCGGCGTAACCTACGCGACCGTCGGCTTCCGCCAGGTGGGCGTGCTCGCATTCGCGTACCTGGTGCTGTGGGCGGGCGCGCGCCTGCCCTTCACGAAGATCGGGACGAAGCGCGATTTCTCGTACGGCCTCTACATCTACGGTTGGCCGGTGCTGCAGCTCGCGTCGTTCTTCGGGCTCAACGCGCTCGGGCTCCCCGCGTATCTCGCGATCGTCCTCGTGGCCTCCGTCAGTCTGGCGGCGGCCTCCTGGTACCTGGTGGAGTCGAGGGCGCTCCGGCTGAAGAACATCGCCGTGCCGGCGTGGCTCGGCGGTGCGCGGTCGGAGCAGAAGGCGAGCGAGCCCGTCTAACAGGCTCAGAAAGTGCCGACGAACTCCTGACGAGGACCGAGGTCCGGCTCGTGGGCCAGGCGGAGTTCGCCACCGGCTCGCTCAAGCTCGAGCACGACGAAGCGGTTCGCCCCGGCCTTCAGTAACGGTCCCGGAACGTAAAGGGTGCGTTGCGGCCCGCGCTCCCAATACCGCCCGATAAGAAAGCCGTTCACCCAGACAAACCCCTTCGCAAAGCCGGGCAGCGCGAGGAACGCGTCGGCCGGCTCGTCGAGGTGCAGACCCGCGCTGACGAAACCGGGAGCGTCGGCCTCGGAGGCCCACGATCGCAGGCCGGCCTCCAGTTCCCGATCACTCCAGGCCGCCAGGTCCAGCGGGATCGACTCCCAGCCCTGAACCCGTCGGCGTTCGAGCTGCACCCCGCCGAGGATGCCCTTGTCCTGGCCGAGCAGCGCGCCGTAGTTCACGCGTCCCTGGTTTTCGACGAGCAGTTCCAGATCGGCGCTCATCCCGGCGCCCACAAGTTCCACGACGCCGTCGGCTTCGAGGATCCCCGCCGCCGCCCCGTCGACGAAGACCTGGGCGCGGTCGTGCAGACCGGTCACGCTCAACGACACCGGCCCGTGTGGCAGCCGGGGGCGGGCGCGATACAGCATGAGTCCCGAGTCCAGGCCGACATCCGAGAAGCGCGCGGGCGTGACACCGGTCATGCCCCGGCCCGCACCCCGCAGCACCGGAAGGAGGCCTCCTCCGCGCACGACGGGAAACGATCGCGGCGTGAGCACCGCCGGCTGTGCGGGCACTGGAGCGAACGGGCGCCCCGTGACGACGGCCAACTGGTCGCGGAAGGCCAGATACTTCGGCGTCACCGCCCCGTTCTCGGCGATCGGCGCGTCCGAGTCGTAGCTGGTGACCGTCGGCTGAATGCGGGTACCATCGTGGTTCGCACCGGCCCAGAGGCCGAAGTTGGTTCCTCCGTGCGCCATGTAGATGCTCACGGAGCCTCCTGCGGCCAGGATGTCAGCGAGGCTCGTCGCGGCGCTGTCCGCCGATCGGATGTGGTGGTGCTCACCCCAGTGGTCGAACCAGCCGTTCCAGTACTCGGCGCAGAAGAACGGCTCGCCGCCGCGGCGTGAGGCGAGCAGTGCGGCGGCTTCGGCGGCCCGGGATCCGAACGTCGCCGCAGCGAGCGTTCCCGGCACGGTGCCACCGTCGAGCATCAGTTCCATTGGGCCGTCGGCCGTGTAGAGGAGCTCGGTGATCCCGCGGGACAGGAGCGCGTTCCTGATCCACCGCAGGTAGCCGGGATCGTCGCCGAAGCTGCCGAACTCGTTCTCGACCTGCACTGCGACGACGGGGCCGCCAGCAGCTGCCTGAAGTGCCGCGATCCGGGGCACCAACGCGTCGAACCACTCCGCCACCATGCTCAGGAAGCGCGGCGCGCTGCTGCGGATCTCGCGGCCGACGCGGTCCGTGACCCACGACGGGAAACCGCCGTTGTCCCATTCGGCGCAGATGTAGGGTCCCGGGCGCACGATCACGTCGAGTCCTAGGTCGGCAGCGGTTCGGATGAACGTCTCGACATCCCGCCAGCCGGTGAAGTCCGGCGCGACGTCCGGGCGGGGCTGATGGAAGTTCCACGGAACGTACGTGTCGACGGTGTTCAGCCCGAGCGCGGCGAGCCGCTCCAGACGGTCGCGCCAGTGCGCGGGGTGCACCCGGAAGTAGTGGATGGAGCCCGACAGGACTCGGTGATCGATGCCGTGCCGCACGAGCCGCCCGTCGCGTGCCTGGAGTGCGGCCGGCCGCACGCTCAGGAGCGTCACTTGACCGCTCCCGCGGTCATGCCCGCACGCCAGAACCGCTGAAGGCCGAGGAACGCCACGACGATCGGCACGATCGAGACGAGCGACCCGATGACGACCAGCGGCGGCGGAACCGCGACGTGGCTGGCATTCCAGCCCACCAGCCCCACCGTGACTGGCTGCATGTGGTCATCGCCGAGGACCATCGCCGGGAGGAGGTAGTTGTTCCAGATCTCGACGAACTGGAACAGGAATATGGTGACGAGGGCCGGGAGCATCATGCGCGCCGCGATCGTGCGGAAGATGCGTCCCTCGCTCGCACCGTCGAGCCGCCCTGCCTCGATGACCTCGTCGGGAACTGACTGAGCGGCGAACACCCGGGCGAGGTAGACGCCGAACGGGCTGACGATGCTGGGGAAGAGGACCGCGAGGGGATTGTCGATCAATCCCACGCCGGAGAACATCAGGTACAAGGGCAGCGTGAACAGGATCTTCGGGATGAGCACGGCCGCGAGGATCAGCCCGAACGCAGCGCCGCGGCCGGGGAAGTCGAACTTCGCCAGGACATACCCGGCCATGGCCGACAGGACCGTCCCGAGAAGCGCGCCTACGCCGCAGTAGAGCAGGCTGTTGAGCATCCATCTCCAGAAGATCCCGCCGTCCTGCTCGCTGAGGCGAGCGAGGTTGTCGAAGAGGCCGAATCCGTCGAACCAGAGTCCGCTGCCGCTGAACTGCCGCCCGAACGGTTTGGTCGCCGCGACGATGAGCCACCACACCGGGAAAAGGAAGTACACGGTCGACACGCCGAGAAGCACAGTGACGACGACCCGGCTGAGCGGCTTCGAGTCGCGACGTGGTCGCACATCGCGCGAGCGGAGTAGAGCGGTCATCACGAGGCCTTTCGGTTCGTCAGACGGAAGAAGGCGAACGAGATCGCGCCGACGAGCACCGCAAGCAGCACGGACTGCGCAGCGGCGTAGGGATAATCACCGGCGCTGACGGCGGCCTGCGCCGACATGATCGGGGTGAAGGTGGACGAGATGGTCCCCTGCGAGACGGGCTGCAAGACCGCTGGCTCGTTGTAGAGCTGGGCCGATCCGATGATCGAGAACACGGCGGTCAGCACGAGGGCGCTGCGGACCATCGGGATCTTGACGCTCCACGCGATCCGGAGCGGTCCGGCCCCGTCGAGTCTTGCGGCCTCCAGTGTCTCGGCGGGAATGGTCTGGAGCGCGGAGTAGATGATGATCATGTTGTAGCCGGTCCAGCTCCAGGTGACGATGTTCGCGACCGACCACAGCACGGTGCCCGGTTCGAAGAAGGGCAGCTGGATGCCGAGCGGAGCCACGAGGTGGTTCACCGGGCTCGACTGCGGCGAGTAGATGAATGACCATAGCAGCGCGGCGCTGACCCCGGGGATGGCGTAGGGCAGGAAGCTCGACAGCCGGAAGAATGCCTTTCCCCGGGCAGACCGGGAGTCGATGAGCAGCGCGAGCGTCAGCGCGATGCCGAGCATCAACGGGACCTGCACGATCCCGAACAAGGCGATGCGCGCGAGGCCGGCGAGGAAGTCGGGATCGGCGAGCGCCCGGATGTAGTTGGCGAGGGGGTCGAAGACGTGCGCGGGCGCGGTGAGGCCGAGCCCGGAGCGCTTGAGGACGAACAGACTGCTCGCTGCCGCATAGACGATGGGCGCGAGATACAGTGCGACGAACAGCAGGAGGAACGGACCGAGGAACAAGAGGATGGTCCGCCACGGCGGACGATGTCTCCGCCGTGACCCGCTCGCAGGGGCGGGCGCGGTCGCGCGCGGTGCGTCGGTGTCCGGGGAAGCGATGGTCAGTTCGCTCATTAGCTCATCTTTCTGGTGTAGTGGGGCGGGCACGCGGGTTCCGCGCACCCGCCCCACCGAGCGATGCCGGTTCAGCCGGCGACTTTCAGGCCCTGCTTCTTGAGCTCCGCGATGGTCTTGACCTGTGCGTTCGCGAGCGCGTCGGCGATCGTGCCATGCCCGGCCCACGCGGTGGCGAGCCCGTCGTCGAGGTCGGCAGCCGTCTTAGTCATCACCGGCCCCCAGGTCCACCCGGAGTCGACCTTCGACGAGGCGGCGGCGAACACATCGAAGATCTTCTGGCCGCCGAAGTAGGGGTCGCCACCCTTCAGCGCCGGCAGGTCCGCGAGGGCCTTCGCAGCCGGGTAGAGGCCCGCCTTGGTGACGAGCATGTTGTATGTGTCCCTGTCGGTGCTCAGCCAGTGGGCGAACTCCCACGCCGCGGAGGTGTTCGCACAGCCCTTGAGGACAGCGGTCGCCGAGCCGCCGGCGTTGCCGAACTTGTCGTCCCCCGCGCTCCACTGGGGCATGGGCGCAACCGCCCACTTGCCGCTGCCGGCGGCCGCTCCGCCCTTGATGACGCCCGCCTGCCAGACGGCGCCGACCACGGTCGCGATGGAGCCGTCTCCGAGACCGGAGTACCACGCCTGGTCGTACATCGGCGCGCTGCTGATCAACCCCTCGCCGACGAGTCCCTGCCAATAGTCGGCCACCTGCTTGTTCGCCTCCGACTCGAGCGTCACCTTCCACGAGTCGCCGTCGACCCCGAACCAGGGCGCTCCGGCCTGCCAGGCGAGCCCGGCATAGTCGTAGTTGAGGTAGGGAGACGAGATGAAGTGCGTCGGGCCGCTCGCGTGGATCTTCTCGGCATCGGCCTTGTACTCGGCCCAGGTAGCCGGCGGCTGGAGACCGAGCGAGTCGAACAGCTGCTTGTTGTAGAAGAGCGCCATGGGCCCGGTGTCGACGGGCGCTCCGTAGACGGCGTCGCCGACCGTCACCGACTTCCAGGCGGAGGCCTGGAAGTCGTCGCGGTCTTTGCCCGCGACCGAGCTCACATCCTCGAGCGCACCCTGGGCGGCGAAGCTCGGCAATGTCTCGTAGCCCACTTGGGCAAGGCACGGCGCGTTGCCCGCGGTGACCGCGTTCAGCATTTTCTGGTACCCGCCCTTGGCTCCGGGCTGGACGGCCTGGTACGTCACATGCACGTCGGTGTGGGTCTTGTTGAAGGCGGTCACCGCGTCGGCATAGCCGGGCGCCCATCCCCAAAACGTCACGGTGGTCTTCTGATGGCCGTCGCCTCCCCCGGCCGAGCAGCCGGCCAGAATCAAGCCGACGGCGACCGCACACGCGACGGTCGCGCTCCTCATCGCTGACTTCTTCACTGTCTCTCCTTCGATCACAGATGACCCCTTGGCGGGTACGGGAAACCTTGGCACAAATTGTTATCGATATCAACACTCGGACGAAAACTGCTCAACAACGGCTTCTTGTCGGTCATCTCATCGATTGATGCCGATATCATCGAGTCATGACGAATGCGCTTCCGACTTCAGGGGGCCGCCCGCCGGCGATGATCGACGTCGCCCGGCTCGCGGGGGTTTCCGCTCAGACCGTATCCCGCGTCCTCAGCGATCATCCGAACGTCAGCACGACCGTGCGCGCCAAAGTGCTCGCCGCCGTCGATCAGCTGGGCTACCGACGCAACAACGCCGCGCGGATGCTGAGCTCTGGACGCAGCCGCACGCTCGGCGTGGTCCAGCTGCAATCGCCCTACTATTCGCGCAACGCGATCGCCGTCGGCATCGAGACCGCGGCGAACCTGTCCGGCTACGCCGTCACCACCTCCACCACCCCTTCCCTCGATCCGGTCGACGTCGAACGCGCCCTGCTTCGTCTCGCCGACCAGGACGTGGAGGGCATCGTGCTCGCCATCCCGCTCATCGCAGCCACGAACACCATCACCGAAATCACCCGGGCGATCCCGACCATCACGATTGACGGGTCGCGGACATCCGCGACCGAAGTCGTCGCCATCGATCAGGCCCGCGCCGCAGAGCTCGCGACGGCCCATCTGCTCGAGCTCGGGCACGACACGGTCTGGCACATCAGCGGTCCGACCGAGTGGCTCGACAGCGTCAGCAGGCGAGAAGGCTGGCGCAACACCCTCGAGCGCGAGGGGCGCCAGGTGCCACCTCCGCTCGCGGGAGATTGGTCACCACGCTCCGGATACGAGAATGGCCTGGTGCTCGGCAGGATACCCGAGGTGACGGCCGTCTTCGTGGCGAGCGATGAGATGGCTTTCGGGCTCATTCGGGCGCTCCACGAACTCGGGCGGCGCATCCCGGAGGACCTCTCGGTCGTCGGGGTCGACAACGTGGCGCTGGCCGAGTTCTGCACCCCCCCGCTGACGACGGTCGCACAGCCGTTCGCCGATATGGGGGCCCTCGCCGTGGCCCACGTGCTTCAGCACATCGAGCACCCTGAAATGACCAGGGAGCCGCAAGCGGTCCAACCGGAGTTGATCGTCCGCGCCAGCAGCGGTCCCGCTCCGATCTGATCTCGAATCCGCTCGAATTCATCCACCGATGTCACATCTGGGACTTGTTATCGATCTCAATTTCTGGTTAGTTGCAGCTTGAGCACCGGCGATATCCATAACATCGGGTCGCCATGAGGGCGAGAGCCGAGGAGAGATCGATGAAGATTCCCACCACACGGCGCAGAGCGGTGGCCGCAGCCGCCATCTGCGCGATCAGCATCGCGATACTGGTGACCACCTCGACGACGGCGACGGCCGCCGGGTCGGGCTATACCGTCTCGAGCGGATCGGTCGTACAGGTCGGCCATCCGGAAGACACCCCAGCCAGCCCCTTCGTGGACAAGAACGGCACCTTCTACTTCCAGCAATCGGTGGCGGACTACGGTGCGACCGCCGCGCGCAGTTGGGACTTCTACAGCGGCACCACGTTCGACAATGCAACGCGCTCAGCGATCAGCGACTCGGTGAACCCGGCGAACTCATCGGACTCCAACAAGGACACAACCTGGCGGTGCAACAACAGCCCGACCGGGCTCACTGCGACCGCCGCGCCCAGCGGCAGCTCCTATGCCCAGAGGAACTACTGCGACCTCTCGGGCGTCTGGGTCGACCCCGACACCGGCAACTGGTACGGGCTCGTCCACAACGAGTTCACTCCGCAGCCGTTCGGGGACGGCCTCCATTACGACGCGATCGACTACGCGGTCTCGACCGACCAGGGCTCGACGTGGACGATCAAGGACCACGCCATCACCTCTCCATACAGCACGCAGCGCGGCGACGTGACCTCGTTTCCGAATCAGGCGTACTACTACGGCGACGGAGATCAGCGCCTTGTCGTGGACACGGCGTCCGGGTACTTCTACGTCTTCTACGGCTCCCGCGTGATCAACAAGAACGGCGGCTGGGCCGCCGCGGGATTCGGAGAACACGTCGCACGCGCGCCGATTTCGCAGAAGATGGCGAAAGGCTCCTGGCAGAAGTACTCCAATGGCGGCTGGACCTCCGCCGGCATCGGCGGCAGCGAGAGCAACATCACATCGACCAGCGAGTACCCAACCGGCGTCGTCCCCGCAATGGACGACTACAACCCGCAGAACACCGGAACCATCAGCACTCAGGCGGCCGCAGGGGAGCTCCCCGCCAACGGCTCGGACCTCTTCGTGATGAACGTCTCGTACGACGCCTATCTCGGCATGTACATCGGCACCCCGCAGACCGACCTCGGCGACGGGGTCAACCGGCCGCTGCACTTCTACGGAACCCGCGACCTCGCCACTGAAAGGTGGACCGACCTCGGCGCCACGCCGAACTACACCCAGCAGTCCTGGTACCGGTGGCTGGTCGACACCGTCAATGCGACGAGCTCCTCGATCGTGGGCAAGACCTTCCGTTCGTACTGCTACTTCGCGTGCTCCACCGCCGGGGGCAGCACCTCCCAGAGCGAGTACGTCAACGTCACCGTCGACACCGCGACGCCCGCTGCACCGATCGCAGACACGTCGAAGGCTTACACGATCGCCTCAGGCTCGAACCGCACCCTGGCTCAGAGCGTGGACACCCAGTGGGTGTTCACGCCCACGGGCGACGGAGCGTACTCCATCACCAACAGCGTGACGGGAATGGCGCTCGGTGTCGACTCGACGACCGTCGCCGGCCGGGCATGGGGCGCGCCTGTCGGCCTGATGGCGCGACCCAGCAACGGACCGACCGTCGGCCAGCAATGGTTCGTCGAGCCGGATGTGTCCACACCGTCGTCGGGAGCATCGACCTCGGCGGGTACGTCGCACCTGGTGAACCGCTACAGCGGGCAGGTCCTGAGTCTCGGAGCTTCGGGGGTCTCGACCAGCCCTTACCGCAACTGGGCGAACACCGGAACGACCGGGTCGACCGCTCTGCCGGCCGACCAGGCCCTCACGGTGACGGCAGCCTCCAGCGCCATCGGCCTGAAAGGCACCGAATCGGGCCGCTGCCTCGACGTGCCGAACTCCAGCACTGCCAACGGCACCGCCGTGGTGGTCTGGGACTGCAACGGCGGCGCCAACCAGACGTGGGCGCTCACCGGTACCGGAGCGCTCCAGGTCTATGGCTCGAAGTGCCTGGACGTCCAGGGCGGTGCCGCCGCGAACGGGGCGGCGATCGCCATCGATGACTGCACCGGCAGTGCAGAGCAGTCGTGGCGGGTCCTCGCCGACGGCAGCGTGCTGTCGGCGCTCAACCCCTCCTACTGCCTCGACGTGGCGAACCACGCCACTGCCAACCTCTCCGCTCTCGACCTGTGGACGTGCAACGGCGGCAACAACCAGAAGTGGACGTGGCGCTTCTGACCGCCGCCTAGCGCCGGAATCCGCGAAGCGGCCGCCGCCTCCCTCCGCAGGAGACGACGGCCGCTGACCGTGGGGCGGGAGGCTAGGCCTTCCGCATGTAGGCGCGCACAGTGAGGGGTGCGAACACGGCGACGATGACCGCCGCGCCCAGGAGCGCCCACCAGCCGTCGGCGCCGAACGTGCCATTGTTGGCGAGGTCGCGCACCGCCGTCACCAGGTGCGAGACCGGGTTGATGCTGACGAACCACTGCAGCCAGTCCGGCAGCGAGTTCACCGGAACGAACGCGTTCGAGAAGAACGTCAGCGGGAAGAGCACCAGGAATGAGATGCCCTGAACCGATCCCGCCGTGCGTGCGATCACGCCGAAGAAGGCGAAGATCCAGCTGATCGCCCACGCGCACACGATGACGAGGAGCCCGGAGAGGATGACGAAGCCGAGTCCTGCGGCGGGCCGGTAGCCCATGAAGAAGCCGGTGACGAAGGTGATCGTGGTCGCGATCGCATAGCGCAGCGTGTCCGCCAGCAATGCGCCGGAGAGCGGGGCGATCCGCGCGATCGGCATGGACTTGAAGCGGTCGAACACCCCCTTGTCCATGTCCTCCCGCAGCTGCACGCCGGTGACGACCGAGGTCGTGATCACGGTCTGAGCGAGGATCCCGGGGATGAGGTACGGCAGGTAGCTCGACACGCTTCCGGTGATCGCGCCTCCGAACAGCAGGGCGAACATGATCGTGAAGATGATCGGCTGCAACGTCACGTCGAACAGCTGCTCGGGCGTCCGCTTGATCTTGAGGAGGCCGCGGTGGGCCATCGTGATCGTGTTCGACAGCGTCTGGCTGAGGCTGACGTGGTTCTTCAGGTTCCGCTCTGAGGGCGGGGTGATGGTGGCGATGGCGCTCATGCCCTGACTCCTTCTGATGTAGCGGCCTGCTCGGTCTCGGCGGACTCGTCGTCCGCAGTCTTCTCGTCCTCGACCCCGTGGCCGGTGAGCGTCAGGAACACCTCGTCGAGGGTCGGCTTCTGCACCGACATCTCCTGGAGGTGGATGCCGGCCTCGCGGAACGTGACGAACAGGTCGGTGACGGCGTCGGCGTCGCGCATCGGCGCGGTGAGCCGGGAGCCCTCGGGCGAGACGACGGCCTCCACACCGAGCACGGTGGCGATGGCGCGGCGGGCATCCTCGATGTCGGCCGGGTCGGTCAGCCGCAACTGCAGGGAGGACTCGCCGACCGACGCCTTGAGCTCGTCGGCGGTGCCCTCGGCGACGACGCGGCCGCGGTCGATGACCGCGATGCGGTCGGCGAGCTGGTCGGCCTCGTCGAGGTATTGCGTGGTGAGCAGCACCGTCGAGCCGGTCGAGACCAGTCGGCGGATGGTGTCCCACATCTGCGCGCGGGTGCGCGGGTCGAGGCCGGTGGTCGGCTCGTCGAGGAAGATCAGGGGAGGCTGCGCGATGAGGCTGGCCGCGAGGTCGAGGCGGCGGCGCATGCCGCCGGAGAACTTCTTCAGCGGGCGCTTGGCGGCGTCCGTCAACCCGAACTCCTCGAGGAGCTCGGCGGTCTTGGCCTTCGCCTCCCGGCCGCTGAGCCCGAGCAGACGGGCGAAGATCATGAGGTTCTCGTTCGCCGAGAGCGTCTCGTCGACGGAGGCGAACTGGGCGGTTACGCCCAGGAGCTGCCGGACGACCTGCTGCTCCCTGCGGATGTCGTGCCCGAAGACGAACGCCTCGCCGCCGTCGGGCCGCAACAGAGTGGCGAGCATGGAGATGGTGGTGGTCTTCCCGGCGCCGTTCGGGCCGAGGACACCGTAGACGGTGCCGGCGCGGACGTTGAGGTCGACGCCGTCGACCGCTCGGTTGTCGCCGAAGACCTTGACGAGCCCGTGGGCCTCGACGGCCCACTCGGTGCTGCGAGTCATAGTGGTCCTTCCTGATGAGGTGGATGAGTCGATGCTCGCCTGGCGCGCTTACACAGCGCTTACGGCGTGCTTACAGAGCCGCCGCGGCGGTGTAAGCGGAGGTGTGGCGGCGGCGAGAGAGGGGACTCGTCAGCCCGTCAGCCGACGGTGCGGACGGCTGCGACGACCGCCGGACGATCCACGCCCGCGAGGACGAGCGCGCGCGGGACGGTCCCGAGCTCGAGGCCGAGGATCGCGGTCACGAGGTCGGCCTCGCCGGAGCGCTGGCGATGGTGGGCCGAGGCGACCCGGTGGGCACGCGAGAGCGCTTCCTTCGCGGAGGCGCCCCAGCGCGGACGGGCGACGCGCGGCGAGGCGACGAGGCGCTCCTCCCCCAACGGTTCGACGCCTGCCACCCGGAGGCTCGCCTCGCGCTCGGCGAGGAGGGCGGCCTCCAGCCCGCTCGGGTCGAGGCCGGCGTCGGCGAGCACGTGGCGAATCGGGCTGCTTCCGTCGCGAGAGAGCGCGAGGAGCAGGTGCTCGGCTTCGACCAGGGTGGAATTGCGGCGCTGCGCCTCGGTGACCGAGGCGATCACGACGGAGCGCACCGCCTTGGAGAGCGGCTGCCCCGGGGCGTTGTTGGCGGTTCCGGGTGGGAGTTCAGACATTTCGTCTCCTCAGTTCTGTCGGCGGCGCAAGGCGATGCCGGCCGCGGCGACACGGCGCAGGTGCTTCTTGTGGACTGCTTGGCGGGTGACACCGAGGGCGTCTGCCATCTGGGTCCAGCTCCAGCCGTCGCGGAGGGCACGTTCGACCTCCGCGTCTTCGAGCCGGTCGGCGAGCTCGCGGAGGGCGACGACGGCGGCGAGGCCGTCGGCGGCGCCGCCGAGCGGGTCGGGCGTGGGAGGGTTCATGGAAGCAACTATAGTTGCTTAATCCGATTTGTCAACTTAGGTTGCTTCGCTGCCAACGGAGGAGTCTCGCTTCGCCACGCCGGGCCAGAGCAGCGAACGGAGGAGATCAGCCGGAGTTCGGGCCGCATCTCCTCCGGTGGACACGCGTTCGGCGTCGTCGAGTGGCCGATCTCCTCCGTTCTCGACGCACCCGCGCGTATCCTGACCGGCATGGACATCGGCGTCGGCACAACTGTGTGGCTCGGGGATCGCCCTGGAGTCGTGGTGGAGGGACCGGACGAGGGCGGCCAATTCCTCATCGAGTACTCGGCCCTCGACGGCGGGCTGGAGAGCACCTGGTGCCCACCGGGCGACGCGCGCGTGCATCCCCGTCAGACCTGAGTTCTGCGCACGATATCTGCACGGATGCGCACCCTGGCGCGCGAATCCCGCGCGCACGGCGACGTACACTGATGAAGTGACAGCGTACGTCTCGGCCTTCGACCTGTTCTCGATCGGCATCGGCCCCTCGAGCTCGCACACCGTCGGACCATTGCGGGCGGCGAAGGCGTTCGCCGACCGGCTCGTCGCCGACAGCCTCCTCGACCGGGTCGACCAGGTCACCTGCACGCTCTACGGATCCCTCGGCTCCACCGGGATCGGACATGGCACACCCGACGCCGTCGTCGCAGGGCTCCGCGGCAACGAGCCGGAGAACTGCCGCCCCGAGGACGTCCGCGGCGCCTGGTCCGGGATCGAGCCCGGCGCGACGCTGCTGCTCGCTGGGCTGCGCGAGATCCCGCTGTCGAAGGACGACATCGACTTCGAGCCGCGCACGCGCCTCCCCGGCCACCCCAACGCACTCACCCTGCGGGCGTGGGGCCGCTCGGCCGATGGCTCGCGGGAGCCGCTGCCGCTGCTGGAGGAGACCTACTACTCCATCGGTGGCGGCTTCATCCGCCGCGACGGCGAGGAGGCCGACCTCGCGGCCCGCGCTGCTCATCCCCTGCCCTACGACTCGGCAGAGGAGCTCCTCACGATCTGCGAGCGCCTCGACGTTCCGATCTGCGAGGTGGCGCGCCGCAACGAGGTCGCCCTGCACGGCGCCGAGGCCACCGACACCCGTCTCGATCTGATCTGGGAGGCCATGGCCGAGTGCGTCGCGCGCGGCCTCGCCGGCGACGGAACCCTTCCCGGGGGCCTCGGAGTGAAGCGTCGCGCCGCCACCATGCGCGAGCATCTCGAGCGCGTGCAGGACGACCCGGGCCGCGCCACATCACTCGAATGGCTGCACGCCTTCGCGCTCGCGGTCAACGAGGAGAACGCGTCGGGCGGCCGTGTCGTCACCGCGCCGACGAACGGCGCCGCGGGCATCGTCCCCGCCGTCGCTCATTACTACCTCCGCTTCGTCCCCGGAGCCTCGCTCGACGGCATCCGAAAGTACCTCCTCACCGCGACGGCGATCGGGTCGCTGTTCAAGGCAAACGCGTCGATCTCCGGCGCGGAGGGCGGGTGCCAGGCGGAGGTCGGGTCCGCCTGCGCGATGGCGTCCGGCGCGCTCTGCGCCGTGCTGGGCGGGACGCCCAGGCAGGTGGAGAACGCGGCAGAGATCGCGATGGAACACCACCTCGGCCTGACCTGCGACCCGGTGGGCGGGCTGGTGCAGATCCCGTGCATCGAGCGCAACGCCATCGCCTCCTCCACCGCGGTCTCGGCGGCCCGGCTCGCACTTCATGGCGACGGGTCGCACCTGGTTTCGCTCGACACGGTGATCGAGACGATGCGGCAGACGGGCCTCGACATGTCGACGAAGTACAAGGAGACCAGCGAAGGCGGGCTGGCGGTCAACGTCATCGAGTGCTGAGCGGGCGCGCGGTGCAGACACGCGCGGGTACTACCTTCCAATATGCGACCACGCATTACGTCGGGTTGCGCCGGCCATATGCGACGTCGGAGGCCGCCGTTAGCGTGGTCGCATGACCATCACGACCGATCGTTCCGGCCAGCCCGGCCCCCAGAGCCTCCCTGCTCACGACACCCGTGGGGCCGCGCTCGGCGCGGCGCTCGCCGGGCCGCTCGTGTCGACCCAATGGCTCTGCGACCACCTGGGCTCCGACGGGCTGGTCGTCGTCGACGCCACGGTCGTGGCCTCCACCGGCTCCGACGGTCGCGTCGGGTACGTGAGCGGAGCGGAGCAGTACCGTGCCGGCCACGTGCCCGGTGCGGTCTTCGCCGACCTGCTCGACCCGTTCAGCGACCCGGCTGGGCGGTTCCCGTTCACCCGTCCGGGAGCCGAGGCGTTCGCGAACGCCGCTGCGGCGCTCGGAGTGGATGCCGGCACGACCGTCGTGATCTACGACGCGGCTGCCGGTCAGTGGGCCTCACGGTTGTGGTGGCTGTTCCGGTCGTTCGGGCACGAGCGGGTCGCCGTGCTCGATGGCGGCGTCACCAAGTGGAGCGGCGAGGAGCGCCCGCTCGAGGCCGGTGACGTCGAGCCGCGCCCTGCCGACGGTTTCCCCGTCGCGGAGCTCCCCGGCTTCTGGAGCGACCGGGACGACGTCGCGGCAGTGCTTACCGGTGATCGCGCCGGCACGCTGGTCTGCGGAACGCCGCCACGGGACTTCGCCGCTCGTCACCTCCCGGGCAGCGTGAGCGCACCCGCCGTCCGGTTGGTGAATCGCGCGACGAACGCGTTCCTGCCCCACGCGGAGCTGCGCGACGTCTTCGCCGACGTGCTCGTGTCTTCCGACCCGATCGTCGCGTACTGCGGAGGCGGGATCGCCGCCGCGGCGGACGCCCTCGCTCTCGCCCTGCTCGGCCGCCACGACGTGACGGTGTACGACGGCTCGCTCAACGAGTGGATGTCCGATCCGGAGGCCCCGCTTGCGGGCCTCTGACCCGCCGAAGACGCCAGTGGAGGGCCGATTCTGGGTTTTCACCGCGATCGGGCACTCGGTGCCACGCCGAGTCGTAGGCTCGGATCATGACCCTGATGGAGATTCCGTTCCACACCATCGACGGTGCGCCGAGCAGCCTGTCCGACTACGCGGGCAAGGTCATCCTCGTCGTCAACGTCGCCTCGCGCTGCGGACTCGCACCGCAGTACGAGAAGCTCGAACGGCTGCAGGAGACGTACGGCGACCGCGGCTTCACCGTGATCGGCTTCCCGAGCAACCAGTTCCTCCAGGAGCTGAGCTCGACGGACGCGATCAAGGAGTACTGCTCCACGACGTGGGGCGTCACGTTCCCGATGATGGAGAAGGTTCGGCTGAACGGGCGCAACGCGCACCCGCTCTACTCCGAGCTGACCACACACCCGGACGTCGACGGCAAGGCCGGCAAGGTCAAGTGGAACTTCGAGAAGTTCGTCATCACGCCGAACGGCACGGTGCACCGCTTCCGTCCGCAGACCGAGCCGGACGACCCGCGCATCATCGGACTGATCGAGGCGGCGCTTCCGGCGGTCGCCTGATCGCCGCGGCGACGGCGCCCGCTGCGCGCGGGATCAGGCGCGCCGCAACCAGCGGCCTCCGACGCGCTCGGTGAGCCGCCACCCTCCTGTCTCCGCGAGCAGGTGCACAGCGGCGACGGTGTGCTCGGCGACGCGCAGCGCGTCCGCCGCGCGGTCGGCGGTGAACCGCACCGTGAGCCGCGCCTCGCGACTGACGATGTCGACGCTCGTCGCCTCGACCGTCGTGAGCTCGGCCGTCGCCGCGGCGGCCGCGGGCTCGATGACGGTGGCGGGCACGTCGCCGCGCAGCCGCCCCACCGGGATGATTACACGAAACGAGGGCACACGCCGAGCCTACGGGGCGGCGGCCGACTGTGTCGTACGCTGACACGGCGGGATCGGAAGGGGGAGCGCAGATGCACACCGAATCACCGGACACACGAGAGCTCTCCGTCATCCAGGACGTCGGACTGACGACCGACCAGCTGGAGCGCTTCGACAGGATGCTCGACGAGCGACGCCGCGAGGACGTCGCCGACGCGCAGCGACACTCGGAGGCACTCGGCATGCTGCTGTCGTCGCGGTCGGAATCGACCGCCGACGACGAGCACGACCCCGAGGGGCCGACACTCAGCTCGGAATGGAGCCGCCTGCAGGCCCTCCGCTCGGAGACCGCCGCCGACATCGCGGCCGTCGACGCCGCTCGCGAGCACATCCGGGCCGGGCGCTACGGCACGTGCGCGTCGTGCGACCGCGCGATCGGCATTCAGCGGCTCGAGGCACGCCCGACGACCGAGCTCTGCATCGTCTGCGCCGTCGCCGCCGAGCGCTGAGCGCTGAGCGCTGAGCGCGAGCGTCGAGCGCTGGACAGCCTCGCGTCAGCGAGTCGCGCGGGTGGCGCGGTAGACCGCTTCGGTGCGGCTGGAGGCGCCGACCTTGCGCAGGATGCTCGACACGTGCACGCTCGCGGTCTTGGCCGAGATGAACAGCGCCTCGCCGATCTGCTTGTTGCTGAGACCCTGCTCGATGAGCGCGAGCACCTGCTCCTCGCGCTCGGTCAGCGGAGCCCCGGGGCCGACGGCCGCTGCACCGTGACCGGCGCGGTTGCTCCGTGACGACGCGAGCGCGGCCGCCGCCTCGGTGAGGAGCCCGAATCCTGAGCGTTCGGCCTCGCCGCGGGCCGCGGCGGCGAGCTGCTCGACCGCTCCGCTGTCGCCGGCGGCCCGAGCGACGCGGGCGGCTCGCACCAGGGCGTAGGGGTGGAGGTGCGCGGGCGCCAACGGGGAGGTCGTCGCGGCGACCGCGGCCTCCCAGGCGGCGCGGGCTGCGTCGAAGCGACCCGGCCCGTTCACCGGTCCGTCACCGTCGTCAGCCGTTCCCGTCGCTGGTTTCCCGGCATCCACCGCGGCCAGCGCCGTCGCGAGCTCGGCGCGGATCACCGGCCCCCACGCGACCGCGGTCGGCCAGGCCTCGATGGCCGCGAGCACGGTGTCGAGGCGGGCGGCCTCCCGCGCGATATCGAGCGCATCGGCATCGGGGCCATCGGAGGCACCCGCAGCGCGCGCCGATCGGAACGCGCCGTCGGCGAGAGCGCGCGCGGCGGCCGCGAGCACCGGGAGGTCGGAGGCGGGCAGCCGCCGATGCCCGTCAGCACGAACCGGCGCTGTCGCCTCCCACGCCCCGAGATGGTCGCCGCGCGCTATCGCCAGCTCGGCGGCCAACCGGGCGACGCCCAGCTCGGACTGCACCTCCAGCTCGCCCAGCGTGCGCAGACCGCCGTGCCAGCGGCGCAGCAGTGCCTCTGCGATGTCGAGGTCACCGCGCCACAGCGTGATCCAGAGCTTCATGCGCTGCAGGTGCGCCCGGAAGCTCGGCGGAGGGTCGAGCGCGAGCGCGGGATCGAGCAACGCCTCCGCACGATCGAGCTCGCCGAGCGCGAGCAACGGCTCGACCATGTTCGACGAGAGGATGACGCCGGACGTGCGCTCCACGCCCCGGGCACGCGCCTCGCGGACACCGCGTTCGGCGAGGCGCACGGCCTCTTCGTAGCGGCCCAGCGTGTTCATGGCGTCGGACGCGTTCACCGCATAGCGCAGCGCCGCCCCGGGATCGTGCTCGGCCAGCCGGCCGGCCTTGTCGAGCTCGGCCAGACCTCGGTCGATCGAGCCGGCGGCCACCAGCGAGCTGCCTCGGATGTTGTGCGCCACCGAGCGCAGGGCCTCCGCGCCGCTCCCCACCTCGTCGACGGCCTGCGAGGTGAGCGCGACCGCTTCGTCGAAGCGAGCGGCGAGCATGTAGCGGGCGGCGAGCTCGGTCAGCAGCTGCGGCCGCAGGCCGTCGCCGGCCGGGAGCGACCCGGGAGGCACCACCTCCAGCGCGCGCTGCAGCAGCTCGATCACGCCCGGCCGGTTGAGGTTCATCAGGTATTGCGCCTTGTCGCGCAGGAGGCGAGCGTGCCGGGCGGGAGGGAGGTCGCCCGACGAGTCGAGGGCCGCGTTCACCATCGCGAGAGCACGCTCGTTGTCTCCCGCATTGCGGAGCGCCGAGGCCGTGCGCGACAGCAGGTCGGTGCGGCTGGTGACGCCGAGCGCACGCGTGCTGAGCTCCTGGGCGTCCGGCACGCTGTCCCACAGCTCGAGGGCGCGGTCGCCCATCGCAGCGGCCGTCGCGTAGGCGTACGAGCGCCTGGCCTCCTCCATCGCCTCCAGCGACGCGATGAACGCGCGCCGCAGGTCGTGCGCGGCGAGCCAGTGAGTGGAGAGCTGCGTGGCGGAGCGCTGCGGGCGGGCCTCCAACGCCTCGGCGAAACGCCGATGGTACCGACTGCGCTCGCCCGGGAGCAGATCGGCGTGGATGGCCTCGCGCACGAGGGCGTGACGGAACGTGTATTCAGTGGTGTCGGCGGCGAGCACGTTGGCGACCACGGCCTCGCGGGCGGCGGCGTCGAGTTCGTCGGCGGTTCCGTCGAAGACCGCGCTGAGCAACTCGTGGTCGACGCAGACGCCGCCGGCCGACACCAGGCGCAGCAGCTGCTGGGTCGGCTCGCTGAGCTTCTCGAACCGCGCCAGGAGGAGCTCGCGCAGTGTCTCGGGGAGGTCTTCGCCCGTGGCGAGGCCGTCGATGCCGATGAGCTCTTCGACGAAGAACGGAACGCCCTCGCTCATCTCGTAGACGCGATCGACCGTCGCGGCGTCGGGCTCGCACCCGAGCAGGCGGGCGACCAGCGCCTCCACCTGGTCGCGGCCGAGCCGGGCCAGCTCCCACCGCGTCAGGCGGCGCGTGCGCTCCAGCTCGGCGAGGTAGGACCGCAGCGGGTGACCCCGCCCGACCTCGTCGCTGCGGTAGCTGAGCAGCACGAGGATGCGCCCGCGCTCGGCCATCCGGACGATGAAGCGGAGGAGCTCGAGGGTCGCGGAGTCTGCCCAGTGGATGTCTTCGACGGCGAGCACGAGTGGCCGGTCGGCCGACAGCGTCTCGAGCAGGACCGTGACGAGCTCGTAGAGACGTTCAGCGCCGGTGCGGGCGGGCACGGCCGAGTCGTCGGCGAGCTCGGGCAGCAGCACGGGGAGCACCCCTGCCCCGTGCCCGGCGGCGGCGACCACCGTGTCGAGCCCGCGCAGCTCGATGAGCCGGCGCAGGATGCTCGCGAAGGGCGCGTACGGCGCGCCGTCGTTGCCGAGGTCGACACACCGACCGAGGAGAACCGTGGCGGACGCCTCGGCCTCGGCGAGGAACTCGGCGAGCAGCCGGGACTTGCCGATGCCCGCCTCGCCCCCGATGACGACGGCACGCAGACCACCGCCCTGCTCGACGGCGCGGAGCTCGTCGCGCAGCGCCTCGAGATCGGACTCGCGCCCGATCATCGTGGGGCTGGACGCCGGTGATCGCATGACCTCATCGTGCCACGCACCACCGACATCCTCACCCCTCCCTCGCGCGGCTTCGCGCAGGGCAGAACCGCCGTCATCGCCCGGCGTGGGCGAGCTCCCGCTGCGGCTCGGCGACGGGCTCCGCGAGCTGCTGGCCGCGCGGCTTCCGCACGGGCTCGGCCGCCGGAGCGATCGGCGACGCGGCCGCCTCCTGAGCGGTCCGCCCCGCTGCGTGCCGGTGCATGCTCCGGGCAGCACGCTCGGCTGTGCGCTCGGCCCGGCGCTCCGCGCGCTGCTCACGCCCGCGGCGCACCAGCTCGCGCTCCTGCTCGGCCCGGCGGGCCTCCCCCTCGAACACGCGACCGGCGACGAACTCCTCGGACAGCATCATGACCCTCACCCTTCGTTCCACTGCTTTCTCGACTCCCTCAGACTCGTCGCTAAGGACCCCCTCCCACATCGGGAAGATGCCCTATTCCGGCCGACGCCCGCCTCAGACGTCGGGGCCGCCGCCTCAGACGACGGCGCAGCCGCCGGGGCTCGACACCGTGCCACGGCCGGAGCAAGCTGACGTCATGGCAACGATCAACGAGCTCCAGCCTCCCTATCGCGTCGGCTACTTCGTCGGCAGCCTCTCCTCGGTCTCCATCAACCGGAGGCTGTCGAAAGCCCTCCTCCGGCTCGCCCCCGACGAGCTCGTGTTCACGGAGATCGAGATCGGGAACCTCCCGCTCTACAACCGCGACTTCGACGGTCATTTCCCGCAGGTCGCTCGCGACTACAAGGCGTCGATCGCCGCGCAGGAGGCCCTCCTCTTCGTCACGCCCGAGTACAACCGGTCCATCCCCGGCGCCCTCAAGAACGCCATCGACTGGGCCAGCCGCCCCTACGGGGAGAACGTGATCGCCCGCAAGGCCACAGCGGTGATCGGAGCCTCCTCAGGGGCGATCGGCACCGCCGTCGCGCAACAGCAGCTGCGCAGCGTGCTCAGCTTCCTGCAGGCTCCGCAGATGAACGCACCGGAGGCCTACATCCAGATGCGCCCCGGGCTGATCGACGACGACGGCGTGGTCACCGACGAGTCCACGGAGGCGTTCCTCCGCGGCTTCATGGTGTCGTTCTTCGAGTACATCGAGCGCGTGCTGACCGTCGTGCCGACGCCGCGGTGACGTCGGTGCTCCTGGAGGACGTCGAGGCACCGCGCAGCCTCGCGGTGAGCGCCGTCGACCGTGACGGCGATGCGCTCGTGCTCCGTGCCGACGCGGTCGACGGCGCTCACCGCTGGACGCTCGCCGGGCCGCTGCTGAGCATCGATGAGGCGACGGACCTCGGGGCGTGGCTGGCGGGCCTCCCGGGCGACCTCACGCTCGGCGCCGACGAATGGACCGCGCTCACGTTCCGCTCGCCCGCGCTGTCGCTCGCGGGTCGGCGTGTGCCGGGCGGCGGGGTCGAGCTGCGGGTGTCCGTGCTCGGGATGTCGGGCGCGGACGACAGCGCGCCGCCGCCCGGGCAGCCGCCCCGGACGACCGATGTGGTGCTCGGCCTCCGGCTGTCGGCCGGGGCCGTCGGCGAGGCCGCGGTGGCCTTCGTCGAGGAGGTCTCCGCGCTGCCGAAGTGAACAGGGTCGGTCAGCGTCCGCCCTGAGGCGTCGTCGAGACATGAAACCTGCTCGATCGCACCACATTCTTCGCCCCGGCCCATCGCCGGGTGACGCACGACGCAGAGCGTTCGGCGTCCTCCGGCCGTGCGGGGCCTTCGGCGCAGTTCGCCTGGTCGCGCTCCCGCGTCGCTGACGGGCCGGGCCGGCGTTACGGGAGGGTGAGCAGGCCGTCGACGAGGAGCGCGCGGACGGCGGGGAGCAGGTCGGCACGCAGGGCGGCCTCATCGACCTCCAGCAGCTGCGCGAGCGCGCCGACGATCGCGCCGACGCTCAGCTCGCCGTCGCACGCGCCGACGAGCGCGGCCAGCCCGGTGTCGGCAGAGACGACACGGCCGAAGCCGCCGCCCTGCCGCAGCAGGATCGCCGTCGGAGCGTCCGCGCCCGGCCACAGGTGCCGCTCCTCGGTCACGTCGGGCGCGATCGTGAGCCGGAGGCCCGCCAGCGCGTCGTCGTCGAGCGCAGCCTGGGCGTCGTGCGCGGCCAGACAGGCGCCGAGATGCACGCCCAGGCCCGCCTCGTTCGCGCCGAGCGAGCCGTGCCTCCGCTCGAATCGGCGGAGCGTCGGGAGGCCGTCTGCGCGTCGCAGGAGAACGTAGCCGAAGCCGACCTCCCGCACGTCCCTCGCCTCGAAATCATCGAGCCACGCGCCCTCGAGCCGATCGAACGCCGGCGCGCCCGGAAGGGTGCCGCCGTCACGGATCCACGTCTCCGCGTACTGGGCGGCGTCTTCGGTGTCGCGCTCGATCGCCCAGGCGTCAAGCGGCCGCGGCGAGTCGTCCACCCAGCCGCGCACCCGGTCGAGCGCGTCGCCGGTTCCGCGATACTCCCAGTTGCCCAGCAGCTGGGCGACGCCGCCCGGAGTCAGGTGCTCGCCGCAACCCGCGACGAACGCCGCCACCAGGGCGTCGCCGACCATGCCGCCGTCGCGGTACTCGTAGGCGGGTACGCCCTCCACGCGCGGCGTGATGACGAAGGGCGGGTTGGAGACGATGTGGTCGAACGTCTCGCCGGCCACCGGTTCGAACAAGCTGCCGAGCCGGAACTCGATCCTCTCGACCTCGTTGAGCTCGGCGTTCAGCGCCGCGAGCCGCAGCGCGCGCTGGGAGATGTCGGTCGCGACGACGCGCTCGGCGTGCCGTGAGGCGTGCAGCGCCTGGATGCCGCAGCCGGTGCCGAGGTCGAGGGCGGAGCGCACCGGCCGCTGCAACATCAGGCCGCTGAGGGTCAGGGAGGCCCCGCCGACGCCGAGGACATGGTCCTCCGGCAGGGCACCTCCGAGCGCCAGCTCCCCGAGGTCGGACACGATCCACCACTCGGCCGGGCCGACGGAGTCGACGAAGGCATAGGGCCGGAGGTCGACGGCGGGAGCGACCGTCTCGCCGTCGACGACGAGGCCGAGCTCCCCTGCCCGCTTCACCCCGAGTGCGGGCAACGCAGCGGCGGCGTCCGGGCGCGGCACGGACCTCCCGAGCACGAAAAGCGCGGCGAGCGTGCCGAGTGCCCCGGCCCCGGTCGCGGCGAGCGCCCGTTCGGCCGGCACGCGCCGGCCCCGGAACAGCGCGGCGGACGCCGACTCCCCCCAGAGCTCGGTGAGCCCGTCGACGGTGAACCCGGCGTCGCGGAGGTCGGAGCGGAGGGCGGAGACGGCTGCTGAACTCACGGATCCATTCAAGCAGGAGCACAATGGCGCTGTGACTTCCCGAGAGAGCATCGTACGCAGGCGAGCGGTGGTGACCGGGATGGTGCAGGGCGTCGGATTCCGGTGGAGCGCCCGCCAGGAGGCCCACCGGCTCGGCGTGGCCGGCTGGGCGCGCAACCGCGTCGACGGCAGTGTCGAGGTGGAGGTGGAGGGCGACGCCGCGCGTGTCGAGCGCATGATCGCGTGGCTGCGCTCCGGGCCTCCCGGCAGCGCTGTTGACGCGGTACGGGTGTCGGAGGCCGAGCCCGACGGCGACGACGCCTTCCGCATCCGTCAGACGGAGTAGCGCGGCGGGAGGCGCTCTGACGCGGGCCACCGCCGAGGGGCACAATAGGGCCATGACCCGCGCAACGCTGCTGACCATCACCGTGCCCACCGGCGAGCCCGCTCCTGGCGAACCCGGCTTCGCCCTCGCCGACTTCGACGCGCCGCAGGTGCGCATCACCGATCTCGCCGTGACCCGTGGCGACGGCGTCTTCGAGACCATCGCCGTCATCGACGGCCACCCGCAGGCCCTCGGGCCGCACCTGATGCGGCTCGCGCACTCCGCCAAGCTGCTCGACCTCCCCGCGCCGGCGGAGCACGTCTGGCACGAGGCGGTGCTGGCGGGCATCGCCGACTACCGCACACGCAACGGCGACGGCGGCGAGCTGTTCGCCAAGCTGATCTACACGCGCGGCATCGAGGGCGCGGGCGCCCCGAGCGGCTGGATCTTCGTCGACGAGGGCGAGGACTTCACGCAGCAGCGACTCGGCATCTCGGTCGTCGCGCTCGACCGCGGCCTGCGCCACGATGTCGCTGAGACCTCCCCGTGGCTGCTGGCCGGCGCCAAAAGCCTGTCGTACGCCGTCAACCGCGCGGCCCAACGCGAGGCCGCCCGCCGCGGCGCCGACGACGTGATCTTCATCAGCTCCGACGGCTACGCGCTGGAGGGGCCGACCTCCAATGTCATCCTGCTGGCGGACGGGGTGGTCCGCACCCCGCAGACCGACCAGGGGATCCTCGCCGGCACCACCCAGGCGGAGGTGTTCGCGTTCTTCGAGGCGCGCGGGTGCGCGACGGAGTACCGGCACATCACGATGGACGAGCTGCGGGCGGCCGACGCCCTGTGGCTGGTCTCCAGCGTGCGTCAGGCGGCGCCGATCACCCGACTCGACGATCGCGAGTACCCGGTGGACGCCGCACTGACTGCCGAGCTGAACCAGTACCTGCTGTCGCGGACGCACTGAGCGGGGCCGCTCATCGGCTCGTGGCTAATGGAGGAGATCTCGGGTGACAGGCGGGCGGATGTCAGCTTATGGAGGAGTTTCGGGCTGAAGTCGTCCGGCTCGCCTCCGTTGCCGAAGACGGAGGCGAGCCGGCTCGACCGTTCCGCCTCCCACTGTTCACCCGCCAGTGGACCGCGCGTTACACCCCGATTGGCGGTGCATGTATTTGGCCGCCTAGGCTGTACGCACCCTCCCGGTGACGACGCCGCGGGGGCGGCACACAGGCGCAGCGAAGGAGGTCGAACGTGGACGAGCACGTCCCGAGGAGCATCGAAGTGCTACGCCAGCAAGCGCGCGACGAGCTGGCCGCGATCATCGAGCACCGCTGCCGCGCGGGCGAGGACCCCTGGCACTTCATCCCCGACCTCCCGAGCGTCGACGAGCAGGTGGTCATCGCGCTGCGCGCCGGGGCGATCGAGGAGTTCGACCTCGCGGAGGAGCAGTCCCGGGCGCATCACCCTGCGGCCGGGCGCGACACGTACACCCGGTTCGAGTACGGTGTGCTCCGCCGCATCGCACTGGCGCATCCCGAACTGAGCGAAGCCGTGTGGGGAATGCTCGACAAGGTCGACCGCGCGTAGTAGACCTGGCGGCATGGGGATCGTCACCGCCGATATCACCGTGTCGCTCGACGGCTTCGCCGCCGGGCCCAACCAGTCCCTCGAGAACCCGCTGGGCGAGAACGGGATCGAGCGACTGCACACCTGGATGTTCGAGTACGCCGACGAGCACGTCGAGGAGATCGCCGCGATCACGGAGGCGGGCGCGTACGTGATGGGCCGCAACATGTTCGGCCCGGTTCGCGGCGACTGGCCGGCCGGCGGCGATCTGTCCGACTGGCACGGCTGGTGGGGCGTGGATCCGCCGTATCACGCGCCGGTGTTCGTCCTGACGCACTACGCCCGGGAGCCGTTGGTGATGGAGGGGGGCACGACGTTCGAGTTCGTCACCGACGGCATCCATGCGGCCGCGGATCAGGCGCGAGCGGTCGCCGGGGAGGCGGACGTCGCGATCGCGGGAGGCGCGGAGACGCTCAACCAGGCGCTCTGGGCCGGCATCGTGGACGAGCTGCGGCTGCACGTGGTGCCGCTCACGCTCGGCGCCGGCGAGCGCGTGTTCGACCGGGTGCCACCGCTGCAGCTGGAGCTGCTGCGGTCGCGCGTCACGCCGCAGGTCGCGCACCTGACCTATCGCGTGGTGCGCTGAGCAGGTCGGCCGCCGAGCTCAGCCCAAGCCGGCCGGCGAGGTGACGGGCAGCCGGCAGACGAAGTCCCGGCAGAGGTACGCCGTCGGGAGGCCGTCCCACGCCTCCCGGCCTTCGAACAGCTCGAAGCCGTCCTCCGCGAGGGCGACCGCCGCCGGCCCGTCGACGATGCCCACCAGGTCGGCGGGATGGCGGCGAGCGGCCGCGACGAGCCCAACTGGATCGATGTCGGAGTCGGGCTGCGGCGGCGGTCGCACCACCACGAGCTGGCGTGATTCGCCGTCCAGTCGCGACATCAGCGCCAGAGCCGCGCCGAATGCGCTCGGGACGCTCACCGCCGGCTCGGCGACCAGCCGCATGGCCTCCCGGGCGGCCCGCTCGTAGCGTCGGCTCGCTGTCATCAGAAACAGTGTGTGCGACGCCGTCGCCATCGCGGTGAGTCCCGACGGGTACGCGCCCTCCGACGGGTCGACCCGCACGGCGAGGCCGGTCGACTGCAGCACGGAGTCGCCGCCGCCCGGTACGCCGAACGGACAGTCGTCGCCGCGCTCGGCCTCCAGGCACAGGTCGACGAGGTCGCGCGCGTCGGACGCGGCCTGCGCGTCGCCGATCGCGAGTGCGAGCTCCAGCAGGCCGGTCGCCAGGCCTCCGTAGTCTTCGAGGGTGGCGACCGCGTCCGAGACCCGGCCGGCCACCGAGGTTCGCCCGAGTGTGCCGTCGGGGCGACGGTGCGTATCGAGCACGTACCGCGCTGCCTCCCTGGCCGCGGCGATCCACGCCGGCCGGTCCAGGATGCGCCCCGCACGAGCCAGCGCGCCGATCGCGAAGCCGTTCCAGCCGGTCAGCACCTTGTCGTCGAGCGCGGGAGGCCGCAGCTGCGCGCGCTCCTCGATCGGCGAACGGTAGTACGCGCCCTCCACCCGGGCGCCGTCGATCTCGCTCTCCGAGTCCTGGGCCGACGCGAAGCCGCCGCCGGGCCGGCGCAGCACACCGAGAAGGAATGCGGCAACGCCGTCGGCTGTCTCCCGCGCCCCGCCCTCCCCGGTCTGCGCCCACGCCGTGGCGTACGCGTCGAGCAGCTGCGCGTTGTCGTACAGCATGCGCTCGTAGTGCGGGTCGCTCCAGTCGCGCCGGGTAGCGTAGCGGAAGAAGCCGCCATCGACCGGGTCGCGCAGCGGCGACTCCGCCATCCGTCGCAGGGTGCGGTGGGCGAGCTCGCGGCCGGCCCCCCGTTCGAGCAGGAAGCCCAGCGCCGGGGCGACCGGGAACTTCGGCGCAACGCCGAAGCCGCCGAACTGCGGGTCCTCGGTCTCCGCTAGGCGCTCGACGGCGGTGTCGAGCCGCCGCTGATCGGGGAGGTCGGAAGCCGTGGCCACCCGGGCGGCCGCCGCGGCGAGCGCCTCCCCCACCCGGCCGGCGTCTGCCTCCACCTCGGCGCGCCGGTTCACCCACGCGTCGGCGACGGCGCCCAGGATCTGCCGGAAGGAGGCACGGCCTCCCGAGGGCAACGGCGGGAAATAGGTGCCCGCGAAGAACGCGCGGCCCGTCGACGTGGCGAACACGGTCAACGGCCAGCCGAGTCCCTCGGTGAAGGCACTCGCCGCCGAGAGGTAGGCGGCGTCGACGTCGGGATGCTCCTCGCGGTCGACCTTGATCGAGACGAAGCGCTCGTCGAGCAACGCCGCGATGGAGGTGTCGCTGAAACTCTCCCTGGCCATCACATGGCACCAGTGGCAGGTCGCGTAGCCAATCGAGATCAGCACCGGCACGTCGCGGCGGCGGGCCTCGGCGAACGCCTCCGGCCCCCACGGGAACCAGTCGACCGGATTGTCCGCGTGCGCGCGCAGGTACGGGCTGATCGCATCCCCCAGCCGATTCGTCATGCGCTCACCCTATGACCACGCTTGCTAAGCTGGGCGATATGGTTGCACACGCAAATACTCCGCTCCTGACTCTGAACAACGGCACCACCATCCCGCAGCTGGGCTTCGGCGTCTTCAAGGTCGACCCGGCCGAGACGACCCGCATCGTCACCGACGCCCTCGAGGTGGGCTACCGCCACATCGACACCGCCGCCATCTACGGCAACGAGGAGGGCGTGGGCGCCGCGCTCGCCTCCTCCGGCATCGCCCGCGACGAGCTGTTCATCACCACCAAGCTCTGGAACGACCGCCAGACCGACGCCGAGGCGGCGTTCGACGAGTCGCTCGCCACGCTCGGCCTCGACTATGTCGACCTCTACCTCATCCACTGGCCGACCCCGCAGAAAGACACCTTCGTGGAGGCCTGGCATTCGCTCGAGAAGATCTACGCGACCGGCCGCGCCAAAGCCATCGGCGTCTCGAACTTCCTGGTGCCGCACCTGACCAAGCTGCTCGCGAACAGCGACGTGGTGCCCGCGGTCAACCAGATCGAGCTGCACCCGGCGCACCAGCAGCCCGAGGTCACCGTGTTCTCGCGCGAACACGGCATCGCGATCGAGGCGTGGGGTCCGCTCGGCCAGGGCAAGTACCCGCTGTTCGAGGCTCCGGAGGTCGCGGGACCTGCGGCCACGCACGGCAAGACGCCGGCCCAGGTCGTGATCCGCTGGCACCTCCAGACCGGCAACATCGTCTTCCCCAAGTCGAACCGCCGCGAGCGCATGGCCGAGAACTTCGACGTGTTCGACTTCGAGCTGACAGCCGATGAGGTCGCCGCGATCTCGGCGATGGAGCGCAAGGGCCGCGTGAGCGCGCACCCGGAGGAGGTCAACTGACGCGACTCCGGTGGGGCGCGCGGGGCGCGGAGGCTATCCATCCTCCGCGCCCCAGGTGCATAGCAGGTCGAACAATTTCCCGAACGCGTCGGGATCGCCCGCGCGGGCTCGTGCGAGCACAGCGGGCTCGCCGGTTGTAGAGATCGTCACATCCACAAGTGTCCGTGTGCCCGGGTGCGGTTCCCGTCGTCTGCCGACGTGGGGCGCGAGGCCAGTCCTGCGCGCCCCGCGTGCATCGCGGCTAGGCTCGCACCGTGAGAATCACGTCGATCACGGGGAAGATCATCTACATCGTGGGCGCGTTCGGTCTGATCCTGGCGCTCAACTTCTTCGTGATCGACCCGCTCGTCAACGCGGCGCTGGATGTTCTGATCGTCGCCGTGCTCAACGTCGCCTATGTGCTCGTCGGCACGCGCTCCTTCCGCGGCAGCGAGGAGAACCGGGAGGATCCGCGTCCGTGGTGGCGCGCCACCGCGCGGCCCGCTGCCGGCGTCTGGCTGGGCGCAGCGCTCGCGATCCTCGCCTTCATCTCGTGCGTCGGCGCGCTCGCGAGCAAACCCGAGTCGGCGTTCGTCCCCGCCGTCGCCTGTCTCACCTACGCGCTGCTCGCCGCGTTCTACCTGAACTCCTCCTACCGCCTGCGCACGCTCGACACCGCGCCGTAGACGACGCAGATCTCAGATTTCAGATCTCAACTAGTATTGCGCCGTGGTCTCTTGGGTCATCGGCGCTATCGTCCTCGTCTCTGCGTGCTCCTTGCTGGGCAGTGCTCTCGTCGCGATGGCGCGCAGAGTGACGTTTCCTCGCATGCGGCCCCCCTTGAACGTCACCGTGTCGAACGACCGCTCCTGGATCGAAATGGACGACACGGAACGGACGCGCACGCCCGGCCGCTATGGCTTCTGGTTCGATGACGATTCGCACGCCTTGGTGGGCGACGTCGTTTCCGAGACGGCGACGAACCGCATCCGGAGGGTGGTCCTGGCATCGACAGGGGTCATCCCGTCAGGACCGACGACCGGACGGTTGACGGGTCACGTCTACCCGGGTCCGTCCTCGCTGCCCTTCGACTGGAACGAGATCGATGTCCCGTCACCGCTCGGCCCTTGCCCGGCTTGGGTGTTTCCCTCCGCGGAGGACAGCGGCGTCTGGGCGATCCACGTCCACGGGCGTTCCACCAGCCGTGTGACGACCTTGCGCGGGGTCCCTGTCGCGCACCGACTGGGATTCACTTCGCTTGTGGTGTCCTATCGCGGCGACGGTGAGGCTCCGACCGACCCGATGGCCGCCTCCGGCCTCGGCACGGCCGAGTGGCAGGACGTCGCGAGCGCCATCGACATCGCGGTGTCGAACGGCGCTCGGTCAGTCGTCCTTTTCGGCTGGTCGCTCGGCGGCGCGATAGCCCTGCGCGCTGCCGAGCGAACCGGCCACAACGAGCTGATCGAGGGAATCGTCCTCGTCGGACCGCTCACGAGCTGGTCAGCAGCGATCGGGCTCGCCGCTCGGCGAATGCGCCTCCCCCACTGGATCGGCCGCCTTCTCGTCGGAATGCTGTCCACGAGCGCGGGCGCACGCCTGGCCGGCGCCGACAAGCCCTATCGTCTTGACGAGCTCGATTGGACCATAGCCGGATCCCGCCTGACACACCCCACGCTCGTCCTGCACAATCGCGGGGACGCGGAAGTCCCCTTCGAATCATCGCTGCAGTTCGCTCGCCGTCACCCGCGGAAGGTCGAAGTCATCGAGTTCTCGCCGACGGCGCATTGCATGGAGTGGAACGCCGAACCGGAGAAGTTCGAAGCCGAGATCATCGAGTGGTGGGCACGAACCCGAAGGCTGTCGAAGGGCGCCTAAATGCCCCTAAAACGTCGAAATACGGGCGTTAACGTGCCCCTCGGCGCCCTCCGCGAAGGCGGCGGTCAGCCGACGGGGGTCTGGGTCTCGAAGCGTGCCACGAGTTCGCGCTTGAGAACCTTGCCGCTCGGGCCGAGCGGCAGCAGCTCCAGGATCTCCACCCGGCGCGGGAACTTGTACGCGGCGACGCGCTCCTGCACGAAGACGACGAGCTCGTCCGGGGAGGTCTCCGTGCCGGGCATCAACGTCACCGCGGCCATGATCTCCTGGCCGTGCGTCTCGTGCGCGACGCCGAACACCGCCACCAGCGCGACGGCGGGATGCGTCGAAAGCACCTCCTCCACCTCCCGCGGGTACACGTTGTAGCCGTTGCGGACGATCATGTCCTTCTTGCGGTCGACGATCGTGATGTAGTCGTCGTCGCTCTTGGTGCCCAGATCGCCGGTGCGGAACCAGCCGTCGACCATCGCCTCGGCGTTCGCCTCCGGGAGGTTGAGGTAGCCCTTCATCAGGTTGTGGCCGCGCACGACGATCTCGCCGAGCTCGCCGCGCGGCAGCAGCCGGATCGCGTCGTCGACCTCCGCGTCGGCGATCTCCACGTCCACACCCCAGATCGGCTGGCCGACGGTGCCGACGCGCGTCGGGCGCCCGCGGTGGTTGAACGACGCGACGGGCGAGGTCTCGGTGAGGCCGTAGCCCTCGTGCACGTCGATGCCGTAGACCTCCTTCATGCGCTCGATGACGGCGACCGGGATGGCCGCGCCCCCGCTCATGCCGTAGCGCAGTGGCGGCCGCTCCGGGTTGGTCTTGGCGGCCTCCAGCAGCGCGATGTACATCGTGGGCACGCCGGTCATGACGGTGCACTGGTGCGCGTTGAGCAGCTGCAGCGCCGTCGCCGCGTCGAACTTCGGCACCAGGACGATCGCCGCACCGGCGCGGAAGCCCATGTTCATGACGCAGGTCTGCCCGAAGGTGTGGAAGAGCGGGAGGCAGCCGAGGATGCGGTCGGTCGGATACAGGTCGAGCGTGCCGGAGATGAGCACGTTGACCTGTTCGATGAGCGAGAAATGGCAGCCCTCGGCACCCTTTGGCTTTCCGGTGGTGCCGCTCGTGTAGAGGATGGTGGCGGTGTCGATCGGGTCTCGGGGCGCGTAGCTGACGATGGGCTCGGCCGTCGCCGCCGCGTCCTCCAGTCGGGGGAACGGCAGCTGCTCGACCAGTTCGTCCGGCACCAGCACCGAGAGGGTGTCGACCCCGGCGAGGGCTGCGCCCTTCGCGCCCTCGGCCAGCAGCGGCGCCGCGCAGATCAGGAGCTTGGACCCGGAGTCGCGCAGCACGTACTCGATCTCGGAGGCCTTGAGCAGGGCGTGGATGGGAACGACGACCGCCCCGAGAGCGAGCACAGCGTAGTACGCCCGCGGGAAGTCGGGCACGTTCGGGATCATGATCGCGACCTTGTCGCCCGGGCCGACACCGAGCTCCCGGAGGGCGCCGGCGTAGCCGCGGGTCTGATCCCAGAGCTCGCGGTAGACGATCTCCTGGCCGTTGAAGATCAACGCCACGTTGTCGGGCATCCTGTGCGCGGTCTCGGCCAGGATGCTGGCGACGGACATGGTGGCGTAGCCGTGAGGCATGGGAACTCCTTCGCCGACGTTGACGGACCCGTTCGGGTTGAGGGAAACCTACGTCACGGCGCCCCGTCCCGCAACGCCCCCGTTGGCGCCTCAGGCACCGAAGGGCACGTCGTTGTCCGTTTTCGAGCGCCGAAAGGGACAACGGCGTGCCACTCGGCGGTCGGAGCACCGCGGAACGGCACGATATCAGGCGCCGAGAATGCTACGAAGGGTGGTCGTGTAGTCCTCGAAGGCGCGGCGGCCGGTGGTGGTGAGTGCCAGGTACGTGACCGGCACGCGCCCGCGGTGCGCCTTCTCGACCTCCACATAGCCGGCGTCCTCCAGCTTGCGGAGGTGGGTGGCCAGGTTGCCCGCGGTGAGGTCGAGCAGCTCCTGCAGCCGGGGGAAGGACATGCTGCCGCCGTCGGGGACGGTCGCCAGCGTCGCCGTGATCTTGAGCCGGGCTGCCGCATGGATGACCGGATCGAGTTCGTCCACGCCGGTCACCGCTGCGGCTGCGGGGCGCGAAGCGTGCCGAGGGTGATGACCGCGCCGGCGCCGAAGACGACCCCGCCCGCGATCGCCATGAGCAGGAGATTCGGCCCGAGACCGAGGAACGGCGCGACCGAACCCACCACGAGGAGGGCGAGCCCGAGGGCCAGCTGGACGCGGTCGCCCCAGATCGCCGCGCCCGCGAGGTAGAGCGTTCCGCACATGAGCGCGTAGGCGCTCGGGAAGTAGATGCCGGCGAGCTCGGCCGGCATTCCCTGGGCGATCAGCCCGATGCCGACCAGCGCGAACGCGATCGAGCACACCGACCAGGAGACCCCGTACACGGTGCCGGCGAACTGCGACTCACCGCGCACGCCGCGGCCGATCCGCGAGCCGATGACGGCGGAGGCGACGATCGACGCGACGATGAGCACGCCGAACAGGATCCCGGCCGCTACCGGCGAGAAGACGCCGAGCTCGGCCAGGTAGAGGGCGAGGAAGCCGACCAGCCAGGCCACCGCCCACACGGTGTACAGCCAGACGACGGGGATGCGATGACCTCGGTCGACGCGGCGCTGCTGACCGTCGATGAGGTCCAGCATCTCCTGTGCGTCTCCGGACAGATTCTCGTTCATAGCAACTTTGTATCACAAAGTACTCTGCGCGCACAAGAGTTTTGCAACGCCACGAGTGGATAGACTGGAGGGCTCATGTCCGCACCGGTCGCCCTCCCCCGCATCGTCTTCCCTCCTGAGCTGCCCGTCAGCCAGAAGCGCGACGACATCGCGCGCGCCATCCGCGACAACCAGGTCGTGATCGTCGCCGGCGAGACCGGCTCGGGCAAGACGACGCAGCTGCCGAAGATCTGCCTCGAGCTCGGCCGGGAGAGCATCGGGCACACCCAGCCGCGGCGACTAGCCGCCCGCACGATCGCCGAGCGCATCGCCGAGGAGCTCGGCCAGAGCGTCGGCGACCTCGTCGGCTACCAGGTGCGGTTCACCGACCGGGTGTCGAAGGCCACCAGGATCAAGCTGATGACCGACGGCATCCTGCTCAACGAGATCCACCGCGACCGGCTGCTGCGCAAGTACGACACGATCATCATCGACGAGGCGCACGAGCGCAGCCTCAATATCGACTTCCTGCTCGGCTACCTGCGTGAGCTGCTGCCCAAGCGACCCGACCTCAAACTCATCATCACCTCCGCCACGATCGACCCGCAGAGCTTCGCCGCGCACTTCGCCGCAGCGGACGGCACCCCCGCGCCGATCGTCGAGGTCTCCGGCCGCACCTTCCCGGTGGAGGTCCGCTACCGCCCACTCGTCGCCGAGACGATGGAGGCGGACGATGACGACGAGCCCGACCCGGTTCCCTCGGCCGACCGCGACTACCTCCAGGGCATCAACGACGCTCTCGACGAGCTCGCCAGGGAGTCGGCGGGCGACGTCCTCGTGTTCCTCTCGGGCGAGACCGAGATCCGCGACGCCGCCGACGCCATCCGCGGCCGCAACCTCCCCGGCACCGAGGTGCTGCCCCTCTACGGCCGGCTCTCGTCGGCGGAGCAGCACCGGGTCTTCGAACCGTCCACGATGCCGGGCGTCCGCCGCCGCGTCGTGCTCGCCACCAACGTGGCGGAGACCAGCCTGACCGTGCCCGGCATCAAGTACGTGATCGATGCCGGCACCGCGCGCATCAGCCGCTACTCCACGCGCGCGAAGGTGCAGCGCCTCCCGATCGAGGCGATCTCGCAGGCGAGCGCCAACCAGCGGTCCGGCCGCTCCGGGCGCACGAGCGACGGCATCGCCATCCGGCTCTACTCGCAAGAGGACTTCGAGAAGCGGCCCGAGTTCACCGAGCCGGAGATCCTGCGCACCAACCTCGCCGCGGTCATCCTGCAGATGATTTCGCTCGGGCTCGGCGACATCGCGGCGTTCCCGTTCCTGACGCCGCCGGACTCGCGGGGCATCAAGGACGGACTGGACCTGCTCTCCGAGCTCGGCGCGATCACCACGAAGAACGGCGAGAACACCCTCACCAAGGTGGGACGCTCGCTCGCCCAGCTCCCGATCGACCCGCGCTTCGCCCGGATGGTCGTCGAGTCCAAGCGCCACAACACCTCGCGGGAGGTCATGGCGATCGTCGCCGGCCTCACCATCCAGGACGTGCGCGAGCGGCCCGTCGAGAAGCGCGGCAGTGCCGACGAGAAGCACGCCCGCTTCGTCGACCCCACCAGCGACTTCCTCACCCTGCTCAACCTCTGGAACTACCTGGAGGAGCAGCAGAAGGAGCTGTCCTCCAGCGCGTTCCGGCGGCTGTGCAAGGCCGAGTACCTCAACTTCCTGCGCGTGCGCGAGTGGCAGGACGTCTACCGGCAGTTGCGCCAGCTGGCCCGCCCGCTCGAGCTGACCATCGGCGAGCCGTCCGTCGACCCCGACGGCATCCACCGGTCGCTGCTGGCCGGGCTGCTCTCGCACCTCGGGCTCAAAGACGTGCGCGAGTCAGGCAACAAGGGCTCGGCGCGCGGCCAGCGGCAGTCCGAATACCTCGGTGCCCGGCAGACCCGGTTCGTGATCTTCCCAGGCTCCGCCCTCGCCAAGAAGCAGCCGAACGCGATCATGTCGGCCGAGCTGGTGGAGACCTCCCGGCTGTTCGCCCGCGTGAACGCGACCATCGACCCCGCGTGGGCGGAGCCGATCGCCGGCGACCTCTGCAAGCGGCAGTACAGCGAGCCGCACTGGGAGAAGAACCAGGGCGCCGTCGTCGCCTACGAGCGCGTCACGCTGTACGGCGTGCCGATCATCCCGCGGCGCCGCGTGCAGTATGCGCGCATCGACGCCGCGCTGTCGCGCGAGCTGTTCATCCGCCACGCGCTCGTCGACGGCGAATGGGACTCGCGGCAGGCGTTCGACCGGGCTAACCGCACGCTCCTGGCCGAGCTGCGCGAGCTGGAGGAGCGCACGCGCCGCCGCGACATCCTCAACGACGACGAAGCCGTCTTCGAGTTCTACGATGCCCGCATCCCGGCCGACGTGGTCTCGACGCGGTCGTTCGAGGGCTGGTGGAGGAAGGCCAGGAACGAGACGCCCGACCTCCTGACCATGACCCCGGAGGCGCTGCTCGACGACGACGCGGCGGGGATCGACGAGGAGGCCTTCCCTCCGGTCTGGCGGCAGGGCGACCAGCGGCTCACGCTGCGCTACCGCTTCGAGCCCGGCGCGGAGGACGACGGCGTGACCGTGCAGGTGCCGCTGCCTCTGCTGGCCGGGCTCGTCCCCGACGGCTTCGACTGGCAGGTGCCCGGGCTGCGGCACGAGCTCGTCACCGCGATGATCAAGTCGCTGCCCAAGGCCATCCGGCGCCAGGTCGTCCCCGCCGCCGACTGGGCCAAGCGCCTGCTCGGCGAGTTGGCGGGCGCGGCCGGCATGGACGCCCACGACGGTCGCCGGCCCGCGGCCTCCCTCGCCGACACTCTGGCGGCGACCATCTCGCGGCAGACCGGCTCCCGGGTCACCGGCGCAGACTTCGACCTCGACCGGCTTCCGGCCCACCTGCGGCCCACGTTCCAGGTGATCGGCGAGCGCGGGAGGCCGCTCGCGAGCGGCAAGGACCTCGCGGCCCTGCAGGAGCGGCTGCGCTCGCGTGCCCGCGACTCGGTCGCGCGCGTCGCCGAGGCGCGCACACCCGACGCCATCGAGCGTTCGAGTCTGACGAGCTGGGATTTCGACGAGCTGCCCCGGCACCTCGACTCGACGCAGAAAGGCCCGAACGGCACCACCAACACGATCCGCGCCTACCCGGCGCTCGTCGACGACGGCGCGAGCGTCAGCATCCGGTTGATGTCCACGCCCGCCGAGCAGGCGCGCGCCCTGCCGGGCGGGGTGCGGAGGCTGCTGCTGGCGAGCATCCCGTCGCCGGTCGCCTACGTGCAGCAGCACCTCACCGCGAACGAGAAGCTGACGCTGGCCGCCAGCCCGTACCCGAACACCAAGGCGCTGTTCGACGACTGCCTGCTCGCCGTGGTCGACTCGGTGCTCTACCGGATGAAGCCCGACGGCCAGCTCTTCATGCGCGCGGAGTTCGAGGCGGTGCGCGACCGGGTGTCCGGGGTCGTGATGGACTCGATGTTCGACACCGTCGCTCTCGTCACGCGCATCCTCACGGCCGCGCGCGCAGCCGAGAAGGCGATCAGCGGCACGAGCTCCCTCGCGTACCTCCCGTCGCTGAACGACGCGAAGACGCAGCTCGCCGGGCTGGTCTGGGCTGACAAGAGCGGAGGGTCCGGGTTCGTCTCGGCGACCGGCCTGGAACAGCTCAAGCACCTCCCCCGCTACGTGTCGGGCATCACGCAGCGCATGCAGGCGCTGCCGACGAACCCGGGCCGCGACCGCGCCTGGCAGACCCAGGTGGAGACCGCGACGGCGCTCTACACGGAGGCCGGAGGCCGCATCCCGCCGGCCGCCCACGCGCCCGAGAACCTCGTGCACGCACGCTGGATGCTCGAGGAGTTCCGTGTCTCGCTCTTCGCCCAGTCCCTCGGCACCGCCGAGACAGTCTCCCTCCAGCGCATCCGCAAAGCCCTCACCCCCTAACCCCCTAACCCGTCCCGGAGTTGTGCACGCAACACGCCGTGCGGAGCCGCGCACAACTCCGGAACGGATGGCTGCGCGGGCTCAGACGGGGAGGTGGAAGCCTCCGTTGGAGTGGAGGAGCTGGCCGGTGATCCATGCGCCGGACGGGGACAGGAGGAAGGCGACCAGGTCGGCGGTGTCCTGCGGGCGGCCGAGGCGGCCGAGCGCGGTCTCGGCGGCGAGCGCTTCGGCGAGGTCGGGCGTCATCCAGCCGGTGTCGATGGGGCCGGGGTTGATCAGGTTCGCGGTGATCCCGAGGTGCGCGAGCTCGACGGCCGCGGCGATGACGATTCGGTCGAGGGCTCCCTTGCTCGCGCCATACGGGAGGTTGTGGGCGGTGTGATCGCTCGTCAGGGCGACGATCCGGCCGGAACCCGACGGTTGCGGGAACTGCTCGGCGAACGCCTTGATGAGCAGCCAGGTGCCACGCGTGTTCACCGCGAGATGGGTGTCGAACGCCTCCACGGTCGTGTCGAGCAGCCCGCTGTCGACCGAGTGGGCGTGACTGGCGACCAGCGCCCGGATCGGCCCAAGACCGGCCCGAACACGGTCCACGGCCCGCGCGGGCGCCTCCGGGTGCGAGAGATCTACCGCGACAGGGAGGGCGCGCGCGCCGAGCGCTCGCAGCTCGTCCGCGAAGGCGTCGTGTGCGCGCTCGTGCGCACCCCAGGGCATCGCTGCGTCGTAGTCGTCCCAGAAGGCGAACGCGACATCCCAGCCGAGGGAGGCCTGATTGCGTGCGATCGCCGCGCCGATCGATTCCGGCCGGCTCGCCCCGGTGATGAAGACGACGGGACGGGAGGAGCGGGCGTCGTTGTCCATCCGACGATTCTGTCAGAAGGCAGGACGCCCGCTCCAGGCCCGGTGGCTAGAGGCCCGGCGGCTACAGCACCTTCGAGAGGAAGGCCTGCGTGCGCTGGTGCTGCGGGTTCGCGAGGACCTCGCGCGGGTCGCCCGCCTCGACTACGACGCCGCCGTCCATGAAGACCAGCTCGTCGGCGACCTCGCGGGCGAAGCCCATCTCGTGGGTGACGACGACCATGGTCATACCGGAGGCCGCCAGGCCCTTCATCACGTCGAGCACCTCGCCGACGAGCTCGGGGTCGAGCGCGGAGGTCGGCTCGTCGAACAGCATCAGCTTGGGGTCCATCGCGAGCGCGCGGGCGATCGCGACGCGCTGCTGCTGACCTCCCGAGAGCTGCGAAGGGTAGTGGTCGCCCTTGTCGGAGAGGCCGACACGGGCGAGCAGCTCGTTGCCCCGCTCGACCGCTCGCGCCTTCGAGATGCCCTTCACGCGGATCGGCGCCTCGATGACGTTCTCGAGCGCGGTCATGTGCGGGAACAGGTTGAACCGCTGGAACACCATGCCGATCTCACGCCGCTGCCGCGAGGCCTCCTTGGGCTTCAGCTCGTAGAGCTTGTCGCCGTGCTGGCGGTAGCCGACCACCTGTCCGTCGACGGACAATCGCCCGGCGTCCACCCGCTCGAGGTGGTTGATGCAGCGTAGGAAGGTGGACTTGCCCGAGCCCGACGGCCCGATGACGCAGAGCACCTCCCCCGGCTTCACCGACAACGAGATCGACTTGAGCACCTCGTTGGAGCCGAAGCTCTTCGAGACGCCCTCGGCGAGGACCATCGGCGTGACGCCGGCCTTCACGGTCGAGTTCTGTGATGGCGCGTCGCTCATCCCTTTCCTCCCAGGTCGTTGCCGTCGGGTGCGCCGGCTGCGGGCAGGGCGCCCGTGGCGAGCGCCGGCTCCTTGTTGTCGGGCCGCCGCATGTTGACGCCGCGCGAGAAGCGCTTCTCGAGGAAGTACTGGCCGACCATCAGGATGGAGGTGAACAGCAGGTACCAGAGCGAGGCGACGATCAGCAGCGGGATCGGTGTGTAGGTGACCGCGGAGATGTCGCGGGCGACACCGTAGAGGTCGGTGGTCAGCGGGATCGCCGCGACCAGCGAGGTGGTCTTCAGCATCGAGATGACCTCATTGCCGGTCGGCGGGATAATCACGCGCATGGCCTGCGGGATGACGATGCGGGTCATGGTCTGCCACCACGACATACCGAGGGCCGTCGCGGCCTCCTCCTGGCCGCTGTCGACCGAGAGCAGACCGGCGCGGACGATCTCAGCCATGTACGCGGCCTCGTTGAGCGCCAGGCCGATGATCGCGATGATGAACGCGTTCTGCATGAAGCCGAGGTCGATGCTCACGCCGAGGTCCGTCCACGGCACGCCGAGGAAGATCTGCGGGTAGATGAGCGAGAACAGGCCCCAGAACACCAGCTGCACGTACACGGGGGTGCCGCGGAAGATCCAGAGGTAGAGCCAGGCCGCCGACTTGACGACCGGGTTCGGCGAGAGCCGCATGACGGCGAGGATCAGACCGAGGACGACGCCGATGACCATCGAGTAGATCGTCAGCTGGAGGGTGACGAGCGCAGCAGCACTGATGCGCTTGTCGAAGACGTACTTGCCCACGTACTGCCAGCCGTACGCGGAGCGCTGGGAGGCGTCGATGACGAACCAGACGACCAGCAGGAGGAGGACGATCGCTATGACGATGCGCCACGGGTGGCGCAGCTTGACCGCCTTGATCGGCTCGGACGGCGGGGCGCCGGCCGGCGACGGGACGGATCCCGTCGCCGGACCGGCCGGGTTGCCCTGCGACATCAGGTCAGCCCTTCGAGGCCGCGTTGATGTCCGCAGTGGTGACGCTGCCGTCGGCCACGCCCCACTTGTCGAGGATCTTCTTGTAGGTGCCGTCGTCGATGAGCGCCTGGATGGTCTTCTGCAGCACCGGGGTCAGGTCGGAGTTCTTGGCGACCGGGATGCCGTAGGGAGCGACGTCGAACGTCTTGCCGGCCTCCTGGAGCTTGCCGGAGGACTTCGAGATCGCGTACAGCGTGACAGGCGAGTCGGCGCTCAGGGCGTCGGCCTTGCCGAGGATGACCGCGTTGGTCGCGTCGTCCTGGTTGTCGTACCGCAGCGCCTGGATGGCCGGCTTGCCCGCGTCGGTGCAGGCCTTCGACTTGGCTGGGACCTCGTCGGTGTCCTCGAAGGTGGTCGACTGCACGGCGACCTTGAGTCCGCAGGCGTTGTCGGGGTCGACGGTCTTGCCCTTGGCGGAGGCCCAGAGGATGCCGGCGTTGTAATAGTTGACGAAGTCGACCTGCTTCTCGCGCTCGACCGTGTCGGTGAAGGAGGACATGCCGAAGTCGTCCTTGCCGCCGGTGACGCTCGGAATGATGTTGTCGAACTTGGCGATCGCGTAGGTGATCTTGACGCCGAGCTTCGCGCCGATGGCGTTGGTGAAGTCGACCTCCCAGCCGACGGGGTTGCCGTTGTCGTCCTTGTACTCGTTCGGCGGGTACGTGTCGTCCATGCCGACGGTGAGGAGACCGGCCGACTTGATCTTGGAGGGCAGGCTGTTCGCCAGGGTGTCGTCCTTCTTCACTTCGGACGCGGCGCTCGACGCTGAGCCGCTCGACGAGGGGGTGGAGTTGTCGACACAACCGGAGAGCGCGAGCGCTGCGACGGCGGCGAGAGCGGCCACGGGGGCCACGGATCGGATGCGCATGATTGTAGTTGTCCTTCTTCCTGGTGCAAGGTGTGCAGGAGGGGTATAGGGGAGAATACCCCAGGCCCGACGCAATACACGCATACTAAATCACGCGCGAAACGCCAGTCTTCCTGCAAGTTTCGCAGAGATTTCGTCTTTCTTTGCGCGGAATCCGTCGTCTGCGACGCTCGATGACCTCGATTCCACTCGGCGCGACGCGCCGCGCTAGGGTCGGGTCGTGACCCAACCGCAATCCGGCCTGGCCGAATCGGCCCGCGTGGTCGTCACACGCCCCGACGATCCGCTGGCAGCGCCCCTCGTCGACGAGCTCTCGCGCGAGTACGACGAGCGGTACGGGCTCAACGACGGCATCCCCTCTTCTGCGGAGCTGTCGCGGTATCCGGCCGAGCGGTTTACCGTGGAGGAGGGCGGCACCTTCCTCCTCCTCGTCGACGATCAGGGATCGCCGGTCGCGGGCGGCGCCTTCATGCGGGAGGACGAGTCCACGGTCGAGGTCAAGCGGGTCTGGACGCACTCCGGCTACCGGCGCCAGGGGCTCGCGCGACGCGTGATGACCGAGCTGGAGGCCGAGGCGGCACGTCGCGGCATCCCGACGATCGTGCTCACGACCGGCGCGCGACAGCCGGAGGCGGTCGCGCTCTACATCTCTCTGGGGTACTCGCCGCTGTTCGACCTCGACGACGACTGGGAGCGCGTCTCGTACCTGGGGTTCCGCAAAGACCTCTGATACCCGTGTGCTACTGTCCTGAAGTCGGTGTTCACCGGCTTCAGGGAAGACGCCTCGTTGACCGTTGGATCGCAGTTCGGTCCGGCCACGATCCCGTCGCCTCCTCTGTATCGATCAGAGGAGTTGCAATGCCTGTATCCCCACGCGCCGTCGTCTACTGCGAAGGCCTGTTCGGCGAGCCGGACGGCAAGACCGCGAACGGTCTGGTGCGCTCCTCGGAGAGCTACGAGATCGTCGCTGTCATCGACAGCACCCGGTCCGGCCAGGACGCCGGCGCGCTGCTCGACGGCGTCGCCAACTCCGTCCCTGTTCTCGCGAGCCTGGCCGAGGTGGTCGACCACCTCCCTTCCGCGCCTGACGTGCTCATCGTCGGGATGGCTCCGGCGAGCGGCATGCTCTCCCCGTCCGATCGACTCGCCCTGCTCGACGGCATCTCCCGCGGGCTGAACATCGTGAACGGCCTGCACGAGTTCCTCGGCGACGACCCCGAGTTCGCCGCCGCCGCGCTGATCGCCGGTGTCACCATCACGGATGTGCGCCGGTCGAAGCCGACGAAAGACCTCCGGCTGTTCACGGGCCGGATCGCCGAGGTCACCTGCCCGCGCATCGCAGTGCTCGGCACCGACGGCGCGATCGGCAAGCGAACGACGACGACCCTCCTGGTGCAGGCGCTCAACGCCCGCGGGGTGCGAGCCGTCATGGTCGGCACCGGCCAGACGGCCCTGATCCAGGGCGCTCGCTACGGCGTGGCGCTGGACGCGACCATTCCGCAGTTCTGCTCGGGGGAGGTCGAAGGTCAGGTGCTCGACGCCTTCGAGAACGAGAGCCCCGACGTCATCGTCGTCGAAGGCCAAGGCGCGTTGAGTCATCCCGCTTACCTGACCTCGGCCTACATCCTGCGTGGCAGCCGGCCGCAGGCCGTCATCGTGCAGCACGCTCCCGCGCGTGCGGTCCTGGACGACTTCCCCGCGATCGCGATGCCGTCCGTCGCGAGCGAGATCGCCCTGATCGAGGCCTTCGCCGAGACCAGGGTCATCGGCGTGACCGTCAACCACGAGAACCTGTCCGACAGCCAGCTCGGCGACGCGATCGATCAGCTCGAGCTCGACCTCGGCATCCCGGCCACCGATCCGCTGACCAGCGACCTCGACGAACTGGTCGCGATGGTGCTGCTCGCATTCCCCGCCCTCGCAGCGATCGCCGTTCCCGTCGCCGCCGCGAGCTGACCGCGCGGCCCCCGATTCGTCACGAATGTCGCGATTCGTGCCACGAATGTCGCGATTCGTCACGAATGTCGCGCGAGGAGGCGTGTGGTCTCCTGGACGAGGGCGTCCGCGCCGCGGCTGTCGACGATGTCGCCGAACGACTCCGCGAGCGCCGCGGCCAGCCGGCCGGTGCCCGCGCCGGTCGGGCGCGACTCGAGCACGCCGAGCAGGTCGGCCGCGTGCAGCGCCTCGATCGCGACGACCTCGGCGGTCCGGGCGAGCGAGCGCTGCAGGAGGCGCAGGGCGAGTGGCGCGTAGGTCGCGTGATCCTCCACGCCCGACAGCGTCGAGGAGCCCAGCGTCGCCGGCGCGGCCAGCTGGCGCACCTCGGCGACCGCATCGGCGGCCGCATAGAGGAGGAGTCCGGGGACCCGGGTGCGGCCCTCCCTGCGCGCGGGGGCGAGCGCGAGCGAGAGCGCAGCGGTGCGACGCTCCGAGGCCTCGGCCACGTGGGCCAGTGCCAGGCGCAGGTTCTCCAGCGCGAGCGCCAGCGACAGGGCCTGGAAGTTGCCGCCAGAGACGAGCCGGCCGCTCGGGAGGTCGACGACCGGGTTCTCCGAGCGCGCAGCGAGCTCCACCTCCAGCTCGGTGCGCAGCCGGGAGACCGACTCCCGGAGGGCGCCGTGCAGTTGCGGCGCCGTGCGGAACGCCAGCGGGTCCTGCACGGTCACGATGCGATCGGAGGCCTCCAGGCTGCTGCCGTCCAGCGCGGCGCGGATCGCCCGCGCGGACGCCCGCTGGCCGGAGCCGCCCCTCGCGTCCGCGACCGCGGACGAATAGGGACTGAGGTTGGCGGCCGGTCCCGCCGCGCCGACGGCCTCCAGAGACAGCGCGACGACCAGGTCCACCGCCTCCGCCAGCTGCCGCGCGGCGACCGCCGCGAGCGAGCCGACCCCGACGCTCAGCGCGTTGGCGCTCAACGCGGCCAGCGCTTCGTGCGGCGCGAGCTCGACCGGCTGGAGGCCGGTGTCGGCGAGGGCCTGTGCCGCTGGAACGTCGCCTCCGTCCCGGAGCACGACCCCGGTGCCGATGACGACAGCGGCGACCTCCGCGAGCGCGGTCAGGTCGGCCGCGCCGACCGAGCCGCGCGACGGGATCCGCGGCGTCACCCGCGCGTTCAGCAGCGCCGCGTATGCATCGGCGAGCTCCGGCCGTACACCTGCACCTCCTCGGGTGAAGCCGGCAAGGCGGGTCACGACGACCGCGCGCGCCTCCACTTCGGTCAGCGGCTCGCCGATGCCGCCCCGGTGGTTCGCGATCGTGCGTCGCTGGAAGGCCGCGAGCTCGTCCGCCTCCACGGCGTCGTCACGGCCGGCGCCCAGGCGACGATTGAGCCCGTAGACCGGCTCTCCCACCTCGATCGCGTGCTCGACGACGGCACGGGAGGCCGCGATCCGGTCGCGCGCGTCCGCGTCGAGCACGACCGGCGCACCCTCAGCGATCGCGACGATGTCGGAGACGATGGGAGGCTGCGCACCGAATCGGATGTCGCCCGTTGGCCCCGTCATGGCGTCAGAAGTCGGCCAGGTTGCGGCGGAGACCGCCGTCGCCGAGCTCCGAGCGCAGCAGCCCGCGCCGGCGGAGGGCTGGCACGAGCGGGTCGAGCGTGCGGTGGACGCTGCGCGGGATGCACCTGCCCGGTGAACAGGAATCCGTCGCCGCCGACGGCCTCCCCCAGTTCGCCCAGGTGGTCGGCGACCTCGTCGGCGGTGCCGATGATCGCCAGGCCGTCCTTCCTCGCCCTGCGTCTGCAGGATCTCGCGCAGGGTCGACCCAGCCGGGGCGGACGACACGAAGTTGTCCAAGGTGCCGCGATTGCTGTTCGTCGTGATCTCCGGCAACGGAGCATCCAGGTCGAAGGTCTTGAAGTCCACGCCGGTCAGGTAGCTGATCGACTGCAGCTGCTCATCGATGGCCGCTTGCGTGAGCTCGGCGCGCGCTGCACGGACGCTCGCGGTCTCCTCGGCGTTCGCGGTCAGGATCGGCTGCACGACGAACAGCACCTTCACCGCGTCGGCCGGCCGGCCGTTCTCCACCGCGACGGCGCGGATGCTGTCCCGGTATTCGCGCATCCGCTCCGGGGTGGAGGCCAGCGCGAGAACGACGTCCGAGCTCTTGCCCGCGAAATCGCGGCCGCGGCCGGACGCGCCCGCCTGCACCATCACCGGCTCCTCGGCGGCCGGCGCGGTGTTGAGCGGCCCGCGGACCCGGAAGAAGCGCCCCTCGTGGTCGATCGTGTGCACCTTGCGGTAGTCGGCGAAGACGCCGCCGGCGGCGTCCTCGACGATCGCGTCGGGCTCCCAGCTGCGCCAGAGCTTGCGGACGACCTCCACCCACTCGTCGGCGCGGTCGTAGCGCAGGTCGTGCTCCACCTGCTTGTCGAGGCCGTAGTTCTGGGCGGCCAGGTCGGAGCCGCTGGTCACCACGTTGAAGCCGAGCCGGCCTCCGGCGAAGTGCTGGAGTGTGCTGAGGAGGCGGGCGGCGGTGAACGGCTCGTAGAAGCTCGCGCTGAGCGTCGGAACGATGCCGAGCCGGCTGGTCGCCCCGAGCAGGTAGGGCACGAGCGGCAGCGGGTCGTGTTTCGGGAACGAACCGCGCGGCGGCCAGGTTCACCTCGGCCGAGCCGCCGTAGGTGTCGGGCACGGCCACGCCGTCCTCGATGATGAACAGGTCGAAACCGGCGCCCTCGAAGGTGCGCGCCGCGTCCTGATAGACAGGAGGCTGCTTCCAGTCGTAGCCGATGCCGTACGTGGGGTCGCCCCAGCCCTGGACGCCGAAGCCGGCGCCGAGGAACCAGCCGAAGTGAAGGAGTGCCATGGATTCTCTCTGTCGCCGGACGCGGCCGCGTCGCTGAAGGTGTGCATCGGTGTACCGAGCGCCCGGGAGGGCGTCAGTCGGCGCCGACGCCGGCTGCGGTGAGCCACTCGGAGTCGTACGCCTTGGTCAGGTAGTTCGTTCCGCCGTCCGGCGCGATCGCCAGCACGATCGAGCCGGGCCGCGCCTCGCGGGCCACCCGCAGGGCGGCGGCGACGGCGAGCGCCGAGGACGGGCCGAGCAGGAGGGCTTCCTCGGCGGCGAGCCGGCGGAGCGTTCGGTACACCACCCCATCCTCGACCGTGTGGACCTTGTCCACCACCTCCGGGTCGAAGGTGCCGGGCCAGAAGTCGCGCGGCCACGCGGTGCCGACACCGTCGACGAGGATGCGACCGCGCGCTCCACCGCCATAGGTGGAGCCCGCGGGGTTGGCGCCGTGCACCTCGACCGCCCCTCCGCTGACCTCCTTGAGGTAGCGGCCGGTGCCGCTCACGGTGCCGCCCGTTCCGATGGAGGCCACGAAATGCGTCACACGGCCGGCCGTCTGCCGCCAGATCTCCGGTCCGGTCCCGCGGTAATGCGCCTCCGGGTTCGCGGCGTTCGCGAACTGCGCCGGGCGCCACGACCCGGGCGTCTCGGCGGCGATCCGGTCGGCGACGGCGCGCGAGTTCGCGGGATCGTCGGGGCCGGCCTCCCAGTCGGCCTCCACCAGCCGGGCGCCGTAGGCGGCGAGCACCTTGCGCTTCTCATCGGAGATGTCGGAGGCGTGCACGATGACGACGGGGTGACCGGTGAGCCGACCGATGAGAGCCAGGCCGATGCCGGTGTTGCCGCTGGTCGCCTCCACGATGGTGCCCCCAGGGGCGAGCGCGCCCGCCGCCTCGGCCGTGCGGATCATGTTGAGGGCGATGCGATCCTTCGACGAACCTCCCGGATTGCGGCCCTCGAGCTTGACCAGCACGCGGGCCTCGAGGCCGGCCGGGAGGGAGTGCAGCTCGACCACCGGGGTGTTGCCGATCAGCGCCGCTGCCGAATCGCACACCTCGCCCAGCGGGAGATTCCCGGAGGCGGAGGAGGGGATCAGGTCGAGCGAGGTCATGCAGGAACGATAGACGTGTCGGCCCGGAAGCGCACGGGCTGTGTCGACGTGTTACACCGCGCGCGGCACGGCGTGCGTCGAACGAGTTGGCAGGACACGCCGTCTGGCGCTGGCGGGAGACGGCGTGTTCTGCCAGTTCGTTCGTGCTCAGCCGGCGCGGACGGCGACCGGGCGGCCGGGGTCGTTCGACCACGCCGAGAAGGAGCCGGGGTAGAGGGCCGGGATCGGCAGACCGGCGGCCTCCATCGCCAGGGCGGCATGGGCGGCGGTGACGCCGGAACCGCAGTAGACGCCGGTCCGGGCCTCCGCATCGACGCCGAGCGCGGCGAAGCGGGCGGCGAGCTGCTCCGCCGGCAGGAGGCGGCCGTCGGGGCCGATCGTGTCGGCCGTCGGCGCGCTCACGGCGCCGGGGATGTGACCGGCACGCGGGTCGACCGGCTCGACCTCCCCACGGAATCGCTCGCCCGCCCGCGCGTCGAGCAGCACGCCGTGGGTGGCCACGGCAGCTGCGGCGTCCGCATCGAGCACCGGCAGCCGACCGTACTCCAGGTGGACGGCGCCTGGCGCGATCACCGACTGGTCCGTCTCGATTGCTCCTCCGCCGGCGATCCAGGCGGTCAGACCGCCGTCGAGGACGCGCACGTTCTCGAAGCCTGCGTGCCTCAGCAGCCACCAGGCGCGGGCGGCCGAGGTGCCGGAGACGTCGTCATAGACGACCGCGTCGTCGCCGTCGTTCAGCCCCCAGCGTCGCGCCGCGGCCTCGAAGTCGGCGATCGGCGGCAGCGGGTGGCGCCCGTCGGTCGGCAGTCCGTGGCCGGCCAGCTCGGTGTCGAGATCGACGTATGTCGCCGACGGAATGTGACCTCGGGCGAACTCGTCACGGCCGGGAGGCCCGCCGAGCTTCCAGCGCACGTCGAGCACACGCAATGACGACCGCCGCCGGCCGGCACGGCTCCACAGGGATTCGGCCCCGAGAGCGGCGTCCAGCGCGGCGGCGGTAATCAGTGGAGAGCTCCGCGTCGTCATATCAGTGCCCGCTCGACGCCTTGGCGTTCGACTCGTACGACGTGTTGGTCGACTCGAAGAAGTTGACCAGCTCGAGCGTGTCGTTGGCGGTCGCCATCCACTTGGCCGGGTTGGAGACCTTGTACTCGGCCTCGAAACCGAGCTCTTCCAGGCGCCGGTCGGCCAGGTACTTGACGTACTGGTTGATGTAGTTGGCGTTGAGGCCCAGGATGCCGCCGGGCAGGAGGTCGCGGTTGTACTGCTCCTCCATCTCCACGGCGTCCAGGATCATCTGGCGGATCTCGTTCGCGAACTCCGGCGTCTGCAGGTCGGGGTTCTCCTCCAGCACCGTGAGGATCAGGTTGATGCCGAACTTGAGGTGCAGCGACTCGTCGCGCACCACCCAGTCGATCAGCGAGCCGAAGTTGCGCAGCAGGTTGCGCTGGCGGAACGACAGCGCCACCATGAAGCCCGAGTAGAACCAGATCCCCTCCAGGATGACGTTGTACGCCACCAGGTTGCGGATGAAGTCCTGCTTGCCCTCGGTCGTCGTGATGTCGAGCGCCTGCTCGGTCATCCGCTTGATGAAGCGGACCTCGAACTCCTCCTTGCGCGCCATCGACGGGATGTCGACGTGGGAGTTGTACGCCTGCTCGCGGTCGATCGGGAACGTCTCGAGGACGTACTCGAACGACATGCAGTGGTTGGCCTCCTCCCACATCTGCTTGGCGAGGTAGAGGTGCGCCTCGGCCGCGTTGATGTAGGGGTACACGCCGAACGCCAGCGCCTTGTTCACCAGGAGCTCGTTCGGGTTGAAGTAGCTCATCAGGAAGGTGACCGCGTGACGCTCCTCGTCGGTCATCCTCTTGAAGTCCGCGATGTCCTCACCGAGCTGGATCTCGTTGGGGAACCAGGTGTTCGCGACGGCCTGGTCGTAGAGGTCCATCGCCCACTGGTACGTCACCGGCTTGAGCAGCAGCCCCTCTTCGATTCCCGTTCCCAGGATGCCCATTTCTGTACTCCTCAGTTACTGCTTCTTGATGGCCTCGAACGACAGCAGGACACTCATCACCGGCATTCCCGTTCCCCGGATGCCCATCTGTGTTTCTCTTCTCTGTCGTCGGCGGTGGGCTACTGGCAGGACTCGCACTGCAGGTCGTCCATGGGGTCGACCGGCACGTAGTATTCCTCGATCTTGGTGCTGTTCATTACTTGTCACCCCCAGCGGCGCTGTTGGAGGTCAGGCCGCCGAAGCCGAACCCGCGGCGAGCAGAAACCGCGGGAGCCGGAGTCGATGCGGATGCGGATGCCGCGGGAGCCCCGACGGTCGCGTTCGCGAAGCCCGTGCGGCCTCCCGAGATCTCCTCGGCCTTGTTGACCTTGACGGTCGACTGCTCGGCCTGGTGACGCGGCTTCATGTGCAGGTAGTAGGTGGTCTTGACACCCTTCTCCCACGCGGCGTAGTAGATGTCCATCATGTCGCCGAGATCACGCGTCTCGAGGTACATGTTGCGGCTGATCGCCTGGTCGATCCACTTCTGGGCACGTGCCGCCACCTCGATGAAGGCGTACGGCGAGAGCTGGAAGCTGGTCTTGAACGTCTCCTTGACCTCGTCCGGGATCGCGGCGATGCCAGAGATGTCGCCCTGCGAGCGCAGGATCGACTCCCGGACGTCCTGCCAGATGCCGCGCTCCTGCAGCGTCTCGACCAGGTTGCGGTTGACCTCGAGGAACTTGCCGGAGGAGGTCGACCGGCTGAAGATCTGCGAGAACTGCGGGTCGAAGCCGGGTGTGGTGCCGGCGACCAGACCGATGGAGGCCGTGGGCGCGATGGCCATCAGGGTGGCGTTGCGCATGCCGCCCTTGACCTTCTCGCGCAGGCGGTCCCAGTCGAGGCGGATCGTACGGTCGACCGTGATCGGGAGGCCGCGGTCGGCCTCCGTCAGCGCGATCGAGTCGTAGGGGACGAGACCCTTCGACCAGCGCGAGCCCTCGAAGTTCGGGTACGCGCCGCGCTCCTGCGCCAGGTCGGCGCTCTCGTCGATGGCCGCGTACGAGACGTGCTCCATGATCTCGTCGATCAGGGAGTAGGCCTCTTCGCTCTCGTAGCTGAAGCCCAGGCGCTCGACGATGTCGGTGAAGCCCATGACGCCCAGGCCGATCGCGCGGTTCTGCTGGTTGGAGTAGTCGGCCTCGTCGACGCTGGAGACCGTGATGTCGATCAGGTTGTCCAGCTGGCGCACGGCCTGACGGGCGCTCGCCTCGATGCGCTCCCAGTCCATCTTGCCGCCGATCAGGTGGCGCGACAGGTTGATGGAGGCCAGGTTGCAGACCGACACGTTGTCGCGGTCCTGCGGCAGCGTGATCTCGGTGCAGAGGTTGGAGAGGTGGATCGTGCCCGTGTTGTTGTTGAGGGCGCGGTTGTTGATCGTGTCCTTCCAGGTCAGCCACGGGTGGCTGGTGGTCTGGAGGCTCATCAGGATGTCCTTGAACTGCGCGCGGGCGCTGATCTTCTTGAACATCCGCATGCGGCCGGCGGCGGCCTCGTCGATGTAGTGCTGGTAGCGGGCCGAGAACTCCTTGCCGTAGAGCTCGTTGAGGTCGGCGACCTCCAGCGGGTCGAAGAGGTACCAGTCTTCGTCGTTCTGCACGCGCTTCATGAACTCGTCGCTGATCCACACCGCGGTGTTGGCGGTGCGGGTGCGGCGGTAGGGGTCGCCGGAGTTCTGGCGGAGGTCGAGGAACTCGGGGAAGTCGAGGTGCCAGTTCTCCATGTAGAAGCAGAGCGCGCCGAATTTCTTGCCGCCGCGGCTCACCGCGCGCAGCACCGAGTCGATCGTGTGCATGAACGGGATCGGGCCGGTGGAGGTGGTGTTGTTCGAGCGGATGGGCGAGCCCTGGGAGCGCAGCTTGGTGACCGAGAGGCCGATGCCGCCGGTGCCCTTGGTGAGCCACATCACGTCGCGCACCGACTTGGCGATGTGCTCGATGTCGTCCTGCATCTCCATGACGAAGCAGTTGGAGAGCTGCGGGTAGGCCGTGCCCGCGTTGACGAGCGTGGAGCCGGCCGCGACGTACTCGAGCTTGGACATCTTGTCGTAGAACGCGATGGCGTGCTCGGTCGGGTCGGCCTCGTTGAGCGAGAGGCCCATCGCGATGCGCATCCAGAAGTACTGCGGCACTTCGAGCGAGTCGCCGTTGCGGGCCTTGATGCCGTAGCGGTTGTTGAGGGTGACCACGCCGATGTACTTGAGCAGTTCATCGCGCGACGGGTCGAGGTAGCCGGCGAGGCGGTCGAGGTCGAAGAGGGAGGTGAAACGCGAGTCGAGGAGCGTCTCGGCGACGCCGCGCTCGATGTAGCCGCGGAAGTGGGAGGTGTGAAGCTCGACGAGCTCCGCATTGTCGTTGAGTCCCGCACCCTCGTAGTCGCCGAGGACGCGCTTGTAGATCGTCTTGAGGAGGAGGCGTGCGGCCACAGTGTCGAACGCGGGGTCGTCCTTGACGTTCTGGAGGGCGACCTGGATGACCGCCTCGTCGAGCTGCTGGGTCGTGATGCCGTCGAACAGGGTCAGCTCCAGCTCGCTCGCGATCTGCGTCACCCAGGTGATGTTCTCGTCCAGGCCCGCGGCCGCGTTCTCGATGGCCAGATTGATCTTGTTGGCGTCGTACGGCTCCCGCTCGCCGTTCCGCTTCACAACAGTGATAGCCACTATCTCTCCCTCTTGTTCCCATCACACAGTGCCGCTCGGGCGAGCGGCGAAGTCCGTCGCGACAGCCTCCGGCCTCCCCGAGAACGGGCCGGACCCCCTGTCGCGTGAACCACTATATAGCCGGGTACCGACATTTCCACGCCCCCATATCTAGTGGGCGTGTCATCCACAGGTGTGAAGAAGTTATGCACATTTTCACACCCCCTCGAACGGGTTCCACACCCCTTCCCCGCGCCCCGGCGACCGATAGAGTGGGGAGACCGTGAGCAGCTACTCGAGCCTTCTGAAGACGCCGGGCGTCGCGCGCATCATCGCTGCCCAGCTGACCGCCCGGTTCCCGTTCGGGATGCTCTCGCTGGCCTTCCTGCTGCACATCGAGCACATCCACCACTCGTATGGAGCGGCCGGGCTGGTGCTCGCCGCGATGAGCATCGGCCAGGCGATCGCCGGCCCCATGACCAGCCGGCTGATGGGCGTCCTGGGCATGCGCACGGTCCTCTGGACGACGCTCGCACTGTGCTCCATCACGGTCGCCGCGATCGGCGTGTTCGTGATGCCTGTTCCTCTCACGATGGCGGTCGCGTTCTTCGCGGGCCTCAGCATGCCGCCCATCCAGCCCGCCGTGCGCACCATCTACCCCAAGATGGTCAACTCCCGGCAACTCACCCCGCTCTTCTCGCTCGACGCCTCGGCCCAAGAGATCATCTGGATCGCCGGGCCGGTCGCGATCACCTTCGTCTCGACGCAGATCGGCACCGTCGAGGGCATCCTGATGTCGGCGGCGATCATGCTGCTCGGCGGATTCTGGTTCATCTCCTCCCCCGAGGTCGGGCGCGTGCGCATCCCGCGCAGCAAGCGGCGGTTCGGGGTGGTTCTCGCGCGGCCTCCCGTGCTGCTGGCGACGGTCGTCGGCTTTCTGCTGATCGGGTCGTGCGCCGCGGTGGAGGCCGGAGTCGTCGCCAACTTCGGCGAGGGGTCGCCGTTGCCCGCGATCGTGCTGGCGATCTGGTCTCTCGGTTCCCTGGGCGGAGGCCTTGCGTTCGGCCATGTCCCGATCGGCCCGTGGGCCACTGCACGTCGAATGCTGATCGTTTTCGGCGGCCTCGTGTTGTCGATGTTCATGCTGTGGTCGTGGTGGAGTCTCTCGCTCGCCTTGATCATCGCCGGGCTCGGGATCGCGCCGGCGCTCGCCGTGCTGTTCGCGATCGTCTCGGCGAGCGTCAAGTTCTCCGACACCGCGGAGGCTTACGGCTGGGTCGGTACCGGCCAGCTGATCGGAGCGGCCCTCGGTTCGGCGCTCGCGGGCTTCATCATCGACGGGAGCGGACCGGTCGGCGCGTTCTGGGTGGCGGGCGCCTTCGCACTCGTCGGCTTCGTGGTGCCAGCCCTCGCGGTGCGTGTCCACCCCGACCTCCGCGGCCGTGACGCCTCCCCCATCCCCGACACCGAGCCGGTCCCAGTCCAACCCTCCTGACCTCGAACGGTGAGTAATCGCGGAAATCGCCCACAGATTTCAGCAACGAGTCACGACTCGATCGTGGGGTGTGGATAAGTCCTGCGGCGAAGGGGGCGGTCGGGCAGGGTGGCGGGATGGGAAGACGAGCTGCCGAACTGCATCACGAACTGACGGCGGGTCCATTTCGGACACATGACGCACTGGTCCGAGGAGTATCGCCAGGGCGTCTTCGAGCGGCCGACCTGGTCACGCCGATTCGAGGGGTACGTGCTCCGAGCGCCGAACTCGATCTCGACACCCGTTGCAGGGCCTTTCTGCTCCACCGAGCCGAACGGGTCGCCTTCAGTCACGCCACAGCAGCGCGACTCCTCGGGGCACCGCTGACGTCACGACTCACCTCCGACGATCGGCTCCACGTCAGCGTTCCAGCGGGGACGCGCGCGGTGCAGGCTTCCGGGGTGACGGGGCACTCCCTGTCCGCGTGGAGAACGATCTCCCGTGACGGCCTGCCTCTCACGACTCCCGAGCAGATATGGCTCGATCTCGCCGCGGAACTCGACCGCGACTCCCTGGTCGCGCTCGGAGACTGGCTCGTGAGCTACCGCAATCCGTGGACTACCCCCACAGAGCTGGCTACGGCCCTCCACGACTCGCCAGGACGTCGAGGCGTCGCGCGGGCGCGGGCGGCTCTCCCGCTCATCCGCACGAGAGCCGAGTCTCCCGGGGAGACTCGACTCCGACTGGCGATCATGGACGCCGGCTTTCCCGAACCGTGGCTCAATTACCTCCTCCACCGAACCGATGGCTCCTTCATCGCGCGCGTGGATATGGCGTTCCCGCGTGAACGCGTCGTGCTCGAGTACGAGGGCGATGCTCACCGCAGCGACAAGGACGTGTGGGCGCGCGACATCCACCGCCGGGAAGACATCGAGGACCTCGGCTGGCGCGTGATCCGCGTCACCGCCGCCGACCTCCGCTCCCCCACCCGTCTCCTCACCCGCCTGACCCGATTCCTCCCCTCGAAACGTGAGTAATTGCCGAAATCCCGGCGGAATTCCCGCGATTACTCACGCCTCGCTACCAGCGAGGGTGGGTGGTGGGGCGGAAGTGGGCGTCGTAGAGGGCGCGGACGGCTTCGAAGAAGCCGTCGCCGAGCTCCACTGCGGCGGCGGCGGCGTTCGCGCGGGCCTGCTCGGGCGAACGGGCGCCGGGGATGACGGTGGTGACGCCGGTCTGGGCGATCACCCATGCGAGGGCCGTCTGGGCGGGCGTCACGCCCTCCGGCACGAGCGCGGCGAACTCGCGTGCCGCTCGCACGCCCTCCTCGTAGTCGACGCCCGAGAAGGTCTCCCCCACGTCGAACGCCTCGCCGTGCCGGTTGTAGCTGCGGTGGTCGTCCGGAGCGAACGTCGTCGTCTCCGAGTAGCGGCCGCTCAGCAGGCCGGAGGCCAGCGGCACCCGGGCGATGATGCCGACGCCGGCCTCCCGCGCCGCCGGGAGCACCTCGTCCAGCGGCTTGAGCCGGAACGCGTTGAGGATGATCTGCACCGACGCGGTCCCCGGGCGTGCGATCGCCTCCAAGGCCTCCGCGCAGGTCTCGACGCTGACGCCGTAGTTCGCGATCGCGCCCTCCTCGACGAGCGTGTCGAGCGCGTCGTAGACGGCGGCGCTCGAAAACACCGGCGTGGGAGGGCAGTGCAGCTGCACGAGGTCCAATGTGTCCATGCCGAGGTTGCGGCGGGAGCGGTCGGTCCACTTGCGGAACTTCTCCAGCGTGAAGTTGCTCGGGTCCTGCTCCTCGCGGCGGCCAATCTTTGTCGCGACCGTCAGCGGCAGCTCGGGGTGCGCGGCACGATAGCGGCCGATCAGCTGCTCGCTGCGCCCGTCGCCGTAGACATCCGCCGTGTCGAAGAACGTCACGCCCGACTCGGTGGCCGCGTCGAGCACGGCCAGCGCGTCGGCCTCCGACACGTCGCCCCAGTCGGCGCCGAGCTGCCAGGTGCCGAGACCGATGACCGAGACGTCACGTCCGGTGCGTCCGAGAGTTCGCAGTTGCATGCCCCCAGCCTAGGCGGGCGGGCAGGCGGACCGGAAAGACCGACCGACCGACCGCCGTTCGCCGCGTCCTACGCGGCCGCCTCCGTGACCTCCTGGTTGCGGAAGTGCCCCGCGAGCATCCCGACCACGCCGACTGCCGCCCAGCCCAGCAGCACCAGCCACGGGAAGAGCGCATCGGCCGACGGGAAGTACGACAGGTCGCGCAGCAGGGAGACCGACGCGCCGGGCACGAACCACTGGCCGATCGCGCCCCAGGGTCCGACCAGGAACTGCAGTGGCTGCGCGGCCGCGGACAGCGGGTTGCCGACCAGCACCGTCAGCACTGCGCCGATGGCGATCCCGACGCGGCCGAACAGCGCGTTCATCCCGACCACGAACGCCGCCGTCGCGAACATCGCCAGCCCGACGGCGAGTGTGTTCGCCCAGAAGTCGCCCTGCAGGATGCCGAACCAGCCCTGCAGGATGCCGGTCACGGCGAGGCCTCCCGCGACGCCGTAGAGGACGACGGCCGTGAGCCGGCGCCAGCTGCCCGCAACGAGCAGGGAGATGAGCACGCCGCCGATCATCCCGCCGAGCACCAGCGGGAACGACGACGCGGCCAGTCCGAGGCCGCGCGAGTCGCTAGACGACAGCGGCACGATGTCGGTCACTTTCACCGTGATGGTCGGCGGCTTGGTGCCCGCGGGCGCGCGACCCGCCGCGATGGCCTGCTCGATGGCAGCGGACGCCCGCGCGTTCGCCTGCGTCTGCAGGGTGGTCGCGACCTGGTTCAGGATCTGGGTCACCGCGGCGCCGTTGGCGGAGGCCGTCAGCACCTCCGGCGCGTCTCCCAAGACGATCGCTCCGTACACGTCGCGCTTCTGGATGGCGTCGACCGCCGCCTGCCTGCTGCTGTACGAGGTCACGGCAAACGCGCCGTCGGTGGCCGTGTCGAGCTGCTTCTCGACCGCGGTCACCTGAGCGGTCGGGCCGGCGACACCGATCGGGAGGTCTTTGACGGTGGAGGTCACGGTCGGCCACAGGAAGGCCAACAGGATGACCACGACGACAGCCGCCGCCGCTGCGGCGAGCGCGATCGCGCGTCCCCACGGAGTGTGCACGACGGGTGGTGTGGAGGCGGTGGAGCCGCCGGCGGCTGTCGGCGTGCCGGACTCGGGGCGAATGGTGTCCCGCTCTGTGTTGATGCTCATGACGATCTCCCAATAAAAACGAATGCTCGTTCTTTATGATCGCCACGTCGGGCGTTATTGTCAAGAACGAACGTTCCTTTTTCCGCGTGAGGAGATCGCATGCCCAAGGTCACCGAGGAGTACCGCAGCGCGCGACGCCACGAGATCGCCCAGGCCGCCCTCCGCTGCTTCGCGCGCAACGGCTTCGCCGCGACCTCCATGGCCGACATCATCGCCGAGTCCGGCCTGTCGGCCGGCGCGATCTACGGGCACTACGCGAGCAAGGACGAGCTGATCGAGCTCACCGCATCCGAGATCCTCGACGCCCGGTTTCTGGAGGTCGCCGAGGCGCGCACACAACAGCCCCTCGCCTCCCCCGGCGAGATCGTGCGCCTCCTCGTCACCGGGCTGATGTCGCACATCATCGATGTACAACTGCTCGTGCAGGTCTGGGGGCAGGTGCCGATCAACCCGGGACTGAAGAGGATGTCGTCCGAGATCGGCGATCGCATCCGCACGATGTTCACCGACTACCTGACGGACTGGCACTCCCAGACGATGCCGCCCGTGGAGGCGCGCGCGCGTGCCGAGCGCGAGTCGTCCGTGTACATGAGCCTCGTGCAGGGCTACGTCATCCAGACCGTCCTGTTCGACGGGTTCGACGGGCCGACCTATTTGGAGGTCGTGGAGGGCGTCTCCCTCTCCCCCACCGGAACGGCCACCACGGCGGAGTAAGCAGCGTGAGCAGCGCCTCCACGTCGCGCGGGCGCGGCCGGGTGAGCCAGACGTCGATCGCGCCGATGATCCCGTCGGCCAGGTAGCGCTCGATCGCGCGCCGCTCCACCTCGTCGCTTGACGGGACGCTGACGCTGCGCTGTTCGAGCAGCATCTCGATGGAGCCCTGGAAGTGGTCACTGAGCATGGCGTTCAGACCGGCCTCCGACCTCGCCGCGCCGAGGCCCCTGCGGTAGATCGCATCGTGTTCGTCGACATGCCGCAGAACCGCTCGGGTGACGCCGCCGATGGCGGCTGCGGCGTCGTCGGGCGCGACATCCACGAGGTGCTCCGCACGCAGCGCCTCGAGCTCGGTGCGAAGCCCGCGTTGCAGAAGGGCGGCCGGAGACGCCGCGTACTCGTACACCGTCGACGGATGCACCCCCGCGGTGGCGGCCAGCCGGGAGACGGTGATGTCAGCGACGGGCTGCTCCGCCGCGAGGGCGAGCACCGCAGAGTCGAGCCTGGCGAGCGCCTTCTCCTGGCGGGCGTCGAGACGTGACGTGCCGCCTGCGCTTGCCGTGTTCGCCTGTGGCGCAGTCGCTTGGGGGGACTTTCGGCTTCCCTGTGCACACGATCCGATCGCACAATGGCGATATTCGACAAGTGTCGGATATCTGGAAGGAGAATCCCCCATGGCTCAGTACGATGTCGCCGACCGCTCCGCGATCGTCACAGGTGGAGGCTCGGGCATCGGACGCGCGGTGGCGCTGACCCTCGCGGCCAGCGGTGCTGCGGTCCTGGTCACCGATCTGAACGAGGAGCACGCGAATGCCGTCGTAGCCGAGATCGAGGCGGCGGGCGGAACCGCCGCCGCACTCGCCGGCGACGTGACCGATCCCGCCTTCGCATCGGCGAGCGTGGAGGCGGCGAGCGCCCTCGCCCCGCTGAAGATCGCGGTCAACAACGCCGGCATCGGCGGGGAGGCCGCTCCGGTCGCCGACTACACGCTCGACGGCTGGCGCACGGTCATCGAAGTCAACCTCAACGCCGTGATGTACTCCATGCAACCCCAGCTGACCGCGATGGCGGCCAACGGTGGCGGCGCGATCGTGAACATGGCGTCGATTCTGGGCAGCGTGGGCTTCGCGAACTCGTCCGCGTACGTCACGGCCAAGCACGGCCTCCTCGGCCTCACCCAGAACGCGGCCCTCGAGTACGCCGACAAGAAGGTGCGCGTCGTCGCCGTCGGCCCCGGCTTCATCAAGACGCCGCTGGTGGAGGACAACCTGAGCCCGGAAGTCCTGCAGTTCCTCGAGGGCAAGCACGCGCTCGGCCGCCTCGGCGAGCCGGAGGAGGTCGCGGCTCTCGTCGCGTTCCTGGCCTCCGATGCTGCGTCGTTCATCACCGGCAGCTACCACCTCGTTGACGGCGGCTATACCGCTCAGTGAGTCCCGCCCCCGAGTGCCCGAGTGCCGACCGAGGGGCACGCAAACGCCCCTCAGGCGTGGTTTTAGGGGCGTCTACGTGCCCCTCGGCGTCCCAGGGACCTAGGGTGGGGAAGGTGAGTGAGGACGATCTGCTGTTGAGCGGGGCCCGACTGGAGCGGTTCCGCTCGCGGGCCGCCCAGTACGACGCCGAGAACCGCTTCTTCACCGAGGACTTCGCCGAGCTGGCCGACGCCGGCTACCTGAAGGCGCTCGTCCCCGCCGAGCTCGGCGGCCTCGGCCTGTCGCTGGAGCAGACCGCCCGCCTCCAGGTGCGGCTGGCCGGAGCCGCGCCCGCGACCGCCCTCGCCGTCAACATGCATCTGGTCTGGACCGGCGTGGCCAAGACGCTGCGGGATCGCGGCGACGACTCGCTGGAGTTCGTGCTGCGCGAGGCCGGCGCGGGCGAGGTGTTCGCGTTCGGTCTCAGCGAGGCCGGCAATGACCTCGTCCTGTTCGGGTCGACGACCCGGGCCAGACCGCAGCCCGACGGCTCCTACCACTACACCGGCACCAAGATCTTCACCTCCCTGTCGCCCGCGTGGACGCGCCTGGGCACGATGGGCCTGGACACCGAGAGCGACGACGCGCCCAAGATCGTCTACGGCTTCATCGACCGCGCCGGAGGCGGCTTCGAGATCCGCGACGACTGGGACACGATCGGGATGCGGGCGACCCAGAGCAGCACGACCGTGCTCAACGGGGCGACCGCGCCCGCCGACCGGATCGTGCGACGCCTCGACCCCGGCCCCAACCCCGATCCGCTGGTCTTCGCGATCTTCGCCAACTTCGAACTGCTCCTCGCATCGGTCTACACCGGCATCGGCGCCCGGGCGCTGGAGCTCGCGGTCGCCGCCGCGCACCGCAGGAAGAGTCTCAAGAACGACGGCCGCAGCTACGCGAACGACCCGGACATCCGGTGGCGCATCGCGGAGGCGGCCATCGATCAGGACGCCCTCCTCCCCCAGCTCGACGCGATCACGCGCGACGTCGACGCGCTCGCCGACCACGGCGCGCAGTGGTTCCCGAAGCTCGTGGGGATGAAGATCCGGGCGACCGAGACCGCTCGACGCGTCGTCGACCAGGCCATCCGGGTCTCGGGAGGCTCCACCTACTTCTCGGGCGACGAGCTCGGCCGACTGTATCGGGACGTGCTCGCCGGCATCTTCCACCCTTCCGACGCCGAATCCGCGCACAGCACCGTCGCAGGCGCGTTGCTCGGGCCGATCGAGGACTGACACGGTAGACACTGAGCAGACCGACACGGGAGGCGTCATGCAGGAGATCACCGCGCAGCACTTCGCCGAGCGCCTGGCGCGCGGCGCGGCACAGGCGAAGCACGCCGGCCTCGACGCCCTCCTGGTCGCGCCCGGCCCCGACCTCGCGTACTTCGCCGACTACCTCCCTCCGGTGACCGAGCGGCTCACGATGCTGGTGATCCCGAGCGACGGCGAGCCGACGATGGTGGTGCCGGTGCTCGAGCACGACAGCGCGGCCGCCACCCGGGCGGCCGGGTCGATCCGGCTGGTCACCTGGTCCGATGGCGAGGACGAGCACGCGCCGCTGGTCGATCAGCTCTGGTCGGGCGGCCGCTACGGGATCTCGGACTCCGCTTGGGCGATGCACCTGCTCGCACTGGAGCACGTGCTCCCCGACGTGCGCTTTCAGGCCTTTTCGGCCGTCCTCCCGATGCTGCGCGCCGTGAAGAGCGCGGACGAGATCGACCGGCTCGCCGCCGCAGGCGCCGCGGCGGACGCGACGTTCGAGGACATCCTGTCGGTCTCCTTCGCGGGCCGCTCCGAGAGCGAGGTCGCCGCGGATCTGGACCGACTGCTGCGCGAGCACGGCCACTCCCAGGTCGACTTCACGATCGTCGGCTCCGGCCCGAACGGCGCCAACCCGCACCACGAGGCCGGCAGCCGGAGCATCCAACAGGGCGACATGGTGGTGCTCGACTTCGGCGGGCTCATGGACGGCTACGGCTCGGACACGACCCGTACCGTGCACGTCGGCGAGCCGACCGACGAGGAGCACGAGGTCTTCGAGGTGGTCAAACGCGCCCAGCAGGGCGCGTTCGACGCCGTAGCTGTCGGCGTGCCGCTGCAGGAGATCGACCGGGCCGCACGCGCCGTGATCGCGGAGGCGGGCTACGCGGAGTACTTCGTGCACCGCGTCGGCCACGGCATCGGAACCACAACGCACGAGCCGCCGTATCTGGTGGAGGGTGAGGAGCAGCCCGTCGTCGCCGGGATGTGCTTCTCGCTCGAACCGGGCATCTATCTGCCCGGCCGGTTCGGTGTCCGCATCGAGGACATCGTCGTCGCCACCGCCGACGGCGCACAGCGGCTGAACAACACCAGTCGCGAGCTGCACATCGTCCAGTGACCACCGCCACAGCCGACCGCGACGCCGAGCGCCGCCGCGCCCTGCGGCGGATGAAGCTGCTGGCCACCAGCCTGCTCGCCGTCGCCGCCGTGATCTTCGCGGTCTCGTTCGCCTTGCAGGACCGCTACCCGTGGCTCGGATTCGTGCGCGCTGCGGCCGAGGGGGCCATGGTCGGCGCTCTGGCCGACTGGTTCGCCGTGACCGCGCTCTTCCGGCATCCGCTCGGCTTGCGCATCCCGCACACCGCGATCATCCCGACCCGCAAGGACGAGATCGGCGAGACCCTCGGCGAGTTCGTCGAGACCGAGTTCCTGTCGGACGATGTCGTCGCCGCCCGGCTCGCCGCCTACGACGTGTCCGGAGCTGTCGCTCGCTGGCTCACGGAGCCGGGCAACGCGCAGCGGGTGGTCGCCGAGGCCTCCGGCGCGGTCATCGGCCTGGCGGGCCTCCTCGACGACGACCGGATGCGGGAGGCCGTGGAGTCGGTCGTGCGCACCCACGTCATCGAGCCGGAGTGGGCGCCGCCGATCGGGAGGCTGGGCGAGCGGATCCTGGCCTCCGGGGGCCATCACGACGCGGTCGACCTGCTGCTGGACCGACTCGACGACTGGCTCGTCATCCACCCCGACGCGCTCTCGAACCTGGTCTCCGGGCGGCTGCCCTCCTGGCTGCCGTCGTTCGTCGACCGGCTGGTCGACGAACGCGTGCACCAGGAACTGCGACGGTTCGTCGCCGAGGTGCGGAACGATCCCACCCACCGCGCCCGGCGCGCGCTCGACGGCTACCTCGCCGAGCTCACCGACCGCCTCCAGCACGATCCGGAGACGATCTCCGGACTCGAGTCGGCCAAGGCACGCGCGTTCGACGACCCGCGCATCCGCGAGCTGGCCGCATCGGCGTGGACGGCCGCCCGCGCGGCGGTGGTGGAGGCCCTGAGCGACCCCGACGGCGTGCTGCGGCAGCGCGTGTCGGCCGCCCTGGCCGACGCCGCCGCCCGGGTGGCGGGCGACCCGCAGCTGCGCGCCTCCCTCGACGAACGGATCTCGGGCGCCGCGCGTTACCTGGTCGCGACCTACCGACACGACATCGCGAGCGTCATCACCGAGACGGTCCGCGGCTGGGACCCGGCGGAGTCCACGGACAAGATCGAGACGCAGGTGGGACGCGACCTGCAGTTCATCCGCATCAACGGGACCGTGGTCGGAGCGCTGGCGGGGTTGGCGATCTACACGATCGCGACGGTCGTGGCCGGGGCGTTCTGAGCGGTCAAGCCGCGGCAGTGTCCAGCGGCTGTTTGCCGCGAAGCGAGACAAGCAAGCGCAGATGCCACCCGACGCCCGCACCATTCACCCGCTCGACACGGGCAGTCGGCCACGATTCGCCCTCGCGCAAAGTCGGCTGGAGCCTACGCACGAGCCAGTCAGGAACATACCCGACCACCTCGTCACGCTCAGTGAAGAAGAGAAGCGCATCCGGGTTCGACTGGTTTCCGACCTCGTGTTTCACCGTCAGTCGGTCACCCGGTTTCAGCGACTCCAAGACCGCCTCGAATTCCTCCTCGGTGTACACACTCGTCGACCCCGACTCCGTGAGGACGGACTTCTGCAAGAAATGCCGAAGCCCGTTGGCGAGTGTGACGCACTTCCACCCCTGATCATCGCGCGTCGGCAGAGGAGTTACCTGAACCGTGTCGCCCTCCGAGCCCCCACCGGAACGCACGAGTTGCTCCCACGGCGTGGCACGAGCAGGGTCAAGCTCCAGGTCTTCGAGTACGCGTTCGAAGTCATCTCGTGAGGGATCGAGTATGCGCTCCTGGAACAAGGGAAAGAGTTCGTCCTGTTCGTAAACTCGATCGAAATCGCGGAAGCCCGGCAACGGCCTGAATCCTTCCGTCTCGGACGCCGACGGAAGATATTCGAAGCGATACTCGCTGCCGTCGAAAGACAGCTGAGCCACGGGCGTCAGTGCCCGTGTGCTCGGATGCTGCCACAACACGAGCAGCTGAGTAGCCACGTCTTCACCAGTTCCAGTCGACACGGCCTATCCTCCCTCCGTTGATCTTCAGAATCTCGCATGCAAATCTACGCGTGACCTCCGACACTCCGTCCAAGCCTTCGACCACATCCAGAAAGCGCCCTCTGCCCACCGACTCGACGAGCTCGGCGAGTCGCCTCTTTCCCGGAGCACTGCACGATCGCGATGCGCGGAGCGCGAGGTCCACCAGAGTCGTCCGCTGGTCTCCGTCGAACCGCCGTGCCAAACCCTTCTGGGCGAACGACTGCATCGCAACGGTGTCACGGAGGCGATCGCTTCGCTGCCGGTCGCTCAGCTGAAACCCGAGCGAGGCCCCGACGTCATAGCCCGCTGACAGCCTGTCGGTGAGCCCGGAGGTACTGGACTTGGCCCAGAGCACCGCCCAGTTCTGTTCGTGACGATCTCCGTTTCCCACAAGCGCGTCCAGAATCAGATAACCCACGAGGACGTCGGTGGCTGTGGTTCCTTCCCAGGACGACCAGCCGGGTGGCGGCCCATAATCAGAAAGCACTCGCAGCACGTTGTCGAGCGAGTGGCCCACTGAAGCCGTGTGGTCGCGCTTCGAATCACGCGTGTGGACATCTATCTCATGGAGCATCGCCACCCGTCCAGTGTGCATGTCGTAGCCGACCGGCCTCACGTTCTGAACGATCACACCCTCAGTGGCATTCCGCACTGCGAGCGCCGACGTGGCGGACGGGATCTCGAGCGCCCCCGCGATTCGCGAGCATGCCACCTCCGTCCAATCACCGACCTGCCGGATACCGTTCGCCTGCAGGGTCGCGGGCTTGAACAACCAGTCCGTTTCGGGTCGCGAAGTCGAGCCGCCAGGCTCTCTGATCCACAGTTTCGGCGCCGCGCCGCGAGGCTCCACCCGAACGACTTCCCACGCAGAAACGTCCGAACGAGACGAACGATCGGACACCATAGAAACGCAGTATACGAACGAGGCCCGACACCGGTGCAGCAGCCGGCCTGGGCTCGGCTGGACCTGGCAAGCTCCCGGGCGCTACGCCCGCCGCAGCGCCCGGCGCCGCGCGAACGGGATCGCCGCGACCCGCCACCCGACCAGGAACACCCCGAGCACGACGAACGCGACGGCGATGAAGGAGGGTTCGACGCCCTGCCCTGCGGAGGTGCGGATCAGCATCCCGAGCGCGACCGCCATCAGCCACACCGGCACGCCCGGCCAGATCAGCGCGAACGGGCGGCGCCACGCCCAGGTCACCAGCCACCCCGCGACCAGGCCGACGAGGAACGGCCAGTAGGTGCTGAAGACGCCGGCGACCGTGGCCGCCTCACCGTGGCTGCGACGCCCGATGAGAACGAACACGAGGACGAGCGCGGCGTCGATGACGAACGCCACGGCTGCTGTCCTCCAGGGTTTCACGCGTCGATGCTACGTCGATGCTCCCGTGCGTTCGCTGGGTGCAGGCGTGGCGTCCGCTTCATTAGACTGGCCGCACCCTGCCCACCGACGAACCGCCGAGCGCCGACGTGAGCGCCGTGCGTCCGCACGCCGAGGAGCATCCGTGCCGAATTCCGACTTCCTCGCCCAGCCCTCGCTTCCTCGCCCGGAGGTCGGCCCCGATGATGCCGCCGCGGTGGCTGAGCGGGCGTTCGGGCTCACCGGTCGGATCACCGAGCTGGGCAGCAACCAGGATCGCAACTTCCTCGTCGACACCGGCAGCGGGCGGTACGTGCTCAAGATCGCCAACCCCGTCTTCTCGCTCGACGAGCTGCACGCCCAGAATGCCGCGCTCGAGCTGCTCGTCGGGTCCGACGTGCGCATCCCCAGGGTCGTCCCCGCGCTCGACGGTGCGGAGGTCGTGGCGGTGGAGGTGCGCGGACGCACTCTGAACGCGCGCGTGCTCAGCTTCCTCGACGGCGAACCGCTCACCGGGGTTGCGCGTCCCAGCCGGGAGCAGCTGCGGACGTTGGGCCGCCTGTCCGGGCGCATCGCCGCCGGGCTGTCCGGCCTGCACCATCCCGGCCTCGCCCGCGCAACCCAGTGGGACGCGCGCATCGGCGGACACGTGGTCGAGCTGCTGGCCGACCACGTGCCGCAGCCCGCCAAGCGCCTGGCGGTACTGCGGGCGGCCGAGCGCGCGCTCGCCGCCCTCGCGCCGCTGCGGAGCCGACTCCGCGTTCAGGCGGTGCACGGCGACGTGACCGACGACAACATCGTGCTCGGCGCCGACGGGCCGGGCATCATCGACTTCGGCGACGTCGCCGACGGCTGGCTCGTCGCCGAGCTGGCGGCGACCGTGACGAGCGCGCTCCACCACGTTCCCGACGACCCGCTGGCGGTGCTCGATGTGATCGAGGCGTTCCACGCCGAGTCCCCGCTCGACGACGTGGACCTGGCCGCACTGTGGCCGCTCGTCGTGCTGCGCGGGGCTGTGCTGGTCGTCAGCGGCGAGCAGCAGGTCGCCCTCGACGGCGACAACGACTACGCCGACGAGAACCGCGCGCACGAGTGGGTGGCCTTCGACCTCGCCCGGCGCCTCCCCGCTGCCGAGGTGGAGGCCGTGGTGCGGGCACGGCTCGCCTCCGCCGGCCGGGAGGCGGGCGACGCCGCTGCGCTCGGTCGCCTGGTCGCGGTCGACAGCACGGACGACAACCTCGCCGACCTCTCGGTGACCGGTCGCGCCCTGGACGACGGCCGCTGGGCGCGCGCCGACGCCGAGGACGCCGTGCTCGCCGCGATCTGCCGGCAGCACGGTCATGCGCTCACACGGTATGGCGAGGCACGTCTGAGCCGGACGGTGCTCGATCGGTCGGAGGCGTCGGCCACCATCGCTCTCGGTGCGGCCCTCGATGCTCCCACCGGTCTCGTGGTGCACGCGCCGTTCGGCGGCGAGCTGCGTCTGAGCGAGGGGTCCTGGGTGCTGCACGGCGACGGCGTCGACCTCTGGCTCGACGGCCTGTCCCGGCCGCTGACCACCGCCTCCGTCAACTGCGGCGAGGCGATCGGCAGCGCCATCAGGCTGACCGCCCAGCTGAGCCGCGTCCCGGGGCGACGGCCTCCCGCGCTCGTCACCCCGGCCCTGCCGGCCGCTGTCTGGGCCGAGGTCTCGCCCGACCCGTCGGCGCTCTTCGGCGTCGACCTCTCCGTGGAGGGCACCGACCCCGCGGCCGCGCTCGCCCGTCGCGACGCCTCCTTCGCACGCGTGCAGGAGCACTACTTCGCCGAGCCTCCGCTCATCGAGCGCGGCTGGCGGCACCACCTGTTCGACACGCGCGCCCAGAGCTACCTCGACATGGTCAACAACGTGACCCAGATCGGCCACGCGCACCCGCGCCTCGTGGAGGCTGTACGCGACCAGTGGGCGCGACTGAACACGAACTCGCGGTTCCACTACGAGGAGCTCTCGCGCTTCACCGAGCGGCTGGCCGAGGTGGCGCCGGACGGCCTGGACACCGTGTTCCTCGTCAACAGCGGCAGCGAGGCCGTCGACCTCGCCCTCCGGCTGGCGCAGGTGCACACCGCGCGGCGCACCATCCTCGCCGTCACCGAGGCATACCACGGCTGGACTGTCGGCGCCGACGCCGTCTCGTCGTCGCTCGGCGACAATCCGCGCGCGCTCGAGACCCGTCCGGGCTGGGTGGAGCTGATCGACTCGCCGAACATCTTCCACGGCCGCCACCGCGGCGCGGATTCCGCTCCGGCCTACCTCGCCGACCTGGACGAGCAGCTCGCCCGCCTCGACGCCGCAGGCACCGAGCTCGCCGGTTTCATCGCGGAGCCGGTGTTCGGCAACGCGGGTGGTCTCATGCTCCCGGACGGCTACCTGGCCAGCGTGTACGGACGCGTGCGTGCCCGCGGTGGCGTCTGCATCGCCGACGAGGTGCAGGTCGGTTACGGGAGGCTGGGCCACTACTTCTGGGGCTCGGCGCAGCAGGGCGTCGTTCCCGACGTGATAACGGTGGCGAAGGCGATGGGCAACGGGCACCCGCTCGGTGCAGTCATCACCCGGCGTGAGATCGCGGAGTCGTTCGCGGCCGAGGGCAGCTTCTTCTCGTCGGCCGGCGGCAGCCCGGTGAGCTCGGTCGTCGGGCTGACCGTGCTCGACGTGATGCGCGACGAGGGCCTCCAGCAGAACGCCGCGACGGTGGGCGATCACCTGGCAGCACGGCTCCGTGCGCTGGGCCAGCGGCATCCGCTCGTCGGCGCCGTGCACGGACTCGGGCTCTACCTCGGGGTGGAGCTGGTCCGCGACCGGGAGACGCTGGAGCCGGCCACCGCGGAGGCGGCCCTGATCTGCGAGCGCATGCTGCAGGAGGGCGTCATCGTGCAGCCCACTGGCGACGGCAAGAACGTCCTCAAGATCAAACCCCCGCTGTGCATCACACAGGAGAGCGCAGACCGGTTCGTGGACGCGCTGGACCTGGTGCTCGCGACGATCTAGTCATCCACGCCCTTCTCCGCCGGCGTCCTCGCACGTTTCTGCCCCTCACGGCTTGACGAGTACCCCTAGTGGGTATACAGTCATACCGTTCGAGATACCCCCTCTGGGTATGAGAAGGGAATGACACATGACCAACGCGACGTTCCAGGTGGACGGCATGACCTGCGCGCACTGCGAGCGGGCCGTGACCGACGAAGTGACCTCGATCGACGGAGTGACCGGCATCGACGTCTCGGCCGCCACCGGCGTGCTCACGGTCGAGTCGGCCTCCGCCGTCGACGACGCCCTCGTGCTCGCCGCGGTCGAAGAGGCCGGGTACACCGCGGTCCGCGCCTGAGCCGACCCCACTCGCCAGACGGCACCGACCATTCGCTCAGCCCCGACCAGAGGAATCCCATGTCCACGACCGACGCCGCACGTCCGCGGCCCCGCCTGGAGCTGACGATCGGCGGGATGACGTGCGCCTCGTGCGCGGCGCGGGTGGAGAAGAAGCTCAACCGGCTGGAAGGCGTCGAGGCGAGCGTGAACTACGCGACCGAGAAGGCCACGGTGTCCGCCCCCGCCGGCTACGACCCCGCGCAGCTGATCGCCCAGGTCGAGACCGCGGGCTACACCGCAGAGCTCCCCGCGCCTCGGTCGGCCGACGCCGAAGCCGCCGAGCAGACCGCCGATCACGACCTCGCGGCCCTGCGCAGACGGCTGATCGCGAGCGCCGCGCTCGCCCTACCCGTCGTGCTGCTCTCGATGATCCCGGCACTGCAGTTCCCCGGGTGGCAGTGGGCCGCCCTGACACTGACGACGCCCGTCGTCGTCTGGGGCGCCTGGCCGTTCCACCGCGCCGCCGCCGTCAACCTGCGGCACGGCGCGGCCACGATGGACACCCTGGTCTCGCTCGGCGTCTCGGCGGCGTTCGCGTGGTCGGTGTACGCCCTGCTCTTCGGCGACGCCGCGGCACCCGGGATGTCGGGCGCGGACCTCTATCTGGAGGTCGCGGCGGGCGTGACAGCCTTCGTCATCGCCGGACGGTACCTCGAGAAGCGGTCCAAGCGGCGGGCCGGTGCCGCGCTGCGCGCCCTGATCGAATCCGGGGCGAAGGAGGCCTCGGTGCTCCGGCCAGCCTCCACATCGAGCGAGGTGCGCGAGCTGCGCGTCCCCGTCGATCAGCTGCTGGTGGGCGACGTGTTCGTCGTGCGGCCCGGCGAGCGGATCGCCACCGACGGCACCGTGACCGAGGGCACCGGCGCGGTCGACGCCTCCCTGCTGACGGGCGAGTCCGTGCCGGTGGAGGTCGCGCCCGGCGACACGGTGGCCGGCGGCACCGTCAACTCCGGCGGCCGGCTCGTCGTCCGCGCGACGCGGGTCGGCGCGGAGACCACGCTGGCGCGGATCTCGCGGCTGGTCGAGGACGCGCAATCGGGCAAGGCCGCCGCCCAGCGCCTCGCCGACCGGATCAGCGCCGTCTTCGTGCCGGTCGTCCTCGGCATCGCCGTCGTGACGCTCGCCGCCTGGCTGCTGCTCGGCTTCCCGGCGGAGGCGGCGTTCACCGCCGCCGTGGCCGTCCTCATCATCGCGTGCCCGTGTGCCCTGGGGCTCGCGACCCCGACCGCGCTGCTCGTCGGCACCGGGCGCGGGGCGCAGCTCGGCATCCTCATCACCGGCCCGGAGGTGCTGGAGGCCACCCGCCGCGTGGACACCGTCCTGCTCGACAAGACCGGCACGGTCACGACGGGGCGGATGGCCCTGGCCGATGTGACGTCCGAGAGCGGCGACACCGCGTCCGCGGCGGAGGCGCTGCGCCGCGCCGGCGCTGTGGAGGACGCATCCGAGCACCCGATCGCGCGTGCGATCGCGAACGCCGCGAAGCAGGCGGGCGCCCTCCCCGGCGTCGATGGATTCCGCTCCGACGGCGGCCTGGGCGTCGCGGGGACCGTGGAGGGCGAGCGGGTGATCGTCGGCCGCGCGTCGTTCGTGACGTCGGCCGGAATGGCCCTCGGTCCCGGCCTCCAGCAGGCTGCCGCTGCGGCGGAGGCGTCCGGCCGGACGGCGGTCGTCGTCGGCTGGGACGGCCGCGTTCGCGCCGTGCTCGCCGTGGCCGACACTGTCGCGCCGCACAGCGCCGAGGCCGTCCGGAGGCTGCGTCGCCTGGGGCTGGCACCCGTGCTGCTGACCGGCGACAACGAGACCGTCGCGCGGCGGGTGGCGCAGGAGGTCGGTATCGACACGGTGATCGCGGGCGTGCTCCCGGCGGGAAAGGCCGATGTCGTGCGGGGCCTGCAAGCCGAAGGGCGGCGCGTTGCGATGGTCGGCGACGGAGTCAACGACGCCGCTGCGCTCGCGGCCGCCGACCTCGGCCTCGCCATGGGCACGGGCACCGACGCCGCCATCCAGGCCGCCGACCTCACGCTGGTGCGTGGCGACCTCACCGCGGCGGCAGACGCGATCCGGCTCTCCCGGCGTACCCTGGCGACCATCCACGGCAACCTGTTCTGGGCGTTCGCGTACAACCTGGCGGCGCTGCCGCTGGCGGCGTTCGGACTGCTGAACCCGATGATCGCGAGCGCGGCGATGGCGATCTCGAGCGTGTTCGTCGTCACCAACAGCCTCCGGCTCCGGTCGTTCCGACCGTTGGCCGTCGCAGGCCTCCCGAAGCACCACACCGAGGATCGGAGGAGATCGTGAGCGGGCACCCGGACCACGGCGAGGCGGACACCGCCGAGCACGTGCGGGACGGTGTGCACGGCGCAGACGCCCACGCCGGGGACCCGGGCACGGGCCACGACCACGACCACGACCACGGGCACGGGCACGGGCACGGGCACGACGACCACAGCGGGCACGACGACGGCAGCCACAGCGGCCACGCCGGCCACGTCGCCGCCTTCCGCCGCCTGTTCTGGATCATGCTCGTTGTGGCCGTGCCGGTCGTCCTGTGCTCGCCGATGTTCGCGATGATCCTCGGCTACGAGCTGCCGGACGCCGCGTGGCTGGCCTGGGTCTCCCCCGTGCTCGGCACGGTCATGTTCGTGTGGGGCGGCCGGCCGTTCCTGACCGGCGCCGTGTCCGAGCTGCGGGCACGCACGCCCGGGATGATGCTGCTCATCGCGCTCGCGATCACCGTCGCGTTCATCGCGTCGTGGGGCGCCAGTCTCGGCCTGCTCGACCACCAGCTCGACTTCTGGTGGGAGCTCGCCCTCCTGATCGTCATCATGCTGCTCGGCCACTGGATCGAGATGCGGTCGCTGGCGCAGACGACCTCCGCCCTCGACTCGCTCGCGGCGCTCCTGCCCGACGAGGCCGAGAAGCTGGAGGGCGACCGACACCGTCGTCGTCTCCCCCGCCGAGCTCGTGGTCGGCGACCTCGTGCTGGTGCGGCCCGGCGGCCGGGTGCCCGCCGACGGCCGCGTCGTCTCGGGCAGCGCGCACGTCGACGAGTCGATGATCACGGGCGAGTCGCGGCCGGTGCGCCGTGCCGAGAGCGACACCGTCGTCGCGGGGACCGTCGCGACCGACTCGGCGCTGCGCGTCGAGGTGACCGCGGTCGGCGACGACACCGCGCTCGCCGGCATCCGCCGTCTGGTCGCGGACGCCCAGAACTCGTCCTCCCGCGCTCAGCGGATCGCCGACCGCGCGGCCGGCTGGCTGTTCTGGTTCGCGCTCGGCTCGGCCGCGATCACCGCTGTGGTCTGGACGGCCGCTCGGACAGCCGGACGACGCGGTGGTGCGCGCGATCACCGTGCTCGTCATCGCCTGCCCGCACGCGCTCGGGCTGGCCATCCCGCTCGTCGTGTCGATCGCGACCGAGCGCGCAGCGCGCGGCGGGGTGCTGGTGAAGGATCGGCTGGCCCTGGAGACGATGCGCACCGTCGACGCGGTGCTGTTCGACAAGACCGGGACGCTCACCACGGGCGAGCCCACCGTGACGGCGATCGACGCGGACGGCGACGACGACCACGTGCTCGCGCTCGCGGCCGCCGCCGAGTCCGACTCCGAGCACCCGCTCGCGCGGGCGATCGTCGCGAGCGCCGCGGACCGGGGGCTCGCGGTGCCCGCGGCCACCGACTTCACCTCGTCACCGGCCGTGGGCGTCGCGGCGACGGTCGACGGCCGGCGCCTGGAGGTCGGCGGCCCCGGGCTGCTCGCGGAGCACCACGCGCGGGAGCGCGCGGTGGCGGAGGCCTGGCGCTCCGAGGGCGCAATCATCCTCCACGTGCTCGTCGACGGGCGACCGGTCGGCGCCCTCCGCCTCGCCGACGACGTCCGTGCGGAGTCCCGCCAGGCCGTCTCCGCACTGAAGGAGCGCGGCATCCAGGTCGTCATGATCACCGGCGACGCGGAGGCCGTGGCCGCCGATGTCGCGGCGCAGCTCGGGATCGAGCGCTTCTACGCCGGCGTGCGCCCGGAGGACAAGGCCGCGTCCGTCGCCGAGCTGCAGTCCGAGGGCCGCACGGTCGCGATGGTCGGAGACGGCGTCAACGACGCCCCCGCCCTCGCCCGGGCGGACGTCGGGATCGCGATCGGGGCGGGGACGGACGTCGCGATCGCCTCCGCCGGGGTGATCCTCGCCAGCGACGACCCGCGCTCGGTGCTCTCGGTCATCCGGCTCTCGCGCGCGAGCTACCGCACAATGAAGCAGAACCTGTGGTGGGCGGCCGGTTACAACCTGCTGTCGGTGCCGCTGGCGGCGGGCGTGCTCGCGCCGGTCGGATTCGTGCTGCCGATGTCGGTCGGCGCCATCCTGATGTCGCTGTCGACCATCGTCGTCGCGCTCAACGCGCAGCTCCTGCGCCGCCTCGACCTCCGCCCCAGCGCCCTCTGACGTCGCGCCCCCTGCCGAGGCCGCTCGAGGAGTTCAGGCGGGGCGAAGGGCGGTGGCGGCCGCGCGCGCGATGGCGGCCGCGACAGCGCCCAGCGCGGCCGACTGCAGCGACCACTGCTGCCAGTACAGCGCGACGTCCACCGCGCCCTCCTCGTCGAGGACCACCAGCCGGCCGTCAGCGAGCATCGCCTCCGCTTGGAGGTCGGGGATCATGCCCCAGCCCAGCCCGAGCACTGCCGCGCCGAGGAACTCCGTCGACGCGGGCACGTAGTGCCGGGGAGGCCGGGCTCCCGACGCGAAACGAGCCAGGTAGCGGTCCTGGAGGGCGTCCTTGCGGTCGTAAACCAGCATCGGCGCCGCGGCGGCCGCGCGCGCGATCCCAGCCTGTCCGCGCACCAGCGCTCGACGAACGCCGGACTCGCCAGCGGGCGGTAGCGCATCGCCCCGAGGGCCGTCACCGTGCAGCCCTGCACCGGCTCGTGGTCGGATCCGATGGCCGCCATCGCGGTGCCGTCGCGCAGCCGCCCGATCGTGTGCTCCTGATCGTCCAGCACGATGTCGAACACCGACCCGGGCAAGCGTCGCGAGCGCGGGCAGCACCCAGGTCGCGAGGGAGTCCGCGTTGACCACCAGCGGGATGGACGTGGGCGCAGCGATCCCGCCTGCCGCGTCGTCGCCCTGCAACGCGGCCGCGGCCTCCGCCTCCAGCAATGCCACCTGTCGGGCGAGCCGCACGAGTACCGCGCCTGCGGCGGTCGCCTGGATCGGCTTGCTCCGACGCACCAGCACTCGGCCGCTCAGCTCCTCCAGCGACTTGATGCGCTGGCTGACAGCGGACGGCGTGAGGTGCAGGGCGCTCGGCGGCGCGGTCGAAGGTGCCGTGCTCGACCACCGCGGCGAGGGTGCGCAGCTGATCGCTCGAGGGCTTCCACAATCAGCAATGCTAATGGTTCGTAAGAAACCTGAGCTGTACTGAAGTCGCTCGGCTGCCTATCGTCGAGTGGTGCTCTCCGTCTTCCTCACCGGTCTCGGCGCGGCCGGCGCCCTCATCGTCGCCATCGGCGCGCAGAACGCGTTCGTGCTGCGCCAGGGACTGCGCCGCGAGCACGTGCTCGCCGTCGTGGCGATCTGCGTCGCGAGCGACGCGGTGCTGATCGCGGCCGGTGTCGCCGGTATCGGGACGCTCGTGAAGGCGGCCCCGCTGGCGTTGCAGATCGTGCGCTGGGCCGGCTTCGCCTTCCTGATCGGCTACGCCGTCTTCGCGGCGATCCGGGCCGTGCGCCCCAGCACGCTCACGGCGGCCACCACCGGCGGAGGCTCGATCGCCGCGGCGATCGGCACGTGCCTCGCGATCACCTGGCTCAACCCGCACGTCTACCTCGACACCGTGCTCCTGCTCGGCTCGCTGTCGGCCACGCACGGCGACCCCGGTCGCTGGGTGTTCGGCGCCGGCGCGGCTACGGCCAGCCTGCTGTGGTTCCTGCTGCTGGGCTTCGGCGCCCGCATGGCGGCACCGGTATTCGCACGCCCGGTCGCGTGGCGCGTGCTCGATGCGGGCATCGCGGTGCTGATGGTCGTGCTCGCAGTGCTGCTGGTGGTGTGATGGGTCACCCCGTCACCGCGTCTCGCCGGTTTGTCGTTTGAGTACGAGGCTCCGATCAGCTTCGCTGACTCCGACCTTGCGCGCCACGTCCGCTCACACAAATCCTGTCGAGAGCGGTGCCGACGGGATTGCCGCCAGCACCGCTCGTGAGCAACTGCTTCAGGGACGTGTGGTCAGCACGTACATGTCACTCGGGTGATACGACTCCTTCGAGACATACCGGGGAACGCCCGCCAACGTCTGGAGATCTGCCAGGTCGCAGTTCGGAGCGAACGCGGTCAGCGGCTTGTCGCAGTAGGCGTCACCGCCCTCCCGGTTCTTCGGGTTGTTGTTCTGGACCGCTGGCCAGCTCGGCCAGAACAGGACCGCCAGCGACCCATCCGCCTTCGGGCCGCCCTCGTCCCGAGCGAAGTTCGGGGTGTCGCCGAGCGAGACCCCGCGGCTGTTCCCGGTGACGCCCGGAAGGTCGGCGACGATCTCGCCAGTCGCGGAGTCGACGATCACACGCCCGAAGCCGGTGACATACACGTAGCTCATGTACATCCAGGTCGGCTGTTTCGCACCGTACGGCCGCGCCTCCCAGATGGACTGGAGATTCCACGGCGCCCGCGAGTCGGCACACGTTGTCGGGGATGATGTTCTGGTTGCCCGTGGTGATCTGGGTGACCTTCCACGTTCCGTCGGCGTTCCCCTTCGTGCCAGGGCGGAACGACGTCGCGAACGCCTGCATCGTCGGGTTCGCGCCCGTCGTCGCCCTCGTGTAGGTGACCACCGGATGTCCCAAACCGTTCAGCGCCGAGGGAGGGTTGCGTGATCCCCTGCTTGATCCCCGCATCGGGATCGATCGACAGTCCAGGAACCGTCATCGTCTGCTCGTATGTCAGTGGCATCGAGAGCGGCGTCCCGTTGGCGGTGGTCCAGTTCTTCAGGTCGGTGCTCTGGGCGTACGAGAAGGTCGAGCGGCTGGCGAAACCGCGCTCCCCCGGCGTGCCGTTCTCATCGAGATAGCCGTCCCACGACCACGCCATGCCGTAAGTGGTCTTGCCGTTCACGGTGTGGGCCACGAAATCGGTCGGATAGGCGCGACGCGTGGTGTCGGTCGCGAACAGCGGCTTGCTCCCACCCAACAGGGAGACCCATCCCTTCGTCGCACCGTCGTACTGCGCCAGGAAGGTCTCCAAGCCCTGCCGGAACCGGAGGACGAGCTTGTCGCCGACCTTGGTGAACGCGGGGTACGTCATCGCCGAGATGTCGATACCCGGCACCGTGAACGGCAAGGCGCCCAGGGTCGAGACGTCGCCGGGCGTCGAGGTCCGCAGGTAGGCGCCCTGCCCGCCGAGTCCGGTCTTGCCGAGGCTCAGGAGTTCCCCCTTGTCATTCGTGATGACGTCCTGCTCGACGACGACCCTGCCGACCATCAGATTGCCCATGACATGAAGCTGCCCCTGCCCGTCGAGTTGCATCGTCACGTAATTGTGCAGGTCATCGTTCACTCGGTGGCCGGACCGGAAGATGCACCAGCCACTCGTGAGCGCGCCTGTGGCGCAAGCCGGCGCGGAGCCGCTGAGGGAACGCGACGCGACGGAGAGATAACGCTTCGTGTCGTAGAAGGCGACGTATTGGGTGTTGCCGTCCGTCAGCACGGACTGGCCGGTCGTCGAGTGGCCGAGGGTCTTCACGGGCAGAAGCGTGCTGGATACGACCTCCGGCGCGCCCAGGCTGTGGGCGGAGACGAGCGACACGTTGTCGAACTCGCCGGTGCCCTTGAGGCTGTACAGCGCGGCCATACCGCCGCGGAGCGGAGCGGGGTCGGTCCAGGTCGTCGGAACCGGCGTCTCCAGGATCGTGGTGACCGGCTTGCCCGTGTCCCGGTCGGTGATGCCGAGATCGAATGTCCCCGGTGCGGGCGAATCCACACGCACGGTGTAGGAGTTGCTCTTCGACGGAGTGAAGTAGCCTTTGACGACGGCTTCCCCCGGGATGTCATCGACAACCTTCTGGAGGGCCCACCAAGCCACCGTCGCGCGGAACGGGCTGAGGATGAGGCGGTACATCTGCAAGTGCGCACCGTCGGCATTCGCCGGGGGGATGGACTCGTGGAAGGCCAGTCCGCTGAACAGCATATCGTTGCCCGTGTAGGCGGGGATCGTCACATCGGCTGCGAACGAGAAGCTGGCTCCGCTGAGATCGACGTGCTGCTGCTCGAGAACGTAATCTTCGCTCCCCGGCTCGACTTCAGGGATAACCGTGCCGTCGGGCGTGGACTTCCAGCCCCTTGGTGCCGACGCGCTTCCAGGTGCTGCTGAGGTCCGTCCCCGGAGCGAACCAGTCGGTCAGGCCGGACGGGGTGTCGGTCGTCGACCGCAGCGAGAAGTCGCGGAATGTCGCCGCCCCGACATTGGACAAAAGGCCGGCGTATCCGCCGATGCGCGGTTGCGTGGAGGCAGGCAGCCCCGTGTGCGCGTAGGGCATCGTGATCGAGTCGCCGCCGATGACGAGGTTCGAGCTCGGGTTCGCCTTCGTGGCGAGGCTCACACTTGCGGAAGTCAAGGTCCGGTCAACGTTCATGATGTACGAATCGCCCTTGACGAGAGCAGTCTTCAGCTTTCCCATTGCGACGATGTCCGCTTGCGGCTCGCCGAGGGTGCGCCGCAAGATCATCCAGTCCTTCGCCGGGCCGGTGGTCACCCGGAAGTCGTAGCGATCCGTCGCGTCGGAGCTCGCATTGAAGACCAGGCCCGCCCAACGGCCATTCACATCCGTCGACGCCGTGATCTCCGCCCTCACCTCGAACGAGCTGCCGAGCTCGACGCTGTGGTTGATCGCCATGGCGTCGCGCCCTTCCGGGTCGGGCACAGCGGAGTTGCCCTCGAGCGTCCAGTTCGCCAGGACCGTCTTCCAGGGGGAGCCGAGCGAACTCGCGTCGGCGCGGCGGAAGCTGTCAGAAGCGGTGGCCGTACGTTTCGGTTCGGTGAACGCCGAGCTCGACGCGCTGGTCCCTCCGTTCATGGTCGCCTGCGCGGGCTCGGTTGGCAGACCCAAGCCCACCAGGAGTGCCGCAACACCGAGCGCACCGACCACTGATCGTAAAGCGCGTGGGCACGATTGTCTCAACATGAGCAATACCTTTCAACAGACTCGCTGCAAATGCAACATTCCACTCTAACACATATCACTGGATACGAGTCGACGGTCTACGCCTGGCCGATGCACGCTCGGAAAGAGGGAGACAGCTCGCCAACGAAAAAGGACCGCCGTCTCTGGCGGTCCTTCTCTTCTGTGGTGGAGCTAAGGAGATTCGAACTCCTGACCTCTTCGATGCGAACGAAGCGCGCTACCAACTGCGCCATAGCCCCGGGAACTGCTCAGCAAGCCTAGCACCCTCGCGGTGCCGATCCGAAATCGCTGGCGGCTCAGCTGGCCGCTCGGCGACGACGGAGGACGGCGTCGAGGTCGAGAGCTCCGTCGTCAACGGAACCCACGATCCCCATCGCCGAGTAGAGGTTCGGCGCTGCCTCCTCGACCGCCACAGGACGGGCGACAGCAGGAACCGTCGCGACCTCCCCCGGGGCGCCGGCAGCGACCGGCGCGGGTGGGGCGACCGGGCGCAGCCGAACCGGCGCAGGCGCCGTCGGGGCCGCCTCTGTGACGGCCGTCGCCTTGCGCTCGAAGTCCGCGCGGGCCGCGGCACGGCGCAGCTCCGCCGCGGCGTCCACCGACGCCATGGCGGCCGCGGCCACCGTGCCGGGCGACAAGTGCAGCGGCTTCGGCAGCGGGCGCGGCGTCCAGCTCTGGCGCAGCGCCTCCTGCACGGGGAGGTCGTGCTTCGCCTGGTCGTAGAGGTCGGGCGAGGGCGGAGCGGCCGGCACGAAGGGGACGGGCGCTGAGGTGGCGCGTGCGGACTGCGACAGCCTGCTGAGCATCCCGAGCGCTGCAAGTGCCCCGGCTGCGGAGACGACCGAGAGCGGCCACGCGCCGGCGGCGAGCATCAGAGGTGCCCCGATGGCGAGGCCGGCGAGGCTCGCTACCAGCAGCATTGTGCTGAGCGCGCGCGAACGGCGGAGGCGACGGCGGCGCTGCGGTGACAGCACCGGGCGTGCGCTGGCGACGGCGAGTGCCCGCGCCCGTTGCGCCGCTGCCGCACGCGATGCCCGCTCGAGCGCGATCGCCTCGGTAGCAGCGCGCTCGGCTTCCTCGGCAGCGTGCCTGCGCTCCTCGGCGATTGCCTGCTCGCGGCGCGCGTGTGCTGCCGCTTCGGCCCGTGCCGTCGCGAGTCTGCGCTCTTCCGCTTTGCGGAGGATCCGCTGCTGCTCCGCGACCGTCTTCGCGGTCGCCTCCATGCGGACCTCGTCCGGAAGCTCACTCGTCTCGGCCAGGATGCGCAGCGTCTGCTGCAGCCGAACGGCGTTGCGCTCCGTTGCCAGGTACTCGCGGCGACGCAGCCACACCGGGACGAGATAGGCCAGCCAGAGGGCGGCCGCGATGGCGACGATCACCCCACCGCCCATCACATCCCCATTCATGCCTCTACGGTAGGGGTCGACGGCTCGGCGCCCCGGTCAGTGCCCGGGTGTGTCACCGATGGAGAGGACTCTCACTGTCGCCGGGCGACCGGGAGCGGGATCGCGGCGGCGGCGCGGTCCTCGGCCGTCACTGCCGCGACCTCCGCCGGCGCTTCGCCGTCGAGCCAGCGGCGCAGCACGCCCTGCTGCAGCTCCTCCGAAACCAGCCCGAAACAGTAATGGTCGCGCCAGTCGCCATTGATGTGGATGTATCGGCGCCGCAGGCCCTCGTAGCGAAAGCCGAGCTTCTCGACCACACGGAGGCTCGGTCCGTTCTCGGGCCGGATGCAGATCTCCATGCGGTGCAGGCCGAGCTGGTAGAAGCAATAGTCCGTCGCGAGCGCCACGGCCGTCGGCGTGATGTTGCGCCCGGCGAACTCTTCGGCGATCCAGTAGCCGATGGTGGCGCTGGAGAGCGAACCGTAGGTCACCGACGAAACGTTGAGCTGGCCGGCCAGCCGCCCGTCGTACTCGACGATGAACGGAAGGCCGTGGCCCGCCCGCGCGTTCGCGAGCAGGGAACGGATGCTCGCCCGGGTGTCGAAAGCCCCCGGGGCGTAGGGGCTGGTCGCCTCCCACTGCCGCAACCACGTCCGGTTGTCGAGCAGTGAGCGCTCGAGGGCGCGCGCGTCCCGCAGACGGATCGGCCGCAGCCCGATGCGTCCCTCGCTCAGCGTGGGGATGACGAACGCCACCGCGTCCTCCTTCTGCGACAACCGTTCGCCGCAGGTACGACCGTAGCGGTTAACGCCCTAGATCGCGTCAGTGGTCTCCGTCGGCATCGCCTCGAGGACCTCCCCCGGCTCGTCGGCGAGACCCTCGGCGAACTCCCGCAGCCAGGGGCGGAGCTCGGGCCCGAGGTCTTCGCGGTCGACCGCGAGCTGCACGATCGCCTTGATGTAGTCGAGACGGTCGCCCGTGTCGTAGCGACGGCCGCGGAAGACGACGCCGTAGACACCGCCGGTCCAGTCGGGCGCCTCGGCCATCGACTGCAGGGCGTCGGTGAGCTGGATCTCGCCACCGCGACCCGGCTCGGTGCGCTCGAGCACGTCGAACACCTCCGGGCGCAGAACGTAGCGGCCGATGACGGCGTAGTTCGACGGCGCGTGCGCGGCATCCGGCTTCTCTACGAGACCCGTGATGCGCACCACGTCGTCGTCACCGGTCTCTTCGATGGCGGCGGCACCGTACAGGTGGATGGACTCGCTCGGCACCTCCATGAGGGCGATGACCGACGCGTTGTACTTGCTCTGCACCGTGAGCATGTGCTTGAGGAGGTCGTCACGTGAGTCGATGATGTCGTCGCCGAGGAGCACGGCGAACGGTTCGCGGCCCACGTGCATCTTGGCGCGGAGCACCGCGTGGCCGAGACCCTTCGGGTCGCCCTGGCGCACGTAGTGCATGTCGGCGAGCGAGGTGGAGTAGTTGACCTTCTCGAGACGGTCGGTGTCGCCCTTCTTCTCGAGCGTGTCCTCGAGCTCGGCGTTGCGGTCGAAGTGGTTCTCGAGCGCGTTCTTGTTGCGGCCGGTGATCATGAGCACGTCGGTCAGGCCGGCGTCGACCGCCTCCTCGACCACGTACTGGATGGCCGGCTTGTCGACGACCGGCAGCATCTCCTTCGGCATCGCCTTGGTCGCCGGAAGGAACCGGGTGCCGAGGCCTGCTGCTGGGATCACTGCTTTCGTCACGTTCGTAGCCATGCCGCTACAGTATCCGCATTTTCGCGGCCGCCCAGGCTGGACCTCCTAGGATTGACCTATGGACACGGACACCGCCGCCCATCGCAAGCGCGCACTGCGCGCGGAGCTGCGCGAGCGGCGGCAGAACCTCACCAGCACAGAACGGCAGGCCGCGACCGCGGGAATCACCCGCAACTTGATCGACCTCGCGACCGATCTGTCCGCCCGCTCGGTCGCCTGTTATCTGTCGACCACCATCGAGCCCGACACCCGACCGTTCGTCAACTGGGCGATCGGGCAGGGCATCCGCGTGCTGCTGCCGGTCTCGCGCGAAGACGGCCTCCTCGACTGGACCACCGGCGACGGCGAGACCGAGACCGAGGGGCTCTTCGGCATGCCGGAGGCCGTCGGCGAGCTGCTCGGGCCGATCGCCATCAACGACGTCGACCTCATCCTGGTCCCCGCCGCTGCCGTCGACGCGACCGGCATGCGCATGGGTTGGGGACGCGGCTATTTCGACAAGACGCTCGGCAGCATGGAAAAATGTCCCCCGGTGTACGCCGTCGTGTTCGACGGCGAGCTCGTGAGCGACGTCCCGCGGGAACGACACGACCAGCCGGTCGACGGCGCGGTCACACCGACCCGCATCGTCCAGTTCTCCTGAGCGTCACCACCGACGCACCCGAACAACACGGAAGACCATGCCCACCTACTCCTACTCGTGCCGCGACTGCGGCCACGCCTTCGACATCCACCAGGCCTTCACCGACGACGCGCTCACCGTCTGCCCGAACTGCGGCGGCACCCTGCGCAAGGTCTTCGGCGCTGTCGGCGTGACCTTCAACGGCTCCGGGTTCTACCGGACCGACTCGCGCGGTGGTACGACGTCAGGGGGAGGCTCGTCGTCGGGGTCGAGCTCGTCGTCTTCGCCGGCCTCTGGAACGTCGTCGTCCTCATCGTCGTCCGGGTCGTCATCCTCCGGGTCGTCATCCTCCGGGTCGTCGTCCTCTTCGGGGTCGTCGTCGACGGGATCGTCGTCGTCATCCTCCTCGAGCTCCGCAGCCTGATACCAGCACCACCAGTTCCACCCACCTGGCGAAAGGAACGGTCATGCTCAAAGGCTTCAGAGAGTTCATCCTCCGCGGGAACGTGATCGACCTGGCGGTCGCCGTGGTCATCGGCGCCGCGTTCACGGCGGTCGTCACGTCGATCGTGACGAACATCTTCAACCCGCTCATCAGCATCTTCTTCAAGGCGAACTCGTTGGACGAAGCCCTCGTGTTCAAAGTCAACGACTCGGTTTTCAAGTTCGGCGAGGTGATCGGGTCGATCATCGGCTTCCTCGTCGTCGCCGTGGTCGTCTACTTCGTGTTCGTGTTCCCGATCAACAAGGCCAAGGAGCGCGTCGACCGCCTCCGCAAGAAGGGCGTCGTCGAGCCCGACGCGCCCGTCACCGAGCTCGACCTGCTGTCCGAGATCCGCGACCTCCTGCAGGCGCAGCAGTCGCCCCCCGCCGACGCCGGCAAGCACGCCGACCCGCTGCCATCACCTTCGGGGGCAACGCGCGCTACAGCGAGAGATGGAACCGCAGCGCCTCGTCGAGCTGGTGCATGATCCGGCCGGGAGTCGCGCCCAGGGTTCGCTTAATCCGCGGGAACCCGATCGCGCGCACCTGTTCCGCTTGAATCGTGGAGGGGACCCGCAGTCCCATCTGGGCGAGGGCGTCCGGATCGGCGACCTCTCTACGTGGAAATCGGCGTGAACGCTCGAGACGTTCAAGGTCACCGGCACGGACGTGATGACACCGTGCGACCGCCTCGCGACGGATGCGTTCATCCCTTCGGAGCTGACGACGATGCACGGCCGCAGCTTGCCCGCCTCGCCATTGACGACCGGATCCAGCAGGACTTCGACGACGTCACCGCGCCTCACTCGGGGAGCCCATCTCCCGCAGTTCCGTCCCAGATCGCCTGCTCGCCAGAATTCTCCCACTCGTCGAACGCCTGGGCATACGCGGTCTCGGCATCGAGCTCGCGCTGGATGCGCAGAAGCTTGTGAATGGCGGCGGACCCGTTGTCCTTCAGGTCGGCCGCGATCTTGTCCAGGTACACCAGGTCATCCTCTGACAGGCTCACACTCAGCTTTACGGTCATACCTCGATGCCACCGGGGTGCGACCGAGTTGCGGTCCGCTCACAAGCCATCAGTAGTGCGGAGGCACGTCCCGGCGCAGCTGCTCGTCGTTCGACGACCACGAGCCGTCCTCGCGCTCGCGCTCGGGCACGCGCGGTGTCGGATCGGCGCCGGACGCGCCCTCGCGCCGAACGCGGCGCGACCTGCGCGCGGGCCGCTCGCTGTCCTCGTGCTGCGTGTCCACCCCTTCAGGCTAGGCGCTCACAGCGGCGGCAGGGTGATCGGCGCCGTCTCCGTGTCGGCCTCCGAGATACCGATGAGGCGCGCGATGCGACCGGCGACGGCGTCCGGGTCGGCGAACAACTCGAAGCTGTGCACGCGGAGGTAGTGCCAGCCGAGGCGGCGCAGCACGTCGGGGCGCAGCCGCAGCGACTCGCGGAGGCTGCCTCTGTTCACATCGTCATCGGTCCCGACCACCACGGCGCGGCCCTCGTTCGACGCGACCAGGGTGAGCTTGCCGCGGTAGCCGACCTGCACGTCCAGGCCGCGGCGGGCGAGGCGCTTGGCCAGGTCGACGATCATCGGGTCGGCGTCGGGGCTGAGGTGCTCGGGCGCAGCGGCCTGCAACTGATCTGCCTCCCCCAGCACCTGGGCGAGCGCGGCGATGCCGTGCCGCATGCGCGATTCGTCGATGTCGTCGGGGCGGAAGCACGAGACGATGTCCATGCCCCGGCGGGCGCGGGTCATGCCGACGGCGAGGAGGCGGTCGCCTCCCGGCTCGGCGAGGGCGCCGAAATTCGACAGCAATCGGCCGTGCGGGGTGCGCCCATAGCCGATCGAGAAGATCGCGCGGTCGCGGCTCTGGCCGACCGACTGCTCGAGGGTCACGACTGTGAACGGCTCCGGGCGGTCGCCCAGGATGAAGTCGGCGAGCTCGGTGCGCTTGGCGAACTCGGACACCACGGCCTGGTTCACCCGCACCGCGTGGCGCTCGCTGGCGGTTATCACCATGAGCGACTCGCGCGGACGCTCGGTGGCGTGGCGGAGGACGAGCTCGACGACCTTGGCCACTTCGGCGTCCGTGCTCTCCACCGCACCGGTGTCGGTGTCGGGCATGCCCTGACCACCGGTGACGTAGTGGAGGGCGAGACTGCCGTGCCCGAGGTAGGTCCCGGCCCACGGCAGCGAGTCGATCTTGCCGCCGTAGAAGCGTCGGTTGACGAGCTCCGCCAGGTCTTCGCCACCCGCGCGGTAGCTGCGCGCAAGCGTGTAGACGGGAAGCAGCTCCGACAGCCGTGCGAGCGCCGAGTCGGCGTGCAGGGCATCGACGTCGGAAGCCTCCACCGTGGTGCCGTACTCGTGCACGCCGGTGTCGAAGCGTGAGGGCGTCTGCGTGACCGGGTCGCCGAAGGCGACGACCTGGCGCGCACGCCGTAGCACGGGCACGTTCTCGGCCAGGCTGGAGGCGCCGGCATCGATCAGCACGACAACGTCGAATGCGACCTCGGCGTCGATCGCGGGCACCTCGTAGGGCGAGACGAGCCAGACCGGCGCGAGCGGCCGCGCCAGGTGCGGTGCAGCGGCGTTCAGCGAAGCGGCGGTCGGCGAGGTCATCGTGAGCAGCTTCTTGAGAGCCTTGGCCTCGTCGGGCCAGTCGACGATGCCGATCTTCCAGGTCTCGCCGAGCATCCAGGCGAGCTGCTTGCCCGTCGCGGAGGCGTGGGCCTCGTCCACCAGCCGGAAGTCGGCCTCCAAGCGGTCGAGCACACTGGTGTTGGCGCTCAGCAGCGCGCGGTCGGCGGCGAGCAAGGCCTCCAGCACGGACTGCCACCAGGCGAGCTCGAGCTCGGCGCTGACCTGCGTCTCCGGTACGTGGCGCACCGACAGGTCGGAGAGCAGCGGGTCGAGCTCGCGCTCGCGCAGCTGCCCGAGCAGGGCGGTGCGCTCCTGGAGGTTGGCGAGCACCTCCGACTCGGCAGCGAGGCCCGCGACCTGACGCGTCAGCTCATCGATCGGCAGCGCGGCGAGCGATTGCGGCGTGCCGGTGCGGCGCAGCGGGATGTCGAGACGGGCGAGGTCCTCTGCAACGCGCTGGTACGCCACCTGCACGTCCGCGATGCCGACGGGCACTTCCGGGACGACACCGGCGACCGCGAAGCGGTTCCAGAGGATGCGCTGCTGCTGGATGCGACGCAGGCTCTCGTTCAGGTCGGTCACGTGCACGCCGGGCCGCACGTACTCCAGAGCGAGCTTGCGCAGCCGTCGCCGGTTTGTCCCGGACATCGTCGGCGACTCGCGACGGGAGGAGGTCGCCGCGATCAGCTCGGAGATCGAACGGTCGAAGACGGCGGGCGTGAAGCGGTCGAGCGTCTCGCGCACGTCGAGCAGCAGCCGCAGGTAGACGCCGAGCTCGGCGATCGACTCGAACGGCCGCATCCGGGTCTGGCCGATGAGGGCTCTTGCGCGCTCGAGGAGTCGCGGCAGCTCGGCGCGGCTGAGCTTCTTGGCGAGGTCGTGGGCGGCTTTGCCCTCTTCGGTCGTCGCGAACGACGCGCCGTACCAGGGCGAGTCGTGCGGGCCGTAGCGGAACTCGCCCAGGCGGGCGGCCCGGATCAGGGCGTCGGCGGCGGCATCCCGTCCGGAGGCGAGCGCCTCGATGGAGGCTCGGCTCAGCCGCGCAGTGGTCGCGGGCGGAGTCGGCAGCAGAGAGAGGCGCGACAGCTCGCGGAGCGCATCGAGCACGGAGACGTGCAGCACGGGGTCGCGGCGGGCGAGAGCTGCGCGATAGTCGAGCAGCACTTTGCGGAGGCGCACGAGGGCGTCGTCCACGTCGGTGACGCGGGGCTGTTCGGCCTTCTCGTTGCGGCCGATCGACTGGACGAGGTCACGGCGGAGACTGCGCGGCGTGACCGCGACGCCGGGCAGTCCGACCTTCGCGAAACGCTGGGCGATGTCGTCGAGGCTGGAGCGCCGCGGCCCGACCACGAGCACGCGCTTGTGCTGCGCGACGAGCGCGCCGACGGCGTTGACGATGGTCTGCGTGCCTCCCGTGCCCGGGAGGGTCTTCACGACGATCGAGTTGCCCGCCGAGATCTGTGCGACGACGTTCTCCTGCTCCTCGTCGGCGTCGAGCAGGAGCGAGTCGGTGGCCGGCGGACGCTCGTCCTGACGGACGGGGTCGGCCGGGCTGAAGGCGCTCTCGATCGTGGTGCGGGCCGTGGGGTTGCCCGCGAGGGCATCGAGCAGCGGCGTGTCGAGGTCGTCGGCCTCCGCTCGCAGTGCCGGCGCCACGTCGATGAACGACGAGACCACGAGGCGCGGCTGCACGTTGAACCACGGCAGGTGGGAGGTGAGGCCGCGCAGCCGGTCGATCACCGGCTGCGGCTTGAAGGCCCCGTTGTCGAGGGCGAGCGCGACGAACGCGTCGGCGTCGAGCGTGATCTGGAACTGCTCCGACAGCGCTCGAGCCAGCTCCGGGTTCAGGAAGGGCTGGCCCTTGAGCTTCACCTCGAAGTCACGCCCGTAGCGGCGGATCGCGAGCGGACGCAGCAGGATCGGCGCCAGAAACTCGTCGGAGCCGTGCCGCCATTGCGCCAGGCCGATCGCCAGGTGGACCGACTCGATGCCGCGCACGGAGCGCAGCTCGATTCCCTTGGCGGTGATGGCGTTCGCCGCCGCACGGGCGGTGCGCAGCGCGAGCTCGTCGCGGATGAGGCTGGAGAGCAGCGTGCTCTGCCCGGTGATGAACTGCGGGAGGCCTCCGGGGTGCGTCGTGCTCAGCTCGATGCGGGTCCGCGGGCTGTCCTCGAAGTGCAGCAGGGGCGACTCGCCGCCGATCGCCGCGATCTCTTCACGCCAGCGCGCCCAGACGTGGTCGGCGATGTTGCCGGCGACCAGCCCGGGGTCGCCGAGGCTCAGGGTGTGCGGGGAGGTCGAGTTCGTCGCCGGGTGCAGCGCGTCGCCCTCTGGCATGTCGGACGTCATCTCGTCGTCCTCGCTCTTCCTATCCAGTCGCCACACACCGACACCCTACGTGCCTCAGCCTGAAACGCCTGGCAATGTGCGCGGGTTTCGCGTCAACTCGCGGGTCGGCCGAGCCCGCCGCCGAATCGGTCACCCCGTTGTTCGCGCGCTCCGGTGCCTCCCGGCCCTTCGCTTTCGCCACCCCGAGGAACACCAGGGCGAGCACACCGCAGAGCAGATAGAGCGACGCCTGCGCGTCGGGGACGCGCAGTGTTCCCACCGACTCGGCGACGAGGCCGGCGACCAGGAGGCCCACACCCTGGGCCGCGCCGGAGAGGGTCGTCACGGCCGCGATCACCGTCCGAGCGTGGCCCGCGGAGTGACCGTCTGCACGAGTGTGATCCCACCCGTCGCGGTCGCCACGGCCGGGAGGCCCATCGCGATGAACAGGCCGGCGTAGACCCACACGGCGGTCGTGACGGGTGCGGTGTTCGGCGCGATCGCGAACGCAATCATCCTGTCGACCGCTGACGGAGCGCACTCCCCCGCCGCCGTGCAGACCGCCTCCACCGCCGTGTTCGTCTCCGTCGCGATCGTCGCCGCGCTCACCATCGCGGCCGGCCTCGCCATGCCGCGCTCCCGCGTGGAGGACGTCGAGCTCGGCCGCGCCCCCGCCGCCGCGGACTGACGTGCTATTGTGTGGTCGGACCATGTGGTCTGACCACACGATCCCGCGAGGAGAAACGCAGTGGGCACCGAGCAGAAGGCGTGGGAGAGCGTGCTCGCCCGCATCGAGGAGCGCCTCGCCGACGGCCGCCTGCGCCCGGGCGACCACCTGCCGCCCGAACGCACCCTCGCCGCCGAGTTCGGCGTCTCGCGCTCCAGCGTCCGCGAGGCGGTGCGCGTGCTGGAGGCCATGGGCCTGATCCGCACCCAGACCGGATCGGGACCGAGCTCCGGCGCCATCATCGTCGCCCGGCCACTCGGCGGCATGCAGGCCCTCATGCGCCTGCAGGTCGCCGCGAGCGGCTTCCCGGTCGCCGACGTGGTGAGCACGCGTCTGCTGCTGGAGTCCTCCGTCGCCGGCGAGCTGGCCGAACGCGGGCCGGACGTCGACCTCGCCGACGCGCGGCAGCTCCTCGACGCGATGGACGACCCCGCGCTGACCGCCGCCGAGTTCCTCGCGCTCGACGCGCAGTTCCACCTCTCGCTCGCCGAGGCGGCGGGCAACGCCGTCGTCGCGACCACGATGGCCGGCCTCCGCAGTTCGATCGAGGGCTATGTCCTCGCCGGCGCCGCGCGCCTGCCCGACTGGGAGGCCATGGCCGTACGGCTGCGCGCGGAGCACCGAGCGGTGCTGGCCGTCATCGCCGCCGGCGACTCCGCGGCCGCCCGCACCCGCATCCACGACCACATCAGCGGCTACTACCGCGATGCCGCTCCCGCGGCCTCGGCTGCTTCCAGCCTGTCGCAGCCCCCGTCCCCGTCCCCGTCCATCGACGCACGTTAGGCACACGAACATGGTCACCCGCCAACTCCCGAAGCCCGCCGAGCTGTTCGAGCTCCTGTCGTTCAAGAAGCCGGAGCTCGACGCGAAGAAGCGCCGCCTGAGCGCGGCCCTCACCATCGAGGACCTGCGCACGATCGCGAAGCGCCGCACGCCGAAGGCCGCCTTCGACTACACGGAGGGCGCCGCCGAGGGCGAGATCTCGCTCGCCCGCGCCCGGCAGGCGTTCCAGGACATCGAGTTCCACCCATCGATCCTGCGCGACGTCTCCACGGTCGACACCTCGTGCGAGATCTGGGGCGGACCCTCCTCGATGCCGTTCGGCATCGCGCCGACCGGCTTCACCCGGCTGATGCAGACAGAGGGGGAGGTCGCCGGAGCCGGTGCGGCGGGCGCCGCGGGCATCCCGTTCACCCTGTCGACGCTCGGCACGACCTCCATCGAGGGCGTCAAGGCGGCCAACCCGACGGGTCGCAACTGGTTCCAGCTGTACGTGATGCGCGATCGCGAGATCTCCTACGAGCTCGTCCGCCGTGCCGCCGCCAACGGCTTCGACACGCTGTTCTTCACTGTCGACACCCCCGTCGCCGGCGCGCGGCTGCGCGACAAGCGCAACGGCTTCTCCATCCCGCCGCAGCTCACGCTCGGCACGGTCATCAACGCGATCCCCCGGCCGTGGTGGTGGTACGACTTCCTCACCACCCCGAAGCTGGAGTTCGCTTCGCTGTCGTCGACCGGCGGCACCGTGGGCGAGCTGCTGGACGCCGCGATGGACCCGTCGATCAGCTTCGCCGACCTCGACGTCATCCGGAGCATGTGGCCCGGCAAGATCGTCGTCAAGGGCGTCCAGAACGTCCAGGACGCGCGCACACTGGTCGACCTCGGCGTCGACGGCATCGTGCTCTCCAACCACGGCGGCCGCCAGCTCGACCGCGCGCCGATCCCCTTCCACCTGCTGCCCCGGATCGTGGAGGCCGTCGGCGACCGCACAGAGGTCGCGATCGACACCGGGATCATGAACGGCGCCGACATCGTCGCCGCGTACGCGCTCGGCGCGAAGTTCACGCTGATCGGCCGCGCGTACCTCTACGGCCTGATGGCGGGAGGACGCGCCGGCGTCGACCGCACCATTCAGATCCTCGGCGACCAGGTCGTCCGCACGATGAAGCTGCTGGAGGTGCCGACCCTGGCCCACCTCACCCCCGCGCACGTCACCCAGCTGCGCCGGCTGCTGCCGATGGGCGAGGCCACGGGAACGCCTGCACGCGCGTGACGCGTCGTCAGACCGGCGCGTGCGCGAGAAGGACGAACTCGTTGTACATGAACGCTTTGCCTGCTGCGCGCGGCAGCGGGAAGCTGTAGTGACGCACGGGTGAGAGACCGGTCTTCCGGCAGAGCCGGTCGAGCGCATCGAAATCCGTGAACGTCACGTGGGTGGCGTCGCTGGCGAAGCCGCGCTCCTGGGGCGTGATGAAGCAGACGGTCCCCCCCGGCGCGACGTACGGCAGGTATGTGCGCACCAGCCCCACCGCGTACTCCGGCGATACGTGCTCGATGACATGAGCGAACAGCAGTGAGTCGAACGCACCGGGAACCGCGTACCCGCTGGTGGGGAACTCGTCGCTGGTGAATGCGATCAGCCCCCGGCCGCGGGCGATGGCGATGGACTCCGCGTTGTGGTCGACCCCGACGCTGTCGTTGTCGAGGTGGGCGAGGTTGCGCCCGAGGCCCGCCCCCACGTCCAGGACGCGACCGAGCTTCAAGTGCCGGACGTTCCAGCGATAAGGCGCCTGAACGTTGAGCACCCTGCGCCACCTGGACCTGTCGAGCCGGGCCAGCCGGGCCGCGTACTCTGCGCCGGCTGTATCGGATCCGGTACTCCGCGCGTCTGAGTCGTCGACGCTCATCGTGTGCTCTCGAAGCTCATCACCCGACCCACGCTAGCCGGGTGGCCGGCACATCCCAAGTGTTTTGCGCG
>CAVTGP010000018.1:0-13010 GCA_963734315.1 uncultured Actinomycetota bacterium | reverse complement strand
CAGATCGGGTTCTCGCGCGACGGCCGGCGCTTCGCGATGCAGGTCTCCGTGCAGAGCGACGTCTCCGCGATCGGCAGCGGCCGCGATCGCGACGCCGAGCACGCGACGAGGTCGTCGCGACGCCCGAGCGGCTGCGCGAGGTCGACGACCGCGACTTCCTGCTGCAGGGCATCGCGCCGCCGTCGCAACACCCGACAGTCAAGACACCGGACGCTGGCAAGCCGAAGCCGAAGGACGCAGTGAGGAGCCCGATCAAACCGGAGAGTGAAAAGTGACCGCGCTCGTCCCGCGCCGCGACTACCTCGTCGGCCAGCGCCGCACGATCATCGCGCGCTCGGTGCTCGGCAGCCTCGCCGGCGCGGTGCCGCTCCCGTTCGTCGACGACTGGGCGCTCGCGCGGATCGTCGGCGGCGGCTACCAGCGGATCGCCGCGGCGCACCAGGTCGATCTCACGCCCGAGGCGACCGCGAACCTCGTCCACGGCACGACGCCGCCGCCGTCGATCGTCGACATGGCGCGCGAGCGGCATCGCGCTGCGCATCGCGACGCGGCGCCGCGCGCCGGATGATGATCGCGCTCGCGACCGTCAACCGCGCGCGCTCCGCCGCGCGGACGTTCATGACGATGACGCTGTTCGATCACTACTGCGCGAAGCTCCACACCGGCCTCGCGCTCGACGGCCCGACCGCGCTCGCGCTGCGCGACGAGATCACGCGCGCGATCGACCAGACGCCCGGCGCGCTCGCGTTCCATCCGTTCCGCCGCGGCGTGCTGTCGGCCGCGCGCGCGACGCTGAAGGCACCGCTCGAGCTCGCCGATCTCGCGTCGCGCGGCGCGCTGCGCCGGCTGCTCGCGAAGCGCTCCGAGGTGATCGCCATCCCGAACGTGGTCGGGCAGAAGCTGTCCGACGCGCAACATGCCCTGGCGGCTGCCGGGTTCAGCGCGAAGGTAAACGGCGGTGGCGCCTCCGCCACTGACATCGTCCAGGCGATGGATCCGGGCGCGGGCGCACCCGCGAAGGCCGGCACCCAGGTCACGCTCACGCTCCAGAAGGCCACGCCGACTCCCGGTCTGGGAGCGGGCGGCTAGTGCCGCGCTCGTCGGGCTTCCGTCCGGTGGGCACCGCGCTCGCGGTGCTTGCCGCAGCGGGCGCAGCCGCGTTCGCGTACGGCTCCCTGGTCGAGCGGCGCGCGTTCACGCTGCGCGAGGTGAGTGTGCCGGTGCTCCCGGCAGGAGCCGCTCCCATCCGGGTGCTGCACCTGTCCGACCTGCACATGGCGCCGTGGCAGCGCGACAAGCAGCAGTGGTTGCGGGAGCTCGCCCGATTCCAGCCCGATCTGATCGTCGATACCGGCGACAACCTCAGCCACGAGAACGGCCTGGAGGGCATCCGCGCAGCGTTCGACGCGTTCCGGGGGGTGCCCGGTGTGTTCGTGCACGGGTCGAACGACTATTACGGCCCCCAGCTGAAGAACCCGCTCAAGTACTTCCTCGGCCCGTCGAAGCGCCACTCGACGACGGCTCCGCGCCTCGACGACAAGGCGCTCACCGCCTACTTCGACAGCCTCGGCTGGCTGAACCTCAACAACGCCGCCGGCGCCCTCGACATCAACGGCACGCACCTCGAGTTCTTCGGCGTGAACGACCCGCACATCCAGGCCGACCGCGTTGAGGCCATCCCCGGCGCTTTGGACGAGCTGCGCGAGAACGACCCGTACTCCGACGACGCCATGTGGCCGGAGGACGAGCCGCGCACCGAGCGCCCGACGGTCACGCTGGGCGTCGTCCACGCGCCGTACCGACGGGTCCTCGACGCCTTCGTCACCTACGGCGCCTCGATGATCTTCGCCGGCCACACCCACGGCGGACAGGTCTGCGTCCCCGGCTTCGGAGCACTGGTGACGAACTGCGACATCCCGCGCCAACAGGTCAAGGGACTCAGCATCTGGCGGCACGCGTTCCGCGCGGCCTACCTGAATGTCTCGGCCGGGCTGGGCACCTCAATTTATACGCCGGTGCGGTTCGCGTGTCGGCCGGAGGCGACCCTGGTGACACTGACGGCGTCGGAGTAGCTCACGCCGTCGCCGAGCAGCCGATGGTCATTTGCACCCCTCGCGCTCGTGTATCCTAGATGAGGCCTTCGGGCCACCGGGGTGTGGCGCAGCTTGGTAGCGCGCTTCGTTCGGGACGAAGAGGCCGCAGGTTCAAATCCTGTCACCCCGACCCAGTGCAAAGAGTTCCTCTCGCATGGCGAGAGGAGCTTTTGCGGTTACTAGCGCCCTGCATTCGTGACCAATGTGGCCTTTGGCGCGCCAAAAAGCGTCATTCGTGATGAATGTCGCCGATGCATCAACCCTCAGAACGCATCCGGCCGCGCGAAGTCCACGGTCGCGTAGATCGACCCTGGGTCGATGTGGGAGCGGATGAGCGGAATGGTGCGTGAGACCGCCGTGTTGATGCGTTCGCGGAGGTCGTCGGACGTGATCGCGTAGTCCGTGAAGTCCGACTCGGCCGCGTAGATTCCGAGCGGCAGCGTGAGCGACTGGAAGAAGCCGAAGAGCGGGCGCATCTGGTGCTCCACCAGGAGGGCGTGACGGTCGCTTCCGCCGGTCGCTGTGAGGACGATCGGCTTGTCGATGAGGGCGTACTGGCCGATGTGGTCGAAGAAGAGCTTGAACAGGCCCGTGTAGGTCGCCCGGTAGGCCGGCGAGCCGACCACGACCACGTCGGCGACCTCCACTGTCTCGAGAGCCTCCTGCACCCGCGGGCTCAGGCCGCTGCGGAACGGGGCCGCGCCCAGGTCGGCGAGCAGCGGCGCGAGTTCGATCGTGGTCGAGCTCCCGCCGGTGGCCTCGGCGAACGAGCGCGCGACTTCGCCGACGAGCACAGTCGTCCGGGAGGGCGCGGTCGGGCTGCCGCTCACGCCGACGACGTGGGGTGCGTGTGCCATGCGGATACCGCCTTCGCTGAGGGGGTCGGGGTGCGCCCCACGCTACCCCCGGGGGTCGGCGAACACCCTCCCGGCCGTCACGCACCGTCACGGAGCGGGGTACAGCCCGGCGACGACCTGCAGCGACCGGATTCGGCCCTCCACCGTCGCAGCACCGGAGGACACCATCAGCTCGTCCGCACCGGTGGAGGCGATCAGCGAATCGAGCCGGGCCCTCACGTGGTCGGGCGTTCCGATCGCCTGGCGTGCATTGCGGGCGGCGATGAATTCCTCCTCGGCCAGGCTGAACTCGTAGGCGAGCGCCTCCTCGACGCTCACCGGTTGCGGCTTGAGACCACGGCGCATGCGGAGGAACGACAACTGCCCGGGCAGCGAGAGGGCACGCACCCGAGCAGGGTCATCGTCGGAGATCACGTTGACGGCGATCATGGTGTGCGGCTCGCTCAACTGCTCCCCCGGCTCGAACCGCGACCGATACAGGTCGAGCGCCGCCTCCGTGTTCTCTCCTGAGAAATGGTGGGCGAACGCGAACGGGAGGCCGAGGGCGGCGGCGACCTGGGCGCTGTAGCCGCTCGAGCCGAGCAGCCACACCTGCGGAGCGTCCCCGAAGCCCGGCACGGCGGTGATGGTGTGCATCGGATTGGCGTCGCTCATCCCGCCGTAGAAGAAGCCGAACAGATCGAGCAGCTGCTGGGGGAAGTCGTCGACGCCGAGGCCTTCGGCGCTGCGCCGCAGCGCCATCGCGGTCGCTCCGTCGGTGCCGGGTGCCCGTCCGATGCCGAGGTCGATCCGGTCGCCGTAGAGGGCGCGGAGGGTGCCGAACTGCTCTGCGACGACCAGCGGGGCGTGGTTGGGAAGCATCACGCCGCCGGATCCGACCCGGATGCGCTCGGTCGCCGCTGCGATGCCGGCGATGAGGACGGCGGGGGCGCTGGAGGCGATCGCCGGCATCCCGTGGTGCTCGGCGACCCAGAAACGACCGTAGCCGAGACGCTCCGCCTCTCGTGCGAGGCGGATCGTCCCGGCTACTGCGTCGGCGTTGCTGCCGCCGGCGGGTCTGCTGGCGAGGTCGAGGACGTTGAGGGGGATGCCGGAGGGAGTCACACGGAGGGCAACCGCTGCCGCCCTCCGTGCATTCCTGGCGATCGTGGTGTCAGGACGACCGCACCTTGCGCATCCACGCGGCGATCGCGACGCTCACGAGCCCGATGACCAGGAGGCCGACGCCCGACCAGAGCGCCCACTCCGCGATGACGGAGCCGGTGTCGGCGAGGCCCGAGCTGCCCGGGTCATTGATGGTCGACGCTGACGCGTCGGCCGGGACCACGGTCACGGATGCGGAGCAGACGTGACCGCTGGTCGTGCCCGTTCCGGTGATCGTGTACGAGCTGCTCGCGTCGGACGGCAGCGTGACGTGCAGCACGTCGCTCCCGTCGGAGTTGGCCTGCTTGGAGAACGTCACGGAGCTCGCCATGACGATGCTCGCGCCGTCGGAGCCGCTGGCGACCCAGGTGATGGTCTCACCGTCGCCCCAGGTTCCGGGCACGCAGGTGAGTGTCGCCGAGTTTCCTGCCTGGGTAGTGCTCACGTCGAACGCGCAGGGAGCCCCACTCGGGTAGTCCACCGCGTTCGCGGCCGCAGGCGCCGCGAGGAGCAGCGCCGCGGCGACGGCTGCCGCCGCCAAGATCTTCTTCAACATCGGGTACGCCTTCCCCTCGACCCGGCCACCTGTCGGGTTAGTGATTAATTCTCACTTTACGCTGGCTGTGCACGGGACAGCAATGGTTCCCACGGTGGTTCGTGCCCCCACATCGGGGGTGGTTCCGTCCCCCGCCAACGTCGGGGTGACCGCGACGGTCAGTCCCGGCGCCTTCTGGACCGTGCCGAGGAACACCACATCGACGGAGGTGGACTCCCCCGGCTTCAGCTGGATCTCCACCACCGCGACCGGCCGGCCATCGTCCGTCCCGGCCAACGACGGCAGATCGACGCCCTTGCTCTTCACGCCAGCGAGCAGGCCCTTCTCAGGCCCGTAGAACGCGATCCGCGTGCGGATGGAGCCCGCCGGAACCCCGTACGTCCCGTTGCCGGTCACGTAGGCGGGCAACGCCGTCGCCGCATCGGCCGGTGCGTTGTTCTTCAGCGTGACATGCACGACCGAGGTGATCTTGTCGTCCAGGCGGCACACAGCCGCCCCGGCCGCGACCGACGTCTGCAGGTAGTAATCCATCTTCGAGCCGGTGGCGTCGTTGAAGTACACGCCGAGCGCGGTCGTCTGCGGATCGGACACCGGCAGATTGCCGGCGAGCGATGTCGACTGCAGCACCGACTGCTCCGACGGCCGCGAGCTCCAGATGCGCAGCCTGTCGGACGACCCGGCGGCGGTGAGCGCGGTGGCGAGGGCCTTCCCGTCGGCTCCTCCGCTCGCGATCTTGCCGAAGAGCGCCGTCGTCGCAGAGGCGAAGAACGCGTCCTGGAGGCTCGGCTGGTCGGGATAGCGCTCGTAGACGCCGCTCAGCAGCAGCGAGACCGCGTTCGACGACGTGAGCACGTCGCCCGAAGGCAGCGTGACAGGGCCGGTGGCGCGCAGCAGCGTGCTCAGCACGACGGGGTCCACCGTGATGACGCCGTCGACCACGCCGCCGTGCGTCTTCACCCACATCGCCGCGGCGGTGCGCGCCGCGAGCGGGAAGTCCGGCGTGAAGTTGGCGTCCTGCAGGTAGCGGCCGACGAGTGGTCCGTACAGGTCGGTCGTCGCCGTCGGCACGGCGAAGACCGGCTCCGGCCAGGGCCCGATGGAGGTGCCGGCCGCCTGCGAGGTCAGCGCGATGGCGCCCTTGTCGGTCGTGACCAGCGCCACCGAGCCGATGAGGCCTCCCGTCGCACGCAACTCCGCCGGGTTCTGCGCCACGATCAGATAGGAACGGGGTCCCGTGGCTCCGAGCATCCCCGGGAGCAGCCGCGCCGTGTTGCCCGCGGCCTCGAGATCGGGAGCGACTGCCGTCATGGCGCCGCGCAGCTTGTCGACGGCCGTCGCGATCGGCACGATGACGCTCCGGTCGTCGATGGAGGCCATCCCCTGCTGGGCGGACTCGAACGCGGTCTGCGCCTTCTCCACGACGGGCTGGGCGGTCAGCAGCGGTTTCAGGTCGATCTTTCCGCCCGACAGCTTCAAGTCTCGGGGATCCACGGACCCGGCGACGGACACCAACGGACGCACGACGTCGGTCGCCAGCGTGTCGGTGGCGGCCGCGACGGTTCTCACGGCGGCCAAGTTCGGACCGATCCACGGGATGATCTCCGCGGTCTGCCATACCGGGTCGCTCGTAAGCGTCGCAGCGCGATGAGCGCGCTTCTGGAGGTCGGCGGCAGCAGCGGAGGCCCGGGCGACATCCCCCGACTCGACCGCCGAGCGCACCACCTGAACGTCAGGCGCGGCAGCGGCGAGCTCCTGGTGGGCCAGATAGGCTCTGGCGCCGATCCACGCCACGGCGAACAGGAGCAGGATGGCGACGACGATCAGGACGAGACCGAGGGCTCCACGGCGGCTGCGGCGCGGCTCAGGAGGCGGTGCCACTGGCCGCGACGGCGCTTCTTCGTGCGAGAGACCGGTCGCCATGTAGACAAAGGTAACAAATCCTCAGTTTTAACCCCAGTGCCCATGTGACCCCCAAAAGGAGGGCGCACAGTGCGGGTGGACGCCGCCCGGCGTCAGCGGCCGAGGCCGCGGAATCGCCAGTGGGCTGCTCGCCAGGTGTCGGGGTCGAGGGCGTTGCGGCCGTCGATGATCACTTTGTGGGAGACCAGGTCGCCGACTTCGTGGGGGTTCAGGCTGGTGAACTCGGGCCATTCGGTGATGAGGACGACGATGTCGGCGTCGATGACGGCGTCGGCGGCGGAGTCGACGTAGGTGAGTTGTGGTGCGCGGCGGCGGGCGTTGGGGATGGCTTCGGGGTCGGTGGCGGTCACGATCGCGCCGGCGTCGGCCAGGCGGACGGCGATGTCCAGGGCGGGGGAGTCGCGGATGTCGTCGGAGTGGGGTTTGAACGCCAACCCGAGCACGGCGACCCGGACCCCGTCCAGACCACCGGACTCTTCCCGCACCAGATCGACAACGCGTTGCCGGCGGCGCAGGTTGATCTGATCGACCTCGTCCAGGAACCGCACCGACTCGCCACGGCCCAGCTCGCGGGCGCGGGCGGCGAACGCGCGGATGTCTTTGGGCAGGCACCCCCCGCCGAAACCGACCCCGGCGTTCAGGAACCGGCGCCCGATCCGGGCGTCGTGCCCGATCGCGTCGGCCAACCGGGTCACATCAGCGCCGGTGACCTCGGCGATCTCGGCCATCGCGTTGATGAAAGAGATCTTCGTGGCCAGGAACGCGTTCGCGGCGACCTTCACCAACTCCGCCGTCGCGTAATCGGTCACGATCACCGGCGTTCCCGCACCGACCGCGGACGCATACACCTCATCCAGGATCCGCGCCGCCCGCGCACCCTCCTCACCAGAGGGCACCCCGTACACCAACCGGTCCGGGGACACCGTGTCCTGCACCGCGAACCCCTCCCGCAAAAACTCCGGGTTCCACACCAAACTCGCCCCCGGCACCCGGGAAGCGATGAGCTCGGCCAACCGGGAGGCCGTGCCGACCGGGACGGTCGACTTACCCACGATCACATCCCCCGCCGACACATGCTCCAACAACGACGAGAACGCCGCATCCACGAACCGCAGATCAGCAGCATCCCCCTCAGCCGACTGCGGCGTCCCAACCGCCACGAAATGCACATCCGCATCAGCAACCGCCGCGAAATCCGTCGTGAACGACAACCGCCCACTCGCCATCGCCGACGCCAACACCTCCGCCAACCCCGGCTCGAAGAACGGCGCACGCGCCTGCGACAACGCCACGATCTTCGCCTCATCCACATCCACACCCACCACGGTGTGACCCAGATCAGCCATCGCCGCAGCATGCACCGCACCCAAATAACCAACGCCGACGACAGAAAGACGCATCAGGTGAAGTCCGAATCCGGTTCGCTGTCGTAGGCGGTCGCCGCGCTCGCCGGCCAGTGCCTCCGACCGTTGTTCAAGACTCCCTGGCTCTCCTCCAGGTAGCAGTTGCCGCACAGCGCCTCATAGCTGACCGAGGCGCCGTCGATGGCGACCTGGGCGCCGTCGAAGACGAAGACGCCGTCGATCCGGCGGGCGTTGAAGATGGCTTTGCGGCCGCAGCGGCAGATCGTCTTCAGCTCCTCGAGACTGTGGGCGACCTCCAGGAGGCGCCTGCTGCCGGGGAACGCGACCGTCTGGAAGTCGGTGCGGATGCCGTAGGCGAGCACGGGGATGTCGTCGAGCAGCGCGATCCGCAGCAGGTCGTCGATCTGCGGCTCGGCGAGGAACTGCGCCTCGTCGACCAACAGCGCGCTCACATCGCGGTCGAAGCGCTTAATCGCGCGCTCCCGGTGCTGCTGGAACGTGCCGTAGGCGTCCGTCTCCGGAGCGATCAGGAAGTCCACCTGCCGGGTCACCCCGAGCCGCGACAGGATGCCCATGTCGCCCTTGGTGTCGATCTCGGGCTTGGCGAGCAGCACACGATGCCCGCGCTCTTCGTAGTTGTACGCCGCCTGCAGCATGGCCGTGCTCTTGCCGCTGTTCATCGCGCCGTAGCGGAAATACAGTTTCGCCACAGAGCAATCCTAATGCGGGCGCCGGAGACTCAGGTGAGGTAGCCGTCCTCTGCGGCGCGGCGGATGAGGTCCGCCCGCGAGCTCGTGGGCCTACCGACCCTGCCGTACTTCTCGCGCACGCGCCGCAGATACGTCTTGGCGGTCTCGTACTGCACGTTCATCGCGCGGGCGACCTCCGACGTCGTGCGGCCGTCGGCGTACAGCACGAGCGCCTGCCGTTCGCCGTCGCTCAGCTTGGGGCGGGAGGCCTCCTGAACGATTGGACGCGGACGCCAGACGGGCTTCGGCTCCCCCGCCGAGCCGTCCCTGCCCATCGCCGCGAGCGACACGGCGATCAGCTCCGACATCGGCTGCGACTTCGTGACGTAGGCGACAGCGCCAGCGGCGAGGGCCGCGTCGCGGTCCTCCTGGGTGTCGACCGCGCTCAGGACCACCACCTTCGCCCCGGCCGCGCGGCACGTGCGCACCCGCGCGCCGATCGATACCGGTTCGCGCAGCTGGAGGTCCATGATCACCAGATCGGTCGGGAAGGCGTCGCTGTGCACCAGTTCCAGCCAGCTTCCCGCACGCACCACGAGGTCGAACTCGGGCGCGTTCCTCTCGATCCAGGTGGCGAGGCTGTCGAGGAGGATCTCGTGGTCGTCGAGGATGGCGAGCCGGATCGGCGGGGACGATGATGCGGGGTGTGCTGTGGCGGTCCTCATGGGGCTCGCCTCCCAGGGTATGCGAAACGCACGGTGATCCCTCCGTCGCGCACGCGCATCGACGCCTCCATCGACACGGATTGCAGCGCACTGAGGAACGGGACGAGCGCGGGGCGCAGCGCACGGCGCGGCTCGTCCGCCCTGGCCGTGAGCAGGAACACCGGACAATCGGGGCGGGATGCCGCGATGGCGACGCTCGCCGGGTCGAGTCCGGGGAGGTCGGCGATGGTGCCCACCAGAGCGCCGACGATCGCGCGCTGCTCCTCGCTCAGCACCCGGTCGAGCCTGTCGGGATCGTTCACGCGCGACCAGCGCTGCGGGTCCTCGGCCGTTCCGCGCCGCGCGAGCGCCAGGTCCACGGTCTCGGCGAGCCAGCTGCGGCCGACCGCGTCGACGGCCGCGCGGCGCAGGCGCGACGCGATGCTGCGCGCCCGCTCGCGGTCGTCCTGCGTGATGCGACCGGAAGCCAGCAGTTCGGTGAGGAAGGGCACGGCCTCCGCATTGAGAGCGGTCGCGCGCTCCTGCGCGACCATCCGTTCGGCGACCTGTCGCAGCTCGCCCTCCAACCGGAGCTGGCCGGCGCGAGCGACCTCCCGCCAGCGCAGTGTCTCTCCCGTCATCGTCCAGGCGTAGCCTGCGCCGCCGCAGGCGAGTGCCAGAACGGGTGTCGAGGCGACCGTCGCATAGACGGCGGGGTGATTCGCGATGGCGATGGACGACGCCTGCGCTGCGGCCAGCGCTCCGAGCACCAGGGCGGAGGCCGTCGCGGTCGCCAGCACCTCGGCCACCGGGCGGTAGAGCGGCATCGCCGTCAGCAGCAGGGCGACCGCGATCTGACCCCAGTCGTCCTGGATGCGCTGGTTCTGACCCCACACCGCCGCATCGAACAGCACCGCGGAGGCCAGCGCGACGCCGATGATCGCGAGATGGGACCACAGCCCGACAGGCGCGAGGCCCGGATGCGTGCGGACCGCGGCGACGACGGCGGCGAGCAGGAGGACGACGATCGCCCAGACGGCCAGGGCCGGGCTGCGCAGCTGCCCCAGGTGCACGATCGTCGAGTACACCGCGTAGCCCACGGCGACCACGCCGATCAGCGGCACCAGCAGCCACGCGGACTGCACGCCCAGCGGATCCAGTCGCTGCGGCGTGCGCTCGACCGGCATCGACCGGTAGCGCACGATCGTCTCGGCGACCACGGGACTCATCCGGCTTCCGCCGTCGGCAACATCATGATCACGGTCGTGCCGACGTCCTCGCTCGAGTAGACCGTCACCGTGCCGCCGACCTTGCTGATGCGATCGTGCACCGACTGTCGCAGACCGAGCCGATCGGCGCTCGTGGACGCCACGGTGAAGCCGTGGCCTCCGTCGACGACCATGACGGAGACGGAGCCGTCACCGGATGACACGGCCACCTCCGCGATCGCACTGCCGGAGTGGCGCAGGACGTTGACGAGACACTGCCTCACGGCCAGCCCGACCGCGCGCCGCGAATCGTCCGCCAGCCGTGCGACCGCATCCCGGTCGCCGGAGAAGTCGACCGCGAGTCCCTCGTCGCGTGCGTCCTCGATCGCGCGCCGCAGTTCGCTCTCGTACCAGGGGTCGTCGTCGACCGAGAGCACCGGTGGTGCCTCGTGCGCGGGGACGGCGGCTCCACCGAGCACGCGCAGATCGGAATCGATGCGCAGGCGGAGCCGGTTCGGGAGCTCGCCCGATTCGGTCGCCGCGACGGCGGCGAGCTCGCTGAGCACAGTGTCGTGGAGGTCGGCGGTGGACTCGGCCAGCAACTCGCGTCGCAGGTCGACGAGACGGGCGTCGCGCACGGCACGGTGGATGGCCGACTGGGAGCGCGACCGCGAACCGCGCGTGAGCCCGTCGAACGCGAGCACTCCGACGAGCAGCAGGTAGGCGCCGAGCGAGACCGCGTCAGGGCGGAACACGCGCCCTGCCGCGCTCGCGCCCAGGAGTACGGCGGTCTCGGCGAGCGCGAAGCCGAGTGTCGCCCAGAGGATCCCCGCGAGCGCGCCGGTCCCCGTTCCCCCCACCAGGGTCATCGCGACGACCGGCAGGGCGACCACGAACAGGTTGGTGTCGCGGTAGGTGGGGGTGCTCTCGAAGAGGACGTAGACGTAGAGGAAGGTGCACACGGCGCCGACCAGCACGTAGGCGATCGTCGGCATCACCGTGCGGCCGCGTGCCAGGAGCACCAGCAGCAGGATCATCGGCACCAGTACGAGGGTGCTGATCCAGGAGGCCGTGCCGGTCGTGCCGCCCATCGTCGAGATGCCCACGTTGACGACCGCCATCACCAAGCACACCAGTGCGGCCCAGCGGGCTGCAGCTGCCAACGCCTTGGAGTTGGCCGCCCGCGAGAGGTGGCTGGGAAGACCGAGCGACACCGGGCTCCTTCGGCACGAGACGGACCGACGGGATCCGCCGGAGAGCGACGCTCGACCGCGACGCCCCAGTGGGGATTATGGCAGTTCGCCTGGCCGCTGTGTACCCCGGACGCGCGCGCGTGTTGTACCCCACAGCCGAGTCAGAACAGCGTCGGTTGAACGCCGAGTGTCACGAGTGCCGACTCGGGAGCGACCTCCTCGGGTGCGACGCGATCGACGGTTCGTCGCTCGCCCTCGCCGTCGCGCAGCATGCCGAGCGCCGAGGAGCGGACACCTCCTGTCAGCGGATCCTCCTGCCCACGCTCGAGACCGTGCGCTCGGATGAGCGGCTTGATGCGGGCGGCGAGCCAGGCTCGGTATTCCTTGGGCGCGTACGTTCCGCGGCCGTACATGCTCCGGTAGCGCGGCAGCAGCTCGGGATGCTCGCGGCCGAGCCAGAGGTAATACCACTCTTTGACCCCGGGCTTCAGGTGCAGCGCGGTGTACAGGACGCTCGTGGCCCCGGCCTCCTTCGCCTGACGCAGGGCCTCGTCGAGATGCGCGCGTGTGTCGGTGAGATACGGCAGGATCGGCATCAGGAAGACCGAGCAGTCGAGGCCGTGCTCACGCACGGCCGTTACGGTCGCCAGCCGCGCCTTGGTGGTCGGTGTTCCCGGCTCGACCGACTGCTGCAGCTCGTCGTCGTAGACGGCGATCGACATGCCGAGGTCGACAGGCCCGTGGCGCGACGCCTCGGCGAGCCGGTCGAGATCGCGCCGGAGCAGCGACCCCTTGGTGAGGATGCTGAACGGCGTGCCCGATTCCGCGAGCGCGTCGATGATGTCCGGCATGAGCGCGTAGCGCCCCTCAGCGCGCTGGTACGGGTCGGTATTGGTGCCGAGCGCGACCGGATGATGACCCCAGCTCGGCTTCGCGAGCTCTTTGCGCAGCACGTCGGCCACGTTGACCTTGACGATGATCTCCTGGTCGAAGTCTGTGCCCTGGTCGAGCTCGAGGTAGCTGTGCGTGGGTCTGGCGAAGCAGTACACGCAGGCGTGCGAGCAGCCGCGATACGGGTTGATCGTCCAGCCGAAGGGCATCGGCCCTCCCCCGCCCGGGATCTTGTTGAGCGCCGACTTGGCGAGGATCTCGTGGAAGGTGATGCCCGCGAACTCCGGCGTGCGCACCGACCTCACCAGGTTGTTCAGCCGGGCGAGACCGGGCAGGGCCGACGGCGTCTCCACCGCCAGCTCCTGCCCGCTCCACCTCATGGAATCATTCGA
>CAVTGP010000017.1:0-14950 GCA_963734315.1 uncultured Actinomycetota bacterium | reverse complement strand
ACCGAGCGATAGCGCTGGCCGACGGTGGCGTGGCCGGAATCGTGCCGGCGCGCCGTGGGGAGTGTCTCGGTGATCCACAGCGAGACGCACACGATCACGAAGAGACCGTAGCAGGCGAGGACGACGAAGATGCCCCGCCACGGCATCACCAGCAGCAGCCACGACCCGAGCACGGGCGCGAGCACCGGGGCGAGCCCGTTGACGAGGGCGAGCCTGCTGAGCATGCGCACGAGCGGGCGGCCTCCGAACAGGTCGCGCACCATGGCCATCGCGACGACACCGCCTGCGGCTGCGCCGATGCCCATCAGAGCTCGCGCCACCCCGAGCAGCTCGAGGTTCGGCGCTACGGCCGCTGCGAGACAGGCCAGGATGTGCACGCCGGTCGCGGCGATGAGCGGCATCCGGCGGCCGACCTTGTCGGACCACGGGCCGACGAGCAGTTGGCCGAGGCCGAAGCCGATCGTGGTCGCCGTGAGGGTGAGCTGGATCATCGCCGTCGAGACGCCGAAGTCGGACTCGAGCGTCGGGAGCGCCGGAAGGTACATGTCGATCGTGAACGGCCCGAGTGCGGTGAGCGCGCCGAGGATAAGGATGTATGCCAGGCGCTGGCGGCCGGAGAGCGAGTCGCCGGGATGCACGACGGTGGTCACGAGAAGACGTCCTTCTGCTGGAGGGCGGGGCGGGGAGGAGGGCCGCGCCCGGCGCTGGACGCAAAAATGACAGCACCGCGGCGAGCGCGGTGCTGGGGGTGGTGCGGAGGGGTCGCTCGTTCGAATCGATTCGATTGCGGGCGCACATATATACTACCCGATTTCGAATCGAAATGTGAACGTGCACATTCCCCGCTTTCGCGGGGTCCAGCTCCGCCGAGGGACACGCAAACGCCCCTAGAACCCTCGGATAACGCGGCGGCGACCTGGTGCGGATGGACGATGTCGACCCGACCCTGTGGATCAGCGGAGTCGTCGCGCCGGACCGGTCGCGCGCACTCTCTCGCTGGCGTATCTCGGCCGCTCCGCGGAGTGGCCGCTCGGCCGCATCACCCTGCGCGGCCTCGACCCCGACCGCCCGTACCGGGTGCGGCCGCTGCCCCTGGGCGACCCGGCGGGCGGCTACCGCGTGCCGCCGAGGTTCGCGGGCGTGCCTGGCGCGGCGTCCGGCCCGTCGGGAACGGATGGCGACACCCCGCTGTCGCGCTCGCTGCGACCGGACGAGGTGGAGGGCGTCATGCTGTCGTGCCGCGCACTTGCGACGGCGGGCCCCGCCGCGCCGCTGTCGTATCCCGACCGGGTGTGGCTGGTGGACGTCACCGCGGTCTGAGGTCGGTGACTCCGGAGGTCGCGGGCGACACGCCGCGCGGCCTCCGGAGTCACGGAAGCCGAGTCAGCGGAGCATGCGGGCGCGGATGGCCGTCGCGGCGGCGCCGCGGGCCCACTCGTTGAAGGCGAACGGCTGCACCTCCACGGGGGTGCGCACGCTCTCCCAGTCGGCGGCCTCGACGAGGGAGGCCAGCATCGCGTGCTCGCCCACCTCCCCGAGCCGTGCGCCCTCGCCCGCGAGCAGGATCTTGCGCGGGTCGAGCGTATTGGTGACGTTGGCCAGCAGGAGGCCGAGGGCGGCCGCGGCCGAGTCGACCACCGAGCGCAGCGCCGGGTCGCCGTGGGAGGCGCCGCGCAGCACGGCGTCGTAGTCCACACCTGTTCCGGTCGCCCGCGACGCCGCGGCTTCGACGGCGGCGGTGCTCAGCAGGGCGCTCGCGCAGCCGTGGTGGCCGCGCCAGCAGGTCGCCTCCGACCAGGTGAGCAGCTGGTGGCCGATGCTGCCGGCCGCGCCGTGGGTGCCCGCGACGACGTTTCCGCCGGCGACCAGCCCCATCCCGATGCCGGCCCCGATCGTCACCACGACGAAGGTATCGAGCCCGCGGCCGGCACCGAACCAGTGCTGGGCCTGCGTGAGCGCGTTGACGTCGTTGGCGACGGTGACCGGGAGGCCGACCCGCTCCTCGACGAGGTCGCCGAGCGGCACGGCCACCCACTCGAGGACGTGCGATTCGCTGACCGTCCGGCCGTCGACGGAGTTGCCGCCGAGGCTGATGCCGACGCCCGAGAGTGGTGCGAACTCGGCGGGGAGCGCCCCGACCGCGCGGGCGACGGCGTCGGCGACGACCTCCGGCTCGTGACCGGCGAGGGGCAGCTCGAGCTCGCCGCGGATGACGCCACGCAGATCGGTGACGACCGCGTACACGGCGGTCGCGGTGATCTTGACACCGGCGAAGCGCTCCGCGGCGGGATCCAGATCCAGCGGCAGGATCGGGCGCCCCGCGGCGCGCAACAGCGGCTCGCCCTCCGACAGCCTCCCGGAGGCCAGCAGCGGCTTGGTGAGGCGGGTCAGGCTGGGGCCGGAAAGACCCAACCGCTCGGCCAGCTCGACGCGCGAGAGCGGGCCGTGGATGAGGATCTCCAGCATCACGCGCTCGGCGCTGGCCGGGCCTTCTTCCGCCACGACACTCTCGGTCATGACGACATTCTATGGTTTCCCGTCGCGGGTCGGGTGTTGACAACGCACTTACTTTTGTCACAACATTAATGCCATTCCAGTCAGACGAAGGAGTCTCGATGGCACTGACCAGCACCAGCTCGGCCGCCACCCGCTCGGCGCCTCCCCGCCCCGCGGCACCGCCGGTCTCCGGACGAGCCGCTCGCCGCGGTCGCCGCGACAGCGCGGGCGGCGACGGCGTCATCGCCTTGCTCTTCATCGCCCCCGCCGCGATCGGCTTCCTGGTGTTCCTCGCCTGGCCGACGCTGCGCGGCATCTCCCTCAGCTTCACCAGCTACAACCTCCTCACGCCCGAGAAGTGGATCGGCGTCGGCAACTACATCCGCATGGCCGGCGACCCGATCTTCTGGCACTCACTGGGCGTGACGGTCGAGTATGTCGTCATCAACATCGGCGTGCAGACGGTCGTCGCCCTCCTCATCGCCGTGCTCATGCAGCGGCTGACCCGCTCGACGTTCGTGCGTGGGATCGTGCTGACCCCTTACCTCGTCTCCAACGTCGTCGCCGGCATCGTCTGGCTCTGGATCCTCGACACGCAGCTCGGCATCGGCAACCAGCTGCTCGGCGCCCTGGGTCTCGAGCACATCCCGTTCTTCGCGAGCGAGACCTGGTCGATCCCCACCATCGCGCTCGTGAACGTCTGGCGGCACGTCGGCTACACCGCTCTGCTCCTGTTCGCCGGCCTGCAGGCCATCCCCGGCCACATCTACGAGGCCGCGCGGGTCGACGGCGCGAGCGAGTGGCGGATGTTCTGGAACGTCACGATGCCGCTGCTGCGCCCGGTGCTCGCCGTCGTGCTCATCATCACGGTCATCGGCTCGTTCCAGGTGTTCGACACGGTGTCGGTGACGACCAACGGAGGCCCGGCGAACGCCACGAACGTGCTGCAGAAGTACATCTACGACCTGGCGTTCGGCCGCTTCCAATTCGGCTACGCCTCCGCTCTCTCGGTCGCGCTGCTCGTCGTGCTCAGCATCATCACCGTGCTGCAGTACCGCCTGACGCGCGCCGGCCGGACCGACCTCGACTGACGGGCGAAGGAGCCTCGACATGACGACGACAGGGCCGCTGCGGCCCGCCGCGCAACAGACAAAGCCGCAACCGGCGCCCGAACGCACGGGCCGCCGCCTCCCCGCTGGACGCACGATCGCCTGGATCGTGATGGTGCTCATCATCCTGGTGACGCTGTTCCCGTTCTACTGGATGCTGCGCACCGCGCTCTCCACGAACACCGCGCTCGCCTCCGACCCCTCGTCGCTGCTGCCGGTCGATCTCAGCCTCGGCGGTTTCGCCCGGGTGTTCGGTCTGCAGAGCACCGAGGAGGCGCTGGCGCAGGGCGGCTCGGGAGCCTCCGTCGACTTCTGGCGGTACCTGCTCAACTCGGTCGTCGTCGCGACGACGATCGCCGTCTGCCAGACGTTCTTCTCGGCGATGGCGGCCTACGCGTTCGCGCGGCTGCGATTCCGTGGCAGGAGCGTGCTGTTCGCGGTCTTCCTGGCCGGCCTGATGGTGCCCAGCATCTTCACGCTGCTGCCGAACTTCGTGCTCATCAAACAGCTCGGCCTGGTGGACACCCTGCTGGGCATTACCCTCCCCAGCCTGTTCATGACGCCGTTCGCCGTGTTCTTCCTGCGGCAGTTCTTCATGAACGTGCCGCGGGAGGTCGAGGAGGCCGCGCTGCTCGACGGCGCGGGAAGGGTGCGCGTCTTCTTCCGGGTGATGCTGCCGATGTCGTCGGCACCGATCGTCACTCTCGGCATCCTCACGTACATCACCGCCTGGAACGACTACTTCTGGCCGCTGATGGTCAGCCACACCGACCAGTCGCGCGTGCTCACGGTGGCGCTCAGCATCTTCCGCTCGCAGACCCCGCAGAGCGGCACCGACTGGTCCGGGCTGATGGCGGCGACCCTCGTGGCCGCGCTGCCGATGCTCGTGCTCTTCGGCGTCTTCGCCCGTCGCATCGTGAACTCCATCGGCTTCACCGGACTGAAATGAGCCGCGCAATGAGAACAGCACCGACCTCCCACCGCAACCGCCCGAACCGACCGCACCGCCGGACCCGCCGACTGCGCGCCGCCGCGGGCGCCGTGGCCGCCGCGACCGCACTCGTGCTCTCCGGCTGCGCTGCCGGAACCTCGGCCGAGCCGAAGAACACAGTGAGCTACTGGCTCTGGGACTCCAACCAGCTCCCCGCCTACGAGAAGTGCGCCGCCGGCTTCGAGAAGGCGAACCCTGGGCTGACGGTGAAGATCACGCAGCTCGGCTGGAGCGACTACTGGACCAAGCTGACCGCCGGTTTCATCGCGGGCACCCAGCCGGACGTCTTCACCGACCACATCTCGAAGTTCGCCCAGTTCGTCGACCTCGGCGTCCTCCAGCCGCTCGACGAGCTGGACGCGACCAAGGGCATCGACGACAGCATCTACCAGCCGGGGCTCGCGGGCAGCTGGATGGGATCCGACGGCCACCGCTACGGCACCCCGAAGGACTGGGACACGATCTCGATCTTCTACGACAAGAAGGTCACGGCGGCGGCGGGCGTCACTGAGGCCCAGCTGAACTCGCTCGACTGGAACCCGACCGACGGCGGCTCCTTCGAAAAGACGGTCGCGCACCTGACGATCGACAAGAACGGCGTGCGGGGCGACGAGCCCGGCTTCGACAAGAACCACGTGGCCACCTACGGTCTGGCCACGAACGACGCCGGCGGCTTCGACGGCCAGACCCAGTGGAGCTCGTTCACCGGCTCGACGGGCTGGGACTACACGAACAAGAACCCGTGGGGCACCCACTACGACTATGACGACAAGCGGTTCCAGAACACGATCTCCTGGTACTTCGGCCTCGCGAAGAAGGGGTACCTGGCGCCGTTCACCGACTTCTCGGCCTCCAACGGCGCCGATGTGCAGCTGGGCAGCGGCAAGGCGGCGCTGTCGATGAACGGCTCGTGGATGATCAGCACGTACGCGCAGCTCAAGAACGTCGACCTCGGCATCGCCCTCACGCCCATCGGGCCGAGCGGCCAGCGCGCGTCGATGCTCAACGGGCTCGCCGACTCCATCACCACGAACGCCGCCAACAAGGAGGGCGCGGCGAAGTGGGTGGCCTACCTCGCCTCCCCCGCCTGCCAGGACGTCGTCGGTCGGCAGGGCATCGTCTTCCCTGCGGTCAAGAGCGGCACCCAGAAGGCGATCGCCGCCTACAACGCCCGCGGGATCGACGTCACCGCGTTCACGAAGCAGGTCACCGACAAGACGACGTTCTCGTTCCCGGTCACCGACTACGCGGCCGACGTCGCCGCGCTCATGGTGCCCGCGATGCAGAACGTGTACGCGAACGGCGCGCCCGTCTCCACCCTCACCGCGACCAACGACCAGATCAACCAGCTGTTCCAGCAGGGCGGCTGACCGGCCTCCCTGCATCGACACGCAACCCAACCCCCGAAAGAGAGTGATATGACCTTCACCATCGCCATGGTCGGCGCCGGCCAGTTCGCCGGACAGTTCGCCAAGCTCTTCGCGCTCCACCCCGGAGTCGACGCGGTCTACGCCACCGATCTGCTCCCCGACCGCGCCGAACGACTGAATGCCGAGTACGGTCTCGACGGCACGATCGCGTCGTTCGAGGCGGCCCTCGACGACCCGCGCGTCGACGCCGTCGCCATCTTCACGCAGCGCTGGACGCACGGCCCGCTGGTCGTGCGGGCGCTGGATGCCGGCAAGCACGTCTACTCCGCCGTGCCGATGGCGATCAACGCCGACGAGATCGCCGCGATCATCGACGCCGTGTGCCGAACCGGCCTCACCTACATGATGGGCGAGACCAGCCACTACAATCCCGCGACGGTGTACGCGCGGTCGCAGATCGCGGAGGGCGCGTTCGGCCGGGTGTTCTACGCCGAGGGCGACTACGTGCACGACATGGACCTCGGCTTCTACGACGCCTACCGCTACTCCGGAGGCGAGGAGTGGAAGTCGACGGCGAGTTACCCTCCCTTGCTCTACCCGACGCACTCCATCGGCGGCATCCTCGGCGCGTGGGGTACCCACGCCGTGAGCGTCTCGGCGATCGGGGTAACCGACGACCGCGGCGACGGGGTGTTCGACCGCGAGGTGAGCATGTTCGGCAACGACTTCTCGAACGCGACCGCGCTGTTCGAGGTGGCGGGCGGCGGATCGTTCCGCACGAACGAGTTCCGCCGGGTGGGCTACCCGTCGCACATCCGGGAGTCGCGGTTCCGGTTCTTCGGCACCGACGGCAGCTTCGAGCAGCTGGCGACCGTGTCGCACCGCACCGACAAGGAGGGCGTGACCGACGTCACCGACCTCCTGCAGCCGAAGCCGACACTCTCGCCCGACGACCCGTCGCTCGCCCACGTCTCGCCCGCACTGCGCGACGCGTTCACGTCGGGCAGCGCGCCCATCCACGACCGGGCGCGGCTGCCGCGCGAGTTCGACCACGTGACGAACGGCCACGAGGGCAGCCACCACTTCCTCGCGGACGACTTCGTGCGCGCGGTGAACGGCCGCACCCTCCCTCCCGTCAACGCCTGGCAGGCCGCCCGCTACACACTCCCCGGCATCATCGCCCACGAGAGCGCCCTCCAGGGCGGCGCCCGCCTCCCCATCCCCGACTTCGGCCCCGCCCCCACCTCCCTCTGAGCAGCCATCCGTCCCGGACTTGTGTACGCCCCCACACGGCGTGTTGCGTACACAAGTCCGGGACGGATGGCGTTGCTACGGGGCGGAGGGGGACGCGAGCAGCGGGGTGAAGGCGAGCTCGGCGGCGCCGATGAGGAGAATGTCGCTGCCGAGGGCGGCGCGCGTGATGGTCAGAGTCTCGGCGGAGGCGGCGAGCGCCTGGGCCGCCACCAGCTCGGGCAGGCGCTCGGGCGCGAGCTCGTGCAGCGCACCGAGGAAGCCTCCGAGCACGATCCGCTCCGGGTCGAAGACATTGGTGGCGTTACGCAGCGCGGTCGCCAGGAAGCCCAGCTGGCGGTCGACCTCCGCGAGGACGCCGGCGTTTCCGGCCTCCACCGCCACACGCAGCGCCCGCGCGAGCTCGTCGGGGTCGGCCGACGCCAGCCCGAGCACGCGCAGCAGGGCGCGTTGACTCACCTCGGTCTCCAGGCAGCCGATCGCTCCGCAGTGGCAGCGCACTCCGCTGGAGTTCACCAGGGTGTGGCCGAGCTCGCCGGCGTAACCGCTGATGCCGGTCAGGGGCGCTCCCCCGACGATGACCCCGGCACCGATACCGGAGGCTCCGCCGTTCACGTAGACGAGATCGGAGGCGCCCTTGCCCGCCCCGAACAGCCGCTCGGCGTTCGCGCCCAGGCTCGCGTCGTTGGCCGCGAGGACCGGATACCCCGTCGCTGCGGCGAGCTCGGCGGCGAAGGGCTCCTCCGCCCACTCCAGGTGCGGCGCCAGGCGCACCACACCGTCGTCCTCCCGCACCAGGCCGGGCACCGCGACCCCGATGCCGACGACGCGGGAGGCCGAAGCCAAGTCGGGACGGAGCCCGTCGATCACCGCCGAAGCGATGGCCGCGGCCTCCTGCGCGGTCGGCACGTGCCCGGTGGGATACCGCACCCGGCGGTGCACGCGCGCGTCGAGCCCGACCACGCCGACCGTGACCGCGTCGACCTCAGGGTTCACCGCGATCGCGACGACCCGGCCGTCGGCGGCGACGACCGGCGAGGGCCGCCCCACCCGGTTGCTCGTCTCGGGCTCACGTTCGAGCGCGAGTCCCTGCTCGACCAGCTCGGCCACCAGCGCGCCGATCGTCGACCGGTTGAGACCGGTCGCCTGGGTGAGCGCCGAGCGCGCGAGAGGACCGCCGCGGTGCACCATCCCGAGCACGGTGGCGAGGTTGTGCCGTCGCACCGTGTCGAGGTTCGTCCCCGTCGTCCTGCCGTTCATGGTCCCGGTTACTGTATTACAGCTCGGCGCGTCCTCCGGACGATGCCGCCGTGCGGCCGGTCGCGACGTCGAGCAGCGTGAAGCCCGATCCGTCCGGTCCGGAGGCCGTGAGCGTCGATCCCTCGCGCCTCACCGTGTACTCGGCCACTTCGCCGTCCGGCGTGGCCACACTCACCGTGCGGGTGCCGTCGGCGCCGGCGAACGCCGCGAGCGTCACCCCGTCGCGGTAGTCGTAGTCGGGCCGGTCGTCACGCGCGCCGATCGGGATCACCGCGCCCGGCCGCACCGAGCAGCGGGACGCTGTCGAAGCCGTGCGTCTCGGCGCACCCAGCCGCGGCGCCGGTCGACCGCCGCTCGCCGGTCGAGCGAAGTCGGTCCAGGTGCCCGCGGGCAGGTAGAACGTCACCTCGCCGCTCGGCGAGAACACCGGCGCGACCAGCACGTCGTCGCCGAGCATGTACTGGCGGTCGAGGTAGTCGCAGGCCGGGTCGTCGGGGAACTCCAGCACCATCGCCCGCATCATCGGCGTGCCCGTCGGCGTGCGCCTGCCGCGCGGCGCCGAACAGGTACGGCATCAGCCGCAGCTTCAGCCGGGTGAACGTCGCGCAGCACGTCGACGGCCTCCTCGTCGAACAGCCACGGCACCCGGTAGGAGCCGCTGCCGTGCAGCCGGCTGTGCGAGGACAGCAGGCCGAACGCGATCCAGCGCTTGAACACGGCCGGCGTCCGGCGTGCCCTCGAAGCCGCCGATGTCGTGGCTCCAGAAGCCGAAGCCGGACAGGCCGAGCGACAGGCCGCCGCGCAGGATCTCCGCCATCGACTCGAAGGTCGACGTCGCAGTCGCCGCCCCAGTGCACCGGGAACTGCTGGCCGCCCGCGGTCGCCGAGCGGGCGAACAGCACCGCCTCGCCCGTCGCCGCGCGCGCTTCGCGCAGCAGCTCGAAGACGGTCTCGGTTGTAGAGGTAGCGTGTAGTAGTTGTGCATCCGCTCCGGGTCGGAGCCGTCGTGCTAGACGACGTCGGTCGGGATGCGCTCGCCGAAGTCGGTCTTGAAGCAGTCGACGCCCATGTCGAGCAGCGCGTCGCAGCTTGTCCGCGTACCAGTCGCGGCGCCGCCGGGTTGGTGAAGTCGACCAGCGCCATGCCCGGCTGCCACAGGTCCCTCTGCCAGACGTCGCCGTCCGGCCGCTTGCAGCAGGTAGCCGCTGCGCGCGTGCCCTCGGCGAACAGCGGCGAGCGCTGCGCGATGTACGGGTTGATCCAGACGCAGATCTGCAGGCCGCGGTCCTTGCAGCCGGCGCAGCATGCCCTCGCGGGTCGGGGAACGTCCGCGGGTCCCACTCGAAGTCGCACCAGTGGAACTCGCGCATCCAGAAGCAGTCGAAGTGGAAGACGCGACAGCGGCAGGTCGCGCTCGGCCATGCCGTCGATGAAGCCGGTGACGGTCGCCTCGTCGTAGGAGGTGGTGAACGAGGTGGTCAGCCACAGGCCGAACGACCAGGCGGGCGGCAGCGCGGGCCGGCCGGTCAGCGCGGTGTAGCGTGCGCAGGACGTCCTTGGGCGTCGGGCCCGTAGATGACGAAGTACTCGAGCGACTCGCCCGGCACGCTGAACTGCACCCGCGACACGCTCTCCGAGCCGACCTCGAACGAGACCGTGCCCGGGTGGTTGACGAAGACGCCGTAGCCGCGGTTGGTCAGGTAGAACGGGACGTTCTTGTAGGCCTGCTCGCTGCCGGTGCCGCCGTCGGCGTTCCAGATGTCGACGATCTGGCCGTTCTTGACGAGCGGCGCCGAAGCGCTCGCCGAGGCCGTAGACGTGCTCGCCGACGCCGAGCGCCGAGCTGCTCGTGCACGAAGCGGCCTTCGCCGTCGACGGTCGAGGAACGCCGATGCGCCTTGCGCGCCGCTCGACGGTCAGCACCCGCGCCCGGCTCGCCGCCATGAACGCGACGTTCGCCAGGTGGCGCCCCGTGTCGACGCGTCGCCGCGAGGTCAGCCCGAGCGCGAGAGTCGCCGACTCGTCGCCGGTCTCGACCGCGCCGTGCGTCAACCGCTGCCCGTCCTCGCGCGAGCTCGAAGTGCGGGCCGCGGCTCAGCACGCCCGGCGAGGTGGGTCGACCCGCACGCCGATCACGTCGGGCAGCGGCGAGTGAGCAGTGACGGTGACGATCGGCCGCGTTGAGGGTGTCGCCGCGGTGCCGGATCGGCCGGCTGGCCGCGAAGACGGTGCAGCGTGCCGCCGACCTGCTCGACGTCCTCGACGTCGACTCGGGTAGATCGGCGTCACGCCGTCGCGGAGCCGCCAGTACCCGTCGGTGAACTTCATTGTGGGTGAGACCTTTCGGAGCGGATGCGGTACGGGAGCCGGGACCGTGGTTACTTCACGGAGCCGACCGTGACGCCGCGGGTCAGGGTCCGCTGGAAGATGAGGAAGAAGACGATGGCCGGCAGGATCCCGAGCAGCGCCGACGCCGCTGGTGGTCGGTGACGTCCATGATGTGCTCGCCCTGCAGCACGCCGAGGGCGACCGGGCACCGTCTGGTTGCTCGTTGGAGACCAGGAAGATCAGCGGCAGGAGGAACTCGTTCCAGGTCCAGATGAAGAAGAAGATGAACAGCACGCGAGAGGGTGGGCAGGCTGACCGGCACGACGACCCGCCACAGGATGCGCCAGCGGCCGGCGCCGTCGATCGCGCGCCGCCTCGAGCAGCTCCGTGGGAAGGTGCCGTAGACCGACGACAGCAGGTAGGTGCCGAACGCGCTCTGGATCACCGTGAAGATGATGATGACGCTCCACACGTTGTCGCCGAGCCGACATTCGTGACGAATCGCAACTCCCACCCACCCCAAACGCACATTCGTCACGAATGTCGCTGGCGCACGCGCGCGGCGAACGTGCCTCGGCGGCAACCCCACATTCGTCACGAATCACCGCGTCAGCCCGACGAAAGCCCACATTCGTCACGAATCACCGCGTCAGCCCGACGAAACCCCACATTCGTCACGAATCACCGCACGGCACGGCACGGCGAAGGGAGGCTACGCAACGAGTCCGGCGCGAGCGGGGTCGGCGATGAGCTCCGCGAAGACCAGCTCGGCCGCGCCGATGAGCAGCTGATCGGCGCCGAGCTCCGCCTCCACGACGGTCACGCCCTCGCGCGACGAGTGGACGACCTCCCCGAGCAGGTCGGGCGCGCCGTGCGCCGTCGCACCGCGGTAGAGCGCAGCGAGGAACCCGCCGAGCACCACCACGGACGGGTTGAAGACGTTGACCGCGTTGCGCACGGCGATCCGCACGTACTCGTAGGCGCGGGCGACCTCGGCGAGCGCCGTGGGGTCGTCGGTGGCGACGAGCCGGTCGGCGAGGGAGGCCGCGTCCGGCGAGGCCAGCCCGACCGCGGCCAGCAGCTCGGCCTGGGTGATCTCGGCCTCCAGGCAGCCGCGCGACCCGCACGAGCACTGCCGGCCGTCGGAACGGACGAACGTGTGACCGAACTCGCCCGCGTAGCCTGCGGCTCCCGTGAGCAGGCGCCCTCCGCTGATGCCGCCTCCGCCGATGCCGCTCGCGCCGCCGATCAGGTAGACGAGGTCGTCGATGCCGCGGCCCGCGCCGAACGCGCTCTCGGCGCGCAGGCCCAGCACCGCCGCGTTCGCGGCCCAGACCCGGTGGCCGGTCGCCTCGCCGAGCAGTCCGGCCAGCGGCTCGTCCACCCAGCCGAAGTGCGTGGCTTCGCGCACCATGCCGTCGGAGAGCCGCACCTGCCCGGGCACGGCCACACCGAGACCGGCGATGCGGATGCCGGTCTCCCCCGCGAGCATCCCGGCGATGCCGGCGGAGGCGAGTGTGACGGTCTGCGCCACAGAACGCGCCGAAGGCGTCTCGATGCGCACGCACTTGAGCACCCGGCCGCCCAGCCCGACGAGTCCGACGATCACGGCGTCGACCTCCGGGTTGACCGCGACGGCGGCGACGTCGTCGGTCACGCGCACCAGCGGGCTCGGCCGGCCGCGGGCTCCCGCGACGGGCGTCTCGTCGACCTCCACGAGGCCCAGCGCCGACAGCTCCGCCACCAGGTCGCCGACGGTCGAACGGTTCAGACCGGTGCGGTGGGTGAGCTCGCTGCGCGACAGGGCGCCCTCGCGATGCACCAGGCCGAGCACGGTCGCCAGGTTGCTGCGGCGCAGCGCGTCGGTGGCGCCCCGCTCGCCGGGCGCACGGTGCTCAGGTCGGTGGCGCTCATGTGATGACAATAGCTCGGCGCCGACGGCCCTCCGCTCCGCCCGCCGCCGCAGCAGCACCCTCCGCAGCACCCTCCGCGGCGTGGCCGCTGCGCGTCACCAGCTCTCCGGCCGCGCTCCCAGCGGCACGGCGTCGGGGCGCTCGACCGTGGAGGTCAGCGCGACCACCTCGTGCCGCGCTCCCGCCGCGAGCACGGCCTCCATGATCTCGAGCACGTGGAACGCGAGCTCACCGGAGGCCCGGTGCGGCCGCCCGGTCTCGATCGCGCGGGCCAGGTCGGCCAGGCCGAAGCCCCGCCCGGCCTCCGAGTATCCTGCCGCGACAGGTGCGTCGCGGAACTCGCGATCGCCCGATGCTGAAGGTTTCGGCAACCTTGAGGGGGCTGTAGTGCGGCAGCACCATTCCCCCGCTACCCACGCGCAGACGTGATGTCGCCGTGGCTATGGGCCCGATCAGGACTTCCGGACTGGCGCAGGCGAGGCCCCTCGTTCCGTGGTGTTCGGCGACCCAATAGCGGGTGTAACCGAGCTCCATCGGCAAGACGCGCCAGGTCGATCGAATTACCCAGCGCATCACCGGCGCAAGATCCTCAGGGATCGGGGACTGGTCGAGAATGCTGAGCCGAAGCTTATTCACTTGGTTTGAGCCGCGTCTTCTGGTTGCCTTCGGAGTCGAAGTTGCTCTCGTCAAGCCAGCGTTCGAATTCGCGCTTACGTGCCGGCCACTCTGAATCCAGCATGGAGAACCAAGCCGTATCCCGGTTCCGCCCCTTAATAATCATGTGCTGGCGGAGATGCCTTCGAACGAGAATCCAAGCCGCAACGCCGCACGCCGGGAAGGTTCATTCAAGGCGTTGCACTTCCATTCGTACCTTCGGTAACCGAGTTCGTCGAACACATAATGCGCGAGCAGGTAAATTGCTTCGGTTGCGCCGCGCGACCTCTGCAGCGCCCGAGAAGACATTCCTCCCACTTCGATGACGCGATTCGGCGGATCGATTCCTAAGTGTAGCGCGCCCCACAGCCAAGCCGGTTTGGCGGTCGACGATGGCGGAAGAAGAGGGGATCGTCCGACGCCGCTTTGGTTTTCATGTAGGCCTCGAACGCCGCTCGCTCCGGGAAGGGTCCGTCGGGCATATACAGCCAGAGTTCCTCGTTCGCGGCACCGCCCAGTCCCTGCCAGAGGGCATCTGTGTGGTTCGCGGGGTCGAGCGGTTGCAAGAGCACGTACCGGCCCTCGATGCTGACCCGCTCCGGACGTGGTGACATCAGCGCAAAAGGTCTTCGAGTTGTATGCGGGCGCCAGTTTTGTCATCCCGGTACTTGACGATGACTGGTGTATAGATCGAAATGCCCCAGTCCCGGCCCGGCCCGATGGTGACCGCGCGCGAACCCGCCACGACTACGGCGCCTTCTGGAATCACCAATGGCTGCTCGTCGGTGGCGCGGTAGATCTTCCCGAGCACCAGATCGTAAACCTGTCCGCGCGCTGGGAGGTGATGCTCCACTGGCCGTTGCCGTTCGGGCCGCCGATGACCCCGACCGTGGAGGTTCCGAGCGCGAGTGGCGCAGCCGGTGGCGTGGTGATGGGCGGCTCGGGGAACACGCCGAACTTGCCAGTGAAGCCCAGCCCGAGCCGCGGATCGGCACCAGCTTCCGCCCCAGCACGCCGACCTTGCCCTGGATGAGCAGGCACCGCGGGCTCAGCGGCGGCGAGGTGGCGTTCGGGTCGGCGCACCCGTCGTAGCCGCTCTCCCCGCTGGCCGAATAGCTGATGAGCTGGCCCAGCAGCTTCCATGCTTCCGCATAGCGGGGGTTGCTCATGCCGATGATGCCCTTATGGATGCCGACCGCGACATCGAGGCCGTTGGTCACCTGGGCGTGGTTGACGTCGAACTGGCTGACCTGGCTTGCGAAGCAGCGAGGTGGTCGCCGCGCCCACCACGACGGGGTGCAATTGGCGTTGCCGTCGGTGAACATGAACGGCGCGACGCCCGCCGACTTCAGCTTGCCGAGGTCGGTCATGAGATCGGCCCAGGTGGCTGGCGGAGACGATCCCGGCCTTGGCGAAGGCGGCCTTGCTGTAGAAGAAGCCGGTCTCGACGTTCGACCCGAGGATGATGTCGATGTCCCCGTTGAACAGGCCGCTCATGCACCAGCAGGTCGGTCAATGGCCTGCCAGCAGGCGATACCACTCGCAGTTGCCCGGCACGTACGGGTTCGGCTTGGTCAG
>CAVTGP010000016.1:0-11441 GCA_963734315.1 uncultured Actinomycetota bacterium | reverse complement strand
ACTCGCGATCGCCCGAAGTCGCGATCGACGCGGTGCCCGAGAAGCCGTTGGGATCGGGCACCGACAGCGTGCCCTCCGTGCCGTACACCTCGAACAGCGGGACGCGCGTCGCCCACACGTCGAACGAGACGGTCACCGTCGAGATGACCCCGGAGGCGTGCTCCAGGATCGCCGTGACGTGCGTGTCGACCTCCACGGGAATGCGCGTGCCCGCCTGCGGACCGGTCGCCACGACGCGCTCCCGCGCCGTACGCGAGCTCGCCCCGGACACGCGCACGACCGGGCCGAAGAAGGTCACGAGGGCGGTCAGGTAGTACGGCCCCATGTCGAACAGCGGGCCGGCACCCGGCTGGTAGTAGAACGTCGGCGCGGGATGCCAGAGCTCGTGTCCGGGCGCCGTCCACGAGACCGCAGCTCCGAGCGGCACGCCGATCCCGCCGTCGTCGAGCACGGCGCGCGCGGTCTGGATACCCGTGCCGAGCACGGTGTCGGGCGCGCTGCCGACCCGCAACCCCAGCGCGGTCGCGCGCTGCAGCACCGGCGCCGCCTCGGCGATGCCGACGGCGAGCGGCTTCTCGCCGTAGACGTGCTTGCCCGCGGCGAGCGCCGCCAGCGCGATGTCGGCGTGCGCGGCCGGGATGGTCAGGTTGAGCACGATGTCCACGTCGGGATGTCGCGAGCAGCTCGTCGACCGTCAGCGCCCCGCCTTCTGCTCGGCCGCGCGACCGCCGCGGCGCGGTCGACGTCGAGGTCGGCGATCGCCACGAGGCGCAGCATCCGGGTGCGCCGGGAAGTGGTCGAGGTACTGTCGGCTGAATGTCCCCGACGCCGATGACGCCGACGTTCAGCGCGCTGCCCACAGCAGTCCCCTCTCGATGATGGTGCGCACGGGCTGGCTCTCGCACGACCTCCAGCCGGTGGCCGGGCGCCGAGACGAAGATGCGGCCCCTCCCCCACTGCCGGGTCCAGATCGCCGGCGCGGTCACCGGGCGGTTCCACGCGTCCCACGGTCGGGCCTCCTGCGTGGTGGTCGCGAGCACGTCGTTGTACTCGTCCGACAGCACCCAGTACTGCTCGGTGACGAGGTCGAAGTCGGCGATGCCCTGCGTGATCGGATGGGTCGTGCCGTACTCGGTGATGTGCACGGTGTACGGGATGTAGTTGTCCTCCTGGTCGCCCGTTCGCTCGTCCGGGTGCTTGCCCGCATGGTGTGCGAACTGGCCGCCGATCATGTGCAGGTAGTCGGCGTTGTCGCGGTAGGAGTCGGCGATGCCGCCGTGCCAGCCGCCCATCCCGGTGCCGTTCAGAATGGCGCGCTGCAACCCCGCGAACTCCTCGCGCGTGATGCTGCTCATCGTGTTGACCTGCACGATGAGGTCGACCGTCGCGAGGTACGCGTCGTCGGTGTAGACGGAGGTGCCTTCCTCGACGCGCACGGCGAAGTCGTTCGCCTCCAGGAACGGGATGAAGCTGTCCGTGGTCTCGACGGGCATGTGTCCGTCCCAGCCGCCGCGGACGACGAGCGCGTTTTTGGTCATGATTCCTTCCGTGCCTCTCGATGGTCAGAGGGTCGGCGTCCACGCGCTGTCGGCGGCGGCACTGCGCTCGACAGCGGCGAGGACGCGCTGGATGTGGAGGCCGTCGGCGAACGACGGCTCGGGGTCGGTGCCGGCGGTGATCGCGGTGACGAAGTCGACGACCTCGTGGCTGAAGGCGTGCTCGTAGCCGATCGTGTGACCGGTCGGCCACCAGTTGGCCATGTAGGGATGCTCGGGCTCTGTCGCGATGATCCGGGTGAATCCCTGCTCGCCCGCCGGCGCCGTCGCGTCGTAGAACTGCAGCTCGTTCATCGCCTCCAGGTCGAACGCGATCGCGCCCAGCGTTCCGGAGAGCTCGATGCGCAGTGCGTTCTTGCGTCCTGTCGCGTAGCGCGTCGCCTCGAAGGCGCCGATGGCGCCGTCCGCCGCACCCCCGGCCAGCCTCGCGGTGAACCAGGCGGCGTCGTCGACGGTGACGCGGCCGCGCTCCTGAGACGCTGTGCCGGAGAGGCCGACGGTCTCGCCGAGGAGCGGGCGCTCCTCCACGAAGGTCGCCAGCGTGCCGGACACCGCGGTCAGCTGCGCGCCGGTCAGGTGCTCGACCAGGTCGATGGCGTGCGCGCCGATGTCGCCCAGCGAGCCGGATCCGGCAGCCGCCTTGTCGAGCCGCCAGGTCATCGGGCCGTTCTCGTCGCTCAGCCAGTCCTGCAAGTACTGGGCGCGCACCTGACGGAGGGCGCCGAGCCTGCCCTCCTGCACCAGCCGCCGAGCGAAACCGATCGCCGGTACGCGGCGATAGCTGAAGCCGACCATCGAGCGCACACCTCGGGAGGCCGCGCGCTCAGCGGCGGCCACCATGGCCTCCGCCTCCTCGACCGTGTTGGCCAGCGGTTTCTCGCACAGCACGTGCTTGCCCGCTTCGAGGGCGGCGATCGCCACGTCGGCGTGCGAGGAGCCCGGAGAGCAGATGTCGACGATGTCGATGGCGGGGTCGTCGACGACGCGGCGCCAGTCCGTCTCGCTGCGTTGCCAGCCGAGGCGGTCGCGAGCGGCCTCCACGCGTTCGGCATCGCGGCCCACGATCGTCGCCATCACCGGCTGGGCGTCCAGGTCGAAGAACCGCGGGGCGACCCGCCAGCCCTGGGAGTGGGCGGCGCCCATGAAGCCGTAGCCGATCATCGCCACCCGCAGCTCGCGCGTCGCTCGCGTCATCCGTCCCAGCTCCTCCGCCTCCGTGATGGTGCGACGCTATTCGGCGGGGCGAGCAGCGGACAAGTTTCGCGCGGCTATTGGAAAGTTTTCGCGACGTTGAATCTCGAGGCGCTGGGGACGGCGCCCGCGCTCAGATCCGGGAGGCCAGCCACTCCGCCTGCTTCTGCCAGTGCGTCCCCTGCCCGCCCTCGTGGTCGTTGAACGCGTACACCTCGATGGCGCGATCGGCGGCCGCCAGGTGGTTGTAGGCGGCGAAGGTCGTTGACGGCGGCACGACAGTGTCCATGAGCGCGACCGAGAAGAGAGAGGGCGCCTGGATGCGGCGCGCGAAGTTCACGCCGTCGAGGTACGATAGCGTCCGGAACGCCGTGCCGACCTCGTCACGGTGCACCGACAGGTACGTCGCAAGCTCCTGGAAGGGTCCGCCGATCGCGACCTCGGCTCCGCGGCGGTACGCGCACAGGAAGGCGACATCGGGCAGCACGGCCTGCACGCCGGCCAGCGCACCGGCGGCGAGTGCGATGCCGCCGCCCTGGCTGCCTCCGGTCACGGCGATGCGGCGTGCATCCACGAAGGGCAGCGCACGGGCCGCATCGACGGCGCGGACAGCGTCGGTGAACACGCGGCGGTAGAAGTGCTCTCGGGGGTCGTGGATGCCGCGGGTCATGAAGCCGGCCGTCGCGGGGCCCGAGCCGTGCGGGTCGGCGGTGACGCCTCCCGTGCCCCAGCCGCTGCCCTGGCCGCGCGTGTCCATGAAGACGTGGACGTAGCCGGCCAGCGCCCACAGCACGTTCTCGCCCGGCAGGCCGCGCCCGCCGTTGTAGCCCTGGTACTGCACGACGGCCGGGAGGGCGCCCTCGGCATCGCGCGGCCGCGACACCCACGCGCGAACGGGCTCCCCGCCGAACCCCGGGAACGTGAGGTCCTCGATGGCCAGCTGGGTCACCGGGGTGGAGGCCGGAGCGAGCGTCGCCTCGCCGCCGGCCGCACGCGCCTCGGCGATCGTGTCAGCCCAGAAGGCGTCGAAATCGTCCGGTTCCGCGACCTCCGGGCGGAAGGTCAGCAGGTCGGCCAGGGTGAGGTCGGTGAGCGGCATTGGTCTCCTCGGCGTGATTCGAAGGGGACGGAATCGGGTCCGTGCGGTCGGGCTGCCCGACATTGTGGCACAGTGTCTGCATGCCGGAACCGACGCCGCGGACAGCACGGGAGCGCGCCGCCGGCCGACCCACCCTGGAGGGGATCGCCCGCCGTGCGGCGGTATCGCTGTCCACGGTGTCGAAGGTGCTCAACGGCCGGCCGGGCGTCTCGGCCGAGACCCGTTCCCGGGTCGAGCGGCTGCTGCACGATTCCGGATACGCCAGGCGCGGGCTCGATCCGGAGCGCGGCGGCCTGCTCGAACTCGTCGTCGCCGACCTGACCAGCGAGTGGTCGATCGAGATCATCCGCGGCGTCGAGCGGGTCACGCGCGAGGCGGGACTCGTGCTCGGACTGAGCGCGCTCGACGATCACCGCCGCCCCGGCGCCGACTGGATCGCCGGCGTGCTGAGCCGCAAGCCGGTCGCGGTCGTCCTCCAGTTCTCCGACCTCACGGCGTCTCACCGGCAGCAGTTGCGCACGCGCAACATCCCGTTCGTGGTCGTCGACCCGGCGGGCGACCCGCCGGCCGACGTTCCGGCGATCGGCGCCACGAACTGGGCGGGCGGCGTCGCGGCCACCCGTCACCTGCTGGGGCTCGGGCACACGCGGATCGCCGTGGTCTCCGGGCCGGCCGACCTGATGTGCTCGCGGGCGCGGGTGGCCGGGTACCAGTCGGCGCTCCAGGAGGCCGGGCACGGCTTCGACCCGGCGATCGCGGCTGCGGGCGACTTCACCCGGGCGTCCGGCGAGCGGGAGGGGCGGCGCCTGCTCGCGCGCGACGAACGGCCCACGGCGTTCGTGTGCGGCAACGATTCGCAGGCGCTCGGGGTGATGGACGCCGCGTTCGCGCTCGGACTCGAGGTGCCGGGCGACGTCTCGGTGGTCGGCTTCGACGACGTCGCTCCCGCACTCTGGGCGCGGCCTCCCCTCACGACCGTTCGTCAGCCGCTGCAGGAAATGGCGGAGGAAGCCACGCGGCTGGCGCTGCGCCTGCGCGCGGACGGTGTCGAGAACACCCGTCTAGAGTTGGCGACCTCACTCGTGGTGCGCAGCTCGACCTCGGCGCCGCGGTAGGGCCGGTGGCGCGCAGGCGTCACTCCTGGTATAAGTTTATTGAAACAACAAATCACCGACGATGCTGAAGGAACCCTCCATGAGCCTCACTCCCACCCGCGCCGACAAGTTCTCCTTCGGTCTCTGGACCATCGGCTACAACGGCACCGACCCGTTCGGCGGCCCGACCCGCCCGCAGCTCGACGTGGTCGAGGCCGTCGACAAGCTCAGCGAGCTCGGCGCCTACGGCCTCACCTTCCACGACGACGACCTCTTCGCCTTCGGCTCGACCGACGCCGAGCGCCAGAAGCAGATCGACCGCCTCAAGCAGGCGCTCGCCGACACCGGCATCATCGTGCCGATGGTCACCACCAACCTGTTCAGCGCACCCGGTCTTCAAGGACGGCGGCTTCACCTCCAACGACCGCGCCGTGCGCCGCTTCGCGCTGCGCAAGGTGCTCCGCAACATCGACCTCGCCGCCGAGCTCGGCGCCAAGACCTTCGTCATGTGGGGCGGCCGCGAGGGCGCCGAGTACGACTCGGCCAAGGACATCCAGGCGGCGCTCGAGCGCTACCGCGAGGCCGTCAACCTGCTCGGCCGACTACGTCACCGACAAGGGCTACGACATCCGGTTCGCGATCGAGCCGAAGCCGAACGAGCCCCGCGGCGACATCCTGCTGCCGACCCTCGGCCACGCGCTCGCCTTCATCGCGACGCTCGAGCACCCCGAGCTCGTCGGCCTCAACCCCGAGGTCGGGCACGAGCAGATGGCCGGCCTGAACTTCGCCGCGGGCATCGCGCAGGCGCTGTACCACGGCAAGCTCTTCCACATCGACCTCAACGGCCAGCGCGGCATCAAGTACGACCAGGACCTCGTGTTCGGCCACGGCGACCTGCACAACGCGTTCGCCCTCGTCGACCTGCTCGAGAACGGCGGCCCGAACGGCGGCCCGGCCTACGACGGCCCGCGCCACTTCGACTACAAGCCGTCGCGCACCGAGGACATCACCGGCGTCTGGGACTCGGCCGCGGCGAACATGCGCACCTACCTGCTGCTCAAGGAGCGCGCGGCGGCGTTCCGCGCCGACCCCGAGGTGCAGGAGGCGCTGGAGTCCGCCGCGCGTCGTCGAGCTGTCGCAGCCGACCCTCGGCGACGGCGAGACCTACGACGACCTGCTGGCCGACCGCAGCGCGTACGAGGACTTCGACGCCGAGCGCGTACTTCGGCGGCAAGGGCTTCGGCTTCGTGCGCCTGCAGCAGCTCGCCCTCGAGCACCTCCTCGGCGCGCGCGGCTGAGCGCACCCCCAGTGTCGAGGGGCACGTCGTTGTCGCTTTTCCGGTTCGGAACTGACAACGACGTGCCCCTCGGTGGGTGAAAACGTTGATGAGTTTGGAAGGTAAGGGGTGCAGGTGTCCGGTGTGACGCTGGTCGCCGGGGTCGACTCGTCGACGCAGAGCTGCAAGGTCGTCGTCCGCGACCTCGAGACCGGCGCGCTGGTGCGTTCGGGCCGCGCGGCGCACCCCGACGGCACCGAGGTCGACCCGGCCGCCTGGTGGGCGGCCCTGCAGGCGGCGATCGCGGCCGCCGGCGGCCTCGACGACGTGGCGGCGATCTCGATCGGCGGCCAGCAGCACGGCATGGTCGTGCTCGACGCCGACGGGCGCGTGATCCGCGACGCCCTGCTCTGGAACGACACCCGCAGTGCCCAGGCCGCCCGCGACCTGATCGACGAGGTCGGTGCGGACGTCTGCGCCGCGCGCGTCGGCGTCGGTGCCCGTCGCCTCCTTCACCGTCACCAAGCTGCGCTGGCTGCGGGACGCCGAGCCGGCGAACGCGGCACGCGTCGCCGCCGTCGCCCTCCCGCACGACTGGCTCACCTGGCGGCTGCGCGGCTACGGCCCGGCCGAAGAGAGTCCGCTCGGTCCTGACCTGGAGGCGCTGACCACCGACCGCTCGGACGCGAGCGGCACCGGCTACTGGAGCGCCGCCACCGGCGAGTACGACCTCGACCTGCTTCGAGCGCGCGCTCGGGCGGCCCGGCCGGGAGGCCGGAACGACCGGCGACGGCGTCGTTCTGCCCCGCGTGCTCGGCCCCTCCGACGCCGCCGGCCGCACTCCGAGCGGTGTGCTCGTCGGCCCGGGCGCCGGCGACAACGCGGGAGGCGCGCTCGGCCTCGGCGCGACCGAGGCGACGTCGTCGTCTCGATCGGCACCTCCGGCACGGTGTTCGCCGTCACGGCCGAACCCGTCGCCGACGCCAGCGGCACGGTCGCCGGCTTCGCCGACGCGAGCGGCGTCTCCTGCCGCTCATCGCCACGCTCAACGCCGCGCGCGTCCTCGACTCCGTCGCCGGCCTGCTCGGCGTCGACCACGACGGTCTCGCCGAGCTGGCCCTGCAGGCCGAGCCCGGCGCGGGCGGCCTCGTGCTCATCCCCTACTTCGAGGGCGAGCGCACCCCCAACCTGCCCGACGCGACAGCGAGCCTCCACGGCCTCACCCTCGCCACGACACGACCGGCGAACCTGGCGCGCGCTGCGATCGAGGGGATGCTGTGCGGGCTCGCCGACGGCCTCGACGCGGTCCGCCGGGTCGCTCTCTCCGGTGATGCCGGGCGCGAGCAGCGCATCCTGCTGATCGGCGGAGCAGCGCAGAACCCGGCCGTCGCCGCCGTCGCGGCGCAGGTGTTCGATGCACCGGTCGTCATCCCCTCCCCCGGTGAGTACGTGGCCGATGGTGGAGCCGTGCAGGCGGCGTGGGCGCTGACGGGCACACGCCCGAACTGGACCGCGGAGTCGGCCACGCCTCTCGCGGTCGACACGCGGCCCGTCATCCGCGAGCAGCGGCGGTCGTACCTCCCGTAAGCGCGACATTCGTGACGAATGTCGCCATTCGTGCCACGAATCACGACATTCGTGACGAATGTTCCCTCTCATCCGCGAATGTCGAGGGGGTCACCCGCGTGAGCGCGACGCGAAGCCGCGGGCCAGGGCGGCGCCGGCGGCGCGCGCCCAGTGCAGCGGCTCGGCGATCGCGGCGGCGGAGCCTCCCGCGAGCTCGGCGAGGGAGACGGCGCCAGCGAAGCCACGCGGGTGGGCGGCGATCGAGCCCGCCGCAAGCAGCGCCGGGATGCCGGCAGCGGCGGCGAGAAGCAAGACGTACTCGGGGACCTTGCCTGCCGCGGACTGGGAGTCGTAGCGACCTTCCCCCGTCACCACGGCGTCCGCGGACGCGAGCGCGACCGGCAGGCCGAGCGCCTCTCCGACCGCCGCTGAGCCGGGCGTCGACTCGGCGCCCCAGGCGAGGAGGCCGAACCCCGTTCCACCGGCTGCGCCCGCGCCAGGGGTCCGCGGGTCGATTTCGACCCCGGCCTCCCTGAAAGCTGTCACGAGCCGCGCGAGGCCGGCCTCCAGCACCGGCACATCGTCGTCGGAGGCGCCCTTCTGCGGCCCGAACACCGCTGCAGCTCCGTTCGGCCCGAGCAGCGGGCTCGTCACATCGCTCAGGATGCGCGCCCCGCCGAGCGGAATCGGTCGCAGCGCGGTGAGGTCGACCCGGGCGAGCTCCGCGAGACCCCGGTTACCCGGAACGACGGCAGCACCGATCGCATCGAGCAGCCGCGCGCCCAGGGCGCTCAGCATTCCGGCACCGCCATCGGTGGAGGCGCTCCCGCCGATCGCGAGCAGCAGTGCGGTCGCACCGCCGTCCAGGGCGGCGGCGATCGCCTGGCCGAACCCGACCGTCTGAGCGTCGAACGCGGCGAGTGACGGCATCAGGCTGATCCCGCTCGTCTCCGCCAGCTCTACCACCGCGGTCCCGTCGGGCAGGGCGAGCCAGCTCGCCTCTCGCTCGACGCCGTCCGGGCCGGTCACGCGCACCGCACGCCGGCTGGAGCCGCGCACAGCGACCTCGAAGGCGTCGAGCGTGCCCTCACCGCCGTCCGCCATCGGTACCGGCACGACACGGTCGTCCGGGCGCACAGACGCCCACCCCTCGGCGAGCGCCGCCGCCACCTCGGTCGCGGTCGCGGAGCCTTTGAACGAGTCTGGGGCGAAGACGACGGTGGCCATGCCAAACACCTTGCCACACCCCGGTCGGCCGGTTCGGCCCGGTCGGCCGGATCGGCCGGATCGGCCAGATCGGCCAGATCGGCCAGATCAGCCGGATCTGCCGGATCAGCCGGTTCGGCCGTCGACCGGGAGGCCTGGCGCACGGCCCGCGACCGGACGATGATGTGCGCCATGACGGCAACACGCGGGTCGACCTCATGACCACCTCCGCCCGCCGGGTGCAGGGCGTCTACCTGACGCTGCTGCTCGGCAACACCCTTGCCGCGTCCTTCATCTGGGGCATCAACACACTGTTCCTCCTCGACGCCGGACTCACCAACTTCGAGGCGTTCGCCGCGAACGCCTTCTTCACGGCCGGCATGGTGATCTTCGAGATCCCCACCGGCGTTGTCGCCGACACCATCGGGAGGCGGGCCTCCTACCTGCTCGGCACCATCACCCTGTCGCTCTCGACCGCCCTCTACTGGCTGCTCTGGCTGTGGCATGCCCCGTTCGTGTGGTGGGCTCTCGTCTCCATGCTCCTCGGACTCGGCTTCACCTTTTTCTCCGGCGCCGTCGACGCCTGGCTCGTCGACGCCCTCACCGCGACGGGCTACACCGGGAGCCTGGAGGCCGTCTTCGGCCGCGGGCTCGTCGTGACCGGCATCGCGATGTTCACCGGCTCCGTCCTGGGCGGCGTGATCGCCCAGGCGACGAACCTCGGCGTGCCGTTCCTGCTGCGGGCGGTCGTGCTGGTGTTGATGTTCGTGTTCGCGTTCGTGGCGATGCGCGACCTCGGCTTCACGCCCGACAAGTCGATGGGGCCGCTGAAGGCGACCAGGAACATCCTGTCCCAGTCGATCGAGCACGGGATGCGCAAGCGTTCCGTGCGGTACGTCATTCTCTCAGCGCCGTTCGCCTCGGGCGTCGGGATCTACGCGTTCTACGCCCTGCAGCCGTACCTGCTGGAGCTCTACGGCGACCCGACGGCGTACTCGATAGCCGGGCTGGCCGCGGCCATCCTGTCGCTCGCGCAGGTGGCAGGTGGCCTCGTCGCACCGCGACTGCGGCGGATGTTCGCCAAACGTACGTCGACGGTGATCGGCGCGTCGCTGTGCAGCATCGTGGTCCTGGTGCTGCTCGGGCTGACGGCGTTCTTCTGGTTCGCGGTGGTGCTGCTCGTGCTGTGGGGCTTCGTCTTCGCGGTCGCCGGCCCGGTACGCCAGGCGTACCTGAACGACATGATCCCCTCGAAGCAGCGTGCGACCGTGTTGTCGTTCGACTCGCTGTTCGGGAGTCTCGGCGGGGTCGTCATCCAGCCGGCGCTCGGGCGAGCGGCGGATCTCTGGGGGTACGGCACCTCGCTGGTCATCGGCGGGGCGATCGAGCTGATCGGCATCCCGTTCCTGTTCGCCAGCCGCCGGCAGGGCGACCCGGCCGACACCACCGGCGCGCCGGGCGAGAAGGGAGACGCCCCGGTCAGCGCATCCTGACGGGCGTCGACGGGCGACGTCTCGTCAGCGCGCCACGGACCTGGGCGCCACGGGATCAGCGCGCCAGGATGCGCGGGCCGCACAGCCATGCGGCGACGCAGAGAAGCCCGTTCACGGCGAACACCCCCGCGAACGCCGCGGGCGACGCAGCACCGCCGAGCCCCGAGAACGCGATCGCGGTCGCTGCCAGAGCGATGGCGGAGCCGGTCGAGTCGGCGATCGAGAGCGCGGAGCTGTTGAAGCCCTGGTCGGCGGGCGTCGAGTACTCGAGGGTGAGGACGCCCAGCCGCGGGTACAGCAGGCCCATGCCGCCCCCCGCGAAGGCCCAGCCGACGACGATGACGATCGGCGAGGCGCCGGTCAGCACGGTGACCAGCAGCGACCCGATCGCGATCGTCAGCCCGAGCGCGGCGAGACGGGCGGCGAGTCGGTTGCCGATCGCGGGGAACCGGCCCTGCGCCCACGACGCGGCGGCCCAGCTCAGACCGGCGGCGGTCAGGGCGAGCCCGGCGATCGCAGGGGACGCGCCGTACTGCGTCACCATCATCAGCGGCACGTACACCTCGGCGGAGAAGAACGTGCCCGCCACGATCGCGCGCACCAGGATCACACTCGGCAGCCCGCGGCGCGCGAGCAGCACGCCTCGCGGGAGCAGCGGGCGCAGTGCGGCCACCGCGATCACCGCCGCGACCACGGGAACGATCCACTGCACCGGCCCACGGGCCTCGGCCGCCAGTGTCAGCCCGAGGACCGCCACCGCGACGAGCGCAGCCAGGCCCACCCGCCCGAGCTCGCGGCCTCCGCCCTCGGGACGATGATCGGGGCCGTGGACCCCGCGCATGGCGGGGACGACCATCAGCATCGCCAGCAACACCAGGGCGACGACGCCGAGGAACACCCACCTCCAGCCCACCGTCTCGGCGACGGCGCCGGCGATCACGGGGCCGATCAGCGACGGG
>CAVTGP010000015.1:0-11130 GCA_963734315.1 uncultured Actinomycetota bacterium | reverse complement strand
TTCTGGACTCAACGGGTTATGAGCGGCTTCAAGAGGTTCAGATAGGTGCTGATTTGCAGGCCTTTTTGTGGTTTTCGCTGAAGCTCGATGAGGTTGGATTTGCCCATCTTGTTAGACGGTTTGTTAGACGCTTTCTGGCCCGACGGCGATGGCTCCGTCGGACGCTACCCCTAGACGCCTGAAGCAGTAGCCCGGGATCGGTTGCCGAACGGCGACAACCCCGTCTGCGTCGGGCTCCGGCCGGACTCGACGAGCGTGCTGCCTGCCTTCAAGAGCGGCATCGCACGGACGGACCGATCGGGGCGATCGACCCTGCTGCAAGTTAGAGGGCGATCAGCGCGGCGGCTCACCGGATCCACAGTTGATTGATCTGCGGCACGCGGTTCGGGTCGAGTGTGAAGTCGCCAACCCGGTTAAACAGGACCTCGACGGCGGCGTTGTTGACGATCGGCGTCGCCAGGCCACCAATCGACCGGTCGTTGGGGTCGGCCGTCTAGCGCTATCGATAGTGGCCCAGTACGGCCCGCTGGGGCGAGGATCCATGCGGGACGGCAAGTCCGCCGACGGCTGAACAGGAACGTACTTGCTCGACACTGGACTCGCGGACCGTACGTGCCTGGTCACCGGTGCGGCGGGCGGCATCGGCGAAGCGGTGGCGGCGCTGCTCGCGCAGCAGGGGGCCGACGTCGTGCCGTGCGACCGGGACGCGGCCGCGGTCGACCGGCTGACGCGGTACGGCCGACCGGTAGCCGCCGATCTCAGCACCCGGGCCGGCGTCGAGCCGCAGTCGCGGTGGCACGGGAGCGCGATGGCCGCCTGGATGTCGTCGTGCACTGCGCGGCGATCTATCGCACGACACCGCCTCCCGGACGTCGACGACGACGAGTGGGACGCGGTTCTCGACGCGAACCTCCGCAGCACGTTCCTGCTCTGCCAGGGCGCGGTCGAGGCGATGCGCGAACACGGCGACGGACGCATCGTCCTGTTCGGCTCGTTCGCGGCGCGGACGGGCGGCCTCCGCGCCGGCGTCCCGTACGCGGCGTCGAAGGCCGGGGTCGAGGGCGTCATGCGCAACGTCGCCGCGTACGCCGGCCCGCTCGGGATCCGCGTGAACTGCATCCACCCCGGCTACGTCGACACGCAGATGGTCGACCGTGATGGGCGAGGACGCGCGCGCGGAGGCGGAGGCCGCCGCACCGCTGCGGCGGGTGTCCCGCCCGGACGAGCAGGCGACGATGGCGGTCGTCCTCGCATCCGATCTCGCGAGCTTCGTCCACGGCGTCACACTTGACGTCAACGGCGGGATCTACATGGCATGAGCCTGGGCATCCTCGACACCACTGGCGACTTCAGCCTCACGGACCTGCTCGACGACCGTGTCGCGCAGCACCCCGACCGCGACTTCCTCGTCTTCGAGGACCGCGACGGCGAGCGTCGCCACGTACACGTACGCCGAGTTCGAGCAACTCGTCGACCGCTGCGCGGCCGGCCTGAGCCGAGCACGGCGTCACGCAGGGCGACTTCATCGTCATCCACCTGCACAACTGCCCCGAGTTCGCTGATCGCGTGGTTCGCGTTCGCCCGCCTGGCGCCGCGGTGTTCGTCCCGTCGAACATCGCCAACACGCCGCCGAGGTCGCAGCACATCCTCGAGGTGACCGAGCCGCGGCTGGTCCTCACCGAGCCCGAGTACGCGGGACGATCGCGCGCCGCGATCGACGTGACCGGACTCGGCGCACGGGCGTCGTCGCGGTGGGCGGCGCGATCGAGGGCGCGATCCCCTTCGAGCGACCTGCTCGCCGGCCGACGGCGACGCGCCGCGACCGGCCGTGTCGAGTCCAACGACCTCGCCGAGCTGATCTTCACGTCGGGGACGACCGCGAAGAAGCCCAAGGCGGTGATGCTCACGCACGCGAACTGCGTTCGCGCGGGGCTTGCACTCGGTGCACGCACTGTGGCTCGACGAGGGCGAGCGGGCGCTCACCGCGCTGCCGCTCTTCCACGTCAACGCCCAGGCGATATCGCTGCTGGGCACGCTGACCGTCGCAGGGACGCTCATCCTGCTCGAGGAGTTCCGCGCGACGAAGTACTGGCGCCAGGTGCGCGCACACGAGCGCGACGACGACGTGCCTGGTGGCGATGCAGCTGCGCACGACTCCTCCGCCAGCCCCCGGCGGAGGGCGAGCGCGACCACCAGCTGCGCCGGCTCTTCTACGCCATCAACGTCAGCGACGCCGAGAAGGAGGAGTTCGAGCGCCGGTACGGCGTGACGCTCATCAACGGCTACGGCATGACCGAGACGATGACACTGCTCTGCACGTCGCCGGTCGTCGGGGCGCGGCGCTGGCCGTCGATCGGCCTGCCGGCGCCCGGGCGGCGGTTGCGTCTCGTCGACGACGAGGGCCGCGACGTCGCGCCCGGCGAGGTCGGCGAAATCGTCGTGGTCGGCGTGCCCGGTCGCGACGTCGTGCCTCGGTTACTACGACGACCCCGAGTCGACCGCCGAGCGCTCCTGCGCGAGGACGGCCTGCACACCGGCGACAACGCGTACGCCGACGAGCAGGGCTTCCTGTACTTCTTCGACCGCAAGAAGGACATGATCAAGCGTGCCGGCGAGAACGTCTCGGCGCTCGAGGTCGAGGCCGTGATCGCGACGCACCCCAGGTCGCTGGACGTGGCGGTCGTGGGAGTCCACGACGACATCCGCGACGAGGCCGTCGCCGCGGCGATCGTGCTGGCGCCCTGCGGCCGACGTGACGGCCGACGAGATCACCGAGTGGTGCAGCGAGCGCCTCTCGAAGTTCAAGGTCCCGACGATCGTCACGGTGGTGCCCGAACTGCCGAAGACATCCATCGGCAAGGTCAGGAAGGCCGAGCTCCGCAAGCTCCTCACGGCGGGCGGCACGACGTGACCCAGGCCTGGGCCGACCTCTCGCCGGTCTCGTTCCTTCTGCGGGCGGCCCGCATCTTCCCGCAGCGCGTCGCCATCCGCGACGGCGGCCGCGTGTTCACGTACGCCGAGTACCTCGCCCGGGCAAGCGCGCTGGCGGGCGCGCTGGCGGCGCGCGGCGTCGCTCCGGGCGACCGGGTCGCCGCGCTCCTGCCGAACGTCCCAGAGATGCTCGAGGCGCACTATGCCGTGGCTGGTTCGGGGGCGGTTCTCGTGCCCCTGAATACGCGCCTCTCGAAGCCCGAGATCGAGCGCATCCTGACGCACAGCGAGGCGCGGGTCGTGGTCACCGACGCCGCGGGCGCCGATCGCCTGGGCGACATCGAAGCCGAGGTGCTCACGACCGGCGACGCCTACGAGCGGGCGCTCGCGGAGTCGGAGCCCGTCGCGCTCGCCGCCCAGGAGGAGAGCGCGCTCCTGTCGATCAATTACACGAGCGGCACGACCGGCGCCCCGAAGGGCGTCATGTACACGCACCGCGGCGCCTTTCTGCAGAGCATGGGGATGATCGCCGAGACGCAGCTGTCGCCCCGCTCGCGCTACCTGTGGACGCTGCCGATGTTCCACTGCCACGGCTGGTCGTTCACCTGGGCGGTGACCGCCGCCGGCGCCGAGAACGTATGCCTGCCGCAGGTCACCGGCGCGGCGGCCTGGCGGCTCATGAATGAGCACGACGTGACCCACCTGTGCGGGGCGCCGACCGTGCTCAGCACGCTGCTGGACGCTGACGAAGCGCAGCGACTCGATCGGGCCGAGCCCGTCCGCGTCTACACGGGCGGCGCTCCTCCGTCGCCCGCCACGATCGAGCGCTGCGAGTCGCTCGGCTGGGACGTCGCGCACCTGTACGGGCTGACCGAGACCTACGGGCCGATCGGCGTCTGCGTCTGGCACCCGGAATGGGACGAGCTCCCGGCGCCCGAGCGCGCACGGCTCAAGGCACGCCAGGGGGTCGTCTCCGTGGTGTCCCAGCCGCTGCGCGTGATCGACAGCGACGGCGTGGACGTGCCGGCCGACGGGGCGACGATGGGCGAGATCGTCATGCGTGGCAACAACGTGACGACCGGCTACTTCCGCGATCCGGAGCAGACAGCGAAGGCGATGGCCGGCGGATGGTTCCACTCGGGTGACGTCGGCGTGATGCACCCGGACGGGTACGTGGAGATCCGCGATCGCATCAAGGACATCATCATCTCCGGCGGCGAGAACATCTCAAGCATCGAGGTCGAGCAGGCCCTGGCCGCGCATCCCGCAGTGGCACAGGTCGCGGTCATCGGCGTCGCGCACGAGAAGTGGGGCGAGACACCGCACGCCTTCGTCGTCGCCCGCCCGGGAGCGACCATCGACCCGGACGAACTGCGCGCCTTCGCCCGCGAGCGGCTCGCGGGCTACAAGCTGCCGAGCGCGATCACGGTGACCGACGAGCTACCCACGACCGCGACCGGCAAGGTGCAGAAGATGCGCCTGCGCGAGCTGGCCCGGACGCCGGTCTAGGCGACGGTCAGCGACGTCGTGCCGAGGCCGTGGTGCGCGACCTCGTAGCGCCCCGCCTCGGTCATCGGGATCGCGGGGATGCCGGAACCCGTGATCACCACATCGCCGGCGGCGAGTGTCTCGCCGATCTGCGCGACGACGTTCGCGACGTGAGCCGCGACATCCCCGAGGTCGCCGATGGGAATCAGGGGATCGACGTGATGGGCGTACTCGACCTGTGGCCCGTGCACCGACAGGGTGATCCCGCCTGCGTCGCCACCGGCGCGGGCGCTGTCGAAGCGACCGAGGATCACGCCGCGGTGGAAGAGCCGGTGCTCGAAGATGGCCTCCGGATCCTCGAACGGCAGATCGAGGTCGGCGACCTCGATGGCCGAGGCCAGGCCATCGATGCTCGCCAGCGCCTGCTCCCGACTCGCGCCGGCGGGCAGGTCGGTCCCCATCCGGATGGCGATCTCGGGCTCGAGCACCGGCTTGACCCATTCGCTGACGTCGATCGTGGCGCCGTCTGGCAGCAGGGTGGCTCCGGTGACGTGGCCCACGAGCGCACCGGTCGTTCCCATCGCCTCCGCAACCGGCCCGCCCATGCCGGTCTTCCACCCCAGCCGCGCGGCGCCGGCGGCGTGGTCGGCGTCGCGCAGCCGGCGCAGGTGCTCGAGGCCACGCTCGACGCGGGCGTCGGCCCAGACCGGGGCGCTCATGCCTCGAGCGGCCGGTCGTTGTCCTCGTGGAACCACACGACCGTCGCCGGGTCGACGCCGACCGGCCGCAGCGCGTGCGGATAGCCGGCGGGCACGACCAGGACGTCCAGCGGCCCGAGCTCGCCGAGCTCGCGATGCCTCTCGACCCGCACGCGACCCTTGACGACCTGCAGGTAGCGGATCGTCGGCCAGCGCTGCGGCGTCTCCACATTCGCCGCGGAGATCACCGTCGCGCCGAGTGCGACCGTGGGGTCCTCCACGGCCCGGCCGCGGTTGAGGTTGAGCCGGCCGTCTCCGCCGCCCACCCACGAGACCGACCAGCGCATGTGGCCGGCCGCCTTGGCGTCCGGTGCGCCCCACCACGGCTCGAGGTCGTCCCACCGGATGACCACCGGGTGGATATCCGGGCCCGCATGCGAAGGGTCGTCGTCGGCGAAGTAGCGCGAGGCGCCAAGCTCCTCGTGCTGATCATGGACGTACATCAGCAGCACGTCCTCGTCACCGACCGTGCGCACCGCGTGCGGGGCATCGACCGGGATGTACAGGAGGTCCATCGGACCCATCATCTGCGTGACGCCCGCAGCCTCGAGCGACTCCACGTGGCCCTTGAGGATCAGGTAGATCTCGACCGTCGTGTGCCGGTGAAGGCCCCACTGCCGCTGGCCGGCGGGCAGCCCCATGATCCCCATTACGCTGTGCTTGCCGACGAGCCCCGTTGCCGGCCGCTCGTGCAGGTAGCCGGGCGGCCCGCCGACGTAGACGCTCAGCCACCGCAGGAAACCGGCCTCGGTCGAGCACTTCGCCTCGTTCCAGCCAGGCTCGAGGTCGTCGAACCGTACGACGCGCGGCTGGTCGAGGTCGGTCGTGGACATCGTCGCCGTGGCTTCCGTTGCCGCGGTCATGACGCAGCACGGTCGGCCAGCGCCCGCCCCTCCTCGGTCAGCTTCGGCGCCGGGACGATCTCGTCCTTCGTGCCGACGTTGACATCGACCCGCACGCCCAGGCCACAGCCCGGGCACCAGTAGTGGCTGACGTACACCTCCGGGTCGATCGTCCGCGCACGGACCCGTTGGCCCTGGGGGTGCATCACCTCGGCGGCGGTCGAGACCCGGGCCACGCAGGCGTTGCGGTAGTTCTCGTCCACGGAGCCCAGACCCTCGCCGCAGCGCGCGCAGGTCCACTGGCCGTCGCGGATGGCGACCGAGATCCCGACCTCGCGGTCCTGCTCGTCGTAGGGCGCGCGCTCCGGCGCGCGGCCAAGGCGCTGCTCGCGGATCCGCAGCCGCTGGGCGACGGTCGCGCGGTCGTCGACGGCTCCGTCGTCGCCGAGCACGACCCCGTAGACGTCCGTGGCGACGTCGGGCGTCGTGTAGCCGTCGGCGACATCCTTGGCGACGACCTCGGGGTCCCGCAGCAGCGGATCGCCGAGCCCCCCGCCACCGCCGGACAGGATCATCATGATGTCGCTCTCGACCATCGTGAGCGTGCCCGTCTTCGACGGCATCACCTGATGCTCGCCGTCGACCGTCTCAGGCGTCGGCATCTGGCCGGACTCCAGCAGCGCGTTGACGTTCGAGTTGCGCAGCACGTAGTAGTCGGTCGCCGCGCCCGGTAGGCCACCGCCCGCCCCGCGCGGCGGCACCTCGGCGCAACTGTTAAACGCCGTGCCTGTCATCGCGTCGATGCCGCGCATGGCGAGCGCGCTCGCCATGCCTTGGCCACCACGGGTTTCGCCCGCGCCGCCGGCCGAGGGCTGGATGCGGCGCCACAGGGTGACCATCGGACCCGCCGACTCGTCGATCTCGACGGCGGCCATGCGGGTGCCGATGTTGAACTGGCCGGAGTAGGTGTCAATGCCGTCGGCGACCGACTGCGCCGGACCGCCGAGCCCGACCGTCGGGGCGATCGGGAAGATGACGATTGGCGCCCCGGTCTTGCGGTCGGCGCCTGCCAGGGTGCACGTCGAGATACCGTTGTTCGGCTGGCCCGCGGCGCGGGAACGCAGCTTCGGCGATGGCGATAACGACATCGCCTGCGTCAGCACGTCAGACATCAGGCGGGTGACGCGCATGCCGCATTCCATGTGCGACTGCGATACCGGCGCCGGCGGACGTGAGTTGACGATCGAGCCGGGGGGTCCAAGGTCGAAGTGGATCGCGCGCCACAGCGCCGCGTTCACCGGGACGTCCGGGATGAACAGCGTCTGCAGTCCGTTCATCGCGTTGCCGAGCACCGCGGGCGGCGCGCCGTTGACGTAGCACGGCACCTGGTCGACGCCGTTGAACGCGACGGTCATCTCGTCGCCGTCGACCGTCATCTTGACGCCCAGCTCGTAGAGCTCGGGCGTGCCGTGACCGTCGTACTCGATCCATTCCCTGGAGAAGTACTCGCCGTCGGGCAGCTGTGAGATGCGCTGGCGGATGAGCTGCTCGGAAAGCGCCTTGTTGATGCGGCAGTACTCGCGATGCGTCTCGAGGCCGTGTGACTCGATGACGCGCGACAGTCGCCGCTGACCCACGTTGAGGCTCGCGATCATGCTGCGAATGTCGTTGAGCACCGGCACCGGCACGCGGACGCTGTTGGCGATGAACAGCGACCAATCCCTGCTCATGCGGCCCTTGCGCACGAAGCGGACGCCGGGGAACGCCAGCGCCTCCGAGTAGCAGTCGCGCGCCTCCGGCGCAAAGCCGGACACCGACGAGCCTCCGACGTCGAGCAGGTGCTCGTTGACGTATCCCCAGCCCACGAGCTCGCCGCCGTGGAAGTAGGGCATGATCACGCCGACGTCGCCCTGGTGGATCGCACCCGACGAATGCGGGTCGTTCGCGATGAAGGCGTCGCCCTCCTCGAGGTCGTCGAGGTCGTAGTTGCGCAGGACGGATTCGACGCCGAGGACCGACGTCGAGACGTGGAAGCCGACGAAGCCGGAGAACCCGATCAGCTCGGTCTTCTCGTCGAGCACCGCGCACGAAAGGTCCTTGGCTTCGGTGACCACGGGCGAGCCCGAAGTGCGGACGAGCGTAATGCCCATCTCGCGCGCGATCTCGTCCATGGCCTTACGATGGACCTCGACGCCGAGGACGTCGTAGCCGCCACGAAGGATGTCGCTGTCCGCCGCGCCGGCGGTCTGGTCCTGGATCGTCATCAGCGGAGCCTCGTGAGGTTGTAGTTCGAGTACTGGTCGCGCTCGCACGACCATCCGGGTGGTAGGAAAAGCGTCGTGTCGTGCTCATCGACGATCGCCGGGCCCTCGATCCGCAGGCCCTCGGTGAACCGGTTGCCCTCGTAGACTGGGATCCGGGTCCGCTCGGAAGCACCGGGCAGCAGCACCTCGCGCTGCTCCTTCTCCGCCGACTGCGGATCGTTGCCGTTGAGTGACGCCGGCGGCCGCGCGAGCGACGGGTCGCGCCGCGGTACGACCGTACGGAGCGTGAGGTTCGCGAGCAGTACCTCCGAGCCCTCCCACGCCGTGCCCTCGCCGTAGGCGCGCTCGTAGGCGCCCGGGAACTCCTCGGCCAGCGCCACGAGATCCTGGGTCGTCAGCGCGCCGTCGCCGAGCGCCACCGTAATCTCCCACACCTGGCCGGCGAAGCGCAGCCCCGCCTCCCACTCTAGCGCCGCCTCCTCGGGACGCAGGCCGGTGGCGATGAGCTCGTCGCGCGCGTTCTGCGCGAGTCGCTGACGGACGGAGTTGATGTGGTCGGGCGAGACGGTGGCGTCGAGCATGACCTCGATCGAGGTCGAGTAGCGGCGCACGAAGTCGGCGGTCAGCAGCCCGAAGGCGGAGAACACCGAGCTGTTGGCGGGGAGGACGACCTTCGTGATGTCCAGGCGCTCGCAGATGCGAGGCGCGAACAGCGGCAGCGTGCCCCCGTAGGCGAACATCGTGAAGTTGCGCGGGTCATGGCCGCGCTCGATGCTCACGGCGCGCATCGCGTTGGCCATATTGGTGACGGTCAGGTCGAGGATCGCGTTCGCTGCCTCGTAGGCCGACCAGCCGAGCTGGTCCCCGAACGCGCCGACGACGTTCTCGGCGGCCTGACGGTCGAGGTGGACGCGCCCGTTGAGGTAACCATCGGGGTCGATCATCCCCGCGACGACCGCGGCGTCGGTGACGGTCGCCTCGGTCCCGCCGCGGCCGTAGCAGGCCGGGCCGGGCATCGAGCCCGCGCTTTGCGGGCCGACCTGCGGTACGCCGCGCTCGTCGATCCAGACGATGCTGCCGCCGCCGGCGCCGACGGACATGATGTCGACGATGCTGATGCCCGTATCGAGCCCTGCCACCGAGATGCGCGGGGTGATCGCGGGCTGCAGGTTCTCGACGAGCGACAGGTCGAAGCTCGTACCGCCCATGTCGGTGACCATGATGTTGTTCTGGCCCATGACCCCCGCGAGGTGGATGGCGCCCGACACGCCGCCGGCAGGTCCCGACGCGAGCAGCAGCACCGGCAGCTTCCGGGCGGTCGCGGTCGGGATGACGCCGCCGCCGCCGGAGAACATCGTCAGCTCGCCCGCGAAGCCCTCCTCGTCGAGCCGCGTCTTGAGCGTGTCGAGCAGGATGCTCGCCGCCGGCTGGCAGAAGCAGTTGAACACAGCGCTAAAGAAGCGCTCGTGCTCGCGGATGACGGGATAGACCTCGCTGGAAAGCGAGGTGAAGACCTCGGGCCACTCCTCTTCGACGATCTCCCGCGCGCGCTCCTCGTGGCCGGGGTGCTTGAACGACCAGAGGAAGCAGATCGCGATCGCCTCGACGCCCTGGTCGCGCAGGCGCCGCACGGCGGCCCGCACCTGCTCGTCGTCGAGCGCAACGGCGGCCGTGCCGTCAGACAGGACGCGCTCGTCGATCTCCTCGATGCAGCTGCGGGGCATCAGGTCTGGCGGATTGCGGTGGTACTGGTCGTCCATCACCGGGTGGCGGGCGCCGCCCGCGAGCCGGAACGTGTCCTTGAAGCCGCGCGTGATAAGGACGCCGACCTTCGCGCCGCGCAGCTCGGTGAGCGCGTTCGTCACCACGGTGGTCGCCAGGACGATGTTGCCCGTCTGCCCGAGCAGCTCGCGCAGCGAGAGGTCCAGCCGCTCGGCGGCGACGCCGATCGCATCGAGGATGCCGCGGCTGTACTCGTCGTGCGATGTGAGCGCCTTGCCGCGCACGAGCCCATCGGGCGTCGAGACGGAGATGTCGGTGTGAGTGCCCCCGACGTCGACGCCGATGAGCGTCGTGAGGTCCGTGCTCGTTTCGGCGCGGGTATCCACGCTGCTCATTTAGAGATCTCCTTTGGAGACGAGGTCGGCGATGTACTCGGCCTGGCGGATCGCCAGGACCACGATGGTCACGGCCGCGTTGGCGGCAGCGCCGGTGGTGAAAACGCCGCCGTCCGTCACGAACCGGTTCGGAACGTCGTGCGCGCGCTCCCCGCTGTCGCCGACACCGTCATTCAGCGTTGCGCTCATCCGGCACGTCCCGAGGTTGCGGGTCGACGGATAGGGCGGAGTGCAAACAGACGCGCTGGCGCCCGCAGCCTCGTGGACCGCGACGCCGGCGTTCCAGGCGTGCTCGCGCATCACCAGGTCGTTGGGGTGGTCGTCGGCTGGAGCTGCGCCTTGAAGCGCAGGTCGTCATCCGCGGCCTTGGCGACCACCTGCGCGCCGCGCTTGTAGGGGCCTGCGGCAAAGCTCGCGTGGGGCATCACCTGCATCGCCTTGTTTGTTGAACAAATCCAGTGCCGGACGCTCCCATTCGATTCCGTCGGATGACCGGGCGTATCCGACGAACGACTTGAATTGCATTTGGCCCGTCTGCCGGGAAGTGTCGCCGTAGTCGATGCGATGATTGATCTGGTACCACATGCGGAACAGCCCGTCGTCACGTGAGACCCAAAGGTGGCTCGGTTCGTCGCCAGTGAGGATCGGATTCGCGTCGTGCTTACGACATGTATGGAAGATGTGCCTTACCGACTCGCCTTTCTCCTGGAGAGCCCAAGAGCAATCGACT
>CAVTGP010000014.1:0-267763 GCA_963734315.1 uncultured Actinomycetota bacterium | reverse complement strand
CTAGAACTCAACCGCCATTTCCAGATCGAGAGAGGTGCGGTCGAGCGGATACGGCTGCGTGCGACCGGTGAAGGCGAAGCCGTGCCGCTCGTAGTAGCGGATGGCCGGCAGGTTGCGCTCGTGGACCTCCAGCAGGAGGCGGTCCGAGCGGCGGCGCGCCCAGGCGATGACGGCGCCGAGGAGCGCGTCGGCGACGCCGTGGTCGCGGCCGCGGCTCGACGGCGTCACATAGACGCCGACCAGGTGCGGGTCGGGCGAGCTCACGGTGTGGAAGCCGCCCATGGTGCCGATCCAGCGTCCGCTCGGGGTCACCGCGCCGAACAGCTCGCTGGTGGCCGCGCCGTTCGCCGTTCGCCGCCGCCAGTGCTCCTCCGGGTGCGCCCGAGCGGCCTCCAACGTCTCGAGGAACGCGATGGGCGTGTTCTCGAGCATCTCCAGCCGGATCGCCCGGTAGGCCTGCCAGTCGGCCTCCACGGCCGGGCGGACCTCCCAGGCCTGACCGCCCCTGGGATGATCCGTCGCGTCGCGCCAGTGCGCGGAGGTCACGTCAGTTCCGTTCGGCCAGCAGCGCCTCGGTCTCCGCAAGCAGGATCGCCGAGCACAGGCCGTCGAGGGCCTCGCTCAGCTCCGCCAGCGGAGGGAAAGTGGGGGCGATACGGATGTTCGCGTCTCGTGGGTCCTCGCCGTACGGGAAAGTCGCGCCGGCCGGCGTGACGGCGATGCCGGCCTCCTTGGCCAATTGCACCGCGCGTCTGGCGCAGCCGTCGAGTACGTCGAGGCTGACGAAGTAGCCGCCGAGCGGTGCGTTCCACGAGCCGGCGCCCCACGGCGCCAACCGGGCGCGGAAGGTTTCGTCGACCGCAGCGAACTTGGGGGCGAGGATGGCACGGTGCTTCTCCATGTGCGCGAGCAGCCCGTCGGCGTCGCGGAGCAGCTGGACGTGGCGCAGCTGGTTGAGCTTGTCGGGACCGATGCTCTGCGCGGCGGAGTTGTGCTGGAACCAGGCGATGTTCGGCTCGGAGGCGCCGATGAAGGCGACGCCGGCTCCCGGGTAGGTGACCTTGGACGTGGAGGCGAAGATCAGCGGTCGATCGGGGTTGCCCGCCTCGGCGGCGAGGGCCAGGATGTCGATCGGCTCGGGACGCATGTCTGACAGGTGGTGCACGACGTACGCGTTGTCCCAGAACAGCCGGAAGTCGGGTGCGGCGGGCAGCGAGACGAGCGCGCGTGCGACGTCCTCGCTGTAGACCGCGCCGGTCGGGTTGGAGTACACCGGCACGCACCACATGCCCTTGATGCTGTCGTCGGTGACGAGCAGCGTCTCGATGGTCTCGATGTCGGGGCCGTCGTCGTTCATCGGGACCGCGATCATGCGGATCCCGAAGCGCTCGCAGATCGTGAAGTGGCGGTCGTAGCCCGGCACCGGCGCCAGGAAGGAGATCGGCTGGTGGCTCCAGGGGAGGTCGCCGCCCGGGACGCCGTGCAACAGGGCCTGCGCGACGGTGTCGTGCATGATCGTCAGGCTCGAGTTGCCCAGCGCGAGCAGCTGAGCCGGCGGCACGCGCAGCGCGTCGGCGAAGATCGCACGCAGCTCCGGGAGGCCGTTCGGGCCTCCGTAGTTGCGCAGATCGGTGCCCGCGGCGTCGCGGAACGCGCCGTCGGGAAGGTGCAACAGGTCGTCGGAGAGGTCGAGCTGCTCGGCCGACGGCTTGCCGCGCGTGATGTCGAGCGCGAGGCCGCGCGCCTTGAGGTCGTCGTACGCGCGCGCGAACTCCGCGTGAGCGGCGCGCAGCGCTTCGGTGTCGAGGTCGGCGAGGGGGGCGGGGGCGGTGGTCACAATCCGATGGTACCGGCGCGCTGAGCGGGACGCCCCGTCGCGCTGTGCGAATATCCGGAGTGTGACGAACGAAGTGAAGCGCGGGCGCGGCCATACCCGGATCAAGATGTACGTGGCGGTCGCCGTCGGCATCGTCGTGGCCGTGCTCACCTCGTTCATCGACGCGGTGCACCACGCGGTGATCGCCGGCTGGGCGGCGGCCTGCCTCGTCTACGTCGTGTGGGTCTGGTCGGCCGTCGGCCGCATGGATGCGCGTACCACCCGCAGCCATGCGACGCTGGAGGATCCCGGCCGCCGGACCGCGGACCTCGTGCTCATCATCGCGGCGGTGGCCAGCGTCGTCGCGGTGGTGTGGGTGCTCGTGGACGCGCGTCACCTGAAGGGCGGCGCCCAGCTGGGCGTAGCGCTCCTCGCCATCGTGAGCGTCGCGCTCACGTGGCTGCTGGTCCACACGATCTACACGCTCCGCTACGCGCGCATCTACTACCGCAAAGACGGCGGCGTCGACTTCAACCAGGACGAACCACCCCAGTACAGCGACTTCGCCTACCTCGCGTTCACGCTGGGGATGACCTTCCAGGTGTCGGACACGAACGTCTCCAGCTCGTACGTGCGCCGGACGATTCTGGGGCACACACTTCTTTCCTACGTCTTCGGCACGGTGATCGTCGCGGCGACGGTCAACCTCGTCGCCGGACTCACCTGAGGTTGCGGACGAAGCGGTAACGCATTCCGTTCGTGGCCTCCAGCCACGCCCCGGGGTCCGCCCGCCACTCCGGGCCGAGCGCTGGCGCGACGGTGTCGCCTGCCACGTCGAGGTCGATCTCGGTGACCTCCACGCGGTCGGCGAGCGGGAGGGCCTGGCTGTAGAGCTCGGCGCCTCCGATCACCCAGACGGTCGCCCTGTCGTGGCCGGTGAGCGCGGCCTCCAGCGAGTGGACGACCGTCGCTCCCGGTGCGTCGAAGCCGGGCTGTCGCGTCACGACGATGTTGTCCCGGCCGGGCAGCGGGCGGAACCGCTCGGGGAGCGACTCCCAGGTGCGACGGCCCATCACGACGGGGTCGCCGCCGGTCAGCTCGCGGAAGTGCGCCAGGTCCTCCGGGAGGTGCCAGGGCATCACGCCGTCCGCGCCGATGACCCGGTTGTGGGCCTGCGCCCAGATCGAGCGCGAGGCGTCATACGGCGACGGCCGCCCTGATCGCCGGGTGGTGCTGGTAATCCTCGACCTCGAAGTCCTCGAACCTGTAGTCGAAGATGCTCTCGCCGCGTGCGTGCGAAGCGCAGGGTCGGCGCCGGATACGGGGCGCGCGTGAGCTGCTCGGTCACCTGCTCGACGTGGTTGTCGTAGATGTGGCAGTCGCCGCCCGTCCAGACGAAGTCGCCCGGCTCGAGCCCGACCTGCTGCGCGACCATCGTGCGTGAGCAGCGCGTAGCTGGCGATGTTGAAGGGGACGCCGAGGAACATGTCGGCGCTGCGCTGATAGAGCTGGCACGAGAGCTTGCCGTCGGCGACGTAGAACTGGAAGAACGCGTGGCACGGGGCGAGGGCCATGTCGGGGATGTCGGCGACGTTCCAGGCGGAGACGATGATCCGCCGGGAGTCGGGGTCGCGGCGCAGGGTGTCGATCGCCTGCTGGATCTGGTCGATGTGCGTCCGTCCGGCGCCGGCCACGACCGCCATTGCACGCCGTAGACCGGGCCGAGCTCGCCGCGCTCGTCGGCCCACTCGTCCCAGATGGTCACGCCGTTGCTCGCGCAGCCAGCCCACGTTGCTCTCGCCGCGCAGGAACCACAGCAGCTCGTAGGCGATCGACTTGAAGTGGACGCGCTTGGTGGTGATCAGCGGGAACCCCTGCGCGAGGTCGAACCGCAGCTGACGGCCGAACACGCTGCGCGTGCCCGTCCCGGTGCGATCGGACTTGTGGCTGCCGTTCGCGAGGACATCGCGCAGCAGGTCTTCGTACGGAGTCGGGATCGGCGTGCTCATCGAGACGATGGTACTTCGCGGTGGGAGAAGAAGACACTGACCCGCCGGACGTTCCCGTCGTAGGCTTCGAGCATGGCCGATGGCGTGGAGGGGGAGGACGTCGCCGAGCCGGACCGCACGATCCGTCACAGCGACGACGAGCTCGCCGACGCCCTGCAGGCCGAGGTCGACCGCGTCACCGCCGCGATCCCGATCATCACCGGGCCGACGGCGGCGGGCGAGGAGGCCGGGGCGGGCGAGGAGGCCGCGGCGCTCAGCGACGACGAGGTCACGGCGATCGTGGACGCGGACCTGCGGATCCACGACACGACGGCCGCGATCGCCCACCTGCAGTCGGTGCTGGACGCCCGGGCGGCGACCTCGTCCATTCCCGTTGTGGGGCCGGGGGCCGCCCAAGCTGTCGAGCAGGACGCGCGGGAGTCCTACCGGACCGCGGACGACAGGGCCGGCGACGAGGCGGACGACGAGGCGGACGACGACTGGGTGGGGCCGCCGACGCAGCTGATCAGCTTCGACGACCTCCCCGTGCGGAGGCGGGACACCGGACCACAGCCGACCTACAGCGCCTGGGTCGCCGCCGCCGTGCCGCGGCCGAAGCCGCCGCTCGTGCCGCCGCCGGTGCCGCCGCCGGTGCCGCCGCCTGCCCCCGCTCACGCCGTCGGCGGAGGTCCCGGAGGAGGCCGCGGACGAGGTCGCGCCTCCGAAGTTCCCGACCGTCGCGATGGAGTCGCCGTCCGCTACAGAGGAGGCGATGACACAGGACACGGCGTCTCCCGCTCGCGTCGAGCCCCTCGGACTGGTCCCGGAGGAATTGGCTCCAAGCGATTCCCAGCCCGTCCCGCTGCTCTCGACCGCGTTGCCGTCGGCGCCGGCGATCGAGCCGCTTGCCGCGGACGAGCCCCTCGTCGCCCACGACCTCGGTGCGACGACCGCCAGGCCCGACCACATCGACGGGGACGTCGCCGACGATGCCGACGACGTGCACGCCGACGCTCCCACGCCCGTGGCGACGCCGCGCCTGGCCGAGGGCTCCGTGCTCTTCGCCGCCCCGTCGGCGCCGCCCCCGCCGTTCGTCCCGGAAGCCGCCGACCTGGAGCCGACTCCGCTGGAGCTCCGGGCCGGGCGGGCCTCCCGGCTGTTCTGGCTGTGGTTCGCCGGCACGTCGTCCCTGATCAGCGTCGGCGTGGGTGCGGCCCTGTTCCTGCTCGGGCTGAGCCTCCGGCAGCTGCTCGTCGCCACGCTCGTGGGCGTCGCTCTGTCGTTCCTCCCGCTCGGGCTGGGCACGCTGGCGGGCAAGTGGAGCGGGCAGCCGACGATGGTCGTCTCGCGTGCCGCCTTCGGTCTGCTCGGCAACGCCGTGCCGACCGCGCTCGCCCTGGTCACCAAGGTGTTCTGGGGCGCGGTGCTGCTGTGGTTGGCCGGGTCGGCCGCTGGGTCGGTCGCGATCGCCGGCGGATGGTCGCAGCTCGGCATCGGGCCGACCACGTTCGCCCTCCTGCTCACGGCGGGGGTCGCGGGCGTCGTCGCCTACTTCGGCTACGGCCTGCTCGCGCGCGTGCAACTGGTGCTGACGGTCGCCTCCGCTCTGCTGATCGTGGTGATGATCGCCGCGACCTGGCGGCACGTCGACCTCACGCGGGCGCTCGCCGTGCCCGACGCGATCTGGACGCACGTGGTGACAGGGGTCGTCCTCGTCTTCAGCTATGTGGGGCTCGCCTGGGCGATGAGCAGCGCGGAGGTCGCCCGCTATCAGCGCCGCATGTCCTCCGGTGCGGCCGGCATGCTCTGGGCCACCTTCGGAGCCGGCGTGCCGCCGTTCGTGCTCGTCTCCTACGGTGGTCTGCTCGCTGCCTCGGATCCGGCGCTGGCCGACGACATCGCGCGCGACCCCGTCGCCGGGCTGACCCGGCTCGGCCTGCCCGTGTGGTATCCGGTGCCCCTGCTGCTCGCGGTCGGCCTCAGCCTGATCTCGGCACTCGTGCTGACGATGTACTCGGGAGGCTTCACCGTCGACGCGCTGGGCGTACGGCTCGGAAGGCGGTGGAGCACCGTGATCGTCGCAGGCGCGATCGCGGTGGCCGGTGTCGCGCTGACGCTCACCGTGAGTGACCTCGATGCCGTCCTCCGCGGTGTGCCCACGACCCTCGCCGTCCCGGTCGCGGCCTGGGCTGGGCTGTTCACGGGCGAGATGATGCTGCGCACGCGGAGGTTCCACCAGCCCTCGCTGCTGACGCGCGGCGGCGTCTATCCGGACTGGCGCTGGACGAACCTGGCGATGCTCGTCGTCGCCAGCGCGGTGGGCCTCGGCTTCGTGAGCTCGTCGCTGCCCTGGCTGGCGTGGGAGGGCTATCTCTTCCGGCTGCTCGGTGCCGATCCGAGCGCGGGGATCGGCGCGAGCAACATCGGTGTCGTGATCGCGCTCGTCGTGGGGCTCCTTACGCCGATCGTGTCGGGCGTCCCCGTCATCCGCAGGCAGGAGCGCGCGCAAGCGTAACGCGGGTAACGGAGGAGATCCGTGCAGCTGTGGCCGGGAAAGGCGGCGAGCGGAGGACTTTCGTGCGTCGTGGGCCGGTATCTCCTCCGTTGCCGCCGAAAGGCCGCCCTGCGCGCGGCGGCTGGTGTCGGCAACGGAGGAGTTGCACGCAGTCAGCCTTCGTATCTCCTCCGTCAGCTGACAACGGGCGGCGCGTCCCGGTTGATCTCCTCCGTTGCCGCCGACCCCCGGCGGCGATCGATCCCGTAGGCTCTAGGGCGTGCCGCACACTCTCCGTTCCGTCTGCGAGGTCGTCGAATCGCTCTGGCCGATCGCCGGCGCGGAAGGGTGGGACGCGCCCGGGCTGATCTCGGGCGATCCGGAGGCTCCGGTCGACAGCATCCTCCTCGCGGTGGACGCGGTGGCCGCGACCGTCGACGAAGCTGTCGGGCTCGACGCCGACCTCCTCATCGCGCACCATCCGCTGCTGCTGCGCGGCGTGACCTCCATCGCCGAGGACCGCTACAAAGGCGCGCTCCTGGCGACGCTCATCCGCGCCGACTGCGCGCTCATCGCCGCGCACACGAACGCCGACGTCGTGGCCGACGGCACGAGCGCCGTGCTGGCGGCGGCCCTCGGCCTCGCCGACTCGCAGCCGATCGCGCCGGCTCCCGACGGTGTCACCGGCATCGGGAGGGTCGGCACGCTGACCCAGCCCATGACCCTCGGCGCCCTCGCGCGCGTCCTCGCCGGCCTGCTGCCGCCCACCGCGGGCGGCGTGCGCGCGGCAGGCGACTACCATCAGCCGGTCTCGCGCGTCGCCGTGTGCGGTGGAGCGGGCGATTCGCTGCTCGCCACGGAGGCTGTCCGCGGGGCCGACGTCTACATCACCGCCGACCTGCGCCACCATCCCGCCTCGGAGGCGCGTGAACAGGCCGCGCTCGGCGGCGGGCCTGCCTTGCTCGACGTGTCGCACTGGGCGAGCGAGTGGCTGTGGCTCGACACGGCGGCGGCGGCCCTGCGCGGCGCCCTGCCCGGCGTGGAGGTTGCCGTCAGCGAGCTGCGCACCGATCCGTGGGATTTCGCCATCCTCCAATGAGCCTCTACCCGCAACGATGAACACAGCGACATGAACACAGCGACGAACGACCCAGCAGAGAGCAGAGCACTGTGAAAGCCAGCCCCTCCGACCAGAACGAGCTTCTCAGGCTGCAGGCCGCCGACACGCGGCTCAGCCAGCTCGACCACACGGTCAAGAACCTTCCGCAGGCCGCCGAGCTCGCCGCCCTGCAGCCGGAGGTCGACGCCCTCCGCGCCCGCTGGATCGCGGCGACCGGCGAGGTCGAGGACGCCCGGTCCGAGCTCAAGCGCGTCGAGTCCGATGTCGAGATCGTGGAGGCGCGCAAGCGCCGCGACAGCGAACGGGTGCAGCAGACTTCGTCGATGAAGGACGTGCAGGCGCTTGAGGCCGAGCTCGCCTCCCTCGCCAAGCGTCAGAACGATCTCGAGGAGATCGAGCTCACGGTCATGGAGCGGGTGGAAGCGCTCGAGGGAGGGCTGGCGGCCATCGAGGCCGAGCGCGCCGAGCTCGAGGGGCGGGTGCAGCAGCTGGAGGCCGCACGCGAGGCCGAGACCGGCACCGTTGACGCTCAGCGCGACGCCCTCGCCCGTGACCGCGCCACCATCGCCGGGGCGCTTCCGGAGGATCTGGTCGCCTTGTACGAGCGTCAGCGCTCCCGCTACGGGGTCGGCGCCGCCCTCCTGCTGCGCGGCGTGTCGTTGGGGTCGAACGTGAAGCTCACCGAGTCGGACCTCGCCGAGATCCGTCGCGCGGCCGGCGACGACGTCGTGCTGTGCCCGGACAGCGGCGCCATCCTGATCCGCAACGAGGAGTCGGGCCTCTGATCCTCGCCCGGTCGGGAGGCCGCCGCCCGGCCGCGCTGCGCTAGGGTGGAGCCGGGAACGGGACGGCCAGACGGTCGCGTCGGTCCGCGCGAGCGGGCCGCCGAGGAACGTCCGGGCTCCGCAGAGCAGGGTGGTGGGTAACACCCACCCGGGGTGACCCGCGAGAAAGTGCAACAGAGAGCAGACCGCCTCGCACGCGAGTGCGCGGTAAGGGTGAAACGGTGGTGTAAGAGACCACCAGCGGTCGAGGTGACTCGGCCGGCTGGGTAAACCTCGCCTGGAGCAAGGTCAGACAGGGGACCATGAGGCGGCTCGCCTCGTCCCCGGGTAGACCGCTAGAGGGCGGCGGCAACGTCGTCCCGAGAGAGATGGCCGTCCGCGACGCGCAAGCGCCGTGACAGAACCCGGCGTATCGGCCGTCCCGTTCCCTTCACGACCTGGCGAGGGGCACTCAAATGCCCCCAAAACCGAGTTTTAGGGGCGTTTATGTGCCCCTCGACGCTCACTTCGGCTCGGCGGCAGGGGCAGGGGCAGGGGCCGGATCGGGGGAGAAGCGGTAGCCCATGCCGGCCTCGGTGAGCAGGTATCGCGGCGACGACGGCACAGGCTCCAGCTTCTTGCGCAGCTGCGCCAGGTAGAGCCGCAGGTAGCCGGTGTCGTTCGTGTACTGCGGTCCCCAGACCTGGGTGAGCAACGCCTGGCGGGTCACCAGCCGGCGCGGATTGCGCAGCAGGACCTCCAGGATCGCCCATTCGGTCGGCGTCAGTCGCACGGGGCTGTCGCCATCGGAGGTGCGCTTGAGCACCTGGCGCGCGGCGAGGTCGACGGTGATGTCGCCGAACCGCACAGCGGGCTCGTCGGTGGCGCCCGACTGGCGGCGGGTGAGCGCGCGGATGCGGGCGAGCAGCTCGTCCGCAGCGAACGGCTTGGTGACGTAGTCGTCGGCTCCCGCATCGAGCGCGTCCACCTTGTCGGCGGAGCCGGTGCGGCCGGAGACGACGAGGATCGGCACCGACGACCAGCCGCGCAGACCCTCGATGACCTCGATGCCGTTCAGCTGGGGCATGCCCAGGTCGAGCATGACCAGGTCCGGGTGGTGCTCGACCGCCTGCGACAGCGCCTCCGCGCCGGTCCGCGCGACGACGACCTCGTAGCCGTGGGCGCCGAGCAGGATGCGCAGCGCCCGGAGGATCTGCTGGTCGTCGTCGGCGATCAGGATCCTCATCGCTCTCCCTCCATTCGGTTCGTGGCCGCGGGCAGCGACACCACCATCGTCAGGCCGCCGCCCGGTGTGTCCTCGGCCTCCAGTGTGCCGCCCATCCCCTCGGCGAACCCTTTCGACAGGGCGAGCCCGAGGCCGATCCCTGCGTCGTTGTCGGTGTCGCCGAGCCGTTGGAACGGCAGGAAGACGGACTCGCGGCGCTCGCCGGGGATGCCGGGCCCGTGGTCGACGACCCGCAGCTGCACCGTCCCGCCGAACTCGCTGGCGGCGATGACCGGAGGTCGGTCGGCGGGCGAGAAGCGCAGGGCGTTGCCCAGCAGGTTCACGAGAACGCGCTGAAGCAGCACGCCGTCGGCGAGCACCGGGGGGACGCCGTCGGCGAGGTCGAGGTCGACCTCCGCGGGGCCGATTCCCAGCTCGTCCAGCGCCGGCGGGATCACATCGTCGAGCTCCATCGGCGCGAGCGACACCCCCAGCACCCCGGCTTGAACCCGGCTCACGTCGAGCAGGTTGGTGACGAGGGTCGCGAGTCCGTGGAGGCTGTCCTCCGCGGTCTCCAGGAGGGCCTCCCGGTCGGCGTCGCTCAGGGCGAGCTCGGCCTGCCGCAGCGTCGTCACGGCTGCCGTCGCCGCGGCGAGCGGTCGGCGGAGGTCGTGGCCGACCGCGGCGAGGAGCGCGCTGCGCACGCGGTCGGCTTCGGCGAGCGGCCCGAGCTCGCTGGCGGTTGCTGTGAGCTCCCGATGCTCGAGCGCGGCGTCGAGCTGGGCGACGATCGCTGCGAGCAGGCGCCGGTCGGCGGCCTCCAGGTCGCGCCCCGAGAGCTCGAGCGTGCCGCGGTCGCCCACCGGCAGCCGTTGCGTGTGGGCGGGGTCGGCCGGCTCGCCGTCGGTGGAGACCACCTCGTCGCCGTCGAGGAGCCGCACACCGGTCAGGCCGAATGCCTCGCGCGTGCGCGTCACGAGCGCCTGCAGGGCGTCCTCGCCGCGGATGACGCCGCCGGCGACAGTCGCAAGCAGCTCGGCCTCCGCAGCAGCCCGTCGGGCCGCACGGCTGCGACGGGCGGCCTGGTCGACCACGATGCTGACCAGCGCAGCGATGATCAGGTACAGCACGAGCGCCAGTAGATGCAGGGGCTCGGCGATGGTGATCGTGTAGAGCGGATCGACGAAGAAGAAGTCGAGGGTGAGCCCGGAGAGCAGCGCGGCGAAGAGCGCCGGCCAGATCCCGCCGACGAGCGCGACGATGACCACGAGCAGCTGGTAGCTGAGGACATCGGCCGTCATGGACTCGCCCGAGCGGACGTTGACCAGCAGCAGCGTCAGCAGCGGTCCGCCGGTCAGCGCGAGGAGGAAGCCGTAGGCCCGCCGCCGCACGGTGAGGCCGCCGCGCGGCCGGGGGAGCGAGAAGCGGCCGCCGGCGCGCGAGTGCGACACGATGTGCACGTCGATGTCGCCGGACTCCCGGATCACCGTGGCGCCGATCCCCGGCCCGGTGAGCAGTGCGGCGAGCCGGCTGCGTCGCGAGACGCCGATCACCAGTTGGGTCGCGTTCTCGCCGCGGGCGAAGTCGACGAGCGCGCGCGGGATGTCGCTGCCGACCACCTGGTGGTAGCTGCCGCCGAGCTGCTCGACGAGCGCGCGCTGCGCGGCGAGCGCACCGGGCGTCGCCTCGCGGAGGCCGTCCTGGCTGGTGATGTGAACAGCGAACAGCTCGCCGCCCGCCGATCGGGCGGCGATGCGCGCGCCTCGGCGCAGCAGCGTCTCGCCTTCCGGTCCGCCCGTGAGGGCCACCACCACGCGCTCGCGGGCCTCCCACTTGCCGGCGATGCCGTGTTCCGCCCGGTACTTCTGCAGCGCGCTGTCGACCTCGTCGGCCAGCCAGAGAAGCGCGAGCTCGCGCAGGGCGGTCAGGTTGCCGAGCCGGAAGTAGTTCGACAGCGCGGCGTCCACCCGCGCGGCCGGGTAGACGACGCCCTCTGCGAGCCGGTCGCGTAGCGCCTGCGGCGCGAGGTCGACCACCTCGATCTGGTCGGCGCGACGCAGCACGGCGTCCGGGATGGTCTCGCGCTGCTGCACGCCGGTGATCTGCTCGACGACGTCGTTCAGCGACTCGATGTGCTGGATGTTGACCGTCGACATCACGTCGATGCCAGCGGCGAGCATCGCCTCCACGTCCTCCCAGCGCTTCAGATTCGCGAGGCCGGGGGCGTTGGTGTGGGCGAGCTCGTCGACGAGGGCGAGCTGCGGCGCACGGGCAAGCACCGCGTCGAGGTCGAGCTCGGTGAGCTCGACGCCGCGATGCTCGATCGTCTGCCGGGGCACGACCTCCAACCCGTCGAGGAGGGCGGCGGTGGCGGAGCGGCCGTGGGTCTCCACGACGGCGACCACCACGTCCTTGCCCAGGGCCTTCAACCGCTTGCCCTCTTCGAGCATGGCGTAGGTCTTGCCGACGCCGGGGGCCGCGCCGAGCATTACCCGGAGGTGACCGCGGACCATATCACTAACAATTCGTGGCTCTCGATCCCTCTTCTCGGTGTCGGCCGGGTCAGCGGCCGAGCTGGGCCAGCGCCAGGTTGAGCTGGAGCACGTTTACGGTCGGGTCCCCGAGGTAGCCGAGGTCCCGTCCCTGAATCCTAGACTCGACCAGCTTCTTCACGGTTGCTTCAGGGAGGCCGCGCGCGTCGGCGACGCGCGTGACCTGCAGCAGGGCGTACTCGGGTGAGATCTGCGGGTCGAGTCCGGATCCGGAGGCCGTGACGGCATCCGAGGGCACGGCCGACTCGGGGACACCGTCGAGCTTCGCGATGGCAACGGTGCGGTCCTTCATGGCCTTCACCTGCACCGGGTTCCCGGTCGCGAGGTTGCTGCCAGAGGACGCGGCCGCGTCGTAGCCGGCTGCGCTGTTCCCAGTGGCGGCCGACGGACGCGACTGGAACCACTGCGGCAGCGGGTTTCCCTTCGCGTCGGTGAAAGCCTGCCCGATGAGCGCCGAGCCGACGGTCCTCCCGTCCGATGCGATCATCGACCCGTTCGCCTGGGCCGGGAGCGCGACCTGCCCGATCCCGGTGACGACGAAGGTGTAGCCGATTCCGAGCACCACGGTGAGGAGGATCATCGCGCGCAGGGCGACCCAGTAATGGCGCCAGGCGCCGCGAAGGGGGTTCATATGTTCACTGTGCTTTCCATCAGGAGCGGCTTCTGATCAGAATCCGGGGAGGAGGGCGACCAGGAGGTCGATCAGCTTGATGCCGCTGAACGGCGCGATGATCCCGCCGATCCCGTAGATGAGGAGGTTGCGGCCCAGCAGGGACGACGCCGCCGACGGCCGGTAGCGCACACCGCGCAGGGCCAGCGGGATCAGCAGCACGATGACGATCGCGTTGAAGATCACGGCCGAGAGGATCGCGCGGCCCGAGCTTCTTGCCGAGGTACTCCGGTGTGCGGCCCACCATCAGGCCTGCGAGGAACACGGCGATCACCGCGATCACCAGGATTCCGTACAGCCCCGACCCGACGCCGCCCGGCACGGTCTCGCCGACCATCATGTTGATCATCGCCATCATCCCGCCGAGCGGGGTGTAGCTGTCGAGCATCGAGTTGACGGCTCCGGTGGAGGTCGTGGTGCTGGTGGTGTTGAAGAGCGTTGAGCCGAGGACGCCGAACACCGTCTCCTTGCCCTCCATCGAACCGCCGACCTCGAAGAGCGTCATGGCGGTGAGGGAGATCAGGAACAGCGAGCCCATTGTCGCCAGGATCGCGTAGCCCTGGCGCTTGTCGCCGACCATCGTGCCGAAGGTGCGGGGGAGGGAGAACGGGATGACGAGCATCAGGAAGATCTCGAAGAGGTTCGTCCACGCGGTCGGGTTCTCGAACGGGTGGGCGGAGTTGACGTTGAAGAAGCCGCCGCCGTTCGTGCCGAGCAGCTTGATGGCCTCCTGTGATGCGACAGGGCCGCCCGGGATCGACTGCGCTGCACCCGCGAGGGTGTGCACGTCCGTGAACCCGGCGACGTTCTGGATGACGCCGCCGGCGATCAGCACGACCGCCGACACCAGGGCGAACGGAAGCAGGACACGGCCTGTCGCCCGGATCAGGTCGACCCAGAAGTTCCCGATTCCGGCCTGGGAGAATGTTCCGGTGCCGCGCTTCGCCGCGAACCCGCGGACCAGCGCGATGGCGACCGCGATGCCGACGGCCGCCGACACGAAGTTCTGCACGGCGATAGCGGCGAACTGCACGGTGTAGCCGAGCGTGACGTCCGGCGAGTACGACTGCCAGTTCGTGTTGGTGACGAACGAGATCGCGGTGTTGAACGCGGTCCCTTCCGGCACGGCGGGGAAGCCGAGGCTGTACGGCAGGAACTGCTGGAGGCGCTGCAGGCCGTAGACGATCAGGATGCCGACGACGGAGAACGCGAGAACGCCGCGCAGGTAGGCGGGCCACGACTGCTCGGAGCGCGGATCGATCCCGATCAGGCGGTAGACGCCGCGCTCGACGGCGAGGTCCCTGTCCGAGGTGAAGACCCGGGCCAGGTAGTCGCCGACCGGGCGATAGGCGATGCCGAGCAGGAGGACGAGCGTTGCCAGCTGGGCGACGAAGAACCACACGCCCATGTCAGAACCGCTCCGGCTTCACCAGGGCGACCACCAGGTAGCCGATCGCCGCGATGCCGAGCACGGCGGCGATCAGGGTGATGACGATCACAGTTTCTCGACCCCCGGCCGACCAGTGCGACGACGAACGCCAGCACCGCGACGGCGAGAAGGTAGACGAGGTCGAGCACGACTCTCTCCATCAATCCGGACAGGCCCCGACCGGACGGTCGGGCCAGGAGAGAGTCCGCACCCGCGGAGGGCGACCTGCGGCCGTCCTCACGCTCCCTAACGCGGGCGTCGGCGATCCATGCGGATCACTGACGGTCGTGCGGGCGACCGCCTCAGGAGCTGCGGACCGCCAGAGCGGCCGCACCGAGGATGCCGGCGTTGTTGCGGTGCACCGCCGGGACGATCTCGGTCGTGAGGTCGAGCAGCGGCAGGAACTCCCGGTAGTTCTTCGAGACACCGCCACCGACGATGAAGAGGTCGGGCGTGAACAGGAACTCGACCGTGGAGTAGTACGTCTGGAGACGTTTGGCCCACTTCTCCCACGAGAGGTCCTCGCGCTCCTTCGCCGAGTACGCGGCGCGCGACTCCGCATCGTGGCCGTCGATCTGCAGATGGCCGAGTTCGGCATTCGGGATGAGCACGCCGTCGTAGATGAGTGCAGAACCGATCCCGGTGCCGAGCGTGGTCATGATGATGAGGCCGTCCCTGCCCTTCGCCGCGCCGAAGCGGGTTTCGGCGTAGCCGGCAGCGTCGGCGTCGTTGACGAAGTGGATGTCGCGGCCCAGCCCCGTCTCGAAGAGCTCCTCGGCGTGCAGCCCGATCCACTCCTTGGACACGTTGGCCGCCGACAGGGTGATGCCGTGGCTGACGATCGCCGGGAAGCAGACTCCGACGGGAGCATCGGGCTCCTCCGCCGCGAGTCGTTCGACGATCTCCTTCGTGGTCTCCACGATGTCGTCCGGCTTGCCGCCCTCCGGCGTCGGCAGCTTGACCCGATCGCTGAGCAGCTCGCCGGTCTCGAGGTTGACCAGCGCCCCCTTGATGCCCGTTCCGCCGACGTCGATTCCGATTGCGTGGTTCTGCGCGCTCATGCCCACGAATCTACCCTGCAGCGACTCCGCCGATGGCGAGCGGGAGGAAGACGTCGTCGACTATGGAGACGATCGTCGCGTCGTCCGCCGGCCCCATCCGCATCAGCAGCTCGTGCCGGAGCAGCATGAACGGCAGCTGCTGGACGATCGGCGGCAGCACCCTGCGATCCAGCTCGCCACGGGCCTGGGCGCGGTCGAGAAGGGCGTCCAACCCGGTGGGGCGCCCGCCGATGAGCTGCTCGCGCAGGCCGGCCAGGCCGCCGTCGCCGTCCCCGACGACGCCGCTGAACCGCAGCATCAGTGGCACCACCAGTTGGCTGCGGCGTTCGTTCGCCTGCCGGAGGTAGTCGAGGAGGTCGTCGCGCAGGGTGCCGTGATCGGGCACCTCGATCGGCTCCGCGGCGAAACGGTGTCGGATCGCCGCGAGCGCGAGCTCGCTGCGCGTGGGCCAGCGGCGCGCGATGACGGGCCGGCTCGTTCCCGCGCGCTCGGCCACGGCCTCCATCGTGAGGGTGGAGTAACCGTTCTCGTCGAGCTCGGCCCACGCGGCCTCCAGGAGGGCGGCCTCGAGCTCGGCCCCGCGTCGGCGGCGGGCAGGGGATTCGTCAAGATCCATTTGCGCATCTTATCGAAGAGAGATTAGATGCGTGAATGCATCTTAATGAAGGAGCTCGAATGGCCGAGAAGCCGGACAAGACGGTCGTCCGCACCGCAACGGCACTCGTGGTCGGCGCGCTGGCCGTTGTCTTCGACACGACGATCCTCAGCGTCGCGCTGCACACGCTCGCGGTCGACCTGCACACGACGGTGGCACAGATCCAGTGGGTGACCACCGGCTACCTGCTCGCGCTCGCCGCGACGGTGCCGCTCTCGGCATGGCTCCTGGCGCGGTTCGGGGGCAAGCGGGTCTGGATGGTCGCGCTCGCGATCTTCATGGCCGGCTCGATCCTCTCCGGCCTGGCGTGGAACGCCGAGGCGCTTATCGCCTTCCGCATCCTGCAGGGTGTCGGCGGCGGCTTGATGCTCCCCGTCATGACGACGCTGGTGATAGAGGTCGCCGGCGGCAAGCAGCTCGGACGCGTATCGGCCGTCATCGGGCTGCCGACGATGGCCGGCCCCGTGCTCGGGCCGGTGCTCGGCGGGCTCATCCTGACGCTGGGGGACTGGCGCTGGATCTTCTGGGTCAACATCCCGTTCACCGTCGCCGGCCTCCTGTTGGCCTGGAGGATGCTGCCCTCCGACCGCGGCCGCCACCCGAAGCGCCGGCTCGACGTCGTCGGGGTGGTCCTCCTGGTGCCCGGCCTCGCCGGCCTCCTGCTCGGGCTGTCGAACTCCGTGCAGACCGGCGGTTTCGGCCGGCTCGACGCGTGGCTCCCGCTCGTCGCCGGGTCGCGCTCGTCGCCGCGTTCGCGGTTTGGGCGCTGCGTCGGCGCGGGGACGCGCTCGTCGACGTGCGGCTGCTGCGCGTGCGCTCGGTCTGGTCGGCGTCGACCCTGTTGTTCCTGTCGAGCGTCGCGCTCTACGGGGCGATGCTGCTCCTCCCGTTGTTCTGGCAGCAGGTGCGTGGCGCCGACGCGCTCGGCGCCGGCCTCCTGCTGGTGCCGCAGGGTCTGGGGACGCTGGCCTGCCGTCCGATCGCCGGCCGGCTCATCGATCGCGTCGGCGCGCGCTGGCTCGCCGTCGTCGGCTTCGCGATCGTCGCCGTCGCGACCGTGCCGTTCGCGTTGAGCCCGACCTCCGCCGCCGACCCGCTGCTGCTCGTCGCTCTTTTCATCCGCGGTTTCGGCCTGGGAGCGATCACCATGCCGGTGATGGTCGCGTCGTACCAGGGCCTGGCAGGGGAGCAGATCGCGCACTCGAGCATCCTGACGCGCACGGCCCAGCAGCTGGGCGGCTCGTTCGGCACCGCGCTGTTCGCGGTGCTGCTGCAGGCTGCGGTGGAGGGCGGGGCCAGCCTCACCAGGGCGTTCGATCTGGCGTTCTGGGTGGCGTCGGCGGCGACACTGCTCGGCGTGGGGATCTCGTTCGTGCTCCCGTCCGCCGGAGCCGCTGCAGCGGCCGTGGCGTCGGCAACCCGCACCGGCGCCAGCTACGGCAGCGTCAGGATCTCCGCGCCCCGCTCGGTGACCACGAGCGTGTGCTCGAACTGCGCCGTGACGCTGCGGTCGCGGGTGACGACCGTCCAGTCGTCGGCCCACATGTCCCACTCGTGCGTGCCCAGCGTCAGCATCGGCTCGATCGTGAACACCATCCCGACCTCCATCACGTCGTCGAACGCGGGCGCCGCGTCGTAATGGGGGATGATCAGTCCTGAGTGGAACGTCGCCCCGACACCGTGCCCGGTGAAGTCGCGCACGACGCCGTAGCCGAACCGTCTGGCGTAGGACTCGATCGCCCGGCCGATCACGTTCACCTGGCGTCCGGGCGCGACGGCCTTGATGCCACGGGTCAGGGCCTCCCGGGTGCGCTCGACGAGCAGGGTGACCTCCGGGGAGGCTGTTCCGACGATGAAGGTCTGGTTGCTGTCGCCGTGGAAGCCGTTCTTGTATGCCGTGATGTCGATGTTGACGATGTCGCCGTCGTCGAGCACGGTGTCGTCGGGGATGCCGTGGCAGACGACCTCGTTGACCGAGCTGCAGAGCGACTTGGGGTAGCCCCGGTAGCCGAGGGTCGAGGGATAGGCGTCGTGCTCGACCAGGAACTCGTGGCCGATCGCGTCGAGCTCCTCTGTCGTGATGCCCGGCCGCACCGCCTGGCCGACCCGCTCGATCGCCCGCGCCGCGATCCGGCCGGACTCCCGGATCAGCTCGATCTCCTCCGGCGAGTACACGTCGCCCCGGTCCGACGGTGTCGGACCAGGCTTGCCGACGTACTCCGGCCGCGGGATGCGCGAGGGGACGGAACGCATCGCGGTGACGCGGCCCGGGATCAGGTGACCGGCGGAATCCTTGGGCATAGGATCAAGCTTATGACCGGCGAGAACGACTACGGGATCCGCCAGGATGCCGAGCACAAGTACTGGTACAACATGAAGACCGGCCAGGTCGAGCAGGGCTTCCTGTCGCCCGCCCCCGACCGAGTCGGCCCGTTCGACACCCGCGCCGAGGCCGAGCACGCCCTCGAGAAGCTCCGCGAGAACAGCGCGAAGTGGGCCGAGGAGGACGCCGAGGACGGTCGCTAGCGTCCTCGACATTCGTCACGAATGTCGCTTTCGTGCCGACGCCGTAGCGGACATTCGTCACGAATGTGTGCGCCTAGAAGCTGTGGTCGGCGCGTCGGGAACTGGCCGCCCTTGACATCGTCCTTGTATGCGCGCGCCGCCTCCGACAGGATGCCCTTCAGGTCGGCGTACTGCTTGACGAACCGCGGGATGCGGCCGGTCGTGAAGCCCGCCCAGTCCGTCCACACCAGCAGCTGGCCGTCGACGTGCGGGCCGGCGCCGACGCCGATCGTCGGGATGCGCAACTCCTGCGTCACGCGCTGCGCCGACGTCGGCCGGGACCATCTCCATCACGACCGCGAACGCGCCGGCCTCCTCGACCGCGTGGGCGTCCGCGAGCAGCCTGCTCCGCTGCCGTCCCCGCGGCCCTGCACGAGGTGGCCGCCGAGGCCGTGCTCGCTCTGCGGGGTGAAGCCGATGTGCGCCATCACGGGGATGCCGGCGTCGACGATGCGCCGGATCTGCTTCGCGCTGCGCTCGCCGCCCTCGAGCTTCACCGCGTGAGCGCCCGGTCTCCTTCATGAACCGCACCGCGGTGTGCAGCGCCTCCTGCGGACCGGTCTCGTACGAACCGAAGGGCATGTCGGCGACGACGAACGCGCGCTTGACCGCCTTGGCCACTGCGCGGGTCAGCGGGATGAGCTCGTCGACCGTCACCGGGAGGGTGGTGTCGTAGCCGAGGACGTTGTTGCCCGCCGAGTCGCCGACCAGCAGGAAGTCGATCCCCGCTTCGTCGAAGATCTGAGCCGACAGCATGTCGTAGCTGGTCAGGCCGGTGAACGGCGCGCCCTCCTCTTTGGCTGCCTGGAAGTGACGGGTCCGCACCCGCTTCAGCGACTCCATCGACGCGGTCGCGGGGTGGACGGAGGGCACAGGAGACTGCTCGCTCATGCGCCTCAGTCTAGTGACGCCGCTCGCGGGCGGATCCGGCGGGATTCGGGCGCTGTGCCACTAGTCTGGAGGGGCTGACGAAAGGGGCAGGATGGACAAGCAGCGCGACTTCGTTCTTCGCACCATCGAGGAGCGCGGCGTCAAGTTCGTGCGGCTGTGGTTCACCGACGTCGTCGGCACGCTCAAGTCGGTGGCGATCGCCCCGGCCGAGGTCGAGGGCGCCTTCAGCGAGGGTCTCGGCTTCGACGGCTCCGCGATCGAGGGCCTGACGCGCTCGTTCGAGGCCGACGTGCTCGCGCATCCCGACCCCACCACCTTCCAGATCCTGCCGTGGCGCGGCGAGGTCGACCCGACCGCCCGCATGTTCTGCGACATCACGACGCCCGACGGGCAGCCGGCGGTCGTCCGACCCGCGCAACGTGCTCAAGCGCACGCTCGCGAAGGCCGCCGATCGCGGCTTCACCTTCTACACGCACCCCGAGATCGAGTTCTACCTGCTCAAGTCGAGCACGTTCGGCGACGAACGGGCCGGAGCCGGTCGACTCGGCCGGCTACTTCGACAACGTGCCCGGCGGCACCGCGCACGACTTCCGCCGCCGCTCGGTGCGGATGCTCGAAGACCTCGGCATCTCGGTCGAGTTCAGCCACCACGAGGCCGGCCCCGGCCAGAACGAGATCGACCTCCGGTACGCCGACGCGCTCACCACGGCCGACAACATCATGACGTTCCGCACGGTGATCAAGGAGGTGGCGATCGAGCAGGGCGTCTACGCGACGTTCATGCCGAAGCCGCTCTCCGGGCAGCCCGGGCTCGGGCATGCACACCCACATGTCGCTGTTCGAGGGCGACACGAACGCGTTCTTCGAGGCGGGCGCGCAGTACCAGCTGTCGAAGATCGGCCGCCAGTTCATCGCGGGCCTGCTCAGGCACGCGCCCGAGATCACCGCGGTCACCAACCAGTTCGTCAACTCCTACAAGCGGCTCTGGGGCGGCGACGAGGCGCCCAGCTTCGTCTGCTGGGGCCACAACAACCGCTCCGCGCTCGTGCGGGTGCCGCTCTACAAGCCGAACAAGGGCCAGAGCGTCGCGCGTCGAGTACCGCGCGATCGACTCGGCCGCCAACCCCTACCTCGCGTTCTCGCTGATGCTGGCGGCCGGTCTCAAGGGCATCGAGGAGGAGCTACGAGCTGCCTCCGGAGGCCGAGGACAACGTCTGGGCGCTGTCCGACGCCGAGCGCCGGGCGCTCGGCTACAACCAGCTGCCGGCCAGCCTCGACCACGCGATCGCCGCTCATGGAGGAGTCGGAGCTCGTCGCCGAGACGCTCGGGGAGCAGGTCTTCAACTACGTCCTGCTCAACAAGCGCAGGGAGTGGGCGGAGTACCGCGCCCAGGTGACGCCGTTCGAGCTGCGAACCAACCTCGAGATCCTCTGACCTCGTCGTGACCCGCGAGCAGCTCTCCCTCACGGTGCTCGCGCGCGCCGGGTTCGTGGGGCTGAGCTCGGTGCGGAGTCAGCTGCAGCGAGCTCGTCGAGCTCGACCGGCTTCGAGGTGGACGACCTCCTGCCCGCCCTCTCGGCGGCGGCGGACCCGGACACCGCCCTGGCGCTCGCGTTGCGGCTGCTGCGGCACGCGCCGGTGCAGACGGCCCGCTACGTGCCGTCGCGCAACGACGCCCGCCGGCGTGCTCCGCGTGATCGGGGCGTCGGAGGGTGCTGCCGAGTTCTTCCTGCGGCAGCCGGCGGAGCTGAGCGCACTCGACTATCCGATCATCGCCCTCCCGAGCGCCGAGGAGCTGCGCGCCGACCTGCTCGACTCGGTCGGAGCCGTGGACGGCGTCGCGGCTGTGGAGGACGACGCGGCCCACGTCGCCCTGCGCGTCCGCTACCGTCGCCGGCTCGTGCAGATCGCGAGCTTCGACCTCGAGCAGGACGACCCGGTCGCCGGGTTCGACGCGGTCGCCGCCGCGCTCTCCGACCTCGCCGCCGCCGCACTGGAGGCGTCGCTCGCCGCCGCCCGCAGGCAGACGATCGGCACGGGCCCGGCCGATTCCCGGAGGCCGAGGTGAGGGCCACCCCGTTCGCCGTCATCGGCATGGGCAAGGCCGGCGCGCGCGAGCTCAACTACGTGAGCGACGTCGACGTCATCTTCGTGACGGAGGGGCGTGGAGTCCGCCGGTCTCAGCGCGGGCAGGGCGGTCGACATCGCCACCCGCCTGGCGATGCTCGTGCAGCGCGGCATCCACGAGCCGGCCATCGAGCCGGGGCTGTGGGAGGTCGACCCCAACCTGCGGCCGGAGGGCAAGGACGGCGCACTCGTGCGCACGCTCGAGTCCCACATCGCCTACTACGACCGCTGGGCGAAGAGGTGGGAGTTCCAGGCGCTGCTCAAGGCGCGCCCGCTCGCCGGCGACGCCGACCTCGGCTCGCGCTATGTCGCCGCGCTCGCCCCCAAGGTGTGGTGCAGCGCGTCGCGCGAGAACTTCGTGGAGTCGGTGCAGCGGATGCGCGAGCGCGTCACCGAGAACATCCCCGACGACGAGGTGCACTACCAGCTGAAGCTCGGGCCGGGCGGTCTGCGCGACGTCGAGTTCACCGTGCAGCTGCTGCAGCTCGTGCACGGTCAGACCGACGAGCTCGTGCGCCAGCGCGACACGCTCGCGGCTCTGGCCGCTCTCGCCGCGCAGGGCTACATCGGCCGCGAGGAGGCTGCCGCGTTCTCGCAGGACTACCGCATGCTGCGGCTCCTGGAGCACCGCCTCCAGCTGCGGCATCTGCAGCCGCACCCACCTCATGCCGCGCGACGAGGGCGACGTGCGGGTACTGGCCCGGGCGACTGGGCTGGCGACGAGCGCCGAGCAGTTGCTGGTGCGTTGGAACGAGATCAAGCACCGGGTCCGCGGCCTGCACGAGCGCCTGTTCTACCGGCCGCTGCTGAGCGCTGTGGCGGCGTCCACGGCAGACAGTGGGCTCGCGGACGCGACTGCGGGCGAGGGCGGTGCGGGGCTCACCAGCGAGCAGGCGGAGGCGCGGCTCGCCGCGATCGGGTTCCGCGACCCGCGCGGCGCGCTGCACGCACATCGCGCGCGCTCACCGCTGGCGTCTCGCGCCGTGCGACCATCCAGCGGCACCTGCTGCCCGTGCTGCTGCAGTGGTTCGCAGAGGGCGCGGATCCCGACTACGGTCTGCTCACCTTCCGCCGGCTCAGTGAAGACCTCGGCTCGACGCACTGGTATCTTCGGATGCTGCGCGACTCGACCGGCGCCGCGGAACGGCTCACGCGCGTGCTGTCGGGTTCGCGGTTCGTCGGCGAGCTGCTCGGCGCATCCCCGAGTCGGTCGCCTGGCTGGAGTCGGAGGAGGACCTCCGCCCGCGCACGGTCGAGGTGCTGCGGGAGGAGACCGCCGCGACCTGGTCGCTCGGCACGCGTCGGCCGGACGCGGCGGCGTCGCTGCGCGCGGTCCGCCGGCGCGAGGTGCTGCGCCTGGCGTTCTCGCAGCATCCTCGGTCTCTGCACGATCGAGGAGCTCGCGCGTGCGCTCTGACGGCCGTCACCGAGAACGTGCATCGTCGGCGTCGCTCGCCGCCATCCGCGCCGAACGCGGCGACGCCGACGCGCTCGAGTTCGCGATCATCGGCATGGGGCGTTACGGCGGCCGCGAGCTCGGCTTCGGCTCCGATGCCGACGTGATGTACGTCTTCCGCCCGCTCGCGGCCGATCAGGACGCCGCGCACAAGGCCGCCCTCGTCATCGTCGCCGAGCTGAACAGCCTCACCGAAGACAATCGCCTGCCGCTCGACCTCGACATCGGGCTGCGGCCGGAGGGCAAGAACGGCCCGGTCGTACGCTCGCTCGAGGCCTACCGCGCGTACTACCGCGCTGGTCGCTCACCTGGGAGGCCCAGGCGCTCCTGCGCGCCCGCGGCGTCGCGGGCGACCCTGCCCTACTCGCTGACTTCGAGGCCGTCGCCGACGAGGTGCGGTATCCCGCGAGCATCGGCGAGCAGGAGGTCCGCGAGGTCAAGCGCATCAAGGCCCGCGTCGAGAACGAGCGGCTGCCCGCAGGGGGCCGACCCGTCGCGGCACCTCAAACTGGGCCGCGGCTCGCTCAGCGACGTCGAGTGGTTCGTGCAGCTCGCTCCAGCTGCAGCACGGAGCCGCGATCCCTGCGCTGCGCACGACCTCCACACTGGAGGCCCTCGCCGTCGCGGTCGAGCACGGCTTCATCGACGCGGACGACGCCGCGAAGCTGCGCGACGCCTGGCTGTTCGCCTCCCGCGCGCGTTCGGCGATGACCCTCTGGACGAACAAGACCGCCGATGTGCTCCCGGCCGACCGGGTCGCGCTCGAGGGCGTCGCCCGCCTCCTGGAGTACCCGCCGGGCTCGGCGAGCCGGCTCGAGGAGGACTACTTGGCGGTCACCCGGCGTGCGCGGGCAGTGTTCGAGCGCAGCTTCTACGGCCTCCCGAAACGCCCGACGCCCACCGCCTGACGGGGTCGACGCGGGTGGACTGTCGCATTTCCAGAGTATTGCTCGACGTTTCCGGGCGGTTAATTCTCTCACCCGGTGTTGCCGGCACAGCGCGTGGCCCCCAAGATGGGGCCACCGAGTTCCCGATGACGTGGACGCACCCTTCCGACCTGGAGGTGACGCTATGTGGACATCCTCTCCCCGTTTCTGGGCGCGCAGCCGCTCGAACGCCCGGTTCACCGCCGTCGCTGCAGCGGCTCTCATCGTGCTCCTCGCAGCGATCTCCTGGTTCGTCTGGTCGTCGCCCGACAGTCCGGTGCGGAAGGCCGCAGACACCATCGCGCAGGAGGTCGATCCTCTCTCCGCCGAGAACATCGTGCTCAAGAAGCAGCTCACCGCGGCGAAGGGGACGATCGGCTCGCAACAGGGAAAGCTGACGAATGCGAAACCTGCTGCTGCTGCTGCCGCAGCGGCGCACGCTGCGCAGATCGCGGGGCTCCAGCAGCAGCTCGCTACGCGCGCGGCCAGGTCTTGACGCTGCACGCCCAGCAGCAGGCTGCGGCCGCCGCTGCGCACTCGACGTCCAGCGGCACAGCGGGTAAGCACACCGCGAACGGTACGACGCAGACAGTGAGCGCGATCACCGCGCCTCCCCGCGATGCGCTGCTCCACCCGGACAAGCGCTACTTCGGTATGTACACCGACCAGGCTCCGTTCAACTGGGCCACCTTCGACGCGACGTCGAAGAAGATCGGGGTGGAACCGAACCTCGTCGGGTACTTCTCCGGCTGGGACGAGGACTTCCGTGCGAACGCCGTCACGCGCTCCTGGCAACAGAGCAGACTCCCCTTGATGACCTGGGAGTCGCGACCCATCTCCGCCGGCAACAACAGCAACTCCGCTCCGGACTACTCCCTCCCGACGATCATCGGGGGAGGCTTCGATGCCTACCTGCACAAGTACGCGAAGGACATCGTCGCCACCGGCCTCCCGCTCGTCATCCGTCTCGACCACGAGATGTACGGCACCTGGTATCCGTGGTCAGAACTGAACGGGTCGAACAAGCCCATCAACGGCAACAACGTCGGCGACTACGTGACGATGTGGCGGCACGTGCACGACATCTTCCAGCAGGAGGGAGCCAACGACCTGGTCATCTGGCTGTGGGCGCCGAACATCGTCAACAACATGCAGCCGGCCTCGCACGCGACCCAGCAGTTCCTCGGCGGGTACTACCCGGGAGACGGCTATGTCGACTGGGTCGGCCTGTCGGGTTACCTGAGACCGCCGTGGCGTACCGGCAACGACTTCACATTCGGCTACACGTTCGATCGCAGCCTCGATCAGCTGCGAACGCTCACGACCAAGCCAATCCTCCTGGCCGAGGTTGGCGCGTCCGAGACGGACGGTCACAAGCCGACCTGGGTGAAGAGCTTCTTCGACGGCTTCGCTGACCCGAAGAACGCCGACATCATCGGCTTCTCCTGGTTCAGTCTCGCGATAACGAGTTATGTCGGAGGGGAGCGCTCCACCAACGACTGGCGCATCGACTCCCGCGCGGATTCCCTCGCCGCCTTCGCCACCGGAATCGCGCGGCCTGAGGACGACTTCGCGCTCATCCCGTCGGGGTGAGCGCATCAACTGCCTGGCAGGACGCGCCGTCCATACCCGACCCCGTCGGCGCGTCCTGCCAGGTCGCTTCTGCCGGAATCGCCGTCACATCCCGGGAACCGGCGTCAGCTCGTAGACGTCGATCGTCCCTCCCATCGCCCGGTGCGGGTGGCCGGTGAGCAGTGCCTCCACTGCGTCGGCACCGTCGGCCTCGATGAGGGTGTAGCCGCCGACGCTACGGTCCGCGCCGTCGGAGACCGCCTCGGTCGGCGCGCCGAAGTCGATGAGACCGGCGCCGACCTGCTGCGCCCACGCGTTCCATGCGGCGTTCATCTGCTCGGCCTGCTCGGGGGTCGGCTCCGGCATCGCGGCCATCGCCTCGGGATCTGCGCGGTAGAGGAGGAGGTAGCGGGCCATGGTGGTCTCCGTTCTGTCGCGGGGCTCGAACGGCTCCGACGTGACCGAATCTAGCCACGCGGCAGCGTCGCGGGAACACCTCCACGAGAGTGATTGTCGAATGGACGGATTCAGCCGCGCGCGCTCCCGACCGGGACCACGGCGGGGGAGGACTCTCCACGCGTCGACCCGGTGTCGGTGTCGTCCTCCTCATCCCGAAACGCGTCCCCTGTTCGCGCGGCGTTGTACAGGTCCAGATCGAGGATGCCCTCACGCTTGGCCACGATCGTCGGCACCAGCGCCTGCCCTGCCACGTTGACCGCGGTGCGGCCCATGTCGAGGATCGCGTCCACGGCGAGAAGCAGCCCGACGCCGTCCAGCGGGAGGCCGAGGGTGGAGAGCGTGAGCGTCAGCATCACGATCGCGCCGGTGGTGCCCGCCGTCGCGGCGGATCCCACCACGGAGACGACGACGATCAGCACGTACTGCCAGATGTCGAGATGGATGCCGTAGAACTGTGCAACGAAAAGCGCCGCCACCGCTGGGTAGATCGCCGCACAGCCATCCATCTTCGTGGTGGCGCCGAGCGGCGCGGCGAACGAGGCGTACGACCGCGGGACCCCGAGGTTCCGCTCCACGACGCGCTGCGTCAGCGGCAACGTCCCGATCGACGAACGGCTGACGAAGCCGAGCTGGACTGCGGGCCACACGCCCGAGAAGTACTGCCGGACCGATAGCCCGTTCGAGCGGATGAGGATGGGATAGACGACGAACAGCACCAGGGCGAGGCCGATGTAAACGGCGGCGACGAACCAGGCGAGCGAACCGATGGTCGTCCAGCCGTAACTGGCCACCGCGTTCCCGACCAGCGCGAACGTGCCGATCGGGGCCAGACGGATGATCCACCACAGCACGCGCTGGACGATCTTCAGCGCCGAGTCGGTGAACGTGAGGAACGGCTCCGCGCGGGCTCCCACCTTGAGCGCCGCGATGCCGATCGCGGCGGCGACAACGATGACCTGCAGCACGTTGAAGCTCACGGCCGATGTCGCGGTGGCCGCGCCGTCGACCACGGTCACGTGCGTGCTCACCTGCGCGCCCACGAAGTTGCCTGGGACGAGTCCGACCAGAAAGTTCCACCAGGTTGCCGTGACACCCGGATCGGATGCAGCCAACTCACCGTGGCTGGCCCGGCTTCCCGGCTGGATGACGATCCCGAGAACGACCCCGATGCTCACCGCGATCAATGCGGTGACGGCGAACCAGAACACAGTCCGCCCCGCCAGGCGGGCCGCATTGGACACCCGGCGCAGGTTGCCGATGCTCGACACGATCGCCAGGAAGACCAGCGGGACGACTGCGGCCTTCAGCAGCGATACGTACGCGCCGCCGATCGTGTCCAGCGTGGCGGCGAGCCCGTTCGGGGCTGCCGCCGAGCCGCCGCCCGACGGCCCGATCTGCCGGGCGATGACGCCCACGACGACACCGAGCACCAGGGCCGCAGTCACCTGGAGCCCGAACGACCGCAGCCAGCGCGGCGGCCGTCGGCGAGGGTGGGGCGTGGGGGAGGAATCTGGGGTAGACACCGTAGTCGAACTCATGGCTCGACCGTAGAGCGGCCGGCTCGCTCGGCGGGTGTCGTACTACGAAAGATGACGAAGGGCCGCACGGTGACCGTCCTTACGTCGCGAACGACGAGCCGGACCACCGCGCGCTACACCACCCCACGGGACGCCACCGTGCCGCCGTGGTGGTCGGGGTTGACCATGCGTTTCCGACGAATTCTCAACGAAACAAGAATTCGTCGCCGGACGCGCTATCTAGCGAACCCGACCTCGGATATCCCAGTCCCGTCCAAATCGCGAAGGGTAGGTCGGGTTGCAGGATTCCTCGCGGCACATAAGCTTCTGCTCGTTTCGATTGCCGCAGGCGCCGTCCGAAGATCGCTGGCTGTCAGTCATTGCGTGGATCGTGACGGGTGCTACCCAGCTAGAGGCATCGAGCTCACTCCGGGACCAGTTGGTCCCCGCACAGTCGAAAGTCTCGTTGCAGCAATCGGACCTCGACCGCTACACCGACCAGCAGATGCCACCTTCAAGCAGGCTCGAGACCAGCTGAAACAGGACCAGCAAAGCTCGCAACCGACCAGGCCTCGCTGAAGGCTGGCCAGGATGCATTGGCTGCTCAAACCCAACTCGTTCAGGCGAGCCAGTTCAGCGACGGCCAGTACATCGTGGGCCAAACGCTGACACCTGGCGTGTATCACGAAACGGCTGGCGGTGACTGCTACTACGAGTGGAGCTCGAGCACAGCGTCAGACTCATCGATAGTGAGTAACGATATCCCAAGCGGCCCTGCCACGGTCACGCTCCGGACGGGAGACATCTTCAACTCCAGCCGTTGTGGTACCTGGACCAAGATCGGCTGAACTAGATTGCAGCCGGGCTCGACATCACGACCGTGCAAGCGCGGCGCGGCACGCCTCAGCGAAGACGGCTCTCGCACGTACGGGCATCTGTGGCCGGACAACGACGAGTCCGCACGAGCTGCGGTGTCGGTCGCTTTCGCGGACCGTCCTGCAACTCGTGCGGACTGTTTGCGGACTAACGCGTCCGCGACGTCTGAGAAACCGCGTGATTCCGCGGGTTCCTGATCAGACCCCGTAGTACAGCTCGTACTCGAACGGGTGCGGACGCTGCGCGAGGGGCTTGATCTCCTTTTCGCGCTTGTACTCGATCCAGGTCTCGATGAGCTCCGGGGTGAACACGCCGCCTGCGGTGAGGAAGTCGTGGTCGGCCTCGAGGGCGTCGAGGGCCTCGCCGAGCGTCGCCGGTACCTGGGGGATGTTCTTGGCCTCCTCGGGCGGCAGCTCGTAGAGGTCCTTGTCGACCGGCTCGTGCGGCTCGATGCGGTTCTTGATGCCGTCGAGGCCGGCCATGAGCTGGGCGGCGAACGCGAGGTACGGGTTGCCCGAGGCGTCCGGGGCGCGGAACTCGATGCGCTTGGCCTTCGGGTTGGTGCCCGTGATCGGGATGCGGATGGACGCCGAGCGGTTTCCAGCCGAGTAGACCAGGTTGACCGGGGCCTCGAAGCCGGGGACCAAGCGGTGGAACGAGTTCACCGTCGGGTTTGTGAACGCCAACACCGCCGGGGCGTGCTTGAGGAGGCCGCCGATGTACCAGCGCGCGATGTCGGAGAGACCGCCGTAGCCGGCCTCGTCGTAGAACAGCGGCTTGCCGTCGTTCCACAGTGACTGGTGGGTGTGCATGCCCGAGCCGTTGTCGCCGAAGAGCGGCTTCGGCATGAACGTGGCGGTCTTGCCCCACTGCTCTGCCGTGTTCTTGACGATGTATTTGAACTTCAGGATGTCGTCCGCCGCGTGGACCATGGTGTCGAAGCGGTAGTTGATCTCCGCCTGGCCGCCGGTGCCCACCTCGTGGTGCGCGCGCTCCAGGATCAGGCCGGCGTCGATGAGCTTCAGCGAGATGTCGTCGCGGAGGTCGGCCTGCTTGTCGACCGGGCTCACCGGGAAGTAGCCGCCCTTGTACGGGGTCTTGTTGCCGAGGTTGCCGCCCTCTTCGACGCGGCCGGAGTTCCAGGCGCCCTCCTCGGAGTCGACCGAGTAGAAGCTCGAGTTCTGCGTCACCTCATAGCGCACGTCGTCGAAGATGTAGAACTCGGCCTCGGGGGCGAAGAACGCGGTGTCCGCGATGCCGGTCGAGGCGAGGTACTTCTCGGCCTTCTTGGCGACCTGACGGGGGTCCTTCGCGTAGATCTCACCGTTGCGGGGGTTGTAGATGTCGAACACCATGATGAGCGTGCGCTCGACACGGAACGGGTCGACGTAGGCGGTCGAGACATCCGGGATCAGCTGCATGTCAGACTCGTGGATCGACGCGAAGCCGCGGATCGAGGAACCGTCGAACAGCTGGCCGACCGAGAAAAACTCCTCGTCGACGGTCGCTGCGGGGATGTTGAAGTGCTGCTGCACACCGGGCAGGTCGGTGAAGCGGATATCAAGGAACTTGACGTCGGTGTCCTTGATGAACTTGAGCACCTCGGACGAATCACGGAACATACGGAGGACTCCCAATGGCTTTGCGGTGAGGGACTGCGCGTGCAGCCCAAGCTACACGCTAGGGGGAGGCCGTTTCCCGTGGGTGACGCAAATGTTTCCGGCATGTTACGACGGAGTCCTGCGCGTCAACGGCGTGAGGCGCTCGGGAGGTGTGCAGCGCCGCCCGCTAAACTCGACGGGTGCCGCAGAACTCCCCGTCCTCCCGCTCGGGCGACATCGCGCCCAGCCGCTACCCGGGCGAACGGCTCGGCCTCCCGGAGGCGGGTCCGCGCTCCGTGGGGCGCCTCGGTCGCCGCTTCGGCGCGATCGTCGTCGACTGGGCGCTCGCCTCGCTGATCTCCTTTGCTTTCTTCCACTACGACCAATGGGCGACGCTCGGTGTCTTCGCGCTGATTCAGATCGTGTTCATCCCGACGATCGGCGGCAGTATCGGCCACCGGGTGTTCGGGATGCGGGTGGTCGCGGTCGCGGTCGCCGGAGGCTGGGTCGGCGTGTGGCGGCCGATCGTGCGCACCGTCCTGCTGTGCATCGTCATCCCGGCGCTCGTCTGGGACTCCGACCAGCGCGGCTTCCACGACAAGGTCGCCGGCACGGTCCTCATCCGCGCCTGACCTTCCGCCGCGGGCGGTCACGGCTACGTGTGGCTCGCCGCAGCCTGACCGCGATCATCGGCGCGATCGACACGAACGAGGGGCACGTCGTTGTCACTTCTCGCGGGGAGAAGCGACGACGACGTGCCCCTCGGCACGTGGCGTCGGCGTCAGCGCGCGCGCTGGGCGCGGACCTTCATCGGGTCGATGCCCTTGGGGATGGGCATCGGGTTCTCGAGCGACTGCAGGCGGTTGCTGATCGCCAGGACCTCCGCCTTGGTGAGCGTCGGCTTGATCTTGGCGAGGGTCCGCGGGATCTTGTGGAGCGGCACCGAGTCGGCGTCGGGGCCGACGGAGATCGTGGTGACGGGGACGTTGGGAAGCACGCGGGTGATCTTGCGGCGCTCCTCGTCGACCATGCGCTGGGTGCGGGTCTTCGGGCCCTCGCTGATGAGCACGACGCCGCCTCGGCCGGTGGCGCGGTAGACGGCGTCCTGGGTCTTGCCGTTGACCGCGATCGGCATCTCGGAGCCGCGCCAGCTGCGCTTGAGCGAGCTGCGCAGCACCGCGCCGACGGCTCCCGGCTGGCCCTCGATCTGCGAATAGGCGGCACGCTCGGCACGTCGACCGAGGATGATGAGCCCGACGAGCACACCGGCAAGCACGCCCGCGACGATCCACAGCACCATCGTGAAGACGTTGCCGCCGGACAGGAACACCGCCATCGCGATACCGGCGAGGATCGGCAGCACGATTCCGCCCACGATGTAGAGCAGCGCACGGTCGTCGTAGCGGCGGGTCATCTGGAAGACCTGCCACATCTGCTTCAGCCGACCGGGCTCCTTGGTGGACTTGTCCTTGCGTGCCATAGTGACAAGGATACCGGCTCGCCCGCTCCGTTGATGACCTGTTCACGGCCGGCGGAGCGCCGACCGTGATGTCTTGCTCAGACGGTCAGGAGAGGGCCTGGGCGAACCCGGCGGAAGCGTCCGCGAGGTGCTGCAGCTCGGTCGGCACCGGACGTCCCTTGGCTTGCATCGACTGCGCCCAGAGCCTGCCTGCGCGGTACGACGAGCGCACGAGCGGACCCGACAGCACGCCGAGGAAGCCGATCTCCTCGGCCTCCTGCTTGAGCTCGACGAACTCGTCGGGGTGCACCCATCGCGCGACCGGGAGGTGGCGGGGGCTCGGCCGCAGGTACTGGGTGATCGTGATGATGTCGGTGCCTGCGTCGTGGAGGTCGTGGAGCGCCTGGCTGATCTCGGCGCGCTCCTCGCCCATCCCCAGGATGAGGTTCGACTTGGTGATGAGGCCGGCGGCGCGGCCCTGAGCGATCACATCGAGCGAGCGCTCGTACCGGAACGCCGGACGGATGCGCTTGAAGATGCGCGGGACGGTCTCCACATTGTGTGCGAACACCTCCGGCTGGGCGGAGAACACCTCGCCGAGGTACTCCGGATTGCCCGAGAAGTCGGGCACCAGGATCTCCACTCCCGTGCCGGGGCTCTGCCGGTGGATCTCGCGGATGGTCTCGGCGTATAGCCACGACCCCTCGTCCTCCAGGTCGTCGCGCGCCACCCCGGTCACCGTGGAGTAGCGCAAGCCCATCCGTGCCACCGACTCGGCGACCCGTCGCGGTTCGTCGCGATCGAACTCGGCGGGCTTGCCCGTGTCGATCTGGCAGAAGTCGCAGCGCCGGGTGCACTGGGAGCCGCCGATGAGGAACGTCGCCTCGCGGTCCTCCCAGCACTCGTAGATGTTCGGGCAGCCCGCCTCCTGGCAGACGGTGTGCAGCGCCTCCGATTTCACCAGGTTCTGCAGCTGACGGTACTCCGGACCCATCTTGGCCTTGGTCTTGATCCAAGCAGGTTTGCGCTCGATGGGCGTCTGGGCGTTGCGCACTTCGAGCCGGAGGAGCTTGCGGCCCTCGACCGGCGCGCTCACGCGGCAACCTCCTGACGCGGTGCCTTCGGTACGGGCTGCGGCCGCGACCGGACTGGAGGACGGATCGGCCAGTGCGCGGTCGAGGGCGTCGCGCACCAGCGGTGCGACCTCCGCCGGGGTGACCGTGCGCCCCAGCGCGCGGGAGATCGTCGTGACCCCGGCGTCTCGGATGCCGCAGGCGACGATCGTGTCGTAGGCGTCGAGGCCGTTGGAGCAGTTCAGCGCGAAGCCGTGCATGGTCACACCCTCCGCGACGCGGATGCCGATCGCGGCGATCTTCTTATCGCGGGCGTCGCCGTCGGTGGTCGTGTCGCCGCGCAGCCACACGCCGGATCGGCCGTCGACGCGCTCACCAGAGACGCCGAGCCCGCGGAGCACGCCGATGAGAACGTCCTCGAGCCAGCGTACGTAGCCCACGACGTCGATCGGCTCGGCGAGCCGCAGGATCGGGTAGCCGACGAGCTGTCCTGGTCCGTGCCAGGTGATCTTGCCCCCGCGGTCGACGTCGATCACCGGGGTGCCGTCGGTCGGCCGCTCGTCGGGGGAGGTGCGCTTGCCGGCAGTGAAGACGGATTCGTGCTCCAGGAGCAGGATCGTGTCGGGTGCCGTGCCGGAGGCGACCTCGGCGTGGACGGCGCGCTGACGCTGCAGCGCCTCCTCGTACGGAACGTGACAGGAGCCGAGCCCGGAGACATCGAAGACAGTCATGCAAGCATCCTATGTGGACTCAGTACAGAAATCCGAACCGCGTCCTCGATCCACCGCCTCGTTGGTCCCTCACCGGCCGTGTTCCGTCCCTCACAGACCGACCAGAAGACGGGTTCTCCACCGATCTTTGGACCGGGCGTCGCGGCGTGGTACGGGTGCGGTGAGATGGCGTATGAGCATGTTCACGCGACGTCCGATCGACCTGGCCCGGCAGACAGCGGTCGTGGCGTCCGAAGCGGGGTGGGTGATCGAGCGATGGGCCGATGAATACGACGGCGGTGCGTCATCCCCGCCCAGTGTCTCGGTCGTCGTGAGCGGAGGAGAGCTGCGCGGCCCGGCGCTGCTGACTCTCGCCGTGCAGGGGACGGTCGGCGCGCTGGAGGGCGGCGGGCCGTCGGGTGTGGTGTCGGAGCATGTTCCGCGCATGCTGCCCCCGCCGGCGACTCGCACGACCCGCGGCCGGACCCTCATGGCCCGCCTGGTCGAGCACCCGGCGCGAGGGACGCTCGACGAGCTGCTCGCCCGAGACATCGGCCTGACGCCGGGGGAGGCTGCGACGGTGCTGGTCGCCGTGGCTCGCGGTCTCGCCGACGTCCACGCCTGCGGCTGGGCCGGTGTGCTGCTCACCCCGGCCGCCGTCGGGTTCCGCGACGACGGGTGTCCGGTCCTCACCGGGGCCGATCGGCGGCGGGCGCTCGACCACGCCGCAGCGAAGGAGGACTTGGACGCGTACGCGGCTCTCGCCGCGGCGACCTGCGCTGCAGTGAGCGACGAGCGGGGCGCGGCGCTCCTCGCAGCAGTGACGGGAAGTGGCCACCGGTGCTGGGACGACGTGATCCGCGCGGTGTTGTGCACAGTGGATCCCGTCGCCATCCGGTGGGAGCCGGTGTCGGAGTTGGCGGCGCCGGTGCCGCCGTTGGCTGCGCCAGCCGCTCGGCGTGCGGCGCTGAGCGGGCGGGAGTCCGCGGTCCGCGGCAGCGGATTGCCGGCTCGACCGGCGGGAGCGGCGGGAGCGCCAGCTGATGGTCAGCGAGGCCTGGGGGTGGCCGTCTTCGACGAGGGCTCGCTGGGGTTGGTGCCGATGTCGAGCAGTGACTCATGGGCGCTCGGCGCGGCGGCGCGGCGCGACGTGGTGCGTTTTGCGGGCACGTCGGTGCCCGACGACGGTTCGTGGGATCTGGAGGCGACCGTGCTTCGGGGAGCCGTGCCGTGCGGGGTGCCGGTGCGGGACTGCGATCCACCAACTGCGGTGACCCTGACCATCCGCGGTGACCCGCCTGACGAACGATCATCATGCTCTGACCCGGTGCGTTCGGAGGCGGTGCGTTCGGAGGCGGTGCGTTCGGAGGCGGCCCGGCGGGGTGCGGCGCGTGAGTGGGAAGTGGGCTCGCAGGTGGGGCCGGCGCCCAGGGATCGGCCTCGGCCATCCCCGCAGCAGGTGCTCGGAATCCGTGACGCCGCCTACAGGAGCGGTCGCGTTCTGACGGCCATGGAACGGCTGCTGGAGGAGATCGGCGACCGGCCGGTCGGTCGGCTCGTCGGGCGTGCGCGCACCTGGGCGGCGGCCCGGCCGTTGCTGGTGGCGATCGCCGTCGTCCCCCTGGCGGGAGTGCTGCTCGCCCTGCTGCTGTTGCCGGCCGATGAGGTGGGAGGCGACGCTGTCGGGAAGAGCAGTTCGGCCCTGCTCCGCGAAAGCGGAACAGGGCCGGACTGGTGATCGTTCAGGCTGTTAGCTCGGAGCGGATGCGACTGTTGAGGTCGCGGGTGGTCAGATGCCGAGGTTGCCCTCGAAGTCGCCGCTCTCGAGGCGGTTCTTCACCGCGACGAGGAAGCGGGCGGCGTCCGCGCCGTCGACGATGCGGTGGTCGTACGACAGGGCGAGGTACACCGTCGAGCGGATCGCGATCGAGTCGCGTGCCGTCGGCCGAGACGACGACGGGCTTCTTCGCGACGATGCCGGTGCCGAGGATCGCGACCTGCGGCAGGAAGACGACCGGGGTGTCGAACAGCGCGCCGCGCGAACCGGTGTTGGTCAGCGTGAAGGTGCCGCCGGCCAGCTCGTCCGGCTTGAGCTTGTTGTCGCGCGTCCGCTCGGCGAGGTCGGCGATCTCGCGCCGCGAGGCCGGCGATGTCGAGGTCGGCCGCGTTGCGGATCACCGGGGTCAGCAGCCCGCGCTCCGTGTCGACGGCGATCGAGATGTTCTCGTGGTCCGGGTAGACGATGCTGTCGCCGTCGACCGTCGCGTTGACGATCGGGTAGGCCTGCAGCGCCTCGGCGGCGGCGAGAGCGAAGAACGGCAGGAACGAGAGCTTCGTGCCCGTCTTGGCGAGGAACTCGCCCTTGACCTTGTCGCGGAACGCGGCGACCTTGGTCACGTCCACCTCGACGACGGTCGTCAGCTGAGCCGTCGACTGCATCGAGACGACGGCGCGCTCTGCGACGACCTTGCGCAGGCGCGACATCGGCTGCGTCGTGCCGCGCAGCGGCGACACCTCGACCGACGCGGAGCCGCCGCGGCAGGAGCAGCAGCCGCGGCAGCCGGAGCAGCAGCGGACGAGGATGTCCTCCTTGCGGATGCGTCCGCCGACACCGGTGCCGGTGACGGTCGACAGGTCGATGCCCTGCTCGTTCGCGAGCTTGCGGACGATCGGGGTGACGTAGCCCGCGTTGTCCGGCATGCGCGCCGGAGCGCAGGCAGCCGGAGCCGGGGCCGGGCGCAGCGGCGGGAGCCGGGGGCAGCGGGCCGGAGTCGGAGCAGGGCCGGCGCGGAGCAGCGCTGCCGGGCGGCAGCGGGCGCCGGGGCGGCGGCGGCAGGGAGCCTCCTGGACCGGAGCAGCAGGCGCTGGAGCCTCCGGGAGCGGCTTCCTGCGCCGGCGCAGCCTCCTGAGCCGGCGCAGCAGCCTCCGGCGCGGCGCCTCCGGGCGCAGTGGCCGCGGCGGGCGGAGCCTGCGCCGGAGCCGTCGCCGATCGTCACGAGCGCGGTGCCGACCTCGACGGTCTCGTCCTCCTGCACCAGGATCGCCTCGATCACGCCCGCGACGGGCGAGGGGATCTCGGTGTCGACCTTGTCGGTCGAGACTTCGAGCAAGGGCTCGTCGACCTCGACACGGTCGCCGACGTTCTTCAGCCAGCGGGTGACCGTGCCCTCGGTGACACTCTCGCCGAGTGCCGGGAGGCTGACGGATTCGCTCATCAGCTGCTCTCCTTCAAAACCGATCGTTCAGTAGCTTATTGCGGCCGCTTCCGCGGCAGACGTCTTTAGAGGGTGTGCAGCGGCTTGCCCGCGAGCGCGAGGAAGGCCTCGCCGAGCGCCTCGTTCTGAGTCGGGTGCGCGTGGACGAACGGCGCGATGTCCTCGGGGTACGCCTCCCAGTTCACGGCCAGCTGCGCCTCGCCGATGAGCTCGCCGACGCGGGCGCCGATCATGTGCACGCCGACGACGGGGCCGTCGTTCACGCGGACGACCTTGACCGAGCCGGAGGTGCCGATGATCTCGCTCTTGCCGTTGCCGGCGAGGTTGTAGTCGTAGCTCGTGACCTTGTCGGCGCCGTACTGCTCGACGGCCTTGGCCTCGGTGAGACCGACCGAGGCGACCTCCGGGTCGCAGTAGGTGACCTTGGGGATGTTGACGTCGGGAACGACGATCGGGTTGAGACCGGCGATCTCTTCGGCGACGAAGATGCCCTGCTGGAAGCCGCGGTGCGCGAGCTGCAGGCCGGGGACGATGTCGCCGACGGCGTAGACGCCGGGGATGTTGGTCTGGAGGCGCTCGTCCGTGATGACGAAGCCGCGGTCGAGCGTGACGCCGACCTCGTCGTAGCCGATGTCCGCGGTGAGCGGGCCACGGCCGACGGCGACGAGCAGCAGCTCCGCCTCGAAGGTCTGCCGTCTTCGAGCGTGACGACGACGCCGTTCTCGTTCTGCGTGACGCCGGAGAAGCGGACGCCGAGGCGGAAGTCGATGCCGCGCTTGCGGAACGCGCGCTCGAACGACTTGCTGATCGACTCGTCCTCGTTGGGGACCAGGTGCGGCAGCGCCTCGACGATCGGTGACCTCGGCGCCGAACGACTTCCAGACGCTCGCGAACTCGACGCCGATGACGCCGCCGCCGAGCACGACGACCTTCTTGGGCACGAAGTCGAGCTCGAGAGCCTGCTCGGTGGTGATGACGCGGCCGCCGATCTCGAGGCCGGGGAGGCTGCGCGAGTACGAGCCGGTGGCCAGGATGACGTTCTTGCCGACGATGGTGTCGTCGCCGACCTGCACGGTCGTCGGGGAGGTCAGGCGGCCCTCGCCCTCGATGACGGTGATGCCGCGGGCCTTGACCAGGCCCTGGAGGCCCTTGTACTTCTTGGCGACGATGCCCTCGCGGTACTCGGTAACGCCGTCGATGTCGATGCCCTGCGAACTGGGTGATGATGCCGTACTTGGCCGACTCGCGCGAGTAGTCCGCGACCTCGGCCGCGTGCAGCAGCGCCTTGGTGGGGATGCAGCCGCGGTGCAGGCAGGTGCCGCCGACCTTGTCCTTCTCGATCATGCCGACGGTGAAACCGAGCTCGGCCGCACGCAGCGCTGCGGCGTAGCCGCCACTCCCACCGCCGAGCACCACAAGGTCAAAGTTCTGCTCAGACACCCAGCTACTCCCTCGCGTGCATCAGCGATTCGTGACACGATCCTGCCCCGAGGGGTGGCCCGAGGCAGGAGCTTGCATTGGCAGGGATCTTCCTCGCCCATACGACCCTACTACGGCTCGGCGAAAAGTCCTCGGCCAAGCGCGATGAGCGTGCGGACGCGTCACGGCGGTCGGGCCCTTGCCGGTGAACCCGTACGGCGCTGCCGGCGTTCTTCGCCGGCCCCGCGATGTCGAGATGAGCCCACGGGATGCGCGGTGCGTCGTCCTCCTCGCCGGTACGCGCGACGAACTCCTGGAGGAAGCACGCCGGCCAGCAGCATCCCGCCCGCGGTGATTGCCGGGCTTCGCGTTGGCGATGTCGGCGACGTCGGAGTTGAGCGTCGCGCGCAGCTCGCTCGGCAGCGGCATCGGCCAGATCGGCTCGCCGGACGGCCTTGGCTGCGGCGAGGACGTCGCCGACCAGCTCGTCGTCGCCCATCACGGCCGCGTAGCGGGTGCCGAGCGCGACCAGCGCGGCCCCGGTGAGCGTCGCGACGTCGACGATCGCGTCGGGGTGCTCCTCGCCGGCGGCGACGAGGCCGTCGGCGAGCACGAGCCGGCCCTCCGCGTCGGTGTTGAGCACCTCGACGGTGCGGCCGCCGCGGATGCGCAGCACGTCGTTCGGGCCGGATGGCCGTGCCCGACGGCATGTTCTCGGCGATGCACAGCCACGCGGTGACCCGCACCGGCAGTGCCAGGCGCGCGGCGGCGAGGGTCGACGGCGAGCACGGTCGCGGCGCCGGTCATGTCGTACTTCATGCCGACCATGCGAGGCCGCGGGCTTCAGCGAGAGGCCGCCCGAGTCGAACGTGATGCCCTTGCCGACGAGCGCGAGGTGCCGGGCCGCATCCGCCGGCGCGTAGTCCACCTTCACCAGCCGCGGCGGGCGGGTCGAGCCCTGCCCGACGCCGAGGATGCCGCCGAAGCCGCTCGGCGGCGAGTCGCCCCTCGTCCCAGACCTGGATCGTGACGGGGAGTCCCTCCGCCGCCTCCTCGACCCGTGCGGCGAACGACGCCGGGTAGAGATCGATCGGGGGAGTGTTCACCAGGTCCTTCACCAGCGACGCGGCGCCCGATACCGCGAGGGCGCGGGCGACGAGCGCATCGCCGGCGTCGGCGGCGGACGACCCGATCACGTCGATCGTCTCGACGGGCGACTTGACCCCCGCACGGCTCGCCGACCGGTACTCGGTGAAGGCGTACGCGCCGAGGGCGGCTCCTTCGAGCACCGCGCCCAGCTGTGCGTCGTCGGCAGCGGGGAGCTCGACGGCGACGTGGCCGACACCCGCGAGCTGCCGGATAGCCGTTCCCGCCGCGTACCGGAGGGCATCCTCGTCGACCGGCTCGGGGAGCCCGACCACCGCGAGCCCCGGGCCTCCCGCGGCGCCGGGGAGGCGTACGAGCTCGTCCTTGCCCCCGCTGAAGCCGACCGCGGCCAACTCGTCGGCCAGTCCGTCGCGGGCGCTCGAGGAGAGGACGGCGACGTCGTCCGAGCCGGTGCGCGCGGCCAGCACCAGAACAGCGGCGCCGGGCGAGGGAGCGGACGAGAGACGGAGTGCGGGAGCGGTCATGTCTCGACATTAGCCGCTGGGCCCCGTGTCCTCACGGTCGCCGCCTGTTCGCTGTGGGCGTGCTGCGAGCGGGTTCGGCCGCGGGGCACGTGCCGGGAGCTCGGCCTAGAGTTGACGTATGCGAGACCCCGGCGAACTGTACGAGCTGAACCCGGCACTGGAGGTGCCGGAGGGCCTTCCGCTGATCGCGGGGCTCACCGGGTTCGCCGACGCCGGTTCCGGTGTGAGCCAGCTGGGCACGTATCTCCTGGGCGCGCTCGACAGCGAGGTCGTGGCGACCTTCGACGCCGACATCCTTCTCGACTACCGCGCCCGCCGGCCGATCATCTACTTCGACCAGGACCACCTCGCCGACTACCAGCCCTCGACTCTGCGTCTGCACCTCGTCTACGACGAACTGCGCCAGCCGTTCCTCTTCCTCTCGGGTTTCGAGCCCGACTTCCGCTGGGAGGCGTTCACCGAGGCGGTCCTCGGTCTCATCGAGCGTTTCAAGGTCAAGAGCGTGACGTGGGTGCACGCCATCCCCATGCCAGTGCCGCACACGCGCCCGATCGGCGTGACCGTCAGCGGCAACCGCAGCGATCTGATCGAGGCCATGTCGATCTGGAAGCCGCAGACCCAGGTCCCCGGCAACGCCCTCCACCTCCTGGAGTTCCGGCTCCAGCAGCTGTCGTACCCGATAGCGGGCTTCGTCCTCCTGATCCCGCACTACCTGGCCGACACCGAGTACCCCGCTGCCGCGATCGCCGGGCTCGAGAGTATCAGCGCCGCGACGGGGCTGATCTTCCCGACCGACCGCCTGCGCGAGGAGGACCGCGAGTTCGTCGCGAACATCGACGAGCAGGTCGCGGGAAACCCCGAGCTGGGCAAGCTGGTCGGCACGCTGGAGGAGCGGCACGACAGCTATATGGAGGACACCCAGCTGCGCTCGCCGCTGACCGATCGCGACGGCGAGCTTCCCAGTGCCGACGAGATCGCGGCCGAGCTGGAGAACTTCCTCGCCTTCCGCCGCCACGGCGACGACGAGAACCCGCGCGGCGAGCGCTGACCGTCACGGGCAGTGCCGGCCTGCGACGGGTGAAGGCCAGACGCCGGGCATAGGATCGTGGGGTGAATTCGCGACGGTCCTGGGTTATTTTCGGGATCGGGGTCTTCGCCTATCTGGTCGCCGTCATGCAGCGCACCAGCATCGGCGTCGCCGGCGTCGCGGCCACCGAGCGATTCCACGTCTCGGCCGCCGTGCTCTCGATCGCTCGCCGTCGTCCAGCTGATCGTCTACGCGGCCATGCAGATGCCCGTCGGGATCCTCATCGACCGCGTCGGCTCCCGCGCCCTGATGATCGTGGGCACCGCGCTCATGGTGGTCGGACAGGTCACCGTCGCCTTCGCGCCGACGATCGCGCTGGCGATCATTGGGCGCATCCTGGTCGGCGCCGGCGACGCCACCGTGTTCACCTCGCTCATGCGGCTGGTGAACTCGTGGTTCCGGGGCCGCCTCGTTCCGCAGCTGTCGCAGTGGATCGGCAACATCGGCCAGCTCGGGCAGGTGCTGTCGGCCGTCCCGTTCGCCCTCCTGCTTCACCAGTCCGGTTGGACGACCGCGTTCCTCAGCGCGGCGTCGGTGTCGGTCGTCGCGCTCATCGGGATCGTCGCTGCCATCCGCGACCGACCGGTGGGATCGACGCGAAGGTCCGCGTCCCGCCACGTGGTCGGAGTCGATACGCCAACTGCGCGTCAGCCTCGCCCGACCGGGAACGCAACTCGGATTCTGGTCGCATTTCACGACGCAATCCTCCGGCACCGTCTTCAGCCTCATGTGGGGACTGCCGTTCATGGTGTTCGCGCTGGGCATCGATCCGGCCGAGGCCAGCGGCCTCCTCATCGTGTCGGTCGTCGCAGGCCTGATCGCCGGGCCGATCCTCGGACTGCTGACCGCACGCTTTCCCCTGCGACGCAGCAACCTGGTACTCGGGATCGTCGGGATGATGGGCGGGGTCTGGGCTCTGGTACTGCTGTGGCCCGGAACGCCGCCGGTCTGGCTGCTGATCCTGCTGCTGGTCGCGATCGGGATCGGCGGGCCCGGTTCGCTGATCGGCTTCGACTTTGCGCGAACGTCGAACCCGCTGCACAGCCTCGGCTCCGCCAACGGGATCGTGAACGTCGGTGGCTTCCTCGCCAGTTTCGTGATGATGTTCCTCATCGGCGTCGCCCTCGATGCACAGAACACCGCCCACACGACGGCCGATCTGTACGCGCTCGACTCGTTCCGCCGGGCGTTCGCCGTGCAGTACGCGATCATCGGGCTCGGCGTCGTCTTCCTGGTGCGGGCGCGCCGCCGTACCCGCCGCCGGCTTGCGGAGGACGAGGGAATAGAAGTGGGGCCTCTCTGGGTTGCACTCGTAGACGTTTGGCGGAGGCGAAGTGGTCGGGAGCCTGGCGAGAACGTGCAATAATTGATTCCTGGACCCGTTCATGTCCTGGGGTCGGAGCGCTTGATGGTGCCCGACGTACACACTCAGGGCTTGACATGGGTCTTAGTAATGTCCGCACGCGACCTCAGTCGGGCGCCCGGTCGGCGCACCTCGGCCCTCCGCCCGGTATGAAAGGTGTTCACATGGCAACCCGTGCAGCTACCAAGGCCCGCGAGGCAGTGCCCGTCGACGAGGCGGCAGAGGCCGTCGTCGCGGACGAGGCTGCGGCCACGAAGCCAGTGGCCAAGAAGTCCGCCAAGGCGCCCGCCAAGAAGGGCACGACGAAGAAAGCCACAGGCGACGCCGGCGACGACGCGGGGATCGGCGAGGACGTAGAGGTCGAGATCGACGCGGACGACGCCTCCGACGAGGCAGAGGACTCCGAGGGCGAGAGCGACGACGCCGAGGGCGACGGCTCCGGGCCGAAGGGTGAGACCGCGGCCGTGCAGGCCGCCGCCGACGCTCCGCTGCCCACCGACGCACTCGTGCTCCGCGCGGTCGACGAGGACGACGACGTCCCCGTCTACTCGTCGACGATCACCGGTGCGACCGCCGACCCGGTGAAGGACTACCTGAAGCAGATCGGCAAGGTCGCCGCTGCTCAACGCCGCGGAGGAGGTCGAGCTCGCGATGCGCATCGAGGCCGGCCTGTTCGCCGAGGACAAGCTCGCGAACACGCCGAACATGCCCAAGGAGCTCGAGCGCGAGCTGCGCTGGGTCGCCCGCGACGGTCAGCGCGCCAAGAGCCACCTGCTCGGCGCGAACCTGCGCCTCGTCGTGTCGCCTCGCCAAGCGCTACACCGGTCGCGGCATGCAGTTCCTCGACCTGATCCAGGAGGGCAACCTGGGCCTGATCCGTGCCGTCGAGAAGTTCGACTACACCAAGGGCTTCAAGTTCTCGACCTACGCCACCTGGTGGATCCGTCAGGCGATCACCCGCGCCATGGCCGACCAGGCCCGCACCATCCGCATCCCCGTGCACATGGTCGAGGTCATCAACAAGCTGGCCCGCGTTCAGCGACAGATGCTGCAGGACCTGGGTCGCGAGCCCACGCCGGAAGAGCTCTGCCAAGCGAGCTCGACATGACCCCCGAGAAGGTCATCGAGGTGCAGAAGTACGGTCGCGAGCCGATCTCGCTGCACACCCCGCTCGGTGAGGACGGCGACAGCGAGTTCGGCGACCTGATCGAGGACACCGAGGCGGTCGTCCCGGCCGACGCGGTCGGCTTCACGATGCTGCAGAAGCAGCTGGAGAGCCTCCTCGACTCCCTGTCCGAGCGCGAGGCGGGCGTGATCCGCATGCGATTCGGCCTCGGCGACGGAATGCCGAAGACGCTCGACCAGATCGGCGACACCTTCGGCGTGACGCGTGAGCGCATCCGTCAGATCGAGTCGAAGACGATGGCGAAGCTGCGCCACCCGTCCCGCTCGCAGTCGCTGCGCGACTACCTCGAATAAGGTGCGCTATCGACTGGCGGTCATCGCCGGCCGCCTCGCCCGCTGGCTTCTGCGCTTGCGGGGAGGCGGCTCGGCGGTGCCGGGGCGTGTCGCGCTCGCGATCGCGCCGAAGTTCCTCGAACGTGCTGTCAGCCGCCTCCCGCTGGGCGTCGTGTTCGTGTCCGGCTCGAACGGCAAGTCGACCACGACGAACATGCTCACGGCGATCCTGCGCGAGCACGGTCTGATCGTCTTCACGAACCCGTCCGGAGGCAACCTCCCGCAGGGGATCGCGTCCGCACTGCTCGCGGACGTGCCGCTCGACGGCTACGTGCGCGGTGACGTCGGCGTGATCGAGGTCGATGAGGCGTACGGCGTCGACCTGGCGACCGTCCTGGGGCCTCGTGGTTCGCTTCTCCTCAACGTGCAGATCGACCAGCTCAACCGGTTCTTCGAGCCCACCCGCGTCGTCGGGATGCTCCGCACCATCGCGGAGCGCTCCGGCGAGTTCGTCGTAGTGAACGCCGACGACGACAGCCTGGCGCGCGTCGGTGCGCAACTCGCGGCCGAGGGACGGGACGTCACGACGTTTGCCGTCGCGCCCGCGATCATCGAGTCGTCTCCCAACGGCCTCGCCAATGTTACCGATTTCTCCGGTGCGGCGGCGGGAGCCCTGCCGGTGCCTGCCGTCTTCGTCAGCAAGCTGGAGACCCAGAGCGCGCAGCTGACCATCGGCGGCGAGTCCGTCCGCATCGGTCTTCCCGCGCGCGGCCTCCACTACGCGGTCGACGCGGCCGGAGCCACGGCGATGGCCCGTCGGCTGCTGGGCGACGACTTCCGCGCGGAGGCTGTCGTCGCGGCGATGAGCTCGCTCCGGACGGTCTACGGCCGCGGCGAGACGCTGCGGGTCGGCGACGAGGACATCGAGATCATCATGATGAAGAACCCGCCGAGCCTGCAGCTCAACCTCGACTACCTGAGCGCACAGCCCCGAGCAGGTGTTCGTTGCCGTCGACGAGGGCACCCCCGACCCGTCGTGGGTGTACGACATCGACCTCTCGCAACTCGAGCACGTCGACGTCGTGTCGGGCACGAAGGCCTGGCAGTTCGCCACGCGCTTCGGCTACGAGGACATCGCGGTCGGACCGGTCGATGCCCGAGCTGAAGCCGGCGCTTCAGCCCGCTTCCTCGCGCTGCCGAAGCCGTCGCGCGGCACGAAGACCGATGATCGTGAACTACGAGCAGATGATGCTGATCCGCAAGCAGCTCGGCTTCCTCGACCTGGAAGGCGGCGCCGCATGAGCGTCGCTGCGCATCCTCCACCTCTACCCGCGCGAACTCGGGATCAACGGCGACGTCGGCAACGTGCTCGCGCTCGCCGAGCGCGCGCGGTGGCGCGGCGTGGAGGCCGAGGTCGTGACGCACGAGGCCGGCGGCGAGCTGCCCTCCAGCGTGGACATCGTGCACATCGGGTGCGGTCCGCTCTCGTCGCAGCGCGCCGTTGCCGACGATGTCGAGCGCATCGCTCCGCACTGCGGCGCTGGCGCGACGCTGGCATCCCGATCCTCGCGATCGCCGGCGGCTGGCAGCTGCTCGGCACCGGGATCGAGACGCCGGACGGCGAGACGCTCGCGGGTGCTGGTGTCTTTCCCACGCGCGCCGTGCTCGGGGCGCATCGTCATGTCGCCGAGGTGGTCGTGCGGACCCGCGACGGTCTCACGCTGGCCGGGTTCGAGAACCACTCCGCGACGACGACGATCGAGGGCGGCGAGCCGCTCGGCGACGTCGTGAGCGGCTTCGGTAACGGCGACCGCACGGAGGGCGTCGTCGTCGGCAGCGCGATCGGGACGCACCTGCACGGTCCCGTCCTGCCGATGAACCCGGCGCTTGCCGACCGGATGCTGCAGACTGCGCTGCGCGGCGAGCTGCCGCCGGTCACGCAGACCGAGCGCGTCGACCGCTACGCGACCAACGCACGCCGGGCGATCGCCGAGCGCCTGAGCGTCTCGCTCTGACCGCAGTGAGGTGCCCGGCGTCGTCCCTTTCGGCGTCTGAAGGGGACAACAAACGTGCCCCTCGACGGATAGTCAGTTGACGTAGACGCGGGGGACGCGCGCGCCGACGCCGGTGACCATCTCGTCGGCGATTGTCTCGGCCCAGTCGGCGTACTTCTCTGCGGTGACGTCGTCGGATCGGCCGTCGCCGAACAGTACGGCGGTGTCGCCGACGTTCACGCGCGCCGGACCGGCGTCGACCACCATCGAGTCGACCTCCACGCCGATCACCGGGCAGCGGCGGCCACCCAAGAGCACCGACGTCTTGGCGATCCCGAGAGTCGGCACGCCGTCGCCGAAGCCGATGGCGAGTCGTGCCCGCGTGGTGCCGCCGAGGTGCACTTCGGTGACCGGAGCCTCCAACCGCATCACGGGCTCCAGCCCGAGCTCGGCGCCTGTGCTGTCATCGAAGGGCGAGAATCCGTACGCGGCGATGCCGAACCGCACGAAGTCGAAGCGGGCCTCCGGCATGCGGATGCCGGCCGAGCTCGCCGCGAGGTGCAGCACCTCGAACCGGGCACCGCGTTCCTCCGCCTCAGCGACCGCGCTCCGGAACTCCGTGAGCGCGGCCTCGTCGTCGGCGACGGAGGCGTCGGCCAGGTGCGACCATGCCGCGCGGACCCGGACGATCCCGCGGCGCTCGAGGTCGAGCGCGGTGTCGATCAGGTGCGGCCAGTCCGCGCGGGTGGCGCCGTTGCGGCTCAGCCCCGTGTCGACCTTGAGGTGCACCACCGCCGGGCGGTCGGCGCCGGCCTCCGCGATCGCCTCCAGCTGCCAGACCGCGGAGATGCCGAGCTCGATGTCGGCCTCGATCGCGGCACGCCAGTCGGTTTCGTGGCCGTGCAACCACGCCAGGAGCGGCACAGTGACTCCCGCGCTGCGCAGCACGAGCCCGGCCGGCACCTCCAGCACGGCGAGGGAGGTCGCTCCCGCCTCCAGCCCGGCCTCCGCGATCGGCAGGAGGCCGTGGCCGTAGGCGTCGGCCTTCACGGCGAGCATGGTCTCCGCCGGGGCGATCAGCTGGGTGAGATGCGCCACATTGCGGCGGAGGGCCGCCAGATCGATGACCGCGCGGGGGAGCGGTTCGGCGATCGCGTCCACGATGGTCATGCGTTCGCGCTCCTCATGCTGACGACGGTCACGGCGTGTAGACCCGTTCGATGCGCCGGCCCAGCCGGCTCGTGATGACCGGGGCGGCGACGCCGAGCGCGGCCGCCCAGTCGATCGCCGACGGCTCGCCGCGAGCGGGGTCGCCGAACAGGACGACCGGATCGCCGAGGGCGGCGTCGGCGTCGCCGATGTCGACCACGAACTGGTCCATCGCGATGCGGCCCGTGATGCGCCCCGTCGTCTCGCCGACGAGCACGGGCGCCTTGTTGGACGCGACCCGCAGGATGCCGTCGGCGTAGCCGAGCGCGACCAGCGCGAGCGTGCTCGGCCGCTCGGTACGGTACGTGTAGCCGTACGAGACGCCGCGGTCGGCTCCCACGCGCTTGACGGCGATGATCTCGCCGGTCAGCCGGAGGGCCGCAGCCGTCGGGCGGGAGGCGCCGAGACCGAGGAGCTCCGGGCCGAGCAGGTTTTCCGGGCCGCGCGCGTGGCGGCCGACCGGGACCCCGAGGTGGGCGGACACGGGGATGCCTTCGTCGGCCAACGCAGAGGCGTCCTCCACCCGGGAGACGAGAAAACCGCCGACGCCCGCGTCGGTCAGCGCCCGCGCTACGGGGACGAGCCCGTGGCCGTACGCGTCGGCGCGGAGGTCGGCGGTGCAGTCGGGGAGGGTCGCAGCGGCCGAGACGAGGGCGTTCGAGCGGATGACATCGAGGTCGACGAAGGCGCGTCTGCGCACGCCGGCGGCTTCTGCCATCGCCCGATCAGCCCCGTCTCGAGGTTCGCCCGCGGACCCGCGGCAGACCTAGGCGCGCTGCTCTTCGAAGAGACGCGCGGTCTCGTCGTGCCAGCTGTGCGCGATCTGCGAGAGCTTCTCCTGGTGCTTCTTGCCGTGGTGGGCGCAGAAGAGGAGTTCGCCGTTGTTGACGACGACGCGGATGTACGCCTGAGCGCCACAGCTGTCGCAGCGGTCCGCGGCCGTCAGTTGCGGGCCCGGCTCGAGCTCGTCAACCGCACCGTTCTCCGAGGTGATCGTCGACATGTGATGCTCCTTTCCGTCGCAACCGGTGAACTCGGTATCTCTATAGAACCACGTAAACCCGGCTGCAAGGCGCGTATTGGCTGCTATTTCGCTCAACGCGTAGCCTCCGGCCCTCGGGTGTCGATCGTGGGTTCACCCGGCGCAACGCTTACTCTGGAGGATGCACGACGTCCGGATCCGTAACGGGCGCGCAAGGATCACAAGGAGTGCTCGTGGCGAGCTCGGACTATTCGGCCAGGCACCTCTCGGTGCTCGAGGGCCTCGAGGCGGTGCGCAAGCGCCCCGGCATGTACATCGGCTCCACCGACTCCCGCGGCCTCATGCACTGCCTGTGGGAGATCATCGACAACTCCGTCGACGAGGCGCTGGCCGGGCACGGCAGCACGATCGAGGTCATCCTCCACCCCGACGACAGCGTCGAGGTGCGTGACAAGGCGCGCGGCATCCCGGTCGATGTCGAGCCCAAGACCGGGCTCACCGGTGTGGAGGTCGTGTTCACCAAGCTGCACGCGGGCGGCAAGTTCGGCAGCGGCTCCTACGCGGCCTCCGGAGGCCTCCACGGCGTCGGCGCGTCGGTGGTCAACGCCCTGTCCGAGCGGCTCGACGTAGAGGTCGACCGCGACGGCAAGACCTGGGCGATGTCGTTCCACCGCGGTGAGCCCGGCGTGTTCGCCGACGGCTCCGCTGCGCCGAGCCCTGATGCGTCCTTCTCGCCGTTCGTGAGCGGCAGCGAGCTGCGGATCGCCGGCAAGGTGGGCAAAAGTGTCACAGGCACGCGCATCCGCTACTGGGCCGACCGTCAGGTCTTCACCAAGGGTGCCGAGTTCTCGGTCGACGACCTGATCGGTCGCGCGCGTCAGACCGCGTTCCTGGTGCCGGGCATCGCCATCACGATCGACGACCAGCGCTCGCCCGAGGGGGAGCGGACCACCTTCGGCTACGACGGCGGTATCTCGGAGTTCGTGGACTTCCTCGCCCCCGACAGCCCGATCACCGAGACGTGGCGGCTCACCGGAGAGGGCCACTTCACGGAGACCGTGCCCGTGCTCTCGGAGAGCGGTGCGATGGTGCCGACGGAGCTCAAGCGGGAGTGCCAGGTCGACATCGCGCTGCGCTGGGGGACGGGCTACGACACGGTGATGCGATCGTTCGTCAACATCATCGCGACGCCCAAAGGAGGCAGCCACCAGACCGGCTTCGACCAGGGGCTGCTGAAGTTCCTGCGCCAGCAGGTGGAGCAGAACGCGCGGCGCCTCAAAGCGGGCACCGACAAGCTCGAGAAGGACGACGTGATGGCGGGCCTCACCGCGGTGCTCACGGTCCGCCTCCCCGAGCCGCAGTTCGAGGGCCAGACCAAGGAGGTGCTCGGCACCCCGGCCGTGCGCGCCATCGTCGCGAACGTGATCCAGAAGACGCTCGCCGAGCGCTTCTCGTCGTCGAAGCGCGACGACAAGACGCAGTCGGCGCTCGTGCTCGACAAGGTCGTCGCCGAGATGAAGTCGCGGATCTCGGCGCGGGCGCACAAGGAGACGCAGCGCCGCAAGAACGCGCTCGAGACCTCCTCTCTGCCCGCGAAGCTCGTGGACTGCCGCTCCAGCGACGTGGCCAACAGCGAGCTGTTCATCGTGGAGGGCGATTCGGCGCTCGGGACCGCCCGCCGCGCCCGCGACAGCGAGTACCAGGCACTGCTCCCCATCCGCGGCAAGATCCTCAATGTGCAGAAGGCCTCGGTGTCCGACATGCTGTCGAACGCCGAGTGCGCGGCGATCATCCAGGTGATCGGTGCGGGCTCCGGACGTTCGTTCGAGCTGGGCTCGGCCCGCTACGGCAAGGTCATCATCATGTCGGACGCCGACGTGGACGGGGCGCACATCCGCACCCTGCTGCTGACGCTGTTCTTCCGGTACATGCGTCCGATGATCGAGGAGGGACGCGTGTTCGCGGCCGTGCCTCCACTGCACCGGGTGATCGTCGTGAACCCGGGGTCGAAGCCGAACGAGACCATCTACACGTACTCGGAGGCGGAGCTGCAAGCGGTGCTCGCCGACCTCAAGAAGCGCGGCAGGAAGTACCAGGAGCCGATCCAGCGTTACAAGGGCCTCGGCGAGATGGACGCGGACCAGCTGGCGACGACGACCATGGACCGCACACACCGCACGCTGCGCCGCGTGCGCGTCGCGGACGCCGAGGGCGCGAACCGCGTGTTCGAGCTGCTGATGGGCAACGATGTCGCTCCGCGCAAGGAGTTCATCATCGCGGGGGCCGACGACCTCTCGCGAGCCCGCATCGACGCGTAGTCGGTAACGGAGGAGTTCCGCTCCGTTGCGCCGCAGGGAAGCAGGTAACGGAGGAGATCGCGGCCGGTTGGGGTTGTCGCTCCTCCGTTAGCGTCGCCGTCGAACCGTGTCGGTAATGGAGGAGATGAGAGCCGAAAGCGGCCCATCAACCTCCGTTAGCTGACGACGCGCCGTCTCGGCGGCCGCGAGTCCTCCGTTGGCGACGTCAGGCCAGGCGGCGTCCGATGGAGCTGACGACCATGTCGAGCGGGGTGCCCGAGCCGTCGCGGCGCGCGCCGCCCTCCGGGAGCGCCCGCGCGGAACCGTCGGGACCGACCGCGAGAGCGGGGGAAGCGCCCACCCAGGCGAGCGACAGCTCGGTCTCGCCCTTGAGGAAGCGCTGCGACCGCACGCCGCCGGTGGCCCGGCCCTTGGCCGGGAACTCCCCGAAATCGCTCACCTTGCCGCTGCCCGGGTCGGCGCCCGGGAGCGTGTCGGTCGGCTGACGGCGATCGTGACGACCGCCGCCTGGTCGCGGTCGGCGGCCTCGACGGCGCCGAAGAAGATCGACGCGCGCCGTCGCCGAGGTTGATGCCGGCCATGCCGCCCGCCGAGCGCGCCCTGCGGCCGCACCGACTTCGCGGTGAAGTGCAGCAGCTGGGCGTCGGTGGTCACGAAGACGAGCTCGGCGTCGTCGGAGCACTGCACGCGCCCGACGACCTCGTCGCCGGGCTTCAGCGTGATGACCTCGAACTCCGGCCTGTTCGGCCAGTCGCCCGGCGTGACGCGCTTGACGACACCCTGTGCCGGTGCCGAGCGCGATCGGCAGTCGGCGAGTCGAGCGACACGACGCGCGAGGACGCGCTCCGTCTTGTCGGCCAGGGCGAGGTAGTCGGCGATCCGTGCCCCCGGCCCCGAGCTGCACCGAGTTGGCGGGCACGGCCGGCAGGTCGACGGGCGTGAACCGGACGAGGCGGCCCGCGCGTCGGTGATCGCCCCGATCTCGCCGCGGCTCGTCGTGTCGACCGTCGAGAGGATCGCGTCGTGCTTGCTGCGGCGCGCGGCGCTGGATGCGGTCGAGCTCCTCGCCCTCGGCACGGCGTCGACGCGGAGGATGCGGCCCGTCGTCGACAGGTACACCCGGCAGGGGACGTCGGCGATCTCCAGATCGGACGGTCGTGGCCTTGCCGCGGGCTCGCCGTCGCCGGCGATCGACGGCTTGGCCTCGGTGAGCAGCGTGCGGCGCGGCGTGCCGAACTTCGTCGGCGACCTCGCTCGAGCTCGTCGGACGACCAGCGCGCGGATGCGCGCCCGGCTGCCGAGGAGCTCCTCCAGCTCGGCGATCTCGGCGCTGCAGCTGGTCGCGCTCGGTCTCCAGCTCGATGCGGCGAGAACCGGGTCAGGCGGCGCAGGCGCAGCTCGAGGATGTAGTCGGCCTGCAGCGTGCTCAGGTCGAAGACCTCGCGCAGGCGGGTGCGCGCCTGCGTCGGTGTCGTCGGAGGTGCGGATGACCTGGATGACCTCGTCGATGTCGAGGATCGCGACGAGCAGGCCCTCGACGAGGTGCAGGCGCTCCTTGCGGCGCGCCAGCCGGTACTCGCGAGCGCCGCGTGACGACCCGGATGCGGTGGTCGACGTAGACGCGCAGCAGCTCGCGCAGGCCGAGCGTCTGCGGGCCGCCGTCGACGAGCGCGACGTTGTTGATCGAGAAGCCGTCCTCGAGCGGCGTGAGGCGGTAGAGCTGCTCGAGCACGGCCTCCGGGCTGAACCCGGTCTTGATGCCGATGACGAGACGCAGGCCGTGCTTGCGGTCGGTGAGGTCGGTGACGTCGGAGATGCCGGTGAGCTTCTTGGCGTTGACGCCGTCCTTGATCTTCTCGATGACCTTCTCGGGGCCGACCAGGTAGGGCAGCTCGGTGACGACGAGGCCCGCTGCTTGCGGGCGGTGATCGACTCGACCGCGACCTTGGCGCGCGTCTTGAACGCTGCCGCGGCCGGTGGCGTAGGCGTCGCGCGACGCCCGCGAGGCCGACGATCGTGCCGCCGGTCGGGCAGGTCGGGGCCGGGGACGAACTCCATCAGGTCGTCGAGCGTCGCATCCGGGTTCGTCGAGCAGGTGCCGCGCGGCCCCGACGACCTCGATGAGGTTGTGCGGCGCCATGTTGGTGGCCATGCCGACGGCGATGCCGCTCGCGCCGTTGACGAGCAGGTTCGGGAAGGCCGCGGGCAGCACGTCGGGCTGCGTGAGCTGGTTGTCGTAGTTCGGGACGAAGTCGACGACGTCCTCGTCGAGGTCCTCGGTCATCGCGAGCGCGGCGGCGGCGAGCCGCGCCTCGGTGTAGCGGGCGGCCGCCGGGCCGTCGTCGAGCGAGCCGAAGTTGCCGTGGCCGTCGACGAGCGGGCACGCGCAGCGTGAAGTCTTGCGCCATGCGCACCAGGGCGTCGTAGATGGCGCTGTCGCCGTGCGGGTGCAGCTTGCCCATCACCTCGCCGACGACGCGCGCGCGACTTGACGTGGCCGCGGTCGGGCCGCAGGCCCATCTCGGTCATCTGGTAGAGGATGCGGCGCTGCACCGGCTTGAGGCCGTCGCGGGCGTCGGGCAGCGCGCGCGAGTAGATGACCGAGTACGCGTACTCGAGGAACGAGCCCTGCATCTCGGTCGTGACGTCGACGTCTTCGATGCGTTCGGTGGTGGCGGCCTGATCGTCTGCTGGTGTCATTCGTGCATTCGGTGGTGGGGCGGCAGGAGGCGCGGGTTCGACGGCTCCCGTCCGTCCAGCTGTGACAGACTGGGCCGGATGCCCCCCATGCTACCGGCCGCGTTCACCAGCACTATGAGCCTCGCCACGGTTATGCCGAGTTGCCTGGCGGCACTGCAGGGCCAGGAGAACCCGCTCGGGCTCCGGCCGCTGGAGCACGTCGTCGTCGTGGTGGTCGACGGCCTCGGCGCGGCCGCGCTGCGGGCGCGGGAGGGCCACGCGCGCACACTGGCCTCCCGCCTCGCCAAAGCGACCACGATCGACGCGGGATTCCCGACGACCACCGCCGCCGCGCTCGCCACGCTCACGACCGGGACGACGCCCGGCGAGCACGGGCTGGTCGGCTACCGCGTGCGCGACGGCGCCGGGCGGCTCACCAACCAGCTGAACGGCTGGGACGAACGGATGGACCCGGCCACCTGGCAGCGCTCGCCGACCGTCTTCGAGAAGGCTGCGGCGGCCGGTGTCACGGCCTCCGCGGTCGGGGTGCCCGCTTACGCCGACTCGGGATTCACCCACGCCGTCCTCCGCGGGGCCGAGTTCATCGCAGGCCGCACGATGGCCGACCGGTTCGACGCCGTGCGGGAGATCCTCCGCACGCCTGGTCCCGGGCTCACCTATCTCTACGTCGCGGAGCTCGACCAGGCAGCCCACGCGCGCGGCTGGGAGTCGCCGCGCTGGACGGCGGAGCTGGAGACGTTGGACGGCCTGGTCGCGCAGCTGGCGGCCTCCCTTGGCCCTGCTCAGGGCGTTCTGGTGACTGCGGACCACGGGATCGTCGACATTCCGGAGAGCGGTCACGTGCTCTTCGACACCGCGCCCGAGCTGCTGGAGGGCGTCGACGAGATCGCGGGCGAACCGCGGTTGCTGCACCTCTACGTCCGGGCTGACGCGCGCGCCGAGGAGGTCGCCGCCCGCTGGAACGCGGTGGAGGGCGGCCGGTCGTGGGTCGCGACCCGGGACGAGGCCATCGCCGCCGGCTGGTTCGGGCCGACGGTCGAGCCGGAGGTGGCGCTCCGGATCGGTGACGTGCTTGTCGCCGCCCGCAAGCGCATCGCCTACTACGATTCGCGCGACCCGCAGCGCACCGGGCGCAGCATGATCGGTCAGCACGGCTCGCTCACGGCGGAGGAGACGCGCGTTCCGATGCTGCGCTTCGGCGCGGCGGTCTGATCGCAGCGCGCCTCTCGCGCGACTGGTCTACGCCGATGACGCTCAGGCCAGGTCGTCGTCGGTTCGCGCACCGAAGACGATCTCGTCCCAGCTCGGCATCGCGGCGCGGCCCCTGCGGCGGCCCGAGGCGGGCACCTGCTCCTGCTGAGCGGGTGAAGGCGACGGTGCGGGGGGTGCGGGGGCCGAGGAGGGAGCGGCGGGCTTCTCCGAGGCGAGCGCAGGCGCGAACTCCTCGACGATGGTGATGCTCTCCTCCACGAGCCGGAACGGCAGCGGGTCGAGCAGCGTGGGCTGCCCGGTCTCAGCGTGTCCCGAGTCCGGCCGGCCCTGCTCGCGGTGGTCCGGCAGCTCCATGCGTGGAGGCGTCCGGTCGTCGTACGTAGCGGCCTCGCGCTCGCCGCGGCGGCGGCGCAGGGCCTCCAGCAGGTCGGCGGTCTGGTGGAGGTCGCGCGGCGTCTCGTCGTCGGCGCGCTTGATCGCCGAGACGGCGATGGAGTTGCTGGCGCGCCCTGGCGTGTGCGGCTCCAACGGCTCGAGAGGCTGCGTCACCTCGGGGCCGAGCAGGTCGACTCCGGGCGCGGGGAAGGTGAAGGCTCCGCTGTCGAAGCGGGAGGTGTCCGGCTCGCCCTCGTGCGGCAGCACGGCGCGCAGCCGGGGGATGAGCGCTCCTCCACGGAGCTCGCCGGCCTGCGAGAGCGTGGTCGCCTCCGAGTTCAGCGGGGCGAGCGCGTGCTTGCGGAGGTCGTAGCTCCAGCGGGCGTCGTGGTCGATCTCGTCGGCCGTGAACTCCAGCTTGACGATCCAGCCGGTCTCCTCGTCCTTCCAGCTCGCCCACCGCTCGCCCGAGACGCCGAGGGAGGCCAGACGGTCGCGGATGACGGAGCCGAAGGTGTCGGGGTCGCCCAGCGGATCGACCTCGGCAGCCGTGCGGACCGGCACACTGAGCGCGCTCGCGACGACGTGTTCGCGTTCGGCGACGATCGGACCCTCGAAGCGCTGGACGTAGTCCAAGGGCGCTCCGGTGACTGCGGCGACTTCGTCGGCCGACATCCCCGAGCGGATGTGCGCCTGGATCTCTCGCGGCGAGAGTCTGGGTGCTTCGGCGGACGTCTGCTGCCGCACCTGCCGGATCTTCGACTGCAGCGTGTCGTCGACGGCGATGCGGAAGCGCTCACCGTCGTCGCCGACGGCGACGATCGCACCGTTCTCGACCCCGATGACCTTCAAATCCTGCATTGTGATGCCTTCCGCGCGAGCGTTCGTTCCGGCCAAGGATGCCACGAGAACGGGGGGATGCCAGGGAATACCCCGGGCGTGCCGGAAGTTGAACACCGAGCAATCGCTGAGAGGCTCCTGCGTGATTTTGCTATTCGCAGGCGATTGATGCAAACTATGGCCGCCGATTGCGAGAATCGGCCGTTACGACGAGAAGTGGATGGGCATGGCAACGGATTACGACGCACCGCGGAAGACCGACGACGACTCAGAGTCGATCGAGGCCCTCAAGGAGCGAGTTCCGGACAAGATGTCTGGTGTCGTCGACGTCGAAGACGCCGACAACCCGGGCGGCTACGAGCTCCCAGGTGCCGACCTGTCGGACCTCGACCTCGACGTCGTGGTGCTGCCTCCTCAGGCTGACGAGTTCACCTGCGTGAGCTGCTTCCTGGTGAAGCACCGCTCCCAGATCGACCACGAGAGCAAGCTCGGACCGATCTGCATGGAGTGCGCCGCCTGAGCGACGCACCGCACCGCTACGACGCCGACTAGTCCCCGAGGGGGCTGGAGGAACGTCGGGCCTCATCGAGAACCCGGACCAACTGGTCCGGGTTTCTTGTCGAGACGAGCCAGTAGGGCGCCGGGTCGTCGACGTCGAGCACTGGCACCTTCACGACCGGCTTGATCCACCCGCGGATGAGCAGCCAGGCGCGGGCGTCGAGTCGCTGGCCGCGCTCCAGCGTCGCGTCTCCGGCCCGGAAGGCGAGCGGCTCGCCGATGAACTCCAACGGGATGCTCGCGTGCCCGGCGACCAGCTGAGCGGACGTGACCCGGATGACCGGGGCGGAGACCAGCAGCGCGATCGTGATGGCGGCGTAGAACACGATCGCCAGGACGACGCCGACGGCGAAGTTGATCGGCGCGAAGACGAGCATCACGGCCGGCACGACCAGGATGGTGGAGATGAAGAGCCAGGGGGTCGCCCAGAGCCGTTCGCGGTAGAGGTCCATACGCCTATTCGATCATCCTTCGTGCACTACCCTCGACACGTGACCGAAACCGTGGACGTCCCGATCATCGCTCAGCGCCTTCCGGCATACGCCCACCCCGGTGACGCCGGTGCCGACCTGTGCGCGGCGGAGGCTGTCAGGCTGGGTCCCGGCGAGCGCCACACGGTGCCGACCGGCGTCGCGATCGCCCTCCCGGAGGGCTACCTCGCGTTCGTCGTGCCCCGCAGCGGCCTCGCCATGCGCCACGGCATCACCATCGTCAACGCGCCCGGCACGGTGGACGCCGGCTATCGCGGCGAGATCAGGGTGACCGTTCTGAACACGGACAGGTCCATGTCGTACGATATCGCCGTCGGCGACAGGATCGCCCAGCTGATCGTCATGCCGGTCGTGCAGGCCCGGTTCGTCCCCGTCGACACCCTCCCGGACAGCCACCGCGGCACCGCGGGCTTCGGCTCGTCCGGCTACACCGTCACCCAGGCAGGAGAACACGCTTGACCGACAGCAGCGACACCCCGGGCGAGGACCTCACGGTTCCTCAGGACGCGGACAAATCCGCACCGGAGGATCGTGAGACGGAGGGCCCACTCGACGAGAGCGAGGCGAACCCCGTCCGTCCGTACGTCGACCTCGGCGGCGTCAAGATCCTGCCCCGCGAGGGCCTCCACCTGCGGCTGGAGGTGGAAGAGGAGTCCCAGCGCGTCGTCGCGGTCGGGCTCGACTACGCCAACTCGACCCTGCAGGTGCAGCCGTTCGCCGCGCCGCGCTCCACGGGGCTGTGGCACGAGATCCGCGACCAGATCGCGGAGCAGATGCAGCGCCAGGGCGGCCGCGTGAGCGAGCACGACGGCGTTTTCGGCCCGGAGTTGGTCGCCGAGATCCCTGTCGCCCCTCCGCCGGGCGCACCGGGGGAGACCCGCGTCGCACGCTTCGTCGGCGTCGACGGGCCGCGCTGGTTCCTGCGCGGCGTGATCGCGGGTGACGCGGCCGTCAAGCCCGATGCCGCCGCGCTCGTCGAAGACCTCTTCCGCAGCATCGTGGTCGTCCGCGGCAACACGCCGATGCCGCCGCGCGACCTCATCCCGCTGCGGATGCCGTCGGCACCGAGCACCGGCGACACCGGCTACAGCTCGCTGTGAGCGGTGGGCGCGACATGACTGACCAGCAGCACGACCCGGAGCCGGACGACCACGTCGCCTCGACGGTCGGCGAAAGCCTCGCCCGCGCGGCACGCAACTCCGGCATGGGGCAGCTCGTCGACGGTGGAACTCCGACCGGCACCGCACTGCTCTCCGCCCTCGGCGGAGTGCGCGGCCTGTTCGAGACCATCCTCCCCGGCCTCGTCTTCCTCGTCCTCTTCACGTTCACGCAGAACGTGCCGCTGTCGATCGGGATCTCGGTCGCCGTCGCCGTGGTGTTCACGGTGGTGCGGGTCATCGGCAAGACACCGATCACGCAGGCTCTCGCCGGTCTGATCGGCGTCGGGCTCTCGGCGATCTTCGCGCTCGTCACCGGGCGTGGTGAGGACAACTTCATCCTCGGGATCTGGACCAACGCCGCCTACGCCGCCGCCCTCCTCATCTCGATCCTGGTGCGCTGGCCGCTGATCGGCCTCGCGGCGGGCTACCTGATGGGCGACGGGCTGGCCTGGCGCTCCGTCAAGTCGAAGTTCCGGGTGATGCAGGCGCTGACCTTCCTCTGGTTCCTGCTCTTCGCAGCACGGCTGCTCGTGCAAGTGCCCCTCTATCTCGCGCACACCGACGAGGCGACCAGTGCCCTCGCCCTCACCAAGCTGCTGATGGGCGTCCCGCTGTACGCTCCGCTGCTGCTGGTCACGTGGTTCGTGGTCAAGGGTCAGTTCCCGCAGAAGCCGTCGCGCCCATCGGAGAACAACGCCGGCTAGCCGGCACAGCGTTCCAGGAGGGGGAGGATGCTCGACGCGCGCACCAGAGAGGGGCTGAGTGCCGCGCAGGTGGCGGAGCGTCAGGCTGACGGCCGCGTCAACCTCCAGCGTCAGGCGGGCTCGCGCTCGCTCGGCGACATCCTGCGCGAGAACATCTTCACCCTGTTCAACGGCATCCTCACGGTCTGCTTCATCGCTGTGCTGCTGCTCGGCGATCTGCGCGATGGCTTCTTCTACGGCGTCGTCGTCGTCAACGCGCTGATCGGCATCGTTCAGGAGGTCCGTGCGAAGCGGGTTCTCGACCGTGCCGCTCTGCTGGCGGCGCCCGAGAGCCGGGTGCGGCGCGGAGGCGATGTCGTCGCGATCCCGCTGCAGGAGGTCGTGCTCGACGACCTCCTCGTGCTGCGGCCGGGCGACCAGATCCCCGCCGACGCGGTGGTGGCCGAGAGCACCGGCCTCTCGCTCGACGAGTCGCTGCTGACGGGGGAGTCGGACCCGGTCTTCAAAGACGAGGGCGAGCAGCTGCTGTCCGGATCGCACGTCGCGACGGGAACCGGGTACGCGGTCGTCTCGGCCGTCGGCGCCGACTCCTACGCCAGCAAGCTCACCAGTGAGATCCGCCGGCATTCGCTGGTGCACTCCGAGCTGCGCGACGCGACCAACCGCATCCTGGTCTATCTGTCGTGGATCCTCGGTCCGGTCATCCTGGTCACTCTCATCGGGCGGGTGCTCGCGTACGGCGGCTTCGCCGCGCTCTTCACGGACTCGCGCTGGCGGCGCGCGCTGCTCGACGCTGTCGCGGCCGTGGTCGGGATGATTCCGGAAGGTCTGGTGCTGCTCACCAGCCTGGCGTTCGGCGTGGCCGCGATCCAGCTGGCCGCTCGCAAGGTGCTCGTGCAAGAGCTCGCCGCTGTGGAGGTCCTGGCGCGCGTCGACGTGCTCTGCCTCGACAAGACCGGAACGCTGACCACGGGCGAGTTGGAGCTGGAGGGCATCGAGCCGATCGGGGACGTACCGGGCGAGCTGGCCGAGACGGCGTTGGCGGCCTTCGGCGCCGACGACACGGGCAACGCGACGTCCGGGATCCTGTCGACCCGTTTCCGCAGCGACCGCTTCCGCGTCGAGCGTCGCATCCCCTTCAGCTCGGCGACAAAGTACAGCGGGCTCGTGATGCGGGTCGACGGCGAGGAGACCTCCTGGGTGCTCGGCGCCCCGGAGCGGGTGCTGGTCGATCACACGGAGGCGCTGCACCGGTCGAACGCCATCGCCGCGACCGGACGGCGAACGCTCGCCCTCGTCCGCGCGATCGACCCGCTGCCGCACGGCGGGCACGTGCCGCTCACCGGGGTGCGGGTGGCTCCTGCGCTGCTGGTGATCCTGGGCGAGACCCTGCGGTCGGAGGCCCCGGAGACGCTCGGCTACTTCAGCGAGCAGGCCGTCCGCGTCGTCGTGATGTCGGGGGACAACCCGGTCACTGTGGAGGCGATCGCCCGTGCTCTGAACATGGAGGGCGACGCGATCGACGCCTCCACGCTCACGACCGACGAGGAGCTCGCCGACGCCCTCGGCCGCGCGAGCATCTTCGGCCGGGTCAGCCCCGAGCAGAAGCGCACCGCGGTCGGCCTGTTGCAGCGTGAGGGCCGCATCGTCGCGATGACCGGTGACGGGGTCAACGACGCCATGGCGATCAAGGACGCGAACCTCGGGATCGCGATGGGGACGGCGACGGCGGCGACCAAGGCGGTCTCCCGGCTGGTGCTGCTTGACAACCGCTTCGACCGGCTTCCGGACGTACTGGCCTCCGGCCGTCGCGTCATCGCCAATGTCGAGCGCGTGTCGAACATCTTCCTGGCCAAGACGGTCTACGGCATCCTGCTCGCGCTGGTCAGCGCGGTCGTGCTCTGGCCGTTCCCGTTTCTGCCGCGGCAGCTGACCCTGGTCTCGACGCTGGCGATCGGCATCCCCGCGTTCTTTCTCGCGCTCGCACCGAACAAGCGCATCTACACGCCGGGCGTCCTGCCGCGCATCCTGCGGTACTCGATCCCCACCGGCGTGATCGCCGGGCTGACGGCGGTGGTCGCGTACGCGCCGTTGCACCGGGCGATCCCGCTGCACGAGGCGCGCAGCGTGACGACGGTCGCGCTCTTCTGCGTGTCGCTCTGGATCCTGTGCGTGCTCACGCGGCCGCTCACCACCTGGCGGTGGTTCCTGCTCGGCGGGGTCGCGGCCGCATTCGTGCTGGTGTGCGTGATCCCGGTGACCGCGACGTTTTTCGAGATGCACCTGTCCCTCGACACTGCTCTGCTCTGGGGTGTGGTCGTCGGCGCGGTTGGCTCGGCGGGAATCGAGCTCTTCTATCGCTTCGCCCGGCGGCGCGGCCTGGTGTTCGATCGGGTCTGAACGTGCTAGTTTTATCTTGACGTCAAGATACTTTCCTGAGTGTGATTTGACCACTGAGGCTTACCTTGCTGGAAACACGCTTCGACGCACGACCAAGATGGACACGGCTCGCGGTGAATCGCCTGCCGACGAAGGAGAAGGCACAGTGTCAGCTACGACTGATTCAGAGTTCGGCAGTTTCGGTGCGAAGAGCACCCTGACGGTGGGGTCGACGGACTACACGATCTTCAAGATCGACACGGTCGACGGCTACGAGAAGCTCCCGTTCAGCCTCAAGGTGCTGCTGGAGAACCTGCTTCGCACCGAGGACGGCGCGAACGTCACCGCGGACCAGATCCGCGCGCTCGGCGGCTGGGACCCGAAGGCCGAGCCGGACACCGAGATCCAGTTCACGCCCGCCCGCGTCGTCATGCAGGACTTCACCGGCGTCCCCTGCATCGTCGACCTCGCCACGATGCGCGAGGCCGTGTCGTCGCTCGGCGGCGACCCGAACAAGATCAACCCGCTCGCGCCGGCCGAGCTGGTCATCGACCACTCCGTCATCGCCGACCTGTTCGGCACCGAGAACGCGCTCGAGCGCAACGTCGAGATCGAGTACGAGCGCAACGGCGAGCGCTACCAGTTCCTGCGCTGGGGCCAGACCGCGTTCGACGACTTCAAGGTCGTCCCGCCCGGCACCGGCATCGTGCACCAGGTCAACATCGAGTACCTGGCCCGCGTCACCATGACCCGCGAGGTCGGCGGCGAGCTGCAGGCCTACCCCGACACGCTGCGTCGGCACCGACTCGCACACCACGATGGTCAACGGCCTCGGCGTGCTCGGCTGGGGCGTCGGCGGCATCGAGGCCGAGGCGGCCATGCTCGGCCAGCCCGTCTCGATGCTCATCCCGAAGGTCGTCGGCTTCAAGCTCAGCGGCGCCATCCCGACCGGCGTGACCGCGACCGACGTCGTGCTCACCATCACCCAGATGCTGCGCAAGCACGGCGTCGTCGGCAAGTTCGTCGAGTTCTACGGCGCAGGCGTCGCCGAGGTGCCGCTGGCCAACCGCGCCACCATCGGCAACATGAGCCCCGAGTTCGGCTCGACCGCCGCGATGTTCCCGATCGACGACGTCACGCTCGACTACCTGCGTCTCACCGGCCGCAGCGACGAGCAGGTCGCCCTCGTCGAGGCGTACGCGAAGGCGCAGAGCCTGTGGCACGACGCCGACAGCGAGCCGGTCTTCTCCGAGTACCTCGAGCTCGACCTCTCGACGGTCGTCCCGTCGATCGCCGGCCCGAAGCGCCCGCAGGACCGCATCGAGCTGAGCGTGGCCAAGGACCAGTTCGAGAACGACCTCGTCGACTACGCGGACATCTCGCACGACCTGGTCGACCTGACGATCTCGGAGTCGTTCCCCGCCTCCGACCCGGGCGAGCTTCAGCCGGAGGACACCTACAGCCACCACGTGCACACGCACCACAGCCACGCTCCGAAGACGGCCTCCAACCCGACTGCGGTGACGCTGGAGAACGGCACCGACTTCGTGCTCGACCACGGCGCGGTCGCCATCGCGGCGATCACCTCGTGCACGAACACGTCGAACCCGTCGGTCATGCTCGCCGCCGGCCTCCTGGCCCGCAACGCGGCGGCGAAGGGCCTCAAGGCCAAGCCGTGGGTCAAGACCACGCTCGCGCCCGGCTCGAAGGTCGTCACCGACTACTACGAGAAGGCCGGTCTGACGAAAGACCTCGAGGCCCTCGGCTTCTACACGGTCGGCTACGGCTGCACCACCTGCATCGGCAACTCGGGCCCGCTGCTCGACGAGATCTCGCCGGCGGTGAACGAGAACGACCTCGCCGTCACCGCCGTCCTCTCGGGCAACCGCAACTTCGAGGGCCGCATCAACCCCGACGTCAAGATGAACTACCTGGCGAGCCCGCCGCTGGTCATCGCGTACGCGCTCGCGGGGACGATGAACTTCGACTTCGAGGTCGACCCGCTGGGCACCGACTCCGCGGGCAACGACGTCTTCCTGAAGGACATCTGGCCGGACGCCGTCGAGGTGCAGCAGACGATCGACTCCTCCATCAACGAGGGGATGTTCGTGCACGAATACGCGTCGGTCTTCGAGGGCGACGAGCGCTGGCAGTCGCTCGCCACCCCGACCGGCTCGGTCTTCGAGTGGGACACGAAGTCGACCTACGTGCGCAAGCCTCCGTACTTCGAGGGCATGACGCTGGAGACCACACCGGTCTCCGACATCACCGGCGCCCGCGTGCTGGCGAAGCTCGGCGACTCGGTCACCACCGACCACATCTCGCCCGCCGGCTCCATCAAGGCGGACAGCCCGGCCGGCCAGTACCTCACCGAGCACGGCATCGACCGCAAGGACTTCAACTCGTACGGCTCGCGCCGTGGCAACCACGAGGTGATGATCCGCGGCACGTTCGCGAACATCCGCCTGCGCAACCAGCTCCTCGACGGAGTCGAGGGTGGATATACGCGTGACTTCACGCAGACCGACGGCCCGCAGTCGTTCATCTACGACGCGTCGCAGAACTATCAGGCGCAGGGCACCCCGCTCGTCGTCCTGGGCGGCAAGGAGTACGGCTCCGGCTCGTCGCGCGACTGGGCGGCCAAGGGCACGAGCCTCCTCGGCGTCCGCGCGGTCATCACCGAGAGCTTCGAGCGTATCCACCGGTCGAACCTGATCGGCATGGGCGTCGTCCCGTTGCAGTTCCCGGTCGGCGAGAACGTCGAGTCGCTGGGCCTCGACGGCACCGAGTCGTTCTCGATCACGGGTCTCGAGGAGCTCAACGAGGGCCGCACGCCGAAGACCGTGCACGTCGTCGCCGAGCCCACCGAGCACTCGCCCGCGGGCAAGCAGGTCGTCGAGTTCGACGCGGTGGTCCGGATCGACACCCCGGGTGAGGCCGATTACTACCGCAACGGCGGCATCCTGCAGTACGTGCTGCGGAGCCTCGTGTAATCAGACCGTTGTCACGGGGAGGCTCGGAATCGTACGGTTCCGAGCCTCCTCCGGTTCACACGGTTCTACACTGAAATCCATGAGCATCCTCGAAACCATCCACGGGCCGCGTGATCTCGACCGGCTCACGGAGAAGGAGCTCGACCAGCTCGCCGCCGAAGTACGGGCCTTCCTGGTCGCCAACGTCGCCAAGACCGGCGGCCACCTCGGGCCGAACCTCGGCGTCGTCGAGACGACCATCGCCATCCACCGGGTCTTCGACTCACCGCGCGACGCGATCGTGTTCGACACCGGCCACCAGTCGTACGTGCACAAGCTGCTCACCGGGCGCCAGGACTTCTCGAAGCTGCGGCAGAGGGGCGGCCTCGCCGGCTACCCGCAGCGCTCGGAGTCCGAGCACGACATCGTGGAGAGCTCGCACGCCTCCTCGTCGTTGAGCTGGGCGGACGGCATCTCGCGCGCGTTCGGCATGACCGGCCAGGACGACCGGCACGTCGTCGCGGTCGTCGGCGACGGCGCGCTCACCGGTGGGATGACCTGGGAGGCGCTCAACAACATCTCCGACGACAACAACCGCCGGCTGATCATCGTCGTCAACGACAATGGTCGTTCGTACGCGCCGACCATCGGCGGCATGGCGCGGTTCCTCAACACGGTGCGCACGCGCCGCGGCTACCGCAGCCTCTACCTCAGCAGCCGCAAGGCGTTCGACAAGCTCGGGTCGCCGGGGCAGTCGTTCTACCGGGGCATCCGCGGTGGCCTGCACGGGTTCCTGAGCCGGTTCTCGAACAACGAGGCGCTGTACTCGAACCTCGACATCAAGTACATCGGCCCGGTGCACGGTCACGACATCCAGGCGATGGAGGAGGCGCTGCGCCAGGCGAAGAACTACGGCGCCCCCGTCATCGTGCACGCGATCACCCAGAAGGGCCGCGGCTATGAGCCCGCGCTGCGTGATGCCGCCGACCAGTTCCACGCGGTGGACAAGATCGACCCGGAGACGGGGGAGCCTCTCGACAGCTCGAAGAAGCACACCTGGACAGGCGTGTTCGCCGACGAGATCGTGATGCTCGCCGAGCAGAACCCGAAGATCGTCGGCATCACCGCCGCGATGCTGCGGCCGACCGGACTCCACAAATTCGCGGAGCGGTTCCCCGACCGCGTTCACGATGTCGGAATCGCCGAGCAGCACGCGGCGACGAGCGCGGCGGGCCTGGCCTACGGCGGCCTCCACCCGGTGGTCGCGATCTACGCCACGTTCATCAACCGCGCGTTCGACCAGGTGCTGATGGATGTCGCCCTGCACAAGGCGGGCGTGACGTTCGTGCTCGACCGGGCCGGGGTCACCGGCCCCGACGGCCCCAGCCACCACGGCATCTGGGATCTGGCGATCCTGCAGGTGGTGCCGAACATCCGGCTCGCCGCGCCGCGCGACGGCACCCGATTCCGCGAGGAGCTGGGGGAGGCCGTGGCCGTGGACGACGGGCCAACCGTGCTGCGGTTCCCGAAGGGGAACGTGCAGTCGGACATCCCCGCCGTGCGTCGCCTCGACGACGGCGTGGACGTGCTGCGCGAGTCGGGCGCCCGCGACGTGCTGCTCGTGACGGTCGGGCCGATGGCCGACCTCGGTCTCAAGGTCGCGGACCGACTCGCCGCGCAGGGCATCGGGGCGACGGTCGTGGACCCGCGCTGGGTCGTCCCCGTGCCTCGCAGCATCCTCGGCCTGGCCGCCGATCACCGCATCGTCGTCACCATCGAGGACGGCATCCGGGTCGGCGGGATCGGCACGCGGGTGCGCCAGGATCTGCGCGAGGCCGGGATCGACACGGCCGTCGACGAGCTCGGCCTGCCGGACGCGTTCATCGATCACGCGACGCGCGACCAGATCCTCGACGATGCGGGGCTCACGCCGCAGAAGATCGCGCGCGACCTGGTCGCGCAGGTGCTCGGCAGCCGCATCCCGATCGCCCGGCCGCTTCCGGTGGAGGAGCCCGCCGCGGAGGGCGCCGACGCCAAGAAGCGTCGCGCGTAAGCGACCGCCCGCCGAGGGGCGCGTAAACGCCCCTAAAACGTGGTTTTAGGGGCATTTACGCGCCCCTCGATGGGAGGAGGGCGACGGCTCAGGCGTAGCGGTAGACGTGCTCGACGCTGCCGGACGGGAACGTCTTGGTGCCCGACAGCACGAGCGGACGGCTCGCCTCGGCGACCGGGAGCAACTGCTTGCCCGAGCCGACGAGCACCGGCACGTACGTGATGTGCAGCTCGTCGATCAGTCCGCGGTCGGCGAACTGCGCGGCCAGCGCGCCTCCGCCGACCAGCCAGACGTCGCGGTCGTCGGCGGCCTCCCGCAGTTCGGCGTCGAGCTGTTCGATGTCGCCGGCGAAGAACGTGATCGACGCGCCCTCGATCACGGGCAGCGCGCGGTGCGTGACCACCCAGGTCGGAATCTCCGCGTACGGCCATTCGCCCTGGCCGAGGACGAATTCGTACGTCGTCGCCCCCATGACGAGCGCGCCGATGCCGGACAGGAATGACTGGTAGTGCTCGTCGAACTCCTCGAAGCCGAACTGTTCGAGCCACTCGATACGGTCGTGAGTGTCAGCGATGAAACCGTCGATGGAGGACGCGACGTAGTACTTCGTGAGAGCCATGCCGCGACCGTACCAGGCGCCGCGGACATGACGGACGGGTCTATCGTGATGCTATGGCGTTGATGATGATCACACTCGGAACGGAGAAGCTCGAGGTCTCACGGCTCGGCCTCGGCTGCATGGGCATGAGCGCGTTCTACACGGGAGCCGGAACCGACGAGGCGGGCTCGATCCGCACCATCCACCGCGCGATGGATCTCGGGGTCACGCTGTTCGACACCGCCGAGATCTATGGGCCGTACACGAACGAGGAGCTCCTGGCCCGCGCTTTCGCCGGCGGCCGCCGTGACAAAGTGGTCATCGCGACCAAGTTCGGCACCATCCTGCACCGCTCGAAAGGCGAACGCGGGCTCGACGGTTCGCCCGAGAACGTCCGCATGTCGGTCGAGGGGTCGCTGCGACGCCTGCAGACCGACCGCATCGACCTCTACTACCAGCACCGCATGGACCCGGGCACCCCGATCGAGGACACCGTCGGCGCCCTCGCGGAGCTGATCGAGGAGGGGAAGATCCGCCACTACGGCCTCTCGGAGGCCGCCCCGCAGACGATCGTGCGCGCCAACGCGGTGCACCCGGTCACCGCCGTGCAGACCGAGTACTCGCTGTGGACGCGCGACCCCGAGTCGGAGGTGCTGCCCACGGTGCGCGAGCTCGGAATCGGCTTCGTCCCGTACTCGCCGCTGGGCCGCGGCTTCCTCACGGGTTCGATCCGTTCGCTCGACCAGCTCGCGGAGGACGACTTCCGTCGCTTCAACCCGCGTTTCGAGGGTGACAACCTGGAGGCCAACATCCGCATCGTCGAGGAGGTCGACGCCGTGGCCCGCGAGGCCGGCGCCGCCCCCGGGCAGGTGGCTCTCGCCTGGCTGCTGTCGAAGGGCGACGACTTGGCGCCCATCCCCGGCACGCGTCGTGTCGAGAACCTCGAGCAGAACGTGGCGGCCGCCGACCTCGACCTAACCCCGGAGCAGCTCGCCCGCCTCGACCGGGTCGCCGCCCCGGTCGGCGACCGCTACGCGGACATGAGCCCGCTGAACCGGTAGAGGCTGCCGCATCGGGGACGCGACTCGCCGTTACGACCCGGTCGTAACGGCGAGTCGCGTCCCCGATGCGGTGGTCAGGCGCGAAAGCGCAGACGGAGGGTGCGGGCCTCCGGCCGCAGCGCGAACTCCGGCCAGACGTCCGGACCGCAGGCGCGGGAGCCGAGCCCGTGCTGGGCGGCGTCCACGAACAGGTAGGTCGTGTCGGAGGGCGGCAGCTCGTGCGGGTGGCCGGCAGCCGCGACCTGCTGCGGTGTGTGGCGGGACAGCGAGAAGCCGGGGAGGCGGCCGCGGGTGTCGGGGATCGCCGTAAAGGTGAATGCGCCGAGGTCGACCTCCCGCACCGCCGAGCGGTGGCCTGTCTCCTGCGGGCGGGCGTAGTCCACGTTCAACTCGTCCATCTCGTTCGGTCGGCTCAGGGAAGCGCGGAAACGCCCGACGTAGGCCGCGCGGGTGCTGTCGGAGTACGACTCCAGCGGGCCGGTGCCGAACCAGGCGGCACCGGTGATCGCAGCGTCGCCGTCCGGGAGGTCGAAGCGCACGCCGACCCGGGGCCAGACGCTCGGCCAACCGGCCGACGGCTCGATCTCGACGCGGAGCTCCAGCTCGCCGTCGTTCGCCGTCCAGGTCGTCTCGACGGTGACGGAGTTCACGGAGTTCGCCGCAGAGACACGCGCGATCGTGCGCAGGGCTCCTGGCGCCTCCTGTACCGACACCAGACGATGCGTGAGCCGGTCGAGGCCCTGCTCGCGCCAGAGCGCCGCGCTGGAGACGCCGGCGATGCTCGCGTCGCTGTACGCGGGGTCGCTGTAGGCGGCGCCCTCGTCGTTGTCGGTCGGCGCCCGGAAGAGCTCGAGCCGCGGACCGGCCGCGACGCGACCAGCCAGGCCGACCAGCCGGCCGCGCTCGAAAGAGGCTGGACCGAGGTCGACCGTGCCTGCGGAGTCCCGCCATTCGGCGACGACGGAAGGTCGACGACGAACCGGTACGGACCGCCGGGGGATCCGCGGCGCGCTGCGGTCGTGCTGCGCTCGCGCGACCACGTGTCCGGCGGCCGCCCACGGAGCCTCCTGCGCGAGCACGGCCTCCACCGTGAACCACGTCTCGGCCTCGTCCGCGACCGGGACGACCGGCAGCGGCACGCGTATCGTGTCTCCCGCTGCGACGGTCGGTGCATCCAGAGCTCCCGCGGCGGCCTCCCGCCCGTCGTGCTCGACCCGCCAGCGCAGCACCAGGTCGGCGGTGCTCGCGCTGTGCCGCCGGTTGGTCACGAGCACGTCGTGTCCGTCGGCGGAGAACGCGAACGCGAGCGGCTGCGCCACCGCGGCGAACTCGTGGAGGCCAGGCGTCGGCACGTCGTTCGACAGCACCATCCCGTCCATCACGAAGTTGCCATCGTGGACGACCTCGTCGAAGTCCCCGCCGTAGGCGTAGAACGGCGTGCCGTCGGCTGTACGCGTCAGGATGCCGTGGTCGCGCCACTCCCACACGAAACCGCCGTGCAGCCGCGGGTGGGCGTCGACGAGCGCCTCGTACTGGTCGAGCGCGCCGGGGCCGTTGCCCATCGCGTGCGCGTACTCGCACAGGAGGAACGGCTTGGTGCGCTGGCGCGCTCCCTGCGCGGGCGTGCAGTTCAGGAGGGGCGCGAGCGAGCCGTCGGTGCCGATCTGCTCGGTCTCCGGCACCGACGAGTACATGCGCGAGTACACGTCGGTGTACTCGCCGGTATAGTCGCCCTCGTACTGCACCGGTCGTTCGGGGTCGCGGTCGTGCACCCATGCGGACATGGCCGCCAGGTTGGACCCGGTGCCCGACTCGTTCCCGAGCGACCACATCACGATCGCGGGGTGGTTCTTGTCGCGTTCGACGGTGCGGCGGATCCGATCGAGATAGGCATCGCGCCAGCGCGGATCGTCGCTCGGGTTGTCCCGCCAGCCGGCCTTCTCGAAGCCGTGCGTCTCGAGGTCGCACTCGAGGATGACCCAGAAGCCCAGCTCGTCGGCCAGGTCGAGCAGCCGGGGATGCGGAGGGTAGTGGCTGGTGCGGATCGCGTTGACGTTGAACCGCTTCATCCGCATCAGGTCGGCCCTGGCGTGCTCCTCGTCGAAGACACGGCCGCGCTCCGGGTGCGTCTCATGCCGATTCATCCCGTGGAACACGACCCGCCGGCCGTTGACGAGGAAGCGATCGCCGCGGATCTCCACCGTGCGGAAGCCGAGCCGCAGCGACACGGTCTCTCCACGGGAGGCCACGGTCGCGTCGTAGAGGCGCGGAGACTCGGCCGTCCAGGGATCGACGCTGCCGACCGCGACCGGACCGACGTCAGCCGGGGAGGCCCACACGGCCTCCACGCCCAGGTCCGGGATGCGGAGCGTCACCGGGAAGGCGTCCGCCGTCGCCGTGACCTCCGGTTGGACCGTCCCGTTTCCGTCGGCGAAGCCGGTGCGCAGCCAGACGTCCTCCAGGCCATCTGCGGGGCGCGCCGACAGCGTGACGTCGCGGAAGATCCCGGGCAGCCACCATTGGTCCTGGTCCTCCAGGTAGCTGGCGGCCGACCACTGGTGCACCCGCACGGAAAGCAGGTTGCCTCCGGAGTGCACCAGGTCGGTGACGTCGAACTCGTGAGCGAGCCGGCTTCCGCTCGCCGAGCCGACCTCCGCGCCGTTGAGCCACACGCGGTAGAGCGACTCGACGCCGTCGAAGCGCAGCAGGATGCGCGCGCCCGCGGGCCAGCCGGCCGGGAGGCCGAAGCGACGCCGGTAGTCGCCTGTCGGGTTCTCGTCGGGCACGTACGGCGGCTCGATCGGGAACGGCAACTGGACGTTCGTGTAGTTCGGCCGCCCGTACCGCCCGTCGCCGTGCAGCACCCAGTGCGCCGGAACGGGCAGGGTGTCCCAGCCGCCGTCGTCCAGGCCCGGCAGCGCCACGTCGTCCGGGAGATCGGAGGTGGGGGAGAACCGGAACCTCCACTCACCGTTCAGCGAGAGCGACGGCGCGTCGGAGTGCAGCCAGGAGCGCGCGGTGCGCAGGGCGCCTCGCGCAGGCGCGGTGTCGGAAAGGAGGGCGGGAGACGGCACGGGTGCTCCTAGGGTCGTCGTCGGTTCGTCCGGGCGTCGTGCGGGGATTAGCATCGAACGTAGTCTAAACTCGTGCGACTGACCTAATTTGGAGGCTCATCGTGGTCGAACCGGAAGCCAACGTCGACAGGCCCCGCCGACGCGGCCCGTACGCGAAGACAGCCGAACGCCGACAGCAGATCGTCGCCGAGGCCTACCGCGTCTTCGCGACCCGGGGATACCACGGCAGCTCGCTGCGCGAGATCGCCACAGCGGCGGGAATCGGCCTGAGCACGCTCCAGCACCACTTCAGCGGCAAGGAGGAGCTGCTGGTCGCCGTGCTGGCTCGCCGCGACGTGCTGGGAGGCGACCCCGACGCGGTCGGCGGGGATGGTCGCGCACCGCTCGCCGCGCTGCCGTTCCCCGATGGAGTCGCGGCGCAGGCCGAGCGCAACGAACGCATCCCCGGGCTGGTCGCCTTGTACAGCGTGCTCGCGGCAGAAGCGGTCGACGTCGGCCACCCCGCACACGAGTACTTCCTCGGCCGCTACGCGACCATGCGCGAGGCGTACGAGGCCGAGTTCGCTGTGCTCGCCGAAGCCGGACGCCTACGCGACGGTGTGACACCGGCGCTCGCCGCGGCAACGGTCGTCGCGCTCTGGGAGGGCATCCAGCTGCAGTGGCTCTACAGCCCGGAGCGGATCCGCGCCGCAGAGGCTCTGCGCAGCTACCTGGGCCTCGTGGTGGTGCCGGAGCCCGATCAGAAATCGACCGCGTCGCGCAGCAGCGGGCAGGTCATGCAGTGACCGCCGCCACGACCGCGGCCGAGCTCCGCGCCGACGATCGGGATGACCTCCACGCCGGCCCGGCGCAGTGCGTCGTTCGTCGCGGTGTTGCGGTCGTAGGCGTAGACGACGCCGGGCCGCAGGGCCACCGCGTTGTTGCCGCTGTCCCACTGCTGGCGCTCGGTCTCGTAGTTGTCGCCGGCCGTCTCGATCACCCGGAGTCGAGGGAGGCCCAGAGCCGACGCGACGACGTCGACGAACGCGCGGTCGCCCTCGTCCCGAACGTCGACGCGGGAGGGTCCGTCTCCCGGGCGCAGCGTGAAGGAGTGCACGCGGTCCACGATGGCGGGGTAGAGCGTCACCAGGTCGCGGTCGGCGAAAGTGAAGACGGTGTCGAGGTGCATGGCCGAACGCAGCTTCGGCATGCCGGCGACGACGACCTGATCGGCGGCGCCGGCTTCGAACAGGGCCGCCGCGGTCTGCGTGATCGCCTGCCGCGAGGTGCGCTCGCTCATCCCGATCAGCACAGCGCCGTTGCCGATCGGCATCACATCGCCGCCCTCCAGGGTCGCCTGGCCCCAGTTCAGCTCGGGGTCGCCCCACCACACCGTCGCACCCGAGAAAGCGGGGTGGAAGCGGTAGATCGCCTTCATGAGAAGCGTCTCGTCGTGGCGCGCGGGCCAGTAAAGCGGGTTGAGCGTGACGCCGCCGTAGATCCAGCACGTCGTATCGCGCGTGTAGAGGGTGTTCGGCAGCGGCGGCATGAGGTACTCGCGGATGCCGGTCGACTCCCGGGCGAGCCCGATGTAGTCGGTGCGGTAGTCCTCGGGGAGGTCGACGGTCGACAGGCCGCCGATGAGGAACTCGGCCAGTCGATCTGCGGGGAGCGACTCCAGGAACGCGCGGGTGCCTTCCACGAGCCCGGGTCCGACCTGGTTCGGGACGACCTTGCGGTCGAGCAGCCACGCCCGCGCATCCGGCTGTGCGACGGTCTCGGCCAGCACCTCGTGCAGCTCGAGCACCTCCACGCCGTTGGAGCGCAGATCGGCCACGAAGGCGGCATGGTCGCGCTTGGCGTTCTCCACCCACAGCACGTCGTCGAAGAGCAGGTCGTCGGCGTTCGAGGGCGTGAGCCGGTGGTGCGCGAGCCCGGGGGAGGCCACGAGCACGCGGCGCAGCTGCCCGACCTCAGAGTGCACGCCGAATGTCGTCTCTGTCATGTGTTGCCCTTCTTCTCGCCTTCGCGTCGATCCGTCTGGATCGAGCTGACCGTCAGAGGTGGATCCAGCCCACCGAAAGCGCGACGATGCCCGCGATCGCACCCAGCACGGAGATGGCCAGGATCACGAGCTCGCGGCCGCTGAACCACCGGCGTCCCTGCTCGCGCCGGACCATGATGAACAGGATGGTCGCCGGCGCGTAGATGATGAACGACAGCAGCACGAATGTCAGCCCGGCCGCGAACAGCAGGAACGCCGTGTAGATCGTGGCCAGCACGGCGACCACCAGGTCACGCCCCCAGCCGCGCGGCGCATCCCGGTAGGTCTCGCGGGTTACGACGAGTTTGAGCGCGTAGAGGGCCGCCAGCAAGAACGGGATGAGTGTCAGCGCGCTCGTCAGGTCGAGCGCGAGATTGAGCGCGTCGTGCGCGAAGTAGATGATGACGAGCACGGCCTGCACGAACAGCGCGGTCAGCAACAGGGCAGCGACGGGTACGTCCTGGCCGTTGGACCTGCCGAGGAAGCGCGGCATGTCGTGGTCCTTCGCCGCGACGAAGAGCACCTCCGCCGCCATGAGCGACCAGGCGAGGTACGCGCCGAGCACGGACACGATCAGGCCGATGCTCACGAACCACGCGCCCCACGGCCCGACCGCGGCCTCCAGGACCCCGGCCATCGACGGCTGGCGCAGCTTCGCGATCTCGCCCATCGGCAGGACGCCGTAGGACACGATCGTCACCGAGGCGAAGACGGCGAACACGCTGACGAAGCCGAGGATGGTGGCGCGCCCGACATCTTCGCGTCGCTTCGCGTGCCGGGAGTACGTGCTCGCGCCCTCGACCCCGAGGAACACGAAGACCGTCACCAGCATGGTGTTGCGCACCTGATCGAACAGCGAGCCGGCGTAGTCGGCGCCTCCCCAGTTGGCCGCGAAGACATCGGGCTTGAACACGAACAGCGCCAGGAGGACGAACACGATGATCGGCACCAGCTTGGCGACCGTGACGATCCGGTTGATCGCGGCGGCCTCCTTGATGCCGCGGCGGATGAGGAAGAAGAAGCCCCACAGCGCAGCCGACGAGATCGCGATGGCGATGATCGTGTCGCCCTCGCCGAACGCCGGCACGACGGCGCCGATGGTCGACATGATGAAGACCCAGTAGAAGACCAGGCCGACGGAGGCGCTGGCCCAGTAACCGAATGCCGAGAAGAATCCGAGGTACTCGCCGAAGCCGGCCTTGGCGTAGGCGTAGACGCCGGCGTCGAGCTTGGGCTTGCGATTGGCCAGCAGCTGGAACACGAAGGAGAGCATCAGCATCCCGACGCCCGCGATCGACCACGCGATCAACGCACCGGCGACGCCCGTCTCCTGGGCGAACCTACGCGGCAGCGAGAAGACTCCGGCGCCGACCATGCCGCCGACGACCATGCCGGTCATCGTGATCAGAGAGAGCTTGACGGGCGCCGACTGCTGAGGCGGCGCCGCGGTCTTCTGATCTGTCACTTGCGGCCCCATCCCGTCGACTGCATGTCTGATATGTGAACGCTAACGAGGGCGTTTCCCGTCGGTCAAGACCCGCCGCGGGTGAAAAAACGAAACCGCCGAGTACGCGGATTCCTTGCGTACTCGGCGGTCTCGGCCGTTCTTCGTGCGTGCTCGCAGGCTAGGCGACGGCCTCCACAGCGGCGGTGACCCCGCGCACCGGCGGATGGTGGAAGGTGTCTCCGAACACGCGCTCCGAGGCGCCGACTCTGTCGAGATACGGTGTGATGCCGCCCATCTGGAACGGGAAGCCCGCGCCCAGGAGCATGCAGAGATCGATGTCCTCCGGCGCCTCGACCACGTGGTCGTCGACGAGCATGCGGTGGATCTCGTCGGCCAGGCCGTCCTCGAGCCGGCGCAGGATGTCCTGCTCGCTCCAGGGGTTCTTGCCGCCGCCCAGAATCTTGGCCGCGCCCTTGTCGAGGCCCTTGATCTTGCCCTTGCCGTCCTTCTCCAGCAGCGTGCCGTACTCGGCCAGCCGGTGCAGGTTCTCGCTGCGGTAGAACCGGTCGGGGAAGGCCGCGTGGTGCGTGTCGAGCACGTGCGCGCCCACCTTGAGCCCGACGAGGTCGAGCAGCACCGAGGGCGCCATCGGCAGGCCGAGCGGCGCGAACGCCTTGTCGACCCTTTCGAACGGCGTGCCGTCGTCGACGGCGTGCATCGCCTCGCCGAGAACCTTCGCCAGCACCCGGTTCACGACGAAACCGGGGGTGTCGGCCGTGATGACCGCGTTCTTCTTGAGCGCGGCCGCGGTGACCATCGCCGTGGAGAGCGTCGCCTCGTCGGTGTGGGGCGTCTTCACGACCTCGATCAGCGGCATGACCGCGACCGGGGTGAAGAAGTGGAAGCCGACCAGGCGCTCCGGATGCTTCAACTTCGTGCCGATCTGCTCGACCGAGAGCGAGGAGGTGTTGGTCGCGAGCACGGCCTCGTCGGAGAGGTACTGCTCGACCTCCGCGAACACGTTCTGCTTGACGGTCAGCTCCTCGAACACGGCCTCGATGACCCAGTCGCAGTCGGCGAAGTCGGCCTTGTCGGTCGTGCCGGTGACGAGCGCGCGCAGACGGTTGGCCTCGTCGGGCGAGATCCGGCCCTTCTCCTGCAGCTTTCCGATCTCGTCGTGGATGTATGCCACGCCCTTGTCGACGTGCGCCTGGTCGAGGTCGGTGATGACGACCGGCACCCGGAGGCGGCGCACGAACAGCAGCGCGAACTGGCTGGCCATGTAACCGGCGCCGACGACGCCGACCTTGGTGACCTTCTTCGCGACCTTCCTGTCGGGTGCGCCGGCCGGGCGCTTCGCGCGCTTCTGCACGAGGTTGAAGGCGTAGATGCTGGCCTGGAACTGGTCCCCCGAGATGAGCTCGGCGAGCGCGTCGTCCTCCAGCTCGAAGCCGGCGGCGCGGTCGTTGGACTTGGCGGCCTTGAGCAGGTCGAGCGCCTTGTACGGCGACTTCGGCACGGTGCCGATGCGGCTCTCGAGCATCTTGCGGGCGATGCCGATCGCGGCGTCCCACTTGACCATCCGCTCGACCTTGCCCGGCGCGTTCGGGCGCTTGACCTCGATCGCGCCGGTGAGGACCTTGTCCGCCCACTTCAGCGAGTCCTCCAGGAAGTTGGACGAGTCGAAGATCGCGTCGGCGATGCCGAGGTCGAACACCTCCTGCGGCTTCAGCATCCGGTTCTGCTTGAGCGGATTCTCGACGACGACCTTGAGGGCGTTCTCGATGCCGATCAGGTTCGGGAGGATCGTCGCGCCGCCCCACCCGGGGATGAGACCGAGGAACACCTCGGGGAGCGCGAACGCGGCGGCGTTGCGGTCGATGGTGCGGTAGTCGGCGTTGAGGCCGATCTCCACGCCGCCACCGAGCGCGAGGCCGTTGGTGAACACGAACGACGGGACGCCGAAGGTCGCCTGCTTGCCGAGAACGTAGTGGCCGAGCTGGGGGAGCAGCTTGGCGACCTCCACGCTCGGGATGTCGCTCACGCGGCTGAGATCGGCGCCGGCGGCGAGAATGAACGGCTTGCCGGTGACGGCGACCGCGTCGATCTCGCCGCGGGCGGCGCGCGCGGTCAGCTCGTCGAAGGTCTTCCCGAGCTCCAGGAGCGTGGCAGGGCCCATCGTGTTCGGCCGGGTGTGGTCACGGTCGTTGTCGAGGGTCACCAGTGCGAGGGTCTTGCCGCTGGGCAGCGGCACGTCCTTCACATAGGAGTGGGTGACGACCTCGTCGGAGGTCAGCTCGACGAGCGGGGAGAAGTCGATGGTGCTGTAGTCGGTCATGATGCTTCTCAGCCCTTCCGCGCGGCGCGCTTGTCGAAGTTGGGGTTCTCCCAGATCACGGTGCCGCCCTGGCCGAGGCCGACGCACATCGCCGTGAGGCCGTAGCGGACCTCCGGGTGCTCCTCGAACTGGCGGGAGAGCTGGATCATCAGGCGCACGCCGCTGGCGGCGAGCGGGTGGCCGACCGCGATCGCGCCGCCCCACTGGTTGACACGCGGGTCCTGGTCGTCGATGCCGAAGTGGTCGAGGAACGACAGCACCTGGATGGCGAACGCCTCGTTCAGCTCGAACAGGCCGATGTCGTCGATCGTGAGCCCTGCCTTGCGCAGGGCCTTCTCGGTCGACGGCACCGGTCCGATGCCCATGATCTCCGGCTCGACGCCCGCGAACGCGAAGCTGACCATCCGCATCTTGGGCGTCAGGCCGAACTCTTTCACCGCGTCGGAGGACGCCAGAAGGCTCGCGGTGGCGCCGTCGGTGAGCGGCGAGGCGTTGCCCGCGGTCACGCGCCCGTGCGGGCGGAACGGTGTCTTCAGCGTGGCGAGGCCCTCCATAGTGGTCTCGGGGCGCATGCCCTCGTCGTGCGTGGCGAGGCCCCAGCCCTGCTCGGAGCGGATCGCCACGGGGATCAGATCGGGCTGCAGCTTGCCCGCCGCGTACGCCGCGGCGGTCTTCTGCTGGCTGCCCAGCGCGAAGCGGTCGGAGCGCTCCTTGGTGAGCGCGGGGAACCGGTCGTGGATGCGCTCGGCGGTCATGCCCATGTTGAGGGCGTCCTCCGCGACCATACGCTCCGACAGGAAGCGCGGGTTCGGGTCGGCGCCGAAGCCCATCGGGTGGCGTCCCATGTGCTCGACGCCGCCGGCGATCACGAGATCGTAGCTGCCGAACGCGATGCCCGAGCCAAGCGTCGTGACGCTGGTCATCGCGCCGGCGCACATCCGGTCGATCGCGAACCCGGGCACCGACTTCGGCAGCCCGGCGAGCAGCGCCGCCGTGCGCCCGAGGGTGAGCCCCTGGTCGCCCTGCTGCGTCGTCGCGGCAATGGCGACGTCGTCGATGCGCTCCTTGGGCACGTTCGGATTCCGCTCGAGCAGGCCGATCATGGCCTTGACGACCAGGTCGTCCGCGCGGGTGTTCCAGTACTGCCCTTTTTCGCCCGCACGTCCAAACGGAGTACGGACTCCGTCGACGAACACGACTTCCGTTCTTTCGGCCACAGTGCCTCCCAAATCAGGTCGTCATCGATCCTATGGAGGCCGCAGGCGGGGTGGGAATCGTTTGATTCTTTCTACGAAGCCGCTTCGGACGCGTCGTCGGGCGTTTGGCTGCTTTCCACAAACGCATTCGCGATTGACTGTGAGGTTGCCTCAATCTGCCACGGCCGCGCACCGTGCTGAGCGAGCGCCTCCGCAATCGATTCGGGCGTGACCTCCGCCGGCGGAGCCCACGCGACGCGGCGCAGGATATCAGGGGTGAGCAGGTTCTCCAACGGAAGCGAGAGCTCCTCCGCGCGTGTCGTCAGCGCGGCGCGCGCGCCCTTGAGCCGGCCGTCGGCCTCCGGGTTGCGGTCGGCCCACGCCCGCGGCGGAGGCAGGCTCTCACCGGTGCCGCGCAGCACGGGGAGGTCGTCGGTCGTGCGACCGGCGTCGATGGCCGACCACCAGCGGTCCAGCTCCGCGCGGCTCGCTCGGCCGGTGAACTCGCGCATCGCGGCGAGCGCGCGTTTGCTGTCCGGCATCGCCTTGGCGGCGGCGGTGAGGGAGGCGTCGGGGACGAGCCGGCCCGGGGCCACGTCGAGCTGGCGGGCGAGGGCGTCGCGGCTCGTCCAGAGCTCGCGCGCGACCGCAAGGTTGCGGATGCCGCGGATCGAGTGGATGCCGGACAGCCGGCGCCACGGCTCGCTGCGCGGCGCTGCCAGCTCGCGGGTCAGCTCGTCGGCGAACTCCTGCCGGGCGATCTCGGTCTTGCCCGCCTCGATCAGCAGGCCGGCGATCGCGTCCCGGAGGTCGGGGAGCAGTTCGACGTCCAGCGCGGCGTAGTCGAGCCACGGCTCCGGCAGCGGACGCGTCGACCAGTCGGCGGCGCTGTGCTCCTTGGCGAGGTGGATGCCGAGCAGCTCCTCCACGACGGTGCCGAGCCCGACGCGCGGCATGCCGAGCAGACGGGCGGCGAGCTCGGTGTCGAAGATGCTGACGGGGTCGAGCCCGACCTCGCGCAGGCAGGTCAGATCCTGCGTGGCGGCGTGCAGCACCCACTCCTCGGCCGCGATCGCCTCGTTCAGCTCGTCGAAGCGGCCGATCGCGGGCGGGTCGAACAGGAAGGTCCCGGAGCCCCGCCGGAAAATCTGGATGAGATAAGCCCGCTGCGAGTAGCGGAAGCCGCTCGCGCGCTCGGCGTCGACTGCGATCGGTCCGTCTCCCGCGACGATCCGGTCGACGGCGTCGCGGTAGCCGTCCCCGGTGTCGATGACGATGTGCTCAGCCACGCGGTGACCGTCTCGTGCTCAGCAGGCTCACGCCCTCTCCCGTCGGCGGGAGGCCGGCCAGCATGCAGAGCAGCTCGCCCCAGCCTTCGACGTGGGAGGCGAGGTCGGTCTCCAGCGGGCTCCACGAGGCCCGGAGCTCGATCTGGGCGCCGTCGCCCTGGCTGGCGAGCTCGCCGAAGCCGGTGGAGAGGATCTTGGTCGCGGTGCCGCTGGCCGCGGTGTAGCTCGCGTGCCGTGCATCGAGCGCGTCGACGAGCCACGACCAGGCGACATCGGCGAGGAAGGGGTCGAGCCCGATATCGGTCTCGAGCGGCGCCTGCGCGAAACAGACGACGCGGAACGGGCCGCCCCAGGCCTCCGGCTTGTCGGGGTCGTAGAGCAGGATGAAGCGTCCGGTCCCGAGGTCCGAGTCGTCGCCGTGCCGCGCGGGCCGCACGTCGGCGGCCAGCGCCACGGAGAACGGTGCGAGCTGGGCCGGCGCCGGGATCTCCGTGACCACGAGCTCCGGACGCGCATGAGCGCTGCGGATGGATTGCAGCGCCGCCGCGTATTCCCGGGGCAGGTGCGGCTCCCCGGGCTGGTGCGGGGTCGAGGTTGGTGTCGACACGCTACGAACACTAGAAGCCTTTGGGGGCTCGCATCGGTAAGGCACGCCGCCTGGGGATGTCCTGAAGACACGCGTCGGCGCCCCCGGCTACGCTGTGGCCCATGGCGGCGACCAGCAGCGGATCCGGCGGACACAGCGCGTTCGGCAAGGCGGTCGGCGTCACTGCCGCGATCGCCGGGGGGCTCGTGCTCCTGACGGCGGCCGGCGCCGGGTACGCGATGGCTCGCGTCGCCCGTACCGTCATCACCCCGGTGCGCCGGCGCCCGCTGCGGGAGGTCGTCCGCAGCGTCGACCGGGTGGGTGGCACGATCACCTTGCGGGACACCCCGGACGCCGCGATGCCGGGCCGCTTCGGGCTGTGGTTCGGCTCCGAGTCCGGGTACGCCAAGCTCGGCGGCCTCCTGGAGCGCCGCGATGGGGAGGTCGTGCGCGAGCTCGAACGGGTCGAGTTCGGCGACCTCGGCCCCGGCCGGGCGCGGATCAGCGGCTACTACTACCTCGACCCGGAGGAGCTCGGCCTGCCGGTCGAGAGCGTCGGGATCGAGACCGACCTCGGAGCGGCGCCGGCGTGGGTGTTCCCCGCGGCCGACGACGCGGGCCCGGCCCGCTGGGTCATCCAGGTGCACGGCTGGGGTGCCACCCGCCAGGAGGGCCTGCGCGCGGTGCGCACCTTCCACGACGCCGGCTACACCTGCCTGCTCGCCTCCTATCGCAACGACGGCGACGCGCCGGCGAGCGCCGATCGCCGCTACGGTCTCGGCGGCACGGAGTGGCGCGACATCGATGCCGCCATCCGCTACGCGGCCTCGCACGGAGCGCGCTCCATCGTGCTGATGGGCTGGTCGATGGGCGGGGCGGTCGTGCTGCAGACCGTGACCCGCTCCCAGAACCTCGGGCTCGTGACCGGCCTCGTGCTCGAGTCGCCGGTGATCGACTGGGTCGACACGCTGGAGTACCAGGCCAATCTGCTGCGCCTCCCCGACCCCATCGCGCGCGGTGCGATCCGGCTGATCGAGGCGGACTGGAGCGGCCCGATCACGGGCCTCGGCGCGCCGATCGACCTGCGCAGCATGGACTTCGTCGCGCGTGCCGCAGACCTCAGCCTCCCGATGCTCGTGCTCCACAGCGAAGACGACGCGTTCGTGCCCGACTCCGGCTCGCGGGCTCTCGCCGCGGCCCGAAGCGACATCGTGACGTTCGTGCCCTTCAGCGTCGCGCTGCACACCAAGCTCTGGAACTACGACGAGGCGAAATGGAACTCGGCGATCCGCCGGTGGTTGGAGGCGCAGGGGCTGGAGGAGGCGCAGGGGCTGAAGGAGGCACAGGGGCTGGAGGAGGCGCAGGGGCTGAAGGCCGAGGGCCCGGACGCGTGAGTGGTCCGCATCGGCCGGTCGTCCCTCCCGCGGCGCGGCCCGGCGACCGTATCGCCGTCGTCTCGCCGTCGTTCGCCGCACCCGGCCGGTGGCCGGCTGTGCACGAGCAGGCGATGCGCAGGCTTCACGCGCTGACCGGCCTCGTGCCGGTGGAGTACCCGACCACACGACAGGTCGGCGCATCGCCGGCGGAGCGCGCGCGGGACCTCAACGCCGCGTTCGCGGACCCCGACATCCGGGCGGTCATCGTCACGCTCGGCGGGGACGACCAGGTCCGCGTGATCCCGCACCTCGACGCGGAGGCCATTCTGGCCGACCCGAAGCCGTTCCTCGGCTACAGCGACAACACGAATCTCCTCAACTGGCTCTGGTGCGCCGGCGTCGGCGGATTCTACGGCGGCAGCACGCAGGTGCAACTCGGCCCCGGCCCGGAAGTCCATGACATCCAGGTGCGATCGCTGCGGGCGGCGCTTCTCGGCGGTGGTCCGCTCGAGCTCACCGATCCGGGGGACTCGGAGGACTTCGGCGTCGACTGGGGCGACCCGCGCGCGCTCGCCGAGACGGGTGAGCGCGAGCCGACGGAAGGCTTCTCCTGGGCCGGCCCCGCCCGGAGTGTCACCGGCACCACCTGGGGCGGCTGCCTGGAGGTCGTCGACTGGATCCTGCTCGCCGACCGCTTCCCGTTCCCGCCGTCCGCGCTGGAGGGCGCCGTGCTGCTGCTGGAGACCAGCGAGCTGACGCCACCCGCGCACTGGGTGCGCTACACGCTCCGGGCACTGGGCGAGCGCGGCCTCCTCGCGCCGCTCGCGGGTGTTCTCGCCGCCCGGCCGCCGGTGAGCACCGTCGAGAGCCGACCGGACGCGACCGAACGGGAGCGACTGCGGGGGGCCCAGCGCGACGCCGTGATCGAGACGGTCGTCGACTACAACCCCGACGCCGTCGTGTGCGTCGGTGTCCCGTTCGGTCACACCTCGCCCCAGTGGATCGTGCCCTACGGCGGGAGCGTCACGCTGGACGGCGTCGCTCGGCGCGTGTACGCCGACTACCAGCGGCCCTAGGTCGAGAGCGGCTCTTTGTGGTTCGGCCCGAGGCGGGTCAAGGCTCGAGTAGCGCAGACTCGAAAAACGAACGGATTTCCGCTGCCAAGGCCAGCGGGCTCTCGATGGGAGCGAAGTGACCTCCGTCTTCCATGACAGTCCACCGGGTCACGTTGTAGAGGCGTTCAGCCCAGCTCCGGGGTGGCGTCGAGAGCCGGCGGTCGCCGTACTGGCGGAAGAGCGCGATCCCCGTCGGCACGCGCACGAAATCACCAGGTTGCGGCTTGGCCGCAGGGCTGGCGTTGTCCAGGTAGTCGAGTATCGAAGTTGCGAAGCTTCCTGTCGCCCAATACAAGGTGAGCGTGGTCAGGAGGAAGTCGCGTCCGAGGTGATCGTCGAGGTTCCCTTGATGGTCGCTCCACGCATGCCATTTGTCGATCAACCATGCCGCCATGCCGACAGGCGAATCGTTCATGGCGACGGCGATGGTGTGAGGTCGAGTGCGTTGAATTGCCGCAAACCCGCTGTCTCCGTGCAACCACAAGCTGATCGCTGCCAGATGGTCGCGCTCGGCCGTAGTGAGTTCAGTCGATGCAGGACCCAACGGGGGCCTGAACTCGAGGTGGCTCAAGTGCATTCCGATGATCCGCTCAGGTTTCTGCAAGCTCATGAACGTGGCGACGCCGGCGCCGAAGTCGTCCCCTCCGACCCCGAAGGACGTGTAGCCGAGGAGCGCCATCAGCTGATGCGACCAGTCGGCGACCGTGGCATAGGTGACGGGCCGCGATGGTCTGCTCGAGAACAGGTAGCCGGGAAGCGAGAGCAGCACGATGTCGAAGCTGATCGACGTTGAGGCGTCAGCGCGGGTCAATTCGTCAAGCAGGGGCAGATACTCGATGAAGCTGCTCGGCCAACCATGAATCAGCAACAACGGGAGAGCGGCAGGGTTGCCGGAGCGGTGGTGGACGTAATGAATCTGAACGTCTGCGATCTCCGCAATGAAGTGGGAGTATCGATTGAGGTAGTCCTCACTCGCCCGCCAGTCGAACCCGTCGGACCAATATCGCGCGAGTTGCCGCAGGTAGCGGCTGTCCGTCCCGGTCGACCAGCCGGTAGTGCCTTCCAGCCAACGGGTCTGACGTATACGCTCACGCAAATCATCGAGCACTGGCTGTTCCAGGTGAATCCGGAAAGGCGTGATTGCGCCTGACGCCGATTGATTCATACGGAGAATCTAGTCCGTGCGGGCCGCGTGAACGGTCGAGGCCGACGTCCCGAGCCAGCCGGCGATCTGGACCGGACCGAGTCGTTCCTTGATCCGTAGATGCACGATCTTCTTCACCAGCAGCCGCGATGTCCGCTTCGGATGCATGTGCGTGCAGGAGGATAGATCGGCCATCCCTGTCGCAACAACGTCCCTGGGCATTACGACTAGGGCGGTCGCTCGGGAACGGCAGCGCCGGCGCGCGGCACCGCGGACGCCCCGCAAGGGCGCGGCTATACGACCGCGAGTTTCGCCCGCACCTGCCGCTTGGTGCGACCGAGCAGCGCCGACATCCCGCGGATGCGCAGGGGCGAGACGGCCTGCGTCAGGCCGAGCGTCTGCGGGAAGTCGTCGGGCACCGCGAGCACCTCGTCGGCCGTGAGACCGGCGAGGCCCTGCACCAGGATCGAGGCGAAGCCGCGCGTCGTCGGCGCCTCCTTGGGCGCGGTGGCGTAGAGGTGCACGATCTGCGTGTCGTCCACCTCCACGAAGATGAACACCGGCGCCTGGCACTCCTCGACGCGTTCGAGGAGGTCGGGGTGGTCGCGGTAGCGCTCCGGGAGCTCGGGCAGCTCGTCCGAGAACTCCAGCAGCAGCTGCAGGCGGTCGTTCTGCTCCAGCGCCTGGAAGTCGTCGCGGATCTCGGCGAGCGTGCCGGTGAGGGCGGTCATCTCTTCAACGGCCTACCTGCGCCGGAGGCCGCACCGGGTGGCCGCCCGGCGATCATCGCGCGGGACCTCGCCCGGCTCCGAACCGGTGACGATCGGGACGCGCACGGCCGAGCCCCACTCGGTCCACGAGCCGTCGTAGTTGCGCACGTTCTCGAAACCGAGCAGATGGGTGAGCACGAACCACGTGTGGCTGGAGCGCTCGCCGATGCGGCAATACGCCACGACGTCGTCGCCGGGCTTCAGCCCCGCATCGCCCAGGTAGACGGCCTCCAGGTCGGCCCGGCGCTTGAAGGTGGCATCCGGTGCGGCGGCGCGCGCCCACGGCACGGATGCTGCGGACGGGATGTGCCCGGCGCGCAGTGCGCCCTCCGTCGGGTAGCCCGGGATCTCGGTGCGCTCGCCGCTGTACTCCTCGGGCGAGCGCACGTCGATCAGGGCCCCTCCACCCGAATGCACGAGCCCGAGGTGCGCGAGCACGTCGTCCTTGAAGGCGCGGATGGTGTGGTCGTCGCGCTCGACGACCGGGTACTCGACCGGCGCGGGCGACGGTACGTCGCGGGTGATCTCCCGGCTCTCGGCGATCCACTTGTCGCGCCCGCCGTCGAGCAGTCGGACGTCCTCGTGGCCGAAGAGCGTGAACACCCACAGCGCGTAGGCCGCCCACCAGTTGTTCTTGTCGCCGTAGATCACGACGGTGGCGTCGCGGGCGATGCCCTTCGAACCGAGAAGCTCGGCGAACCGCTCCGGGCTCACGTAGTCGCGCACGACCGGATCGTTGAGGTCGGTGTGCCAGTCGATCTTGAGCGCGCCGGGGATGTGGCCGGTGTCGTAGAGCAGGACGTCCTCGTCGGACTCCACCACGACCAGACCCGGTTCGCCGAGGTGCTCCGCGAGCCAGCCGGTGCTGACCAGACGTTCGGGGTGGGCGTAGCCGGCGAAGTCGGACGACGGGTCGGTGGCGAAGGCCATGCTGCTGACTCCTTACGGCTTAGGCTGGGACCCTGCGATTTCGCCGGGCGCGACCTCCAGGCTACGCGGCGGGCCGCACGAACAGGACGCCCCGTCAACACTTCGACACAAACACTTACGACCCGAAGGTGCACACCCCGCCATGACGCTCGAGACGACCGGAGCCCTGCCCCGCCTCGCTGACCGCTCGCCGCAGATCAGCGGCGCCGAGATCGCCGCGAGCCTGGTGCCGCCGTCGCAGTTCGAGCACGCGACGTTCGACTCCTACCGTCCCGATCACGACTACCCGTCGCAGTCGGAAGCCGTCGCGACGCTCAAGCTGTTCGCCAAGTCGTGGGAGCCGCAGCGGCCGGCAGGGCTGTTCAGCCGCAGCCGCAAGAAGGTGGAGGCCATGAAGCCCGGCGTCTACCTCGACGGCGGTTTCGGTGTCGGCAAGACGCACCTCCTCGCGGCCCTGTGGCACGAGGCGCCGGGCCGAAGTACTTCGGCACGTTCATCGAGTACACCGCCCTCGTCGGCGCCCTCGGCTACGCGGGCGCCGTGCAGCTGCTGCGCGGCTCCACCCTGATCTGCATCGACGAGTTCGAGCTCGACGACCCGGGCGACACGATGATGATGACCCGGATGCTGGGCGAGCTCGTGGCCTCCGGCACCCGGATCGCCGCGACCTCGCAACACCCCGCCGAACGCCCTCGGCGAGGGTCGGTTCGCCGCGAGCGACTTCCTGCGCGAGATCCAGTCGCTGTCCGCGAACTTCCAGACGCTCCGCATCGACGGCCTCGACTACCGCCGCCGCGACACCTCGGGCTCCGCCGTCACGGTCGACGCCGCCGAGTACGAGCGCGTGCTGACGGCGCTCGTCGGCCGTGGGGAGACCGTCACCAGCGACACATTCGACGCGCTCATCGCGCACCTGGCGACGGTCCACCCGTCCCGCTACATCAAGATGCTCGACGGCGTGGACGTCATCGGCCTGGCCGACGTGCACGTTCTGCACGACCAGACGGCGGCGCTGCGCCTGGTCGCGTTCATCGACCGCGTGTACGACGCGGAGATCCCGATCGTGCAGACCGGCACCGGGCTCAGCGAGGTCTTCGACGATGAGATGCTCGGCGGCGGCTACCGCAAGAAGTACCTCCGCTCGGTCTCGCGCATGATCGCGCTGACCGCGGGGGAGCTGCCGCCACACGACGAGTGAGCGTGCGACTTCCGCTCATCGGCGGATTCGGGGAGCCACGAAACAGACTGTTTACACAACACAGCGTCGCGTAACACCGACGAAACGCCCGCATCCCGCACCCGAAACCTCCCGCGATCAGACTGACTCCACCCCGAAGCGCCCGGCTCGGCTCCGATGAGCTAGAACCCACCCCAGGGCGTCGCACAGAGAGGTAGAGATCCGGCATGGAGTTGCACACAGCAGCGGACTACGCATCCACAGGAACCGTCAATTCCCTGTGGCTGCTCGTGGCCGCAGCACTCGTTCTCCTGATGACGCCCGGCGTCGCGTTCTTCTACGGCGGCATGGTCCGCGCCAAGAGCGTGGTGTCGATGATGATGATGAGCTTCGGCGCGATGGCGATCGTCGGGGTGCTCTGGGTGGTCTACGGCTACGGCCTGGCCTTCGGCAGTCCGCTCATCCCGCACGTGCTCGGCACGCCCGACTGGTTCCTGTCCAGCCTGATGGGCAAGGACGGCATGACGCCCGACCTCGGCGGCCTCGCCTTCGCGGGCTTCCAGGCCACCTTCGCCATCATCACGGTGGCGCTGATCTCCGGTGCGATCGCCGACCGCGCCAAGTTCGGCGCGTGGATGGTCTTCGCCGGCGTCTGGGTGACCATCGTCTACTTCCCGGTCGCGTTCTGGGTGTTCAACCTGTCGCAGGGCTGGATCGTCTCCCTGCTCCACGTGAACGACTTCGCCGGTGGCACCGCGGTGCACATCAACGCCGGTGCGGCAGGCCTCGCCCTGGCTCTGGTGCTCGGCAAGCGCGTCGGATTCTCGAAGGGGATGAGCAAGCCGCACAACGTGCCGCTGACGCTGCTCGGCGCCGCCCTGCTCTGGTTCGGCTGGTTCGGCTTCAACGCCGGCTCGGAGGCCGCGGTCGACGGCGTCGCCGCGATCGCCTGGATCAACACGCTGGCCGCTCCCGCCGCAGCGACCATCGGCTGGCTGATCGTCGAGAAGATCAAGGACGGCAAGCCCACCTCGATCGGCGCAGCCTCCGGTGCGGTCGCGGGTCTGGTCGCGATCACCCCGGCCTGTAACATCCTGACCCCGGGCTTCGCCATCCTGCTCGGCCTGGTCGCCGGCGCCATCTGCGCGGTCGCCATCGACCTGAAGTTCAAGCTCGGCTTCGACGACTCGCTCGACGTGGTCGGCATCCACCTCATCGGCGGTCTGGTCGGAACCCTGTGGATCGGCTTCTTCGGCTTCACCCACATCGACGGCGACGCGTCCAAGCCGTTCTCCAGCCTCTGGTACGGCGGCAGCTGGGTGCAGTTGGGTGCGCAGGCCGTCGGCGCCTTCAGCGTGCTGATCTACTCGTTCGTCCTGGCGTACGCGATCGGCTGGGTCATCCAGCGGACCATGGGCTTCCGGATCAAGAACGAGGACGAACTGGCCGGCGTCGACACCGTGGTGCACGGCGAGGAGGGCTACTCGCTCGAGACGGTCTGACCGCTCGGCTCCAGACAACATACGAACGGGGTGCCGTCTTCGGGCGGCGCCCCATCCGTCGTTCGTGCGCGTCCGTGCACGGGGCGCGACGGGCGGCGACGGCTATGGTAATGCATGCACGGGAGTGGCGAGGGAGCGGGATGGTCGCGACGAGCGAGCAGGTGGACGCACTGCTGCTGTTCGTCTGCGGAGCACTCACGCTGCTCATCCCGCCGGGTCTCGCGTTCTTCGTCGGCGGCCTCGGCGGCCGGTCGACGGCCTCCCGGGCGCTGCTGTTCGCGCTGACCGGCACGGCGACGACCGTCCTGCTCGGGGTGCTCGGAGGCTACGGGGATGCTTGCCCGGAGCGCCGTGGATCGCCCACGCCGTCGGGGTGCCGTCATTCGACCTCGCGACCGGTTTCGGCGCAGCGGGCACGGAGGGCGGTTCACTCTACGCGCTCGCGCGTGCGGGGGCGCTGCTGGCGGCCTGCTCGGTGTCGGTCGCGATCGTGGGTGTCGCCGTCGCCTCCCGGATCATGCTGCGTGCCTGGCTCGTGTTCACCGTGGCCTGGTCGGTGCTGGTGCTCTATCCCGTCGGCTACGCCGTCTTCGCTCTCGACGACGGCTGGGCGACAGGCGTGCTGGGCGTCATCGACTTCGGTGGGGCGCTGCCGATCGGGGTAGCGGCCGGTGCCGCGGCCGCCGGGGTGATCCTGGCCTGCGGACGCGGCGAGCGCCGGCCGCAGGGAGAGCGCAGCTTCGCCGGCGTCGCGCTCGGTGGAGCGCTCGTCTGGGTCGGCTGGCTCGGGCTCGCCACCGGGTCGGAGGGCGCGGTCGACGCGTACACGGGGCTCATCGCTATCAACTCCTTCCTGGCCTCGGCGGGAGGGTGCCTCGCCTGGATGGCGGTCGACCGCGTGCTGCTGCGGCGCCCCACGACGACGAGCGCGCTGTGCGGTGCGTTCTCGGGGCTGGTGGCGATCACGCCGGCGTCGGGTGTCCTGACCCTCGGCTGGTCGCTGCTGCTGGGAGTGATCGCCGCGCTCGCGTGCGCGACGATGGTCGACCTCGCCGCGCGAGCCCGCTTCGGTGCCTCCATGGCGCTGATCGTGATCGTCACGGTGGCGAGCCTGGTCGGCCTCCTGTACATCGGGCTGTTCGCCGGCGGCGGCGGGATGGTCTACAGCGGCAACTTCGATCTGTTCACCGCGCAGGGCATCGCCGGTTTCTCGGTGCTCATCGGCTCGTTCGTCGTCTCGCTGGGCCTCGCGCTCGCACTCCGGTTCACGATGGGGCTCACCCGGGTCCGCTATCGTGCCCAGAATGAGCGGACTCCTGAACGCGATCGCGAGACTGTTCCGCCCGGAGTCGGCGAAGACCGCTGAGCTGGCCCGTTCCGGTGCCGATGCTGCCCGGTCGGGCCTCGTCGAGCGTACCGAGCCGGGACGCGCGGGCGCCGACGCGACGATGGAGGTCGATCCGCACCGCCTCTCGCGGCTCCGCACCTCCTACAGCCCATCGAGTCGACGGCGACCCGGATCCCGGCGAGATCGTCTGGACGTGGGTGCCGTACGAGGAGGCCGACGGGCGCGGAAAAGACCGCCCGGTGCTGGTGGTGGCCGCCGAACCGGGCGACTCGGTGATCGCGGTCGCGCTGACCAGCCAGGCGCACCCGGGGCGACCCGAGTACCTCGCGATCGGCTCGGGATCGTGGGACGGGCAGGGGCGCCCCAGCTTCGTGCGGATCGACCGCGTCTTCCGGGTGCACAGGAACGGCATGCGCCGGGAAGTCGCCGCCCTGGACGCACGTCGGTTCGCCACCGTGCGCACGGCGTTGCAGCAACGGTACGGCTGGCGCTGACGCGGGCCTCGCCCGTCCGAGGGGGCGACCACGGCCCAGCATGACGAACGGTGAAGGGGACCTCCACGATGCCACCGGCTCGTCACTACAGTGGCCGCATGGCTGACGACTGTTCGCGCTCACTCGACTTCGAGACCCGCCAGATCCATGCGGGATCGATCGTGGACGCCGAGACCCGCGCCCGAGTCACTCCCATCTACCAGACCGCCGGTTACGTCTTCGACGACTTCGACGATGGGGAGGACCGCTTCGCCGGCCGCAGCCGCTTCCGCGCCTACTCGCGCAACGACAACCCGACGAACGCGGTCGCCGGTCGCCGCATCGCCGACCTCGAGGGCGGCGTCGACGGCATCGTCGTCTCCAGCGGTCAGGCCGCCATCGCCGCCGCGATCAACGCGCTCGCCGAGTCAGGAGACCACGTCCTCGCCACGCGCTCGCTCTACGAGGGGACGCGCGAGATGTTCCGCGGCATCCTCCGGCGTCAGGGCATCGCCTTCGAATACGTCGACGACGACGCGACCGAGGAGGACTGGGCGGTGCGGTTCCTCCCGAACACGAAGGCGGTGTACACCGAGACTCTGCCGAACCCGCTGAATCGGGTGGTCGACATCGCGCGGCTGGCCGCCATCGCGCACGCGGCCGGTGTGCCGCTGGTGGTCGACAACACCGTGCCCACCCCGTACCTGTGGCGGCCGATCGAAGACGGCGCCGACATCGTCGTGCACTCGACCTCCAAGTGGCTGTCGGGCCACGGTTCCGTGATCGGGGGCGCCGTGGTCGACGCGGGCCGCTTCGACTGGAGCGCGCACGCCGAGCGGTTCCCGCAGCTGACCGAGCCTCCTCGCCCCGGCGCCGTCTCCTTCGTGGAACGGTTCGGCGCGGGCGCGCTGCTGGCCTACCTGCGCACGGTGATCGTGCTCGAGTACGGGCCGACCGTGCCGCCGCTCAGCACCTTTCTGCTGCTGCACGGCATCGAGACCCTGTCGGTGCGGATGGACCGGCACGTGCGGAACGCCCAGGCCGTCGCCGAGTGGCTCCAGACGCGGCCGGAGGTCGCGCGGGTGCACTATCCGGGGCTGGCGGACGATCGGTACCATGACCTCGCGCGCCGGTATCTCCCGCGCGGCGCGGGCTCCATCGTCTCGATCGACCTCGCAGGCGGCAGGGAGGCCGCGCGTCTCTTCCTGGACGCGCTGGAGCTGATCAGCCCCATGACGCACATCGGCGACGTCCGCACGCTCGCCATCCACCTGGGCAGCACCATCTACGGCAAGCTCACGGAGGCCGAGCGGCAGGAAGCCGGGATCACCCCCGGCCTGATCCGCCTCTCCATCGGCCTCGAGAGTCCCCGCGACCTCCTCGCGGACCTCGACTGCGCCCTGGCTGCCGCCGACTCCGCCACCTCGTCCTGACGTTCTCGCGTCCCAACCGTCACATTCGTGACGAATCGCGAAATCCACATTCGTGACGAATCGCGAAATCCACATTCGTGACGAATCGTATGAAAGGGGCGACGAAAGTCGCGATTCGTCACGAATCGCGCGATCGCTACGCGGGAAGCGGCACGAGGGCGGGGGAGCGAACCGTGGCGATGGTTCGCGCGATGCGCTGCACGGCCTCCACGATCGTGCTCGGGTCGCAGGCGAGGTTGATGCGGGCGAAGCCGCGCCCCTGCTCGCCGAACGCGAGCCCGGAATTGAGGGCCACCCGGCCGATGTCGATGAGGGTACGGGCAGGGTCGTCGCCGAGCCCGGTGGAGCGGAAGTCGAGCCAGGCCAGGTAGCCGGCGTCGGGGCGAACGACCTGGACACTCGGCGCGTGGAGGGCGAGCTCGGCCTCCAGGAGGCGGACGTTCTCGACGATCTGGTCGAGCAGCCCGTCACGCCAGCGCAGGCAGGAGAGGGCCGCGACGTTCGCGTGCAGGCCGAGAATGCTCGTGCGTGCGGCGAGCTCCTCCGGCAGGCGGCCGAGCAGATCGGCCGACGCGGGTTCGGCAGCGACGATGACAGCGCACTTGAGGCCGGCGAGGTTCCAGGCCTTGCTGGCGGAGGTCACGGTGACGGAGCGAGCGCCCGCCGCGCGGGCGACGGGAGCGAACGGGGTGAAGCGGGTGCCCGGGTGGGCGAGCGGGGCGTGCACCTCGTCGCTGACGACGAACACCCCGTATCGGGCGGCGAGCCGCGCGAGCGCCTCCAGTTCGCGGCGGCTGTGACATCGGCCCGTCGGGTTCTGCGGGTTGCACAGCAGCATCGCATCGACTCCCGCGGCGAAGGCGGACTCCAACGCGTCGAGGTCGAGCGCCCAGCAGGCGTCCTCCCGCAGTGGGACCGCGACGGCGTCGGCGTCGGCCTCCTCGATCATCTCGAAGAACGGCGGGTAGACCGGAGGTGTGAGCACGACCCGGCCGCCGGACTCCGGTAGGGCCAGCCGCAGCGTCTCCACGACGCCCACGGTGACATCGGTGGCCAGGTGGACCCACTCCGGGTCGACGCCCCACGACCACGAGCTCCAGGCGAAGTCGGCGAACGCGGGCGCCAATGGACCGGCGGAGTCGACGTACCCGGTGTCGGAGTTGCGGAGGGTGTCGGCGACCCGGTCGAGGATGGCCGGCTCCACGTCGAAGTCCATCTCGGCGACGAACACCGGCAGCACATCGGCCGGATACCGGCGCCACTTGATGCTCGACCTGGACGCGAAGAGCTGCTCCAGGGGGCGTGCCGGCGTGAAGCTCATTGAGAAAGGGTGTCGCACAGCCGACCGGACCGCGAGCGCGCGTGTCATGGAACGTAAGAAGAGGGCCTCCGGATCGCCGGAGGCCCTCTTCTTAGTGTTTGATTCACGCTGTGTGGGCGATACCAGACTCGAACTGATGACCTCTTCCGTGTGAAGGAAGCGCGCTACCAACTGCGCCAATCGCCCGTTGCTGCGACCGGATGGTTCCGGCTGCGAGACTCGATACTAGCCGACCGCGACCTTCCAATGCACATCGGGGCGGCGCACCGGGCGTTGCGCGGCGCGACACACCCGGCCGGCGTTGCCGGTTTTGTTATCGGAGCGGGGATCAGCTAAAGTCATTCAAGTGCCGCGGGAGACCGGGGCGCGAAATGCGGATGTAGCGCAGTTGGTAGCGCATCACCTTGCCAAGGTGAGGGTCGCGAGTTCGAATCTCGTCATCCGCTCGAGTCGGCCCGGTTTCCTCAGATTCCGGGCCTCTCGAATAACGGTACGGTTCTTCCGTGTTGTGGCTTCGGTGGATTGGCCGAGAGGCGAGGCAGCGGCCTGCAAAGCCGTATACACGGGTTCGAATCCCGTATCCACCTCGATCCTGAGTGCATCAGGCTCGGGCGATTGGCGCAGCGGTAGCGCGCTTCCCTGACACGGAAGAGGTCACTGGTTCGATCCCAGTATCGCCCACCACACAGCCCCGGCTTCGGCCGGGGCTTTTTGCATTTCCCCTCGAAGCTGTATCCAACTGGCAGAACATGCCGTGCGCTTCGGGTCCGAGACGGCATGTCCTGCCAACTGGATGGCGGCCGTCCGGGCGCCCGGCGCCTGACGACTAGAGTTGATCCATCCCATTGGAATACGACTCTAGGAGTGGACAGGTGGCCGACGGCTTCGAGCTCTTCACCGACCGTTCCGTTGTCGCGATGCGCGTCAACGGTGAGCTGAAGGATCTCGCGACGACCGTCACGACCAGCGACACCGTCGAGCCGGTCACGGTCGACTCGCCGGACGGGCTCAACATCCTGCGCCACTCCACCGCGCACGTGCTCGCGCAGGCCGTGCAGGCGGTGAACCCGGAGGCGAAGCTCGGCATCGGTCCGCCCATCACCGACGGCTTCTACTACGACTTCGACGTCACCGAACCGTTCACACCGGAGGACCTCAAGGCGCTCGACAAGGAGATGTCGCGCATCGTCCGCGCGGGCCAACGCTTCGTGCGCCGGGTCGTCACCGACGACGAGGCGCGCGCCGAGCTCGCAGGCGAGCCGTACAAGCTCGAGCTGATCGGGCTGAAGGGCGGCGCGGCCGCGGGCGGCGACGAGTCCGTGGAGGTCGGTTCGGGTGAGCTGACCATCTACGACAACGTCGACCCCAAGAGTGGTGAGACCGTCTGGAAGGACCTCTGCCGCGGCCCGCACCTCCCGAACACGCGCATGATCGGCAACGGTTGGGCGCTGACACGCGTCGCCGCGGCCTACTGGCGCGGGTCGGAGAAGAACCCGCAGCTGCAGCGCATCTACGGCACGGCCTGGCCGAGCAAGGACGAGCTGCGTGCATACCAGACCCGCATGGAGGAGGCCGCCAAGCGCGACCACCGCAAGCTCGGCGCAGAGCTCGACCTGTTCTGCTTCCCGGACGAGATCGGCTCGGGTCTCGCGGTGTTCCACCCCAAGGGTGGGATTATCCGCAACGAGATCGAGAACTACATGCGCGAGCGGCTGATCGCGAACGACTACGAGCTCGTGAACACCCCGCACATCACCAAGGGGCATCTCTACGAGATCAGCCAGCACCTCAACTGGTACAAAGACGGGATGTTCCCGCCCATGCATCTCGACGAGGAGCGCGACGCCGACGGCAATGTCACCCGGCAGGGGCAGGACTACTACCTCAAGCCGATGAACTGCCCGATGCACAACCTCATCTATCGGGCGCGCGGACGCAGTTATCGCGAGCTGCCGCTGCGGCTGGCGGAGTTCGGCACGGTCTACCGGTACGAGAAGTCGGGAACCCTCTCCGGCCTCACCCGGGTGCGCGGGCTCACCCAGGATGACGCCCACATCTACGTGACGGACGACCAGATCAAGGACGAGGTCGCCCGCCAGCTGGAGTTCGTGCTCGAGACGCTCCGCGGCTACGGCCTCACCGACTTCTACTTGGAACTGTCCACCAAGGACCCGGAGAAGTACGTCGGCAGCGACGGGAGCTGGGAGACCGCGACCGAGACCCTCCGCGAGGTCGCGATCGAGTCCGGCCTCGAGCTCGTGGACGACCCGGGCGGGGCGGCGTTCTACGGCCCGAAGATCTCGGTGCAGGCACGCGACGCGATCGGCCGCACGTGGCAGCTGTCGACGGTCCAGCTGGACTTCAACCAGCCTGAGCTGTTCGAGCTGGAGTACAACGCGGCCGACGGAACCCGCAAGCAGCCGGCGATGATCCACCGCGCGCTGCTCGGCTCGATCGAGCGGTTCTTCGCGATCCTGCTCGAGCACTACGCGGGCGCCTTCCCGGTCTGGCTGTCGCCGGTCCAGGTGGTGGGCATCCCGGTCGCCGACACCTACGGGCACTTCCTCGACGACGTGATCGCGCGGCTGAAAGCCCGTGGGGTCCGGGCGGAGGTCGACCACTCGGACGACCGCATGCAGAAGAAGATCCGCACCCACACCAAGGCCAAGGTGCCGTTCCAGCTCATCGTCGGCGAGGAGGACGCGACCGCCGGGACGGTCAGCTTCCGCTTCCGCGACGGCACGCAGCGCAACGGCGTGACGGTGGATGACGCGATCGAGCGAATCGTCGCGAGCATCGGGAGCCACGAGCTGGTCGACACGGCATGGCTCGACTGAACGACTCGCACCAGGTCGCTGACGCGGACGGGATCGACGGTCCCGTCCGCGTCGACGACCCGTCGTATCTGGTGGGTGTGCCGGACGAGTTCCAGCGGTTGTGGACGCCGCACCGGATGGTCTACATCCAGCAGGGCGACCCCGGCCACGACGACTGCCCGTTCTGCGTGGCTCCGACCCTGAGCGACGAAGACGCCCTCATCGTCGCTCGAGGGAAGCATGCGTACGTGCTGCTCAACCTGTTCCCTTACAACAGCGGCCACCTGCTCGTGTGCCCATACCGTCACATCGCCCTCTACGATGAGGCGACGCCCGAGGAAGTCGCCGAGATCGGCAGCCTCACCCAGACGGCGATGCGCGTCATCCGCGACGTGTCGAGGAACGACGGCTTCAACATCGGGATGAACCAAGGCGCTGTGGCCGGAGCCGGGATCTCCGCTCACCTCCACCAGCACATCGTGCCGCGCTGGGCGCAGGACGCGAACTTCTTCCCGATCATCGCCCGCACCAAGGCGCTCCCGCAGCTCCTCGGCGACGTCCGAGTCGCGGTGGCGAACTCCTGGCCGAAGAACGGCGAGTAGCGCCACGAAGACTCGGGCCGAACGTCGCCTTCGCGGGCGCGAAAGGCGACATCAGGGCTGAATGTCCGAAGCTCAGCGCACGCGGGTCACGGCGAACTGCTCACGCGGGTGCGCGTAGAACTCCTGAGACTCGACCAGCTGCAGCTCACGCTCGCCCGACTGCAGTGTGCGGTCGAGGAGGTCGTACACGCTCGACACAGTCTTGCGCAGTGCGCTCGCGGCGTCGCCGGAGGCCACGTAGCGGGCGGTGAACAGTGCGGCGGTGACATCGCCCGAGCCGTTCGCCTTCATCGGCAAGCGGGGCGTCTGCACGATCCACGCACCGGCGTCGTCGACCGCGAGCATCTCGATGGTGTCCTCCGGCTGATCGGGACGTTCGACGCTCGTGACGAGGACGGTGCGCGGACCCATCGCGCGCGCCGCGTCGACGGAGGCGAGGGTGGACTCCAGGTCGGCCGGCTCGGTGCCGGTGAGGTAGCCGAGCTCGAACTGGTTCGGCGTGATGATGTCGGCCACCGGCACGACCCGGTCGCGCAGGAGGTCGGGGATCGCCGGCGCGACGAAGCAGCCTGACTTCGCGTTGCCCATGACAGGGTCGCAGGCGTACACGGCGTTCGGGTTGGCGGCCGTGACGCGGGCGACCGCGTCGACGATCACGTCGCCGATGCCCTCGCTGCCCTGGTACCCGGAGAGGACGGCGTCGATCTGCCCGAGCGCGCCTCGCTCCTCGATGCCGGTGATCACCTCACGGACGTCGTCCGGTGCGATGAGCGGACCGCGCCACGCGCCGTACCCGGTGTGGTTGGAGAAGTTCACGGTGTAGACGGGGAGCACCTCGACGCCGATGCGCTGCAGGGGGAAGACGGCGGCGGAGTTGCCGACATGACCGTAGGCGACAGCGGACTGGATCGAGAGGATCTTCATCCTCCGATCCTCTCATCTCGCCGAGCGCCGGCCTGCGACGTCCACGAGATCGTCGAGCAGCCGGTCGGCTTCCTCCGTGGTGAGGTCGTGCACGGTCAGCCTCAGGTGGTGCGAGGGAGCCTGTCGCTCTCCGAGCCCGAACTCGTCGCCGGTGCGGGCGAGCCAGCCGCGTCGCATGAGCCGCTCGGCGACGATGCGCGCCTCGACCGGGAGGTCGACCCAGAGGTTCAGGCCGTCGGCGGCCTCGGTGGGCAGCCCCCGCTCGGTGAGCCGCGCAGCGAACTCCGTGTTGCGCTCCGCGTAGTGGCGTCCTGCCTGTGCGATCTCGGAGAGCGCCGACTCATCGCTCAGCTGCGCGAGCACGAGACGCTGGAGGATGTGGCTCACCCAGGTCGTGCCTGGGCTGAGCCGGAAGGCGAGCCGCTCCGCGGTCTCCTGGTCCGTCGCGGCGACGGCGAGGCACATGTCGGGGCCGAGGAACTTCGAGACCGAGCGTACGAGCGCGAACCGCTGATGGTACGGGCCGATGAGGGTCTCGTACGACCGCTGCGACAGCATCGAGAAGTGGTCGTCCTCGATCACGAGCACGTACGGGTGGTCGGCGAGCAGAGCGCGCAGCTCGGCGGCACGGACGGGGGAGAGGGTGGCGCCTGTCGGGTTCTGGGCCCGCGGCGTGCAGATGATCGCGCGCACTCCCGCGTCGAGGGCCGCGCGGAGGCCGTCGACGGTCATTCCGTCGGCGTCGACCGGTACCGGCACGGCGCGGTAGCCGCCGTGCCGCACCGTGTGGATGCTGGCGAGGAAGCAGGGGTCTTCGAGGGCGACCGCGTCGTCCCGGAGCAGCGCCTGGGCCAGCAGCCGCTCGACGGCGTCGACGGCCCCGTTGGTGACCGTGATCCGCAACTCGTGGTCCGGGAGGTCTTCCCGCACCCAGGAGAGGGCGCGCGCCTGCAGGGCGGGGTCGATCACCGGCTCGCCGTAGAGCACCGGGCGCCCGACCGCTCGGGCCAGTGCGACGGACAGGTCGGGGATGCGACCGGGGTCGGGGTTGCCCGTGCCGATGTCGCGCAGGACGCTGTCGGCCGCGTAACCCTCCTGCGCGACGGCCTCCACGCCCGCGATCACCGTGCCGGCGCGCCCGCGCGCGACGACGACCCCGGCCTGTGCCAAAAGCCGGTACGCCGCGACGGCCGTGTTGCGGTTGACCTGCAGCTGGGCGGCCAGCTCGCGCACCGGCGGCAGGGCGTCGCCCCGGCGCAACGCGCCGCGCTCGTGCAGGGCGCGCACGCTCGCAGCGATCTCCGCCGCCGTCGTTCCCGTGATGACCTGTTCGTCCATTCCACTCCCCCCGGGTTCCGAGTCTACTGAGCCGTGACGGGGATGCTATCGTTCGGCATAGGCCAAAACAGTTTTTGTACCGCAGAGAGGGCGACGATGACAGACACAGTACAGGGCAACGCAACCGGATCGAGCCGGGTCAAGCGCGGCTTGGCCGAGATGCTGAAGGGCGGCGTCATCATGGACGTCGTAACGCCCGAGCAGGCCCGCATCGCCGAAGACGCCGGCGCCGTCGCCGTCATGGCGCTGGAGCGTGTCCCGGCCGACATCCGCGCCCAGGGCGGCGTCGCCCGCATGAGCGACCCCGACCTCATCGAGGCGATCATCGCCGAGGTGTCCATCCCGGTGATGGCGAAGGCCCGCATCGGCCACTTCGTCGAGGCGCAGGTGCTGGAGGCCCTCGACGTCGACTACATCGACGAGTCCGAGGTGCTCTCGCCGGCCGACTACGTCAACCACATCGACAAGTGGAGGTTCACCGTGCCCTTCGTGTGCGGCGCGACCAACCTCGGCGAGGCGCTGCGGCGCATCAACGAGGGCGCCGCGATGATCCGCTCCAAGGGCGAGGCCGGCACCGGCGACGTGTCGGAGGCGACCAAGCACATCCGCAAGATCACGTCCGAGATCAACGCGCTCAAGTCCATGACCCGCGACGAGCTGTACGTCGCCGCGAAGGACCTCCAGGCCCCCTACGAGCTGGTCGCCGAGATCGCGGAGACCGGCAAGCTCCCCGTCGTGCTGTTCACCGCCGGCGGCGTAGCCACTCCCGCCGACGCGGCGATGATGATGCAGCTGGGCGCCGACGGCGTGTTCGTCGGCTCCGGCATCTTCAAGTCCGGAAACCCGGAACAGCGTGCGGCCGCGATCGTCAAGGCGACGACCTTCTACGACGACCCCAAGGTCATCGCGGAGGTCTCCCGCGGCCTCGGCGAGGCCATGGTCGGCATCAACGTCTCCGACCTCGCCGCCCCGCACCGCCTCGCCGAGCGTGGCTGGTAGTCCTCTCGAGGTGCCGGCCGCGGGAGCCACCGGCCCGCGCGTCGGCGTCCTCGCCCTGCAGGGCGACTTCCGCGAGCACATCGCGGTCCTGCGCGGCCTGGGCGCCGACGCGGTCCCGGTGCGGCGCCCGGAGGAGCTGGAGCGCGTCGCCGGCCTCGTCATCCCCGGAGGCGAGTCGAGCGTCATGGACAAGCTGTCGCGCGCGTTCGGCCTCGCCGAGCCGCTGAAGGCCGCGATCGCGGGAGGCCTCCCCGTCTACGGTACGTGCGCAGGACTCATCATGCTCGCGGACGCGATCGTCGACGGCATCGCCGGCCAGCAGAGCCTCGGCGGCCTGGACGTCGCGGTCCGGCGCAACGCGTTCGGCTCGCAGGTCGACTCCTTCGAGACCGACCTCGACATCCCGCAGCTGGGCCCGGATCCGGTGCACGCCGTGTTTATCCGCGCGCCGATCGTCGAGAGCGTGGGGGAGCGGGCGACCGTGCTCGCGCGGGTGCCCGACGGCCGCGTCGTTGCCGTGGAGCAGGGCAACCTCCTCGGCACCGCGTTCCATCCCGAGATCACCGGCGACACGCGGTTCCACGAGTACTTCCTCGCGAAAGTCGGCCTCGCGAAAGTCGGCGGCGGAGCATGACCTTCCCGTATGAGTCGCAGTGGGGTGACGAGCGATGCAACGGCCCGCACATCGTCGATCGCGAACGCCCGGGCCGCTACCACGACTGGCGGATCGACGGCTACGCGGACGAGGCGGAGTACGAGTACTGGGCCGCGCACGTCTGCGGGCTCGCCTGCTTTCGGTCGGTGCTGCGGGCGTGGCGCCCCGATCTCGGTGTGATACCGATGACCGAGCTGATCGGCGGGGCCGTCGCCGCCGGCGCCCTGGTGCCGCTCGCGGACACCGTCGATGGGCTCTACTACCGGCCGTTCCTGGACTGGATCGCGTCCGCTTTCGGGATCGAGGGCGAGATCATCGAACGCACGCCGGTCGAGAGCTGGCTCCCGCTCGTCGGCGACGGCCGGGTCGTCGTCGCGTCGGTCTCCCCGGAGATCCGCTGGCCGTCGCGTCCGAACGAGCGCCGCGGCGGACACCTCGTGCTCGTGCACGCCGTGGACACGCAGGGGCGGCTCGTGTTCCACAATCCGTCCGGCATCGGCCCGACGGCAGCGGGCGCCGTCGCTGAGGTGGGCACGTTCGCCCGGTTCCACGCCGATAGGGGCATGGTGCTGCGCCGCTGAGCGAGCCCGTGGTCGTGTCGGAACCCGCCGCGTCTTCCGCCTTGGGCGCGTTCCACCTTCGGGTGCGCGCCGGTCGAGGCATTACTATGGACAGGTTGAAACGCAACTCGAGGGAGCACCAGTGTCCGGGCATTCCAAGTGGGCGACGACCAAGCACAAGAAGGCGGTCATCGACGCACGTCGCGCCAAGTCGTTCGCGAAGCTCATCAAGAACATCGAGGTCGCGGCCAAGATGGGCGGCGCCGACCTGTCCGGCAACCCGACCCTCGTCGACGCGGTGCAGAAGGCCAAGAAGACCTCGGTCCCGAACGACAACATCGACCGCGCCATCAAGCGCGGTGCGGGCCTCACCGGTGAGTCCATCGACTACACGACGATCATGTACGAGGGCTACGGCCCCAACGGCGTCGCGCTGCTGATCGAGTGCCTCACCGAGAACAAGAACCGCGCGGCCGCCGAGGTGCGCACCGCGATGACCCGCAACGGCGGCACCATGGCCGACCCGGGCAGCGTCGCCTACAACTTCCACCGCAAGGGCGTCATCGTCGGTGCCGCACGCCGACGGTGTCGACGAGGACGACGTGCTCGTCGCCGTGCTCGACGCCGGCGCCGAAGAGGTCACCGACCGCGGTGAGAGCTTCGAGGTGCTCACCGAGGCGACCGACCTCGTCGCCGCCCGCACGGCGCTCGCAGACGGCCGGCATCGACTACGACTCGGCCGACGTCGAGTTCGTCGCCACGGTCAACGTCGAGGCCGACGTCGAGATGGCGCGCAAGGTGTTCCGTCTCATCGACGCCCTCGAAGACTCGGACGACGTGCAGAACGTCTTCACCAACCTCGACCTCACCGCCCGAGGTGCAGGCGGAGCTCGAAGACGACGAGTAACGGCGCGCATCATGACGATCCGGGTGCTCGGCATCGACCCGGGTCTGACGCGCTGCGGCGTCGGCGTCGTCGACGTGCGCGCCGATCGTCGCGCGACGCTGGTCGACGTCGCAGTCATCCGGACGCCGGCGGACATGCCGCTCGAGAAGCGGCTGCTCGCGGTCGGCACCGGCATCGAGGCGCTGCTTGACGAGCATCGGCCGGACGGTCGTCGCCATCGAGCGCGTCTTCGCCCAGCACAACCTCCGGACCGTGATGGGCATGGCCCAGGTCAGCGGGGTCGCACTGCACTCCGCGGCGCGTCGCGGCCTCCCTGTCGCCCTGCACACGCCGAGCGAGGTGAAGGCCGCGATCACCGGATACGGCTCCGCCGACAAGCGGCAGGTGCAGGCGATGGTCGCGCGCATCCTCGGCCTGGCGGAGGTGCCGAAGCCGGCCGATGCCGCCGACGCGCTCGCCATCGCCATCTGCCACGCGTGGCGCGGCTCGCCGCAGGCCGACGCCTCGGCGGCCTCCGGTTCCGGTTCGGCTCAGACTCCCGCCCAGGCGGCATGGCTCGCCGCCGAGCGCTCCGCCCGCACGTCGGCGGCGCCCCGTAGGCTGGCCAGGTGATCTCCTCCCTCCGCGGCACCGTTCTCTCGGCGATCGGCGGTTCCGCTGTGATCGAGGTCGGCGGCGTCGGCTTCGCCGTGCAGCTCACCCCCGACCACGTGCTGTCGCTGCGCATCGGCGGCGACGCCTTCGTCCACACGTCGCTGATCGTGCGCGAAGACGCCCTGTAGCTCTTCGGCTTCGCCGACCTCGAGCAGTTGCAGGTCTTCGAGCTGCTCAACGGCGTCTCCGGGGTCGGCCCCAAGTCGGCGATCGGCGTCCTGTCCGTGCTCAGCCCCGACCAGATCGCCGACGCGGTCGCGGCCGACGACGACGCGCCGTTCCGCAAGGTGTCCGGGATCGGACCGAAGACCGCCAAGCTCATCGTGCGTGTCCTTGACCGGCAAGCTCGTCGCCGCCCGCCGCGCGCCCGCTCGCGCCGTGAATGCCGGGCGAGCGCGGTCGGCGGTTCCCGACAGCGTGCTCGTCGCGCTCGTCGGTCTCGGCTGGCCCGAGAAGGTCGCAGCCGAGGCCGTCGCCGACGTCGTCGCCGAGACGGAGGAGAGCGCGCGCGACTCCGTGCAGACGCTTCTGCGACTCACGCTCGCCCGGCTCGGTCCGGCTGCCGCAGGGCCGGCGAAGGGCGCATCCGCGATGAGCGACGACCTCACCGCCCCGGAGCTCGAGTCCGAATCCGAGCTCGCGTTCGAGGGCGCGCTGCGTCCGCGCACCCTCGCCGAGTTCGTCGGGCAGGCCAAGGTGCGCGGCCAGCTGCAGCTGCTGCTGACGGCCGCGAAGATGCAGGAGCGCACGGCCGACCACATCCTGCTCGCCGGCCCTCCCGGGCTCGGCAAGACGACGCTCGCGATGATCGTCGCGCACGAGAGCGAGCGTCCGCTGCGGCTGTCGAGCGGTCCGGCGATCCAGCACGCGGGCGACCTCGCGGCGCTGCTGTCGTCGCCTCACGCCGGGCGAGGTGCTCTTCATCGACGAGATCCACCGCATGGCGCGCTCCGCCGAGGAGATGCTCTACCTCGCGATGGAGGACTTCCGCATCGACATCATGGTCGGCAAGGGCGCGGGCGCCACCTCCATCCCGCTCGACCTCGCGCCGTTCACTCTCGTGGGCGCCACGACGCGCTCCGGTCTGCTGCCCAACCCGCTGCGCGACCGCTTCGGCTTCACCGCGCACCTCGAGTTCTACGACGAGGCGGAACTCGACGCAGGTGCTGTCGCGGGCCGCCGTCATGCTCGAGTTCGAGATCGACCGCGAAGCCCTCGCCGAGATCGCCGGGCCGCTGCCGGGGCACACCGCGCATCGCCAACCGGCTGCTGCGCCGCGTGCGCGACTACGCCCTGGTGCACGGCCGCCGCGCCGACCGGGAGGCCGTCCGCGCCGCGCTGGAGCTCTACGACGTCGACGCGCTCGGCCTCGACCGTCTCGACCGCGCGGTGCTGCACGCGATCCTGGAGCGTTTCGACGGCGGACCGGTCGGGCTCAACACTCTCGCGGTCTCGGTCGGCGAGGAGGCGGAGACGATCGAATCGGTCGTCGAGCCGTTCCTCGTCCGTATCGGGCTGCTCACGCGCACCCCGCGCGGGCGGGTCGCGACACCGGCCGCGTGGCGCCACTTCGGGTTGTCCAACCCTCAGCAGGGGCACTCACAGCAACCCTCACTGATGGATGACCTATAATTCAAGCTGGCCATTCGCCTACCCCTTGACTTAACCGGAAGGTTCGGCAGACTTCATGCCCATTGATCCGTTGACCATTGTGATGGTCGTCATTCTGGCGGCCCTCGTCTTCTTCATGTTCCGCAACAGCCGCAAGCGGCAGAAGGAGCAGGCGGAGACGCGCTCGAAGATGGTGCCAGGCGCCGAGGTCATGACCAACTTCGGCCTCTACGGCACGCTGCTGTCCGTCGATGACGACGACAACACCGCGCTCATCGAGACCAGCCCCGGACACGTCGTGAAGGTGCACCGTCAGGTGCTCGCCCGCGTCGTCGAGCCCACCACTCCCGAGACCTCCGAAACCGAGGCCGCCGGTCCCGAGCTCAACGAGGACCACGCGATCTCCGCCGAGCCGTCCGAGCCGGAGTTCGGCGAGCGGATCGACGACGCGCCGAAGAAGCCCGGCGCCAAGAGCGACGACTGATAGCATCCCTGTGCTGCCGCGCACCGAGAGGGTGCGCGGATCGCTCGTAGAAAGCTGAGTTCCTAGGTGGCAAAGTCGACCCCGGTCAAAAAAGCCTGGCGTTCGCTGACATGGCTCGGCGTCATCGTGGTGGTCCTTCTCGGGACCCTCACGGCCGGCGTCCTGTTCAGCAACGCGACGTGGCTGCCCAAGCTCGCCCTCGACCTCGAGGGCGGTACGCAGATCATCCTCGCCCCGCAGGTCGAGAACGGTCAGTCCGTGCAGCAGCAGCAGCTCGACCAGGCGGTGTCGATCATCCGCCAGCGCATCGACGCGTCGGGTGTCTCGGAGGCGCAGATCTCCACCGAGGGCTCGCGGAACATCGTCGTCTCGCTGCCGGGCAAGCCCGATCAGCAGACGCTCGACCGCGTCAAGGCGAGCGCGCGGCTCGACTTCCGCCCGGTGCTGCAGACCAGCGGCCCGACCAACGAGGTCGTCGGCGCCGACGGCAAGTCGACCCCCGCGCCCACCCCGGCGCCCGGCCTCCAGTCGACGCCGTCGACCAAGCCGACCAACGGCAGCGACCTCGCGTGGGTGACGCCCGAGCTGCAGGCGCAGTTCGACGCGTACTCGTGCGCGGACAACAAGAACAAAGACCTCAGCGCGGCGCCGACCGACAAGCCGCTGATCACGTGTGACGACGGCAACACGGTCAAGTACCTGCTCGGCCCGGTCGAGGTGAAGGGCCAGAACATCTCCGACGCGAGCGCCGGCCTGATGCAGAGCTCGCAGGGTGTGACCACGGGTCAGTGGGCCGTCAACATCGTCTTCAACGGCACCGGCACCAAGCAGTTCGCCGACGTCACGACGCGCCTGATCGGCCTGCAGGGTGCGCAGAACCAGTTCGCGATCGTCCTCGACGGCCGGTGATCTCCGCGCCGACCACCCAGGCCGTCATCACCGACGGCAAGCCGCAGATCTCGGGCAACTTCACCGAGCAGAGCGCGAAGGCGCTCGCCGATCAGCTCAAGTTCGGCGCGCTCCCGTTCAGCTTCAAGGTGCAGAGCCAGGACGACGATCTCGGCGACGCTGGGTACGTCCCAGCTCATCAGCGGTCTGATCGCCGGTCTGATCGGTCTGATCCTGGTCGGGATCTACACGTTCTTCCAGTACCGCCTGCTCGGCCTGGTCACGATCATCTCGCTCGTGGTCGCCGGAGCCCTCACCTGGTTGACGATCTCGCTGCTGTCGTGGCACTACGACTATCGACTCTCGCTCGCGGGTGTCGCCGGCTCTGATCGTGGCGATCGGTTTCACTGCCGACTCGTTCATCGTCTACTTCGAGCGAATACGAGACGAGCTGCGCGACGGGCGCAGGTCTCGAATCCGCCGTCGAGGCCGGCTGGGGTCGTGCCCGGCGCACGATCTACGCGTCCAAGGCCACCAACCTCCTCGCGGCCGTCGTGCTCTACGTGCTCGCGGCGGCGAACGTCCGCGGCTTCGCGTTCACCCTCGGACTCACGACCATCATCGACGTGATCGTGGTGCTGCTGTTCACGCACCCGATCCTGCAGCTGCTGGCCAAGACCCGATTCTTCAGCACGGGTCACCGGATGTCGGGGCTCGACCCGCGAGGCGCTCGGCGCGGTCTACCGCGGCGCTGCGCGCTTCCGCGCTCCGACGCCCGCCGCGGTCGGGGCGGGCACCGCCGCCCGCGCCAGCGGGGAGGCCGCTCGCCGCCAGACGATCGCCGAACGCAAGGCGGCCGAGCTCGCCTCCGCATCGACCTCCTCGTCGTCGGATCGCTCCACCGAGGGGAAGGACAACTGATGGCCAGCCGCCTCACCGCATTCGGAAACGACCTCTACACCGGCGCCCGTTCGTTCGACTTCGTCGGCAAGCGCAAGATCTGGTACTCGATCGCCATCGTGTTGGTCGTCCTCTCGATCTTGGTCCCGATCGTCAAGGGCGGGTTCAACTTCTCGCATCGAGTTCCGCGGCGGATCGCAGTTCCTGATCAGCGATGTGAAGAGCACCGACACCTCGAAGGCGCAGGGTGCGGTGCAGAGCGTCGTGCCGAACGCCGTCGCGCATGTCAGCGTGGTCGGCAGCAACGCGATCCAGCGTGCAGACCGACCAGCTGTCCGAGAGCCAGACCAAAGCCGTCGCGGACGCGCTGGCGAAGACGTACGGTGTTCCCTCCTCCGAGGTCTCGTCGACCTTCATCGGCCCGTCGTGGGGTGCGGATGTGACGCAGCAGTCCATTCAGGGTCTGGTCGTCTTCCTCCTGCTGGCGTTCATCGCCATGGCGCTTGTACTTCCGCACCTGGAAGATGTCGGCGTCCGCGATCGTCTCGCTGTTCCACGACCTGATCATCACGGCGGGCATCTACGCGCTCGTCGGGTTCGAGGTGTCGCCGGCGACGATGATCGGCTTCCTGACGATCCTCGGCTACTCGCTCTACGACACCGTCGTCGTCTTCGACAAGATCCGCGAGAACACCAAGGAGGAGCTGGAGCTCACTCGGCGGACGTTCGCCGAGGCCGTCAACCTCGCCGTCAACCAGACGCTCGTGCGCTCGATCAACACCGCGGTCGTCGCGGTGCTGCCGGTCGCGTCGATCCTCTTCATCGGCGCGTACGCGCTCGGTGCGGCCACGCTGCGCGACATCTCGCTCGCGCTCCTCATCGGCATCATCGTGGGAACGTACTCGACGATCTTCCTGGCGGCCCCGATGTACTCGCAGTTCCGCGAGGGCGAGGCGGCGATCAAGAAGCACGACCAGAAGGTACGATCGGTCCGCCCCAAAGCGGCGGTCGCCGCGGTCGAGCCGGTCGCGGCGGAATAGCGGGGGCGCGTGAGCGGTTTCTACGTGTCGGACGACGAGGTGAGCGCCACGCGCGCGCGTGAACTCATCGACTCCGGAGCAGCCTGGCTGCTCGATGTCCGAGAGGTCGACGAATGGGAGTCCGGCCATGCGCCGGACGCCCATCACATCCCGCTCTCGGATCTCGGGCACCGTCAGGATGAGCTGCCCGATGACATGCAGATCCTGGTGATCTGCCACAGCGGGGCACGCTCTCGAATGGTGACCGACGCGCTGCTGCAAGCGAACTACCCGGCTGCGAACGTCGCAGGCGGGATGCTCGCCTGGCAAGCTTCCGGAGGACCGCTGTCCGGGCCGAACCACCGGCCATAATGGACGAGAGGAGGCGCGCACATGGTTGACACGACGACACCGCAATCCGCTTCGCTGCGCCGCCTCGTTCCCCGCATCTTCTCGCGGGCCCAGCCCGCCGGTGCAGTCGACACCCTGATCCGCACGGTGCGCATGCACCACCCCAAGGCCGACCTGTCGCTCATCGAGCGCGCCTACGCGGTCGCCGAGCGGGCGCACGACGGCCAGAAGCGCCGCTCCGGCGAGCCGTACATCACGCACCCGGTTGCCGTCGCGCAGATCCTCGCCGACCTCGGTATCGGCGCCAAGACGATCGCCGCCGCGCTCCTCCACGACACGGTCGAGGACACCGAGCTACACGCTCGACGAGCTGCGGGACGAGTTCGGCGACGAGATCGCGATGCTCGTCGACGGCGTCACCAAGCTCGACAAGGTCAAGTACGGCGACAGCGCGCAGGCCGAGACGGTCCGCAAGATGATCGTCGCGATGTCGAAAGACATCCGCGTGCTCATCATCAAGCTCGCCGACCGGCTGCACAACGCGCGCACCTGGGGCTTCGTTCCCGCCGCGAACGCGACGCGGAAGGCGACGGAGACGCTCGAGATCTACGCGCCGCTCGCGCACCGCCTCGGTATCCAGACGATCAAGTGGGAGCTCGAGGACCTCTCGTTCGCGGTGCTCTACCCGAAGCTGTACGTCGAGATCGAGAGCCTGGTGCAGCAGCGCACCCCGGAGCGCGAGCGTCTCGTGCAGCAGGTCATCGACGCGATCAACGACGACCTGAAGATGCGCGAAGATCCGCGGCAAGGTCGTCGGTCGACCCAAGCAGTACTACTCGATCTATCAGAAGATGGTCGTGCGCGGACGCGAGTTCGACGAGATCTACGACCTGGTCGGCATCCGGGTGCTCGTGAACACCGTGCGCGACTGCTACGCCGTGCTCGGCTCGATCCACGCGCGCTGGACGCCGATGCCCGGCCGCTTCAAGGACTACATCGCGACGCCGAAGTTCAACCTCTACCAGTCGCTGCACACCACGGTGATCGGTCCGGAGGGGCGCCCGGTCGAGATCCAGATCCGCACGCACGAGATGCACCAGCGCGCCGAGTTCGGTGTCGCGGCGCACTGGAAGTACAAGGAGCAGACCACCGGCAAGAGCACCGGAGGCCCGGCAAGGTCGACACCGACATGGCGTGGCTCGCGCACATCTCCGACTGGCAGGCCGAGACGGCGGACCCGACGGAGTTCCTCGACTCGCTGCGCTTCGAGATCGGCGCGAAGGAGGTCTACGTCTTCACGCCGAAGGGCACGGTCATCGGCCTGCCCGCCGGCGCGACCCCGGTCGACTTCGCCTACGCCGTGCACACCGAGGTCGGCCACCGCACCATGGGCGCGAAGGTCAACGGCCGCCTGGTGCCGCTCGAGAGCGCGCTCTCGACCGGCGACGTCGTCGAGGTCTTCACCTCGAAGAACCCGGACTCCGGCCCGAGCCAGGACTGGCTGAACTTCGTCAAGAGCCCGCGGGCGCGCAACAAGATCCGCCAGTGGTTCACCAAGGAGCGCCGCGACGAGGCGATCGAGCAGGGCAAGGACGCCATCGCCCGCGCGATGCGCAAGCAGAACCTGCCGCTGCAGAAGCTGATGAAGCAGGACGCGCTCGTCGAGGTCGCGTCGTCGCTCAAGCACTACGGACGTCTCGTCGCTCTACGCCGCCGTCGGTGAGGGCCACGTCTCGACGCAGTCGGTGATCGAGAAGATCGTCGCGTCGCTGCAGACCGAGGTCGAGGCCGACGGCGAGCTCGACATCCCGGTCAAGGGACGCGCCAGCGCAGCTGCGCAACAGCGACTCCGGCGTGCTCGTGCGCGGTGCGCCCGACATCCTCGTCAAGCTCGCGAAGTGCTGCACGCCGGTGCCCGGCGACCAGATCGTCGGCTTCGTGACGCGCGGCCAGGGCGTCTCGGTGCACCAGGCCGAACTGCCACAACGTGCAGTCGCTGCTGCAGGAGCCCGAGCGCATGATCGACGTCGAGTGGGCGCCGACCTCGAAGAGCGTCTTCCTGGTGCAGATCCAGGTCGAGGCGCTCGACCGCTCGGGGCTGCTGTCCGACGTCACGCGCGTGCTCTCCGAGCACCACGTCAACATCCTGTCGGCGACGGTCTCGACCTCGAGCGATCGCCTCGCGCTCAGCCGGTTCGTGTTCGAGATGGGCGACACCACGCACCTCGACCGCGTGCTGAACGCGGTGCGCCGGATCGACGCCGTCTACGACGTGTATCGCGTCAGCGGCGGCTGAGCCGCCTTTCCAGAGCTCGGGTGGGTCGCGGCAGTTCCGTCCGTTCCACCAGAGCCAGACGGCACGGCCCGCGCGCTGCCGCGCCGACGCGACCGCGCGAGGTGATCCCCGAGTTCGTCGGGCGATGCCCGCGCAATCGCGAGGAGGTGCCGTACCTCGAGTGCGTCCTGCGGGCCGAACGTCGGGCTGGTGAGCACGAGGTCGAGCGCCGTGCGCAGCGGCGAGGTGACGCGGACTCCGCCGAGCTCGATCGTGTCACCGTGGGCCAGCTTGTGTTGGTGCGCGTCGAACCCCGTGGGCACTCGGCCTCGGCTCTCGCGGTCGATGCACACGTGCGGCAGTAGCGGAGGAGTGGAACGCGTGCCGTGGATCCACGCCGCGGTGCCACGGTCTGCGACCAGACGACCGGGGCGGAGCGCGCTGAACGCGTGCGGCGCGTAACTCCGGTGTGTCGGGGGTGTCCGGAGCGGCGAACGCATCACCGACGCGATAGAGCTGGCCGTCGAGCACGAGGGCGAACAGCTCGGCGAGCGGGAGGACGCTTCGGTCGAACAGGAGCGGGCATGCGTGGTCATGCCTCCAGCCTGCGCTGCGGACGACGGTTACCGGGCGCGGATCAGCGAACCCGTGGAGACTTCGCCTGCGAGCCGAGTTGTGGAGGACGGCGCGACCGCGAAGGAGCCTCAGCCGAGCGCGTCGAGCCAGATCTTGCGGGCGTCGAGCGCCTCCTGCGCCGTCCGTGACCTTGCGCAGGTCGCCGCTGGCCTTGGCGTCGTCGAGTTCGTGCTCGAGCTTCGCGATCGCGGCGTTGAGCTGGCTGGCGAGCCCCTCGGAGCGCGCCTTCTTCTCGGGGTTGTTGCGCTCCCAGTGCTCCTCGTCGAGCCGGCGGACGGCGGTCTCGACCTTGCGCAGGCGATCCTCGATCGGACGTACCTGGTCGCGCGGCACCCGGCCGATCGCGTCCCAGCGCTCGCTGGATCGAGAGCAGCTGTCGTACGCGCGGTCTCGCGGTCCGTCTCGCCGAGAAGCGGCTCCGCCTCGTCGAGGAGGGCGAGCTTCAGCTCGAGGTTGGCCTGATACTCCTCGTTGTCGCGCGCGTCGACCTCGGCCTTCGCCGAGTAGATCGCGTCGCCCGCGGCCTTGAAGCGCGCCCACAGGGCGTCGTCGTTCTTCTTGCCCGCGCGACCGGCGAGCTTCCACTGGTCGAGCAGTCGACGGTACTCCGGCACGCCGTCGGCGCCGAGCGGGATCAGGCGCCTCCGCCTGCTCGATGAGTGCGTTCTTGCGGGAGCGGACGTCGCGGTGCTGGTTGTCGAGCTCGGCGAAGAAGGCCTTGCGGTTGTGCTCGATCGTCGAGCGTGCTGCGCGGAACCGCTTCCAGAGTTCGTTGGCCTCGTTCTTGGGCAGGCGAGGACCGTCGTGCTGGTGCGTCTGCCAGCGGGCGAACAACGCGTCGAGCTCGGCGGTGGTCTGCTTCCACTGCGTGCGTGCCGGATCCTGCGCCGCGAGGGCCTCGGCCTCGCTCGACGATCGCGGTGCGATCGGCGATCGGCCCGCTCGACGGCGGCCTTCGCCTCGGCGCTCTGCTGCTCGGTGAGCTCTTCGACGGTGCCGCCGAGCGCGTCGAGCGCGGGCGAGCAGCGACGCGAGGTCGCCGACGGCGTTCGCGCTCGTCGACCGCCGTGCGGAGGCTCGCGACCGCCTTGGCGACGTCGGCGCGCGGGGGCGCCGCGGCGGGCGCGCTGCTCGAGCAGCGTCACCTGGCCGGCGAGGTCGGTGTACTTGCGCTCGAAGTAGGCGAGCGCCTCCTCGGCCGTGCCGTCGGGATACTGGCCGACGGCTCGCTCGCCGTCGCCCTCGCGGACGTACACGGTGCCGGTCTCGTCGACGCGACCCCAGGGGTGCTGTTCAGAAGTAGCCAAGAGCCTCACCTTGCGTCGTCCGGCGGTGCCACGGTTGCGGAATCAGCCTATTGCACCGGCGGCGTGCAGCCGCGGGTGATCCGCACTGCAGCGTGAAGCTGTCGATCTTCGTCGTCACGGCGGGCTTGCCGTCCGTCCCTCCACCCTGAATACCCTTGTCAGTGACGTCGGTGACGAGCGTGTCGAGCCCGCTGGTGACCTTCCCGATCACGGTGTAGCCGCCCGCGGAGTCGGACGGGATGGTGGTGTCCTTGTAGACGATGAAGAACTGGCTGCCCTGGCTGTGCGCGTTGCCGCTCTGACGTGCCATCGCGATCGTGCCGGCCGGGTACTTGTCGTCCTTCGGCGCGTTCTCGATCGGGCCGTAGGAGTAGCCGGGGCCGCCGGTGCCGTCGCCCTTCGGGTCGCCGCACTGCAGCACGTAGAATGCCGCCGTTGGTGAGACGGTGGCAGGTGAGTCCGTCGTAGAAGCTCTTCTGGGTCAGGGAGATGGTCGACGAGACGGCCTGCGGGGCCTTCGCGCCGTCGAGGGAGACGCCGAGCGTGATGCCGTTGATCGTGAGGTCGCCGGTCCAGGTGCCGGCCCTCGGCGAGCGTCTTCGGCGGAACGCCGCGCCGCCGTCGACGCTGACGGCGGACGGCGACGCGGAGGCGGTCGGTCGGCGCCCGGCTTGGCGAAGAAGAGGAGCTGCGTGCCGACCGCGAGCGCGACGATCGACGAGGACCGCGATCGCCGGCGATCCAGTTGTCGCGCTGACGGCGCTTGGCCTTGCGTCTCGTGCACGGTCTGCCGCGCCTGGTAGGCGCGCAGGCGCTCGCGGGCCTGCCGTGCGTCGCGGTCGTTCTGCTTGCTTGGTGCCACGTGCTGTCCTCCGGGGCGCGCCGTCGTGCGAGCGATCGGTTGCCTATCGCGCAGGACGGGATGCGGCACGAACCTTATCCGTCGAGGCTATGAGCTCCCAAGCCCGCGCGCACGGCCAGCATGTCGGTGGCTGCGACTAGCCTGGCGGGTGGTCGACGTGCAACCTGGGCTCCGGACCGGAGCGACGCCGCTCGCGGTGCGGATGCGGCCGAACTCGCTCGACGAGGTCGCCGGGCAGAAGCACCTGCTGCGCCCCGGCTCGCCGCTGCGTCGCGCCTCGCGACCGACAAGGAGCGGGGAGAGCGGCTCGGTCTCGGTCATCCTCTGGGGTCCGCCCGGCACGGGCAAGACGACGCTGGCGCAGGCCATCGCGCACTCGCTCCGGGCGGCGGTTCGTCGAGCTCTCCGCCGTCACCGGCCGGCGTGAAAGACGTGCGCGCTGGTGATGGAGGAGGCGCTCGCGACGCGCGACCTGTACGGCGTCTCGACCGTGCTGTTCCTCGACGAGATCCACCGGTTCACCAAGGCGCAGCAAGACGCCCTGCTGCCCGGTGTCGAGAACGGCTGGGTCATCCTGGTCGCCGCGACCACCGAGAACCCGTCGTTCTCGGTCATCTCGCCGCTGCTCTCACGCTCGCTCCTGCTCACGCTCGAGACGCTGAGCGACGACGACCTCGGCGTCGTGATCGACCGGGCGGTCGCCGACGACCGCGGCCTGGCCGGCTCAGTACGCCCTCGACGACGAGGCGCGCGCCGCGATCATCCGGCTCGCCTCCGGAGACGCGCGCCGCGCGCTCACCGCGCTGGAGGCCGCCTCGGTGTCGGCTGCCTCGGCGACCCCCGCGACCTCCACGAAGAAGCCGGTCATCACGGCCGAGCTCGTGCGCTCAGGCCGTCGACCGCGCTCTGCTGCGCTACGACCGCAACGGCGACGAGCACTACGACGTCATCAGCGCCTTCATCAAGTCGGTGCGCGGGTCCGACGTCGACGCCGCCCTGCACTACCTCGCCCGGATGATCGAGGCGGGGGAGGACCCCCGATTCATCGCCCGCCGCATCATCGTCTCGGCCTCCGAAGACATCGGGATGGCCGACCCGCAGGCCCTCGTGGTCGCAATCGCCGCCGCCGACGCCGTGCAGTACATCGGGATGCCGGAGGGCCGGATCCCGCTCGCCCAGGCGGTCGTGCACCTCGCGACCGCTCCCAAGTCGAACGCGGCCTACATGGCGCTCGACGCCGCCATCGCCGACGTGCGCGCCGGCAAGATCGGCCGGGTGCCCAAGCACCTCCGCGACGCGCACTATCCCGGCGCCAAGCGGCTCGGCCACGGCAAGGGCTACCAGTACCCGCACGACGACGCTCTCGGCGTGCTCCAGCAGCAGTACCTGCCCGACGAACTGCGCGACGCGACGTACTACACGCCGACCGAGCACGGCAACGAGCGCGACGTCGCCGCACGGCTGGCGAAGCTGCGGCGCATCGTGCGCGGACGCTGATCGCGTTCTGCTAGGATCGATGCGCCTAGAAGCGTGGTGAGGGTGCGGCTGCCCGAAACTCGCTCTCGACGGGAACGGCCCTGTAGCCGGGCGTCCCTGGCGTGAACCCCTCTCTCCGTCAGTCACGACCTGTGCAGGCGTATGCCTGCGCCATTTTTTGTAGAGAGAAAACCGAAAGGAAACCGTGTCTTCACGTTCCCGCAGCAAGACCCGCGAGTCGCGCGCCCTGGGCATCGCCCTGACCCCGAAGGCGGCCCGCTACATCGAGAAGCGCCCGTACGCCCCGGGTGAGCACGGCCGCACCAAGCGCAAGGCCGACTCCGACTACGCCGTGCGTCTGCGCGAGAAGCAGCGTCTTCGCGCCCAGTACGGCATCCGCGAGAAGCAGATCCGCATCGCGTTCGAAGAGGCCCGCCGCACAGGCGGCCTGACCGGTGAGAACCTGGTCGAGCTCCTCGAGATGCGCCTCGACGCCCTGGTGCTGCGCGCCGGCTTCGCCCGCACCATCTCGCAGGCCCGCCAGTTCGTGGTGCACCGCCACATCCTGGTCGACGGCAAGATCGTGGACCGCCCGTCGTTCCGCGTGAAGCCGGGTCAACTCATCCACGTCAAGGCCCGTTCCGAGAGCACCGAGCCTTTCCAGGTGGCGGCCGCCGGCGGTCACGTCGACGTCCTGCCGAAGGTCCCGGGCTACCTCGAGGTCGAGATCGACAAACTGCAGGCCCGCCTCGTGCGTCGCCCGAAGCGCGTCGAGGTCCCCGTCACCTGCGAGGTCCAGCTGGTCGTCGAGTACTACGCCGCCCGCTGAGGCGTCGAGACTCCCCGCAACGGGGTCGTGGCTTCGGCCACGGCCCCGTTCTGCATTTCCCGACCGATCTGCGCTGCGCGGGGTTCCCGTACGCCGCGTTCCCGTTACGCTGGGATGTATGCCCGTCTCGGAATGGAGGGAGCCGACATGTCCGGAGGCGACATCGCTGGTCTGATCGCGGCGGCCGTGTTCGCCGTGCTGGTCGGGTTCATCGCCGTCCCGCTGCTCAAGCTGGGGCGCGTCCTCGACTCCACGCGAGACGCGATCAAAGAGGCCAGCGACGGCATCACGCCCATCCTGGACGAGACGGCGACGACCCTGCAGGAGACCAACAAGCAGCTCGCGAGGGTCGACGTCATCACCAAGAACGTGGCCGACGTGACCGGGAACGTATCCGCGCTCATCGCGCTCTTCGCGGCGACCGTGGGTGGCCCTCTGATCAAGCTGGCAGGGTTCAGCGCGGCCGTGCGCGCGGCCTTCCGGGTGCCCGGCGCGACCGGCCGTTCCCGCCGCAAGGCGGACTAGACTTGCGCGAGTGCGCTCACGCACGCATCCACGGAGGGAAGATCCTGCAATGAAGAGTTTCCTGTGGCTCCTGATCGGCGTCGCCGTCGGCTTCGTCGTCGCCCACAAGGTCAACGAGACCCCCCAGGGTCGCGAGTTCTTCGGCACGCTCGACAAGAAGGCGCGCGACTTCGGGGAGGCCGTCTCGGACGGCTACCGTCAGCGCGAGGCCGAGATCCGCTCGGCCATCGACGGGGACTGATCCCTCGCGCCTCACCACCTTCGACTGACTTTCGCACCACCTCGAATGACCGGAACCCATGCAGACTGCTGAAATCCACCGCCGCTGGCTCGACTTCTTCGCCACGCGTGGCCACACCGTCGTCCCGTCCGCCTCGCTCGTCAGCGACGACCCGTCTCTGCTGTTCACGGTGGCCGGGATGGTGCCGTTCGTGCCGTACCTGACCGGTGTGGTCCCTGCCCCCTTCCCGCGCGCGACGAGCGTGCAGAAGTGCATCCGCACCCTCGACATCGAGGAGGTCGGCAAGACTCCGCGGCACGGCACGTTCTTCCAGATGTGCGGCAACTTCTCGTTCGGCGACTACTTCAAGGAGCAGGCGATCACGTTCGCCTGGGACCTCCTGACCTCGTCAGAGGCGGAGGGCGGCCTCGGCTTCGATCCGAAGGATCTGTGGGTCACGGTCTACGAGGAGGACGACGAGGCCCGCGAGATCTGGAGCCGCGTCGCGGGCCTCCCTGCTGAGCGCATCCAGGGGCTGGGCAAGGACACCAACTACTGGTCGACCGGTCAACCCGGCCCCGCCGGCCCCTGCTCCGAGATCTTCTTCGACCGTGGTCCGGCGTACGGCGTCGACGGCGGCCCCGCGACGGACGACGACCGGTACGTCGAGATCTGGAACCTCGTCTTCATGCAGTATCTGCGCGGGGAGGGAACGGGCAAGAAGGACTTCGAAATCCTCGGCGACCTCCCCAAGAAGAACATCGACACCGGCCTCGGCCTCGAGCGCGTCGCGTTCATCAAGCAGGGCGTCGACAACATGTACGAGATCGATCAGGTTCGCCCTGTGCTCGATCGTGCGGCAGAGCTCGCAGGCAAGCCCTATGGCAACGAAGCGCACGAGGACGACGTGCGACTGCGCGTCGTCGCTGACCACGTGCGCAGCGCGCTCATGCTGATGACCGACGGCGTGACGCCGTCGAATGAGGGCCGCGGCTACGTGCTGCGCAGGCTGCTGCGCCGTACGGTGCGCGCGATGCGCCTCCTGGGCGTCGAGACGGCGACGTTCCCCGAGCTCTTCCCCGCCTCGCGTGACGCCATGAAGGCGGCGTACCCCGAGGTGGAGGCCGAGTTCGCCCGCACGTCCCAGCTCGCGTACGCGGAGGAGGAGACGTTCTTGCGCACGCTCGTGGCGGGCACGAGCATCCTCGACACCGCGGTCGCGAACACGCGCAAGGCGGGCAGCGAGCGGCTCGCCGGCGACACCGCGTTCCTGCTGCACGACACCTACGGCTTCCCCATCGACCTGACTCTCGAGATGGCCGAGGAGGCCGGGCTCAGCGTCGACCGCGCGGCGTTCGACACGCTGATGGCCGACCAGCGCGCCCGCGCGAAGGCGGACGCGAAGGCGAAGAAGACCGCTCTCGCGGACCTCTCGGTCTATAGCACGTTCCGTGCGCAGGGCGAGACCGTGTTCACCGGCTACACCGACCTCGAAACCGAGTCGAGCGTGCTCGGCCTCATCGTCGACGGCCAGGCGGTCACCGTGGCGCGCGAGGGTCAGGTCGCCGAGGTCATCCTCGGCGCCACCTCCCTCTACGCGGAGTCCGGCGGTCAGGACGCCGACGCGGGCGCGATCGTCGGCCCGGGTTTCGAGCTCGACGTGCTCGACGTGCAGAAGCCGGTCAAGGGACTCATCAGCCACAAAGTCCTCGTACGCAGCGGCGAGGTCGGCGTCGGGGCGCCCGCGACGAGCCTCGTGGACGCGGAGTACCGCCGCGGTGCCAAGCAGGCGCACTCGGGCACGCACATCATCCACGCCGCCCTGCGCCAGGTACTTGGTCCGAACGCCCACCAGTCGGGGTCGTTCAACAAGGCCGGCTACCTCCGCCTCGACTTCTCGTGGAACCAGGCGCTGTCTCCGGAGACCCGCGGTGAGATCGAGGAGATCTCGAACAACGCGATCCGTGACAACCTGCCGGTCACGACCCGGGAGCTCCCGCTCGCGGAGGCCAAGTCCCTCGGGGCGATGGCCCTCTTCGGCGAGAAATACGGCGACATCGTGCGCGTGGTCGACATCGGCGGTCCGTGGTCGCGCGAGCTCTGCGCGGGCACCCACGTGTCCACCAGCGCCGAGATCGGGATGATCAACCTGGTCAGCGAGTCGTCGGTCGGCTCGACCAACCGCCGTGTCGAGTCCCTGGTGGGCCTGGAGGCCTTCCAGGATCTCGCGGTCGAGCGGACGATCATCTCCCAGCTGTCCGGTGCGCTCAAGACGCCGCGTGAGCAGCTCCCCGAGAAGATCGCCGACCTCATGGCCGGCCTGAAGGCCGCGGAGAAGCGCATCCAGGCGTTTGAGGCGCGCGCCGTGCTCGACAAGGTGCCGTCTCTGCTGGAGTCGGCGACGCGCCGTGGCGCGGTCACGGTCGTTGCCGAGGACGCCGGCATGCTGAACTCGGCGGACGATCTACGCCTCCTGGTGACGACCGTGCGCGAGCGCCTGGGCTCCGACCCCGCGATCGTCGCGCTGGCGGCCCGTGCCGCTGGCAAGCCGGTGGTCATCGTTGCCACGAACCAGGCGGCACGCGACGAGGGAGTGAACGCCGGAGCGCTCGCCAAGACCGCGGCCGGGATCCTCGGAGGCGGAGGCGGCGGCAAGGCCGATCTCGCGCAGGGCGGCGGCACCGACGCCGCGGCGATCCCCGCTGCGCTCTCGGCTGTGGTCACGGCGATCGGCTGAGGCGTGCGGAGCGGAGCGCGGCTCGGCATCGACGTCGGCAAGGTCCGCATCGGTGTGAGCCGATCGGACCCGCACGGGATGCTGGCGACACCGCTGGAGACGGTCGCACGCTCCGAAGACGCTTCGGATCGCCGCAGGATCGCCGATATTGTGACCGAACTCGGAGTTTTCGAGATTATCGTCGGTTTACCCCTGGCGCTCTCGGGCGCGCACACCGCGTCGACGGCGGACGCCGTATCCTTCGCGGAAGCGCTCGAAGCCGAGGTCGATGTGCCCGTGCGGCTGGTAGACGAACGGCTCTCGACCGTTTCGGCGCACTCGGCACTCCGAGCGTCGGGCAAGAATTCGAAAAGCGCGCGTCCGGTGGTGGATCAGGTGGCCGCCACGATAATTTTGCAGCACGCCCTCGACGCGGAGCGCGCTTCAGGCCGTCCGCCGGGCCGTCCCGTCGAACCGAGCATTGGACCTTAGTTTGTCGCAGAACCCGCAGGAGAAGCCGGAGCCACCCGCTTTCCCCGCCGTGAACCGGCAGCCGATGACCCGCCGCGAAGCGCGCGAGGCCAGGGAAGCGCAGGAGGCCGGGAAGCGCAGGAGGCCGAGCAGGCCCCGGAGTCTCGTCAGGTCCCGGAGTCTCGTCAGGCCCCGGAGTCCCGTCAGGCCCCGGAGTCTCGTCAGGCCCAGGAGCCTCATCTGGCCCAAGGCTCCCGGCACGCCCAGGAGACACCGGCGTCGCCCGTCGACAACCGGCATCCGCGCACTCCGGGTCCCTGGACCCCGCCTCCCGCGGAGACCTCAGCCCAGCGGCAGACGCTCGCCGGGCTGGATTTCGGCTCCGTTGTGACCGGTCCGATCTCGGTCGATCGCGAGCCGGAGGCGTCGACCGGCCGCGAGGCGGTCGGCGCGGCGACCCGGCACGAGGCGGCGCACGCCGCGGCCGCCGGCGACCGGGGTCGCGTCGACAACCAGGTGCACGCGATCTTCTTGCCACTGTCCGACGACCGAGGCGAGGTCGGGGGACAGGACCCGGAGCACCCGCTGGGGTGGCGGCAGCAGAACTATCTGTCGCACGATGAACCGCCCAAGCGCAGACGCGGGTGGGTGAAGCCTGTCGTCATCACGGTCGTCATCGTCGCCGTCCTCGGCGGACTGGCAGGGGGCGCGTACGCCGCGTTCCAGCCGCAGGTCGCCAAGTTGATCACGGCCCTCTCGCCGGTCGACGACGACTTCACAGGCTCCGGCACCGGCCAGGTCATGTTCACGATCAAGTCGGGCGACACCGGAGGCTCGATCGCGACCAACCTGCAGAAAGCCGGCGTCACGAAGAGCTACGACGCCTTCTACCAGCTGCTGCTCCGCCAGCATCCGGAGGTCGAGTTCCAGCCCGGTGTGTTCGAGCTGGCCAAGGGGATGAGCGCGCAGGCGGCGCTCACTGCGTTGCAGGATCCGGCGAGCCGGATGCAGAACACCGCGGTCATCCCCGAGGGGACGGCCGAGAAGGACGCCCTGCAGACGGTGTCCGAGGCGACGAAGATCCCGCTCGCCGAGCTGCAGCAGGCCGCAGCGAACCCGGCCGAGTACGGCCTCCCGGCGCAAGCGACGACGCTCGAGGGCTTCCTGTTCCCCGCGACGTACACCTTCGCTCCCGGGGCGACGGCTCACGACGTGATCAAGACCATGGTCGACCGGTCGTTCCAGGCGCTCGACGAGGCGGGGGTCGCTCCCGGCGACCGGTGGAACACCGTCGTTCTCGCCTCGATCGTGCAGCGGGAGGCCGGTCTCAAGGATGACTACCCTAAGGTGGCCCGCGTATTCCTCAACCGGCTCGCGCAGGGCTGGGACCTGCAGTCGGACGCCACGGTCGCATACGGGACCGGCAACACGCATCGGGTGGAGACGACGGACGCCGAGCGGGCAGACGCCTCGAACCCGTACAACACCTACGCGCACTCCGGACTCCCGGTCGGGCCGATCTCGAACCCGGGCGACCTGGCGATCAACGCGGTCGTCCACCCGGCGGACGGACCGTGGATGTTCTTCGTGACCTGGAACCTCAAGACCGGCGAGACGATCTTCTCGACCACGGCGGCGGAGCACGAGACAGCGGTCGAGAAATGGCAGCAGTGGATGAAGGACAACCCCGGCTATGAGTGAGAAACCGAAGTCCCGACCGGCAGCGCGTGGCACCACGGCGAGCCGTACGTCGGCGGAGACCCCCGATGCCTCGATCGAGGACGTCTCGATCGAGGACGTCTCGGTCGAGGACGTCTCGGTCGAGGACGGCGTGTCCGAGGCCGCCGCGGAGGCGGAGATCGCGGCCCTCGTCGAGGCCGAGCGTGCGGCGGAGGCCGAGGAGGCGGCGATCGCCGAGGCCGAAGAGGCCGCAGACAGCGAGGAGCCCCTGGACGGCGATGAGCCCGCGAGCGATGACGAGCCCGCGAGCGACGCCGACATCGCGGTCGAGGTGATCGAGGTCGTCGAAGTCGTCGAGGCGGTCGACGACACCGATGCAGCTGCAGGCACGACGCGCCGTCTGGCCGTGCTCGGTTCGCCGATCGCCCACTCGAAGTCTCCGGTACTGCATCGCGCGGCATACAGCGCACTCGGCCTGCCGTGGTCGTACGAGTCCATCGATGTCGCCGAGGAGGCGCTGGCCGCGTTCATCGACGGACTGGGTCCGGAGTGGCGCGGCCTCTCGCTCACGATGCCGCTCAAGCAGACGGTCGTCCCCCTGCTGACCTCCATCGACCGGGTCGCGGAGCAGACCGGTGTCGCGAACACCGTGCTGCTCGACGAGGAGGGGATCAGCGGTTTCAACACCGACGTCGCGGGCATCGTGCGTGCGCTCGGAGCCGCGGGCCTGGAGAGCGCCCGGTATGTCCACGTGCTCGGCGGGGGAGCGACGGCCGCGTCCGCGCTCGTCGCGGCGGCCGAGCTCGGAGCCGAGCGCGTCGACGTGCACGTGCGTGACCTGCAGAAGAGTATGTGGCTGGAGCCGCTCGCACACCAGCTCGGCCTGATGGTCCGGATCCGCTCGTTCGCGCAGGCGGATCGGTCGCTCGACGTGCCGGAGCTCGTGATCAGCACCGTGCCGGGCGGAGCCTCCACGCCCGCGGTCTACACCGACTCGACCCGGCGTCGGGCGGTACTCCTCGATGTCGCATACGACCCGTGGCCCAACGCTCTCGCTCGTTCCTGGCAGCTCGTGGGCGGAAGAGCCGTCTCCGGGCTGGCGATGCTCGCGCATCAGGCGCTCCTGCAGGTGCGGATCTTCGTCTCCGGCGACCCGCTGCAGCCGCTTCCGGAGGAGCCGGAGGTGCTGGAGGCGATGCTCGCCGCGGTCGGGATCGACGCGGAAGGCGCTCCGCTCGGGGACGGGTCCGACGCGGCCGAGGCCGAGTAGCTCCGGCGCGATGACCGGCACAGACGCGATGACCGGCACAGACGCGAAGAGCGGTCTGGAGATCCGCGCAGCGCGCCCGGACGAGTGGGCCGCCGTCGGCGGATTGCGTTGGGACTCCAATCGGGAGTTCGGAGGAGAGCCCGACGACACCAGGGAGGCCTTCGCGGAGCGTTTCGCCGCATGGGCCGCCGTCCACGACTCCCACGAGTGCTTCGTCGCCGTCGAGGACGGCCGCGTTCTGGGCATGACCTGGCTCGCCGTCGTGGACCGGGTGCCGAGCGCACGACACTTCGACCGCGCCTCCGGCGACCTGCAATGCGCGTACGTGGTGCCGGACCGGCGCGACGACGGTGTCGGAGGGCGCCTGATCGACGCCGTCCTGGCGCGCGCAGCGGAGCTCGGCCTCGAGCGGGTCACGGTGCACTCCAGCCCACGTGCCGTGTCGGTCTACGAGCGGCACGGGTTCACCTCGGAGGACGACCGGCTCCTGCACGCGTTCGTCGTGCACACCGACATCTTCACGACCGGAGCCCGGTCGGACCGGGCGTAACGGCGCGAAGCCGCCCCCGCCGCTGTGCCAGAATCGAATCATGCTTCGTTGGCTCACGGCCGGGGAATCCCACGGCCCCGAACTCATCGCCGTCCTGGAGGGCCTCCCCGCCGGGGTCCCTGTCTCGTTGGACGCGATCCGCGCCGACCTCGCCCGCCGCAAGCTCGGCTATGGGCGCGGGGCGCGCATGAAGTTCGAGCAGGACGCCCTGGACATCTCGGGCGGCGTCCGCCACGGTCTGAGCCTCGGCAGCCCCGTCGCGCTGCGGATCGGCAACACGGAGTGGCCCAAGTGGGTCGACGTGATGAGCGCCGAGCCGGTGGAGCCCGAGAAGCTCGCGTCGGGTCGCGGTGCCGCGCTGACGCGCCCGCGCCCGGGCCACGCCGACCTGGTCGGCATGCAGAAGTACGGCTTCGACGAGGCGCGCCCCATCCTGGAGCGTGCGAGCGCCCGGGAGACCGCTGCGCGCGTCGCGCTCGGCGCGGTCGCCCGCTCATTCCTCGCCGAGCTCGGCATCACTCTGGTCAGCCACACGCTCTCGATCGGGCCGGTCCGCGTGCCCGAGGACGCCCCGCTGCCCACGCCTGCCGACGTCGCGACGCTCGACGCCGACCCGCTGCGCTGCTTCGACCCGGCGACGTCAGAGCGTATGGTGGCGGAGGTCGACGACGCCCACAAGGAGGGCGACACGCTCGGCGGCGTCGTCGAGGTGCTCGCCTACGGCCTCCCGCCGGGGCTCGGCTCGCACGTGCACTGGGACCGCCGGCTCGACGGCCAGCTCGCGGCCGCGCTGATGGGCATCCAGGCGATCAAGGGCGTGGAGGTCGGCGACGGCTTCCTCACGACCACGCGACGCGGATCGCAGGCGCACGACGAGCTCGTCGCCGAAGACGGCACCATCGTGCGCACGAGCGACCGTGCGGGCGGCACCGAAGGCGGCATGAGCACCGGGACGGTCCTGCGCGTCCGCGCCGGCATGAAGCCGATCGCCACGGTTCCGCACGCGCTGCGCACGTCGACATCGCGACCAGCGAGGCCGCCCCGGCCCACCACCAGCGCTCCGACGTCTGCGCGGTGCCGGCGGCGGGCGTCGTCGCCGAGGCCATGGTCGCCCTGGTGCTGGCCAACGCTGTGCTGGAGAAGTTCGGCGGAGACTCGGTCGACCGAGACGGCCCGCAACCTGCGCGGCTACCTCGACGCTATCCCGGAGAACCTGGCGACGGAGCGCGTCAGCGCGCCCTACGCCTGAACGACCGTGACGATCGTCCTGATCGGCCCACCGGCGGCGGGCAAGACGCGGCTGGGCAAGCGCCTGGCAAAGCGGCTCGGCCTGTCGTTCGTCGACACCGATGCCGTCATCGTCGCCGAGCACGGCGCGATCGCCGAGATCTTCGCCGAGCACGGTGAACCCACTTCCGCGCGCTCGAGCGCGCCGCGGTCGCCGAGGCGGTCGCGCGTCCCGGCATCGTCTCGCTCGGGGGCGGTGCGGTGCTCGATCCGGACACCCAGGCGGACCTGGCGGCGACGCGCGTCGTGCTGTTGACCGTGCGGCCAGACGCCATCGCCGCGCGGATCACCAACCGCAAACGACCGCTCGTGACCGACCTCGCGTCGTGGAAGCGACTCGTCGAGGCGCGCAGCCCGCTCTACCAGTCGCTCGCGGACTACACCGCAGACACATCGACCCGGCCGATCGACTCCATCGTGGAGGAGATCGCACGCTGGGTCGAAGACCCAGGATCGAAGAAGGAGACGCATGACTGACCAGCCCACCGAGATCCTCGTCGCCGGGATGAACCAGTACCCGGTCGTGATCGGACGGGGCCTCCGGTTCGGCCTGTCGTCGCACCTCGGCTCCGGGGTGAACAAGGTGCTCGTCGTACACCCGCCGACGCTCGGCGCCGCCGCGGCGGAGCTGCGCGAGTCGCTGATCGGGCAGTACGAGGTGCTGCTCGCCGAGGTGCCCGACGCAGAGGCGGCGAAACGCGTCGAGGTCGCTTCGTTCCTCTGGCGGCATCATGGGCCAGGCCGACTTCACGCGGTCCGATGCCGTGATCGGCTTCGGCGGCGGCTCGGTTACCGACCTGGCCGGCTTCGTGGCGGCCACCTGGCTCCGGGGCGTCCGCCTGGTCCAGGTGCCGACCACAGTGCTCGGCATGGTGGACGCCGCGGTGGGCGGCAAGACCGGCATCAACACCACGGAGGGCAAGAACCTCGTCGGCGCCTTCTACGCACCGGCCGCGGTGGTGTGCGATCTGGACACGCTGACCTCCCTCGGGCGCAATGAGCTGCTCGCCGGCTTCGCGGAGGTCGTGAAGTACGGCTTCATCGCCGAGCCGGAGATCCTGGACATCCTCGAGCACGACGTCGACGTCGCCACCAACCCCGAGTCGCCGGAGTTCCGTCGCCTCGTGGAGCTCTCCATCGGAATCAAGGCGCGGGTGGTCGGCGAGGACTTCACCGAGCAGGGCCTCCGCGAGATCCTCAACTACGGGCACACGCTCGGCCACGCGATCGAGCACGCAGAGCGCTATCAGTGGCGTCACGGCGCGGCCGTGTCGGTCGGCATGGTGTTCGCCGCCGAGCTCGCGCGTCTGAGCGGCCGACTGAGCGACGACGTCGTCGACCGGCATCGTCGGATCCTCGAGTCGCTCACGTTGCCGACGACGTATCCCGCCGGCCGCTGGCAGACCCTGTTGGCGACCATGCAGCGCGACAAGAAGGCGCGAGGGAGCCTGCTGCGATTCATCGTGCTCGACGACCTCGCCCGGCCGACGATCCTCGCCGGACCCGACCAGAGCCTCCTCTTCGCCGCCTACCAGGAGATCGGTTCCTGATGGCCAAGACGATCGTGGAGAAGCTGCTCATCAAGGCGGGGGACGCGCTGAGTCTCGTCGGGGCAGGCGCGGACGAGCGGGTGGTGCTCGGCGCCCTGCCAGAGGGCGTCGTCGAGGTCGGTCCGGGGGAGGCCGCCGTCTCCGTCACCTTCGTGCGCACCCGGGACGAGCTCATGACGCGGTTCGGTGCGGAGCTCCCTGCGCTGTCCGGCGCACGCGCGGTCTGGTTCCTTTACCCGAAGGGAGGCCGGGCGGACTTCAACCGCGACACCTTCATTCAGGAGGCCGGCTCCTTCGGCTGGCGGCCGATCAGCAACGTCGCGGTCGACGAGGTGTGGTCGGCCGTGCGCGTCCGTCCGCTCACCGACGGCGAAGCATCGGTAGGGTGATCGGCATGGCAACCGTCCTCGTCCTCAACGGCCCCAATCTCGGTCGGCTCGGCACGCGCGAGCCCGACGTCTACGGCGCGGGCACGCTCGATGACCTCCGGGCGGTCCTCCAGGAGGACGCGCCGGAGCTGGAGGTCGACGTGCGCCAGACCGACACCGAAGGCGAGCTGCTGGGCTGGCTGTACGAGGCCTCCGACAGCGGTGCGCCGGTCATCCTCAACGCCGGTGCTTGGACGCACTACTCGTACGCGTTGCGCGATGCGGTCTCGCTCGTGACGAAGGCGGGCGGCACCGTGATCGAGGTGCATCTGTCGAACCCGCACGCCCGTGAGGAGTTCCGGCACACGAGCGTCATCAGCGCGGTGTCGACGGGCGTGATCGCGGGCTTCGGGTTCGAGTCGTACCGACTGGCTCTGGCGTTCATTCGCCGAAACGCGCCCTGACGTCTAGAATCTTCGGGGGCTCCGTACGCCGAGCCCTCCGTGGACGGCGCTGAGCGCCGCATCCACCCGAATCTTCCGCAAATCGAATGGAACTCGCGCATGGCATCGACCGCTGACATCAAGAACGGAATCGTCCTCAACATCGACGGACAGCTCTGGAGCGTTATCGAGTTCCAGCACGTCAAGCCGGGCAAGGGTGGAGCGTTCGTCCGCACGAAGCTGAAGAACGTCACCACCGGCAAGACGGTGGATCGCACCTACAACGCTGGCGCCAAGATCGAGATCACCAACGTCGACCGCCGCGACTACCAGTACCTGTACCAGGACGGCGCCGACTTCGTGTTCATGGACACCAGCGACTACGACCAGATCACCATCCCCGGCCCGGTCGTGGGCGACGCCGCGAACTTCATGCTCGAGAACCAGAACGTCACGGTCGCTCTGCACGAGGGCTCCCCGCTCTATGTCGAGCTCCCGGCCTCCGTCGTGCTCGAGATCACCTACACCGAGCCGGGCCTCCAGGGCGACCGCTCCACCGGTGGTACCAAGCCGGCGACCGTCGAGACCGGCTACCAGATCCAGGTCCCGCTGTTCCTCGAGACCGGCACCAAGGTCAAGGTCGACACCCGCAGCGGCGACTACCTCGGCCGCGTCAACGACTAGTGAGCGCCCGGACCAAGGCGCGCAAGCGCGCGCTCGACGTGCTGTTCAGCGCCGACCTGCGGCAGCTCACGCTGCCGCAGGCGCTGGCCGCCGAGGCGGAGCGCGCCGCGAACGAACCGACGCGTGAGGCGTCCTGGCTGTACGCGCGCGAGATCGTCGACGGCGTGATCGACCACCAGGACGAGATCGACGAGCAGATCGAGACGTACGCGCAGGGCTGGACCCTCGCCCGCATGCCCGCCGTCGACCGTGCGATCCTGCGCATCGGCGTGTGGGAGCTGCTGTTCAACGACGAGGTTCCGGACGGCGTCGCGATCTCGGAGGCGGTGGAGGCGGCCACCGTGCTGTCGACGGACGACTCGGCCGGCTTCGTGAACGGCCTGCTCGCCAAGATCGCTCAGAGCCGCCCACAGGGCGCATGACGGCGCTGAGGAGATTCACGAAGGTCGCCGCGGCGGCCGCGCTCGCGATAGCGGTGACCGCGGGAGTCGCCTCGTGCGCCCTGCTCGGCGGCAACTCGTACGTCCCCGTCGCGACCGCGAAGCCCGCGACCGGCACAGACGGCGCCGTCGACTTCGACGGCGGGTTCGTTTCGGCGGGCACCGGCTCCACGAAGGTCGACATCTGGTTCGACGCGATGTGTCCCGTGTGCGGCGCATTCGAGAAGGCGAACGGCGAGACGCTGTCGGGCGCGGTCAAGGACGGGTCCATCACGCTCCGCCTGCACCCGCTGACCTTCCTGGACCGCGCGTCGAACGGCACCGGCTACTCGACCAGGGCCGCGGCTGCGCTCGTCTGCGTCGGGGTGCACGATTCCGACCACGTGCTCGATTACTATCAGGCGCTCTTCACGAACCAGCCTGGGGAGAACTCGAACGGTCTGACCGACAAGGAGCTCGCCAAGCGCGCCACCGACCTCGGCATCACCGACATCTCCGGCTGCATCGACCGCAGCGGACCATACCAGGCCTGGGCGCAGGCGAACACGACGCACTCCCAGTCCGGCTCGATCACGGTCGATGGCAAGAAGGTGCTCGACACCATCCAGGGCACCCCGACAGTTCTCGTGAACGGCAAGCAGTACACCGGCTCGATCAGCGACGAGAAGGAGTTCGCGAGTTTCCTCGGTCGCTGAGGAGGTCGTCCTCGAAGGAAGTCGATCGCCGATCACCGGTCTCGTCGGGCCTCACCCGTCGGAACGGGTCACGTCGACTGAAGGGTCTCTCAGGTGACCTCGAAGGTGACGTCCGTCGCGCTGCCCTCGTCGCGCCCCTGTAAACACCCGGGACGACGCCTCGTAGCGGATTTTCGGGCCGTTATCTTTCCCAGCGTCTCTTCGTGACGTGGCACCGGTTACTCGACGGTGTCACGCCGGACGACGCGGGCTCCGGGGGAGTCCGGCCGTCTACCCGCACCGCTTTCGCGGTCTCGAGGTCGTCTGGATCAAACAGGAGCCGTCATGCACCGGTCCCGTTCTCACCGTTGGGCCGCGGCCTGGCGTTCCCTCCCGCTCCGGCTGGCTGCCATCGTGACTTCGGTCGCGGTGGTCGCGTCCCTCGCTGTGATGGCGACGCCGGCCATCGCTGCGGAGGGTGACCCGGCGATCACGGATGTGGCGTTGGCGCAGCACTCGCAGGTCACCCCGTGGTCCGTCTCCGGAACGACCTCGACTGCTTCGTACCCGGGCAACATGTCGGCCTTCGGGCCGATCACGATCAACGCCCCAGCGCAGACCTCGACCTTCTACTCCGACACCAGTCTGCAGATGAAGCCGCTGACCATCCCGAGTGGCTGCCTGGGGTCCAACACCGCCGTCGGCTACACGGCGGAGTGCGTGACCCACACGACGACCGTGACGTTCCCGCACGCGGTGATCAACCCTGTGATGGCGTTCGCCACGGGGGCACAGAGCGAGGTGAGCCCGTCGACGCAATGCGCGCCGCAATGGCAGGACGTCTCGTTCACAGCGATCAACGGTGCGGCGCCGGCGGCGTCGCAGGTCGCGCCGCAGCGGGCAGTCGACCCGCAGATGAGTTGGGCGAGCAACCGACTGAGCTACCTCCCGTCGGTGTTGCAGGCTGCGCCGTGCACGGCTCCGGCGTCTCCGTACGCGTACCTCCGCATCGGCGGACTGATCTCGAGCGTGACGTTGACGTTCCACACCATGAGGACGATCACCTACAACCCGTCCGGCGCCGTCCTTCCCGATCCGAAGTCCGTCTCGCGGGGCGTGCATACGTTCCTCTGGTTGCCGCGCTCGGACCTGTCGGTCGCCAAGACCGGGCCGTCGACGGTGGAGGCCGGTGGGCAGATCAGCTGGCAGATCCGGGTGACGAACGCATCCGGGAGCTCCCCGTCGCACGGCTTCGTCGTTCACGACGCGGTTCCGGCGGGCGTGACGAATGTGAGCATCACCTCCGGGCAGCCAGAGTGCTCCCTGTCCGGGAACGATCTGGTGTGCTCCCGGGCACCGGCCGGATGGGCGGTCTCGCAGAACGGGACGGTGGAGACGGTGGCCGACCTCTCCGGAGGCAACTCGTCTGCGCTGATCCCCAGCATCCTGAACGCAGGCGCCACGTACGGTCCGATCATTCTGACGGGCACCGCGCCGACGGCGCCGGGAGCGACCCTGACCAACGGCGCGACCGTCTCCGGTGCGGATGTCGATGAGGACATCACCAACAACATGAAAGAGGTGACGACGACCATCACCGACGCGCCGTCCCTGTCGCTGGTGAAGTCCGCAACGTCCGGAGGAGCGCCCATCACGACGCTGACCGCCGGGGAGACGATCGATTACTCCTTCCTGGTGAAGAACACCGGCACGGTGCCGCTGTCTGGCATCGCGATCACGGACACGGACTTCACTGGAAGCGGCACGCTGCCTGCGGCAGTGTGCCCGCCCGGGGATCTCGCGCCTGGTGACTCCACCACCTGCACGTCGTCGTACGTGGTGACCGCCGCCGATGCGGCGGCGGGCGTCATCGACAACACCGCGGTGGCTCGAGGCACCGCGCCGGGTGCGCCGACGCCGACCCAGTCGGAGCCGTCGACCGCGCAGGTGCCGCTGGCTCTCGGCGGTCAGATCACTCTGCGCAAGACGGGGTCGTTGGCGGGTGCGCCTGGCCTGGCCGGCGACACGGTCCACTACAGCTTCGTCGCCACGAACACCGGCGGCGTCACGCTCAACGGCGTGACGATCACCGACCCGTTGCCCGGATTGTCAGCGCTCACCTACTCCTGGCCGGGGACTCCTGGCACGTTGCTCCCGAACGAGGAGGTGCATGCGACTGCGACGTACACGCTGACGCAGGCGGACGTGGACGCCGGTTCCGTGGTGAACACTGCAGCGACGAGCGGAACCGATCCAGGCGGGGACACGGTGACGGCGAACGACAGCGCGACAGTCGGGATACCCCCTGCTCCAGCGATATCGCTGGTCAAGACCGGCGGGCTGGCTGCCGGAGCCACCGGCGTCGTCGGTGACACGGTCGAGTACTCGTTCGTCGCGTCCAACCCGGGCAATGTCACCTTGACCGGGGTGACGATCGCGGACCCGCTTCCTGGGCTGTCCCCGTTGACCTACGATTGGTCGGGGACGCCCGGGACTTTGCTTCCCGGTGAATCCGTCTCGGCTACGGCGACGTATGTGCTGACGCAGGCGGATATCGATGCCGGCTCGGTGGTGAACACCGCGACCGCGACGGGCACGGACCCCGCCAACACCCCGGTGAGCGCAGATGACTCGACGACGGTTTCGGTCCTGCAGGCTCCGGGAATCAGCCTGGTCAAGACCGGTGCGGTGGCGGCCGGGGCGACCGGCGTGGCGGGCGACACGGTCGAGTACACGTTCGTCGCCGCGAACACGGGCAACGTCACGCTCACGGGTGTGACGGTCGCCGACCCGCTGCCGGGCTTGTCGGCGCTAACCTACACGTGGCCGGGGACTCCGGGGACGCTGTTGCCGGGCGAGGAGGTGCCGGCGACGGCGACGTACGTGTTGACGCAGGCCGATGTGGATGCCGGGGCGGTGGTGAACACCGCGACGGCGTCGGGCACCGACTCTGGTGGCACGGGGGTCACCGCGGATGACACGGCGACCGTGCCGATCTCGTCGTCGGCGATCGCTCTGGTGAAGACGGGCGCTCTGGCGGCGGGTGCGACGGGCGCGGCTGGTGATGTCGTCGAGTACACGTTCCAAGCGACGAACACCGGCAATGTCACTCTCACGGGTGTGTCGATCACAGACCCGCTGCCCGGGCTGTCGGCGCTGACCTACTCCTGGCCGGGGACTCCGGGGACTTTGCTGCCCGGTCAGGTCGTGCCGGCGACGGCGACGTATGTGCTGACCCAGGCGGACGTTGACGCGGGTTCGGTGGTGAACACGGCGACCGCGACCGGTACCGATCCGGGTGGTGACCCGGTGACGGGTGATGACACCACGACGGTCTCCGTCACGCCCACCCCGGGAATCGTGCTGGTGAAGACCGGTGGTCTCGCGGCGGGTGCGACGGGTGCGGTCGGTGACACGGTGGAGTATTCGTTCGTCGCGACGAACTCGGGCAACGTGACGTTGACGGGTGTGACGATCGCGGATCCGCTGCCGGGTCTGTCGGCTCTGACGTTCACGTGGCCGGGGACGCCGGGGACGCTGCTCCCCGGGGAGTCGGTGTCGGCGACGGCGACGTACGTGCTGACCCAAGCCGACGTGGATGCCGGTTCAGTCGTGAACACGGCGACCGCGACGGGTACCGATCCGGGTGGTGACCCGGTTACGGGTGATGACACGGTGACGGTCGATGTTCCGCAGAACCCCGCGATCGCCCTGGTGAAGACGGGCGGCCTGGCGGCGGGAGCCACAGGAGCGGTCGGTGACACGGTCGACTACACCTTCGCTGCCACGAACTCGGGCACTGTCACCTTGACCGGGGTGAGCATCGCGGACCCGTTGCCGGGTCTGTCGGCTTTGACGTTCACGTGGCCGGGAACTCCGGGGACCCTCCTGCCGGGACAGACGGCGACCGCGACGGCGGCGTACGTGCTGACGCAGGCGGACGTGGATGCTGGTTCGGTGGTGAACACGGCGACCGCGACAGGAACCGACCCTGGTGGCACGGGGGTCACGGCGGATGACACGGCGACTGTGCCGATCTCGTCGCCGGCGATCGTTCTCGCGAAATCGGGTGCCCTGGCGGCGGGTGCGACGGGTGTGGTCGGTGACACGGTGGAGTATTCGTTCGTCGCGACGAACTCGGGCAACGTGACGTTGACGGGTGTGACGATCGCGGATCCGCTGCCGGGTCTGTCGGCTTTGACGTTCACGTGGCCGGGGACGCCGGGGACGCTGCTCCCCGGGGAGTCGGTGTCGGCGACGGCGACGTACGTGCTGACCCAGGCGGACGTCGACGCGGGTTCGGTGGTGAACACGGCGACGGCCACCGGCACGGACCCGGACGGCGATCCGGTGACGGGTGATGACACGACCACGGTCGATGTTCCGCAGAACCCGGGAATCGTGCTGGTGAAGACCGGTGGTCTCGCGGCGGGTGCGACGGGTGCGGTCGGTGACACGGTCGAGTACTCGTTTGTCGCGACCAACTCGGGCAACGTGACGTTGACGGGTGTGACAATCACAGACCCGCTGCCCGGACTGTCGGCATTGACGTTCACGTGGCCGGGGACTCCGGGGACGCTGCTCCCGGGCCAGACGGCACCGGCGACGGCGACCTATGTACTGACCCAAGCCGACGTGGATGCTGGTTCGGTGGTGAACACGGCGACCGCGACCGGCACTGATCCGACCGGTGACCCGGTGACGGGTGACGATACGACCACGGTCGATGTGCCGCAGAACCCGGGGATTGCCCTGGTGAAGACCGGTGGTCTCGCGGCGGGTGCGACGGGTGTTGTCGGTGACACGATCGACTACGCCTTCGCTGCCACGAACTCCGGCACTGTCACTCTGACCGGGGTGACAATCGCGGACCCGCTGCCGGGTCTGTCCGCCCTCACGTTCACGTGGCCGGGCGTCGCGGGGACGCTGTTGCCGGGGCAGACCGCGACAGCGACGGCCACCTACGTGCTGACGCAGGCGGATGTGGATGCCGGTTCGGTCGTGAACACGGCGACCGCGACCGGCACCGATCCGGGTGGTGACACGGTGACGGGTGATGACACGACGACGGTCTCCGTCACGCCGACCCCGGGAATCGTGCTGGTGAAGACCGGTGGTCTCGCGGCGGGTGCGACGGGTGCGGTCGGTGACACGGTCGAGTACTCGTTCGTCGCGACCAACTCGGGCAACGTGACGTTGACGGGTGTGACGATCGCGGATCCGCTTCCCGGGTCTGTCGGCTCTGACGTTCACGTGGCCGGGGACTCCGGGGACGCTGCTCCCGGGCCAGACGGCACCGGCGACGGCGACCTATGTACTGACCCAAGCCGACGTGGATGCTGGTTCGGTGGTGAACACCGCGACCGCGACCGGCACTGATCCGGGCGGTGACCCGGTGACGGGTGACGATACGACCACGGTCGATGTGCCGCAGACGCCGGGGATCACGTTGGTGAAGACCGGCGGCCTGGCGGCTGGAGCCTCCGGTGCGGTCGGTGACACGGTGGACTACACCTTCGAAGCAAGGAACACCGGCACTGTCACGTTGACGGGTGTGACAATCGCGGATCCGCTGCCGGGTCTGTCGGCCCTGGCTTTCGCGTGGCCGGGAACCCCCGGGACGCTGCTTCCGGGTCAGGTCGTGACCGCCACGGCGACGTACATCCTCACGCAAGCGGATGTGAACGCGGGTTCGGTGGTGAACACTGCGACAGCGACGGGTACTGATCCGACCGGTGACCCGGTGACGGGTGATGACACGACCACGGTCGATGTGCCGCAGAACCCGGGGATCGCCCTGGTGAAGACCGGTGGCCTGGCGGCGGGTGCCGCAGGTGCCGTCGGTGACACGGTCGAGTACTCGTTCGTCGCGACCAACTCGGGCAACGTGACGTTGACGGGTGTGACAATCGCAGACCCGCTGCCCGGTCTGTCGGCTCTGACGTTCACCTGGCCGGGAACTCCGGGGACGCTGCTCCCGGGCCAGACCGCGACGGCGACGGCGACCTATGTACTGACCCAAGCCGACGTGGATGCTGGTTCGGTGGTGAACACCGCGACCGCGACCGGCACTGACCCTGGTGGTGACCCGGTGACGGGTGACGATACGACCACGGTCGATGTGCCGCAGAACCCGGGGATTGCCCTGGTGAAGACCGGTGGTCTTGCTGCGGGTGCGACGGGTGTTGTCGGTGACACGATCGACTACGCCTTCGCTGCCACGAACTCGGGCACTGTCACTCTGACCGGGGTGAGCATCGCGGACCCGTTGCCGGGTCTGTCCGCCCTCACGTTCACGTGGCCGGGCGCGGCGGGGACGCTGCTGCCGGGCCAGACCGCGACAGCGACGGCCACTTACGTGCTGACGCAGGCGGATGTGGATGCCGGTTCGGTCGTGAACACGGCGACGGCGACGGGTACCGATCCGGGTGGTGACCCGGTGACGGGTGATGACACGACGACGGTCTCCGTCACGCCGACCCCGGGAATCGTGCTGGTGAAGACCGGCGGCCTTGCTGCCGGTGCGACGGGTGCGGTCGGTGACACGGTCGAGTACTCGTTTGTCGCGACCAACTCGGGCAACGTGACGTTGACGGGTGTGACAATCACAGACCCGCTGCCCGGACTGTCGGCTCTGACGTTCACCTGGCCGGGAACTCCGGGGACGCTGCTCCCGGGCCAGACGGCACCGGCGACGGCGACCTATGTACTGACCCAAGCCGACGTGGATGCTGGTTCGGTGGTGAACACCGCGACCGCGACAGGCACTGACCCTGGTGGTGACCCGGTGACGGGTGACGATACGACCACGGTCGATGTGCCGCAGACGCCGGGGATCACGTTGGTGAAGACCGGCGGGCTCGCGTGCGGGTGCGACCGGTGTGGTCGGTGACACGGTCGACTACGCCTTCGCTGCCACGAACTCGGGCACTGTCACTCTGACCGGTGTGAGCATCGCGGACCCGCTGCCGGGTCTGTCGGCTCTGACGTTCACGTGGCCGGGCGCTCCGGGGACGCTGCTGCCGGGCCAGACCGCGACAGCGACGGCCACTTACGTGCTGACGCAGGCGGATGTGGATGCCGGTTCGGTGGTGAACACGGCGACCGCGACCGGTACTGATCCGGGTGGTGACCCGGTGACGGGTGATGACACCACGACGGTCTCCGTCACGCCGACCCCCGCGATCGTGCTGGTGAAGACGGGCGGCCTGGCGGCGGGTGCGACGGGTGTGGTCGGTGACACGGTCGAGTACTCGTTCGTCGCGACGAACTCGGGCAACGTGACGTTGACGGGTGTGACGATCGCGGATCCGCTTCCGGGTCTGTCGGCTCTGACGTTCACGTGGCCGGGGACTCCGGGGACGCTGCTCCCGGGCCAGACCGCGACGGCGACGGCGACCTATGTGTTGACGCAGGCGGACGTGGATGCTGGTTCGGTGGTGAACACCGCGACCGCGACCGGCACTGACCCTGGTGGTGACCCGGTGACGGGTGACGATACGACCACGGTCGATGTGCCGCAGACGCCGGGGATCACGTTGGTGAAGACCGGCGGGCTCGCGTGCGGGTGCGACGGGTGTTGTCGGTGACACGATCGACTACGCCTTCGCTGCCACGAACTCGGGCACTGTCACTCTGACCGGTGTGAGCATCGCGGACCCGTTGCCGGGTCTGTCGGCTTTGACGTTCACGTGGCCGGGCGACTCCGGGGACGCTGTTGCCGGGCCAGACCGCGACAGCGACGGCCACTTACGTGCTGACGCAGGCGGACGTGGATGCCGGTTCGGTGGTGAACACGGCGACCGCGACGGGTACCGACCCGGGTGGTGACCCGGTGACGGGTGATGACACCACGACGGTCTCCGTCACGCCGACCCCCGCGATCGTGCTGGCTGAAGACGGGCGGCCTCGCGGCGGGAGCCACTGGTGTGGTCGGTGACACGGTCGAGTACTCGTTCGTCGCGACCAACTCGGGCAACGTGACGTTGACGGGTGTGACAATCACGGACCCGCTGCCCGGGTCTGTCGGCTCTGACGTTCACCTGGCCGGGGACGCCGGGGACGCTGCTCCCGGGCCAGACGGCACCGGCGACGGCGACCTATGTACTGACCCAAGCCGACGTGGATGCTGGTTCGGTGGTGAACACCGCGACCGCGACCGGTACTGATCCGACCGGTGACCCGGTGACGGGTGACGATACGACCACGGTCGATGTGCCGCAGACGCCGGGGATCGCCTTGGTGAAGACCGGCGGCCTGGCGGCTGGAGCCTCCGGTGCGGTCGGTGACACGGTGGACTACTCCTTCGAAGCAACGAACACCGGCACTGTCACGTTGACGGGTGTGACAATCGCGGATCCGCTGCCGGGTCTGTCGGCCCTGGCTTTCGCGTGGCCGGGAACCCCGGGGACGCTGCTTCCGGGTCAGGTCGCGACCGCCACGGCGACGTACATCCTCACGCAAGCGGATGTGAACGCGGGTTCGGTGGTGAACACTGCGACAGCGACGGGTACTGATCCGACCGGTGACCCGGTGACGGGTGACGACACGACCACGGTCGATGTGCCGCAGACGCCGGGGATCACGTTGGTGAAGACCGGCGGGCTCGGTGCGGGTGCGACCGGTGTGGTCGGTGACACGATCGACTACACCTTCGCTGCCACGAACTCCGGCACTGTCACTCTGACCGGTGTGACAATCGCGGACCCGTTGCCGGGTCTGTCGGCTTTGACGTTCACGTGGCCGGGCGCGGCGGGGACGCTGTTGCCGGGCCAGACCGCGACGGCGACGGCCACCTATGTGTTGACGCAGGCGGACGTGGATGCTGGTTCGGTGGTGAACACGGCGACCGCGACGGGTACTGACCCTGGTGGTGACCCGGTGACGGGTGACGATACGACCACGGTCGATGTGCCGCAGACGCCGGGGATCACGTTGGTGAAGACCGGCGGGCTCGGTGCGGGTGCGACCGGTGCGGTCGGTGACACGATCGACTACGCCTTCGCTGCCACGAACTCCGGCACTGTCACCGTGACCGGTGTGACCATCGCGGACCCGTTGCCGGGTCTGTCCGCCCTCACGTTCACGTGGCCGGGCGTCGCGGGGACCCTGTTGCCGGGCCAGACCGTGACAGCGACGGCCACTTACGTGCTGACGCAGGCGGATGTGGATGCCGGTTCCGTCGTGAACACGGCGACCGCGACCGGTACCGATCCGGGTGGTGACCCGGTGACGGGTGATGACACGACGACGGTCTCCGTCACGCCGACCCCGGGAATCGTGCTGGTGAAGACCGGCGGCCTTGCTGCCGGTGCGACCGGTGTGGTCGGTGACACGGTCGAGTATTCGTTCGAAGCGTCGAACTCGGGCAACGTCACCTTGACCGGGGTGACGATCGCGGACCGGTTGCCGGGTCTGTCGGCTCTCGCGTTCACCTGGCCGGGCGTCGCAGGGACCCTGTTGCCGGGCCAGACCGCGACGGCGACGGCCACCTACGTGTTGACGCAGGCGGACGTGGATGCTGGTTCGGTGGTGAACACGGCGACCGCGACAGGCACTGACCCTGGTGGTGACCCGGTGACGGGTGACGACACGACCACGGTCGATGTGCCGCAGACGCCGGGGATCACGTTGGTGAAGACCGGCGGGCTCGGTGCGGGTGCGACCGGTGCGGTCGGTGACACGATCGACTACGCCTTCGCTGCCACGAACTCCGGCACTGTCACCGTGACCGGGGTGAGCATCGCGGACCCGTTGCCGGGTCTGTCCGCCCTCACGTTCACCTGGCCAGGCGTGGCGGGCACGCTGCTGCCGGGCCAGACCGCGACGGCGACGGCGACGTACATCCTTACACAGGCGGACGTCGATGCGGGTTCCGTCGTGAACACCGCGACCGCGACCGGCACTGACCCCGGTGGCGACCCGGTGACGGGTGACGACACGACGACGGTCTCCATCACTCCGGCACCGGCGATCGCGCTGGTGAAGGCCGGCGGCCTTGCCGCCGGCGCGTCCGGCGCCGCCGGTGACACGGTCGAGTACACGTTCGCGGCGAAGAACACGGGCACTGTGACGCTGACCGGTGTGACGGTCACGGATCCGCTTGCGGGTCTGTCCGCCCTCACGTTCACCTGGCCGGGAACTCCGGGGACCCTCCTGCCGGGCCAGACGGCGACAGCGACAGCCACGTACGTGCTGACGCAGGCCGACGTCGACGCCGGTTCGGTGGTCAACACCGCGACCGCGACCGGCACCGACCCGGCAGGCGATCCGACAACGAGCGATGACACCACCACCGTCGCCGTCCCGCACAATCCCGGGATCACGCTGGTCAAGACCGGCGGTCTCGCCGCGGGCGCGACCGGGGCGGTCGGTGACACGGTCGACTTCCGTTTCGCGGCCACCAACACCGGGAACGTACCGTTGTCGGGTGTCACCATCGACGACCCGATGGCCGGACTGTCGTCGCTGACCTTCACCTGGCCGGGTCAGCCTGGAGCGCTCGCACCGGGTCAATCGGTGACCGCGACCGCGACCTACCAGCTCACGCAGGCTGACCTCGACACGGGATCGGTCGCGAACACGGCGACAGTCACGGGCACCGACCCCGCCGGGGACCCCGTGACCGGCCAGGACACGACGACCGTTCCCGTGCATCCTGCTCCCGGCCTCTCGATCGTCAAGACCGGCGGGCTGACCGCGGGTGGCGTCGGGGCGGCCGGCAGCACCGTCGGTTACGGCTTCACGGCGACCAACACGGGCAACGTGACCCTCACCGGCGTGACGATCGTCGACCCGTTGCCCGGTCTGTCGCAGCTCAGCTACCGCTGGCCGGGCACCCCGGGAACACTCACTCCCGGTCAGTCCGTGGCCGCCACGGCGACGTACGTCGTCACACAGGCCGATCTCGGCAGGGGACGGGTGACGAACACGGCCACCGTGACCGGAGACGACCCCAACGGCGGCACTTCCGTCACGGCGACGAGCAACACGGTCGTGATCCCTGTCGGGACGCTGGCGGACACCGGAGCGAACGCGTGGTGGGCCGCTGGCTACGCGGCCTTGATCTCGCTCATGCTGATCGGTGCCGGAGCGGCGCTGTGGGTGGCACAGACCATCCGTCGCCGCAGGAAGGCACTGGAATGAGAATCGTCCGAATGGGAGAGCGGCAGGTGAACCCTCCTTCGGCGAAGCGGCCGGGGGCCGGCATACCCTGCTAGGCTCGCTGCGATAGACATCCTTTAACAGCCGTCCTGTGAGGCGGGGAAGGAGGTCGGCATGACAGCGCGCACCGTGCTGCAACAGGCTGACATCGCCCGGGCGTTGACTCGGATCTCTCATGAGATCCTCGAGTCCAACCGGGGAACGAACGATCTGATGGTCCTGGGAATCCCCACGCGCGGCGTCGTGCTCGCCCGGCGGATCGCCGAGACCATCCAGCGCATCGAGCCGCAGTCCGTGGCCTCGCCCCACGACATCGTCGGCGCGCTCGACGTGACGATGTACCGCGACGACCTCTCGCGCCATCCCACCCGGGCTCCGCAGCCGACGTCTCTGCCGGGGCCGATCGACGGCAGAACCGTGGTCCTGGTCGACGACGTGCTCTTTTCCGGTCGCACGATCCGGGCCGCGCTCGACGCGCTCAGCGACCTCGGGAGGCCGCGGGCCGTGCGCCTCGCCGTGCTGGTGGACCGCGGGCACCGCGAGCTCCCGATCCGCGCCGACTTCGTCGGCAAGAACCTCCCGTCCGCGGCGTCCGAGCGCATCTTCGTGCACCTGGACGAGATCGACGGCGAGGAGTCGGTGACGATCGAGGAGGCCGGGGCATGAGGCACCTGCTCAGCACGAAGACCCTGTCGCGCGATGACGCGATCACCCTGCTCGACGTCGCGGAGGACATGGCCGACGTGCAGGACCGCGAGGTCAAGAAGCTCCCGACACTGCGCGGCAAGACGGTCGTGAACCTGTTCTTCGAGGACTCGACGCGCACGCGCATCTCGTTCGAGGCGGCCGCAAAGCGGCTGTCCGCCGACGTGATCAACTTCTCGGCGAAGGGATCGAGCGTCTCCAAAGGCGAGAGCCTGAAGGACACCGCGCAGACGCTCGCCGCGATAGGCGCCGACGCCGTCGTGGTCCGGCACAGCGCCTCCGGGGCGCCGCAGACGCTCGCGACGAGCGGCTGGATCGACGCCGGCGTGCTGAACGCCGGCGACGGGATGCACGAGCACCCGACGCAGGCGCTGCTCGACGCCTTCACCATGCGACGGCGGTTGCACGGCCGCGGTTCGCGGGGCCGTGACCTCGACGGGGTGACGGTGACGATCGTCGGAGACATCCTCCACTCGCGGGTCGCGCGCTCGAACGTCTGGCTGCTGCAGACGCTCGGGGCGAACGTCTCGCTGGTCGCTCCTCCGACGCTGCTTCCGGTGGACGTGTCGAGCTGGCCGGCGACCATCGGCTACGACCTCGACCGCGCGATCGCGGCGCAGCCGGACGTGGTGATGATGCTCCGTATCCAGGGCGAGCGGATGCACGCCGCCTACTTCCCGACCGAGCGCGAGTACGCCAGGCGCTGGGGGCTCGACGAGGAACGGCTGGGAAGGCTCGGTGCGGATAGCATTGTGATGCACCCCGGACCCATGAACCGTGGGCTGGAGATCTCGGCGGCAGCCGCCGACTCGCCGCGGTCAACGGTGCGGGAGCAGGTCGCCAACGGCGTGTCCGTGCGAATGGCGGCGCTGTACTTGCTGCTGTCCGGAGGCGACCGGGACGGCCAAAAGACGAATGAAGAGCAGCCGCCGAACGGCGGTGTGCGATGAGCGACGGTGTTTATAGGAGTGACAGGGGCATGAGCCAGAAGTACTTGATCCGCGGCGCCTCCCTGGCCGACGGAACCCGTACCGACCTCCTCCTCGCCGACGGGCGGATCGCTGCCACGGGCGGCGATGCCGCGTCCGCGGGCGCCACCGTGATCGACGCGGACGGCCTGATCGCCCTTCCCGGGCTGGTCGACCTCCACACACACCTGCGCGAGCCCGGCTACGAGCAGAGCGAGACCGTGCTCACCGGCACGCGCGCAGCCGCGGCGGGAGGCTTCACCGCGGTGTTCCCGATGGCGAACACGTCTCCGGTGGCCGACACAGCCGGCGTGGTCGAGCAGGTGCTCAGCCTCGGCGAGGCGGCCGGCTACGCGACCGTGCAGCCGATCGGCGCGGTGACCGTGGGGCTCGCGGGGGAGCGACTCGCGGAGCTCGGCGCCATGGCCGACTCGCGTGCCCGGGTGCGAGTGTTCTCGGACGACGGCACGTGCGTCTCCGACCCGTTGCTCATGCGCCGAGCGCTGGAGTACGTCAAGGCGTTCGGCGGCGTGATCGCCCAGCACGCGCAGGAGCCGCGGCTCACCGAGGGTGCGCAGATGAACGAGGGTGCGCTGTCCGGGGAGCTGGGTCTCACCGGTTGGCCGGCCGTGGCGGAGGAGTCGATCATCGCCCGCGACGTGCTCCTGGCGGAGCACGTCGGCTCGCGCCTGCACGTCTGCCACGTGTCGACGGCGGGTTCGGTCGACGTCATCCGCTGGGCGAAAGCGCGGGGCGTCGACGTCACCGCCGAGGTGACGCCGCACCACTTGCTGCTGACCGAGGAGCTGGCCTCCGGCTACGACGCGCGCTACAAGGTGAACCCGCCGCTGCGCCGCGCAGAGGACGTGGAGGCGCTGCGCGCCGGTCTCGCCGACGGCACCATCGACATCGTCGCCACCGACCACGCCCCGCACCCGGTCGAGTCGAAGGACTGCGAGTGGGACGCCGCCGCGTTCGGCATGGTGGGTCTGGAGTCGGCACTCTCGGTCGTTCAGGCCTCCGTGGTCGACAACGGCCTGCTCGCCTGGACCGACATCGCGCGCGTGCTCTCGTCCGCCCCGGCGCGGATCGGCCGTCTGGAGGGCCACGGCCTCCCGCTCGAGGCCGGCGCGCCCGCAGAACTGTTCCTGTACGACCCGACCGTGTCGCGCGCGTTCTCCACCGGCGACCTCGCAGGCAAGGGCGTCAACTCGCCCTATCTGTCGATGACGCTCCCCGGCCGCGTCGTGGCGACCTTCCACCGCGGCTACGCGACCGTCCTCGACGGCGCAGTCGTCGAGCAGCTGGAGGTGGCCCGTGGATAAGCTCCTGCCGACGATCGGCATCCTGCTCGTCGTCATCGTCGTGCTCGCCCTGGCGATCGTCGGCTGGCGTCGACGCGTGCGCCGCGACGCACCGGCCGGCGGGGGCTACCCGGCACCGGAGTCGGCGACGACCGTGATCGCGTCCTCTGAGGTGCTCTACGTCGCGACGACCACGGCGGGCGAGCCGCTGGAACGCCTCGCGCTGCCCGGGCTCTCGTACCGCGGCAGGGGGATGGTGGAGGTCTCGTCCGACGGCGTGCAGCTACGGGTGACGGGGGAGCAGCCCGTCTTCATCCCCGCGGCCTCCCTCGCCGGCGTCGGCGCCTCCACGGTCGCGATCGACCGGGTCGTGGAGCGGGACGGTCTGGTCCGTCTCGGCTGGACCACCAGCGGCGGCGCGGCCGCCGACAGCTATTTCCGGGTCGTGGACCCGGCCGGCCGGGGTCGGCTGACCGCGGCCGTCGAAGACATCATCCCGGCGGGCAGCACGCCGGGCGACAGCACCGAAAGGGAGGTGTGACGTGACCGCAGCAGAACCAGCCGTCCTCGTCCTCGAAGACGGCAAGCGCTATGTGGGTCGGGCCTACGGCACCCGTGGCCGCACGCTCGGCGAGGCGGTCTTCGCCACCGGCATGACCGGCTACCAGGAGACCCTGACCGACCCGTCGTACGCGGGCCAGATCGTCCTGATGACGGCGCCGCACATCGGCAACACCGGCACCAACGACGAGGACATGGAGTCCCGCCGGATCTGGGTGGACGGCTTCGTCGTCCGCGAACCCAGCCGCGTCGTCTCCAACTTCCGCGCGCAGCGGAGCCTCGACGACGACCTCGTCGAGCAGGGCGTCGTGGGCATCAGCGGCATCGACACGCGCGCCGTCACCCGGCACATCCGGTCGGCCGGTGCGATGCGCGCCGGGATCTTCTCGGGCGGCGACTTCGTCCTGAGCGACTCCGAGCAGCTGGAGCTCGTGCTGTCCGGCGCGAAGATGTCCGGTCGCAACCTCTCGGCCGAGGTCTCCACCGTCGAGCCGTACACGGTCCCGGCGGTCGGCGAGCGCGTCGGCTCCGTCGCGGTCCTCGACCTGGGCGTCAAGAAGTCGACCCTCGACAACCTCGCGGGCCGCGGGCTCGACGTGCACGTGCTCCCGCAGCAGGTCACCGCCGAGCATGTGCTGAGCCTGAGCCCGTCCGCGCTGTTCTTCTCGAACGGCCCGGGCGACCCGCAGGCCTCCGACAAGCACGTCGCCCTCCTGCGGGAGACGCTACGCGCCGGGTTGCCGTACTTCGGCATCTGCTTCGGCAATCAGCTGCTCGGCCGCGCGCTCGGGCTGACCACGTACAAGCTCCCGTTCGGCCACCGCGGCATCAACCAGCCGGTGCTCGACAAGCGCACAGGGCGCGTCGAGATCACCGCGCAGAACCACGGTTTCGCGGTCAAGGCGCCGATCGACGCGTCGTTCGAGTCGCCGGCGGGCTTCGGCACCGTGGAGGTCAGCCACTTCAGCCTCAACGACAACGTCGTGGAGGGCCTCAACTGCCTCGACATCAACGCGTTCAGCGTGCAGTACCACCCGGAGGCGGCGGCCGGCCCGCACGACGCCAACTACCTCTTCGACCGGTTCCTCGACATGATCCGCACGGTGGAGCGCGGAGCAGCGCGCAGCGATGTCGCGACCCGGGCGCCGAGCGAGCCTGCGGCGGAGGTCACGACAGACATGAAGACCCAGGAGAACGACTGATGCCCAAGCGCGACGACATCCACTCCGTTCTCGTCATCGGGTCCGGCCCGATCGTCATCGGCCAGGCCTGCGAGTTCGACTACTCGGGCACCCAGGCGTGCCGGGTGCTCAAGCAGGAGGGCGTGCGCGTCATCCTGGTCAACTCCAACCCGGCCACGATCATGACCGACCCCGACTTCGCCGACGCCACCTACGTCGAGCCGATCACCTGGCAGGTCATCGAGACGATCATCGCCAAGGAGAAGCCGGACGCGATCCTGCCGACACTCGGCGGTCAGACCGCGCTCAACGCCGCCATCGCAGCTGCACGAGCACGGCATCCTCGAGAAGTACGGCGTCGAGCTCATCGGCGCCAAGTTCGAGGCGATCCAGAAGGGCGAGGACCGCCAGATCTTCAAGGAGCTGGTCATCGAGGCCGGCGCCGAGGTCGCGCGCTCGCCACATCGCGCACACCGTCGACGAGGCCCTCGACTTCGCCGAGGACCTCGGCTACCCGCTCGTCGTCCGCCCGTCGTTCACGATGGGCGGCCTCGGCTCCGGCTTCGCGTACACGCCGCGACGAGCTGCGCCGTATCGTCGGCGACGGCCTCCACCAGAGCCCGACCAGCGAGGTCCTGCTCGAGGAGTCGATCCTCGGCTGGAAGGAGTACGAGCTCGAGCTGATGCGCGACACCGCCGACAACACGGTCGTCGTCTGCTCGATCGAGAACGTCGACCCGGTCGGCGTGCACACCGGCGACTCGATCACGGTCGCGCCGGCGCTGACGCTCACCGACCGCGAGTACCAGAAGCTGCGCGACATCGGCATCGACATCATCCGCGCTGTCGGCGTCGACACCGGCGGCTGCAACATCCAGTTCGCGGTCGACCCGGCGAACGGCCGCATCATCGTCATCGAGATGAACCCGCGCGTCTCCCGCTCGTCCGCGCTCGCCTCGAAGGCGACCGGCTTCCCGATCGCCAAGATCGCGGCCAAGCTCGCGATCGGCTACCGCCTCGACGAGATCCCGAACGACATCACGCGAGGTCACGCCGGCGAGCTTCGAGCCGACGCTCGACTACGTCGTCGTCAAGGTGCCGCGGTTCGCCTTCGAGAAGTTCCCGGCCGCCGACCCGACGCTCACGACGACCATGAAGTCGCGTCGGCGAGGCGATGGCGATCGGCCGCAACTTCACCACCGCGCTGCAGAAGGCGCTGCGCTCGCTCGAGAAGCGGGGTTCGTCGCTTCCACTGGGGACGCCGAGTCGCGCAGCGTGGAGGAGCTGCTCGAGGTCGATCGCAGACGCCGACCGACGGCCGCATCGTCGACGTGCAGCAGGCGCTGCGGCTGGGCGCGACGCGCCGAGCAGGTCTTCGAGGCCACCAAGATCGACCCCTGGTTCCTCGACCAGATCGTCCTGATCAACGAGGTCGCCGGTGCAGATCCGCGACGCGGAGACTCTCGACGCCGACACGCTCCGCTACGCGAAGGACCACGGCTTCTCCGACGCCCAGATCGGCGAGCTGCGCGGCTTCGGCGAGGCCGACGTGCGCGAGGTGCGGCACATCCTCGGCGTCCGCCCGGTCTACAAGACGGTCGACACCTGCGCGGGCGAGTTCCCGGCGCTCACGCCGTACCACTACTCGAGCTACGACGAGGAGACCGAGGTCGCGCCGAGCGACTCCCGCAAGGTGGTCATCCTCGGCTCCGGCCCGAACCGCATCGGCCAGGGCGTCGAGTTCGACTACTCCTGCGTGCACGCCTCGTTCGCCCTGCACGACGCCGGCTTCGAGACGATCATGATCAACTGCAACCCGGAGACCGTGTCGACCGACTACGACACGCAGCGACCGGCTCTACTTCGAGCCGCTCACGCTCGAGGACGTGCTCGAGGTCATCCACGCCGAGTCGCAGTCCGGCGAGCTGGTCGGGCGTCATCGTGCAGCTCGGCGGCCAGACCGCGCTCGGCCTGGCGAAGGGCCTGGAGGCCGCTGGCGTCCCGATCCTCGGCACGACGCCCGGAGGCGATCGACCTGGCCGAGGAGCGCGGCCTGTTCGCCGAGATCCTCGACGAACGCCGGCCTGCTCGCGCCGCGCAACGGCACGGCCGTCGACTTCGCCGAGCGCCGTCGCACGTCGCCGAGGAGATCGGCTACCCGGTGCTGGTGCGCCCGAGCTTCGTGCTGGGCGGCCGCGGCATGGAGATCGTCTACGACACTCCGTCGCTCGCGGACTACTTCGAGCGCGTGCGCCGGTCAGGGCATCGTCGGGCCCGGCGCACCCGCTGCTGGTCGACCGCTTCCTCGACGACGCGATCGAGATCGACGTCGACGCCCTCTACGACGGCGAGCGAGCTCTACATCGGCGGCGTCATGGAGCACATCGAGGAGGCCGGCATCCACTCCGGCGACTCCAGCTGCACCCTGCCCCCGATCACGCTCGGCCGTCGCGAGATCGACCGGGTGCGCGAGGCGACGCTGCAAGATCGCCGAGGGCATCGGCGTGCGCGGCCTGCTGAACGTGCAGTTCGCGATCGGCGCCGGGGTGCTCTACGTGCTCGAGGCGAACCCGCGCGCGTCGCGCACCGTGCCGTTCGTCTCGAAGGCGCTGGGCATCCCGCTCGCCAAGGCGGCCTCGCGGATCATGGTCGGCGACACGATCGCCGACCTGATCGACGACGGGCTGCTGCCGGCGCACCGACGGCTCGCGCGTCCCGATGGACTCGCCGGTCGCCGTCAAGGAGGCCGTGCTGCCGTTCAAGCGCTTCCGCACCAAGGAGGGCAACGATCGTCGACTCCGTGCTCGGCCCGGAGATGCGCTCGACCGGCGAGGTCATGGGCATCGACCGCGACTTCCCGCGCGCGTTCGCCAAGAGCCAGGAGGCGGCGTACGGCGGCATGCCGCTGCAGCGGCACCGTCTTCGTCTCGGTCGCCGACCGCGACAAGCGCGCGATCGTGCTCCCGGTGCTCCGCCTGCAGCAGCTCGGCTTCGACATCGTCGCGACCGAGGGCACCGCCGAGGTGCTCGACCGCAACGGCATCGCCGCCCGACGTCGTCCGCAAGTCTCAGCGAGACGCCGGAGAGGGCGAGCCGTCGATCGTCGACCTGATCAACGCGCGGCGAGATCGACATCGTCATCAACACGCCGAGCGGTCGCATCGGCCCGTGCGGACGGCTACGAGATCCGCGCGGCGACGGTGGCCGCCGACAAGCCGCTGTTCACCACGATCGCGCGAGCTCGGCGCCGCCGTCGCGTCGCTCGACGCGTGTCCGCGACGGCTTCGAGGTGACGCGCTGCAGGAGTAGCCTGCAGGAGCTACGCGCGCGGACTCGGAGCCGCGAGCCATGGCGGCGCCGGTGATGCCGGCAGTCCGTTCGGCGACGCGGCTCGCCGCCGCCTTCGCCGGCGCGCGGCCGCCTGTGCGTCGGCATCGACCCGCACGCGCACCTGCTGGCGGACTGGGGGCTGCCGGCCTCGGCCGCCGGCGCGCGGGAGTTCGGCCTGCGCGTGGTGGAGGCCGCGGCCGGCAGCGCCGGGATCGTCAAGCCGCAGGTCGCGTTCTTCGAGCGCTACGGGTCGGCCGGGCTACGCGGCGCTCGAGGACGTGCTCGCGCGCCGCGCGCGAGCGCCGGTCTGCTGGTGATCGCCGACGCCAAGCGCGGCGACATCGGCACGAGCGTCGACGCCTACGCCGAGGCGTGGCTGACGCCGGGCTCCCCGCTCGAGGTCGACGCCATGACGGTCGCCGCGTTCCAGGGCGTCGGCTCCCTCGCCGAGCCGATGAGGCTCGCCGAGGAGGCCGGGCAAGGGGCTGTTCGTGCTCGCCGCGACCTCCAACCCGGAGGCCGCGGACGTGCAGCAGGCGGTCGTCGCCGACGGACCTCGTGCCGGGATGACCGTCGCCCGTGCGATCATCGAAGACGTGCACGCGTTCAACCAGGCTCAGCCTCCGCATCCCTTCGGCACGGTCGGGCTGGTGCTCGGCGCCACGGTCGCGCTGGGCGACGTACGGGATCGACACCGCGGCGGCCGTCGAACCGGCCTTCCCGGTGCTCGCGCCGGGGTTCGGCCACCAGGGCGCGCAGAGTCGAGGACGTCCATCGCCTCTTCGGCGCGCTGCGCGCCCGGTGTCATCGCGAGCGAGTCCCGCGGCCTGCTGACCGCCGGCCCCGACAGGTTCGGCCGCCGCCGTCGCCCGCCGTGCCGAGGAGGTGCGCGCCAGCCATGGCTGAGCCTCAGCCCGCATCGGCCCGACCGGCGTCCGCCCGACCGGCACCGCCCGCCGTCGATCGCGCGGCAGCATCCGCCGCCGCCGTCGCCGCGCGGCGGGCGCGCGCCGCCGTGAAGAACGCGATCGCCGCGCGTGAGATCTCGCCGCTGGTCGTCCTCGACCACGCGACCGCCGCCCCCGACGGCGTCGAGGGTCGCCTCCGCGTCACGGAGTTCCTGCTCAGCGTCCCCGCGATCGGCACGACCAAGATGCAGGAGGCCGTGCAGAAGCTGGCGATCTCGCCGGCCAAGCGCCTCGGCGGCCTCGGCCGCCATCAGCGTCTCAAGCTGCGCGAGTTCCTGATCGAACGCGAGAACGAGATCGGCCGACGCCGCAACCAGCTGGTCGTGCTCGCCGGGCCGACCGCGGTCGGCAAGGGCACGGTGTCGACTTACATCCGGGAGAACTACCCCGACGTGCTCCTCTCGGTGTCGGCGACCACCCGCGCACCTCGCCCCGGCGAGGTCGACGGCGTCAACTACTACTTCGTCGACGATATCGAGTTCGACCGCATGATCGCGGACGGCGAGCTGCTGGAGCACGCGACCGTGCACAACGCCTACCGGTACGGCACGCCGCGCGCACCGATCGAGGACGCGCTCGGATCAGGGCAGGAGCGTGCTGCTCGAGATCGACCTGCAGGGCGCGCGCCAGGTACGCGAGTCGATGCCGGAGGCCCGGCTGATCTTCCTGCTCCCTCCCACGTGGGAGGAGCTGGTCCGCCGGCTGATCGGGCGGGGCACCGAGGACGCCGCGGAGCAGCAGCGCCGGCTGGAGACCGCGAAGGTCGAGCTGGCCGCCCAGGACGAGTTCGACTACCGGGTCGTCAACCACGACGGTCGCCGAGGCCGCTCGCGAGGTCGTAGACTTGATGAAGGTCCGCGTGGCGTCGTCGCGCCCGTAGACCGCCAGTCTCAGACCAACACGTGTCGCGCCGCATCCGGCGCCACCCGCAGTCCTCCGCTCCTCGAATCCGAGTGCCGGAGGCACGAAAGAGAGGGTTCCCGCATGGCAACCAGCAACAACGGCATCATCGACCCGCCCATCGACGAGCTCCTCGCCCGCGTCGAGTCCAAGTACGCGCTCGTGATCTTCGCCTCCAAGCGCGCGCGTCAGATCAACGACTACTACGCCGACCTTCACGAGGGCAGCCTGTTCGACAACGTCGGACCGCTCGTCGACTCGTCGGTCGACGACAAGCCCCTCTCGGTCGCGCTCCACGAGATCAACGAGGACAAGCTCGTCATCAAGCCGATCGCAGCGGAGTAACTCGGCAGACCGAGTCCCGCAGACTGAGAGTCGCTGAACCAGCGCTTCAGAACGAGCGCCCAGCGCAGCCGTACGATCGCAGCCGGACATCCGGCCGATGGATGAGCTCTGCCTATCGAGAGGACTGGCGCCGTGAGCCCACGATTGACCATCGTTGTCGGAGTGACCGGCGGCATCGCCGCATATAAGGCCGTCGGCGTCATCCGCGCCCTCGTGCTCGAGGGCCACTCGGTTCATGTCGTCGCGACGGAGGCCGCGCTGCGGTTCGTCGGCCGCCCGACGCTCGAGGCGATCAGCCGCAACCCGGTGGCCACCGACCTCTACGAGGGCGTCGCCGAGGTACGGCACGTGGCTATCGGCCAGTCGGCCGACCTCATCGTGATCGCGCCCGCGACCGCCAACACGCTCGCCAAGCTGGCGGCGGGACTCGCCGACGACCTGCTCGGCAACACCGTCCTGGCCTCCACGGCACCGCTGGTCGTCGCGCCGGCGATGCACACCGAGATGTGGCGCAACCCGGCCACCGTCGCCAACGTCGCGACGCTCCGCAGCCGGGGCGTCACCGTGGTTGGGCCGGCCTCCGGCCAGCTCACCGGCGCCGACTCCGGCCCCGGCCGAATGGAGGAGCCCGACGTGATCGTGCGGGCTGCCCTGCGCGCCGCCGGCATGTCGCCGCGGCTCGCCGTCTCGGCCCTGCCGGAGCCCGTGGCCGACGTCGTCGTGCTCTCGGAGCGGCGGCGTGCGAACGAGGCCTCCCGCTTGCCGCGCGGGGGCGTAGACCTCGCGGGCAAGCGCATCGTCGTGACGGCCGGCGGCACCAGGGAGCCGCTGGACCCGGTCCGTTTCCTCGGCAACCGCTCGAGCGGGCGTCAGGGCGTCGCGGTGGCTGCCGCAGCACAGGCACGCGGCGCCGAGGTGGTGCTGATCGCTGCGCATCTGGAGGTCGACCCTCCGGAGGGCGTGGAGCTCGTCGAAGTGCAGACCGCGCTCGAGCTCCAGGAGGCCGTGACCGAGGCGGCCCGATCGGCCGACATCGTCGTGATGACCGCCGCTGTGGCCGACTACCGCCCGTCGGTCACCCGCGACACCAAGATCAAGAAGTCCGAGGCGGGGGACACGCTGAGCATCGAGCTGGTCGCCAACCCCGACATCCTGGCAGGGCTCGCCGCGACCCGCCATGACGGCCAGGTCGTCGTGGGGTTCGCGGCCGAAACCGAGCCCGACCCGTCCACGCTCATCGAGCTCGGCCGCAGCAAGCTCGCCGCGAAGGGCAGCGACTTCCTGGTCCTCAACCAGGTGGGCTGGGAGCAGGGCTTCGCAACGGAGAGCAACGAGGTCGTTGTGCTCCGCAAGGGCGGCGATATAGTGATGGAGGCCTCGGGGAGCAAGCTGTCGGTGGCCGACCGTATCCTCGACGTCGTGGTCTAGTCGACGACGCGGCCACGGCATCCCGGGCACACCCTCTGCGCCGCGATCAAGGAGAACAATGGCAGATCTGCGCCTCTTCACGTCCGAGTCGGTCACCGAGGGTCACCCGGACAAGATCTGCGACCAGATCTCCGACAGCATTCTCGACGCGCTCGTCGCGGTCGACCCGCACAGCCGTGTCGCGGTCGAGACGCTGGTCACGACCGGCCTGGTGCATGTCGCGGGCGAGGTGACGACCAAAGGCTACGTCGAGATCCCGGCCCTGGTGCGCGAGAAGATCGTCGAGATCGGCTACGACTCGTCCGACGTGAGCTTCGACGGCACCCAGTGCGGCGTCTCCGTCTCGATCGGAGCCCAGTCGCCCGACATCGCACAGGGCGTGGACAATGCGCTCGAGTCGCGCACCGAGCAGAGCGTCGATGACCTCGACCGGCAGGGCGCGGGCGACCAGGGCATCATGTTCGGCTTCGCCACCACTGAGACCCCGCAGTACATGCCGCTTCCGATCTGGCTGGCGCACCGGCTGGCCGAGCGGCTCGCCGCCGTTCGCAAAGACGGAACTCTCGACTACCTCCGGCCCGACGGCAAGACACAGGTGACGATCGGCTACGAGGGCTACACCCCGCGCTCGGTCGAGACCGTCGTGCTCTCCACTCAGCACGCGCCGCACGTCTCCAGCGAGCAGCTGCAGGCCGAGGTCGTCGAGGAGGTGATCGCGCCGGTGCATGCACGCCGCGGGGCTCGAGACCGCGCACATCCGCACACTCATCAACCCGACCGGCCGGTTCGAGATCGGCGGCCCCAAGGGCGACGCGGGCCTCACCGGCCGCAAGATCATCGTCGACACCTACGGCGGCGCGAGCCGTCACGGCGGAGGCGCTTTCTCGGGCAAGGACCCGTCGAAGGTCGACCGCTCGGCGGCCTACGCCATGCGCTGGGTCGCGAAGAACGCCGTCGCGGCGGGGCTCGCCGACCGGCTGGAGGTGCAGGTGGCGTACGCGATCGGCAAGGCGGCGCCCGTCGGTCTCTACGTGGAGACGTTCGGCACCGGCACGGTCTCCGACGACCGCATCATCCGCGCCATCCGCGAGGTCTTCGACCTGCGCCCGGCCGCGATCATGCGCGAGCTCGATCTGCTCCGGCCGATCTACGCGCAGACGGCGACCTACGGCCACTTCGGCCGTGAACTCCCCGATTTCACCTGGGAGCGGCTGGACCGCGTCGACGACCTGCGCTCCGCCGCAGGGCTCTAGCGTGGAGGCGGCCGCGACGGTCGCCCGTGTCGCCCTCGACTCGCCGCTGCCGCAGCTCGACCACCTGTTCGACTACAGCGTGCCCGAGGAGCTCTCCGGGCAGGTGCTGCCGGGAGTGCGCGTGCGCGTTCCTCTGCGCTCGGCCGGTCGTGTCGCCGACGGGTACGTCGTCGAGCTCGCGGAACCGGACGCGGCGTTCTCCGGGACTTTGAGTGCGATCGAGGCGGTCGTCTCTCCGGCGCCCGTCTTGCGGCACCGGTGTGGAGGCTCGCCCGCCGGCTCGCCGACCGGAGCGCGGGAACGGCGAGCGACATCCTGCGACTCGCGGTGCCGCCGCGCATGGTGCGGGTCGAGAAGGCATGGCTGGCTGCGCGGCAAGCGGCAGCCGACATCGACGCTCCTGCGCCGGCCGATGCCGCCGCATCGGCGGGCGCACCCGCTCCGTTCCCGGCGCGCGGCTATGCTGCCGGCGCGCTGGAGGCAGCTGTAGCCGCGGGGGAGCGGCTGGCGTTGCGACCGATCCCGCGACTGAGCCGCCTGCCGGACGGCACCTGGGTCGGCGAATGGGCCGTCACGCTCGCGGCGCTCGCCACGGCGACCTGGCGGAACGGCGCCACGGCCATCCTCGCCGTCCCCGACCATCGCGACCTCGAGCAGTTGGCGGCGGCGCTGGGGGCGATCGCCCCGGCGGACGCGGTGGTGCGTGCCGACGCCTCCCAGTCGAACCCCGACCGTTACAAGGCCTTCCTCGCCGCGCTCTCCGGCCCGCGGATCGTCATCGGGAACCGCTCCGTCGTCTACGCGCCCGCGAGCAGGCTCGGCCTCCTCGCGGTCTGGGAGGACAGCGATCCGCTGCTGGCGGAGCCGTTGAGCCCGTACGTGCACGCACGCGACGCCGCTCTGGTGCGTCAGGAGCTGGAGGGCTGTGCGCTCGTCCTGAGCGGCCTGGTGCGCAGCGTTGAGGCGCAGCGCCTGGTCGAGCTCGGCTGGCTGCGCGACGTCGGCCCGGAGCGGTCCTACTCGCCGAAGGTGGTGCTGACCGCCAATCAGGGCGCCTCCGAGCCGGCGGCACGCGCGGCGCGCATCCCGTCGTCCGCGTGGCGGGCGGCGCGCGAGGCGCTCGGCGGCGAGAGCGGCAGGCCGCGGGGACCCGTGCTGGTGCAGGTCGCCCGGCCGGGCTACCTGCCCGTGCTCTCGTGCGCCCACTGCGGACAGGCCGCCCGGTGCGCGAAGTGCTCGGGTCCGCTCGGGCAGCGCCGCGCGGGCGCGGCCCCGTCGTGCGGCTGGTGCGGCGCACTCGCGACCGAGTGGAGCTGCCCGCGCTGCGAGCACGCGAAGCTGAAGATGGTCACGCCGGGCTCTGGCCGCACGGCGGAGGAGCTGGGCCGGGCGTTCCCCGGCACGCGGGTCATCCTCGCCGACGGCGACCATCCTGTGCTGCGCATCGGGTCGGCTCCCGCGCTCGTCGTCGCCACCCGTGGCGCCGAGCCGATCGCCGAAGGCGGATACCAGGCCGTGCTGCTTCTCGACGGCGAGCGCATGCTCGCGCGGGAGACCCTCCACGTCGCAGAGGACTGCCTGCGCTGGTGGACCAGCGCGTCGGTGCTGGCCGCGCCCGGCGCGCCGACTCTGCTCGTCGGTGTCTCCGGCGACCTCGCGCGGGACTTCGCGACCGGTCGACTGGTCGATTTTGCTCGGGAGGAACTGACCGATCGGCGTCAGCTGCGCTTCCCGCCCGCCGTCCGACTCGCCTCCGTCACCGGTGCGGAGGCCGCGGTGCGCGGGGTGCTGGAGGCCGTTGATCCCGCCCTCCTGATCGACGTGCTCGGCCCGGCGGAGGTGGAGGAGAAGACGGTCCGTGCCATCCTCCGGTTCGAGTACGCGCGCGGGGCTGAGGTCGCCGCCGCCGTGCGTGCCGCCGTGGTGCGCAACGCGACGCAGCGACGCAGGGCTCCGGCCGGCCGGCCGGGCTACCGCCCGGCCCCGCCCCTCCGCGTGCGCTTCGACGACTCCGAGATCCTCTGAGCGCTCCGTCTCCCGCACCTCACCCATCGAGGGCACGCAAACGCCCCTAAAAGCGCGGGATAGGGGCATTGACGTGCCCCTCGATGGGTGGCGCGCGGGCGCGTACGGATAGACTCGGTCGCTGACCAGACCGAAAGAACCTTGCTATGCGCCTCGTCTTCGCCGGCACGCCCGCCGTCGCTGTCCCCTCACTGACCACGCTCGCCCGGAGCTTCGAGCTCGCCGCCGTCATCACGCGCGACGACGCCCCGCTCGGCCGGAAACGGGTGCTGACCCCGTCGCCGGTGGCGGAGGCCGCCGCCGAGCTCGACCTCCCCGTCATCAAAGCGAACCGATTGGGGGAGGACGTGACCGCGCAGGTCGCGGACCTGCACGCGGACCTCGGAGTCATCGTCGCCTACGGCGGCCTGGTCCGGGAACCGCTGCTGTCGACGCCCCGGCTCGGCTGGGTCAACCTGCACTTCTCGCTGCTCCCGCGCTGGCGGGGCGCAGCACCGGTGCAGCGGGCCGTGATGGCCGGCGACGTCGAGACCGGGGCCGCAGTGTTCCAACTGGTCGCCGCGCTCGACGCCGGCGACGTCTTCGCGCAGGTCCGGCGGCCGATTCCGGGCGACGCGACGGCCGGAGAGCTGCTCGACTCCCTGGCGGAGGACGGGGCGGCGCTGCTGGCCGAGACCGTGTCGGCGATCGCGGACGGGACGGCCGTCGCGGTGCCCCAGCGCGGGGACCCTGTGCTCGCGCCCAAGCTCACGATCGACGACGCCCGCCTCGACCTGACCCTCCCCGTCGGCGAGGTCTACGCGCAGCTGCGGGGCGTCACGCCGGAGCCGGGCGCGTGGGCGCTGCTCGACGGCGAGCGGTTCAAGGTTCATGCGGCCCGCCCGACCGGCGGCCTCTCGTTGCCTCCCGGCGTCGTCGCCGACGTGGACGGCCGCATCGAGGTCGGAACGGGCACCACGCCGCTCGAGCTCGTCACCGTGCAGCCGGCGGGCCGGCGCGCGATGGCGGCCGCCGAGTGGTGGCGCGGCGCCGGGGGATCGCCGGTGCTCTCGTGAACGAGCGCACCAGGGTCCAGTCGTCCCGCCGGGTCGCGTACGACGTGCTCTCGGCTGTGCGGGAGGCCGATGCGTACGCCAACCTCCTGCTGCCCGGCCGCATCGCCCGCGCACGGCTGTCACCGGCCGACGCTGCTCTCGCGACAGAGCTGACCTACGGCACTCTGCGGATGCAGGGCTACTATGACCGGGTCATCGCTCGGGCGGCGGGACGCCCCGTCGACCGGATCGACCCTCCGCTGCTCGACGTGCTGCGGCTGGGAGCCCACCAGCTGCTGTCGACGCGCGTGCCGCCGCACGCGGCCGTCAACGAGTCGGTCGCGCTCGCACGCCTGGTCGGCAGCCGCTCGGGAACGGGCTTCGTCAACGGCGTGCTGCGCGAGATCGGGCGGTCGACGCCCGACGAGTGGCACGAACGGGTGCTGGCGGACGCGAAGAACGACGACGAACGGCTCGCCGCCCTCACCTCCCACCCGGCGTGGATCGTCCGGGCCTTCCGTCGCTCTTTGGAGGCGGAGGGCCGCGGGGAGGAGCTGGAGGCCCTGCTGGAGGCAGACAACGCGGCGCCGCGCGTCAACCTGGTGGCGCTACCCGGCCTCGCCGAGCCGCCCAGCGCGGCGCGGCCCGACCGGTTCTCGCCCGTCGGCTTCACCGCGGGCGGCGGAGACCCGCTGGGCCTGGTGAGCGAAGCCGGAGGCCGGCTGCGGGTGCAGGACGAGGGGTCTCAGCTCGCAGCACTCGCTCTCAGCCGCGCGCGGCCGATCGAGCGGGGCGAGCGGTGGCTCGACCTCTGCGCGGGCCCGGGCGGCAAAGCCGCGCTGCTCGCCGCGGAGGCGCTTGCGGGCGGGGCGACCCTCGTCGCCAACGAGGTGGTGCCAGCGCGCGCAGAGCTGGTGCGTCGGGCGCTCGCGGCTGTGCCTCTCGACGTGCCGGTGTGGGAGCGCGACGGTCTCGAGATCGGGCGGAGCGAGCCGGAGGCCTTCGACCGCATCCTGCTCGACGCGCCGTGCACCGGGCTCGGCGCGCTGCGCCGCCGTCCGGAGGCGCGCTGGCGCAAGACGCCCAGGGATGTCGCCGAGCTGACCGGGCTGCAGGCGCGCCTGCTCGACTCCGCTGTGGAGGCGCTGAAGCCGGGCGGCCTCCTCGTCTACGTGACGTGCTCGCCGCACGTGGCGGAGACCCGTTCGGTGGTCGCGGACGCTCTCGACCGTCATCGCGGTGTGCTCCGCACCGGCGACACTGTCGAGATCGTGCAGTCCGTCTCGAACGAGCGGCTCGACCTGGCGGGCGACCCGGAGCTGGTGCAGCTCTGGCCGCATCGTCATCTCACCGACGCCATGTTCATCGCGGTGTTCGAGAAGGTCGCACGGTAGCTGCGCGGTCGAGGACGGGCAGTGCGGCCGGTCCGGCCGTCGCGAGCACCGCGCGCCCCATAGGCTGGTCGGCATGGCGACGCGCATCAGTCCGAGCATCCTGGCGGCCGACTTCGTGAACCTGGAGCGCGATCTCGGCAGCATCGCCACTGCGGACCTCGTGCACGTGGACGTCATGGACAACCACTTCGTCCCCAACCTCACGTTCGGCCCGCAGATGGTGGGTCGCATCCAGGACGTCAGCCCGATCCCGCTCGACGTGCACCTGATGATCGACGACCCCGACCGCTGGGCCCCGGGCTACGCCGAGCTGGGCGCCTTCTCGGTGACGTTCCACGCGGAGGCCGTGGCCGACCCGGCAGCGCTCGCCCGCCGGCTGCGCGCCATCGGCGCTCGGGCGGGGGTAGCGCTCAAGCCGGGCACGCCCGTCGACGGCTACCTCGACCTCCTCGCCGAGTTCGACCAGGTACTGGTGATGACCGTGGAGCCGGGATTCGGCGGTCAGTCGTTCCTGGGCGAGACGATGCCCAAGCTGCGGTCGCTCCGGGAGGCCGTCGAAGCCCGGGGTCTCGACGTGTGGTTGCAGGTCGACGGCGGGATCACCGAAGAGACGATCGTCACGGCCGCCGAGAATGGTGCTGACACGTTCGTCGCGGGCTCCAGCGTCTTCCGCGGAGAGCCTGCCGAGCGGATCGCCGGGCTGCGGGCCGCAGCGGCGGCCCACAGCCACTAAGGCGCTACAGCGAGCTCTCGACCGGAACGGGCTCGGCCCGCACCTTCGCCCGCGCGGGGATGATGGCGAGCGCGCCGACCGCGAGGAGGGCTGTGGCGGCGAACACGTAGAACCCGCCTGGGTACGCCAGGCCGTAGGAGACGAGCGTCCCGGTGATCGCCGGACCGACGATGGCGCCGAGTCGACCGATGCCGGCGGCGAAGCCGAGCGCGGTGCTCCGGATCTCCGGCGGATAGAGCTGGGTGATGAAGGCGTAGACGAGCACCTGCGCCGAGAACACGAAGACGCCCGTGACGAAGACCGCGACGTACAGCATCGTGACGTTCTCCAGCCGGACGCTGAGGAACGCGAGCAGCACCCCCGACAGCGCGAACCACGTCATCGCGACGCGCTTGGTGCCCGAACGGTCGGCGACGATGCCGGCCAGGATCAGCCCGGTGACGGCGCCTGCGTTCAGCGTGAGGAGCAGGCCGAGCGAGTCGGTGGAGCCGTAGCCGGCGTCGCGCATCAGCTGCGGCAGCCAGGTGTTGAGGCCGTAGACCAGCAGCAGCCCCATGAAGGAGGCCACCCAGACCCCGATGCTGATGGTCAGGTAGGGGCGCTCCACCAGCCGTCGCACCGTCGGGCGCGGGCCGGTCTGCTGTCCGCGCCGCTCCTCAGGCAGGGCGAGCCGGATGAGCGGGACGGTGACCAGCCCGGCGATGCCGCCGATCGCGAACAGCAGGCGCCAGTCGGGGATGACGGCGAGCGCGAGGAGCGCAGTGAGGACGGCGCCGGCGTGATAGCCGGTCATCGTCAGCGTCGTCGCCTTGCCCGCCCGGTTGCTCGGCATCATGTCGGTGACGTAGGCGATGGTGACGGGGAGGCACGCTCCGAGCGCGAGCCCGGCCAGCACCCGGAGGAGGCCGAAGACGAAGAGGTTCGGCGCGATCACGATGGCGAGGGTGAGCACCGAGAAGACCGTCACGCACAGCAGAAGGCACCGTCGTCGGCCGTAGCGATCCGCGAGAGGGCCGACGGTGAGCGCACCGATTCCGACACCCACCAGCCCCGCGGTCGCAACGGCGGTCGCCGCCGGCGCGTCGAACCCGAGCTCGTGCGTGCCCAACAGGGTGGGGATGACGGTGCCGAGCACCACCAGGTCGAAGCCGTCCAGTGCCACAATCACCCAGCAGAGCACCAAAGGCCAAAATCGTGAACGGGATCTCGTTTCCATCGCAGACCTCCTCGTCGAATGGAATATGTCAGATGAGACCTGCCGACATTAGCACACGGCCGCCGAGGTGCTGCGTGAGGCGCTTCGTCATGCGGGCCCGGGCCGCGCTCCGCGACTAGTACGCTGTAACGGTGAAAACCTTCGACGACCTCTTCGCCGAGCTCAGCGAGAAGGCCGAGACCCGCCCGGACGGCTCCGGAACGGTTCGCGAGCTGGACGCGGGCGTGCACGCCATCGGAAAGAAGATCGTGGAGGAGGCCGCAGAGGTCTGGATGGCCGCCGAGTACGAGTCCGACGAGCGCCGCCGCCGAGGAGATCTCCCAGCTGCTCTACCACCTGCAGGTGCTGCTGATCGCCAAGGGCCTCACGCCGGCCGACGTGTACCGACATCTGTGAGACCGAACCTCGCCGTATCGTGCATCCACCCGTCACGTCACGAAAGACCCAACGCATGCTGAAGATCGCCGTCCCCAACAAGGGCTCCCTCTCCGAGACCGCGGCGCAGATGCTGCGCGAGGCCGGCTACCACGGTCGCCGCGACCCCAAGGAGCTCATCGTCGCCGACCCGCGCAACGACGTCGAGTTCTTCTATCTGCGCCCGCGCGACATCGCGACCTACGTCGGCTCGCGGTGCGCTCGACGTCGGCATCACCGGCCGCGACCTGCTGCTCGACTCCGGCTCCTCCGCCGCCGAGATCGCCGCGCTCGACTTCGCCGCCTCGACGTTCCGCTTCGCGGGACCGCCGGCGGTCGTACACCGACCTCGCCGACCTCGACGGCAAGCGCGTCGCGACGAGCTACCCGGGCCTCGTCGGCCAGTTCCTCGCCGACAGCGGCGTCGACGCCGCCGCTCATCAAGCTCGACGGCGCCGTGGAGTCCGCCGTGCGGCTCGGCGTCGCCGACGCGGTGGCCGACGTGGTCGAGACCGGCTCGACCCTGCGCAAGCAGGGCCTCGAGATCTTCGGCCCGGTGATCCTCGAGTCAGAGGCGGTCCTCGTGTCGTCGGCCGTCGCCCGCCACCGGAGTCGACACGCTGCTGCGTCGCCTGCAGGGCGTCATGGTCGCGCGGCAGTACGTGCTGGTCGACTACAACCTCCCCGTCGCGCTGCTCGACCAGGCCGTCGCCCTGACGCCGGGCGTCGAGTCGCCCACCGTCTCGCCGCTCGGCGAGCCGGACTGGGTGGCCGTGCGGGTCATGATCAAGCGCGACAGCACCAACCAGGTCATGGACGCGCCTCTACGAGCTCGGGCGCGCGCGCGATCCTGGTCACCTCGATCCACGCGGCGCGCATCTGATGAGCGTCGCGGTCCGGGTCATTCCGTGTCTCGACGTGGCCGCCGGACGCGTCGTCAAGGGCGTCAACTTCCAGAACCTCCGCGACGCAGGGCGATCCCGTCGAGCTGGCTCGCCGCTACTTCGAGCAGGGCGCGGACGAGCTGACCTTCCTCGACGTGACGGCGACGGTCGACGACCGCTCGACGACGTACGACGTCGTGCGCGCCACGGCCGAGCAGGTCTTCATCCCGCTCACCGTCGGCGGCGGCGTGCGCAGCACGGACGACGTCGCGAAGCTGCTGGGCAGCGGCGCCGACAAGGTCGGGCGTCAACTCGGCAGCGATCGCGCGGCCCGACCTCGTCGCCGAGATCGCCGAGCGCTTCGGCGCGCAGGTGCTCGTGCTCTCGCTCGACGTCAAGCGCGCGGCCGGCACGGCGTCCGGGTTCGTGGTCACGACCCACGGCGGGCGCACCGAGACCGGCATCGACGCCCTCGACTGGGCGGAGCGCGCGATCGAGCTCGGTGCGGGGGAGCTGCTGGTCAACTCCATCGACGCCGACGGCACGAAGGAGGGCTTCGACCTCGAGCTCATCCGCCGTGATGCGTGCGATCAGCAGGGTGCCGGTCATCGCCTCGGGCGGCGGCGGGTGCCGTGTCCGACTTCGTCCCCGCGATCGACGCGGGTGCCGACGCGGTGCTGGCGGCGAGCGTGTTCCACTCGGGCGAGATGACCATCGGCGATGTGAAGGACGAGCTGCGACGAGCAGGTCTGGAGGTGCGTTCATGACCGCGATCGACGACGTGATCGGCCGGATCCGATTCAGCGACGCAGGGCTGGTCCCTGCCGATCATCCAGCAGTGGGACTCCCGCGAGGTGCTGATGATGGGCTGGATGGATGCCGAGGCGGTGCGCCGCACGCTCACCGAGGGCCGCGTGACGTTCTGGTCGCGCTCGCGTCAGGAGTACTGGCGCAAGGGCGACACCTCCGGCCACGTGCAGTACGTCAAGGGCGCGGCGCTCGACTGCGACGGCGACACCCTGCTGGTGACCGTCGAGCAGGTCGGCGTCGCCTGCCACACCGGCACGCGCACGTGCTTCGACGCCGACGTCCTGGAGCCGGTGGTCGCCGACGCCGAGAGCGCACAACTCGCAGCAGAGATGGGGTCTGACCTGTGATCGCCACGGCGGACGGGACGACCGGACGCGAGGAGTTCGCTGCGCTGGCCGCCGAGCATCGCGTCGTGCCCGTTGTCCGCGAGCTGTTCGCCGACGGAGAGACGCCGGTCGGCATCTACCGCAAGCTGGCCGCCGGGCGACCGGGCACCTTCCTGCTGGAGTCGGCCGAACAGGGCGGCATCTGGTCGCGGTTCTCGTTCGTCGGAGCCGCGTCGTTCGGGATGCTGAGCCAGGACGGCGACGAGGTCCGCTGGCTCGACTACGGGCTGTCGGCGCAGCGCGCGCTGGGTGCGGAGGCCGCGGGCCGGCCGCTCGACGCCCTGGCGGCGCTGCACGAGCGGTGGAGCACGCCGCGCATCCCCGGCCTGCCTCCGCTGACCGGAGGTCTGGTCGGCTTCATCGGCTGGGAGGCGGTGCGCCAGCTCGAACGGCTGCCGCAGCGGCCGCCGGCCGACTACGACATCCCGGGACAGGCGATGGCGTTCGTCGCCGACCTGGTCGTGATCGACCACCGTTCCGGAACGGTCAAGCTGATCGCCAACGCGCTCGCCGACGGCGAGCACGACGTCGACGCCCTGTGGAGCGACGCGCAGCAGCGCCTCGACCACATGCAGACCGAGCTCGCGCGCCCGTCGGAGGCGTGGCTCGCCGACGTGGACCTCGCCGCCGTCGGGCACCCGGTGTCGCGCACCCGAGAGGAGGACTTCCTCGCGTCGGTCGAGACCGCCAAGGAGCGGATCGTCGACGGCGACATCTTCCAGGTCGTGATCTCGCAGCGCTTCGAGCTCGAGTGCACGGCGCTCCGCCCTCGACGTGTACCGTGTGCTGCGTTCGCTCAACCCGAGCCCGTACATGTACCTGCTCGTCGTTGGAGCGCCCGGACGGCGAGCCGTACCAGATCGTCGGCTCTTCGCCCGAGGCGCTGGTGAAGGTGCAGGAGGGTCGTGCTTTCACGCACCCCATCGCCGGCTCGCGCCCGCGCGGTGCGACGCCCGAGGAGGACCTCGACCTCGAGGCCTCGCTGTTGGCCGACGACAAAGAGCGGGCAGAGCACCTGATGCTCGTCGACCTCGCCCGCAACGACCTGCTCAAGGTGTGCGCTGCGGGCACCGTCGAGGTGACCGAGTTCATGCGGGTCGAGCGCTTCAGCCACATCATGCACATCGTCTCGTCGGTCGAGGGCGACCTGCTCCCGGAGTCCGGTGCGATCGACGTCTTCCGCGCGACCTTCCCCGCCGGCACGCTCTCCGGCGCGCCCAAGCCGATGGCGCTGCGGATCATCGACGAGCTCGAGCCCGCACAGCGCGGCGTGTACGGGGGAGTGATCGGGTACTTCGACTTCGCCGGAGACGCCGACCTCGCGATCGCCATCCGCACCGCGACAATCATGGGCGGGGTCGCCCGGGTGCAGGCCGGGGGCGGCCTGGTCGCCGACTCCGTGCCCGATCCGGGAGTTCCAGGAGTCGCAGAACAAGGCGGCCGCACCCCTGCGGGCGGTCGCGATCGCCAACGGGATGAGACGGGTGCAGGGTGCGAGCTGAGAACCGCCGCGTCAAGTACTTGACGCTCCTCGCGCTGGTCGTGGGGAGCGGCCTCGGGCTGCTCTCGGCGACGCAGACCTGGTTCACGATCGACGTGAAGGACGTCGCGGACCACGCGGGTGCGGTCACCGTCGCCGGCTCGGCCGCGGCCCCTGCTCTCACGGCGCTCTCGCTGGCCGGGCTCGCCCTGACGGCGGCTCTCGCGATCGCCGGACCGGCCTTCCGCGTGGTGCTCTCGATCCTCGGGGTCCTGCTCGGTGTCTCGCTCGTCTATTCGGCGCTCCCCGTGCTCGGCGACCCGCTACGGGCGGCCGGCGGGGCGATCACGACGGCGACGGGCGTTGCCGGGGAGGCCTCCCTGCACAGGCTCGTCGAGAGCACGACGACCGAGTTCTGGCCGTGGCTCGCCGTCGTCGGCGGTGTGCTCGTCGGTCTCGCCGGCATCGCGGCCATTGTGTTCGTGCGGGCGTGGCCCGGCCCGTCGCGTCGTTACCAGGCGCGGTTCGCCGGGGAGGACGGGCGCTCGGCCGAGGAAGCCGTCGCCGAACTGACGCCTGAGGACGAGAGCGCCGACCACGACGAGGCCGCTCCCGCCGGCGACGTGACGGACGCGGGCGACGACGAGGAGGCGCGCGCGGCGGCCGAAGACGACCTGCCCGATGCCCCCACAGCACTCGACCGCGACACCGCGATCGACAGCTGGGACGAGCTGAGCCGCGGCGACGATCCCACGCGCTGAGCCACTAGACTGGTTCCCGATCCACCAACCGTGCGCCATCCCATGCCTGACGGGCCATTCCATGCCTAACGGCGAGGGGAGGCGCACCCGACGCGCAGGAGTCCCATGAGCACCGAGTCAGTCGATCCAGGCCACGGTCATTCGCCGGCGGCGTGGACGGCCGTGATCATCATGCTGATCGCCTTCACCATCGGAGCCGTCGCGTTCTTCTTCGACGCTCCGATCGTGGTGTGGGCAGCTGCCGGTCTCGCCGTGATCGGGCTGATCGTGGGCGGGATCATGAAGCGCGCGGGCTACGGAGTGGGCGGCTCCAAGTACCAGCCGAAGGGCCACTAACCCGTGCTCGCCGACCTCGTCGCCGGCGCGCTGGAGGATGCGGAGCGGCGACGCGCTGAGCGCCCGTTCGCCGTGGTCGAGGTGGCTGCGGCTGCCCGCGAGCCCGCCATCGACGCGCTGGCCGCGCTGGCACCCGCCGAGCGGGTGAAGATCATCGCCGAGGTCAAGCGCGCGAGCCCGTCGCGTGGCGACCTCGCCGCCATCCCCGACCCCGCCGCTCTCGCCTCCCTCTACGAGACGGGTGGCGCGAGCGCGATCAGCGTCCTCACCGAGGAGCGCCGGTTCAAGGGGTCGCTCTCCGACCTCGAGGCCGTGCGCGCCTCCGTCTCGCTGCCCGTGCTGCGCAAGGAGTTCGTCGCCGATCCGTACCAGGTGCTCGAAGCCCGCGCAGCGGGTGCCGACCTGGTGCTGCTGATCGTCGCCGCCCTCGACCAGCCCCGACTGGTGGAGCTCCACGACCTGATCGCCGACCTGGGCATGACCGCTCTGGTCGAGGCGCACACCGAACAGGAGCTGAGCCGCGCGTTCGACACCGGCGCGACGCTGGTGGGCGTGAACGCGCGCAACCTCTCGACGTTCGAGCTGGATCGGGATCTGTTCGGCCGCCTGGCCGACCGGTATCCGTCCGGCGTCATCCGCGTGGCGGAGTCGGCCGTGAAGTCGGCCGCCGACGTCGCCCACTACCGGGCGGCGGGCGCGGATGTCGTGCTCGTCGGTGAGGCGCTCGTCACGAGCGATCCCATCGCCACGCTCGGCGATTTCCTGGGAGCCTGATGTCCCTTCGTTCTGAACACGGACCCTACTTCGGCGAGTTCGGCGGCCGCTTCGTGCCGGAGTCCCTCGTCGCCGCCCTCGACGAGCTGACGATCGCGTGGGAGGAGGCCAAGGCCGATCCCGCGTTCCGCGCCGAGCTCGACGAACTGCACCGCACTTACACCGGCCGCCCGAGCATCATCACCGAGGTGCCGCGCTTCGCCGCGCACGCGGGAGGCGCGCGCGTCATCCTCAAGCGCGAAGACCTCAACCACACCGGCTCGCACAAGATCAACAACGTGCTCGGCCAGGCGCTCCTCACCAAGCGCATCGGCAAGACGCGTGTCATCGCCGAGACCGGCGCGGGCCAGCACGGTGTCGCCACCGCGACCGCTGCCGCGCTGTTCGGCCTCGAGTGCACCATCTACATGGGCGAGGTCGACACCGAGCGGCAGGCGCTGAACGTCGCCCGCATGCGCCTGCTCGGCGCGGAGGTCGTCGCGGTCACGACCGGCTCGCGCACCCTCAAGGACGCCATCAACGACGCGATGCGCGACTGGGTCACCAACGTCGAGAACACCAACTACATCTTCGGCACGGTCGCGGGGCCGCACCCGTTCCCCGAGATGGTGCGCGACCTCCAGAAGATCATCGGCGAGGAGGCCCGCGAGCAGGTCCTGGCGCTGACCGGGCGCCTGCCCGACGCGGTCGCGGCCTGCGTCGGCGGCGGCTCGAACGCGATCGGCATCTTCCACGCGTTCCTCGACGACGAAGACGTGCGTCTCGTCGGCTTCGAAGCCGGCGGCGACGGCGTCGAAACGCCCCGCCACGCCGCGACCATCACCAAGGGGCGCCCCGGCGTGCTGCACGGTGCCCGCAGCATGCTGCTGCAGGACGAAGACGGCCAGACGATCGAGTCGCACTCGATCTCGGCCGGCCTCGACTACCCGGGCGTCGGCCCGGAGCACGCGTGGCTGGCGACGATCGGCCGTGCCGAGTACCGTCCGGTGACCGACGCCGAGGCCATGGAGGCGCTGCGCCTGCTGAGCCGCACCGAGGGCATCATCCCGGCCATCGAGTCGGCGCACGCCCTCGCCGGGGCGCTCGAGCTCGGCAAGGAGCTCGGCCCCGACGGCATCGTGCTCGTGAATCTCAGCGGTCGCGGCGACAAAGACATGGAGACCGCCGGACGCTACTTCGGCCTGATCGACAAGGGAGCCGTGCAGTCGTGAGCCGTGTGGCAGACACCATCGCGCGCCGCAATGCGGAGGCGGGCGGCGCCCTCGTCGGCTACCTGCCGGCGGGCTTCCCCGACCTGCAGACCAGCATCGACGCGGCCGTCGCCCTCGCCGAGAACGGCGTCGACGTCATCGAGCTCGGCCTGCCGTACTCCGACCCGGTCATGGACGGCACGGTCATCCAGGCCGCCACGCAGCGGGCGCTGTCGAACGGGTTCCGCCTGCGCGACGGCTTCACCGCCGTGCGCGAGATCACGCAGCGCGTCGACATCCCCGTGCTCGTCATGACCTACTGGAACCCCGTGCTGCAGTACGGCGTCGACCGCTTCGCCGACGACCTCGTCGCCGCGGGCGGCGCGGGGCTCATCACCCCCGACCTCATCCCCGACGAGGCGGCCGACTGGCTCGCCGCCTCCGACCGCACCGGCCTCGACCGCGTGTTCCTCGCCGCGCCGTCGTCGACCGACGAGCGCCTCCGTACGACCATCGAGAGCAGCCGAGGCTTCGTCTACGCCGTCTCGACGATGGGCATCACGGGCGCCCGGAGCGATGTCGACGCCGCCGCGCGCACGCTGGTCGCCCGGCTGCGCGACGCGGGCGCGACCAGCGCGTGCGTCGGCCTCGGGCATCTCGAGTGCGGCGCAGGTCGCGGAGGTCCTCGAGTACGCCGACGGCGCGATCGTCGGCTCCGCACTCGTCACGGCCCTCGCCGACGGCGGCGTGGCGGAGGCCGGCCGCGTCGCGGCCGAGCTCGCACGCGGCACCACGCGGCCGGGCGCATCGTCCTGAGGCCCCGTCAGCGGGGACCCGCGGGTCGGTGGCATCGCAGACCTGCACTTAGACTGGAGGCCGTGCGCCGTTCGGCGCCGGACTCCATAGGACACGAAAGGTAGTCATCGCGTGGTCGCGACGATGAGCAGCTGGGTCGCCAGCATCCCGAGCCCGGGGCCCGAGTGGCAGCAGATCCCGATCGATTTCTGGTTCATCCACTGGCGCATCCAGACCTACGCGATCATGATCCTGATCGGCATCGTGGTCGCAGCACTCTGGACTTCACGCCGCCTCAGCAAGCGCGGCGCAGAGCCGGGCGTGATCCTCGACATCCTGTTGTGGGCCGTCGTCCTCGGCATCATCGGTGCGCGTGCCTACCACGTCATCACGCACCCCACCGACTACTTCGGTGCAGGGCACAACACCTGGAACCCGTTCGAGCCGGGCAGCGTGTGGGCGATCTGGGAGGGCGGCAACGCGATCTTCGGCTCGCTGATCGGCGGCGCCGTCGGCGTCTGGATCGCCTGCCGCATCAGCGGCCTGCGGTTCTGGAGCGTCGCCGACGCCCTTGCTCCCGCGCTGCTGCTCGCGCAGGCCATCGGCCGTCTCGGCAACTACTTCAACCAGGAGCTCTTCGGCCTCCCGACCAACCTGCCGTGGGGCCTGCAGATCGACGCGGGCAACAAGGCGATCCCGGTCGGCCTGCCCGACAACACGCTGTTCCAGCCGCTGTTCCTCTACGAGATCATCTGGAACCTCATCGGCGTCGTCGTGATCGTCCTCCTGGAACGGAAGTTCCGCCTGCAGTGGGGCAAGACCCTCGCCGTCTACCTCATCTGGTACGGTCTCGGCCGCTCCTACCTGGAGTCCATCCGCATCGACCCGAGCGAGTTCTCGTTCCTCGGCATCCGCAGCAACGTGTGGGCCGCGTTCGCGTCCGTCGTGCTGGGCATCGTGATCTTCATCGTCCAGTCGCGTCGGCACACCGGCCTGGAGCCGAGCGTGTACGTGCCGGGTCGTGAATGGGTTCGCCCGGATGCTGAGGTAGACTCTGACGACACGGATTCGGATGACGAGGACTTCGTCGATGGCGACGGGGAGCCCACCGCGTCCGCAGGAGCCAAGGCCACAAGCCCGTCGAACGGATGACCTCCGTCGGCTCATGACAACACGGCTACATCACACACCCGTCGAGGCGATCCCGTAACCATCATCTGACCGCACGGACGAGCCGGGCCGCACACAAGCCCGGCGCAACAGCGGCGGAACCCTCCCAGCATCGGGCCGAAGGCGTCCCCGCACTCCAATCCCCACATCCACGACACTGTGAGGACGGTCGACAAATGGCGCTCACGCCTCCCCATACCCGGTTCAGCATGGTCCCCGGCAAGCAGGGTCTCTACGACCCCGCCGCCGAGAAGGACGCCTGCGGTCTCGCCATGGTCGCGACCCTGCGCGGAACCGCGGGGCACGACATCATCGACGCGGCTCTCGAGGCGCTGCGCCACCTCGAGCACCGCGGCGCGGTCGGCTCCGACGCCGGAACGGGCGACGGCGCCGGCATCATCACGCAGATACCCGATGCGTTCCTGCGCGCCGTCTCCGGCTTCGACCTCCCGGGCGCCGGCCGGTACGCCGTCGGCATCGCGTTCCTGCCGACGGACGCCGACGACCGTGAGCGGATCAAGGCCTCCGTCGCAGAGATCGCGGCCGAGCACGACCTGACCGTCCTGGGCTGGCGCCCGGTCCCGGTCCGGCCGGAGGAGCTCGGCAACCTGGCGCGCGCCGCGATGCCGGTCGTCGAGCAGCTCTTCGTGGCGAGCACGCGTACTGACGAGCGCGGAGAGCCGGTGGGCGGGATCGCCCTCGACCGCCTCACGTTCTTCCTCCGCAAGCGGGCGGAGCGTGAGCTCGACCTGTACTTCTCTTCGCTGTCGAGCCGCACGATGGTCTACAAGGGCATGGTGACGACCCTCCAGCTGGAGCCGTTCTACCCCGACCTCTCCGACCAGCGGTTCGCGTCCAAGCTCGCCCTGGTGCACTCGCGCTACTCGACCAACACGTTCCCGTCGTGGCCGCTCGCACAGCCGTTCCGGATGATCGCCCACAACGGCGAGATCAACACCGTGCAGGGCAACCGCAACTGGATGCGCGCCCGTCAGTCGCAGCTCGAAAGCGAGCTGCTGGGCGACCTGGCGCCGGTCCTGCCGATCGTCACCCCCGGAGCGTCCGACTCGGCTTCGTTCGACGAGGTCGTCGAGCTCATCTCCCTCACCGGCCGCTCGCTTCCGCACGCCGTGATGATGATGGTCCCGGAGGCGTGGGAGAACCAGACCGAGATCGACCCGGTCCGCCGCGACTTCTACGAGTACCACTCGATGCTCATGGAGCCGTGGGACGGCCCGGCCGCGATCGTCTTCACCGACGGCTCGCTCGTCGGCGCGACGCTCGACCGCAACGGCCTGCGCCCCGGCCGGTACGTCGTGACGAACGACGGCCTCGTCGTGCTCGCCTCCGAGATCGGGGTGCTCGACATCGAGCCCAGCCGGGTCGTGCGCAAGGGCCGCCTGCGCCCCGGCCGCATGTTCCTGGTCGACACCGTCGCCGGCCGCCTGATCGAGGACGACGAGATCAAGTCGGAGCTCGCCGCGGGCGCGCCGTACGGGGAGTGGCTCGACGAGGGCCGCATCAACCTGAAGGACCTCCCCGAGCGCGAGCACATCGTGCACACGCCGGCCTCCATCACGCGCCGCCAGCGCACCTTCGGGTACACCGAGGAGGAGGTGCGCATCCTCCTCAAGCCGATGGCGCCGACAGGCGCCGAGCCGCTCGGCGCGATGGGATCGGACACGCCTGTCGCCGTGCTCTCCGAGCGTCCGCGCCTGCTGTTCGACTACTTCACGCAGCAGTTCGCCCAGGTCACGAACCCGCCGCTCGACTCGATCCGCGAAGAGGTCGTCACGACGCATGAAGCTGGGCCTCGGCCCGGAGCGCAACCTGCTCATGGCCGGCCCGGAGCACGCGCGTCAGGTCGTCCTGGACTTCCCGGTCATCGACAACGACGAGCTCGCGAAGATCCAGCACATCGACCCGCGGCCGGGCAGCCGGCTCACGACGACCGTCCACGGCCTCTACCGGGTCGACGCGGGACCCGACGCCATGAAGCGCCGTCTGGCCGAGATGTGCCAGGAGGTCGACGAGGCCATCGAGGACGGTGCCCAGTTCATCGTGCTGAGCGACCGCGACTCCACCAAAGACCTCGCGCCCATCCCGTCGCTGCTGATGCTCGCCGCGGTCCACCACCACCTCATCCGTGCGGAGAACCGCATGAAGGTGGGCCTGATCGTGGAGGCGGGCGACGTGCGCGAGGTGCACCACGTCGCGCTGCTCATCGGCTACGGAGCGTCGGCGATCAACCCGTACCTCGCGATGGAGACCTGCGAGGAGCTGGTCCGCAGCGGGATGATCACGACCGTCTCACCCGAGAAGGCCGTCAAGAACGTGATCAAGGCGCTCGGCAAGGGCGTGCTGAAGATCATGTCCAAGATGGGCATCTCGACCGTGACGTCGTACGCGGGCGCCCAGGCGTTCGAGGCCGTCGGCCTCAGCCAGGCGTTCGTCGACGAGTACTTCACCGGCACGACGAGCAAGCTCGGCGGAGTCGGCATCGACGTGATCGCGGCCGAGAACGCTGTCGCGGCACACCAGCGCGTACGCGGCGCAGGGCGCCATCCTCGCCCACGAGCGCCTGGTGACCGGCGGCGAGTACCAGTGGCGCCGCGACGGCGCGCCGCACCTGTTCAACCCGGAGACGGTGTTCCGGCTGCAGCACTCGACGCGCACCCGCCGGTACGACATCTTCCGCGAGTACACCACAGCTCGTCGACGACCAGGCCGAGTCGCTCATGACCCTGCGCGGGATGTTCGCGCTCAAGACCGGTACCCGCCCCGCGGTGCCGATCGACGAGGTCGAGCCGATCGAGTCGATCGTCAAGCGCTTCTCCACCGGTGCGATGAGCTACGGCTCGATCTCCAAGGAGGCGCACGAGACCCTCGCCATCGCCATGAACCGGCTCGGCGCCAAGTCCAACACCGGCGAGGGCGGCGAGGACCTCGACCGCCTCCTCGACCCGGAGCGTCGCAGCGCGATCAAGCAGGTCGCCTCCGGCCGGTTCGGCGTCACGTCGCATGTACCTGACGCACGCCGACGACATCCAGATCAAGCTCGCCCAGGGCGCGAAGCCCGGCGAGGGCGGCCAGCTGCCGCCGACGAAGGTCTACCCGTGGGTCGCGCGCACCCGTCACGCGACGGCCGGCGTCGGGCTGATCTCGCCGCCTCCGCACCACGACATCTACTCGATCGAAGACCTCAAGCAGCTCATCTTCGACCTGAAGCGCGCGAACCCACAGGCGCGGGTGCACGTCAAGCTGGTGAGCGAGTCCGGCATCGGCGCGGTCGCGGCCGGCACGGCGAAGGCCCTCGCCGACGTCATCCTGGTCTCCGGCCACGACGGCGGCACCGGCGCCTCCCCGCTCAACTCGCTCAAGCACGCCGGCACGCCGTGGGAGCTCGGCCTCGCCGAGACCCAGCAGACGCTCATGCTCAACGGCATGCGCGACCGCGTCGTCGTGCAGGTCGACGGCCAGCTCAAGACCGGCCGCGACGTCATCGTCGGCGCCCTGCTCGGCGCGGAGGAGTTCGGTTTCGCGACCGCTCCGCTCGTCGTCTCCGGCTGCATCATGATGCGCGTCTGTCATCTCGACACCTGCCCGGTCGGCGTCGCGACGCAGAACCCGGAGCTGCGCGCCCGGTTCTCCGGCAAGCCCGAGTTCGTCGTGAACTTCTTCGAGTTCATCGCGCAGGAGGTGCGCGAGTACCTCGCCGAGCTCGGGTTCCGCAGCCTCGACGAGGTCATCGGCCACGCCGAGCTGCTCGACGTCGATCGCGCCATCGAGCACTGGAAGGCGTCGGGCCTGGACCTGACCCCGATCCTGCGCGGACCGGAGTTCCCGGAGAGCGCCCCGCGCAAGCAACGGCCGGGCGCAGGACCACGAGCTCGACGAGCACTTCGACAACCAGCTCATCCAGGCGGCGCACGACGTGCTCGCCTCGGAGCGCCCCGGGACCGAGGGCGCGACCCTGTCGCTCGCCCTGCCGATCCGGAACACCGAGCGCGCCGTCGGCACCATGCTCGGTCACGAGGTGACCGTCCGTCACGGCGAGAACGGCCTCCCGACCGGCACGATCGACGTCACGCTGACCGGTTCGGCCGGCCAGTCGCTCGGCGCGTTCCTGCCGGCGGGCATCACGCTGCGCCTGGAGGGCGACTCGAACGACTACGTCGGCAAGGGACTCTCGGGCGGCCAGATCATCGTGCGGCCTCCGCAGGGCAGCGTCTTCCCGGCCGAGCGGAACGTCATCGCCGGCAACGTCATCGGCTACGGCGCGACCCAGGGCAGCATGTTCATCCGCGGCATCGTGGGCGAGCGCTTCCTGGTCCGCAACTCCGGCGCGACGGCGGTCGTCGAGGGTGTCGGCGACCACGCGCTCGAGTACATGACGGGAGGCCTCGCGGTCATCCTCGGCGGCACCGGGCGCAACCTGGGCGCGGGCATGTCCGGCGGCACGGCCTACGTGTACGACCTGAAGAACGAGCGGGTCAACCGCGAGGCGCTGGCCAGCGGAGAGCTCGAGCTCCTCCCGTTGGGCAGCGCCGATATCGAGATCGTGCGCGACCTGCTGGAGCGGCACCGCTCCGAGACCGGGTCGGCCCTGGCCGAGCGGATGCTCGCGGATTTCGACGCGACCGTCGCGAAGTTCGTCAAGGTGCTCCCGCGCGACTACGCGGCCGTGTTGCAGACGCGGCAGGAGGCCGTCGACGAGGGACTCGACCCCGACGGCGACATTGTGTGGACCCGGATTCTGGAGGTGACCGGCGGATGATGCTGCCTGACCTCACAGGATCTGTCGACAAGGAGGTGGCTGGTGGCTGACCCCAAGGGCTTTCTGAAGACGACGGAGCGCGAGCTCCCCAAGCGGCGACCGGTCTCGGTCCGGCTCATGGACTGGAAAGAGGTCTACGAGGCGGGCGACCCGGCGCAGCTGCGCCGCCAGGCCGGCCGCTGCATGGACTGCGGCGTCCCGTTCTGCCACCAGGGCTGCCCGCTGGGCAACCTGATCCCCGAGTGGAACGACCTGATGTGGCGCGGCGAGGGCCGCCAGGCCATCGAGCGCCTGCACGCGACCAACAACTTCCCGGAGTTCACCGGCCGCCTCTGCCCGGCCCCGTGCGAGTCGTCGTGCGTGCTCGGGATCAACCAGCCGGCCGTGACGATCAAGCAGGTCGAGGTGTCGATCATCGACCAGGCCTGGCAGAACGGCTGGGTGCAGCCGCATCCGCCCGAGCGCCTCACCGGCAAGACGGTCGCCGTCGTCGGCTCGGGCCCGGCCGGACTCGCCGCTGCGCAACAGCTGACCCGTGCGGGCCACACGGTCGCCGTGTACGAGCGGGACGACCGCATCGGCGGCCTGCTGCGCTACGGCATCCCGGACTTCAAGATGGAGAAGAAGCACCTCGAGGCGCGTCTCGACCAGATGATGGCCGAGGGCACGCGATTCCGCGCGGGCGTCGACATCGGCGTCGACATCGCCTGGGACGACCTCCGGGCGCGGTACGACGCGGTCGTGGTCGCGACCGGTGCGATGGTGCCGCGCGACCTCCCGATCCCCGGCCGCGACCTCGTCGGCGTGCACTTCGCGATGGAGTACCTCGTCCAGCAGAACAAGACGGGCGCCGGTGACCAGATCGCCGACCAGATCACGGCGGACGGCAAGCACGTCATCGTCCTCGGCGGCGGAGACACCGGCGCCGACTGCATCGGAACCGCCCACCGTCAGGGCGCCGCGAGCGTGACCAACCTGGCGATCGGCAAGCAGCCGCCGTCGGAGCGCCCGACGCATCAGCCGTGGCCGATGACCCCGACGCTGTTCGAGGTTCAGAGCGCCCACGAGGAGGGCGGAGAGCGCGAGTACCTCGCGTCGACCGTCGAGTTCCTCGCGAACGAGTTCGGCGAGGTCCGGGCGCTCCGCGTCGCGGAGACCGAGTACCTCGACGGCCGCCGCGTGCCGAAAGCCGGCACGGAGCGCGAGATCCCTGCGGACCTCGTCCTCCTCGCCCTCGGTTTCACCGGTCCGGAGCCGGACGGCCTGAGCGGTCAGCTCGGCCTCCCGTTCGACGACCGCGGCAACGTGGCTCGCGACGGCGACTACCAGACCAGCGAGGCCGGCGTGTTCGTCGCCGGCGACGCGGGCCGCGGTCAGTCGCTCATCGTCTGGGCCATTGCAGAGGGCCGGGCAGCGGCAGCCGCCGTCGACCGGTATCTTGAAGGGGAGACGCAGTTGCCGTCGCCGGTCCGTCCCACCGACCGGGGCATCCTCGTCTGATCCCCTCCACCACGAGAACGCGCCGCCAGGGGTGCGAGAATCACGGAGCACTGAAAAACCCATGAGAAGGGCTAAAATCGTCGCGACCCTCGGTCCGGCGACCTCCAGCTACGACAACATCCGCGCGATCATCGACGCGGGCGTCGACGTGGCGAGGATGAATCTGAGCCACGGCAGCTACGACGTGCACGAGGGGGTCTACGCCAACGTGCGCAAGGCCGCCGAGGACGCGGGCAAGCCGGTCGCCGTCCTGGTCGACCTCCAGGGTCCCAAGATCCGCCTCGGCAAGTTCGAGGCCGGTCCCTACGATCTCGCCCAGGGCGACATCTTCAAGATCACCACCGACGACATCATCGGCACCAAGGAGATCTCCTCCACCACGTTCAAGGGCCTGCCCCAGGACGTGAAGGCGGGCGACTTCCTGCTGATCGACGACGGCAAGGTGCGCGTGCGCGTCGTCGAGGTCGAGGGCAATGTCGTGACCACCGAGGTCGTCGTCGCGGGACCGGTCTCGAACAACAAGGGCATCAACCTGCCGGGTGTGGCGGTCAACGTGCCCGCGCTGTCCGAGAAGGACGAGGCGGACCTGCGCTGGGGTCTCAGGCTCGGCGCCGACATCATCGCCCTCTCGTTCGTGCGAAACGCCAAGGACATCGAGCGCGTTCACGAGATCATGGCCGAAGAGGGTCGCCGCGTGCCGGTGGTCGCCAAGATCGAGAAGCCGCAGGCCGTGGATGCGCTGGAGGAGATCATCGAGGCGTTCGACGCCATCATGGTCGCCCGCGGCGACCTCGGCGTCGAGCTTCCCCTCGAGGCGGTTCCGCTCGTGCAGAAGCGCGCCGTCGAGCTCGCCCGCCGCGCGGCGAAGCCCGTGATCGTGGCGACGCAGATGCTCGAGTCCATGATCTCCAGCCCGGTGCCGACCCGCGCGGAGACCTCCGACGTCGCCAACGCGGTGCTCGACGGAGCGGACGCGGTCATGCTCTCGGGCGAGACCAGTGTCGGCGAGTACCCCGCGATCACCGTCGCGACGATGGCCCGGATCGTGACCTCCACCGAGGAGCACGGCCTGGAGCGCATCCAGCCGCTGGGCACCCGTCCGCGCACGCAGTCGGGCGCGATCACGCTGGCCGCTGTCGAGGTGGCCGACTTCGTCGAGGCGAAGTACCTCTGCGTGTTCACCGAGTCCGGTGAGTCGGCGCGGCGGATGGCGCGGCTGCGCAACAAGATCCCGATCCTCGCCTTCACGCCGGAGGAGTCGGTCCGTCGACGCATGTCGTTGTTCTGGGGTGTCGAGTCCTTCGTGGTCGGCCGCGTCACGCACACCGACCAGATGGTCGCGCAGGTCGACGAGGCGCTGAAGTCCACCGGCCGCGCCGTCGACGGCGACAAGGTCATCATCATCTCCGGTTCCCCTCCCGGGATCCCCGGAACCACCAACGACATCCGCGTCCACAAGGTCGGCGACGTCCTGTAACGGCGGATGATGGAGGGCCCCGCTCCGGCGGGGCCTTCTGCGTGCGTCCTGCTGGCTCCCAGACGAGGTCATACCAAGGGATGATTTTCGGGTTCTCCCATGGAATCCGGAGGGTCGGTGCGGCGGTCGCGAGCGTATCCTCTGGATTATGAAGCACCGCCTGGTCCGCTGGTTACCGGCCGTCGTCGTCCCCGTCACCATCGCTGCGGGAGCGATCGCGATCCCGCTCGCTGCGGGCGCCGCCGACCTTCCCGTCAAGTCGCCGGAGGACGTCCTCCGGCTGGTCGCGTCGAGCGACACGAAGGCGTTCTCCGGCACGGTAGAGCAGAGCTCCGACCTGGGGCTTCCGAGCCTCCCGAAGACCGGGGGCGGCTCTAGCGCCGACAGCTCGGCCGCGAGCACGCTCGAGCTGCTGATGGGCGACCACACGGCCAAGGTGTACGTGGACAGTCCCACGAAGGTGCGCGTGCAGGTGCTGGACCAGCTGGCCGAGCGCGACGCGATCCGCAACGGATCCGATGTCTGGCTGTACCAGTCGTCGGACCAGTCGGTGACGCATCTCACCCTTCCCGAGCACGCGAAGAGCGCGCAGCCGACGCCCACTCCCGACGCGACCGCGACCACACCGCAGGCGCTCGCCGAGCGCTTCCTCGCGGCCGTCGACCCGACGACGAAGGTCTCCCTCGGGTCGAACACGAAGGTCGCCGGGCGTGACGCGTACGACCTGGTGCTGACGCCGCGCACCGACGCCACCCTGGTGGGCTCGGTCGCCATCGCGGTCGACGGTCAGACCGGCCTCCCGTTGCGCGTGCAGGTGACGGCGCACGGGGAGTCCTCGCCGGCGTTCGAGGCCGGGTTCACCTCGTTCAGCCCCGGAGCGCCGGATGCGAGCGTCTTCTCGTTCACTCCGCCGAAGGGCGCGACCGTGACCGAGCAGTCACCGAAGTCGGGTGAGCGCCCGTCGGGCGCCACGCACCCGAAGCCGACCGTGACCGGTACCGGCTGGGCGACGATCGTCAGCCTTCCTGCGGGCTCGGTGTCGGCGCAGGCCTTGGACGACCCGCTGGTCGGCGAGCTCACGCAGTCGATCGACGGAGGCCGGGCGCTCTCGACCTCGCTGGTCTCGGTGCTGGTCACGGCCGACGGCCGGGTGCTCGCCGGCGCTGTCCCCGTCTCTGCGCTGCAGTCCGCCGCCCGGTGAGCGCCGCCGCCGCGATCGCGACCAGCGGGCTCACCAAGCGGTTCCGCGGACGTGCGGTGGTCGACGACCTCAGCCTGTCCGTGCCGCGCGGGTCCGTCTTCGGATTCCTCGGGCCGAACGGGTCGGGCAAGACCACCACGATTCGGATGCTGCTCGGCCTGATCTCCCCGTCGGCCGGTTCGATCTCCGTGCTCGGCGAGGCGATGCCCGATCGTGGTGGGTCGGTGCTGCCGCGGGTAGGAGCGCTCGTCGAGGGCCCGTCGTTCGCTCCGTACCTCTCCGGCACCGCGAACCTCGTGCGCCGTGACACCGCCGACCGGTACGCCCCCGGCGCCACCCGGTCGGCGCGGGTGGGGGCTGCGCTGGAGCGGGTCGGGCTGTCCCACGCGGCGGGCAAGCACGTGCGCGCCTACTCGCTCGGCATGAAGCAGCGGCTCGGGATCGCCGGCGCCCTGCTCACCGATCGCGACCTCCTCGTGCTCGACGAGCCAACGAACGGGCTCGACCCGCAGGGCACCAGGGAGGTGCGCAACCTCGTCCGCTCGCTCGCCGGCGAGGGGACGACGGTGTTCGTGTCCAGCCATCTGCTCGCAGAGATCGAGCAGATCTGCTCGCACGCCGCGATCATGCGGGCGGGCAGGCTCGTCGCGCAGGGGTCGCTGGACGAGCTGCGCAGCGCCTCCGAGCCTCGGGTGAGCGTCGCGACACCCGACCACGCCGTCGCCGCAGAGGTGCTGTCGCGGTTCGGGCTGGCTCCCGAGCGCGACAGCGACGGAGTCGAGGCCGCTCTCGGCGACGGGTCGCCCCCCGCGGAGGACCTGGCCGCAGCGCTGGTCGGAGCGGGCGTACGGCTGCGCGGCTTCGCCGTGCGCGCATCGAGTCTCGAAGAGCGGTTCGTGGAGCTGACGGGGGAGGGCTTTGATGTCGAGCAGTGAGGCGGCGCTCTCACTCGACGGTCGGGAGGCCGAGGCCGTGCCGCAAGTGTCCATCGCGGCTCGACGGGTCAGGCCCTCCGCCGGGTGGGCGTTGCTGGGGTCGGAGCTGTCGGTGATGTTCCGGCGCTGGCGTACCTGGGCGATGCTCGGAGCGCTGGCGGCCGTGCCCATCCTGATCGCCGTTGCGGTGCGGCTCACCGGCCGCGGGCGAGGGCCGGCGTTCCTGGACGAGATCACCAGAAACGGCCTGTTCGTCGCCTTCACTGCGCTGGTGGTGTGCGTGCCGCTGTTCCTCCCGCTGACGATCGGCGTGGTCGCCGGCGACACGATCGCGGGGGAGGCGAGCCACGGCACACTGCGCTACCTGGTCATCGCCCCGGCCGGACGACTTCGGCTGCTCGCGGTCAAGTACGCCGGCTGCGCGGTGTTCTGCGTGGCTGCCGCGTTGACGGTCGCCCTCGCCGGTGCGGTGATCGGCGCGATTCTGTTCCCGATCGGGCCGGTGACGTTGCTGTCCGGCACCGTGGTGAGTTTCGGCGACGCGATCGTCCGGCTCCTGCTGATCGCGCTGTACATTGTCGTGTCCCTGCTCGGGATGTGCGCGATCGGGCTGTTCCTGTCGACACTGACCGACGTGCCGGTGGGAGCCATGGCCGCGACCGCCGTGCTGGCTGTCGTCTCGCAGGTGCTCGACCAGCTGCCGCAGCTGGACGCCCTGCACCCCTGGCTGTTCAGTCACTACTGGCTGGGCTTCGCCGACTTCCTCCGCGCCCCGCTGGTGTGGGACTCGTTCGTCTCCAACGCCGTGCTGCAGGCCGGGTATGTCGCCGTCTTCGGCGCGCTCGCGATCGGCCGGTTCCTCAGCAAGGACATCCTGTCGTGACCAACGAGTTGGCAGAACACGCCGTCTGAACGCACCGGCCGACGGCGTGTCCTGCCAGTTCGTTGTCTGCCACAACGCTCACGGGATGGTCTCGGCCGTCGCCTCGAGGTCCGACCGCGGGTGCTCGCGCTGGGTCGCGATGGTGACGCCCGCGGCGAGGCAGACCACGATGATGCCGACGAGTTGCACGAGCTGGAAGTGCTCGCCGAGCACGATGACGCCGAAGACCGTCGCGATCACCGGTCCGAATGCCGTGATGACCGCGTAGAGCCGCGGCGGGATCCGGCGCAGGATGAACGTGTCCAGACTGTACGGCACAGCGGAGGACAGGATCCCCGCGGTCAGCAGGAGGCCCGCGACGCGCCAGTCGATGCGGGAGTAGTCGACCACGATCAGGGCGAGGGGAACGGTGAGCGCCGTAGCGACGACGCTCGCGACGCTCAGTCCTTCGAGGCCGGGCAGCCGGGTCGCGACCCTCCGGGTCAGCAGGATGTAGGCGGCCCACGACGCCGCAGCGGTGAGCGCGAGCACGATGCCGATCGGGTCGATCGCCCCCTCGGTCGCGGTGAGCAGGACGACTCCGCCCGCCGCCGCGACAGCGCAGCTGGCATCGAGGAGCCGGCGGGAGCCAGCCAGGGCGAGGGCGAAGGGTCCGAGGAACTCGATCGTTGCGGCGATCCCGAGGCCGAGCCGCCCCACCGCCTCGTAGAAGCTGAGGTTCATCGCGGCCAGGACGACGCCGAGAGCGAGGGCCGGCCAGAGTCGGCGCCAGGTGAGCTCCGCTCGTTTGGGGCGGTAGAACGGGAGGATGCAGATGGCGGTCACGACCTGGCGCACGGCGACCACGACGAGAGAGCCGACGACCGGGATGAGGAGTCCGGCCACGGACGAGCCGAAGTTGATGCTGACCTCGGTGGCGATCTGGGTGCCGGCCCCGATGGCGACCCGATTGCGCTGCGAACTCACCTGATCGAGCTTAGAGCCTCCCTCGCCCTCCGGCGCGCTAACCCTGTAGTTCGCGCCGCATGATCGCGCGGGTAGCGCTGGGCCGGCGCACGACCTCGAAGCCGCCGTCGCGGAACAGCGAGACGGTGCCGTGGTACCGCTCCGCGGCCGACAACGAGGGGCGCACCTCCGGGTCGACCGGGTAGCCCTCGACGACGGTCGCGCCGCGCTCGCGGGCATGCTCGAGGGCGCCGGCGAGGAGAGCGCGGGCGACACCGCGCTTGCGGTACTCCAGGCGGACGACGAAACAGGTGACCGCCCAGGGATCCTCCGGGTCTCCGTCGCGGCGACGGGTGATCGGCGATCGGCCGAGGGCGGGGTAGGCCGAGAACGGCTCGACCGCGGCCCAGCCCACGGGCTCGCCGTCGATGCGGGCGATGACCCCGGGGGATTCCGCCTGCGCCTGCGCGTGCAGGAGGGCCTCGGTCTGCTCGCGCGTGGCGGCGTCCCAGTCGGCACGGCTCAGCTTGAACCACTGGCACCAGCAGCCCGCGGCGTCGCCTTTCGTGCCGAACACCGTCCGCAGCTCGCGCCAGGTCGACGCGTCGACCGATTCCGTGACCACCTCGTCCGTCATGCCCCGAACCTACCCGCCCGTGCCGACATCGGGCATCACTATCGCCGAAGGGCACGTAAACGCCCATAAAACGCTCGGATAAGGGCGTCTACGTGCCCCTCGGCGGGACTGTTATCGCGGACCTCGCCCTCGTAGGATGCCCGCGTGAGTGACCTCTCCCCAGCTCCCGTCTCCGCCGCCGAACTCGACCAACTGGACGCGTGGTGGCGCGCCGCCAACTACCTCTCTGTCGGACAGATCTACCTTCTCGACAACCCGCTGCTGCGTCGCCCGCTCTCGCGTGACGACATCAAGCCGCGCCTGCTCGGGCACTGGGGCACGACTCCCGGTCTCAACTTCGTGTACGCGCACCTCAATCGGGGCATCCGGCAGCGCGACCTCGACACGCTGTTCGTCGCCGGCCCTGGCCACGGCGGCCCCGGCGTGGTCGCCGGCGCCTACCTCGACGGCACCTACAGCGAGATCTACAGCGCCATCGACCGTAGCGAGGACGGCCTGCGCCGACTGTTCCGGCAGTTCTCGTTCCCGGGTGGGATCCCGTCCCACGCTGCTCCGGAGACGCCGGGCAGCATCCACGAAGGCGGCGAGCTCGGCTACGCGCTCTCGCACGCCTACGGTGCTGCCTTCGACAATCCGGGCCTGCTGGTGGCGGCGGTGGTCGGCGACGGGGAGGCCGAGACCGGGCCGCTCGCGACGGCCTGGCACTCCAACAAGTTCCTGAATCCTAAGCACGATGGCGTCGTGCTGCCGATCCTGCACCTCAACGGGTACAAGATCGCCAACCCGACCGTGCTCGCCCGCATCCCGGAGAGCGAGCTGTTCGAGCTGATGCGCGGTTACGGCTACACCCCGTACCTGGTCTCGGGAGGCTTCGACGGCGAGGACCCGCGCGAGGTGCACAAGCGGATGGCGGCGACACTGGACGAGATCCTCGACCGGATCGCCGAGATCAAGGCCGCTGCGGCCGCGGGCGACCTGACCGACCGTCCGGCTTGGCCGATGCTCATCCTCCGCACACCGAAGGGCTGGACCTGCCCGCCGGAGATCGACGGCCATCCCGCCGAGAACAACTGGCGCTCCCACCAGGTGCCGCTCGCCGACGCGCGCGACACCGAGGCGCACACGCGTCTGCTGGAGAGCTGGCTGCAATCGTACCGGCCGGAGGAGCTGTTCGACGAGTCGGGAGCGCCTGTCGACCTCGTCGCCTCGCTCGCGCCGGAGGGCGCCCGCCGGATGAGCGCCAACCCGGCGGCGAACGGCGGCCTGCTGCGCCGGGACCTGCGACTGCCGGACTTCCGCGACTACGCCGTCGACGTGCCGGCACCTGGGGAGACCGTCGCGGAGGCGACGCGCGTCCTGGGCGGCTGGTTGCGCGACGTGATGGGGGAGAACCCGGACGACTTCCGGCTGTTCGCGCCGGACGAGACCGCCTCCAACCGCCTGCAGGACGTCTACGAGGTCACCGGCAAGCAGTGGAACGCGGAGTTCTGGCCGATCGACTCCGACAACCATCTGGCGCCCAGCGGCCGGGTGATGGAGGTGCTGAGCGAGCACCAGTGCCAGGGCTGGCTCGAAGGCTACCTGCTGACCGGCCGGCACGGGGTGCTCACCTCCTACGAGGCGTTCATCCACATCGTCGACTCGATGTTCAACCAGCACGCCAAGTGGCTGAAGAGCTCGCGCGCCATCCCGTGGCGCCGGCCGGTGGCCTCGCTGAACTACCTGCTCAGCTCGCACGTCTGGCGGCAGGACCACAACGGGGCGTCGCACCAGGACCCCGGCTTCATCGACCACGTCGTCAACAAGAAGGCGGACGTGGTACGCGTCTACCTGCCGTTCGACGCGAACACCCTGCTGTCGACCTACGACCACTGCCTGCGCTCGGTCGACTACGTCAACGTCGTCGTGGCGGGCAAGCAGCCGGCGCCGAACTGGCTGAACATGGCCGACGCCATCGCGCACTGCACGCGCGGCATCGGGATCTTCGAGTGGGCGGGCACCGAGCGGGAGGGGGAGGAGCCGGATGTCGTGCTCGGCTGCGCGGGCGATATCCCGACCCTGGAAGTGCTCGCCGCCGCCGACATCCTCCGTCAGCGTCTGCCGCAGCTCGCGGTGCGGGTGGTGAACGTCGTCGACCTGATGCGGTTGCAGAGCGAGGGGGAGCACCCGCACGGGCTCAGCGACCACGAGTACGACGCCCTGTTCACGGTCGACAAGCCCGTGATCTTCGCGTATCACGGCTATCCGTGGCTGATCCACCGGCTGACGTACCGGAGGGCCGGCCACGACAATCTCCACGTGCGCGGCTACAAGGAGGAGGGCACTACCACCACGCCGTTCGACATGGTCATGCTCAACGACCTCGACCGTTACCACCTGGTGATCGACGTCCTCGACCGGGTGCCCGGGCTGGCGGCCGAGGAGGCGGGCTTCCGTCAGGAGATGGTGGACGCGCGCCTGCGCGCCCGGCAGTACACGCGGGAGCGCGGAGAGGACCTTCCGGAGGTCGCCGAGTGGCGCTGGGGCGGCGGCACGCGCACGACCCGTATCGACACCACCGGCGGCGACAACGACTGAACAGCCGAGGGGCACGCAAGCGCCCGTAAAACGCGCGGGCAAGGGCGTTGACGTGCCCCTCGGCGTCAGAGCGGCTGGGCGGAGGCTGGGTCGACCACCGTCAGCTCCGGGATCTTCGCCGTGCGGCCGTCGCCGGAGGATCGGCCGGTGAGGCGTCGGCCGATCCAGGGCAGCACGTAGCGCCGGTAATAGTCGGCCGTGCGACGCGAGGACTCGCCGGGCGATGCGGCCTCCACCTCGTCGACGCCCCACTCGGCGGGCACGGGCACGTCGAGGGCGGTCAGCACGTTGCTCGCGACGCGCGCATGGCCGAGCGCGTTCAGGTGCAGGCGGTCAGCCGACCAATAGCGGAGGTCCTCCAGCGACTCGTCCGCCCAGTTGTCCACGAACAGCACGCCGTCGCGCGGAAGCAGGTCGCGCACGGCGACCGCGAGCTCGTCGCCGCGCTTGCGGAGCAGTCCGCCCGCCGGCAGGTGCCTGCTGGGGTTCGCGCCGCTCAGGAGCAGCATCCGGCTGCCGGAGGCCACCACCCGGTCGGCGGCGTCGATCAACTGGTGAGCCACCGAGTCGATGGTCACCCGCGGGCGCATGATGTCGTTGCCGCCGCCGTTGAGGCTGACGATCTGGGGGTGTTGCGCGATCGCGGGATCCAGCTGCTCGGTGAGGATGGGCGTGAGCTTGCGGCCGCGGATGGCCAGGTTCGCGTACCGCACCGGTTCCGTTGCTGCGAGTGCGAGGCCGAGCGCGACGAAGTCGGCCCAGCCGCGCTGCCGCCCGTCGGGGAGGTCGTCGCCGACGCCCTCGGTGAAGCTGTCGCCGATCGCGATGAAACTCGTGAACACCATCCCGCTACCCTATGAGCAGCGGGATGGTGCTTGCAGCCTGACGAGTCTGCTGCGGTTTCGACCTGGGAGCTACTTCACCGTGAACGTGAGACTAATGTCGGTTCCGTAATTGCCGATAGTGACCGATTCCGTCGTACCAGACTTGGCGTCTGCGTTCCTAGTCACCGTGAACTGTCCCGTGCTGCCCTCTTCCATGTTGAGCATGGGGGGTGTGACTGTCACCGCGTCGGGGAACGGCGAACTCGCTTCCGTCGGCTTGACCACGGCCCACTTCGAAGCGTCGGAACTCATCGAGTTTCCCAGTCGGACGGTGACGACGATCGGCGCGTCGCCGATGACGTAATTCCCATTCGCGCCGGACACAGCGCCGACCACGGAGACGAGATACACCGTGTGGGTCTTGAGGGTCCCCGAACCAGGGTTCCCCGAACCAGGGTCCGTCGGCTCTGGCGATCCGGCAGCGAGCGTGTTGATGACGAACTCGAGCGTCTCGTAGCCCGGCGCTGAGGCCCGGACGATCGGGGCGTCGTCCACGTTCTCCATCGCTCCTACGGTCGTCCTCGCATGTCCCGAGCCGTCGGAGATCAGGTCGTAGGCGGCGAAACCGACGAGACCGTTCTTCGGGCCGCGCTCCCGTGTCAGGGTGATCGGGACTCCGCTCGCAGGCGGATTGAGAGCGAACTCAACAGGGTAGCGGTTGCTCGCCGACGAGTTGAACGTCGCGTATTCGGGTGCGTCCACGAGTGTGATGACGGAAGGCGTCGGCTCTGGCTCGATCACGGGTGCTGCTTCGATGTTGAGTGGGAAGGTGACGGGTGCGTAGCCGGGGGCGACCGCTGTGATCAGGACGGTCTGCGCTTCGGTCAGTTCGGTTGAGAAGAGGACCGCTGTGCTGCCGCCGAGGCCGGGGAAGGTGGTCGCTGTGGCCGGGAAGGTGACGGCGTCCGCGGGTTCGGCGCTGATCGAGATGGTGACGTTGTCGGCGGGTGGGTTGAGCTGGAGCCGGGTGCTCTTTGGTGCGCCGGCCTTGATGGCGCTCGGCGTTGCCGTAATCGTGCCGAGGGAAGTCGCGGAGGCAGGGGATGCCACGGAGAGGGCGATGGCCGGAGCTGCCCATGCGGCGGCGCCGACGATGGTGCGGCGGTTGATACCGTCCTTACCCTCGGAGGATTGCGGGTTGGATTCGTGCTTCGGGGGAATCACGGCTGGAACTCCATTCTGTAGAGCGGGATCAGGGCGTATTTATAAAATGGGAAATGCAGGATTTAGAATCGGTCTGTTGTTCCGCTTCACTGAGGCGGCCGCCATCATGGTGGTCTGCGAGGATCAGGCGGAGATCGACCGGCTCTGCGGTGGCCTCAAGCTCGATGTCGCTGCGCTCTAGGCGGCGGCCGACCCGACCGACTGACTCGGCGACGCCGACGACCGCGCGGCGGTTGAGGCCGTCGTTACCAGGCCCTGCTGGTTGTGATGCTCCTGCCGGCATAGCTGCCCCCATCGCACCCGTGTATTAGTAGAGATATATAATGCTTCCCATTATGTCGGTATTGCGGTGTTCCAGAACGGAATTCACCCGCAGTTCGCCCGTGGGGTGGCGGAGGAGAGGGAAGGGAAAGCTCGACATCGCCGCACTCGATGCGGTGGGCGACGCGACCGGCTGACGGCGGGTCAGCGTGCTAGGAGCGCGTGCCACGACAGCAGATGCTCGACCGTGACGCCCGAGTAGCCGCGGATGCCGCTGAACGCCGAGCGGACCAGCGCGGTCTGCACCTCCAGCGCCGCCGCGGTGTCGTCGCCGAAGGTGGTTGCCAGGCCGCCTGCGACCGCGGGGTCATCGGTCTCCACGCCGATGCTGAAAGGGAGGCGCGCTGCCGCGGCGGCAGTGGCGGCCGGTCGGGCGAGCGCGATGATGCCGTCGTCGCCCGCCGCGTGGTCGGAGAACGCGACGATCGCGACCGACCGCAGGTGCGGGCGAAGGGCGTCGAAGAGCGTCAAGCCGTTGCCACCGGGCTTGGCTGCGAGCCACCAGGGCAGGTCGGCTCCGACCGGCACCGGCCGGGCGGCGGTCGCTGCCATGCCGTACATCGTCGCGAGCTGGGCGACGATACCGGGCAGCTGGTCGTCGGAGGCGTCGACCCATGGCTCGACGTCGAACTGGATCGCGTCGAACGGCGCGGCCCTCAGGGCGGCCTTCGTCCAGGTGGCGGCGAGCTCGGGCTGCTGCGCCCAGGCCGGGTCGCCTCCGAGCGCCGCGACCGTGGTGACACCGGCGCCGTGCAACGCCGTGACGGCGGAGCGCAGCCAAGCGGAGAAGGGACCCTGATCGGCCGCCCACGGCACCGAGAGGTAGACCGTGCTCAGCTTGTGCGCAGCGGCAAACGCGGCCAGCGCCTTCGGTTCGAACGCCGGCTCGCCGTCGCCGCGCGGGTCGACGGAGGGGTCGATCGGGTTGCCCCAGGCCCACATCCCGGTGATGGCCGATGGGGTGGAGGCGTCAGTGAGCGTCACAGCGCTCGCCGGGCGGGCTGTCGCGCCGAGGCCGGCGACACCGAGCAGAAGCGCCATCCCGGCCGCAAGGATCCCCGCACCCGATCGTCGAGTTCGCAAAGCACACCCCTTCCGTGGGACCGAACGGTTTCGTCTCGGCCTGTGCTGCGGGATTCGGGTGTACCGCGAACCAACAATCTCATATCCAGAAGTGGGGGACGGGGCCGCTTTCGGGGTACAACACTACTCAGTCGCGCCAGCCGAGCTCCCGGCCGACCGCGACCACACCCTCCAGCAGTCGCGCGTTGAAGTCGACGCCCAGCTGGTTCGGTACCGTCACGAGCACGGTGTCCGCCATCCGGACCGCCTCGTCCTCCGCCAGCTCCGCCACGAGCTTCTCCGGCTCGCCGATGTAGGAGCGGCCGAAGCGGGCGAGTCCGCCGTCGAGGTGGCCGACCTGGTCGCGGCCCTCCACCTGCGCCCGGGCGCCGAAGTAGCGGTACGAGGCCTCGTCGGTGATCGGGATGATGCTGCGGCTCACGCTGACCCGCGGCTCCCGTTCCCAGCCCATCTCCGTCCAGGTGTCGCGGAACCGCTGGATCTGCTCCGCCTGCAGCTGGTCGAAGGGCACGCCGGTGTCCTCGGTGAGCAGAGTCGACGACATCAGATTCATGCCCTGCTCGGCCGTCCACTCCGCTGTCGCCCGCGTGCCGGCGCCCCACCAGATCCGGTCGGGCAGCGTCGGCGAGAGCGGTTGGATGGACAGGCCCCCGGAGGTGCCGGTCATCCGGGGATCGGCGTTCGCCATCGCCTCGCCCGCGATCGCAGCCCGGAAGATCGCGGTGTGCCGGCGGGCGAGGTCGGCGTCCGACTCGCCCTGGCCGGGGACGTACCCGAACGACTCGTAGCCGGCGAGCGCGGTCTCGGGTGAGCCGCGGCTCACGCCGAGCTGGAGGCGCTCCCCGCTGATGAGGTCCGCGGCGGCGGCCTCCTCTGCGGTGTACAGGGGGTTCTGATAGCGCATGTCGATGACGCCGGTGCCGATCTCGATCCGGGACGTGCGCGCGCCGATCGCCGCCAGGAGCGGGAACGGGGAGGCCAGCTGCGGCGCGAAGTGGTGCACGCGCACGTACGCGCCATCGGCTCCCACCTCCTCTGCGGCGACGGCGAGCTCCACCGTCTGCAGGAGGGCGTCGCCGGCCGTCCGGACGACGGAGCCGGGGACGGCCTGATAATGACCGAAGCTGAGGAAGCCGATGTGTTTCACGATGGTGGCAAGGCGTCGGAGGCGCCCGGTATTCCGCGACCGGCGCCTCCGCCGTCGATCAGTCCTCGAGACCCTGCTGGCCGAGCCAGACCAGGATCTCGGTCGCGACATCGCGCCAGCCGTGGTCGATCACGAGCGAGTGTCCGCGGTCCTTGAACGTGATCAGCTCGGTAACTGCGTTGGAGTCGCGATACTGCTTGAGCGTCGCGTCGACGGTCACCTCGGGCGCGGTGTTGTCTTCGCCTCCCGCGATCAGCAGCAGCGGGCCGCGGTCTTCGTTCTTCGTGTCGACTGCGGCCTGCGAGTGCACGCTGAAGTTCGCGGCCGCTGCCTGGAAGATCGGCCGCACGGTTGACGGGACGGTCCAGCGGTCGAAGAGCTCCGTGGTCTCGTCGTCGGTCAGCTGGTTGGCGAAGCCGAATGCGAACTGCTCCTCGGTCAGCGCGAACGGCTTGCGGATGTTCGCCGGATTGCCGAGCACCGGGAACGCCGACTTGAGCTGCCGGAAGGGCAGCGGCAGCACGCCCTTGATCTGCGCCGGGTCGATCGCGACACCGGCGTTGCCGTAGCCCTGCCCGATCAGCTTCTCGGTGACGAGGCCTCCGAACGAGTGGCCGATGATGACCGGAGGCGTGTCCATCGCGTCGATGATCTCCGCGAAGTGGGCGGTCACCTCGTCTATGCCGAAGTTCGCGACGTCGTCCGGGTGGGCGCGGGTGTCGGCCACGGTGTCCCTCTCGCCGGGCCACAGGGGAGCGACGGGGGCGTAGCCCTCCGCGGTGAAGAGGTCGATCCAGGGCTGCCAGCTGCTGGCGTGCAGCCAGAGACCGTGGATGAAGAGCACGGGTTGAGTCGCCATGGCGCACACCGTAACGGGCGCGGGCCGCGCGCGGCTAGGGTGTGTCTCCCAGAATTGGGAGACACAACCTAGATCCGACCGCGGGTAGCCTGGCGCGCATGGCCGACTGGTTGTGCGCGACGTGCGCCGTGGAGACGACCCCGATCGTGACCGAAGCGGGGGAGGAGCCGCCGCCCTCCTGCCCGATCTGCAAGGACGAGCGCCAGTACGTCCCGCCTGCCGGGCAGCGCTGGACGACGCTGCAACGACTGCAGCGGGAGGGCGAACGCGTGACGGTGACGCAGGTCGAGCCCGACCTGTACGGGCTGAGCAGCGAACCGAAGGTGGGCATCGGCCAGCGGGCACTGCTGCTGTGCACCCCCGACGGCAACCTGCTCTGGGATCCCACCGGCTACGTCGACGAGGCGGCGGCTACGGCCGTGCAGGATCTCGGCGGTGTCGCCATGATCGCCACCAGCCACCCGCACATGTTCGGAGCGCAGACCTCGTGGTCGCGCATGCTCGGCGGCGTGCCGGTGCTCGTCAACGCGGCTGACCGGCACTGGGTGCAGCGGGAGGATCCGGCCCTCCAGGCGTGGAGCGGCGAGGAGGAGGTCTTGCCTGGCGTGCTGCTGCGCACGATCGGCGGGCACTTCCCCGGCAGCGCCGTCGTGCACTGGGACCGCGGCGTCGTCCTCAGCGGGGACACCGTCTTCCCCGGGCCGTCGCAGAAATGGGTGACCTTCCAGCGCAGCTTCCCGAACGACATCCCGCTGTCGGCGGCGGTGGTGCGCCGGGTGGCCGACCTGGTGTGCGATCGGCCCTTCGAGCGGATGTACGGCAACCTCGGCAATGTCGTGCCGGTGGACGCGCGGGGCGCCGTCCTCCGGTCGGCCGAGCGCTACATCGGGTGGGTGAGCGGGGTGTACGACCACCTCACGTGAGGAACGACGCGAGCTCGAACTCGAGCGCCGGCTTGGGTTTCGCTCCGACGATCGTCGTGACGACCTCCCCGTTCTGGAAGACGTGCGTCACCGGGAGGGACAGCGCGCGGTAGGCCGCAGATGTGCGGGGGTTCTCGTCGGCGTTGATGCGAACGACACGCAGACGGTCGGGGTTCTCGTCTGCGATGCGCTCCAGGATCGGCGTCAGCGCTAGGCAAGGGCCGCACCACGGTGCCCAGAATTCGACCAGGGTGGTGCCCTCCGCGGCGAGGACGTCGGAGGCGAACGAGGCGTCGGTGACGCTGGGGAGTGTGCTCATGGGGCGAGGCTAAGCCGTGCCCCCGGGGTCAAGGTCAAGCGGGGTCGACGTGAACCCTGGCGGCCGGGCGGGGCTCGGCCGCTCGTGTGCGAGCATGGGACGCAGGAGGTGCACATGGAGAGCTTGACGCCCCAGGAGATCCGCGAGTCGTTCGTGAACTGCTCGCGCGCCGACGCCGCCGAGCTTCCATTGCCGCCCGGGCTGCACGAGGTCGACTGGTCGCGGCGCGAGTACCTCGGCTGGCGCGACCCGCGCCTCCCGCAGCGCGGCTACGTGCTCATCCCGTCCGGCAGAGGCGCGGTGGGGATCGTCCTTCGTGCCTCGGAGGCCTCCATGCGCTCGCACGTGCCGACGATGTGCGGGTGGTGCCAGGACGTGCACCTGATCCGCGACGTCTACTTCTGGTCGGCCCGTCGAGCGGGGGAGGCGGGGCGCAAGGGCGACACCGTCGGCGCTCTCGTCTGCGGGTCGTTCGAGTGCACGGAGAACGTGCGCCGCACTCCGCCGCCGCAGTACGTCGGTTTCGACGCCGACCGGGTCGTCGAGGACCAGGTCACGGGTCTCGGCGACCGCGTCCGCCGCTTCGCGCAGGCCGTCGTGGGCGCCCGCATCTGACAGCGGTTGGCGTCGGCGGGCCGAGGGGCAGGCCCTGGGCGTCCATAGGTGATCCATAACCACCCGTCAGCGCCTTCTCACCCGGAATAAGGATGCGGAAAGAATCCCCGAGGAGGCTGGAATCAGCCGAAGACGGGATGGAGGCCGACACATGGACTTGCGATCGACTGGGCGGCGCGCTGCGGTCGGCATCACGACGGCCATCGGGATCGGGAGCCTCGCAGCCACCGGAATCCTCTCGGGTTTCCTCTTCGAAGGCACGACCTCCACGACGACGGGGACGACCTCGACGGACGGCACGGGCAGCACCTCCTCAGGAAGCAACTCGTCGGGCACGGACGACGGCAGCGGCACCAGCAACGGCAGCCGCTCGTCGGGCACGGACTCCGGCAGCGGCGTGCAGCAGAGCCAGGGAGGTGGGTTCAGTGGACGCTCCAGCGGCTCCTGAGCGCGTGGCGGGCGGCACCGAGGCGAGCGACGAGTTCGCCGTGTGGGGGCTGACCGCTCGCATCGTCGTGGACGAGCCCGACGCCCTTCGGGAGGCCCGTCGGATCGCCGACGCCGACCTGGCCGCGATCTCCGCCGCCTGCAGCCGCTTCACAGACAGCGAGCTCACGTGTGTCAACGCGTCGTCCGACCGCTCCGACGGTGTCGAGCTCAGCCCGCTTCTTGCCGAGTTCGTCGCGGTCGCGCTTGCCGCGGCAGCGGACACCGACGGCGACGTGGACCCTGCGCTCGGCGGCGACCTCGACCGCCTCGGCTATGACAGGGACTTCGCGACGCTTCCGCTCGACGGACTGACGGCGAGCGCGGCGAGCCGACGGCCGGGCTGGCCGCGCATCGCGCTCACCGGGAGCGTGCTCTCGCTCCCCGACGACCTCCAACTCGACCTGGGCGCGACGGCCAAGGCGCACGCCGCAGACCGGATCGCCGCCCGGATCGCGGCCGAGACCGGCTCCGACACCCTCGTCGAACTCGGCGGCGACCTTGCGACCGCCGGTTGCGGCGGCCGGCTGTGGGAGGTGTTGGTGCAGGACCTCCCCGGCGACCCCGCTCAGCAGATCGCCGTGCCGAACGGCGCGGGCGTCGCGACGTCGAGCACGCAGAAGCGGCGCTGGCGCACCGGCGGGCGGTCCCGTCACCACATCCTCGACCCACGGTTCGGGCTGCCCGCGGAGGAGGTCTGGCGGACGGCGACGGTCGCTGCGACCGACTGCGTCCGTGCGAACACCCTGAGCACCGCGGCGATCGTGCGCGGTCAGCGCGCGCCGTCCTGGCTGCGCGAACTGGGCGCGGACGCTCGACTCGTCTCGCGCGACGGCTCGATCGTCACGATGGGTCGATGGCCCGCCGAACCGGGGCAGTGGCCGCGATGACCGAGGTCATGCTCTGGGCCGTCGGACGCGCCTCCGGGGTCGTCGCACTGCTCTTGCTGACGGTGTCGCTCTGGCTCGGCATCGTTGCGCGGTCCGGGCGGACGCTCCCCGGCCTTCCGCGATTCTCCGTGACCCTGGTGCACCGGAACGTCTCGCTGCTCGCGGTGGTGTTCCTGGTGCTGCACATCGGAACGCTTCTGCTCGACAGCTACGCGAAGCTGACATTGACCGACGTCCTGGTGCCGTTCCTCGGGGCGCGCCTGCCGTTCTGGCTCGGGCTGGGCACGGTCGCCGTCGACCTGCTGATCGCCGTGACGATCACCGCGTTGCTGCGCCGACGGCTCGGTCTGCGTGTCTTCAAGACCGTGCACTGGCTGAGCTACGCGATGTGGCCCGTCGCCCTTGCTCACACGATCGGCGACGGTACCGATGGCACGTCGGGCTGGATGCTGCTGCTCTCCGGAGCGTGCGCGCTGTTCGTGCTGGTTGCCGTGCTCTGGCGGGCGTCCGCCGGGTTCATCGAGAGCGCCGGCGCTCGACGAGGGGAATTGCCATGACCGTGACCGTCGACGATCAGTCGGCTGTCGGCCTGCCCCGTCTTGCGACAGGCGCCACGCCTGTTCGGCTGCTCGCGGCCGGCCGGTCGGCGAGCGTCGAGGCGCATGCCGCGGCCTTCGGCCCCAGACGAGGGAGGGGCAGGGACGAGCTCGCACGCGAGCTGGAGAGCTCGGGTCTCACCGGCCGTGGCGGCGCCGCGTTCCCTGCGTTTCGCAAGCTCGTGGCGACTGCCGGGCGCCGCGCCCCCGTTGTCATCGGCAACGGCTCAGAGGGCGAGCCGTGGAGCTGGAAGGACGCCGTCCTGCTCGCCAACGCACCGCACTTGGTGCTGGACGGGCTCCTGACGGTCTCCGCCGCGCTCGGAGCCCGTCGCACCATCCTCTACCTCGGCAGCAACTCCGTGGCGCCGGTGGCGGAGGCGATCGCTCAACGCAGCGACGCCGGCGGCATCGAGCTGATCGAGGCGGAGGACCGCTTCATCGCAGGCGAGGCGAGTGCAGTCGTCAACGCGATCCAGAACGGGATCGCGGTGCCGGTCGACCGGGTCCGTCGGCTGTCGGAGACGGGCCTCGACGGGCGTCCGACGCTGGTGCACAACGTGGAGACGCTCGCGCAGCTCGCGCTCGTCGACCGATACGGCGGCGACTGGTTCCGCAGCGTCGGAGACCTGGCCCGTCCGGGCACCGTACTCGTCACGGTCACGGGCGACGTGGCGAACGAAGGGGTGTTCGAGGTCGCCACCGACCTGGACGTCGCGACGATCGTCGCGCAGGCGGGAGCCGAGGCTCGTCTGGCCTCCGGCGTGCTGCTCGGCGGCTACCACGGGCAGTGGATCACCGCGGCCGAGACGACCGCCGCCCCGGGGGATCGCGCGGGAGCGGGAGTCGTGCACGTCCTCGGCGCTCGGCGCTGCGGCCTGGCGGCCACCGCCAGTGTGGTCGCCGAGCTGGCGTCCGCCTCCGCAGGGCAGTGCGGGCCGTGCCTGTTCGGACTCCCCGGACTGGCCTCCCGGTTCGCCGATCTGGCGGCCGGTCGGCTCGCTCCGCAGGCCGCGGCAGAGGCTGCTCGCCTGGCGGAGGCGGTCGACGGCCGCGGATCGTGCCATCACCCCGACGGAGCGGCGCGACTGGTGCGCAGCGCTCTGCGGGTGTTCGCGCGCGATGTGCACGCCCACGCGGAGGGCCGCTGCGTGAGGAGCCACCGATGAGCGCGCACCACAGCCTCCACGTGGACTGGACACGCTGCGACGGGCGCGGATTGTGCGCCGAGCTGCTGGAGGGAACGATCGCCCGCGACGAGTGGGGCTACCCGTTCGCCGTCGGCGTCCCCGCGTCGTCGCGCTCCGACATTCCGGTGCGCAGCGACCAGCTGGAGGCCGCCGAGGACGCCGTCGCGCTGTGCCCGGTCCTCGCCCTGAGACTGCGCCGGATCGGCTGAATCAGGGCGCCCGACGCGCGAACGAGCCGGGGCTCGCGAAGTTGTGCCGGTGGTGGGACTCGAACCCACACGCCCTTCCGGACAAAGCATTTTGAGTGCTCCGCGTCTGCCATTCCGCCACAGCCGGCGCACAACAACACCTGAAGAATACCGTAGGCTTTTAACCGTGACTGACCAGGAGACCACCCCCACCGCACCCCGCCGAGTCGTCGTCGCGGAGGACGAGTCGCTCATCCGGCTCGACATCGTCGAGACCCTGCGCGACAACGGTTTCGAGGTCGTCGGCGAGGCCGGAGACGGCGAGACCGCGGTCGCGCTCGCGACCGAGCTGCGCCCCGACCTGGTCGTCATGGACGTCAAGATGCCGCAGCTCGACGGTATCTCGGCGGCCGAGCGCCTCTCCAAGAACCACATCGCGCCCGTCGTGCTGCTGACCGCGTTCAGCCAGAAGGAGCTCGTCGAGCGCGCGACCGAGGCCGGTGCGCTGGCGTACGTCGTCAAGCCGTTCACCCCGAACGACCTCCTGCCGGCGATCGAGATCGCCCTTGCCCGCTACCAGCAGATCATCGCGCTGGAGGCCGAGGTCTCCGACATGGTCGAGCGGTTCGAGACCCGCAAGCTGGTCGACCGCGCCAAGGGTCTGCTCAACGAGAAGATGGGCCTCACCGAGCCGGAGGCGTTCCGCTGGATCCAGAAGGCGTCGATGGACCGCCGTCTCACCATGCACGATGTCGCCCAGGCGATCATCGAGCAGCTCGCCCCCAAGAAGTAGGGTCGACATTCGTGCCGAACGGCACGAATGAGCGCCCCGATCGCCACATTCGTGACGAATGTGGCGCGGGCTACAGGTCCCTGATCAGGTTCGTGATGCGGATGGTCGAGCAGCGGCGGCCCTGGTCGTCGGTGACGGCGATCTCGTGGGTCGTGAGCGTGCGGCCGAGGTGGAGGGCGTGCAGACGCCGGTCACGAAGCCGCTCGTCGCCGCGCGCGTGTGCGTGGCGTTGATCTCGATCCCGACGGCGAGGCGGCCCGGGCCGGCGTGGAGGTTCGCCGACATCGACCCGAGCGACTCGCCGAGCACGACGTAGGCGCCGCCGTGCAGGAGGTCCGACCGGCTGCGTGTTGCCCTCGACGGGCATCCGCGCGACCGAGCGTTCGATGCTGAACTCGACGATTTCGATGCCCATCTTGTCGGCCAGGGCGCCGAGGCCCCGCTGCTTGTCGACGTACGCCAGCGCGTCCTCGGTCATCTGCGGCCTCTCCGGGTGTCGTCGGTGGGCTCGTCTGAGAGTGTCGCCGGCGCCCTGCTAGGCTTGCCGGGTGTCGACTCCGAAAAGCCTACCCTTCTCGTCATCGACGGCCATTCGCTGGCATTCCGGGCCTTCTACGCGCTGCCCGTCGACAGCTTCGTCAACCGCGAGGGTCAGCACACCAACGGCATCCACGGCTTCATCGCGATGCTGATCAACCTGCTCCAGCAGCAGCGCCCGACGCACATCGCCGTCGCATTCGACATCTCGCGCTACTCCTTCCGCACGCGCGAATACCCCGAGTACAAGGGCACCCGCAGTGAGACGCCGTCCGAGTTCGTCGGCCAGATCCCGCTGCTGCAGGAGGCACTGCACGCGATGAACATCACCGACCATCGCCAAGGAGGACTTCGAGGCCGACGACATCCTCGCGACGCTCGCCCGCAGGGCGCGGAGCAGGGCTACCGCGTCCTGGTCGTCTCCGGTGACCGCGACACCATCCAGCTCGTCAACGACGACGTCACGCTGCTCTACCCGAACGTGCGCGGCGTCTCCGAGCTCAAGATCTACGACCCCGCGACGGTGTCGCGAGCGCTACGGCATCGAGCCGCACCAGTATCCCGAGATCGCGGCGCTGGTCGGCGAGACCAGCGACAACCTCATCGGCATCGACAAGGTCGGCGAGAAGACGGCCGTCAAGTGGATGCAGCAGTACGGCACGGTCGACGAGCATCGTGGCGCACGCCGACGAGATCAAGGGCGTCGTCGGCCAGAACCTGCGCGACCAGAAGGAGAACGCCCTCCGCAACCGTCGGCTCAACCGGCTGCTCACCGACGTCGAGCTGCCGGTCGGCCCGGCCGACCTCGAGCGCAAGCCGATCGACGAGAACGCCGTGCGCGACATCTTCGAGCGGCTGCAGTTCAAGACGCTGCTCGACCGTCTGCTGAAGAGCGCGGCCGAGGAGGGCATGCTCGACGGCTCTGCGGGCGTCACCGAGCACGGAGCCGCCGGAGCGGTCAGCGCGCCGGTCGTGCGCACGCTGGTCGACGAGGAGCTCGCGAACTGGCTGTCGAAGGCCTCCGCCGACGGCAAGGCCGTCGCCGTGCAGCTGGAGACCGGCCCCGCCGGGGTGTCTGGTCCGACGTTGGTCGGCTTCGGCCTGGCCGCCGCCGACGACGCCGTCTACGTGCCCTGGGCCTCCGGACGCCGTGACTACGAGGCGCTCGAGGAGTGGCTCGCGAGCGGCGCGCCCAAATACTTCTTCCACGCCAAGCCGCAGTTCAAGGCGCTGAGCCGTGCCGGCTTCGTGGTCGACGGGCTCGCGTTCGACACGCGCGTCGCCTCCTGGCTCGTCAAGCCGGGCGCGGCGGCGCAGTCGCTGGCCGAGCAGGTCTACGAGGTGCTCGGCGAGACGCTGCCGGTCTCCGACCCCAACCAGCTCGTGCCGCTGAATGACGCGGTGAGCCCCGCGACCGAGGCGTGGTACATCTCGGCGCGTGGCCGAGGGCCAGATGATCGCGCTCGACGACGGCACCCGTGCCGTCCTCGACGACATCGAGCTGCCGCTGGTCGCCGTCCTGGCCGAGATGGAGCTGACGGGTGTCTCGATCGACACCGCCGTGCTTCGCCGCCTGCGCGGCGAGCTCACCGACAAGGCCAACGATTACGCCGCCCGCGCCTACGCCGAGATCGGGCACGAGCTCAACCTCGGGTCGCCCAAGCAGCTGCAGCAGGTGCTGTTCGACGAGCTCGGGATGCCGAAGACCCGCTCCACCAAGACGGGCTACTCGACCGACGCGGCAGTCGCTCGCCGACCTGCAGGAGAGCAACCCGCACCCGTTCCTCGACCTGCTGCTGCAGCACCGCGACGCGACGAAGCTCAAGCAGATCGTCGAGACGCTGGAGCGCGTCCATCGCCTCCGACGACCGCATCCACACGACGTACGACCAGACCGGGCACCAGCACGGGCCGCATCTCGTCCAACGACCCCAACCTGCAGAACATCCCGATCCGCACCGAGGAGGGCCGCGAGATCCGCTCGGCGTTCCGCAGCGCCGACGACTACGAGACGCTGCTGACCGCCGACTACTCGCAGATCGAGATGCGGATCATGGCGCACCTCTCCGAAGACCCGGGCCTCATCGAGGCGTTCAACGCGGGCGAGGACCTGCACCGGTTCGTGGGCGCGCGCGTCTTCGGCGTCGCTCCCGACGACGTCACGCCGCTCATGCGCACCAAGGTCAAGGCGATGTCGTACGGCCTCGCCTACGGGCTGAGCCCGTTCGGGCTGTCCAAGCAGCTGCGCATCGAGACCAGCCGAGGCGCAAGCATCTGATGGCCGACTACTTCGAGCGCTTCGGCGCGGTGCGCGACTACCTGCGCAGCGTCGTGGAGCAGTCGCGCAGGGTCGACGGCTACACCGAGACGATCTTCGGGCGCCGCCGGCCGTTCGCCGACCTCACCAGCACCAACCGGGTGCTGCGCGAGAACGCCGAGCGGCCGGCGCTGAACGCGCCCATCCAGGGCTCGGCGGCCGACATCATGAAGATCGCGATGCTCGGCATCGCCGACGACCTCATCGACGGCGAGCTGCAGTCCCGGATGCTGCTGCAGGTGCACGACGAGCTCATCTTCGAGGTCGCCCCCGGCGAGTGGGACGCGCTCGAGACGATCGTGCGCGACCCGCATGGCCGGTGCCGCCGACCTCCGCGTGCCCCTCGACGTGCAGATCGGCCGCGGCCAGAACTGGGACGCCGCCGCGCACTGACCATCACGGCGTGGAGGGCTACGCTGCGCGTCATGGGCGAGTCGAAGCAGCGGAGGCACCCGGAGAAGGCGGTCGTCCCGCGCCGGATCCCGAGCGAGGTGGTTCCCGTTCCTTTCAACGAGGTACCGGACTTCGTGCGAGCGGCGTTGAAGGGAACGAGCCTCCTCGACCCGTTCGCGCAGCTGGCGTCAGGGTGGTTCCTCTTCGATCCGCACCTGCGGTTCGTGCCCGTGGACGCGACGCACACGCGGATCGAGTTCGACGCTGTCGGGAAGGTGAACGGCGCGGAGACGCTGCTCTTCACGCGGCGCATCGGCGAGATCGATCGCTTCTTCGTCGCTCTCCAGGACGAGCTCGACCATCGAGAACGCCGGTCGCGGCGACCCGCCGATGGAACGGCTATCGGGAGCGGGGACTGATCAGCCTGCGCGATGTCCGCACAGGCGGGCGTCCGGACGACTTGTCCACAATTCCGGTCTCGTCGTTCTGTGCACGTGGGAGCCCTCGATAGGGTCGAATCATGACGAACGCAGAGAAGCGCGAACCGACTCCGATCGACACGATCGCTGAGGAGTGGGTCGACACCCAGTTGGAGCTCCACCCCGAGTACCACGTCTGGCTCGGCCGCCCCGGCCGCGAGGGCGAGTACTCGGACTATTCGCCGGCTGGAGCCGAGCAGTCCATCGCCGCAGTGCGGGACGTCCTTGCGAAGATCCGCCAGGCGGAGCCGGTCGACGACATCGACCGCGTCACCAAGATGGACCTCTCCCGCGAGCTCGAGCTCACGATCGAGAAGCACGAGGCCGGCTTCGGCCAGCGCGACCTCAACGTGATCGCCTCCCCGGCGCAAGAGCTCCGCGACATCTTCGACCTGGTCCCGACCGAAACGGAGGACGACTGGGCGAACGTCGCGAAACGCCTCCACAATCTTCCTGCCGCGATGGACGGCTACATCGAGACGCTGCGCAGCGGCATCGCCGCGGGCAACGTGCCGGCGATCCGCCAGGTGCGCGAGGTGCTCGTGCAGGCGAACAAGCAGGTCGCCGACACCGGCTTCTTCTTCGAGTTCACCGGCTCGGCCGCAGCAGGCGAGGCCGAGCTGCCCGCGTCGCTGAAGGCCGACCTCGCGTCGGGCGCCTCCGAGTCCGCTGCAGCGTACGCGAAGCTCGCGTCGTTCCTGCAGGACGAACTCGCCTCCCACGCCCCCGAGAAAGACGCCGTCGGGCGCGAACTCTACGCCCTCGCCTCCCGCGACTTCCTCGGCGCCACCGTCGACCTCGACGAGACCTACGAGTGGGGCCTCGATGAGCTCGCGCGCATGGTCGCCGAGCAGGAGTCGATCGCGAGGGAGATCAAGCCGGGCGCCTCCGTTCGACGAGGCCATCGCGTTCCTCGACGGCGACGCCGACCCGCAAGCTGCACGGCACCGACGCCCTGCAGAACTGGATGCAGGAGACCAGCGACCGTGCGATCGAGGAGCTCGGCCGCTCGCACTTCGACATCCCGGAGGAGATCCGCCGACTCGAGTGCATGATCGCGCCCACCCAAGAGGGCGGCATCTACTACACCGGCCCGAGCGACGACTTCGCCCGCGCCGGCCGCATGTGGTGGAGCGTTCCGGAGGGCGTCACCGAGTTCGACACCTGGCGCGAGCTGACGACCGTATACCACGAGGGCGTTCCGGGCCACCATCTCCAGATCGCGCAGGCCACCTACAACAAGGCGCAGCTGAACTCGTGGCGCCGCATTGCGGGCACCTCCGGTCACGCCGAGGGCTGGGCGCTCTACGCGGAGCGACTGATGGAGCAGCTGGGCTACCTCGACGACCCGGCCGACCGGCTCGGGATGCTCGACGGCCAGCGGATGCGCGCGGCCCGGGTGGTGCTCGACATCGGCGTGCACCTCGAGAAGCAGTTGCCCGACGGCTCCGGCCCGTGGACCGGCGACTACGCTTTCGGCTTCCTCGGCGAGAACGTCAACATGAACGAGGGCTTCGTGCGTTTCGAGGTCAACCGCTATCTCGGCTGGCCAGGTCAGGCGCCGTCGTACAAGATCGGTCAGCGCATCTGGGAGCAGCTGCGCGACGAGTACGCGCGCCGCGAGGGGGCGTCGTTCGACATCAAGGCCTTTCACAAGAAGGCGCTCGACGTCGGCGGTGTCGGCCTCGACACGCTGAAGTCGGCGCTGCTCGACTGAGCACAGATCCGGCAGAAGGGCGCGCAGTCGCGATGACCTCCCCGTACCGGGCCGTGCTCGGCCCGGCGTTCGACGAGCTCCATCCACGGCTGCGCGCCTACTTCGACGCCATCCCGACCGGCGCGACCGGTCGGGGCCGGGGCGTGTTCGACACGGTCGGCACGCCCCGGCGCTGGCTGCGGCCGGCGCTCGCGCTGTTCGCCCGGGCGCACGTGATGTTCCCGGTGTGGGAGCGCGGCGTGCCCTTCTCCGTGGAGAACGTGCCGGTCACGGCGGCGGACGGCGGACCGGCCGTTCGCGCGACCCGGCGGTTCGAGCTCCGGGGGCGGACGCGCGAGATGCGCGACGAGATCGGGGTCGACGGCGGGCTGATCGTCGACCGTCTCGGCTCGCCCGCGTTGGTGGAGGCGTGGTTCACAGCCCGGGTGACGGATGGCGCGCTGCGGCTGGTGTCCCGCCGGGTCGCGGTGCGCGCCGGGAGTCTGCGGGTCGTCCTCCCGCGCGTCGTCGCGCCGGTCGTCGCGCTCACCGAGCGATACGACGACGCGCGGGACGCGCAGACGGTCTCCATCGTCGTCCGCGTGCCGCTGATCGGTAGGGTTTACCAGTACGCGGGGATCTTCCGCTACGGGATCATGTGGGGTAATGAGTGAGCGAGCGGGTCGTCGTCGCCGGTGCGTCCGGGTTCATCGGACGGTTTCTGGCGGAGCACTATCGTGCGGCCGGCGCGACCGTGCTGCTCGTCGGGCGCGACGGCGCCGACGCCCGCTGGGGCGACCGCACCGCTCTGCGACGGGCCGTCACCGGCGCCGACGTCCTCATCAACCTCGCGGGCAAGAGCGTGGACTGCCGCTACGGCGACGCGAACCGCGCCGAGATCTTCCGTTCGCGCCTCGAGACGACTCGCGCGCTCCGGGAGGCCGTGGCCGCCTCCGACGCTCCGCCTCCCGTCTGGTTCAACGCCTCCACCGCGACCATTTACCGGCACGCGGAGGACCGGCCCATGACGGAGTCGACAGGGGAGCTGGGCACCGGGTTCTCTGTGAACGTCGCGCGGGCATGGGAGGCCGAGTTCTTCGACGGGGAGCTCCCCGGCACGCGGCGGGTCGCGCTGCGGATGGCGATCGTGCTCGGCGACGGCTCAGCCCTGGTCCCGCTCCTCCGGCTCGCCCGCTTCGGCCTGGGCGGCCCCCAGCTCGACGGTCGCTGGTTCGCGACGACGGCGCGGCGCAACGCGGGGACGTTCCACGAGTTCCGGGCGCGTGGAGGTCGACAGCGGTTCAGCTGGGTGCACATCCGCGACGTCCTCGGGGCCGTCGAGTTCCTGCGCGCTCATCCAGAGCTCGACGGGCCGGTGAACATCGCTGCGCCCGAGCCCGTGGACAACCGGACCATGATGGCGGCGCTGCGGCGCGTGCTCGGGGTCCCGGCAGGCCTTCCGGCGCCGCGGTGGATGCTCGAGGTCGGGTCTGCCGCGATCCGAACCGAGACCGAGCTGGTGCTGAAGAGCAGGTGGGTGCTTCCCGAGCGGCTGCTCGCCGCGGGCTACGTGTTCGCCTATCCGGAGCTCGAACCCGCGCTCCGCGACATCCTCGCCGAACGCGAGTTGCTGCATCCGCGGAGCAGTCGGTAGACTAGACCGTCACTTGTGTGACAACCACATCCGCCTGCCGTTCGCGGAAGACACCCACAAAGTTTCGCGCTCGGCCTGATTTATGTCCATTACGGAGCATCCACTACATGACAACCGCAACGACCGACAAGGCGCCGAAGCAGGTCGCCGTCAACGACATCGGGTCTGCTGAGGACTTTCTTGCCGCGGTCGAAAAGACGCTGAAGTTCTTCAACGACGGAGACCTCATCGAGGGCACCGTCGTCAAGATCGACCGTGACGAGGTCCTCCTCGACGTCGGCTACAAGACCGAGGGTGTCATCCCCTCCCGCGAGCTTTCCATCAAGCACGACGTCGATCCCAGCGAGGTCGTCGAGGTCGGCGACACCGTCGAGGCGCTCGTTCTCCAGAAGGAGGACAAAGAGGGCCGCCTCATCCTGTCCAAGAAGCGTGCGCAGTACGAGCGCGCCTGGGGCGATGTCGAGAAGATCAAGGAGGCCGACGGTGTCGTCACCGGTACGGTCATCGAGGTCGTCAAGGGCGGCCTGATCGTCGACATCGGCCTGCGCGGCTTCCTGCCGGCGTCGCTCATCGAGCTGCGCCGCGTCCGCGACCTGACCCCGTATCTGGGCCAGGAGATCGAGGCCAAGATCCTCGAGCTCGACAAGAACCGCAACAACGTGGTTCTGTCACGTCGCGCGCTGCTGGAGCAGACCCAGTCGGAGTCCCGCACCACGTTCCTGAACAACCTGCACAAGGGCCAGGTCCGCAAGGGCATCGTGTCCTCGATCGTCAACTTCGGCGCGTTCGTCGACCTGGGTGGCGTGGACGGCCTCGTGCACGTCTCCGAGCTGTCCTGGAAGCACATCGAGCACGCCTCCGAGGTCGTCGAGGTCGGCCAGGAGGTCACCGTCGAGATCCTCGAGGTCGACCTGGACCGCGAGCGCGTCTCCCTGTCGCTCAAGGCGACCCAGGAGGACCCGTGGCAGGTCTTCGCACGCACGCACGCGATCGGTCAGGTCGCTCCGGGCAAGGTCACGAAGCTGGTTCCGTTCGGTGCGTTCGTCCGCGTCGCAGACGGCATCGAGGGTCTGGTGCACATCTCCGAGCTCTCCGGCAAGCACGTCGAGCTCGCCGAGCAGGTCGTGTCGGTCGGCGAAGAGGTCTTCGTCAAGGTCATCGACATCGACCTGGAGCGCCGCCGCATCTCGCTGTCGCTCAAGCAGGCGAACGAGGGCGTCGACCCCGAAGGCACCGAGTTCGACCCGGCCCTCTACGGCATGGTCACCGAGTACGACGACCAGGGGAACTACAAGTACCCCGACGGCTTCGACCCGGAGACCAACGAGTGGAAGGAAGGCTTCGAGACCCAGCGCGACGAGTGGGAGCAGCAGTACGCCGCGGCCCAGGCTCGCTGGGAGGCTCACAAGCGCCAGGTCGCCAAGGGCATCGAGGAGGCGGCCGCCGACAGCGGTTCCTCGTCGTACTCCAGCGACTCGGGTGCGGGCGGCACTCTCGCCGACGACGAGTCCCTCGCGGCGCTGCGCGAGAAGCTCAGCTCCAACAACTGAGACATGTCTCATCCGTGAGCGGCCGGTCCCTTCGGGGCCGGCCGTTCCGGCGTTAAGCGCGCTGTCCACCCAGTCGAGGGGCACGCAAACGCCCCAAAGACCCGGTTTCAGGGGCGTTTACGTGCCCCTTGGTAGCTGAATGGACGGAATAGGCTGGGGGCGTGCAGCTGATCGGACTCACGGGCGGGATCGCCTCCGGCAAATCGACCATCGCCTCCCGTCTCGCCGAGCTCGGCGCCGTCGTCGTCGATGCCGACCGCATCGCGCGCCAGGTCGTGGAGCCCGGAACCCCGGCACTGGCCGAGATCGCGCGCACGTTCGGAGAGTCCGTCATCGCGCCGGACGGCAGCCTCGACCGTCCAGCGCTCGGCGCGATCGTGTTCGGGGACGCGGACGCCCTCCAGAAGCTCAACGGCATCACCCACCCTGCGGTGCTGGCGGCCTCGACCGCACGGTTCGACGCGGCGGCTGCGGCGGACCCAGCGGCTATCGTCGTGTACGATGTCCCGCTTCTGGTGGAGTCGGCCAACGAGTACCCGTTCGACCTCGTCGTCGTCGCGCACGCGGCGGCGGCCACCCGCGTTGACCGCCTGGTGCGGCTGCGCGGGATGGCGGCCGACGAGGCCGAGCGGCGCATCGGCTCCCAGGCCTCCGACGAGGCGCGCCTGGCCGTCGCCGACATCGTGATCGACACCGATGGGAGTCTGGCCCAGACCCTCGAGCAGGTCGACGAGCTGTGGGAGAGCCTGCGGTCCTGACGCCGTCGTGGTCCGTTCCGCTCTCAGCGAGAGCGCGCTGCTATGTCGGTGGTCGTTCCTAGACTGTAGTCATGCAAGCCACCCGTCTCGTCCGTCCGTTCGAGGTCGTCAGCGAGTACTCGCCGAGCGGTGATCAGCCCAAGGCGATCGCCGAGCTCGCCGGCCGCATCAACGCCGGGGAGACCGACGTCGTGCTGCTCGGCGCGACCGGTACCGGCAAGTCCGCGACGACGGCCTGGCTGGTCGAGCAGGTGCAGCGACCGACACTCGTGCTCGCGCACAACAAGACGCTCGCCGCGCAGCTCGCCAACGAGTTCCGCGAGCTCCTCCCGAACAACGCGGTCGAGTACTTCGTCTCGTATTACGACTACTACCAGCCAGAGGCCTACGTGCCGCAGACGGACACCTTCATCGAGAAGGACTCCTCGGTCAACGCCGAGGTCGAGCGCCTGCGCCACTCCACGACGAACTCGCTGCTGAGCCGTCGCGATGTCGTCGTGGTCTCCACTGTCTCCTGCATCTACGGCCTCGGTGCTGCCGAGGAGTATCTGGAGGCGATGGTCGCCCTGCAGGTCGGCCAGAGCGTCGGCCGCGACGCCCTCATCCGCGCGCTTCGTCGCGATGCAGTACGAGCGCAACGACGTCGACTTCTCGCGGGGCAAGTTCCGCGTGCGCGGCGACACGATCGAGATCATCCCGATGTACGAGGAGCACGCGGTGCGCGTCGAGCTGTTCGGCGACGAGATCGAGGCGCTGTACTCGCTGCACCCGCTGACCGGCGAGGTCGTGCAGAAGATGGACGCCGTGTCGGTCTTCCCGGCGACCCACTACGCTGCGAGCCCGGCGACGATGCAGCGGGCGATCGGCACCATCCAGGAGGAACTGCGCGAGCGCCTGCAGGAGCTGGAGCGCGAGGGCAAGCTGCTCGAGGCCCAGCGGCTGCGCATGCGCACCCCGTTCGACCTCGAGATGATGGAGCAGATCGGATTCTGCTCCGGCATCGAGAACTACTCGCGCCACATCGACGGCCGTCAGCCGGGCGAGGCTCCGCAACTGCCTGCTCGACTACTTTCCCGACGACTTCCTCGTCGTGATCGACGAGTCGCACGTGACCGTGCCGCAGATCGGCGCCATGTACGAGGGCGATGCGTCCCGCAAGCGCACGCTGGTCGAGCATGGCTTCCGACTGCCGAGCGCCCTCGACAACCGGCCGCTGCGGTGGGACGAGTTCAAGGACCGCGTCGGCCAGACCGTGTACCTCTCCGCGACGCCCGGCCAGTACGAGATGGGGATCGCGGACGGCGTGGTCGAGCAGATCATCCGCCCGACCGGTCTGATCGACCCGCAGATCGTGGTCAAGCCGACGAAGGGCCAGATCGACGATCTGCTCGAGGAGATCCGGGTGCGCGTCGGAGCGGGACGAGCGCGTCCTCGTCACCACGCTGACCAAGAAGATGGCGGAGGAGCTCACCGACTTCCTCGCCGAGGCCGGGGTGCGGGTCCGCTACCTCCACTCGGATGTCGACACGCTGCGACGCGTCGAGCTCCTCACCGAGCTGCGCGCCGGCGTCTACGACGTGCTCGTCGGCATCAACCTGCTGCGTGAGGGCCTCGACCTGCCCGAGGTCTCGCTCGTCGCGATCCTCGACGCCGACAAAGAGGGCTTCCTGCGGTCGTCGACGTCGCTCATCCAGACCATCGGCCGCGCAGCGCGCAACGTCTCGGGCGAGGTGCACATGTACGCCGACGTCGCTGACCGACTCGATGAAGAACGCCATCGACGAGACCGACCGTCGTCGCGAGCAGCAGGTCGAGTACAACCGCGCGAACGGCATCGACCCGCAGCCGCTGCGCAAGCGCATCGCCGACATCACCGACGTGCTCGCCCGCGAGGAGGCCGACACCGCCGCGCATGCTCGCCGGCCGGGAGCAACGCCGCAAGAGCCCGACCCCGAACCTGCGCAACGGCGGAATCGCGGCACAGGGCGCGGCCGAGCTCGAGTCGCTGATCGCCGACCTCAACGGGCAGATGCTCGCGGCGGCCGGCGAGCTGAAGTTCGAGCTGGCGGCGCGACTGCGCGACGAGCTCTCCGATCTCAAACGCGACCTGCGGCAGATGGAGAAGGCCGGCCATCTGGGCTGAGCCGCGGTCTGCCGATTCGGGCGCAGGAGCAGAGCCATTCGGAGGTCTTCCGGTCATCCGGCGTCCTCGGCGCGCGCCGGTCGCGATGGCGCTACGGTGGCAGGGTGGGCTCGAAGGCGACGCGGACGCGACAGCGGTGGGGGATCGTCGTCGCCGCCGGAGCGCTGCTGGCCCTGTCCGGAGTCGCGCTGGCGTTCCAGGGCGCGCCGGCCTTCACGGGCCTGCGGTTCACGCCCCCCGCCGCCGACCTCCAGCCGCGCCCGGGGGAGCAGCAGGTGAGCGGGACCCCCGCTCCGCAGGACATCGCGCACGAGACGCGGATCGATCTGACGTGGGTGACCTACGCACTTGTGATCCTCGCGCTCGTCGTCATCCTCGCCCTCCTGTGGCGCTATCTGCGCCGCCGGCTTCGACCCGAGTTCCCCGGCCTCCCCGGCGAGGTCGGTGGGTCGACGGAGGGCGTCGTCGCTCCCGATCCGCCCCAACAGCCCCGCCCCGAACGGGTCCGGCGCGGTCTCGACCGCGCGCTCGACCTGCTCGGCGAGGGCAGAGAGCCCCGCGATGTGATCGAGCGCGCGTGGCTCGGCCTCGAGGAGGGCGCCGCCGACAGCGGCGTCCACCGCCTGCCGGCTGAGACTCCGGGGGAGTTCGCCGGCAGAGTCGTGGCTCGCGTCGCCTCGGACCGGGATGCCGCCAGCGACCTCCTCGACCTGTATCTGCGCGCGCGGTTCAGCGAGGCGCCCGTGACCACCGCCGATGTCGCGAAGGCGCGGGCCGCCATCGAAGCGCTGCGCGCGTCGTGGGGCGCGGGCGCGGGAGCCAGCGCGAGCCCGACGGGCGGTGCCGTCCGATGACGCGGGCGCGGATGGTCCGCCGCGCGGTCGGCTGCGTGCTCGCCGCCGCGATCGTGGGCGTCGCGGCCTGGTTCTTCGGGATGGACGCGCCGCACGCCGCCGGTCTCGGGGCCGTTGTCTTCGCGCTCGGCGCCGTGCTGTCGCTGCTCGGCGATCAAGCGGAGGTGACCTGGTGGGTGCCGTCCCCGCAGCCGCGTCCGGGTGCGCGCCGGGACGTCGTCCAGTTGGGCTGGTCGTTGGGCGCGCGCGGCGGGCACGTCTCGCCAGAGGCGGTCCGCCGGCTGCGCGGACTTGCCACCGAAGTCCTCGACCGTCACGGCGTGCGACTGGACGATCCGGCCTCCGCTGGCGAGGTCGCCCGGCTCCTGGGCGACGAGACCACTGGGATGCTGCGCAAAGGGAGCGCCGCCGCGCCGCGCCCGCGTGATTTCGCGGCCTCGCTGGCCCGGTTGGAGGCTCTCTCGGCCTCCACCTGGCCCGCAGACGAGTCTCGCATCGACCCGCTCGCCGCCGACCGGCCGGTCGACCCGCTCGCCGAGCGGGCCGCCGCGGACCCGCTCACCTCCGACACGACAGGAGCTTCATGACTTCCGATCCAGCAGACGCGGTCGCCTCCACGTTCACCACCGACACCGTCGCTCCTCTCTCTGTCGATGAGGTCGCCCGCCTGGGCATGGAGGTCCTCTCGCGCGTCGAGAGCGTCGTCGTCGGGATGCGCGAGCCGCTGCAGATCGCGCTGGCCACCATGCTCGCGGGTGGTCACGTGCTGTTCGAGGACGTCCCCGGCCTCGGCAAGACCCTCGCGGCTCGCAGCATCGCCAGCGCTGTCGGGCTCGACTTCCGCCGTCTGCAGTGCACGCCCGACCTCCTCCCGTCCGACATCACCGGCTCGTTCGTCTACGTGCCGTCGACGGCGGAGTTCGAGTTCCGTCCGGGACCGGTGTTCACGGGGCTGTTCCTCGCCGACGAGATCAACCGCACGTCGCCCAAGACGCAGTCGGCGCTGCTGGAGGCCATGGCCGAGGGGCAGGTGTCCGTGGAGGGCAGCAGTTTCGCGCTTCCCCGGCCCTTCCACGTGGTCGCGACCGCGAACCCGATCGAGTCCGAAGGCACGTACGCCCTCCCGGAGGCGCAACTCGACCGCTTCATGGTGCGGCTCGGCGTCGGCTACCCCGATGCGGCAGGCGAGACGCAGGTGCTGCTCGCGCGCATCGCCCGTCGACACGAGGTCGCGAGGGTCGAACCGGTCATGGACGCGCGAACGCTGCTGGCGATGCAGGCGGGTGTCGAGCGGGTGGACGTCGACCCGGACATCGCCGCCTACTGCGTGGCCCTCGCCGCGGCCACCCGGCGGCACCGCTCGGTCGAGGTAGGCGCGTCTCCGCGCGGATCGCAGGGACTCCTGCTGGTCGCGCGGGCGCTGGCGGTGCTCGCCGGCCGCGATTTCGTCATCCCGGACGACGTCAAACGCGTCGTCGTCCCGGTCCTCGCGCACCGGTTGACGCTGACGGTGCAGGCGTGGACGAGCGGGGTGAGCGCCTCCCAGGTCGTGCTGGAGGTCGTCTCCGGCGTCCCTGGGCCGCCTGCTGTCGGCGTGCGCGAGCGGCAGGCCGCGGACTGATGTCGCTGTGGTCGCGGGCGCGTATGCCCGGTCCGCGCGAGCGGCCGGAGGTGGTGGAGGGCGGCTCCCGCTGGTCGCTGAGCCCGGCGATCACGGCCGCGGCGATCGTCGCCACCGTCTGCCTGGTCGCGGCGTTCGTGATGTCTCGGCTCGAACTCGTGCTCGTCGCGGCGCCGCTGCTGCTCACGGCGGTGATCGGCTGGTCGTCGCGGCCGGACACCGCGGCGGCCCGGACGAGCGTCGCCATCGGCGGCGACGATCCCGACGGCCACGTGGGCGTCGACGCGGTGGCCGCGACCGAGGGTCGCGTCGACGGCGTTCACCTGCGGATCCGCCGCGCCGACCGGGAACCGGAGGACGCGATAGTGACCCCCGCGTCCTCTCGGCGGCTCCGGTTCCGCGTCGCCGTGTCGCACTCCGGCCCGCAGCGCATCCTGTCGATCGCCGCGCGCGGGATCGGGCCGGACGCCGCGTGGGTCGGTGATCCCGGACTCCCCGCTGTCGCCGAGCGGGTGGTGCGCCCGAAGGCGCAGCGGGTGCGGAGCCTCCCGCTGCCGGCGCGACTGCTCGGGCTGACAGGCGGACACGTCTCGACGCGTCCCGGCGAGGGCGGGGAGTTCCGCGACATCGACCGTTTCCGGCCGGGCGACCGGCTGCGCCGGATCGACTGGAAGGCGACGGCGCGCCTGGCCCAGCGGCCGGGGGAGCTGTACGTGCGACGGACCACGGCGACCTCGGATGCTGCGGTCCAGCTGGTCGTGGATGCGCGGGACGACGTGCCCGGCGCCGTCACCGGTTGGGCGGCGCCGTACCCGCGCCCGGGGGCGACGTCGCTCGATCTGGCCAGGGAGGCCGCCGTCTCGCTGGCGGGCGCCTACGCTGACGCGTCGGACCGCATCGGCTTCGACGACCTCTCCGACGCGCGTCGCGCGCTCCCGCCGCGGGCGGGATCGCGTCACCTGAACCGGGTGCTGCGCGCGGTTGAGTTGACCACGGCGCACGGTGCGGCGACCGAGCGCGCGCGAGCGCCCCGGCTCGCCCAAGGCGCCGTCGTCTTCGTGATGTCGACGTTCCTCGACGACCAGGCGACCCGGTTGGCGCTCACCTGGCGGGCGGCCGGGCACCGGGTCATCGTGGTCGACGTTCTTCCACCCCGGAGCGTCCACGAGCTCGCCGCCCGGGAACGGCTCGCGCTGCGCATCGTGGACCTCGAGCGCCGACTCCGGCTCGACCGCCTGCGGGCGGCGGGCGCCGAGCTGCTGGTCTGGTCCTCGCCGGACCGCGACGCGGTGCTCCGCCGACTTGCGACACCGCGGAGGCGACCGTGAACGCGGCCAGTCAGGATGCGCGCGCGGCCACCCGGCCCGCCTCGGATCTCGGTCGCACCCTCCCGGCCTGGTCGCTGCGCGTGGCTTTCGCCGTCGTCGCGGTCCCGCTCGCATTGACGACCGCGCCCAGCGGGCCGTGGCCCGCGCTCGCCATCCTCCTGTCCGGCGTCGCAGTCGTCCTCCCGCGCTGGCGGGCGGCCTGGGTGCTGATCGCGGTGCTCGCGTTCTCCACTCTGCTGGAGCCGGGGACGCTGACCCTGCGGCTGCTCGCGTTGATCGCCGCCGTCCACGTGCTGCACCTGCTGGCCGCGTGGATGCTCGTGCTCGCGCCGTCCGCCCGGTTCCAGCCGGCAGTGCTGCTTCCGTCGCTGCGCCGTCTGGTCCTGATCCAGCTGCCGGTGCAGGCTGCGGCGACCGTGCTGCTGCTGGTGGCCCGGCCGGCGGCAGCGCCCTGGCTGGCGCTGGTCTCCGGGGCGGCGATCGTGGGCCTCGTCGTGCTCCTGGCCGCGCTCCTCCTCTCCCGTCCGCGTGCCTGAGCGAGGGCGCCGTCGCACCGATCGGAACGAATGTCGGTGGTGTGGCGTACGCTCGCGACTGTTCGTGCATCCTGTTGTCGAAGCGCTAGAATCGAACAAAGCTTCGAATCATCCTGCGGAGGCACCGTGCGCGTGCGCGGTGGGCGAACACACGACCGAGGCGACGGCGGAATAGCGGAGAATGGAACGAGTGAGCAGTCTGGGAATGGGCGGAGATCCGGCTTTCGACGGTTCGGACTTCAGCGACGACATCGGTGGCAGCGCGTCGGGGTTCGGCACGGCGAGCAAGGTCGTGGGATCGCATCTGAGCGTCCGCGGCGCGCGCGTGCACAACCTGCACAACGTCGATCTCGAGATCCCGCGCGACTCGCTGGTGGTCTTCACCGGCCTGTCCGGGTCCGGCAAGTCGTCGCTCGCGTTCGACACGATCTTCGCCGAGGGCCAGCGCCGCTACGTCGAGTCGCTGTCCGCGTACGCTCGGCAGTTCCTCGGACAGGTCGACCGTCCCGACGTGGACTTCATCGAGGGCCTGAGCCCCGCGGTCTCCATCGACCAGAAGTCCACCAACCGCAACCCGCGGTCGACTGTCGGCACGATCACCGAGATCTACGACTACATGCGACTCCTCTGGGCGCGTATCGGCGTCCCGCACTGCCCGGTCTGCAGCGAGAAGATCCAGCGCCAGACCGTACAGCAGATCGCCGACCAGCTCATGGAGCTCGAAGCGGGCACGCGCTACATGGTGGTGAGCCCGGTCATCTCGCAGAAGAAGGGCGAGTTCGTCGACCTCTTCAAAGAGCTCGCCGCGAGCGGATACTCGCGCGCCCTGGTCGACGGTCAGCAGGTGCAGCTGAGCGAGCCGCCGACCCTCAAGAAGCAGTACAAGCACGATATCTCCGTCGTCGTCGACCGTCTCGTCGCCGGCCCTGACATCCTCGGTCGCCTCACCGACTCGCTCGAGACCGCGCTGCGGCTCACCGACGGGCTGGTTCAGGTCAACTTCGTCGACCGCGAGGGTCCGGAGGCGTGGCAGTCGTTCAGCGAGAAGCTGTCGTGCCCGAACGGCCACCCCATCCAGCTCACCGAGATCGAGCCGCGCACCTTCTCGTTCAACGCACCGTTCGGCGCCTGCCCCGAGTGCTCGGGTCTCGGCACGCGCATGTCGGTCGACGAAGATCTGCTGCTCGGCGACGACTCGCTCAGCATCGCCGAAGGCGTCATCATCCCGTGGACCACGCAGGGCAAGGGCCTCTTCAACTACTACGAGAAGCTGCTCGACGGCCTCGCGCGCGACCTCGACTTCTCGCTGAAGACCCCGTGGAAGAAGCTCCCGCAGAACGTGAAGGACGCCGTGCTGCGCGGCGACAACTTCGAGGTCAAGGTGCGGTGGAAGAACCGCTACGGCCGCGAGATGTCGTACACCTCGGGCTTCGAGGGCGTCGTCCCGTACATCGAGCGACAGTACGCCCAGGCCGAGACGGACACCCAGCGCTCCCGCTGGGCCGAGTACCTGCGCGAGGTCCCCTGCGCGGTCTGCAAGGGCAAGCGCCTCAAGCCGGAGGTGCTGGCGGTCCTGGTGCACGGCGCATCGATCGCCGACGCCTCCTTGCTCAGCCTCTCCGACGCGCGGGCCTTCATGGAGAAGCTGCACCTCACCGAGCGCGAGCAGAAGATCGGCGCGCAGGTGCTGCGCGAGATCAAGATCCGCCTCGACTTCCTGATCCAGGTCGGCCTCAGCTACCTCGACCTGGCGCGTGCCGCTGCGACCCTGTCGGGCGGCGAGGCGCAGCGCATCCGCCTGGCCACCCAGATCGGCTCGGGGCTCACCGGCGTGCTGTACGTGCTCGACGAGCCGAGCATCGGCCTCCACCAGCGCGACAACCGCCGGCTGATCGACACCCTCGTCGCGCTGCGCGACCTCGGCAACACGCTGATCGTCGTCGAGCACGACGAAGACACCATCCGCACGGCGGACTGGATCGTCGACATCGGTCCGGGAGCAGGCGTGAACGGCGGTCATGTCGTGCACTCGGGCTCCTACGACGAGCTCGTCGCGAACACCGACTCGCTCACCGGCGACTACCTCGCCGGTCGACGTGAGATCCCGATCCCCGAGAAGCGCAGGAAGATCGACAAGAAGCGCGTGATCCGAGTGGTCGACGCGGAGGCGAACAACCTCAAGAAGGTCTCCGTCGACTTCCCGCTCGGCGCCTTCGTGGCGGTCACGGGCGTCTCCGGCTCCGGCAAGTCGTCGCTGGTCAACGACATCCTCTACCGCGTGCTCGCCAACAAGCTCAACGGCGCGCGCAAGCTGCCGGGCAAGCACCGCACGGTAGCGGGCCTCGACAACCTCGACAAGGTCGTCCACGTCGACCAGGCTCCGATCGGTCGCACTCCGCGCTCCAACCCGGCGACCTACACGGGCGTCTTCGACCGCATCCGCACGCTGTTCTCCGAGACGCCGGAGGCGAAGGCCCGCGGCTACCTGCCCGGTCGGTTCAGCTTCAACGTCAAGGGTGGGCGCTGCGAGGCGTGCGCGGGCGACGGCACCATCAAGATCGAGATGAACTTCCTGCCCGACGTGTACGTCGCGTGCGAGGTGTGCGGGGGAGCGCGCTACAACCGCGACACCCTGACGGTGCACTACAAGGGCAAGAACATCGCCGAGGTGCTCGACATGCCGATCAGCGAGGCCGCAGAGTTCTTCCGGCCGATATCGGCGATCCACCGCTTCCTGCAGACGCTCGTCGACGTAGGTCTCGGCTACGTCCGGCTCGGCCAGAGTGCGACGACGCTGTCAGGCGGCGAGGCGCAGCGCGTCAAGCTGGCGACCGAGCTGCAGCGCCGGTCGAACGGCCGCAGCGTGTACGTGCTCGACGAGCCGACCACCGGTCTGCACTTCGAAGACGTGCGCAAGCTGCTGCTGGTGCTGAACGGCCTGCTCGACAAGGGAAACACGGTCATCGTCATCGAGCACAACCTCGACGTCATCAAGTCGGCCGACTGGATCATCGACATGGGGCCGGAGGGCGGCGCCGGCGGCGGAATGGTCATCGCGACGGGAACCCCGGAGCAGGTGGCGGAGGCGCCGGGAAGCCACACGGGCTACTTCCTCAAAGAGATCTTGCAGGGAGAGGGCGCCATCGGCTCCGAGCGTGTCCGCGGCGCCGCGTAAAATGCCGCCTGTGAGTTCGACCCGCGCAGACACGGTCAGCTACCGGCCCAAGGCGGGCGAGATCCCGACCCAGCCGGGCGTGTATCGGTTCCGCGACGCGAACCGGCGGGTGCTCTATGTCGGCAAGGCCAAGAACCTCCGTGCACGACTGAGCAACTACTTCCAGCCGCTGCGCAGCCTCCACGAGCGCACCCGCCGCATGGTGACCACGGCGAACAGCGTGGAATGGACGGTCGTCGCCAGCGAGTTCGAGGCGCTCCAGCTCGAATACACCTGGATCAAGGAGTTCAACCCGCCGTTCAACGTGCAGTTCCGCGACGACAAGTCGTACCCGTACCTCGCTGTAACGCTGGGCGAGCGCATCCCGCGGGTCATGGTCACCCGAAACCGCAACCTCAAGGACGCCCGCTACTTCGGCCCGTACACGAAGGTCTGGGCGATCCGCGACACCGTCGACCTGATGCTCAAGGCATTCCCGGTGCGCAGCTGCTCCGACGGCGTGTACCGCCGTGCGGAGCTGACCGGCCGGCCGTGCCTGCTCGGCGACATCGGCAAGTGCGCGGCGCCGTGCGTCGGACGCATCAGCCCGGAGGAGCACCGCGGCCTTGCCGAGGACTTCGTCTCGTTCATGGCCGGCAACGACACGAAGCACATCCGCGAGCTCACCGAGCGGATGAAGCAGGCTGCGAGCACGCTCGACTACGAGGCGGCGGCGCGGCACCGCGACGCCATCCAGGCCCTCGAAGCAGCGATGGGCAAGAGCGCAGTCGTGCTTCAGGAGAACGTCGACCTCGACGCGTTCGGCATCGCGCACGACGAACTGGCGGCCGCGGTGCAGCAGTTCATCGTCCGCGGCGGTCGCATCCGCGGTGTGCGCTCCTGGGTCGTCGACAAGGAGCTCGACATCGAGCTCGGCGAGCTCGTCGAGACCGTCCTTCAGAACGCCTATGAGGGCGCGGACGCCCCGCCGCGCGAGATCATCGTTCCCGAGCTGCCGGAGGACGCGAGTGAGCTCGAGCAGTGGCTCATGGCGCGGCGCGTGGAGGCCGACGAGGCCGGCCCGGTGCGCCGCGGACCCAGGTCGACGGGCAGAGTGGAGCTCCGGGTCGCCCAGCGCGGCGACAAGGCCGCTCTCGCGCAGACCGCAGAGATGAACGCGAAGAACGCGCTCATCCTCTACAAGACCCGGCGCAGCTCCGACTTCGTCGCCCGTTCCAAGGCGCTGGCCGACATCCAGGACGCGCTCGGCATGGCCGACGCCCCGCTGCGGATGGAGTGCTTCGACGTGTCGCACCTCAGCGGCACCAACATCGTCGCCTCGATGGTGGTGTTCGAAGACGGCCTGCCGCGCAAAGACCAGTACCGCCGGTTCAGCATCCCGGAGTCCACCGACGACACCGAGTCCATCTACCAGGTGATCTCCCGGCGGCTCGCGTATCTGAGAGAGGACGTCGAGGCCGCGTCGCCGGCCGGCGACGCTGCGGATGTCGGTGATCTGGCGGAGGCCGACGTCGTGGTGGAGGCCGGCGACGATCCTGAGATCGACGTCGACGCCGAGCTCGCGGAGGCCGCAGAGCGCCGGCGTCGCAAGTTCTCGTATCCGCCCAATCTGCTCATCGTCGACGGCGGTCAGCCGCAGGTCGCCGCGGCCCAACGGGCGCTCGACGAATCGGGCGTGACGGGCGTCCAGCTCGCCGGAATCGCCAAGCGGCTCGAGGAGATCTGGCTACCCGACTCGGACTATCCCGGTCATCCTGCCGCGCAACAGCGACGCCCTCTTCCTGGTGCAGCGCATCCGCGACGAGGCGCACCGCTTCGCCATCACGTATCAGCGTGCCCGGCGCAAGCGCGACATCACCTCCGTGCTCGGCGAGATCCCCGGTCTCGGCCCGGCCCGCGTGAAGGAGCTGCTGAAGCACTTCGGGTCGGTGGCGCAGCTGAGGCAGGCCACGCCCGAGCAGATCGCCGAGGTGCGTGGTGTCGGCCCGACGATCGCGGCCGCGGTCGCGGATCGACTCGGAGACGGCTGACGAATCCCTCCGTGGTACGGGCAGGAGGCTACCCGGGGCTGATGTGCGGACGGCTCCGTCGTCCGTAGCGTGGGGGGCATGGATGCCGTCAATGAGTTCATCGCCAGTGCCGCAGCCTCGCCGTGGGTGTATCTGGTCGTCTTCGCCGTCGTCCTCGTGGACGCGTTCTTCCCACCCGTGCCGAGCGAGACGGTGGTCATCGCGGCGGCGGCCGCCGCAGTCGCCACGGGGAATCCGAATCTGCCGCTGCTGCTCGCGTGCGCCGCAGCCGGAGCGGTCACAGGGGACAACCTGACCTTCGCGATCGGCCGCGCCGTGGGACTGGAGCGGTTCCGCTTCGATCGGAGGCCGCGGCTGCGCGCCGCGCTCGATCGCGCCCGGCGCGGCATCCACGGGCGGGCGGGTGTCCTCGTGCTCTCCGCACGCTATGTGCCGGTGGGCAGGGTCGCGGTCAATCTGGTGGCGGGCGCCGCGGGAGTGTCCCGAATCCGCTTCCTGATGCTGTCCACGATCGCGGGGGTCTCCTGGGCGCTGTACTCCGTGACGGTGGGAGTGCTCGCGGCGCACTGGCTGCATGGCAACGCATTCCTGGCGATGCTGATCGGGATCGCCGTCGGCGTCGCCGTCGGGTTCATCGTCGACACGCTGCTGCGGGTCTCCGGCCGGCGCCGTGCGGCAGCCGGGGCGACGACAGCAGGGTCGGCTCCGATCGCGCGGGCGTCGGCTCCCGAGCTGTCCGGGATCGGCGCGATGATGAAGGAGGGCGGACGATGACCGGCACTGCCGTCGCGCCGGCGTCGCGGCTCGACCGTTCGTTCGCCGTGCTCTGGGGCGCTGCCTGCACCGCGGCCGTCGCCCTGCTGGTGCTCTCCGCGGCGCGGGGATCCGCATCTACGGCATCCCCGTCGTCCTCTCGCTGGTGCTCGCCCTGGTGCTCCCGCTCGTCGTGGCGGGTTCGTCCGCAGCGGCGGTGATCGCCCTCGCCATGACCATCTACGCCTGGCACATGCTCGCACTGATCCCGCTGGCCGGCCTGCCGCTTCTTGCACCGCTTTCGGCGGTGTGGTGGGCTTCTCGGCCGCTGTGGCTGGCTGTCGTCGTGGCCGCCGCCGCCGAGCTGGTCGCTGTCGCCGCCCGCGCCGAGCGCGGGGACCCGGCGTCGAACCCACGGGCTCCGGTCTCCGCGCCGCGCCGCCGCCGCAGCAGCCTGCGGGGCGGCGGGCGTCCTGATCGTGCTTCTCGCGGGGTCCGCGGTCGCCGGCTGGGTCGCGGGGGGCGCGCTCGTTTTCGCGGCGCTGCGGATTCCTCGCGGGAGCCGCGTCGGGACGGCCCTCAGTCGGTAGGCTTGACTCACGCAGTTCAGAGAAGGAGAGGCCGTGGCGACCGACATCGACACGAACGCCGAGCAGCAGGAAGTGCTGATCGTCACCGGCATGTCGGGTGCGGGCCGCTCCACGGTCGCGAACGCCCTCGAAGACCTCGACTGGTACGTCGTCGACAACCTCCCTCCGCAGATGCTGCGGCCGCTGATCGAGCTCGCCAATCGGGCCGAGTCGGGGCTGCCGCGAATCGCCGCCGTCGTGGACGTGCGTGGTCGCAACTTCTTCGAAGACCTGCGGAGATGATCCAGAGCCTGCGTGAGGGCACGAAGGTGCGCGTGCTGTTCCTGGAGGCGACCGACTCGGTGCTCGTTCGGCGCTTCGAGCAGGTGCGCCGACCGCACCCGCTGCAGGGCAACGGCACCATCCTCGACGGCATCGACGCCGAGCGCACCCGGCTGCGCGAAATCCGCGAGGCGAGCGACATCATCGTCGACACCACCGACCTCAACATCCACCAGCTCGCCACCAACATCACCGAGACGTTCGCGGCGGAGGACACCGCAGGCGTGCGGGTGACAGTCATGAGTTTCGGCTTCAAATACGGCCTCCCGCCCGACGCCGATCTCGTGGCCGACGCGCGCTTCCTGCCCGAACCCGTTCTGGAACCCCGAGCTGCGCCCGCACACCGGTCTCGACGAGGTCGTCCGCGACTACGTGCTGCAGCAGGACGGCGCGGAGGAGTTCATCGACGGCTACGTCGCGGCGATGCGTCCGATCTTCGCCGGCTACCAGCGGGAGAACAAGCGGCACGCGATGATCGCGATAGGCTGCACGGGAGGGAAGCACCGGTCCGTCGCGATAGCCGAAGAGCTCGCGGCCCGGTTGAGGGGCTTCCCCGGCGTCGCGGTCAACACCAAGCACCGCGACCTGGGCCGTGAATGATGCCGGCCGCCCACTTCACGGCGTCACCCCCGCCGTCCGTCACAGTTAGGAATCCGATTGGCTCTCACCGCCGACGTCAAAGACGAACTCACGAAGGTCGAAGTCAGCAAGACGACCGTCCGCGCCGCCGAGCTGGCCACCATCCTGCGGTTCTCGGGCGGCCTGCACCTGATCGGTGGACGCATCGCGGTCGAAAGCGAGCTGGACACGCCCGAGCTCGCTCGTCGCGTGCGCAAAGACCTCGCCGAGCTCTACGGCGTCCGCAGCGAGGTCTCGGTGATCTCCGCGTCCGGCGTCCGGCGCACCAGCCAGTACCTCGTGCGCGTGCTCGACGGCGGCGAGACCCTCGCGCGCCAGACCGGCCTCCTCGACGCCCATCGCCGGCCGATCCGTGGCCTCCCGAACCGGCTGACCACGGGCTCGCGCGACGAGCTCGCCGCTGTCTGGCGCGGGGCCTTCCTCGCCCACGGCTCGCTCACCGACCCCGGGCGCTCTGCTGCGCTGGAGGTCACCTGCCCGGGCAACGAGGCCGCGATGGCCCTCGTCGGCGCCGCCGGCCGGCTCGGCGTCTCCGCCAAGGCGCGCGAAGTGCGCGGTGTCCACCGCGTCGTCATCCGCGACGGCGAGGCGATCAGCGCGATGCTCGTGCAGATGGGGGCGGCGGAGACCGTCGCCAACTGGGAGGAGCTGCGGCAGCGTCGCGAAGTGCGGGCCACCGCGAACCGTCTGGTCAACTTCGATGACGCCAATCTGCGCCGCTCGGCTCAGGCCGCCGTCGCGGCCTGCGCGCGCGTCGAGCGCGCCCTCGAGATCCTCGGCCCCGACGTGCCGGAACACCTGCGCTACGCAGGGGCGCTCCGCCTGGCGCACCGTGACGCGAGCCTCGACGAGCTGGGCCACCACGCCGACCCGCCCATGACCAAGGACGCCGTCGCCGGGCGGATCCGTCGGCTGCTGGCGATGGCGGACAAGAAGGCGACCGAGCTCGACATCCCCGGAACGGACGCCAACCTCCCGGCCGACCTGGATGAGGTGTAGTTTCCGCAGTGGGTGTCCGGCCGGGAAGGAACCCGCGGCCGGCGGGGTTGCCCTCACTAGACTGAAGAAGTCGCCCGAATCGGGTCTCGAAGAAGAACAACTGTGGAGATGAGTAATGGCTGACTACACGCTCGCCGACCTTCCGTACGACTACTCGGCGCTCGAGCCGAACATCAGCGGCCGGATCATGGAGCTGCACCACGACAAGCACCACAAGGCCTATGTCGACGGTGCGAACACCGCCCTGGTAAAGCTGGCCGAGGCGCGCGACGCCGACGACCTCACGTACGTGAACAAGCTCCAGAAAGACCTGGCGTTCAACCTCGCCGGACACGTCAACCACACCGTGTTCTGGAGCAACCTCTCGCCCGAGGGCGGCGACAAGCCGACCGGTGAGCTGGCCGCGGCGATCGACGAGTTCTTCGGCTCGTTCGACAAGTTCCGCGCCCACTTCACGGCGTCGGCGCTGGGAATCCAGGGCTCCGGCTGGTCGATCCTCGCGTGGGACTCGCTGGGTCAGAAGCTCATCATCGAGCAGCTCTACGACCACCAGGGCAACCTCGCAGCGGCCACCGTCCCGCTGCTGCTCCTCGACATGTGGGAGCACGCCTTCTACCTCGACTACGTCAATGTGAAGGCGGATTACGTCAAGGCGTTCTGGAACATCACCAACTGGGGCGATGTGTCGGACCGCTTCGTGAAGGCCCGCGAGAAGACCTCGGGTCTGCTGCTACTGTCATAGCGGGTAGGCGTCCCGGGAGGGAGCCTCCCGGGACGCCGCTGTCCGCTTCACATCACCCACACCAGGCGCCGTCCGGCGCCCCATCAAGCAACGGGAGACATCTGTGTCCGTAAAGATCGGAATCAACGGGTTCGGTCGCATTGGTCGCAACTACCTGCGCGCCGCCCTCGCCAAGGGCAGCGACCTCGAGATCGTCGCGGTGAACGACCTCACCGACAACAAGACGCTCGCTCACCTGCTCAAGTACGACTCGATCACGGGCCGTCTCGACGCGACCGTCGAGCTCGAGGGCGACAGCATCGTCGTCAACGGCAAGCCGATCAAGGTCCTCGAAGAGCGCGACCCCGCCAACCTCCCGTGGGGCGACCTGGGCGTCGACATCGTCATCGAGTCGACCGGCCGCTTCACCAAGGCCGTCGACGCCAAGAAGCACATCGAGGCGGGCGCCAAGAAGGTCATCATCTCCGCTCCGGCCACCGACGAGGACGCCACGTTCGTCATGGGCGTGAACGAGCACCTGTACGACCCGGAGACGCACAACATCATCTCCAACGCGTCGTGCACCACCAACTGCCTGGCGCCGCTCGCCAAGGTCTTCAACGACGAGTTCGGCATCGAGCGCGGTCTCATGACCACGGTCCATGCCTACACCGCCGACCAGAACCTGCAGGACGGCCCGCACAGCGACCTCCGTCGTGCGCGCGCCGCCGCGATCAACATCGTCCCGACCTCCACGGGCGCCGCCAAGGCCATCGGCCTGGTCCTCCCGGAGCTCAAGGGCAAGCTCGACGGCTTCGCGCTCCGTGTGCCGGTACCCACCGGCTCGATCACCGACCTGACCGTCACCGCGTCGCGTCCGGTCACCGTCGACGAGGTCAAGGCTGCCTACAAGAAGGCCGCGGAGGGTCCGCTCAAGGGCATCCTCAAGTACACGGAAGATGAGATCGTCTCCTCCGACATCGTGTCCGACCCGCACTCCTCGATCTTCGACGCCGGTCTGCTGCGCGTCCTCGGCGACCAGGTCAAGCTCTCGAGCTGGTACGACAACGAGTGGGGCTACTCCAACCGTCTCGTCGACCTGACCGAGTACGTGGCCGAGCGCCTCTAACACCAGGGAACCGACGTGACGCTTCGCACCCTCGATTCACTCGGTTCGCTCGCGGGAAGACGCGTCGTCGTCCGCTGTGATCTCAACGTCCCTTTGAAGGACGGCGTGATCACGGACGACGGCCGCGTGCGAGCGTCGATTCCCACCCTCGACGCCCTGATCAATCAGGGCGCGAAGGTGGTCGTGATCTCCCATCTGGGCCGCCCGGAGGGCGCGCCCGACTCGAAGTACAGCCTGGCGCCGGTGGCCCAGCGGCTCTCGGAACTGCTCGGCAAGCCGGTGACCTTCGCGCAGGACACCGTCGGTGCCGGCGCGGAGGCCGCCGTGGCCGGCCTGCAGGACGGCGATGTCGCCCTGCTGGAGAACCTGCGCTTCAACCCGGGAGAGACCAGCCAAAGACGACGCAGAGCGCGCGGCATTCGCGGCCAAGCTCGCGGCGTTCGGCGACGCCTTCGTCTCCGACGGCTTCGGTGTCGTGCACCGCAAGCAGGCCAGCGTGTACGAGCTCGCCACGGCTCTCCCGAGCGCCGCAGGCACGCTCATCGCGACCGAGCTCGACGTGCTCGACCGCCTCACCGAGAACCCCGAGCGGCCGTACGCGGTCGTGCTCGGCGGTTCGAAGGTGTCCGACAAGCTCGGGGTCATCGGTCACCTGCTGCCGCGCGTGAACTTCCTGCTCATCGGCGGCGGGATGCTCTTCACCTTCCTCGCTGCTCTCGGGCACAAGGTCGGGCTCGAGCCTGCTGGAGGCCGACCAGATCGACACCGTGCACGGGCTACCTGGCCACGGCCGAGGAGCTCGGCGTCGACGATCGTGCTGCCGCGCGACGTCGTCGTGGCGTCGAAATTCGGCGCCGACGCGGAGCACGTGGTGCGCCCGATCGACGCCATCGAGGACACCGAGTGGGGCTCGGCCGGGCTCGGTCTCGACATCGGACCGGAGACCGGCCGAGCTGTTCTCGGAGTACATCCGCGGTGCACGCACGGTGTTCTGGAACGGCCCGATGGGCGTCTTCGAGCTCGCGCCGTTCGCGGCCGGCACTCAAGGCGATCGCCCAGGCGCTCACCGAGGTCGACGGCCTCGGCGTCGTCGGCGGAGGCGACTCGGCGGCCGCCGTGCGCGCCCTCGGGTTCTCCGACGACCAGTTCGGTCACATTTCGACCGGTGGCGGTGCGAGCCTCGAGTTCCTCGAGGGCAAGCACCTGCCGGGTCTGGAGGTCCTCGGATGGCAGCAGTGAACAGTTCGGTGCGGCGCGTGCCGCTCATCGCCGGCAACTGGAAGATGAACCTCGATCACCTGCAGGCGATCGCGTTCGTCCAGAAGCTGGCGTGGACGCTCAAGGACGCCGGGCACGACTACTCGGCCGTCGAGGTCGCGGTCTTCCCGCCGTTCACCGACCTGCGCAGCGTGCAGACGCTCGTCGCCGCGGACAAGCTCCCGATCGCGTTCGGCGGTCAGGATGTGTCCGAGCACGAGTCGGGCGCGTACACCGGTGAGATCTCGGCGTCGTTCCTCGCCGCGCTGGAGTCGCGCTACGTGATCATCGGCCACTCGGAGCGGCGCACGCTGCACAACGAGACCGACGAGCAGGTCGCGGCGAAGGTCGCGCAGTCGCATCCGGCACAACATCGCCCCGATCATCTGCGTCGGCGAGACGGCGGAAGACCTCGAGACCCACGGCGCGAGCGCCGTGCCCGTCGCCCAGCTGCGCGCTGCGCTCGCCTCGGTCGACTCGGCGGCCGACTTCGTCGTAGCCTACGAGCCGGTCTGGGCGATCGGCTCGGGCCAGGCGGCGACGCCGGAGCAGGCCGAGCAGGTCGCCGCCGCTCTGCGCGCTGTCATCGTCGAGCTGCTCGGCGACGACGTCGCGGCCAAGACGCGCATCCTCTACGGCGGTTCGGTGAAGTCGGGCAACATCGCCGGCTTCATGCGCGAGCCGAACGTCGACGGCGCCCTCGTCGGAGGCGCGAGCCTCGACGTCGCCGAGTTCTCGGCGATCGTCCGGTACCAGAAGCACGTCGGACTCTGACGCTCCTACCCTCGGTCGCAGGCTCCCTCGGCGCTGGGGTCGCGGCATCGCTCCGCGCTGCCCTCAGCTCCACCGCGCGGCGCAAGCCGCTGCGGCGTCGGCCGGTTATACTGGACGTTGGTTTGCCGGGTGTCGACCCGGTCGCATTGAAAGGTCTAGCGTGCAGATTCTCACGGTCGTCCTGCAGGTGCTGCTGGGCATCACCAGCCTCCTGCTGACGCTCCTCATCCTGCTGCACAAGGGACGCGGTGGCGGACTCTCCGACATGTTCGGCGGCGGAGTCACCTCCAACCTCGGCGCATCGGGCGTCGCGGAGCGCAACCTCAACCGCATCACCGTCATCCTCGGGCTCATCTGGATCACGTGCATCGTGGTCCTGGGGCTCATCACCAAGTTCAGCGCCTAGCCGGCGCGCCTTCACCAGAGGAGAAGCATGGCATCCGGAGGAAGCGCTATCCGCGGCTCGCGCGTCGGCGCAGGCCCCATGGGCGAACAGGACCGCGGATTCCACGCCGAGCGCGTGGCCATCTCGTACTGGGACGCCCTCGGCAACGAAACCGTGCGGTACTTCGCTGCGAACCTGCCCGAGGAGGAGATCCCGGACGTGATCGACTCTCCGTCGAGCGGTCTCCCCGCCGGCCGCGACAAGGAGAACCCGCCGTCGGTCGCCAAGGCCGAGCCTTACAAGACGCACCTGGCCTACGTGAAGGAGCGCCGGTCGGAGGAGGAGGCGGAGCAACTGCTCGAAGACGCCCTCAACCAGCTGCGCGCCCGTCGCGGAAAGCCCACGAGCAACTGACGCCTGGCGCATATGCGCCACGCGACGATGCCCGGCAGGTCACGACCTGCCGGGCATCTGTCGTCTGATCTCCGCTCAGCCGACGAGCGGGTGCGGCGATGTGGCGCGCAGCCGCAGCAGGCGGACGCCGATCCGGCCGGCGATGGCGAAGGCGGCGACGCACGACGCGACGCCCACCGCGCCCACGATGGTCGCCGGCACGAGGAGAGCGGAGTCGTCGACTCCAGCATCGACGTTGCCGATGTGCGTCGCCATCGATACCATGCCGGCGACGATAATCCAGAGGCAGGCGGCTGAGGTCGCCCACAGCGACCACGGCAGCACAGCGGAATTCAGTCGCGTCGCTACGCGGGCCGCCAGCAGGTGCAGGCCGACCTGTGCGGCGACCACCGCAGCGAGGCCGACGCTCACCGCGGCCGGGTTGCGAGTCACGCCCGCGAGCACGACCGTCACGATCGCGGCGAGCGGAAGCGCGAGTGCGACATCCGCGAGCACCCGCACTGTTGCCGTGTTGTTGATTCGGTGACTCTTCGATGGTCTCATCCCACCAGGAGACCGGATATTCCACGTCCGCGTCATCCCACGAGAGGATGACTGCGTGTACGACTCAGTACGACGGGGCGATCAGGTTCTCCGGCACGTCGACGGCGGCTTCCTTGTCGACGAAGAACACCGTGCGTTTGCGGCCCTTGGCGCCGGCGACCGGCACCTCGGTGTAGCTCGCGCCGGCGAGCGCCAGGCCGAGCGCGCTGGCCTTGTCGCTTCCCGACAGCACCAGCCAGATCCGATCGGAGGCGTTGAGCACCGGCCGGGTGAGGCTCAGTCGCTCGGGCGGGGGCTTGGGCGAGTCGCGCACGGCGATCACCGTGGCCTCCGTCTCGCGGATGCCGGCACGGTCGGGGAACAGCGAGGCGATGTGCCCATCGGGGCCGACGCCGAGGAACGTGATGTCGAAACGCGGGAACGACTGCCCGTCCGGGGCGAACGCCGCCAGCTCGGTGGCATAGACGCTCGCGGCCTCGTCCAGGTCCGGGATCTCGTCGGACGCGGGGAACGGGTGGATGTTCTCCGGCGGCACGGGGAGGTGATCCAGGAGCGCCTCGCGGGCCTGGCGCTCGTTGCGCTCCTCGCTCGACTTCTCGACGAACCGCTCGTCGCCCCACCAGAAGTGCACCTTCGACCAGTCGATGGTGTCGCGTGCGGGGGAGGAGTTGACAGCCTCCAGCACGGCGATGCCCATCGTGCCGCCCGTGAGCGCGACGTTGACGGCGCCCAGGTCATCGAGGATGTCGATCGTCTTGGTGAGGAAGCGTGCGGCCACTGACGCGGCGAGTGCTTCCTTGTCGGGGTGGACGAGCACCCGCCGTTCGTTCGTCATGCTGTCGTGCCCGCTCCTTCGTCGGAGGTCTCAAGCAGTGCGAGACCCTTCGTGATGACCTCACCGTACAGGTCGTCGGGGTCCAGCCTACGCAGTTCCTCCGCCAGGCAGTCGCGGAGGCTGCGGCGCGGCAGCGACAGATCGTGCGTCGGCTGCCCCGGCTGCGAGAGCCGCGCCACGTTCGGGACCTCGCGCTCGAGCTCGATCGTGCCGGACGCACGTTCCATCGTGACGCCGTGGATGCCGCCGGAGCCGATCGCGCGTGAGGCGAGGTCGTACTGCACCGGCACCTGGAGTTGCAGTCGCAGCCATGCGGCGAGCAGCAGAGTGGAGGGCGAGTCGGCTGCGCCGGCGACCTCCACCGAGGTGATCGGCTCGTACGGCGGCTGGTCGAGCACCGCGGCGAGCTGGGCCCGCCACAGGGTCAGGCGCGTCCAGGCGAAGTCGGTGTCGCCCGGGGCGTACGTCTCCGAGAGGTGGAACAGAGCCTCCTGCGGGTTCGGCTGCGCGGACGCGTCGGTGATGCGGATCGTGGCGATGCGGCCGAGGGGGGAGTGCGACGCCCGCGCGGGCGCGATACCCGGCCACCAGACGACCACAGGGGCGTCCGGGAGGAGCAGACCGGTGACCAGTCCCTCCTCATCGCTGGCCGTCTCGCCGTAGGCGCGGAGCACGATGACCTCGCTCGCGCCGGCGTCGCCGCCGACACGGATCTGGGCATCGAGACGCCCCGAGTCCGTGTGGCTGCGGTCCTCCTCGGTGGAGACCACGATGACGCGCATCGGGTGCTCGCGGGACGCGTCGTTGGCCGCCTCGATGGCCTCCTCCTCCTGCCCGAGGTGGGTGGCGATGATCAGTGTCAGCACCCGGCCGAGGGCGACGGCGCCGCCCTCTTCGCGGATCTTGACGAGGGCCTTCGAGATGTTGCTCGTCGTGGTGTCGGGCAGATCGACGATCATGGGCGCCTCCAGACGCGGCCGTCGCGGGCGAGGAGCTCGTCGGCGGACTTCGGGCCCCAGGTTCCGGGGCGGTACTGTTCGGGCTGGCCCTGCGTGGTCCAGAACTCCTCGATCGGGTCGAGGATCTTCCAGGACAGCTCGACCTCCTCGTGTCGCGGGAACAGCGGCGGGTCGCCGAGCAGCACGTCGAGGATGAGTCGCTCGTACGCCTCCGGGCTCGCCTCGGTGAAGGCGTGGCCGTAGCCGAAGTCCATGCTGACGTCGCGCACCTGCATGCCGGCACCCGGCACCTTCGAGCCGAAGCGGATCGTCACGCCCTCGTCTGGCTGCACGCGGATCACCAGCGCGTTCTGGCCGAGGGCGCTGGTCTGCGATCTCAGCGAACAGCTGCTGCGGCGCGCGCTTGAACACGACGGCGATCTCGGTGACGCGGCGGCCGAGGCGCTTGCCCGCGCGCAGGTAGAACGGGACGCCGGCCCAGCGGCGCGTGTCCGATCTCGCAGCTTGATCGCGGCGTAGGTCTCCGTGGCGGAGTCCGGGTTCATCCCGTCCTCCTCGAGGAAGCCGACGACCTTCTCGCCGCCCTGCCAGCCGCTCGAGTACTGACCGCGCGCGGTCGACTTCGCGAGGTCGGCAGGAAGCCGGACCGCCGCGAGGACCTTCTCCTTCTCGGCGCGCAGGTCGGCGGCGTCGAACGAGATCGGCTCCTCCATCGCCGTGAGGGCGAGGAGCTGCAGCAGGTGGTTCTGGATGACGTCGCGCGCTGCGCCGATGCCGTCGTAGTAGCCGGCACGGCCGCCCACGCCGATGTCCTCTGCCATCGTGATCTGCACGTGGTCGACGTAGTTCGCGTTCCAGATCGGCTCGTACAGCTCGTTGGCGAAGCGCAGCGCCAGGATGTTCTGGACCGTCTCCTTGCCGAGGTAGTGGTCGATGCGGAACACCGAGTCGGGCGGGAAGACCGACTCGACGACATGCGTTGAGCTCGCGTGCCGTCTTCAGGTCGCTGCCGAACGGCTTCTCGATCACGACGCGCCGCCAGCCGGTGCCCGACTGATCGGCGAGCCCCGACTTCTTCAGCTGCTCGGTGACGAGCGGGAAGGCCTTCGGTGGGATCGACAGGTAGAACGCGTGGTTGCCCATCGTTCCGCGCTCGACGTCGAGCTTCTCCACCGTCGCCTTGAGCCGCTGGAAGGCCTCGGCGTCGTCGAACTCGCCCGAGACGAAGCGGATGCCCTGCAGCGAGCTGCTTCCACACGTCGTCGTCGAACGGAGTGCGAGCGTACTGCTTGACCGCGTCGTAGACGACCTTCTCGAAGTCCTGGTCCTCCCAGTCGCGCCGCGCGAACCCGACGAGCGCGAACCCGGGCGGCAGCAGGCCGCGGTTCGCGAGGTCGTAGACGGCCGGCATCAGCTTCTTGCGCGACAGGTCACCCGTCACGCCGAAGATGATGAGGCTGCTCGGGCCCGCGATGCGGTTGAGGCGGCGGTCGGAGGGCAGCCGCAGCGGGTTGAACTCCGGAGTGATCTCCACCGGTGACATCGCCCCGATTTCCTTGGACAACACAGTCTCCTTCGACAACACAGCCTCAGTTGACGGCCTCGAACAGCGAGACGACGTCCGCCTCGGGGTTCGAGAGGGTCAGGGTCAGCACCGGACGGCCGTGCTCGCCGAGCACGCTCGCGTCACCGGCGGCCTGGGCCTGGATGAGCTGGCCGAACGTGAACGGACGGCCCGGGATCTCGAGGTCCTCCGGCGGCTGCTGCCGTGATCTGCAGGAACACGCCGACGGCAGGGCCGCCCTTGTGGAACTGACCGGTCGAGTGCAGGAAGCGCGGACCCCAGCCGAAGGTGACGGGGCGGCCGGCCTTCGCGGCGAGCAGGTCGCGGATGCCCGCGAGCTGCGGGAGCGCGAGCCGGTCGACGTAGGCCTGCACTGCGACGTAGCCGTCCGGACCGAGCTGGGCGAGGAGGGCCTCCACGGCGCCGTCGAGGGTCGATGCGGCACCCAGGAAGTCGCCCGTGGTGCGCACCTCGACGCCGTCGACGGTGAAGGCCGGGGCGGCGGGCTCGGGGCGGTTGTCGAGCAGCGCGCGGGCGGCGACCTTGGCGGCCTCGACGTCCGGCTGGTCGAACGGGTTGATGCCGAGCAGGCGTCCCGCGACCGCGGTGGCGTACTCCCAGACGAGCAGCTGAGCGCCGAGGCTGCCGGAGACGAGGACCTCGCCCGCGTGCCGGTCGGCGGGGAACAGGTGGTGGGCCTCCGCGTTGGCGACGAGACGGACGACCTGCAGGTCGGCCGGCTTCGACGTCAGCTCGGGCGCGAGCGTATCGAGGACGACGGGGAGAAGGCCGGTGCCTTCCTTGCCGGTCGACTCGGCGATCAGCTGCTCGGCCCAGTCGGCGAACCCGACGATGTGGGTGCCGTCGGCGACGATGCCCAGCTTTGTCCTTGAGTGGGTTGCTGCCGGCGATCGCGGCGCCGAGCACGAGTCCCGGGTTCGCGTCGTTGTCGACGGCGAGCTCGAATGAGCGTCGCCTCCGCCTCGTCGAGCAGCTCGGAGATGTCCACACCGGCGAGGCCGGACGGAACGAGCCCGAACGCGGTGAGCGCCGAGTAGCGGCCGCCGACGTTGGGGTCGGCGTTGAACACGCGGTAGCCCGCGTCGCGTGCCGACTGCGTCGAGCGGCGAACCCGGGTCGGTGACGACGACGATGCGCTCGGCCGGGTCGATGCCGGCGTCGCGGAACGCACTTCTCGTAGACGCGGCGCTGGCTGTCGGTCTCCAGACGTCGAGCCCGACTTGGACGAGATGACGACGGCGGTGGCCTGCAGGCGGTCGCGCGAGCGCGGACAGCGACCTGACCGGGGTCGGTCGAGTCGAGCACGGTGAGCTCGGCACGCCGGCCGTGCGCGTGATGACCTCGGGCGCCAGCGAGGAGCCGCCCATGCCGCCGAGCACGATGTGGTTGACGCCCTTGGCGTGCAGCTGCTCGCGCAGCGCGACGATCTCGGCGACCAGCGGCCGGGACATCGCGACGGCCTCGGTCCAGCCGAGCCGCTTGGAGGCCTCGGGCTCGGCGTCGGGACCCCAGAGAGCGGGATCCTGCGCCGTGATGCCGGAGGCGACGCGGTCGGCCACGAGCTGCGGCACGACCGACGCGACGGCCTCGAGCCGCCTGGCCGGTGACGTGAATCGCGAAGGTCACTCTGCTTCCTCCGAGGTCTGGCCGCCTCCAGTGCGGCGGTGACCGTCTCGAGAGCTCGGCCCACGAGACGTTGAACTTGTCGACGCCCTCGCGCTCGAGCAGCTGGCGGTCACGTCGTCGTAGTCGATGCCGAGCGGCGGCGAGTGCGTCGAGCACGCCCTTGCGCGTCGGCGTAGTTGCCGGTGACCGTGTCGCCGGCGATCTCGCCGTGGTCGAAGGTCGCCTCGAGCGTCTTCTCCGGCATCGTGTTGACGATGTTCGGTGCGACGAGCTCGGTGACGTAGAGCGTGTCGGGGAGGCTCGGGTCCTTGACCCCGGTGGAGGCCCAGAGCGGACGCTGCTCGTTGGCGCCCGCCGCGAGCAGCGCCTTGGCGCGGTCGGTGGCGAACTCCTGCTCGTAGACCTCGTAGGCGAGCCGGGCGTTGGCGACGCCGGCCTTGCTCTTGAGCGCGAGCGCCTCGTCGGTGCCGATCGGCGGTCAGTCGCTTGTCGACCTCGGTGTCGACGCGCGACACGAAGAACGACGCGACCGACTGGATGCCGGCGAGGTCGATGCCCGCGGCCTTGGCCTTCTCGAGGCCGGTGAGGTAGGCGTCGATGACCTGGCGGTAGCGCTCGAGGCTGAAGATCAGGGTCACGTTGACGCTGATGCCGGCCGCGATGGTCTCGGTGATCGCCTCGAGGCCCTCGACCGTCGCGGGGATCTTGATGAGGACGTTGGGCTTGTCCACCTTGGCCGCGAGCTTCTTGGCCTGCTCGATCGTGCCGCGCGCGTCGTGCGCGAGCCCGGGCTCGACCTCGATCGAGACGCGGCCGTCGACGCCGTTCGCTGGCCTCGTAGACGTCGGCGGAAGATGTCGCTGGCGGCGGCGACGTCGTCCGTGGTGATCTCGAAGATCGCCTCGTCGACGGGGGTGCCGGCGGCGGCGAGCTCTGCGACCTGCTCGTCGTAGGCCTCGCCCTTGGTGAGGGCGGCGGCGAAGATCGTCGGGTTGGTGGTCACGCCGACGACGTTGCGGTCGGCGATCAGCTTCTGGAGGCCGCCCGTGGCGATGCGCTCGCGCGACAGGTCGTCGAGCCAGATGCTGACGCCGGCGGCCGACAGAGCGGCCGTGGGGGAGGCAGTAGTGGAAGTGGTGTCGGTCATCGTGGTTTCTTCTTCTCTTCTTCCGTGCCCGCGCTCAGAGCGACGCGAGCGATTCCTTGGCTGCGGCGACGGCGTGCTCGGTGGTCATGCCGAACTCGCGGAACAGCGTCTTGTAGTCGGCCGAGGCACCGAAGTGCTCGATCGAGACGCTGCGGCCGTGGTCGCCGACGATCTTGCGCCAGGCGAGAGCGAGGCCGGCCTCGATCGAGACGCGGGCCTTGACGGCCCGACGGCAGCACCGACTCCTGGTACTCGGCGTCCTGCTCGTGCGAACCACTCGAGGCACGGGAGCCGAGACGACGCGCGCGTTGATGCCCTCGCCGCGCAGCACCTCGCGCGCCTCCACGGCGATCTGCACCTCGGAGCCCGTGGCGATGAACAGCACGTCGGGCGTGCCGCCGGGTGCCTCGGCCAGGATGTACGCGCCCTTGGCGACGTTCGTCGGCGGAGGCGAAGCGTGTCGCCGGTGGCCTCGCCGTCGCCGCGCTCGAACACCGGGATGTTCTGGCGGGTCAGCGCAATGCCGGCCGGGCCGCTCGCGGCGCTCGAGGATGGTCTTCCACGCGTAGGCGACCTCGTTGGCGTCGCCGGGGCGGACGACGTCGAGGTGCGGGATCGCGCGCAGCGTCGAGAGCTGCTCGATCGGCTGGTGCGTCGGGCCGTCTTCGCCGAGCGCGACCGAGTCGTGCGTCCAGACGAAGATCGACGGCAGCCTTCATGAGAGCGGCCAGACGGACCGCCGGGCGCATGTAGTCGCTGAAGATCAGGAACGTGCCGCCGAACGGACGGGTCGGGCCGTGCAGCACGATGCCGTTCAGGATCGCGGCCATCGCGTGCTCGCGGATGCCGAAGTGCAGCACGCGGCCGTACGGGTTGCCCGTCCACTCGTGCGTCGAGTGCTCCGTCGGGCACGAACGACGCGGCGCCCTCGATGGTGGTGTTGTTCGACTCGGCGAGGTCGGCGGAGCCGCCCCACAGCTCGGGCATGACACCGGCGATCGCGTTGATCACCTTGCCGCTGGCGGCGCGGGTCGAGACGTCCTTGCCCGCCTCGAAGACCGGGAGCGCCGTCTCGAGGCCCTCGGGGAGCTTCGCCGGAGAGCAGGCGGTCGAGCAGCTGCTTGCGCTCGGGGTTGGCGGCGGCCCAGGCGTCGAAGCCCTTCTGTCCACTCGGCGTGCTGCTTCCGCGCCGCGCTCGACGGCCTTGCGCGTGTGCTCGATGACGTCCTCGGGCGACCTCGAAGGTCTTCTCGGGGTCGAAGCCGAGCACCTCCTTGACGGCGCGCAGCTCGTCGGCGCCCAGCGCCGAGCCGTGGATCTTGCCGGTGTTCTGCTTCTTCGGGGCCGGCCAGCCGATGATCGTCTTGAGGACGATGAGCGACGGCTTGTCGGTGACCTCCTGGGCGTGCGACGATGGCGTCGTGCAGCTCCTGCACGTCCTCGCTCGTAGACGCCGGTCTTCTTCCAGTCGACGACCTGGACGTGCCAGTGGTAGGCCTCGTAGCGCGCCTTGACGTCCTCGGTGAAGGCGATGTTGGTGTCGTCCTCGATGGAGATCTGGTTGGCGTCGTAGATCGCGATCAGGTTGCCGAGCTGCTGGTGCCCGGCGAGGCTGGAGGCCTCGGAGCTGATGCCCTCCTCCAGGTCGCCGTCGCTGGCGATGACGTAGACGAAGTGGTCGAACGGGCTGGTGCCGGCAGCGGCGTCCGGGTCGAACAGGCCGCGCTCGAAACGCTGGGCGTAGGCGAAGCCGACGGACGAGGAGATGCCCTGGCCGAGCGGGCCGGTGGTGATCTCGACGCCGTCGGTGTGGCCGTACTCCGGGTGACCGGGCGTCAGCGAGCCCCAGGTGCGCAGCGCCTTGAGGTCGTCGAGCTCGAGGCCGTAGCCGCCGAGGTAGAGCTGGATGTACTGGGTCAGCGAGCTGTGACCGGCCGACAGGACGAAGCGGTCGCGACCGAGCCAGTGCTGGTCGTGCGGGTCGCGGCGCATCACCTTCTGGAACAGCAGGTACGCGGCTGGAGCGAGGCTCATCGCGGTGCCGGGATGCCCGTTGCCCACCTTCTCCACCGCATCGGCCGCGAGGACGCGGACCGTGTCGACTGCCTTGTTGTCAATGGGATCCCACTGCAGAGCTGCCACGTGAAAACTGACCCTTCGTAGAAAGTGGTGAGGGCCGTCTGTGGAACCCGCACCGGTTGAGGTAGTGCGCGCCGTGGACGTCATCGGCGCCGGTCGCGTTCTCCGTCACAGTCCTACGAAATGGAGGTCTGGCGGAAGGGGCTCCGGCTGGCGAGCACCTCCAAGTATAGGTAACGCGCTCGAAACACGGGGTGTTCCTGTAGGTCGGTGCGCTACCCGTCGGCGCACAGGCGCGGAAGACAGGGGGAACGGCGCCTGTGTCGTAGACTTGCCGTGGTCTTTTACAATCCGCGCAGTCGCCGGGGGCTCCGTGAGACGCGGGTCCTGACACCGCGATTTCGAGCATTACGATTTTCGATCAGCACTGATTTTCGATCAACACCGAGGAGCAATGGACGTCGCCGTAGAGAGCCGTGTCGAGTCGGCGAGCCGCATCGGCGTCGCGCGCAAGGTCACGGCGTACATCGCCCTCACCAAGCCCCGGGTCGTCGAGCTGCTCCTGGTGACGACCGTCCCGACGATGATCCTCGCCGCGAACGGCATCCCGAACCTCTGGCTCGTGCTGGCGACCGTCGTCGGCGGCTATATGTCGGCGCGGCTCGGCCGGCGCGTTCAACTGCTACATCGACCGCGACATCGACCGCGTGATGAAGCGCACCAAGAATCGCCCGCTGGTCACCGGCGAGCTGAGCGACCGCGAGGCGCTCGTCTTCGCGTGGGCGCTCGGCGTGGCCTCCGTCGCTGGTGCTTGGCTTCTTCACGAACTGGCTGGCCGCCGCCCTGTCCGTCGGCGCCATCCTGCTCTACGTGGTCTTCTACACGCTGATCCTCAAGCGCCGCACCGCGCAGAACATCGTCTGGGGCGGCATCGCCGGCTGCATGCCGGTGCTGATCGGCTGGGCCGCCGTCACCGGCTCGCTCGCCTGGCCGCCCGTCATCCTCTTCGGCATCATCTTCCTCTGGACGCCGCCGCACTACTGGCCGCTCTCGATGAAGTACCGCGACGACTACAAGGAGGCCGGCGTGCCGATGCTGGCCGTGGTGCGCGGGCGCACGGTCGTCGGCCTGCAGGTCATCCTCTACGCGTGGGCGATGGTGGCCTGCTCGCTGCTGCTCATCCCGATCGGCCACATGGGCCTGTTCTACTCGGCGGTCGCGATCGGGGCGGGCGGCTGGTTCCTGTACGAGTCGCACCGGCTCTACAACCTCGCGATCCGCCACGAGCGACGTCTCGCCGATGCGCGTCTTCCACGGCTCGCATCGCGTACCTGACGCTGCATCTTCCTCGCCGTCGCGATCGATCCGCTGCTCCCGTTCTGAGCCTCACGCTCGCGAACAGCGACAGCGCTCGCGACATTCGTGACGAATGTGGTGGTTGAGCGTCGCTTTCGTGACATTCGGCACGAATAGTAGTCGCACATGGCGTCCTGCTACCGTTCTGAGCGTGCAGGCGCTGAGGACGGCGCGGCTCGTGCTCGACGAGCCGCGGGAGACCGACATCCCGGCCGTCCTGGAGGCCTGCAGCGATCCCGAGATCCTGCGCTGGATCCCGCTCCCGGAGCCGTACACGCGTGAAAGCGCGGAGTTCTTCGTCCGCTCCTATGTCCCGCACGGGCTGGCGAGCGGCCGCTTCGCGGTGTGGGCGATCCGCGAGAGCGAGACGAGTCCGCTGATCGGCGTCGTGGAGGTCCGGCGCGACGACGCCGCAGGGGCGGCCTCCCTGGGCTGCTGGCTCACACCGGCGGCCCGGCGCCGGGGCGTGATGACGGAGGCGCTCACCGCGGTGTGCGCGCACGCGCTGAACCCGGAGGGGCTCGGCTTCGAGCGGCTGCACTGGGAGTACCTCCCCGGCAACGACGCGAGCAGGCGTCTCGCCGAGGCCGTGGGGTTCGACTTCGCCGGCGTCGAGCCGCACGAAGTCGACTTCCGCGGCGAGCCGCGGCAGGCGCTGACGGGCGAGCTACGCCGCGACCGACTCCGCGGCTGAGCCGGTGTCGACCTCGGCCCGTGACGCAGGGGCCTTCAGCGACAGGATGACCGCGGTCATCGCTGCCGCGAGCGTCGCGGCCAGCATCATGTGGACGCCGACCAGGATGCCGGGCAGCCCGGTGTTCGACTGGATCAGACCGACGGCGATCTGCACCAGCTCGACCGCGAGCAGGAGCAGTGTGAAGCGGTGCACCGGCGTGGTGCGGATGCGCCAGCCTCCCACCACGAGCACAAGCGTGAGCGCGAACGTCACGTAGGCGGGGATCGCGTGCACGTGCTCGAGGATCTCCGGGTCGAGCCCGTTGCGCGGCGCGTTCGCGTCTCCTGCGTGCGGTCCAGACCCTGTCGTGAGGATGCCCGAACACGATGGTCAGCGCCACGAAGAAGCTGGTGAGGTGCGCGACGCCGGCGTACCAGCCGGGGACGGCGCGGACGCGCGGTCCGGGCGCCGCGTAGACCCGCACCACGAAGACGGTGCACAGAGCGACCAGCACGATCGACACGATGAAGTGGAGGCCGACGACGTACGGGTTCAGCCCGCTCCAGACCGACAGGCCGCCGATCACGGCCTGTGCCGGGATGCATGAGGCCAGCCAGCAGGGTGAGCCAGAAGAGGTCCTTGCGTTCTGTGCGAAGCCGCAGGATCGCGATGAACGCGATGATCGCCACAACGCCCAGGCCGGCGCTGAGCACGCGGTTGCCGAACTCGATGACGCCGTGGATGCCCATCTCGGGCGTGTTCACGAGCGAGTCGGCCGTGCACTTCGGCCACGTCGGGCAGCCGAGCCCCGAGGAGGTCAGCCGGACGAGGCCTCCGGTGCCCACCAGCACGATCTGGCCCACGAGATAGACCCAGGCGATGACCTTCAGCCGCACGTCCACTCGGTCGGGCAGCCAGGCGATGATGCGCTTCATAAGTTCCTGGATTCCTCAGATCTCGTTCGATACTCGGCCAACGTGCAGGCGCGCCTCTACTATTACCGCTCCTCACCTGTAGAATTGGTGGGTTCGAGAAACGCGCACGACCGTGCGCGTGTCCGCAGGCGTTTTCTCGCCGGCGGCCGGGGCGCTGTCGCCCATGTCCTCGATCAGTTTAGGTACGCACTGTGCTTATACGCACCAAAGCCATCCGCACAATCAGGACGCTCTCGGCGCCGGGCAGCCGCACGCCGCGAGTGGAATGAGCCGGACTGATATCCGGTTGAGGATGGTAGGAAACGAGGTAGATATGTCAGACATCCTGATCGACCGGCCAGAACTCGCGAGCCTCGGGCAGTACGAGTTCGGCTGGGCGGACTCCGACGCGGCGGGTTCCTCCGCGCGTCGCGGGCTCTCTCCCGAGGTGGTGAAAGACATCTCCGCACTCAAGAACGAGCCCGAGTGGATGCTGCAGAGTCGCCTCAAGGCCCTCCAGCTCTTCGAGCGCAAGCCGATGCCCACCTGGGGCGCCGATCTCTCCGAGATCGACTTCGACAACATCAAGTACTTCGTCCGCTCCACCGAGAAGCAGGCCCAGAGCTGGGAGGACCTGCCGGAGGACATCCGCAACACCTACGAGAAGCTCGGCATCCCGGAGGCCGAGCGTCAGCGCCTCGTCGCCGGCGTCGCCGCCCAGTACGAGTCCGAGGTCGTGTATCACCAGATCCGTGAGGACCTCGAGCAGCAGGGCGTGATCTTCCTCGACACCGACACCGCGCTGCGCGAGCACCCCGAGGTCTTCGAGGAGTACTTCGGCACGGTCATCCCGGCCGGCGACAACAAGTTCGCCGCGCTGAACACCGCCGTCTGGTCGGGAGGCTCGTTCGTGTACGTGCCCAAGGGCGTCCACGTCGAGATCCCGCTGCAGGCCTACTTCCGCATCAACACGGAGAACATGGGCCAGTTCGAGCGCACGCTCATCATCGCCGACGAGGACAGCTACGTGCACTACATCGAGGGCTGCACGGCGCCGATCTACAAGTCCGACTCGCTGCACTCCGCCGTCGTCGAGATCATCGTCAAGAAGAACGCCCGCGTGCGCTACACGACCATCCAGAACTGGTCGAACAACGTCTACAACCTCGTCACCAAGCGCGCCACCGCCGCCGAGGGTGCGACCATGGAGTGGATCGACGGCAACATCGGCTCCAAGGTGACGATGAAGTACCCGTCGATCTACCTGATGGGCGAGCACGCCAAGGGCGAGACCCTCTCCGTCGCCTTCGCCGGTCCCGGTCAGCACCAGGACGCCGGCGCGAAGATGATCCACATGGCGCCGTACACGCAGTCGTCGATCGTCTCGAAGTCGATTGCGCGCGGCGGAGGCCGTGCGGGCTACCGCGGCGAGGTGCGGGTGGACGCGAACGCGCACCACGCCGCCAACACCGTCCGCTGCGACGCGCTCCTGGTCGACACCATCTCGCGCTCCGACACCTACCCGGCGATCGACATCCGCGTCGACGACGTGCAGCTCGGCCACGAGGCGACCGTCTCGCGCGTGAGCGAGGAGCAGCTCTTCTACCTGATGTCCCGCGGGCTCCCGGAAGACGAGGCCATGGCGATGATCGTCCGCGGCTTCATCGAGCCGATCGCTCGCGAACTCCCGATGGAATACGCACTCGAACTCAACAAGCTCATCGAGATGGGCATGGAAGGCTCTGTCGGCTGATATGACGACCCCCAGTACCCCGACGCCCTCTGCCACCCTGCCGCAGGTCGCGCCGGCTCCGACGCACCTGCGCGCCCCCGTTCCGATCCAGACCCGCTCCGAGCGGTTCACCTCGACAGAGGTGGCCGACTTCCCCGAGGTCACCGGTCGCGAGGTCATGTGGAAGCACACGCCCGTCGCCCGGCTCGCCGAGCTGATCTCGGGCGACCTGGACGGCTCCCCGTACGTCTTCGACCTGACCGCCGCTCCCGGTGTGACCGCTTCGTGGATCGCCCGTGACGACGCCCGGATCGGCTCCGCAGGGATCCCGGAAGACCGCGCTTCGGCGAACGCCTGGACGAACTTCGAGCAGGCTCTGCTCGTGTCCGTCACGGGTGACGACGCCAAGGAGGCCACGCTGGCCCGCTCGGCGCTCGGCGGCTCCGCCCGTGCGGCGCACACCGTGGTGGAGGTGGCCGCAGGCGCTCACGCCACCCTGATCCTGCAGAACAGCGGCCCGGCCCACCTCGCCGAGAACGTCGAGTTCCTGCTCGGCGCCGGGGCCGACCTCACGGTCGTGTCGGTGCAGGAGTGGGACGACGACGCGCTCCACGTATCCGCGCATTTCGCCGAGCTCGCGGAGGGTGCGCGTCTCAAGCACGTCGTGGTCACGCTCGGCGGCGGCGTCGTCCGGCTGAACCCGTCGGCGCACCTCGCGGGTGCCCGATCGGACGCGACGCTGCTCGGCGCCTACTTCGCCGACGCCTCCCAGCATCTCGAGCAGCAGGTCTACGTGCACCACGACGGCCCCGAGACCCGCAGCCGCGTCACCTACAAGGGCGCACTGCAGGGCGAGGGCGCGCGGACGGTGTGGATCGGCGACGTCCTCATCGGCCCGAAGGCCGTCGGCACCGACACCTACGAGCAGAACCGCAACCTCGTGCTCACCGACGGCGCCCGCGCCGACTCGGTGCCGAACCTCGAGATCGAGACCGGCGACATCGTCGGTGCCGGTCACGCGAGCGCGACAGGGCGCTTCGACGACGAGCAGCTGTTCTACCTGCAGTCGCGCGGCATCACCGAGGAGGAGGCGCGCCGCCTGGTCGTGCGCGGATTCCTCTTCGAGATCGTGCAGCAGATCGGCTCGCCCGCTCTGCAGGAGCACCTGCAGACGGCCATCGAGGCCGAGCTCACGGTGTCCGTCACGGCGGCGAGCTGATGGCGGGAACCCGCGTCGCGGCAGCGGCCGAGCTCGTCGAGAACCAGGCGACCCGCGTGGTCGTCGACGGCGTCCCCATCGCCGTCGTGAAGGACTCGGCCGGCGGCATCCACGCCATCGGCGACACCTGCACGCACGGCGAGATCTCGCTGTCCGAAGGCTTCATCGAGGGGGAGACGCTCGAATGCTGGGCGCACGGCTCCCAGTTCTCCCTCATCACCGGCAAGCCGCTCAACCTCCCGGCCTACGAGCCGGTCCCCGTCTTCCAGGTCGAGGTCATCGACGGAGACGTGTACATCGACCCGACCGCCACGAAAGAGATTCAGTAAGCACATGTCAGTCCTCGAGATCCGCGACCTGCACGTCACCGTCGAGACGGACCAGGGCACCAAGCCCATCCTCAACGGTGTCGACCTGACCATCCGCGAGGGTGAGATCCACGCCATCATGGGCCCCAACGGCTCGGGCAAATCCACCCTCGCCTACACGATCGCCGGCCACCCCAAGTACACGGTCACCCAGGGCTCCATCACGCTCGACGGCGAGGACGTCCTCGCGATGACTGTCGACGAGCGCGCCCGCGCCGGGCTCTTCCTCGCCATGCAGTACCCGGTCGAGATCCCCGGCGTCACCAACACCAACTTCCTCCGCACCGCGAAGACCGCGATCGACGGTCAGGCGCCGGCGATCCGCACCTGGGTGAAGGACGTCCGCGAGTCCATGGGCCGGCTGCGCATGGACTCGTCGTTCGCCGAGCGCAACGTCAACGAGGGCTTCTCCGGCGGCGAGAAGAAGCGCAACGAGATCCTCCAGCTCGAGCTGCTGAAGCCCAAGTTCGCCGTGCTCGACGAGACCGACTCCGGCCTCGATGTCGACGCGCTCAAGGTCGTCTCGGAGGGCGTCAACCGGGCCAAGGCCAACACCGGCCTCGGCATCCTCCTCATCACGCACTACACGCGCATCCTCCGCTACATCCAGCCCGACTTCGTGCACGTGTTCGTCGCGGGTCGGGTCGCGGAGGAGGGCGGCCCCGAGCTCGCCGAGCGCCTCGAGGAGGAGGGCTACGACCGCTTCGTCGACGCTCCGGAGCCCGCCAAGGCCGACGCGGTCGACCTGGCCGAGGCATAAGGGCGCGGAGGTAGAATCTCGATATGCCCGCCACGCTGAGCCCGGCGCTTTTCGACGAGGTCGAAGAGGCGCTGAAGAACGTCATGGATCCGGAGCTCGGGATCAATGTCGTCGACCTGGGCCTCATCTACGACCTGGCCTGGGATGAGGAGAACAACGCCCTCATCATCTCGATGACGCTCACGAGCGCCGGCTGCCCGCTCACCGACGTGCTCGAGGAGCAGACCGCCGAGAGCCTCGACGGCATCGTCGAAGCCTTCCGCATCAACTGGGTGTGGATGCCGCCGTGGGGTCCCGATCGGATCACCGACGACGGCCGCGACATGATGCGCGCCCTCGGCTTCGCCATCTAGCACCATCCCTCGCCATCCGTTCCGGAGTTGTGCGCGCCCTCAGCCGGCGTGTCACGTGCAAAACTCCGGAACGGATGGCTCGTTTCTGAAGAATGGACCACCACTGTGCTCGCCGTGCACAATCTCGAACTCCGCGTGGGAGCACGCCTGCTGATGGAGGACGTCAGCTTCCGTGTGGCCGATGGCGACAAGATCGGGCTCGTCGGCCGCAATGGTGCGGGCAAGACGACGCTCACCAAGGTGCTCGCCGGCGACCTGCTGCCGACGGCGGGCAAGGTCGACCGCTCGGGCGAGCTGGGCTACCTCCCGCAGGACCCGCGGTCGGGCAACCTCGACGATCTGGCGCGCACGCGCATCCTGGACGCCCGCGGACTCGGCTCCATCGTCCTCGGGATGCAGCAGGCGACGCACGACATGGCCAGCGATGACGCCGCGGTGTCCGCGGCCGCGATGAAGACGTACGGCCGCCTGGAGGAGCGCTTCCACCTGCTCGGCGGGTACGCAGCAGAGGCAGAGGCGGCCTCCATCGCCTCCAACCTGAACCTCCCCGACCGGATCCTCGACCAGCCGCTGAAGACCCTGTCGGGCGGTCAGCGGCGCCGCATCGAGCTGGCGCGTATCCTGTTCTCGGACGCGCGGACCATGATCCTCGACGAGCCGACGAACCACCTCGACGCCGACTCGGTCGTCTGGCTGCGCGACTTCCTCAAGGGCTACTCCGGCGGCTTCATCGTGATCTCGCACGACGTGGAGCTGGTCGGCGAGACGGTCAACCGGGTCTTCTACCTGGATGCCAACCGCCAGATGATCGACATCTACAACATGGGCTGGAAGAACTACCAGCGTCAGCGGGCGGCCGACGAGGAGCGGCGCAAGAAGGAGCGCGTAAACGCCGAGAAGAAGGCGACCGCTCTCCAGCTGCAGGCGGCCAAGTTCGGCGCCAAGGCGACCAAGGCCGCTGCCGCGCACCAGATGGTGGCGCGCGCCGAGAAGCTTCTCGCCGGCCTGGACGAGGTGCGCCAGGTCGACCGCGTGGCCAAGCTGCGGTTCCCGACGCCGGCGGCGTGCGGCAAGACTCCGCTGCAAGCGTCGGATCTGTCGAAGAGCTACGGCTCGCTGGAGATCTTCACTGCGGTCGATCTCGCCATCGACCGCGGGTCGAAGGTCGTCGTGCTCGGTCTGAACGGCGCGGGCAAGACCACGCTGCTGCGGATGCTCGCGGGCGTCGACAAGCCCGACACCGGCGAGGTCGAGCCGGGCCACGGCCTCCGGGTCGGCTACTACGCCCAGGAGCACGAGACGATCGATGTCGAGCGCTCGGTTCTGCAGAATATGGTCTCGTCCTCGCCGTCGCTCACCGAGACCGAGGCCCGCAAGGTGCTGGGCTCGTTCCTGTTCACGGGCGACGACGCTCACAAGCCGGCCGGAGTGCTCTCCGGAGGCGAGAAGACGCGACTGGCGCTGGCGATGATCGTCGTGTCCGGCGCGAACGTGCTGCTGCTCGACGAGCCGACCAACAACCTCGACCCGGCGAGCCGCGATGAGATCCTGGACGCGCTGGCGCACTACGAGGGCGCCGTCGTGCTGGTGAGCCACGACGAGGGAGCGGTGGAGGCACTGAACCCCGAGCGAGTCCTCATCCTCCCCGACGGCGTCGAGGACCACTGGAACAGGGACTACCTGGAGCTGATCTCGCTCGCCTGAGCCTGGTCTAGCGGCCGGCGTCGAGGAGTGCGTCCTCCACGTCGGCGTCCGTGCGCTTCGCGGCGTGGCGTCGTGCGCGCTCGGCGGCGCGGGCCTTCTCGGCCGGGTCGTGCTCGTTGCGTTTTCGGTACTCCGTGCGCAGCGCGTAGCCGAGGCCGAAGAAGCCGATGAGGGCGAAGATGATCCACTGGATCATGTACGACCAGTGCAGCCCTTCGTCCTGCGTCGGCGGGTCGGTGACGGTCGGCGTCGGCGCGCTGGCCGGGTGCGGCTGCTGCGAGTCGAGCAACCCGTAGGCGCCGGTGTAGACGGCGGCGCCGCCGAGCTTCTGCTCGACGACGGAGAGCTGGATGGTGCCCACCTGCATTCCGACACCCGTTCGGCCCTGGATGCTGGGCTCGCTGGCCTTCAGGCGCGCGACGACGGTGACGGTTCCGGAGGGCGCCGGCGGCACGTGGTCGGGTGCGTCGGTTTTGTTGCCGGTCGGCACCCAGCCGCGGTCGACGATGAAGAGCGAGCCGTCGGCCGTGCGCAGGGGAGTGAGCACCTCGAAGCCGGGGCTGCCGTTGAAGGGTCGGTTGCGCGCCAGAAGCTCTTTGTCCTTCTCGTAGGCGCCGGTCACCGTGACGCGGGTCCACTCCTGCTTCGGCGAGTACGCCGTCAGCGACGGCAGCTCGTCGGCGAGCGGAACGGGGTGCGAGGAGAAGTTCTGGGAGATGAGGGCGTTGGCGGCCGCAGCCTCCTTGCTGCGGGCGAGCTGCCAGTTGGACAGGAAGCCGCACGCGATGGCGAAGACGATCGCGAACGCGAGGTAGCCCAGCCAGCGCCGGGAGAACGCGAAGCTCCAGCCGTCGGCGGGTTGCGGCGTCTGCGCGGAGTCCGGCTGATCGAGGCGGGGCTGCTCCTCGTCCTGTCGCTCGGCGGCGGTCACGCGCTGGTCCGCTCGCTGTCACCGTCGTCGACGGCGACGACCGCCACCGGGAACTCGCGCGCGGCGAGGAACTCGCGCAGGAAGTTCACGTGCTCGTCGCACGCCAGCCAGACTTTGACGCGGTCGGCCGTGTGGATGCGCGGGTTGCGCCACTCGATGCGCCACGACGCCGTGTCGCGACAGCCAGCACGCGAGCAGCTGAGCGGGTCCGGTTCGCCCAGTCCGATCACTCGTCCTCCTGTCGGTCGCCGTGCTCTCCCGACGGAGGAGGCGTCATGGGAAGAATATTGCCCGGACGCTGTGCTTCTGCTTCATGCGGCTCGGCTCCGACGTTGGCGATGACCACCGCGAAGTAGGGGAGGAAGATCGCGCCGACGAGGGGGATCGCTCCCCAGGGCCACCCGACGATGAGCGCGACGATCAAGCAGACGATGCGGAGCCCCATGGCGACGGAGTATTTGATCATCCGGCGCTTGCGCTCCTCGTCCGGGGAGAGCGGGAGATTCGTGATGGACGGGCGTGTCTGCTTCATGTGCGTTGTCTCAAGAGTACGTCCATAAACTGGTACCCGGCCCGCACGGGGCCGATTCGTTGAAAGGACCGCCTCCATGACCACGCCACGCACCGTTCTCGTCACCGGAGGCAACCGCGGCATCGGCTACGCCATCGCCGAGGAGTTCCTGGCGCAGGGGCACCGCGTGGCCGTGACAGCGCGTTCTGGCGAGGGGCCGGCGGGCGCGCTCACCGTGCGCGCCGACGTCACGGACGCGGCTTCCGTCGACGCGGCGTTCAGCCAGGTGGAGGCCGAGCTCGGCCCGGTCGAGGTGGTCGTGGCCAACGCGGGAATCACCAAGGACACGCTGCTGATGCGCATGAGCGACGAGGAGTTCGACTCGGTCGTCGAGACGAACCTCGGCGGTGCGTTCCGTGTTGTCAAGCGCGCCTCCAAGGGCATGCTCAAGGCGCGCTGGGGCCGCATCGTCCTCATTTCGAGCGTCGTCGGCCTGTACGGATCGGCCGGCCAGGTCAACTACGCGGCCAGCAAGGCCGGACTCGTCGGCATGGCGCGTTCGATCACGCGAGAGCTGGGCGCCCGCGGCATCACGGCCAACGTCGTCGCACCCGGCTTCATCGAGACAGACATGACGGCCGCGCTGCCCGAGGCGCAGCAGGCCGAGTACAAGAAGAACATCCCGGCTGGGCGGTTCGCGTCGCCGAACGAGGTCGCGCGCGTCGTCGCGTGGGTGGCCGGCGACGACGCGGGCTACATCTCCGGCGCGGTCATCCCGGTCGACGGCGGCCTGGGGATGGGCCACTAAAGCGTCAAGGGACAACACGGTGCCCCTCGAAGTGCCGTTCAGGGTGCTCAGCCGCGGAGGCCGAGCAGCGGCAGGATCTGCGCGAGGTCCTGCCGATCGATCACCAGGTCAGCCTCCGCACGTACGCGCGGCTTGGCGTTGAAGGCCACCGCCAGGCCGGCCTCCGCCATCATCCGGAGGTCGTTGGCGCCGTCGCCGATCGCGATGGTCTGCCGCAGGTGCACGCCGCACTCCGCGGCCCAGAACAGCAGCGCCTGCGCCTTCGCGGCGGCGTCGACGACCGGGCCGTCGATCTCGCCGGTGAGCACGCCGTCGCTCACGGCCAGCCGGTTGGCGCGCCAGTGGTCGAGCCCGAGCCGTTCGCCGAGCGGATCGAGCAGCTCGTGGAAGCCTCCCGACACCACACCGACCTCGCCGCCCGCGGCCTGCACTCCGGCGATCAGCTCGGGGACGCCGTCGGTCACGCGGATGCGCTCTCCGACGCGCTCGAAGACCTCGACCGGCAGGCCGGCGAGGGTGCGCACGCGCTCGCGGAGGCTCTCCTCGAAGTCCAGCTCGCCGCGCATGGCGCGCTCGGTGATGTCGGCGACCTCGGTGCGGCTGCCGGCCTCCTCGGCAAGCAGCTCGATGACCTCGTCATGGATGAGGGTGGAGTCGGCGTCGAGGACGACGAGGAACCGGGCGGCCCGTTCGGAGGGACGGGAGCCGTCGTGCGGGTATCCGGCGCTCATGGTACGACGTGCACGCCCTTGCCGACGACCGTGATGCCGGACTCGGTGACGGTGAAGCCGCGCGCGCGGTCGCGGTCGGGATCGACGCCGATGCGGGCGCCCTCCGCCACCACGACGTCCTTGTCGAGGATCGCCCTGCCGACGAACGCGTTCGGCTCGATCACCGCGCGCTCGAAGACGACGGAGTCCACCACCTTGGCGCCGGAGCTCGACTGTAGCCCAGGGCCCGAGAACGCTGCGCTCCAAGTGGGCGCCGGAGATCACGCGAGCCGAGCGAGACGATCGAGTCGATCGTGGTGCCGAGCGCGCCGCGCCCGTCGCGGACGAACTTCGCCGGCGGCGAGTTGAGCACCTGGCTGAAGATCGGCCACTCGCGGTTGTAGAGGTTGAAGACCGGCAGGGCGGAGATGAGGTCCGGTGTGCGCCTCGAAGAACGAGTCGATCGTCCCCACGTCGCGCCAGTAGTAGCGGTCGCGGTCGGTCGATCCCGGCACGTCGTTGTTGTTGAAGTCGTAGACGGTCGCCTCGCCTCGCGCGACGAAGTCGGGGATGATGTCGCCGCCCATGTCGTGGTTGGAGTCCGGACGGTCGCCGTCGCGGATCACCGCGTCGATCAGCGCGTCGGCGTCGAAGACGTAGTTGCCCATCGAGGCGAGCACCTCGCCGGGGGAGTCGGGGAGTCCGATCGGATCCGTCGGCTTCTCGCGGAACGCTGCGATACGCGAGGTGTCCTGACCGTCGACCTCGATCACGCCGAACTGGTCGGCGAGCGAGATGGGCTGGCGGATGGCCGCGACGGTCGCGGCGGCGCCGGAGTCGATGTGCGCCTCGATCATCTGGCCGAAGTCCATGCGGTAGACGTGGTCGGCGCCGACCACCACCACGATGTCGGGCCGTTCGTCGCGCAGCAGGTTGAGGCTCTGCAGGATGGCGTCGGCCGAGCCGCTGAACCAGCGCTTGCCGAGCCGCTGCTGCGCGGGCACCGACGCGATGTACGAGTTGAGCATGCCGTCGAGGCGCCAGGTCTGCGAGACGTGCCGGTCGAGGCTGTGCGACTTGTACTGGGTGAGGACGACGATCTGGCGCAGCTGGGAGTTGATCAGGTTCGACAGGGCGAAGTCGATGAGGCGGTACTGCCCGCCGAACGGCACAGCCGGCTTGGCGCGGTCGGCGGTCAACGGCATCAGCCGCTTGCCCTCCCCACCCGCGAGGACGATGCCGAAGATCTTCTTGCCTGCTGCCATAGCCACCACAGTAGAGGCAACCGAGGGGCTGTACTAGCGTTCTCGACATGCGCGTTGATCTTCTGACCAAGGAGTACCCGCCGGACATCTACGGCGGCGCCGGGGTGCACGTCACCGAGCTGGTTCGAGCTCTCAGAACGGATACTGAAGTACGCGTACGCTGCTTCGGCGAGCCGCGGGACGAGGCCGACACCGTCGCTTATCGGGTGCCCGCGGAGCTCGCTGCGGCGAACGGGTCGATCACCACGCTCGGCGTCGACCTCCGGATGGCGCAGGACTGTGGAGGCGCCGACGTCGTGCACTCGCACACGTGGTACGCCAACGCGGGAGGCCATCTCGCGAAGCTCCTCCACGGCGTGCCGCACGTGGTCACCGCGCACAGCCTCGAGCCGCTGCGGCCGTGGAAGGCCGAGCAGCTCGGCGGCGGCTATCGCGTCTCCAGCTGGATCGAGAAGACCGCCTTCGAGGCGGCGGACACGGTGATCGCCGTGAGCGACGGGATGCGCCGCGACATCCTCGCCTCGTACCCGTCCCTCGACCCGCAGAAGGTCACCGTCGTCTACAACGGCATCGACCTGGAGCGCTGGACGCCCCTGCACGACGGCGACAAGGCGCGCGCTCTCGGCATCGACCCCGACCGGCCCTCCGTGATCTTCGTCGGCCGGATCACCCGCCAGAAGGGACTGCCGTACCTGCTGCGGGCGGCGCGGCTGCTGCCGCCAGAGGTGCAGGTGATCCTGTGCGCCGGCGCGCCGGACACGCCGGAGATCCTCGCCGAGGTGACGGGGCTGGTGGAGGGGCTGAAGGCCGAGCGCGACGGTGTGGTGTGGATCGATCGGCTGCTGCCGAACGACGAGCTGCGTGCCGCGCTGACGGCCTCCACCGTGTTCGTGTGCCCGTCGGTCTACGAGCCGCTCGGCATCGTGAACCTGGAGGCGATGGCGTGCGGGCTCCCCGTCGTCGGGACGGCGACCGGCGGCATCCCCGAGGTCATCGACGACGGCGTGACCGGGCGACTGGTGCCGATCGAGCAGCTGCAGGACGGCACGGGAACGCCGACCGATCCCGAGAGGTTCGTCCGCGACCTCGCGGCGGCGCTGACGGAGGTCGTGAGCGATCCCGAACGTGCCGCACGCATGGGCGCGGCCGGTCGAGACCGCGCCGAGACAGAGTTCAGCTGGACGACGATCGCCGAGCAGACCCGGGCGATCTACCGGTCGTTGACGTCCTCGTGACGCCGGTAGGCTAGACGGCATGGCTGGCAGTGTTCTCCGACTTCACGACGTGTCCGTTGTCCGAGACGGCAACGCCGTCCTCCAAGGCGTCGACTGGACGGTGGAGCCGGACGAGCGCTGGGTGATCCTCGGCCCCAACGGCGCGGGCAAGACGACGATGCTGCAGATCGCTGCTGCTGCCCTCCACCCGTCGTCGGGGGAGGCCGTGGTGCTCGGCGAGACCGTCGGCCACAGCGACCTGGCCGAGCTGCGCCCGCTGCTCGGCTTCGCGTCCACGGCGCTCGCCCGCCGCATCCCGCGCACCGAGCGCGTGCTCGACGTCGTGATGACCGCGGCGTACGCCGTGACCGGCCGCTGGAACGAGCTCTACGAGGAGATCGACGAACGCCGTGCCCGCCGCGTGCTCGCCGAGTGGCATCTCGAGCATCTCGCCGAGCGCGCCTTCGGCAGCCTGAGCGACGGCGAGCAGAAGCGTGTGCAGATCGCCCGCTCGGTGATGACCGACCCGGAGATCCTGCTGCTCGACGAGCCGGCGGCCAGCCTCGACCTCGGAGGCCGTGAAGAGCTTGTGCAGCTCCTCGGCGGCTACGCGAGCGATCCGAAGTCCCCGGCGATCGTGATGGTCACCCACCATGTCGAGGAGATTCCGGTCGGCTTCAACCGCGCGCTGCTGCTGAAGGAGGGCCGGGTCACCGCGCTCGGCACGATCGAGGAGGTTGTGACCAGCGAATCGCTCAGCGAGACCTTCGGAATCGACATCGAGCTCACCGAGACCGAGGGTCGGTACACCGCCCGGGCGCGTCAGGCATCAGTCGACTGACACATCTGCTAAACTTGGTAGCTGGTTCTCCCTCACTCATTGAGTCCGTTCTGCGGCAGGTGTGAACCGAAAAGCTTCCACGTCATCGCGCTTTCGCGCGCAGACACGACCGACCGAACACTACGCAACAAGGAAGTCCTCATGAAGACTGGCATCCACCCCGACTACGCCCCCGTCGTTTTCCGCGACCTGGCCTCGGGTGAGACGTTCCTGACCCGCTCCACCGTGACCAGCGAGAAGACGATCGACTGGGAGGACGGCAACACGTACCCCGTCATCGACGTCGAGATCTCGTCCGAGTCGCACCCGTTCTACACGGGCAAGCAGCGCATCCTCGACTCGGCCGGTCGCGTCGAGAAGTTCAACACGCGCTACAAGAACTTCGGCAAGTAAGCCGCAACGCAGAAGACCCCGCCTTCAAGGCGGGGTCTTCTGCGTTTCACCGCGCAAGGGATTCATCACGAATGTCGCGTTCGGCGCCGCCAGACGCGACATTCGTGACGAATCTGCCCCCGGGCTCAGTAGGTCGTATTGCCCTGCGAGGCCGCGATGCCGAGCGCGATCAGCACGAAGATGAAGACGAGGATGCCGATGGCGACCTCGACGAAGCCGATGATGACGGCAGCAAGAGCCAGACCGTGGCCCTGCTCACCGGTGCGCTTGATCTGGGAGAGGGCGACGAAGCCCAGGATGATGCCGACGATGCTCACGAAGAACGCCAGGATGAACGCGACGATCGACATCGTGTTGTAACCGGCCGGTTGCGGCTGCTGGTAGGCACCGTACTGCGGTTGCTGGGGCTGCGGGTTCAGATTCGGATCGCTCATGCCACTGAGATTAGCGGCCCAGGAGACGCGCAGCTAGGGCGCGTCTTGGCTAGTGCGCTTGCGCTGGTGACCGTCGTGCGGCGTTCTCGTCGGTCATCGATGAAACCCGTATCAAGTCCCTCCTCTGCCGGGAGAGACGACCACCAGCGCCATGCTCGCTACGCCACAGAGTCGGGAGACATGCCCTGGCCCCCGGGTCGGGAGGGGCAGCAGCATCTCAGCGGATCGGCCAAGCCCCTGACGCGATGAACTCCGGGTCCCGGGCGCGGCGCATGTACTCCTGGAAGTCGGCAGCCTGCTCGCGGCACCAGTCGATCTGCTTGCTGTGCAGTTCGGCGGCTGCGATGGCGAGCACCTCTTCGTGCTCGCGCGCGAGCGCCTGGGCCAGCCGGCCGGCGGCGATCGCGTCGGCGGCCGCGTCGTGCGCCGCGATGAGCTCGACACCGTAATGGCCCGCCGTGACGGTCAGCGTGCGCTTGCCGGGCCGGTAGCGATCCACTGCCCGGTCGATGACGAGCGGGTCGATGATGGGGCCGGGGGAGTCGAGCGGCTCGATCCCGTGGCGGCGCGCCTCGCGGTCGAGCAGGGTGAAATCGTAGGGTGCGTTGTAGGCCACGACGGGGATGCCGCGGTCGAACAACCGGCGCAGTTGGTCGACGATCGCCTCGACGCCCGCTCCCGCGTCCATGCCCTTCGCGCGGGCGAGCTCGGTGGTGATGCCGTGCACCGCGGTGGCCTCCGCCGGGATCTCGACGTCGGGGTCGAGCAGCCAGTAGCGGCCGTGCTTCACCTCGCCGTCCGCCCCGAGCAGGCCGACGTGGGCGGTCACGATCCGCGCCGATTCGACATCCACGCCCGTGGTCTCGAGATCGAAGACGCCGAGTTCGTGATGCCAGTTGCTCATGCAGCCAGCGTAGGAATGACCACTGTCACCACCCCGTAACGCGTCCGGCGCGGCGCGAACCGGCGCCGAGGGGCACGCAAACGTCCCTAAAACCGTAAAATACGGGCGCTTGCGTGCCCCTCGGCCGAGGGGGCTACGCTCGGCGCGGCTCGATGTGCAGCCAGTAGAAGTTCTGCGTGCCGAGCGTCAGGGTGAAGCGGCCGTCATCGGCGACCGTCGGGAACTCCGCGCCGCCGAAGAGGTCGTAGAGCGTGCTCCCCGCGAACTCCGGAGCCTCCAACGTCACCGAGACGGGGTTGTGCGCGAACGAGAACACGCAGAGCACGCTCTCCGCCTGGTCGCCGAAGTGCGTGCCGCTGCCCTCGTAGCTGCGCACGAACGCGAGCACCGACTCGTGGTCGGTCGGGAGGACTCGCATCTCGCCCAGCCCGAAGACCGGGTGCGCCTTGCGCACGTGGATGACGTTGCGGATCCAGTGCAGCAGCGACCGGGACTGCGCGAGCTGCGCCTCCACGTTCACCTGGTTGTAGTGGTACACGAGCGACTGCACGATGGGGAGGAACAGCTTGCCCGGGTCGGCCGTGGAGAACCCCGCGTTGCGGTCGGGCGTCCACTGCATCGGGGTGCGCGAGCTGTCGCGGTCGGGCAGCCAGATGTTGTCGCCCATCCCGATCTCGTCGCCGTAGAAGAGGAAGGGGCTGCCCGGCGAGCGAGAACAGCAGCGCGTGGGCGAGCTCGAGCTCGGCCCGCGAGTTGTCGAGCAGAGGCGCCAGCCGTCGCCGGATGCCGATGTTGGCGCGCATCCGTGGGTCGTAGGCGTACCAGCCGTACATCGCCTGTCGGTACTCCTCGCTGACCATCTCGAGCGTCAGCTCGTCGTGGTTGCGCAGGAACACTCCCCACGCCGCGCTGTCGGGGACGTCCGTGGTCTCGGAAAGCACCCGGATGAGCTCGGAGGCCTGCTGGCTGCGCAGGGCGTAGAAGATGCGCGGCATGACAGGGAAGTCGAAGGCCATGTGGCACTCCGGCTCGTCCTCGGTGCCGAAGAACGCGGCGACCTCGCGCGGCCACTGGTTGGCCTCGGCGATCATCATCCGGCCGGGATACTCGCGGTCGACCATGGTCGCGCAGTCTCCTGATGAACTCGTGCGTCGGCGGCTCGCCCTCGCCGTTGCCCTCGTCGGACTCGTACAGGTAGGGGATCGCGTCGAGCCGGAAGCCGTCGACGCCCAGATCGAGCCAGAACCGCACGATGTCGAACATCGCGTCGTGCACCGCCGGGTTATCGAAATTGAGGTCGGGCTGGTGCGAGAAGAAGCGGTGGAAGTAGAACTGCCGCCGGGCCTCGTCGAACGCCCAGTTGGAGTCCTCGGTGTCGACGAAGATGATGCGGATGTCCGGCCACTTGTCGTCGGTCTCGTTCCAGACGTAGAAGTCGCCGTACGGTCCCTCCGGATCGCTGCGCGATTGCTGGAACCACTCGTGCTGGTCGGAGGTGTGGTTCATCGGGAGGTCGATGATGATGCGCATGTTGCGCTCGTGCGCCTTCGTGACCAGGTCGCGGAACTCGTCGATGGTCCCGAACTCGGGCAGGATCGCCTTGAAGTCCGAGACGTCGTAGCCGCCGTCGCGCAGCGGGGACTGGAAGAACGGTGGCAGCCAGAGGGCGTCGATCCCGAGCCACTGCAGGTAGTCGAGCTTGGAGGTGAGCCCGGCGATGTCGCCCGAGCCGTCGCCGTTGCTGTCGACGAACGAGCGGACCATGACCTCGTAGAACACCGCGCGGCGGTACCACTGGGGATCGAGCGTCAGCCCGGGCAGCGTGATGGGAGCGGTGAAGCTCACGGTTCTCCTTCTCGAGCGCGGTGGCCCGGGGTCGTGCACATGGGGCATGCAAGCGATTACATCCAGAGAAGTCTAGGACCTCCTCGCCCGGGGCTGTCCAGTCCCGCGCGCACATTCACGGTGCGCAGGGGAGCGCGTCCTAGACTGGACGGCGATGACCCCCACGACACGGTACGCCGCCTCTCCGTACGGGGAGGCGCTGGGCCGCGTCCCCGTCCGCCGCGCCGAGCTCCCGTTGCTCGGTGGGATGACACGCTATTGGGACTACGGCGGCGTGGACGCGGGTACGACGGTCGTGCTGGTGCACGGCTTCCGCGGCGACCACCACGGGCTCGAGCCGGTGGTGGCGCAGCTGAGCGATCTGCGGCTGATCTCGCCGGACCTCCCGGGCTTCGGCGAGTCCACTCCGATGACCGAGCACGACCACGATATCGACGGCTATGCGCAATGGCTGCGCGCGTTCGTCGCGGCCCTCGGCCTCGAGGGGCGCGTCGTGCTGCTCGGCCACTCGTTCGGCTCGATCGTGGTCGCGGCGACCCTTGCGCACGCGGGAGGAAGCCGCCCGGACTCCGTCGTGCTCGTCAATCCGATCGGGCAGCCCGCGCTCGCCGGCCCCCGCGGCGTGCTGACGCGACTCGCGATCTTCTACTATTGGCTGGCCGCCGTGCTGCCCGAACGTCTCGGCTTCGCACTGCTGCGCAACCGTGTGGTCGTGCGGGTCATGAGCGAGGCGATGGCCAAGACGCGCGACCGCGGTCTGCGGTCCTGGATCCACGGCCAGCATGACAGCTACTTCTCGGCATTCAGCGACCGGAGGGTCGTGCTGCAGGCCTTCCGCGCCTCCGTGGCGAATGACGTCAGCGAGTATGCGGCGCGCATCCCCGAGCCGACGCTCCTCGTCGCCGCGATCGACGACGACATCACGCCGATCGCGGCGGAACGCCGGCTGAGCGGACTCTTCCCCGACGCCCGGCTCGTCGAGATCCCGGACGTCGGGCACCTCATCCACTACGAGAAGCCGGTGCAAGCCGCGCGCGCCATCGAGGCCTTCCTCTCCGAGCGGGGTCTGACTGCGCGCACACGCGAGGAGGGCGCGGCGTGAGGATCCTCTTCGACTGCCGGTACACCCGCATCGGGCGCCACGACGGGATCAGCCGGTACACAGCCGGCCTGGTGACCGCGCTGGCCCAGCGGCACGCCGTGACCATGCTGATCAGCGACCACCGTCAGCTCGAGCTGCTGCCCGACCTCCCGTGGGAGCTGATCGCGTCGCCGACGTCGGTCGGCGAGCCCTGGATCGCCCGGCGGGTCAACAAGCTGAAGCCCGACATCGTGTTCACGCCCATGCAGACGATGGGCGGTTTCGGCCGGCGCTACCGGCTCGTGCTCACGGTGCACGATCTCATCTACTATCGCCACCCGATGCCGCCGCGCGATCTGCCGGCGTTCGTGCGGGTGCTCTGGAGGCTCTACCACCTGGCCTGGTGGCCGCAGCGGCTGCTGCTCAACCGGGCGGACGCCGTCGTCACCGTCTCGGAGACGACCAAGGGCCTGATCGCCGAGCACACGCTGACGCGCCGGCCGGTCTCCGTTGTCCCGAACGCGGCCGACATGCCGCCGATCCCGGAGGAACGCGCCGCGCGCACGCTGCCCGAGTCGAAGAGCCTCGTCTACATGGGGTCGTTCATGCCGTACAAGAACGTGGACACCCTCGTCCGCGCGGCCGCGCAGCTGCCGGACTACCGCCTCCACCTGATGAGCCGAGTGGCCCCCGCCGAGCGCGACCGGCTCTCGGCGCTCGCACCCGGCGCACAGCTGGTGTTCCACGACGGAGCCACCGACGAGGACTACGCCAAGACCCTGGCCCGCGCGACGGCGCTGGTCACGGCCTCCCGTGACGAGGGGTTCGGCATCCCGCTCGTGGAAGCGATGACCCTGGGCACCCCGGTCGTGGTCAGCGACATCCCGATCTTCCGCGAGATCGGTGGCTCTTCAGCGCTGTACTTCCCGGCCGACGAGGTCGATGCCCTGGTCGCGCGCGTGCGGCACCTGGAGCAGCCGGGAGTCTGGGCGGAGCGATCGGCGAGCTCGCGACAGGAGGCCGCCCGTTTCACCTGGGACGCGTCCGCCGAGCACCTCCTCACCGTTCTCACCGCGACCGCGGCGCGCGCGACCCGACGCAGCAGGCGCTGAGGGAGCCCGCAGCCGTCCGAGCGCGATCGTCAGAGTACGGAAGCCGTGAAGAGGTCGCGGTCCTCCGGGCCGAGGTTGAACCGGTCGAGGGTCAGCCGGCCGTCGCCGTAGCGGAACCGGTGCACCGAGCCGTTCGGGATCACCTCGCCGGGGCCGGGGAGGGCGTGGTCGGTCACGTGGCGCACCAGCGAGCCGATGACGCCGCCGTGGCTGACGACGATGAGGCTCTGGCCGGGATGCGCGTCGCCGAGCTCGAGCAGGGCGGGCAGTGCGCGCTCCACGACCTGCTCCCGGGTCTCGCGGCCCGGCACAGGCGTGTCCTCCGGCCAGCGCTCCAGGATCTCCGCGCCCGTCAGTCCCTCCGCGTCGCCATAGCGCCGTTCAGCGATCGCGGGGAGGCGCTGCGGCTCACCGAGGCCCAGATGCGAGGCGATGATCCGCGCTGTGTCCACCGCGCGACTCAGCGGGCTGGCGAACACCGCGTCGAAACGGCCGCCGGCGAGAGCGCGACCGGTCGCGTCGGCCTGCGCCCGGCCGGTGCTGTTGAGAGGGATGTCGCTGGAGCCTTGGATGCGTTTGGCCAGGTTCCAGTCGGTCTGACCGTGCCGCACGAGCGAGATGAAGGTCACGCACGTCCTTTCGTCGAAGGACGCGCGTCGCGCTAGGCGAGCCGTTGGGCGAGCTCGACCAGCGTCTCCGTGGTCCCGCCCTCCAGCTTAATGGTGGCCCGGCTGTCGCCCTTGGTCTCGCCCCGGTTGACGATCACGATGGGGAGGCGTTTTCGTCTGGCCTCCTCGAGGAGACGGATGCCGGAGTTGACGACCAGCGACGACCCTGCGATGAGGAGCGCGTCGGCTCCGCGCACGAGCGCGCTGGCCTCCCGGTACTTCTCGGCGGGGATGAACTCGCCGAAGAAGACGACGTCGGGCTTCAGGCGACCGCCGCACACCGTGCAGTCGGGCACGACGAAGGCGTCCACGTCCGTGACGATGGCGTCGCCGTCCGGGGCGATCTCCACGGCACCCTCCGCGTCGAGCCACGGGTTGGCGGTGTCAATGCGCGCCGTGATCGCCTCGCGCGCGAAGACCTGCCCGCACACCAGGCAGAGCACACGATCCATCGACCCGTGCAGATCGACGACGCGTCGGGTCCCCGCTTGCTTATGGAGGCCGTCGACGTTCTGCGTGACGACGCCGCTCGCAGCGCCGGCGGCCTCCAGCGCCGCGAGTGCGCGGTGGCCGTCATTGGGGTGAGCCGCGGCGAACCGGTGGTAGCCGAGGTGACTGCCCGCCCAATACCGCCTGCGGTACCGGTCGTCGGCGAGGAACTGCTGGAACGTCATGGGCGTGCGCTTGGGAGCACCCTCGCCGCGGTAGTCGGGGATGCCCGAGTCGGTGGAGACGCCGGCGCCGGTGAGCACCGCGAACCTCCGACCGGCGAGCAGCGACGCGGCCTCGTCGATGCCGCGGGACAGCTCGGGGGAGAGCTGCGTCGTCAGCGTGGACCCGTATGGCTCCGTGGTCACCGTCACCTCCCGGTCGATCCTCTCTGGAGTCTAAACCGGCCGCTTTTCGGATTTGTTTCCGGCGACTGGCAATCTGGACGGGTGCAGATCCATCGAGTGACCGACCTGACCGCCGACGGCCTCGCCGACTACTCCCGTCTCACCGACGTGGCGCTACGGCGGGTGAGCGAGCCGGAAGGCGGCCTCTACATCGCGGAGTCGACCAAGGTCATCACCCGCGCCCTGGCGGCGGGCCACCGCCCGCGTTCGGTGCTGCTGCAGGAGCAGTGGCTCGACGACGTGGCACCGCTGCTCGAGCCGTTCCCCGACGTGCCGGTGTTCCTGGGGGAGTCCGCGCTGCTTGAGCAGCTGACCGGCTACCACCTGCACCGAGGCGCTCTCGCCGCGATGCACCGGCCTCAGCTGCCCGACCCGCGCGAGCTGCTGGCCGGCGCCCGGCGCGTCGTCGTCCTCGAGGACATCGTCGACCACACCAACGTGGGCGCGATCTTCCGCAGCGTCGCCGGCCTCGGGGCCGACGCGGTGCTCGTGAGCCCGCGCTGCGCCGATCCGCTGTACCGCCGCAGCGTGCGGGTGAGCATGGGCACCGTGCTGCAGATCCCCTGGACGCGGCTGCCGGAATGGGACGAGGCAGCGCCGCTCCTCCACGACGCGGGATTCGAGATCGCGGCGCTCGCCCTCGCCGACGACGCCGTCATGCTCGACTCGTACGCCGCCGCTGCGCCGGACCGCGTTGCCCTGGTGTTCGGCGCGGAGGGCGACGGGCTCAGCCGGCGGGCGCTCGCCGCCGCCGACACCGTCGTCACCATCCCGATGCTGCACGGTGTCGACTCGCTCAATGTCGCTTCCGCGAGCGCCGTCGTGCTGTGGGCGATGCGCGTCACGCGCTGAGTCCGGCGATACGGGCGCGTTCTCAGGAGATGCCTGAGCGGTGCCGAATAAAATCCGAACCGTGCCTCAGCAAGTCCTCGCCGATCCTCCGCGCCGTCTGAACCGCAAGCAGGTCTACCGTCGTCGCCGGCTGGTCGTCTTCGGCGTCGGGGGCGCGCTGCTGATCGCACTGCTCTACCTCGCCGCCTCCATCATCACGCCGGTGCCCGCGACCGCTGCGGTGACGCAGCACGAGAAGTCGCTCACCCAGGCGGCCGCGCAGCTGGCCTGGCCCGGATACGGATCGGCGGCGATCACGGCGCCTGATTATCCCGGTGCGACCGAGTACCACGGCAGCGACGCGAGCATGCCGATCGCGAGCATGACCAAGACGATCACCGCCCTCGTCGTGCTCCAGGCCAAGCCGCTCGACGGCACCTCGGAGGGGCCGTCGATCTCGTTCACCCAGAAGGACGTCGACATCTGGAACGAGGTGATCGCCGACGGGGGATCATGGGCGCCTGTCAAGGCAGGCACGTCGCTGACCGAGAAGCAGGCGCTCACGGCGATGCTGCTCCCGTCGGCCAACAACTACGCGATCTCATTGACGAACTGGGCGTTCGGCTCCACGAGCGCGTACCTGAAGGCCGCGAGCTCGTGGCTGAAGGACAAGGGCTTCACCGGCACGAAGGTGGTCACACCGGACGGCCTCGACCCGGGCAACGTCAGCACCACGAAAGACCTCATCGGGCTCGGCAAGCTCGTCCTCGCGTCGCCGGTGCTGTCGTCGATCGTGTCGCAGAAGTCGGCGACGCTGCCCGGTGCAGGCGCCCAGGACAACACCAACGCTCTGCTCGGGGTGGACGGAGTCGACGGGATCAAGACCGGCAACACGGACGAGGCCGGGTTCTGCCTGCTGTTCTCGGCCGAGGTACCCGTCGGCAAGGTCACGGTGCGTGTGCTCGGTGTCGTGCTCGGCGCGTCCGACCACGACACCCTGTGGGCGGGCGTTACCGGACTGCTGACCAGCATGCAGGCGGGCTTCCACGAGGTGGATGCCGCCGCGAGCGGACAGGTGTTCGGCTCGTACACGACCCCGTGGGGGGCGTCATCGAACCTTGTGGCAACGTCCGGACAGAGCTTCGTGGTCTGGTCCGACACGCCTGCTCAGGTCGAACTGACCACGCGGTCACTGCAGTCCGGCTTCAAGGGCGACATCGTGGGACGCATTACGTTCACGGTGAACGGTGCTACGAAGTCCGTCGAGCTGGCGCTCGCGGAGGATGTGCCGGACCCGGGCTTCGCCTGGCGGCTCGCGCATCCGGGGGGCCTCGGGGCGTGACCCGCACGGTCCGATGGGTGGAAGCTCAGGTGATTCCGTCGATGAGCGATCATCGTGGTCCGAGCTGAGCAGAAACGGAACGACGGGTTGATCGTGGGCCGCGCTGCCGATTCGCCCTTTTCGTAGCGCGTAAGGTTTCGGAGTCCGACCCACGACCTGCGAGGCGCCCTGATGACTTCGGCTGACGAACAGAGGCGTCGACGGTCGCGCACTCGACGGCGCCCGAGGCAGCGACTGCGACGTCGCGCCCCTGTCCTGCTCCTGCTATGCGCCGCCGTCGCCTGTCTCGCCATCGTCATCGGGGCAATGAATTACGCTGGGCGCCCCGCCCCGTCTGCGCCCGAATCGACGCTCCCGCAGACTGCCGAGCCCACCGATGCGCCGACGGATCCGGCCGTACGTGCGGTGTACGACGCGATCGGCGAGGCGCTAAAGGCGGACGCGTGGCCGACCACGACGCCGCCTATGACGGCCATGAACGAGGAGTACCGTCGTCAGTCGGGCACCGGCACCTGCGGAGGAGCGGACTATCCGGGAGTGGCGGCGTGCACGTGGGGTGAACAGAGTGCCAGCGTGTCCATCGCGATCGTCGGCGACCACACGGCGGTGTCGTACGTCCCGGCGTTTCGCGAGCTCGTGGATCGTTCGAACGGCGCACTCCGGGTGACATCCCTCGGCATGTACGGCTGTCCCTTCCTCGACGTCCGCATCGAGATCGGTGTTCCCGAGCTCCAGGAGGCCTGTCCTAGCCGGATCGAACTGGACATGCAGGAGATCGCTGCGCTGAAGCCGCAGGTACTCGTCATCACGAACGACTATGTTCTTCCCACGCGGCAGGCCAACGGCCAGCAGCTGGGAGCCGCGGCATATACCGACGGGGTCGCGCGCCTGATCGACCGGGTCAAGGCGGATGTCGGCACGGTGGTGCTGCTGGCGCCACCACCGTCGGGAATTAAGCCTGCGGACTGCTATCGCGCAGACGGATTGCCGAAGGACTGCATTACCACGCTCGGCGGACAATGGGCGATCCTGGGCTCGAACGAGCGGAAGCTGGCGGCGAACATCGATGGCGCGTGGATCGACACGCGCGCGCTCTACTGCAAGTCGTCGCAGTGCCCGGCCTTCGCCGCGGGGGTTCCCATCAAATTCGATGCGATCAATCTGACGACGGAGTATGCCCAGTTCGTGGCCGACGCTCTCCGTGCCCTCTTCGCGGGAGCCGGAGTCACGCTCGGATGATGCGCCGAGACCCGGGCGGGAGTGCGGGAGCCCTCCGTCAGCCGGACGAGCAGGGTTTTGCCTGCTGTTCTCGGCCAAGGTGCCCGTGGGCAAGGTCACGGTGCGTGTGCTCGGCACCTCCGACCACGACACGCTGTGCGCCCGGGGATGACCGGACTGCTGACCAGCATGCAGGCGGGCTTCCACGAGTTGGATGTCGCTGCGAGTGCGAAGAGGTCGGGGCATCACGTTCACGCTGAACGGGGCGATGAAGGCGGTCGACCTCGCGCTGGAGAAGGACGTCCCCGACCCGGGCTTCGGCTGGCGCCTGGCGTACCCGGGAGGTCTCGGTGCCTGACCCTCTAGGTGATCGGCGGGGTGATCAGGCGCCGAATCACCGGCATTTTCCGTCGAGCACCGCACGGCGGCGCGCCATTCGAGAAATACTCTAAGCGCCTCATATGAGTGTTACATATAACTATGCGAGGTGCCTCCGTCATGCCGAATGCCCCGTCGTCGTCTCCCCTGCTCGAGGAGCGGGTTGCACGTCCCGCTCGACGATCGAAGCTCCGCGCCAAGAGGCTGGATCTCCAAGGCTTGCGAGCGCTCGCCGTCGGCCTCGTGGTGCTCAACCATGCGTTCGAGTGGCCAGCGGGCGGATTCGTTGGAGTGGACATCTTCTTCGTGATCTCCGGATTCTTGATGACATCGGTGCTTCACCGCGAATACGAGAAGACCGGCAGGATCCGATTCCTCGCGTTCTATCGCAGGCGGATCAGACGGCTCATCCCGGCCTCCGTCGCTGTACTCGCCGCCACGGTCGTCGGAGCGTGGGCGCTGTTCTCCTCAGCACGATTCGCCTCGACGGCGATGGATGCGCTCGCATCACTGTTCTTCTTCGCGAACTGGAGGTTCGCCAGCCAGCAGACGGACTATTTCGCCCAAGGCGCCCAGACGTCCCCGCTGCAGCACTATTGGTCGCTCAGCCTCGAGGAGCAGTACTATCTGGTCTGGCCGCTGGCCATCCTCCTCATCGCGTTGCTCGCCGCGCGACTGGGAAGACCGCGGCTCGTTGCAGCCCTGATCACGCTGGCCATCACGATCGGCTTATTCGTGCTGTCACTGAGCTTGACGCAGACAGACAGCGGCACGGCGTACTTCATCACTCCGGCTCGACTCTGGGAGCTGTCCGTCGGTTCGACCGTCGCGCTCTGCATGCCCTGGTTTTCCCGGATGCCTTCAGCGCTCCGTCCGGCCATCATGCTCCTCTCGCTAGCCGGGATGATCACCGCGAGCGTGATAACCCCGTCGGGAGCTGGTTTCCCGGCGCCGTGGGCAGCGCTGGCCGTCCTGAGCACCGCGGCCTTCATCGCGTTCCCCTGGACTCCCGCCCGGCTGCCGTGGCTCAACCCGCTGTCCAACCCGCTGCTCAACTACATCGGCGACATTTCGTACTCGCTCTACCTTTGGCACTTCCCGGCACTGATCCTCGTCGGGGAGCTCTTCCTCGGAAGCCCGGAGCACGACGGGCCGCTGCCCGCTTCGATCTCCATCGCGTTGTCTCTCCTCCTCGCCGCGATCTCGTATCGCCTCATCGAAGAGCCGGTGCGCAGATCGAGATGGCTCGAACCGCGCCCTGAGCGGTCACGGGAGCAACGGCTGCGTCGAATGCGGTTCACCGCGCTCGGAACGGCCGTCGCGTTCACGATCGTGTCCGTATCCATGGCGGTGGCCGTCGATCGTGTGCGTCCGCAGGTGACTGTCGAGACAGAGGCGCCGACCGCCGGCGGCTACGCGGCCGTCGACCCCACCGGCACGGTGGCGTTGGACTCGCTGGCGGCGGGCCTGAAAGCGGCGCTCGCCGAGACGAGCTGGCCCGAGCTCACGCCTTCCCTCGATAGCGTCGTCGCCCAATACAGCCACGACAGCGAGACCAACAAGTGCGCGGGAGCGGATTACCCCGGCGTCGACGACTGCACGTGGGGGAGCCCTGACGCACCGACCTCGATCGCCGTCGTGGGGGATTCCACCTCGGTCGCATACATCGCGATGTTCCGCGCGTTGGCCGAGGCCTCGGCCGGGCAGCTCAAAGTGACCCTGCTCGGGATGTTCAGCTGCCCGTTCATCGATATTACGACGATGAGTGCCGACCCCAAGCTCCGCGATGCGTGCCCGGGCCGCAAAGAACTCGCGATCGAGAACATCACCACGCTCAAACCGAGTTTCGTGTTCATCACGAACAACTACCCCGCCTCTCGACATCTCGACACGGAGAAGGAGATCACCAACACCGAGTACAGGGACGCCCTGGCCCGCTACCTCGACAGGATAGGGCCAGCAACGGGGCGGGTCGTCCTACTGGCTCCTCCGCCGAACGAGAAGAACGTGCGAACGTGCTATTCGCCTCGCACATTGCCGAAGGACTGCGTGACCACTGTCAACGAGCGATGGACGTTCATGAACAAGTTGGATGCAGGCCTCGCCGGGGACTACGACGGCGTTTCCATCGACTCGCGCCCGCTGTTCTGCGTCGCGAACAAGTGTCCGGCGTTCGCGGATGGGATTCCGATGAAATTCGACGGAACGCACCTCACCGACGAGTACTCACGCCATATCGCTCCGGCATTCAGGGAACTGCTCGCCGCGAAGCACGTGAGCCTCACCGGCGGAGCGAGCACACCCGAGGTGAGCCCTGGACCCGAGGAGAGCCCGGGATCCGAGGTGAGCCCGGGATCCGAGGTGAGCGATGCGCCGTGACTGGCGATGGAGCGGTCCGCTCCGATCGGAGACCCCTACTCGCTCTCGATGACGAACGGCCCGGCATCCGGCCGCTTGGGCAGCACCTGGTCACCCGACGATTGGTGCCGGATGCGACGGACCACCCAGGGCACGAGGTACTCTCGCGCCCAGGACAGATCCTCCGCGCGGGCCTGACGCCAGGTCCGCGGCGGCAGCGGCTCCGGCTCGAGTGGTTGGAGGTCGTTCTCGACGTTCAGGGCTGCCAGCACCATCCGCGCGACGGTGTGGTGACCGAGCGGGGCGAGGTGCAGACGGTCCGGCGCCCACATGCGCTGGTCCTGGATCTCGGTGAGCGACCACTGGTCGGCCACGATCGCGTCGTACCGTGCTGCGACCGCGCGGACGTTCTCGTTGTAGATCGCGACCTTGCCCCGGATGCCGCGGAACACGGAGGAGAATCCGACATCGACACCGGTGAAGACCACCACGGTCGCGCCGTCGGCGCTCAGCCGGCGGACCGCCTCGTCGAAGAGCGCGGCGATCTGGTCGGGGTCGGTCCCCGGGCGGATCACGTCGTTGCCGCCCGCGGAGATCGTGATGAGATCGGGCCGTAGCGCGAGCGCCGGCTCCACCTGCTCGTCGAGGATCTGCTTGATGAGCTTGCCGCGAACGGCGAGGTTCGCGTAGGCGAAATCCTCGGTCTGCGCGCTGAGGACCTCCGCGACACGGTCGGCCCAGCCCCGGTGACCGCCCGGGCTCAACGGCTCGGGGTCGCCGATCCCCTCGGTGAACGAATCTCCGAGGGCGACGTACCGGGACCACGGGTGCTGAGCTTCGACCATTACTCCATTCTGCCTCGTGCCGGCGAGCCGCACCGCGCCGGCGACCATCACCGGAGGCGTCGGGGCAGGCTGTCAGATGCCTCGGGTAGATTTGATCCAAGTGGAGACGACAGCAGCACCCCCGCCCGGCGAGCACTCGCCGGGCGCCGCCGTACCCGCAGAGCTGTCCGAAGCAGAGCGGCTCGGCGCCGGGCAGACCGGCGCCGAGCAGACTGGCACCGGGCTGTTCGACGCCGCTCCGGCCTCGGCCGAACCGAGCGCGGGGGCTCGGGCCGGCAGCTTCGCTGCCGAGCACTTGTCGCCGTCGTTCCCCGAGCGGGCCGCGTGGGGAACGGCCGACAAGCTCCGCGCCTGGCAGGCCGAGGCCCTCGACGCCTATTTCGTCAACGAGCCGCGCGACTTCCTGGCGGCCGCCACGCCCGGCGCGGGCAAGACGACCTTCGCACTGCGGCTGGCCACCGAGCTGCTCTCGCGCCGCATCGTCGAGCGTGTCACCGTCGTCGCCCCCACTGAGCACCTCAAACGGCAGTGGGCCGAGGCGGCCGCGCGGGTCGGCCTGCCGCTCGACCCCGACTTCCGCAACGCCGAGGGCCGCTACGCGCGCCACTACAAGGGCGTTGCCGTCACGTACGCGCAGGTGGCGATGCGGCCCAGCCTGCACAAGGACATCACCGAGTCGTACCGCACGCTCGTCATCCTCGACGAGGTGCACCACGGCGGCGACGCACTGAGCTGGGGAGATGGCATCCGCGATGCCTTCGAGCGCGCGACACGTCGGCTCTCCCTGACGGGAACGCCGTTCCGCTCCGACACGGCGCCGATCCCGTTCGTCACTTATCTGCCCGACCGACAGGGCATCCGCACGTCGGTCTCCGACTACAACTACGGCTACGGCCGCGCCCTGAGCGACGGCGTCGTTCGGCCCGTGATGTTTATGATCTACGCCGGGCAGATGCGGTGGCGCACCAAGACCGGCGACGAGATGGAGGCCCGTCTCGGCGAGGGCAACACGAAGGACATCACGTCGCAGGCCTGGCGTACAGCGCTCGACCCCCGCGGTGAGTGGATCCCGGCCGTGCTCAGCGCCGCCGACCGCCGGCTCACCGAGGTGCGCAACTCGATCCCGGACGCCGGCGGACTGGTGATCGCGACCGATCACTACGCGGCGCGCGCCTACGCCGACCTGCTACAGCAGATCAGCGGAGAGCCGGTCACGGTCGTGCTCTCCGACGAGAAGGAGGCGAGCGACAGGATCGCCGAGTTCTCGGCAGGGGACTCACGATGGATGGTCGCCGTGCGCATGGTGTCCGAGGGTGTGGACGTGCCGCGGCTGGCGGTCGGCGTCTACGCGACCAGCGCCTCCACGCCGCTCTTCTTCGCGCAGGCGATCGGGCGGTTCGTGCGCGCGAGGCGCCGGGGCGAGACGGCCTCCGTGTTCCTGCCGAACGTGCCGACGCTGATGGCGCTCGCCAATGCGCTGGAGCTCGAGCGCGATCATGCGCTCGACCGGCCCTCGGCGGAGGGCGGGGAGGGCGACCTCTGGAATCCCGAGGACGCGATGATGGCCGAGGCGAATCGCGAGGGGAGGGCGTCCGAGGCGCTGACCGAGCAGTTCGCGTTCGAGGCGCTCGGCTCGGAGGCCAACTTCGACCGCGTCGTCTACGACGGGCGCGAATTCGGCGGGTTCGCCGTACCCGGCTCCGACGAAGAGCTCGACTTCATCGGTCTGCCCGGCATCCTCGAGCCGGACCAGGTGCACGACCTCCTCATGCAGCGGCAGCAGCGACAGTCGCGCAGACACAGCTCCAGGCCTGCCGCCGCTGACGGGCATCCACCCGCCCCGCTGCATCGCACGCTGAAGGAGCAGCGACAACTGCTCAACAGCCTCGTGGGTCTGTACTCGAAGAGCTCCGGGGAGCCGCACGGGCTCATCCACGCCGAACTGCGGCGCGTCTGCGGCGGCCCGGCGGTCGCGCAGGCCAGCGTGTCGCAATTGCAGGCTCGCATCGAGTGGCTCCGCAAGCGGATCGGACGCAGCTGACGCGCATCGCACCGCGGCTGTCCGCAACGGACGGACCTCAACGGAGGGCGCTGCCGGACTCGGCCTGATGTCCGCAACTCCGGACATCCGCACCGGGTGCGGCCGGATCTTCGTCGGAACGGCTCGATCGTGGGCATTTTCGGACACCGGGTTGGACGAGGCGATGTGTCGCTCGCACGTCCGGAGATCGCGCTCCGGATGGGACGGATCTCTGGAGGCCGGGATCGCTGCGCGGTGAGGTTCGGCTGTCCTTGCTGGCATGGCGGTGCGCGCGTTCCTAGGCTGAGGCCATGAATTCGGAGATCGTGAACGGACGGCATTCCGACGAGCCGCACCGGGAGGGGCTCGCCCAGAGACTGAACTGGCTGCGCGCGGGGGTGCTCGGCGCGAACGACGGGATCGTGTCCGTCGCTGCCGTCGTCGTCGGCGTCGCGGGCGCGACGACCTCCGTGCCGGCCATCGTGACCGCGGGACTCGCCGCGCTCGTCGGAGGCGCCATCTCAATGGCGCTCGGCGAGTACGTGTCGGTCAGCAGCCAGCGCGACAGCGAGCACGCGCTCATCGCGAAGGAGCGGCGCGAGCTCGCGGAGATGCCGGAGGCCGAGCTCGCCGAGCTGACCGGGCTCTACGAGACGAAAGGGTTGAAGCCGGAGACGGCACGGCAGGTGGCGATCGAGCTCACTGAGCACGACGCTCTCGCCGCGCATCTCTCCGCCGAGCTCGGCATCGATCAGGATGACGTCGTGAGCCCATGGCACGCCGCGTTCGCGTCGGCCATCGCGTTCACGATCGGCGGCATCCTGCCGATGCTGACCATCCTGACGTCGGCCGCCATCCGCATCCCGCTGACGTTCGCGATCGTGCTGATCGCCCTGGCCGTCACCGGTTACGTGGCCGCGTGGATCGGCGGCTCGTCACGCGGTCGCGCGATGCTGAGGGTCGTGATCGGCGGGGCGCTGGCGCTCGCGGCGACCTTCGCGATCGGCGCGCTGCTGGGGACCACGGTGGGCTGAGCGCCGTCCTCTACGCTGAGCATCAACCGGGACGAGGGGGAGCGATGAAAAGAGCCGAGGCGTTGAAGGAGCCGAGCCTATGAAGGAGCCGACCCCATGATGGAGAAGGGCGAGATCGTCCGGGACTGGCTGCCCCGCTACACCGGCACGCCCCTGGAGGAGTTCGGCGCGCACATCCTGCTCACGAACTTCGGTGATTACGTGTACCGCTTCGCCGAATGGTACAGCGCCGAGGTGCGCGGCACCGACCGCTCGATGCCGAACGCCACGGCCGACGGCATCACCATGATCAACTTCGGAATGGGCAGCCCGAACGCGGCGACCGTCATGGACCTGCTCAGCGCCGTGAGCCCGAACGCGGCGCTCTTCCTCGGCAAGTGCGGTGGGGTCAAGAAGAAGAACCAGCTCGGCGATCTCGTCCTCCCGATCGCGGCCATCCGGGGGGAGGGCACGTCGAACGACTACCTGCCCCCGGAGGTGCCCGCGCTACCGGCGTTCCAGCTCCAGCGCGGGGTTTCGACCACGATCCGTGATTTCGGCCACGACTACTGGACCGGCACGGTCTACACGACCAACCGCCGGGTCTGGGAGCACGATGACACGTTCAAGACCTACCTGCGGCAGACGCGCTGCATGGCGGTGGACATGGAGACGGCGACGATCTTCGCGGCCGGGTTCGCGAACCACATCCCCAGCGGTGCACTGCTGCTGGTGTCGGATCAGCCGATGGTCCCGGAGGGCGTCAAGACGGCCGAGAGCGACCGCAGCGTCACGGCGCAGTTCGTCGAGCGGCACATCCGGATCGGGGTCGAGTCCCTGCGGCTGGTGCGTCGCAACGGCCGCAGCGTCCGCCACCTCCGCTTCGAGGACGACTGACGCCCGCGAGGGGCACGTTGTTGTCCCTCTCGGGCCTCGAGAGCGACAACAGACCAGCCCTTCGGGGGAACGAAAGCGCCGTCAGTGGCCGGTGAGCGGGGCCATGGCGCGGGCGATGCGGGAGGCGCGCCCGGTCGCGCGCTCCTCCAGGTCGGCGCCCTCCATGGCCACGAGGCCGGCGTTCGCGCCGAGGAAGCGCAGCGGCTCCGGTTCCCAGCGGGGCGAGCGGTGCCCCACCCACGGCAGGGCGGTGAGGTCGGTGCGGCGGCCGACGATGAGGTCGGCGAGGGTGCGCCCCGCGAGGTTCGTGGTGCTGAGCCCGTCGCCGACGTAGCCGCCGGCCCAGGCCTCCCGTGCGCTCTGGTCGAAGCCGACGGCAGCGTGCCAGTCGCGCGGCACGCCCAGCGGGCCGCCCCAGTGGTGGGTGATATGCACGCCGGCGGCCGCGGGGAACAGCTCGCCCAGGGTGCGGACGAGATGGTCGCGCACGCGCGGCGAGCGGTCGTAGGAGGTGCGGATGGCGCTGCCCAGGTGGTAGCGCGCCCCGCGCCCGCCGAACGCGATCCGGTTGTCGGCGGTGCGCTGGCCGTAGACGATCAGGTGGCGGAAGTCGGCGAAGGTCTGGCCGTGCTCGATGCCGATGCGGTCCCAGACCGCGTCGGACAGCGGCTCGGTGGCGATCATCAGGGAGTAGAGCGGGAGGACGCGTCGCCCGATCTGGGAGAGCTGCGATCCGTACCCCTCGGTGGCGTTGACCACCGTGCCTGCCGTGACGGTGCGCTCGACCCCGCCGGCACGGACCCGGACGACGCCGTCGCTCCAGCCGACGACCTCCGTCTGCTCGGCGATCACGGCGCCCCGCCGCTCGACCGTGCGGGCGATGCCGCGCACGAGCTTGCCGGGGTGGACGCGAGCGCAGGCCGGCGTGATCGTCGCCGCCACGGCGTCCGGTACGCCGTAGCGCGCGCGGACCGTCTCGGTGCCGGCCACTGTCACCCGGTCGACGCCGAACTCCTCGGACTCGGCGAACTCGGCATGCGCTGCGGCGAGCTGCACGCGGTCGCGGGCGAACGTCACCGTCCCTCCGCGCACGAAATCGCACTCGACCCCCTCCGCCTCGGTCACCCGGCCGACCTCGTCGACGGTGTCGACCATCGCCTGCCGCTGGGCCACCGCGGCGTCGCGCCCGTAACGGGCCGCCAGCGCGGACGCCGACCACGGGAACAGCGCGGAGCACCAGCCGCCGTTGCGTCCGGATGCGCCGAAGCCGGCCACCTCGCGTTCGAGCAGCAGGATGCGCAGGCTCGGGTCGGCCTCCTGCAGGTAGTACGCGGTCCAGAGCCCGGTGAGGCCTGCACCGACGATCGCGACGTCGACCGTCGCGTCCTCGGCCAGCCCCGGCCGGGGACGGAAGCCGTGCTCCGCCTCCGCGATCGATTCGAACCAGAAGCCGACGCTGCGGTAGTCCATGTCTCTCCTCGCCGACGCTCGCATCGAGCACGAGTCTGCACGCCGCGCGGGATGATACGGCGTGCGGAGTCGTGCTGGGTGGTCCTTACAGGTGGTTGGTCGCCTCGGTGAGCACCGACTCCAGGATCTGGCGGATCTCGACGAACTCGTCCGGCCCGATCGTGAGCGGCGGGGCGAGCTGCACGACCGGGTCGCCCCGGTCGTCGGCGCGGCAGTACAGACCCGCGTCGAAGAGCGCCTTGGAGAGGAAGCCGCGCAGCAGGCGCTCCGACTCGTCGTCGTCGAAGGTCTCCTTGGTCGACTTGTCCTTCACCAGCTCGATGCCGAAGAAGTAGCCGTCGCCGCGGACGTCGCCGACGATCGGGAGGTCGAGGAGCTTCTCGAGCTCGGCGCGGAACAGCGGCGAGTTCTCGCGGACGCGCTCGTTGAGACCTTCCTCCTCGAAGATGTCGAGGTTCTCCATGGCGACGGCCGCCGAGACCGGGTGACCGCCGAACGTGTAGCCGTGGTAGAACGACGTGTTGCCGTGCTTGAAGGGCTCGTAGATCTTGTCGCTGATGATCGTCGCACCGATGGGGGAGTACCCGGAGGTCATCGCCTTGGCGCAGGTGATCATGTCGGGCACGTAGCCGTACTGGTCGCAGGCGAACATGTGGCCGATGCGTCCGAAGGCGCAGATGACCTCGTCGCTGACCAGCAGTACGTCGTACTTGTCGCAGATCTCGCGCACGCGCTGGAAGTAGCCGGGAGGCGGCGGGAAGCAGCCGCCCGAGTTCTGCACCGGCTCGAGGAAGATCGCGGCCACGGTCTCCGGACCCTCGAACTGGATCATCTCCTCGATGCGGTTGGCCGCCCAGACGCCGAAGGCCTCGATGTCATCGGTGGGAGCGCCCATCTCGCCCGCACGGTAGAAGTTCGTGTTCGGCACGCGGAAGCCTCCCGGCGTCAGCGGCTCGAACATTTCCTTCATGGCGGGGATGCCGGTGATCGCGAGCGCGCCCTGCGGGGTGCCGTGGTAGGCGACGGAGCGCGACAGCACCTTGTGCTTGGTCGGGCGGCCCTGCAGCTTCCAGTAGTACTTGGCCAGCTTGAACGCCGTCTCGACGGCCTCGCCGCCTCCGGTGGAGAAGAAGACCCGGTTCAGGTCGCCCGGCGCGTAGTGCGCGAGGCGGTCGGCGAGCTCGATCGCGTTCGGGTGGGCGTACGACCAGATCGGGAAGAAGGCGAGCTGCTCGGCCTGCTTAGCCGCGACCTCGGCGAGACGCTTGCGGCCGTGGCCGGCGTTCACCACGAACAGCCCGGAGAGGCCGTCGATGTAGCGCTTGCCGTGACTGTCCCAGATGTGGTGGCCCTCGCCGCGGGTGATGATGGGCACGCCGTGGCCCTCTTCCATCACCGACTGGCGTGCGAAGTGCATCCAGAGATGGTCGCGTGCCTTCGCCTGCAGGTCCGCCTCGTCGGAGGTGATCGGCTCGCCGAACGTTTCTACGAATGTCATGGTTATCGCGTTCCCCAGTTGTAGAACTGTTTGTGGAGTTTGAGGTACACGAACGTCTCGGTGGAGAGCACTCCCTCGAGCGTCCGGATCTCGGAGTTGAGCATCGTGATGAGGTCGAGGTCGTTCTCGCACACGACCTCTGCGAGGATGTCGTACGTCCCCGCCGTGAGGACGACGTAGTCCACGGAGGGCATCGCCGCGAGCTGGTCGGCGATCACCAGCGTGTCTCCGGTGACGCGCACGCCGATCATCGCCTGACGGTAGAAGCCCAGTTGCATCGGGTCGGTCACGGCCACGATCTGCATCACACCCGACTCGGTCAGCTTCTGCACGCGCTGACGCACCGCCGCCTCGCTGAGACCGACGGCCTTGCCGATCTCCGCGTACGACTTGCGGCCGTCGACCTGCAGCTGCTCGATGATCGCCTTGGAGACGTCGTCGATGACCGCTGCCTTCGTGCCGTTCGTTGCCCGAGGGGTACTCATGGAGCGATTCTGTCAGTGGAGCAGCTCTCTAGCAAGCGAATCCGCACATTCCTGCCCGATTGACTGACGAAATCAGTAGACTCCCCGGCATGAGTTCACCGCTGAGCACGACGACGCCCCCACGCTGACGAACGTCGTGAACGGCGCACGCACCGTCGCCCGCGGCACCGAGAGCATCGCCCTGATCGACCCAGCGACGGAGGATGTGTACGCCGCGGCGCCGGTCTCCACCGCCGACGACGTCGCCGACGCGTACCGTGCGGCTCAGACGGCGTTCGAGGTCTGGGGCAGCACGACGCCGGCCGAGCGGCAGCTGGCGCTGTTCCGTACCGCCGACGCGATGGAGGAGTGCGCGGAGGAGTTCGCGGACGCGGAGTCGCAGGACACCGGAAAGCCGCGCGGCACGCTCGTGGAGGACGAGATCCTGCTGTCAACTACCCGCTGGACATGGCGGTGTGGAAGTTCGCGCCGGCGCTGGCCGCAGGCAACACGACGGTGCTGAAGCCGTCGGACACCACCCCGCTCTCGACGCTCCTGCTGGCGGAGGTCGCCAGCGAGTTCCTCCCTGCCGGCGTCTTCAACGTCGTGCTGGGCGACCGGACCAGTGGCGCGGCCATGATCGACCACCCGACCCCGCAGCTCGTGTCGATCACCGGATCGGTGCGCGCCGGCATGGAGGTCGCCAGGGC
>CAVTGP010000013.1:0-175789 GCA_963734315.1 uncultured Actinomycetota bacterium | reverse complement strand
ATCCAGCCGAATGTGTTCGACCGACTGCTGAAGGACCGCATCATCTGGCTCGGCTCCGAGGTGCGCGACGACAACGCCAACGAGATCGCCGCCAAGCTGCTGCTGCTCGCCGCGGAGGACCCCGAGAGGACATCTACCTCTACATCAACTCGCCCGGCGGCTCGATCACCGCGGGCATGGCGATCTACGACACGATGCAGTTCGTGCCGAACGACATCGTCACCGTCGGCATCGGCATGGCCGCCTCGATGGGCCAGTTCCTGCTCACCGCCGGCACGAAGGGCAAGCGCTACATCACGCCGAACGCGCGCGTGCTGCTGCACCAGCCGTACGGCGGCTTCGGCGGCACCGCGACCGACATCCAGACCCAGGCGCAGCTCATCCTCGACATGAAGAAGCGTCTGGCCGAGATCACCGCCGAGGCGACCGGCAAGACGGTCGAGCAGATCAACGCCGACGGCGACCGCGACCGCTGGTTCACCGCCCAGGAGGCGCTCGAGTACGGCTTCGTCGACCACATCCGGGCAGTCCGCGCGGACGTCGCCGGTGGCGGCGGAACCGACACCAGGAGACCAACGTCGGAACCGCCGGACAGGAGAAGGACATCACTATGAACATCCCCATGCTCGGCGGATCCGCCGGTCGGCCGGCCTTCGGCGGCGTGCAGCGCCCGCGCCCGCTACATCCTGCCCAGCTTCGAGGAGCGCACGGCCTACGGCTACAAGCGTCAGGACCCGTACGCCAAGCTCTTCGAGGACCGCATCATCTTCCTCGGCGTGCAGGTCGACGACGCCTCGGCCGACGACATCATGGCCCAGCTGCTCGTGCTCGAGAGCCAGGACCCGGACCGCGACATCATCATGTACATCAACTCGCCCGGTGGCTCGTTCACCGCGATGACGGCGATCTACGACACGATGCAGTACATCCGGCCGCAGATCCAGACGGTCGTGCTCGGCCAGGCGGCCTCCGCCGCCGCGGTCCTCGCTGCCGCCGGCACGCCCGGCAAGCGCCTCGCGCTGCCGAACGCCCGCATCCTGATCCACCAGCCCGCCGCTCGGCGAGGCCGGGCGGCCAGGCGTCCGACATCGAGATCCAGGCGGCCGAGATCCTGCGCATGCGCACCTGGCTCGAGGAGACGCTCGCGAAGCACTCGAACCGCGCCGTCGAGCAGGTCAACAAGGACATCGAGCGCGACAAGATCCTGACGGCCGAGGAGGCCCTCGAGTACGGCCTCGATCGACCAGGTGCTCACGAGCCGCAAGACGCTGCCCGCGCTCGTCAAGTAGCCGAAGCCGCGCGCGCCGGGATGATCCACCGGATGATCCCGCGACCCGGTCGCCGAGTGCAACGGACGCCCCCATGCGTGACGGATGGGGGCGTCCGTGCGTCAGATAGAGAGCGGCACCTCCGTCTGCTGTCGGCATAATGGCGGGCACAGCGTGTCGAATACGCCCTGGTGCGCGCCTTTGAGGTCGTCACGGGTTAGGCTCGACCAAAAGACCCGAAGAAGGAGGGGGAGACGGATGGCACGCATCGGGGAGAGCGCCGACCTGCTCAAGTGTTCCTTCTGTGGCAAGAGCCAGAAGCAGGTCCAGCAGCTGATCGCCGGTCCTGGCGTGTACATCTGCGACGAGTGCGTCGAGCTCTGCAACGAGATCATCGAGGAGCGTCTGGCCGAAGCGGGCGAGGAGGCTTCCGGCGAGTTCGACCTGCCGAAGCCGAAGGAGATCTTCGCGCTTCCTCGAGGAGTACGTCATCGGCCAGGAGCCGGCCAAGCGTGCGCTGTCGGTCGCGGTCTACAACCACTACAAGCGGGTGCGGGCCAAGCAGACCCTCACGTCGGCCGACGCGTCATGGACGACGTCGAGATCGCCAAGTCGAACATCCTGCTGATCGGTCCGACCGGCTGCGGCAAGACCTACCTCGCGCAGACGCTCGCAAGCGGCTCAACGTGCCGTTCGCCGTCGCCGACGCCACCGCCCTGACCGAGGCCGGCTACGTCGGCGAGGACGTCGAGAACATCCTCCTCAAGCTCATCCAGGCCGCCGACTACGACGTCAAGCGCGCCGAGACCGGCATCATCTACATCGACGAGGTCGACAAGATCGCCCGCAAGGCCGAGAACCCGTCGATCACCCGCGACGTGTCCGGCGAGGGCGTGCAGCAGGCGCTGCTCAAGATCCTCGAGGGCACGGTCGCCTCGGTTCCGCCGCAGGGCGGCCGCAAGCACCCGCACCAGGAGTTCATCCAGATCGACACGACGAACGTGCTGTTCATCGTGGCCGGCGCGTTCGCCGGGCTCGAAGACATCATCTCGTCGCGTGCGGGCAAGAAGGGCATCGGCTTCGGCGCCCCGCTGCACTCCAAGGGCGACGACATCAACCTCTTCAGCGAGGTGCTGCCGGAGGACCTGCACAAGTTCGGGCTCATCCCCGAGTTCATCGGCCGCCTCCCCGTCGTCACGACGGTCACGCCGCTCGACCAGGACGCGCTGATGCAGATCCTCACCGTGCCGAAGAACGCGCTCGTGCGTCAGTACCAGCGCATGTTCGAGCTCGACGGCGTCGAGCTCGAGTTCGAGCACGCCGCGCTCGAGGCCATCGCCGACCTCGCGGTGCTGCGCAAGACCGGCGCCCGCGGCCTCCGCGCGATCCTCGAGGAGGTGCTCGGGCCGATCATGTTCGAGGTGCCGTCGAGCTCGACGAGGTCGCCCGCGTGGTCGTCACCAAGGAGGCCGTGCTCGAGAACGCGGCGCCGACGATCGTCCCGCACCGTCCGCGGCGCGAGGAGAAGTCGGCGTAATCGCCACCGGCTTGATGAGGAACTCCGGGGCCTTCGTCACCATCAACCAGGCCGGCAGCACGGCCAGCGACAGGATGGGCAGCACCAGCAGGTTCTGGGTGACGGCGACACCGATGAAGATGGCGATCCAGCCGTCTCGGGTGACCGCCAGCGTGATCCCGAAGACGCCCGCGGCGACCGCCACTGGGAGCGGAATGCCGGGGACGAGGGCGACGGCGAGCGTCCCGACTGCTGCGCCGATGAACACGGCGGGGAAGACACGGCCGCCTCGGAACCCCGCGCTGGCGGCCACGACGAGGGCCGCGAGCTTGACCACGATGATCAGGACGAGCTGCGGCGTCGGATAGTCGGCGCGGTCGGCGACGAGCGTCCCCATCTGCTCGAGGCCTTTGAACAGGGTGATCGGACCGCCGAGCGCGCCGAGCAGCCCGAGCACCATGCCACCGGCGAGGGTGACCAGGAGCGGATGCCGCAGCGCATGGAACGCTCGGTGAACCAGCGGGAAGAGCACCGCACCGAGCAGCCCGAGCGCCGTCGACAGCACTCCGATGACCAGGGCGGCCACGACGTCCCACCCGGTGATGTGCGTGTACGACGGCATCGGGATACCGAAGTGCGGGTGCGCCAGCAGCGTCATCGTCAGCGAGCCCGCGGCCGCCGATACCAGGGGGAGGAACAGCTTGTCCCAGAGCGCGCCGCCGCCTTTCACCGCGGCGACAACGCCCGTGAAGACGAGGGCCGCGGCCACCGGTGTGCCGAAGAGCGCGCCGATGGTGCCGGAGGCCGCCATCAGCATCACGACCCGCGGCGGCACGGCCTTCCAGATGCGACCGACCAACGTCACGAGAATGCTCACGTTGATGGCGATGATCGGGTTCTCGGGACCGAGGCTCACTCCACCGGCGAGCCCGAGCACCGCTGCCAGCGCGAGGGACGGGACGGCGCCTACCCTCAGTGGAGCCGAGACCAGATCGGTCGTCGCCGAATCCGGACCGGCGTGACCGGGTATCAGCCACACGGTCGAGCCCGACCGCGAGACCGGTCGCCGTGAGGATCAGGAAGATCCACCACCCGGAGGACGGGTCGATCCCGAGCGCGCCAGGGAGGGTCTTCCAGATGCCGTCATCGACGACAGCGGCCAGTTCGTCGACCGCCCAGAGCGTGAGGGCGCTGACGACGCCGATGACGACGGCGGGGATGGACAACAGGAGAAGCTCACGAACCGATGGCGCTGCAAGCTCCGGCTCCGTCGACGTCATGCCGCACCCCTTCCCGCGTTGCGCTCAGGCTAGAGCCTGCCGCGGGAAGGGGCTAGCCTCGTCAGCCGTCGAGCCCTCGGCGCTTGAGCAGCGGCTCGATCACGGCGTCGCGGCCGCGGAAGTCGCGGTAGGCCTCGAGCGGGTCCTTCGATCCGCCGACGCCGAGCAGTCGCCGGCGGAAGCGGTCGCCGTTCTCGCGCGTCAGCCCGCCGTTCTCCTTGAACCACTCGACGGTGTCGGCGTCGAGCACCTCGCTCCAGATGTAGGAGTAGTAGCCGGCGTCGTAGCCGCCCGAGAAGGTGTGCGCGAAGTAGGTGCTCGCGTAGCGCGGTGGGCACGGCGGGGTTGTCGAGGCCGACGGCCGCGAGGGCAGCGGCTTCGAACGCCGCGACGTCGGTCACGCTCGTCGTCGGCGGTGATCGCGTGCCAGGCCTGGTCGAGCAGCGCCGCGGCCAGGTACTCGCTGGTGGCGAAGCCCTCGTTGAACGACTCGGAGGCGTGCAGCCGGTCGACGAGGTCCTGCGGCATCCGCTCGCCGGTCTGGTGGTGGACGGCGTAGTTGGCGAGCGACCTCCGGCCACAGCATCCACATCTCGTTCACCTGGCTGGGGAACTCGACGAAGTCGCGGAACACGTTGGTACCGGCGAACTTCGGGTACGTCACGCGCGCGAACAGGCCGTGGAGGGCGTGACCGAACTCGTGGAAGAGCGTGTTGGTCTCGTCGTAGGTCAGCAGGGTCGGGCTCGCCGGCGGCCGGCTTGGGCACGTTGAGGTTGTTGACGACGACCGTGGGGTAGTCGAGCAGCGCCGACTGCGAGATGAGCGGGTTCATCCACGCCCCGCCGCGCTTCGAGTCCCGGGTGTACAGGTCGAGGATGTACAGCCCGACTCCGGTGCCGTCTTCGTCGCGTACCTCGAACACCCGCGCGTCGGGGTGGTACGCGACCAGGTCCGGCCGCTCCGTCGAACGTGATGCCGTACAGCCGGGTCGCGGCGTAGAAGACGCCGTCGCGCAGTACACGCTCCGCCTCGAAGTACGGGCGCATCGCCGCGAAGTCGACGTCGAACTTCTCCTGGCGGACGGTGCTCGGTGAGCGCGGCCCAGTCCCAGCTCTGCACGGTCTCGGCGTCGCCCAGCTGCGTCTGGAGGTCGGCCTGCTCTGCACGAGCGTTGCGGGCAGCGGGCGGTGCGAGCCGCCCGAGCATGTCGGCGACCGCCTGCGGGGTCTTCGCCGTCTCATCTGCGGTGACGAACGCAGCATGCGTGTCGAAGCCGAGGAGGCGGGCGCGCTGGGCGCGCAAGCGGGTGATCTCGAGCACGAGCTCGCGATTGTCGTGCTCTCCGCCGTGGATGCCTCGGGACCGCGATGCGGTCATGATCCGCTCGCGGGACTCCCGGTCGGTGAGATTCGCCAGCCAGGGGTGCCCGGTGGGCAGCACGAGGGTGACGACGTACGCGCCGTCGAGTCCGCGCTCGCGAGCCGCCTCGGCCGCTGCGGAGAGCTCGCCCTCGCCGAGGCCGTCGAGCTCCTGCGCCGAGTCGAAGACGACGGCGAGCTCATTGGTGTCTGCGAGGAGGTTCTTCTCGAATCGCGTCGTCAGAGTCGACAGTCGCTGGTTGAAGTCGCGCAGCCGCTCCTTCTGCTCGTCGTCGAGCCCGGCGCCCGCGAGCGTGAACTCCGTGTAGTAGCGCTCGATCAGGTAATTGCTCTCGGCATCCAGCACCAGGGAGGTGCGGCGCTCGTACAGGTCGCGGAGTCGACCGTAGAGCACCGGGTCGAGACGGATTGCGTCCTGGTGCGCGGCCAGCAGGGGAGCGATCTCCTCCTCCAGTGCGTTTGTGAAGTCGGTGCTGTCGGACGAGCTCTTGTTGAAGAAGACCTCCGCGACTCGCTGAAGCGTCTGGCCCGAGCGCTCGAGCGGGATCATCGTGTTCTCGAACGTCGGCGGCTCGGTGGAGGCCGTGATCGCCTCGATCTCGGCGAGCTGCTCGGCGAATCCATGGTCGAACGCAGGGCGATAGTGCTCGTCGCGGATCTCGGCGAACGGGGGGAGCTGATACGGGAGCGTACTGGGGGAGAAGAACGGATTCGCGGTGTCTGCCATGTGATCAGCCTAGGGCGCTGCCGACCCGATCCCAAAGGGTTCGCTGCAAAGGAACAATTGCAAAGAACTACTTGCAAAGAAGTGTTTGCATAGCTAGTCTGAGGGCATGTCCTCCGACGAGACCACCCCTGCCGAAGCCGCTGAGTCGGCCGACGACTACGAGCTGCATTTCGAATCGATCGGCATGCCGGCCCTCCGCGCGCTGGCGCACCCGCTGCGCGTGCAGATCATGAACGAGCTCTCCGACTTCGGCCCGGCCACCGCGTCGATGCTGGCGGAGCGGCTGGGGGAGTCGAGCGGGTCGACGAGCTATCACCTCCGTCAGCTGGCCAAGCACGAGATCATCGTCGAAGACGAGGAGCGCGGCCGTGGTCGCGAGCGGTGGTGGCGCATGGCGCCGGGCGGCGTGACGATCGGGGGTCCTGAGACGCTGGAGACCCCGGCCGGCCGCGAGATCACGGAGCAGATCTCGCTCAGCTGGCAGCAGAACAACGAGCGACGGTTGAACGCGTTCCTCCGCCGTGGCCTCGACACTTTCGGAATGGAATGGATGGAGGCCTCCGCGCTGTCGACCTCCCACCTCGAAGTCAGCCGTGGTCAACTCGACGAGCTCTCGAACGAGTATTACAAACTCCTGAACCGCCTCCGCGAGAAGTGGAAGACCGAGCCGACGGACGACCGCAAGCGCGTCCAGGTCCAGTTCAACGCCTTCCCGCTCGTCGAGCAGGAGCAGCGATGAACAAGACGGCGACGCGAGCCGGGCTCGGCGGCGGCTTCGGCCGACTCTGGAGCGCCGCCATCGCGAGCAACCTCGCCGACGGCATCGGCCGAACGGCCGTTCCGTTGATCGCTACGACCCTGACCCGCGACCCGGCTCTGATCGCCGGGCTGACCGCCGTCACTTTCCTGCCCTGGCTGTTGTTCGGCATCCCTGCCGGGATGCTGCTCGACCGTGTCGATCGGCGCGTCGCGATGGCGGTGGCCAACGGCCTCCGCTTCGCAGTGGCCGCGCTGGTGGCCCTGCTCATCGCCACCGACAGCCTCACGATCTGGAGTCTCTACGGCTGCGTTCTGCTGTTCGGGCTCGGAGAGACAGTCTTCGACAACGCCACCACCACGGTGGTGCCGAGCCTGGTGACACGCGACCAGCTCGACCGGGCGAACGGCCGGATGCAGTCGGCGGAGATCGTCGTGCAGAACTTCATCGCGACGCCGATCGCCGGATTCCTGTTCGCGGCCGCGATCGCCCTGCCCCTGTGGCTCACCGGGAGCGGGTTCCTCATCTCCGCCCTCCTCGTGCTGACCATCCCGGCAGCCGCCGCTCGTGCGCACCTGGTGGGCGCTCATCACGGCGACGAGGAGGCCGCGCCTCGACCCGGCATGAAGGCGGTCGTCCGCTTCCTGTGGGACGACCGGTTCCTCCGGAAGATGATCATCCTCACCTCGATCACCGCGTCGGCGCTCTCGTTCGCGCAGGGGAGCGTCGTGCTCCTGCTCCTGCAGACGTACGCTCTGCCCGCCTCCCTGGTCGGCGTCGTCACCGCCGCGGTCGGCGTCGGCGCGCTGATCGGCGCGCTCCTCTCCAGCGGGTTCGTCGCCCGGTTCGGTCGGGGCCGCGTGATGTACGTGTCGATGCTCATCAGCGGGTTCGGCATCCTCGGTGTCGGGCTCACCGGCAACGTCGTGGCGGGCGTGCTCGCCTACGCCATCGGCGCGTTCGGAGTCGCCGTCTGGAACGTGCCGTGGGGCGCGCTGCGCCAGGCGATCATCCCAGGCGCCATGCTCGGCCGGGCGATGGGCGTCGTCCGCACGATCGGCTGGGGACTGACCCCGATCGCGACCGTCCTGGGCGGCTTCGTCGCCCGCATCGACCTGCGGCTGCCGTTCGTCGTCGGTGGCGCAATCGTCGTGGTGCTCGCGCTGATCGCGACGCGCCTCCTGCTCAGTGCCGGTCGCTACGGGCAGGCACGGGCCTCCACCTCGCCATCGCCAGATGACCAGAACCAGACCCAGACCCAGAACCAGACCATCTCGGAAGGAAGCGCATCATGACCGCCATCATCGTGCCCGTGCACCGGCCCTTCAGCCACCGCGCAGCACTCCGGCTCGGTCGCGCCCTCACCACGTGGGGAATGCGACAGCCCATACGGCAGACGCGTCACGCCGAACTCGTGACCGCCGTCGAGCACTCCCGCGATCGGGCGGCCCGCGTGCTCCCGCAGCTTCCGCGCTGAACGCGGCGCGCGGGTCGGAGGCTACGCCTCGTCGTAGTCGGAGGGTTCGGTCTCGACCACTTGGGTGATCGTGGCCGAGTCCTCCACTGCGTTGTAGCGGATGACTGTGCCGTCGTCGAGCTCGACGACGGGTTTGCCCTCCAGCCACGTCAGCGTCCAGCGCCAGCCGGCGGTCTCGATGTCGGTGGCCGTCAGCTCTTCCTCGACCGTGGAGACCGCGTAGGTCACCACTTCCGGGAGGGTCGTGGGAGGCGTCTCACCGACGGCCCAGCGGGTGCCGAGCTGCATCAGGCGGTCTCCGCGCTCTGCGCAGCAACGAGGTCGATCTCGTAGGTGACCCAGCCCGTCTTGCTGGCGACCGAGTCGTAGACGCGCTGGGCGTCGGTGTTGTCGTTCGCGGTGATCCACTGGACGACGCCGAGCTTCCGCTCTTCGGCGAGCGACCGCACGGCGGCGATCAGCTGGTGTCCGACGCCCTTGCCGCGCTCGTTCTCCACCACGTAGAGGTCGTCCAGGAACAGGCCGCGGTCGCCCTCCAGAGGACGCGCGAACTCGCGCACGTGCGCAATCCCGACGATGCGGTCGCCGTCGACCGCGACGTAGCCTTGCTCTTCGTGGTCGGGGTCGGTGAGCCACGACCAGAGCACGAGCGCCCTCTGATCGGTCAGCTCGGTGTCGTAGAACTTCGCGTACTTCGCGTAGAGGTCGAGCCAGGCGAAGAAGTCGCCATCCTTGACCGGTCGAACATCGATCGACATCAGCCCCTCCGTTCGGCTTCCCTGCCCGGCTTGGAGCACGGGACGTGTATCGACCATATCGCGGACCCGTTCAGGGGACGAGGTCGTAGGTGACCCACTTCGTCTTCTCCCCCACGCGGTCGTAGAGGCGGCGGGCCTCCTGGTCGTCCTTCGCGGTGATCCACCGGACCACCGAGAGGCCGCGTTCTTTCGCGAGTGCGCGGAGCCCTTCGAGGAGCGCCGTACCCGCGCCCTCGCCGCGCGCGCCCGGCACGACGAAGAGATCGTCGAGGTAGAGGCCCTTGCTGCCGTCGAGCGGACGGGCGAACTCGCGTACGTGGGCGAGGCCGATCGGAGTGCCGTCGTCGTCCACAGCGAAGTACGCCTCCAGGCCGCTCTCGGGATCGGTGATCCAGCTCCAGACCAGGAGCGCCTTCTCGTCGGTGACGGGAGTCTCGTAGAACTCGCCGTACCCCGCGTAGAGGTCGAGCCAGGTGAAGAACTCGTTGTCCTCCACGCGCCGGACGTCAGCCGTCATCGTTCCTCCTCGCTGGGCACCTGCGCAAGGAGGATATCGGTCACAGAGAGCTCTTCGGCGGATGCGAAACGCAGTTCGGCGATTCTGCCCACGGACGCGAGATCGGCGGAGGCCGACTCGATGGCCGCGATGTCGTCGGCCGGTCCGCTGATGACGGCGGAGTCGACGGGGGTGCGCTGGGAGGCCTTCGCGGCCGTCTTGGCCCCGCGGATCGCGGTCAGGGCACGGCCCACCACGGTCAGGACGCTGTGTGCCTCCGGCCAGTCCGCAGAGACCTCGTCGGGGAGCGGCCACGCGGCCACGTGCACCGAGCCCGCCGCCGACCAGCTCCAGGCCTCCTCGGAGGCGAACGGCAGCACCGGCGCGAACAGGCGCAGGAACGCCGACAAGGCCACGCGGAGGGCGACGACGGCCGAGACCTGCCCAGCGTCCGCCTCACCGTATGCGCGCTCCTTCACGAGCTCGAGGTAGTCGTCGCAGAAGGTCCAGAAGAACGTCTCGGCGATCTCGAGGGCACGCGCGTGGTCGTACGCCTCGAGCGCGCGGTGGCGTCGGCCACGACGGCCGAGAGCTGCTGCAGCATGCTGCGGTCGAGCGGAGCGGTCACCTGCGCCAGGCCGAGCGAGGCGGGAGCGTCGAAACCGTGGACGAACTTCGCGGCGTTGAGCACCTTGATCGCCAGCCGGCGGCCGATCTTCATCTGGGTCGGGTTCTGCGGGTCGAAGGAGGCGTCTGTGCCGAGACGGGACGACGCGGCCCAGTAGCGCACCGCGTCGGAGCCGTGCCGCTCGAGGATGTCGGCCGGGGTGACCACGTTGCCCTTCGACTTCGACATCTTCTTGCGGTCGGGGTCGACGATGAAGCCGGAGATCGCGGCGTGCGTCCACGGCGCGCACGCCGTCCTCGAGTGCGAGCGCACGACGCGTCGAGAACAGCCAGGTGCGGATGATGTCCTGGGCCTGCGGGCGCAGGTCGATAGGGAAGACCGCGCGCGAAGAGGTCGGGGTCGTCCACCCAGCCGCCGGCGATCTGCGGGGTCAGCGACGAGGTCGCCCAGGTGTCCATGACGTCGGGGTCGCCGACGAAGCCGCCGGCCTGGCCGCGCTGCTCCTCGGCGTAGCCGGGGGCCGGGTCGGTCGACGGGTCGACGGGGAGGCTCGTCCTCGCGACGGCAGGAGCGGGCTGGTCGTAGACCGGGCTCGCCGTCGGCGTCGAGCGGGTACCAGACCGGGAACGGCACGCCGAAGAAGCGCTGGCGGGAGATCAGCCAGTCGCCGTTGAGGCCGTTCGACCCAGTTCTCGTAGCGGTCGCGCATGTAAGTCGGGGTGCCAGTCGATCTCGCGGCCGCGCTCGATGAGCTCGCTCGCGCAGGTGCTCGTCGCGCGCCGCCGTTGCGTGATGTACCACTGGCGGGTGGACGACGATCTCGAGCGGCTTGTCGCCCTTCTCGTAGAAGTTCGCCGGTCCGCTGGGTCGGCTTCGGCTCGCCGACTCGAGGTCGCCGGTCTCGCGCAGCAGCTCGACCATCGCCTCGCGCGCCGAGAAGATGGTCTTGCCGGCGAGCTCGGCGTACGCCGTCGCGGCCGGCGTCGCTCGCGAGCCACGCGGGCGTCTCGCGGGAGGAGCCGGCCGTCGCGGCCGATCGATCGTGCGGATCGGGAGGTCGAGCTCGCGCCACCAGGTGACGTCGGTGAGGTCGCCGAAGGTGCAGCACATCGCGATGCCGGCGCCCTTGTCGGGCTCGGCCAGCGGGTGGGCGAGCACCGGGATCTCGACGCCGAAGAGCGGCGAGGTCACCGTCGTGCCGAACAGCGGCTGGTAGCGCTCGTCGTCGGGGTGCGCGATCAGCGCGACCACGCGGGGATCAGCTCGGGCCGGGTGGTCTCGATGTAGACCGGTCGTCACCGTCGGCCCCGTGGAAGGCGACCCGGTGGTAGGCGCCCGGCGTACTCGCGCGCCTCGAGCTCGGCCTGGGCGACGGCCGTCTGGAAGGTGACGTCCCAGAGGGTCGGCGCCTCCTGCGAGGTAGGCCTCGCCGCGGGCGAGGTTGCGCAGGAAGGCGCGCTGGCTGACGCGTGCTGGGCCTTCGGGCCGATCGTCGTGTAGGTCTGCGACCAGTCGACCGAGAGCCCGAGCGTGCGCCACAGCGCCTCGAAGACCTGCTCGTCCTCGACTCGACGAGCCGCTCGCAGAGCTCGATGAAGTTGCGGCGCGGCTGATCGGCACCTGGCGCGCTTGCGGTCTCGGCGCTCCTCGCGGCGGGGTGAAGTCGGGGTCGTAGGGCAGCGACGGGTCGCAGCGGACGCCGAAGTAGTTCTGCACGCGGCGCTCGGTCGGGCAGGCCGTTGTCGTCCCAGCCCATCGGGTAGAAGACGCGCTTGCCGCGCATCCGCTGGAAGCGGGCGACCAGGTCGGTGTGGGTGTAGGAGAAGACGTGGCCGACGTGCAGCGAGCCGGACACCGTCGGCGGCGGGGTGTCGATCGAGTAGATCGCGTCGCGGCCGGCGGCGATGGCCCCGTCGCGGTCGAAGACGTAAGTGCCGTCGTGCTGCCAGCGGTCGCCCCAGAGGGCCTCCAGACCCTCGAGTGCTGGCTTGTCGGGTACGGGGTTCGCGGCGGTCATGGCTCTCCGATTCGATATGTGCGGCACCGTGTCAACGGGGTGCCTGAGTGTTGGGATGCCATCAAGGGTACCGGAGGAGCACCGAGGGGCAGGTCGTCGTCGCTTTCGGGCGCGAGAAGCGACGACGACGTGCCCTCGCGGATCAGGACTCCGCGTCGTCGAGCACGGGGGCGCGCCGGGCGGCGGCCCACGCGGCGACCAAGGTGATGATCGACATGACCGCCAGCACAATGCCCGGGTGCCACCAGGCGTTGCCGACGGCCTTCCCGAAGATCAGCGTGAGCGCGGGGACGAACGAGGTGAGCAGTGCCGCGACGCTGTAGGCCACCGAGAGCGCGCTGTAGCGGATCGGGCTCGGGAACAGGTCGGACATGAGGCCGCCGAGTCCCGCCCACGAGAGCGTTGGGAGGATGCCGCCGATGATCATGCTGCCGACGAGCACGCCGAACGACGCCGACTGCAGCACGAAATACATCGGGAACGCGACCAGCAGCGTACCGATCGCGCCGATCGCGACGACGCGCGCCGAGCCGATCTTCGTGGCCCAGAGCCCGAACAGCGGGATGGTGACGAGCTGCAGCAGGCCGCCGATCGTCGTTGCGACCAGGAGGTCCTGGAACTTGAACCCGAGCACGGCTGTGCCGTAGTCGACCATGTAGGTGTTCATCAGCGAGTAGGAGCCGATGCCGAGCACTGCGGCGCCGATGGCGATCATGAAAGCCACCGGGGCCTTCGTGAACACGTCGATGACCGGGAAGCGGTCGCGGCGCCCGGTCTCGACGAGCTTGCGGAAGACCGGTGTCTCGTCGATCGACCAGCGCAGGTAGAGCGACACGAGCAGCAGCGGGAACGCCGTCAGGAACGGGATGCGCCAGCCCCATGCGGCGATGTCGGCCTGCGACATCGAGAGTGTGAGCACGATGAAGACGATGGCGCTGAGGATGGAGCCGACCGGCGAGCCGAGCTGGGGGAGCGCGGCGTAGAAGCCGCGGCGCTTGGGGTTGGCGTACTCGGTCGCGAGCAGGATCGAGCCTCCCCACTCGCCGCCGAGCGAGAGACCCTGCGCCAGTCGGAGGAGGACGAGGGCGACGCCGCCGAACCATCCGGCGGCAGCGTACGTCGGCAGCAGGCCGACGAGCCCGGTGCTGATGCCCATCAGCAGGATCGTCATCAGCAGCACGGGACGACGGCCGATGCGGTCGCCCAAGTGGCCGAAGACCACGGCGCCGACCGGGCGGATGACGAAACCGGCCGCGATCGCGAGGAAACCGGCGAGCACGCCGCCGAATGCTCCCAACGGTGTGAAGAACAGCGGCCCGACGAAGAAGGCGGCGAAATACGCGTAGAGGTAGAAGTCGTACGATTCGAGGGAGGTTCCGACGAACGAAGCGATGGCGACGCGGCGAGCCGTGCCCGGGGTGATCCCGGGGCGGTCGGTCTCGCTGATGGCGAGCGTGGGGGTGGAGGTCACGGGTGTCCTTCTGACAGGGGTATCTGAACCGGGTCCAATATAGGCGTGAGGAGACAACGCACGATGACACCGCGCCATTCCGGCGGCCCGGGTACATCCGGTTCCGGCCGGCCGCGAGCCTCCTCTCGCGGCATGCTGGCGGAGGCGGCGGGCGAGCTGTTCCTCGAGCAGACCTACACGGGCACGACCGTCGACGACATCGCGCGCAGGGCCGGAGTGAGCCGGGCGACCTTCTTCAACTACTTCTCCTCCAAGAGCGACCTGCTGTGGCTGGAGGTCGACGAGTCGTTGGCGGCGTTCCCCGCCATGCTCGCGGCCGCGGACGACGACGTGGAGCCGATGGCGGCCGTGCTCGCCGCAGTTCTGCGGTTAGCCGACGGGTTCGGCCCCGAGCGCCTGCCGCTCGCGGTGACTCAGGTGGAGCTGATGGGGACGGACGCCGAGCTGCAGGCGTCCGCGCTCCCGCGGTTCCTGGCCGTCGTCCGGCAGGTGGCGGCCGCGATCGGGCGCCGGTCGGGCGACGACCCGGACGGTCTCCTGCCTCGGGCGGCAGCGACCGCGGTCGTCGGCGCAGCGGTCGCTGCTGCGGGCGTCTGGGCGCGAGCAGGCGTGGGTCGCGGCCCCCTGACGCCGGTGGTGCGCGACGCCGTCGAGCCGGTGTGCACAGGCTTCGCGGCCGCGCTCGCCAACCGATAGACTGAAGCGAACGACGTCGACCCGGCTATCACCGGCGAGTCTTCGGAAGAACGGCGGGCACTCGCCCGCTCAGTAGAACCGAACGGGGCAGGCCCGTCACAGCCGTCGAACGAGAGGTTCTCTCCGGCGCCGCGGCCGGAGGGGGCAAGCGGGGTGGTACCGCGGCGGGCGTGCGAGCGTCCGGCGTCCTCGTGCAGAGTCGAAACTGCCAGGAGAGAGATGCCGTACCCCAAGTCAGCGCCGGAGGGAGCCGCCGAGTCCGGGCGCGAGCCGCGTCAGGTCATCACGCCGTCGCCGGCCTTCCCGGAGATCGAGACGGATGTGCTCGCGTTCTGGGCCGAGGACGGCACGTTCCGCGCGTCGGTCGAGAACCGCGAGGGCGCACCGGAGTGGGTCTTCTACGACGGCCCGCCCTTCGCGAACGGCCTCCCGCACTACGGCCACCTCCTCACCGGATATGCGAAGGACGTCTTCCCTCGCTTCCAGACCATGCGCGGCAAGAAGGTCGAGCGGCGATTCGGCTGGGACACCCACGGCCTCCCCGCCGAGCTGGAGGCCGAGCGGCAGCTGGGCATCACCGACAAGAGCCAGATCGAGGAGATGGGGCTCGCGGCTTTCAACCAGGCCGCGAAGGACTCCGTGCTGCGCTACACGCGCGAGTGGCAGGAGTACGTCACCCGCCAGGCGCGCTGGGTCGACTTCGACAACGACTACAAGACGCTCGACACGTCCTACATGGAGTCGGTGATCTGGGCGTTCAAGAAGCTGCACGAGAAGGGCCTCGCCTACGAGGGCTACCGCGTGCTGCCGTACTGCTGGCGCGACCAGACCCCGCTGTCGAACCACGAGCTGCGCATGGACGACGACGTCTACAAGATGCGGCAGGACCAGACGGTCACCGTGACCTTCCCGCTCACGGGCGCGAAGGCCGAGGCGCTGGGCCTCACCGGCGTGCGCGCGCTCGCCTGGACGACGACCCCGTGGACGCTGCCCACCAACCTCGCGCTCGTGGTCGGCCCCGACATCGAGTACGCCGTCGTCCCGGCCGGTCCGAACGGCACGGCGGATGTGCACGGACGTGGGAGCGGCCGACACAGTGCGGCGCTCCAGGAGGAGTCGCTGAGCGGCGAGTACCTCCTGGCCGTCGATCTGGTCGGCAACTACGCGAAAGACCTGGGCTACGGCTCCGCCGGAGGCCGTGCGCGAGGCGATCAGCCGCACGGTCGTCGGGCGCGACCTGCAGGGCGTGACCTACGATCGGCTCTGGGACTACTACGCCGACACCGAGAAGTACGGCACCGCGCAACGCGTGGCAGCATCCTCGTCGACGACTACGTGACCACCGACGACGGCACCGGCATCGTCCACCAGGCGCCCGCCTACGGCGAGGACGACCAGCGGGTCTGTGAAGCCGCAGGCATCCCGGTCATCATCTCGGTGGACGACGGCGCCCGCTTCCTGCCCGACGTCCAGGACGTCGCCGGCCTGCAGGTCTTCGAGGCGAACAAACCGCTCACGACGCTGCTGCGCGAGGAGGGCCGCCTGCTGCGTCAGGCGAGCTACGAGCACTCGTACCCGCACTGCTGGCGCTGCCGCAACCCGCTCATCTACAAGGCGGTGTCGAGCTGGTTCGTGCGTGTGACCGCGTTCCGCGACCGCATGGTCGAGCTCAACCAGCGGATCAACTGGGTGCCGGAGAACGTCAAGGACGGCCAGTTCGGCAAGTGGCTCGCCGGAGCCCGCGACTGGTCGATCGTCGCGCAACCGCTACTGCGGCTCGCCGATCCCGGTGTGGAAGAGCGACGACCCCGCCCACCCGCGCGTCGACGTGTACGGCTCGCTCGAGGAGCTCGAGCGCGACTTCGGGCGGCTGCCGGTCAACGCCGCGGGCGAGCCCGACCTGCACCGGCCGTTCATCGACGAGCTCACCCGACCGAACCCGGACGACCCGACGGGCGCCTCCACGATGCGCCGCATCCCGGACGTGCTCGACGTGTGGTTCGACTCCGGGTCGATGCCGTTCGCCCAGGTGCACTACCCGTTCGAGAACCACGACTGGTTCGACAGCCACAACCCGGCCGACTTCATCGTCGAGTACATCGGCCAGACGCGCGGCTGGTTCTACTTGCTGCACACGCTCGGCACGGCGCTGTTCGACCGGCCGGCGTTCAAGAACGTGATTTCGCCACGGCATCGTGCTGGGCAGCGACGGGCAGAAGATGTCGAAGTCGCTGCGCAACTACCCCGACGTCAACGAGGTCTTCGACCGCGACGGCTCCGACGCGATGCGCTGGTTCCTGATGTCGAGCTCGGTGCTGCGCGGCGGCAACCTGATCGTGACCGAGGAGGGCATCCGCGAGGGCGTCCGCCAGGTGCTGCTGCCGCTGTGGAGCACCTGGTACTTCTTCTCGCTGTACGCCAACGCCACGGGCTACGAGGCGAAGCATTCCACCGCGTCCACCGACGTCCTCGACCGCTACCTGCTGGCCAAGACGCGCGACCTCGTGGAGGCCGTGACCGCGGACCTCGAGGGTCTCGACTCGACGCTCGCCGCCGCGAAGCTCCGCGACTTCGCCGACGTGCTGACCAACTGGTACGTGCGCCGTTCACGCGACCGGTTCTGGGTCGGTGTGTCGGAGGACGGAACGGGCGCCGAGGCCTTCGACACCCTCTACACGGTGCTCGAGACGGTCACGCGCGTGGCGGCTCCGCTGCTGCCCCTGGTCGCCGAGCGCATCTGGAAGGATCTCACGGGCGGACGCAGCGTCCACCTGACCGACTGGCCGGAGGCCGGGGTCTTCCCCGCCGACGACGAGCTCGTCGACGCCATGGACCGCATCCGCGCGATCAGTTCGACCACGCTCTCGCTGCGCAAGCAGTCGGGGCGCCGGGTGCGCCTCCCGCTGGCGTCGCTCACGGTGGTCGCCGCCGGCGCGGACGCCCTGCGCCCGTTCGAGGCGATCCTGCGCGACGAGCTCAACGTCAAGGCGGTCGAGCTGGTCGAGCTCGCCGACGACAGCGCGGCCTCCTTCGGCATCACCAGCCGCCTGACCGTCAACGCGCGCGCGGCCGGCCCGCGGCTCGGCAAGCAGGTGCAGCAGGTCATCCAGGCCGCGCGGTCGGGTGACTGGTCGGAGCACGACGGAGTCGTTACCGTGGGCGGCGTGGAGTTGGCCGAGGGTGAGTACGAGCTGGTCCTGGAGACCGCTCAGACCGACGAGGACGCCTCGTCGGCCCTGGCGCTGCTCCCGGGCGGAGGCTTCGTCCTGCTCGACACCGCCACGTCGCCGGAGTTGGAGGCCGAAGGCCTGGCCCGCGACGTCATCCGGGCGGTGCAGGACACCCGCAAGGCGGCCGGGCTCGACGTCAGCGATCGGATCGAGCTGAGTGTCGCGTTCGAGCACGATGATGACGTGCGGGCCATCGCACTCGCCGGCGACGCGGTCGATATCGCGGCCGAGACGCTGGCGCTGGAGTTCGCGTTCGTGTCGGCTGACGACGACCTCGACGGCCACGGTGACGGCTTCACCAAGGAGTTCGGCGCGGGCCAGTTCGCGAACGCGGGGCGGTTCACGGTCGGCGTGACGAGGGTGGAGGACGCCCGATGACCGACGACCAGGAACTCGACGACGAAGCGGGGGCCGTCTACCAGGCGCTGCTCGCGCGCGTCGGAGAGGGCGCTCCGGAGCGACGGCTGGACGCCACGCGCCGGGCCGTCGAGCTGCTCGGCGACCCGCAGCGGGCGTATCCGATCATCCACATCACCGGAACCAACGGCAAGACGTCGACGAGCCGCATCGTCGAGAGCATCCTGCGCGCCTACGGGCTGCGCACGGGCCTGCTCACGAGCCCGCACCTGGTGCGCTTCAACGAGCGGATCATGATCGACGGCCAGCCGATCTCCGACGAGGCGCTCGTGCGCAACTGGGACGACGTGCGTCCGTACCTGGAGATCGTCGACGCCGAGCTGGAGGCGCAGGGCAAGGCGCCGCTGACCTTCTTCGAGGCGTTGACGGCCCTCGCCTTCGCCGCCTTCGCCGACGCGCCCGTCGACGTCGCGGTGATCGAGGTCGGCATGGGCGGCGAATGGGACTCGACCAACGTCGGTGACGGCCAGGTCGCGGTGTTCACGCCGATCTCGCTCGACCACACCCGGCAGCTCGGCGACACGGTCCGCGAGATCGCGCGTACCAAGTCGGGCATCATCAAGCCGTCCGCCGATGTCGTCACCTCAGCCCAGGTGCCGGAGGCCATGGCCGAGCTGGAGGAGGCGGCACGGCTGACCGAGTCGACCCTGGCCGCGCAGCCGCAGGCGTTCGACGTCGTCGACACGCGTGTCGCCGTCGGCGGCCAGCTCGTGACCGTGCGCGGTCGCGCCGCGACCTACGAGGACGTCTTCCTCCCGCTGTACGGCGACCACCAGGCGCAGAACGCCGCCGTCGCCGTCGCGGCGGTGGAGACGTTCCTCGGCCGTGGCAGTCAGCCGCTCAAGGCTGACCTGGTCGAGGAGGGCTTCGCCACGGCGACCTCGCCAGGGCGACTGCAGCTGGTCGGCGTCGAGCCGACCATCCTGGTCGACGCCGCGCACAATCCGGCCGGTGCGGCGACCCTCGCCGACGCGCTGCGCCGCTACTTCGATTTCGACGAGCTCACCTTCGTGCTCGGCAGCCTCGGCGACAAGGACACGCGCGGCGTGGTCCGGGCGCTCGTGCCCGGCGCCGCGCAGTTCTTCGTGACCGAACCCGCATCCGACCGCGCGCTTGCAGCCGAGGACCTCGGCGACATCGTCCGCGACGAGGCCGGCGACGAAGCCACCATCGTCTACTCCGACGCGCTCGACGCGCTGGAGGCCGCCCGCGAGTGGGCGGGCGAGGAGCCGCGGCGCGCCGTCGTGGTGACCGGCTCGATCGTGCTGGTCGGCGACGCCATGGCCTTTGCCGACGAGCAGGGCTGGAAGGACGCGCCCGCGTGACAGATCAGACCCCCGAGGGCTCGAACGAGCCCGCGAAGCCTCCACGCGCCCGGAGGCAGCGGTCGCTCCGCGAGAGCCTCGGCTCGATCGTGTTGGGCTTCGAGCTCATCGTCGTCTTCCTGGGAGCGTTGGTGCTCTTCGGGCTCAAGAGCCTGCCCGCGTGGATCGCGCTGGGCGGGGGAGCGGTGGTCGTCCTCCTGATGATCGCCGCCATCGGGCTGATGCGGAACCGCGTCGGCGTCGTCCTGGGCTGGATCGTGCAGCTCCTTGTCGTCGCCGCGGGGTTCCTCGTGCCCGCCTTCTTCATCGTGGGAGCGATCTTCACGGCCATGTGGACCTACTGCATGATCGCCGCCTCCCGCATCGACCGGAACAACCGAACGGAGATCAGATGACCACCGCTGTCGAAGAGACCCTCGTCCTCGTCAAGCCCGACGGAGTCGCCCGCAACCTCACGGGCGAGATCCTGCGCCGCATCGAGGCGAAGGGCTACTCGCTCGTCGACGTGCGCATGCTGCAGGCCGACCGTGAGCTTCTCGCGAAGCACTACGCCGAGCACGAGGGCAAGCCGTTCTACGAGCCCCTCGTGGAGTTCATGGAGTCCGGGCCGATCGTCGCGCTGCGCGTCGCGGGCAACCGCGTGATCGAGGGCTTCCGCTCGCTCGCCGGCGCCACGGACCCGACAACGGCCGCCCCCGGGACGATCCGCGGCGACCTCGGCCGCGACTGGGGACTCAAGGTGCAGCAGAACCTGGTGCACGGCTCCGACTCGCCCGAGTCGGCGCAGCGCGAGCTCGCGCTCTGGTTCGGCTGAGCGGCGCTTGAGAAATGAGAGGGGCTCCTGACCATCCGGCCGGGAGCCCCTCTTCTCGTCCCCGAGATCAGACGAACGCGCGGTGGATCCAGTCGAGCTGGATCTGCGCCAGGATCGCCACGATGGCGTAGCTGACGATCGTGATCAGCGGCACCCAGGTGTAGAGCGTGCCGAAGAACGTCCTGGCTCGCTCGGGCACCGGGATGTGCCCCTCCTTGAAGTTGTAGAGGGTGACGGCCCAGAAAGTCGGGATCGTCACCGTCCAGGTCACCATGCACCAGGGGCAGAGCACGTTGAGCACGGTGAGCGACTGGGTGATCAGGAAGATGACGAGCACGAGCGCCAGGACGACGCCGACATTGAAGGCGATCCAGTACCAGCGGGCGAAGCGTCCGGCGGCGAAGAGACCGACGCCGACGGCGATCGTGGCCGTCCAGCCGCCGAGACCGAGGATCGGGTTCGGGAAGCCGAGCAGCGAGCCCTGCCACGAGTTGAGGTTCTTGCTGCAGCCCACGAGGATGCTGAAGTTGCAGGAGAGCTGGGCGTTCGGGTTCTCGAGCAGGTGGAACTTGTCCACGGTGAGCATGTAGGCCGCCCACACACCGATGACGCCGGCGACGATCAGGAAGACCGCGAGTGCTGTCGGACGGCGGTACGTCGCGGGTGCGGGATCGCTCGCCTGAGCGGTGGGCGCGGTCTTCGAAGCAGGCACAGTCGGATTATGGCACGACGCGACGCGTCGCTTCTGTGAGCGCGGGTCGCGCCGGCCGATCGCCCTCGACATGCGATAATCATTGGATAGGTCGTTCCGGCAGCACGCCGGCCGACACCAACAGAAGGCTTGAGGGCGCCAGATGCGCCCGATGAACAACCGGTCGCTCACGACCGACACGAGACAAGTGAAGCCGGACGGACGGTGCCACGAGCACCCGCCGTCCGATCAAGGATTACGGAGGGGGCCGCGTGCGGCACCTCCGACGGAGAGTACCCGGCGAGCGGGTTGCCGCCGACCGGTCGAGGAGTGCACCAGCGATGGTGGAAAACGAGAATATCGACAACACGAACAGCAACGATCAGAGCGCGGGAGGACGCAGACGCCGGAGCATCTTCGGCGGCAGGCGGGTCAGCCGACCGGCCGGCACGGCGGAGACGCCGGTGTTCGCCGAAGAGCGCGAGGTCGCTGCCGAGCAGGTCGCCGTCGAGCGGGCTCCCGAGGAGCCGGCTGGCACTGCGCAGGCATCTGCCGAAGCGGCCGCTGCGACGCCCGACGCGACGATCGCGGTGACGGAGGAGCAATTGGCCGCCGATGCAGCGCCCGACGCGCCCAGCGACGGTCACGAGCCCCCCGCGCTTCCTGACCGTCACGGCGAGCAGCCGGAAGCGCCTGCGGCCTATGTCCCCGGCCTCCCGCCGACGACGCTGCTGTTCCAGGCGCCCGACGTCCTGCCGCTGCCCCCGCTCCCCGACGATGAGCCGACCGGCACCGTCCGGCGCCGCTCGCGTCGCCGCGCCGGCGAGGGCGGCCGCAACGAGGCGAACGACCCGGCGAACACCGTCGTCAGAGTTCGCACTCCGCGCGAGCCGGAGCTGATCACCGAGCCGCAGAAGGTCAAGGGCTCCACGCGTCTCGAGGCCAAGAAGCAGCGTCGCCGCGACGGCCGTGACGCGGGCCGCCGTCGCCCGGTCGTCACCGAGGCCGAGTTCCTCGCGCGCCGCGAGTCGGTCGACCGTCAGATGGTCGTCCGCTCCAAGGGCGGTCGCATCCAGATCGGCGTGCTCGAAGACAAGGTGCTGGTCGAGCACTACGTGGCCCGCTCGCAGGAGGCCTCGCTCATCGGCAACGTCTACCTCGGTCGCGTACAGAACGTGCTGCCGAGCATGGAGGCCGCGTTCGTCGACATCGGCCGCGGCCGCAACGCCGTGCTGTACTCGGGCGAGGTCGACTGGGACGCCGTGGAGACCGGCAACCAGCCGCGCCGCATCGAGCTCGCGCTGAAGGCCGGCGACCGTGTTCTGGTGCAGGTCACGAAGGACCCGGTCGGCCACAAGGGCGCCCGCCTCACCAGCCAGATCTCACTGCCGGGCCGCTACCTGGTCTACGTGCCGAACGGCTCGATGAACGGCATCAGCCGCAAGCTGCCGGACACCGAGCGTTCGCGCCTCAAGAAGATCCTCAAGGAGGTCCTGCCCGAGAACGCCGGCGTGATCGTGCGCACGGCCGCCGAGGGCGCGACCGAGGAGCAGCTCACCCTCGACGTGAAGCGCCTCACCGCGCAGTGGGCCGACATCAGCCGCCAGGTCGAGACCCAGCAGGCGCCCGCGCTCCTGCACAGCGAGCCGGACCTGCTGATCAAGATCATCCGCGACGTCTTCAACGAGGACTTCCAGAAGCTGGTCATCGACGGCGACGACGCGCGTCAGACCATCGAGAGCTACCTCCGCCAGGTCGCCCCCGACCTGATCGACCGGGTGGAGGCCTACACCGGCGACCGTGACGCCTTCGACGAGTTCCGGATCACCGAGCAGATCGAGAAGGCGCTGGAGCGCAAGGTCTGGCTTCCGTCCGGCGGTTCGCTGGTGATCGACCGCACCGAGGCGATGACCGTCGTCGACGTGAACACCGGCAAGTTCGTCGGCTCCGGCGGCAACCTCGAGGAGACCGTCACCAAGAACAACCTGGAGGCCGCGGAGGAGATCGTCCGCCAGCTCCGGCTGCGCGACATCGGCGGCATCATCGTCGTCGACTTCATCGACATGGTGCTCGAGTCGAACCGCGATCTCGTGCTGCGCCGACTGATCGAGTGCCTGAGCCGAGACCGGACCAAGCACCAGGTGGCCGAGGTGACCTCCCTCGGTCTGGTGCAGATGACCCGCAAGAAACTCGGCCTCGGTCTCCTGGAGACCTTCAGCGAGGCCTGCGACGTCTGCGCGGGCCGCGGTGTGATCGTCCACCACGACCCGGTCGTCAAACACCGTCAGCCGCAGCAGCAGCCGCAGAACGAGCGTCGCCGCGGTCGCGGAGGCAACGGCGGAAGCCAGGCTCTGTCGAGCGCTCAGCACTCCGGCAACGGCACGCACGCGATCACCGACGACGCCAAGAACGCGCTGGCTCAGATCGCGGCGTCCACGCTGCACCTGCACCACGAGGACGAGGGCGCGCCCGCAGGCGTGGTGCCGGCGCCCGCCGTCGAGTCCACGGAGGCCGCACCCAAGAAGCGCCGCCGCAAGAGCAAGAGCCAGCGCGACGAGCAGCGCACGGAGGCTCCGGAGCAGCAGGCCGAGCCGGCGGAGGCCGCCGCGCCGACGGCGGACGCCGCCGGGCACGAGACACCGGCGCAGGCCGACGTCCCGCTGATCGACCTGCCGGAGCCGACCGAGTCTCTCGCTCACGCTCCCGCGGCGTCCGCAGTGGAGACCGAGCTCCTGCTCGACTCCGTCCTCGACGCGCTCCCGCACCCGACGGCGCCGGCGCAGAGGCGCAGCCGCGGCCGTCGCGCCAGCACCACCGTCATCACCGGCGGCGAGCTCGCGGGTGACCAGCGCGACTCCTGATCACGCGTCGCCGTCCACGTCCGTCGTCACGTTCTCGTGGCGACGGACGGGGTCGCGCGCGCGCACCCGGAGGCCGCTCGCGATGAGCCGGGTCACCAGCTCTTTGCCGTCGACCGGCACGGCTCCGGCCGTGACCAGCTCGTCGTAGCGCCGGTCCGGCACGTCGTAGTGGTCGAGGTCGAACGCGCGTGCCGGAACGTCCGCCGCTGCGGCGAACGCGTGGAGCTCATCGAGCGAGGAATCGCTGACGAGGTGCGACCACAACATGCCGTGGGCGGGCCATGCCGGGGGATCGATCAGGACCGTCATAGAATGATTGTAGGAACCGGCCCCGTCCTGGGTGCCGGACGGTCTCGGCGCCCCCTTGCTGAATTGACGGGTCGTGTGACGTCGGGTAAAGTTGACCGTTGGTGTGTGCCGGTAGGCCGGTACACCTCCACGGTTTTCTGAGAGCCACCCGTCGCCATCGACGGGCGAGAGCTCACCAGTAACTCCCTGAACAAACAAGAGCAGGACAGGTCCACGGCGTCGCCGGGAGCTGCTCCCCGACGAAAAGGTACGTGAAAGTGGTTTACGCAGTTGTGCGCGCCGGTGGCCGGCAGGAGAAGGTCGAGGTCGGCACCATCGTGACGATCGACCGCATCAAGGCTGACAAGGACGGCAACGTCGAGCTGGCCGCCGTCCTGCTCGTCGACGGTGACAAGATCACGTCCGACGCGACGTCCCTCGCGAAGGTGAAGGTGACCGCCGAGGTCCTCGGCGACCTGCGCGGCCCGAAGATCGTCATCCAGAAGTTCAAGAACAAGACCGGCTACAAGAAGCGCCAGGGCCACCGCCAGGAGCTCACGCGCGTCAAGATCACCGGCATCAAGTAGCCGACAGAGAACCTCTCGAGGAGAAGAAGACATGGCACACAAAAAGGGCGCGAGCTCCACTCGCAACGGTCGTGACTCGAACGCGCAGCGCCTCGGCGTGAAGCGCTTCGGCGGCCAGATCGTCAACGCCGGCGAGATCATCGTCCGCCAGCGCGGCACCCATTTCCACCCGGGCGTCAACGTCGGCCGTGGCGGCGACGACACCCTGTTCGCCCTCGCGGCAGGTTCGGTCGAGTTCGGCAACAAGGGCGGCCGCAAGGTCGTCAACATCGTGGCCGTCGAGGCCTGAGCCTCACCCACGACTGCACTTCACGGATGGGCGGGCTTCGGCCCGCCCATCCGTCGTTTACAGAGATCTGAGGAGCACCCCATGGCAACGTTCGTCGATCGCGTGACGCTTCACCTGCGCGCGGGCAACGGCGGAAACGGGTGCGTCTCGGTCCGTCGCGAGAAGTTCAAGCCGCTGGCCGGCCCTGACGGCGGCAACGGCGGGAACGGCGGTGACATCGTCCTGGTCGCCGACCCGCAGGTCACGACGCTGCTGGGCTATCACCGGCACCCGCACCGCGCCAGCGACAACGGCGGCTTCGGCATGGGCGACCACCGCAGCGGCCACACCGGCGGCGAGCTGGAGCTCGCCGTGCCGGTCGGCACCGTCGTCAAATCGGCCGACGGCGAGGAGCTCGTCGACCTGACGGAGCCGGGCATGCGCTTCGTCGCGGCCGCGGGCGGACTCGGCGGCCTCGGCAACGCGGCCCTCGCCACGACGAAGCGCAAGGCGCCGGGCTTCGCTCTGCTGGGTACGCCCGGCTGGGAGGGCGACGTCCTCCTCGAGCTGAAGACCGTCGCGGACGTGGCGCTGGTCGGCTATCCCTCGGCGGGCAAGTCGAGCCTCATCGCAGCGCTGTCGGCCGCGAAGCCGAAGATCGCCGACTATCCCTTCACCACGCTGCACCCCAACCTCGGCGTGGTGCAGGCGGGCGACGTGCGCTACACCGTGGCCGACGTCCCCGGACTCATCGAGGGTGCGAGCGAAGGCCGCGGTCTCGGTCTCGAGTTCCTGCGGCATGTCGAGCGCTGCTCGGCCCTGCTGCACGTGCTCGACTGCGCGACGCTCGAGCCAGGACGCGACCCGGTCACCGACCTCGAGGTCATCCTCGGGGAGCTCGCGTCGTATCCGGTGCCCGAGGGACAGGTGCCGTTGCTGGAGCGCCCGCAGCTGATCGCGCTCAACAAGATCGACGTGCCCGACGCGCGTGAGCTCGCCGACTTCGTCCGTCCGGATCTGGAGGCGCGCGGCTACCGCGTGTTCGAGATCTCCACGGTCAGCCACGAGGGCCTCCGTGCGCTCTCGTTCGCCCTCGCCGAGCTGGTGGAGGACGCCAGGAAGGCCGAGGCCGCGCAGGCCGAGGTGCGCCCTCGTATCGTGATCCGCCCGAGGGCCGTCGACGACGCGGGATTCATCGTGAAGGTCGAGGGCGGTTCGGACGGCCCGGTCTACCGCATCCTCGGCGCCAAGCCCGAGCGTTGGGTCGCGCAGACCGACTTCGCGAACGACGAGGCCGTCGGTTATCTCGCCGACCGGCTCGCCAAGCTCGGTGTCGAAGACCGGCTGTTCACCGCAGGCGCTGTCGCCGGGTCCACGGTCGTGATCGGCCGTGACAACGGTGTGGTCTTCGACTGGGAGCCGACGCTGACCTCCACTGCCGAGCTGATCAGCTCGCCGCGCGGAACGGACGTCCGGATCGATGCGAGCCACCGCCCCACCAGGGCGCAGCGTCGCGAAGACTACTTCGACCGGATGGACGGCAAGGCCGAGGCCCGCGCCGAGCTGCTCCGCGAGAAGGAGGCCGGCCTCTGGCAGGACGACGACTACGACGATTACGACGGCCAGGACTCCGGCTCCCGGGGCGAGGCGGAGGGCGGGACGGGCAGGGAATGACGATCGACGAGCGCGCCCAGATCCCGACCGCCCGACGGATCGTCGTGAAGGTCGGCTCGTCCTCGATCAGCGGCGACAATGCCGGCCAGATCGGTCCGCTCGTCGATGCCCTCGCCGAGGCCCACGGCCGAGGCACCCAGGTCATCCTGGTGTCTTCCGGCGCTATCGCCACGGGCATCCCGTATCTGTCGCTCGACGGACGCCCGACCGACCTGGCGACCCAGCAGGCCGCCGCCGCGGTCGGTCAGAACGTTCTCATCTACCGTTACCAGGACAGCCTCGACCGCTACGAGATCGTGGCGGGCCAGGTGCTGCTGACGGCGGGCGACATGGAGAACCCGACCCACCGCAGCAACGCGAAGCGTGCGATGGAGCGGCTGCTCGACCTGCGCATCCTCCCCATCGTCAACGAGAACGACACCGTGGCCACCCACGAGATCCGGTTCGGCGACAACGACCGGCTCGCCGCGCTCGTCGCACTGCTGGTCGAGGCCGACGTGCTCGTCCTGCTCTCCGACGTCGACGCGCTGTACACGAAGCCTCCGCAGGAGGAAGGCGCCGAGCGCATCGCCGTCGTCGGCTGGGGCGACGAGCTCGCCGGTGTCGAGATCGGGTCGACGGGCCTCTCGGGTGTCGGCACCGGGGGAGCGCTCACCAAGGTGTCCGCGGCGCGCCAGGCGGCAGAGCAGGGCACGGCGGTCATCCTCACGGCGACAACACTCGTCGCGGACGCCCTGCGCGGCGAGCCGGTCGGTACCTGGTTCGCGCCGGCGCCGAGCACCGACGAGATCGAGCTGACCACCGACGACATCGAGTATGGCGCGGACGCCACGGCCTAGACTTGACCCATGTCTCCGACCATCGCCGCCCCGGTCTCGCTCGTCGATCGCCTGACCGCGGCCAAGGCCTCCTCTCTGGCGCTTGCGACGGCGACCACGGAGCAGAAGAACGCCGCTCTGCGGGCCATCGCCTCCGGCGTGCTCGCGGCTGAGCAGAGCATCCTCGCGGCGAACGAGCTCGACCTCGCGAACGGGCGCGAGAACGGGCTGTCCACGGGGCTCCTCGACCGGCTGACGCTGAGCCCGGCGCGACTCCAGGGCCTGGCAGACGCGGTGATGGAGGTCGTGGGCCTGACCGATCCGGTCGGCCAGGTGATCCGTGGCAGCGACCTCCCGAACGGTGTGAAGATCGCCCAGACCCGCGTACCATTCGGCGTCGTCGGCGCCATCTACGAGGCGCGCCCCAACGTCACCATCGACATCGCGTCGCTCGCCATCAAGAGCGGCAACGCCGTCGTCCTCCGCGGAGGAACCGCGGCGCTCAACACCAACCAGGTGCTCGTCGACGTGGTGCGGCAGGCGCTCGCGAGCGCCGGCTTGCTGCCGGACGCCGCGCAGACCATCGACGAGTTCGGGCGCGAAGGGGCGAACGAACTGATGCGGGCCCGTGGGCTGGTCGACGTGCTGATCCCGCGGGGGAGCACCGATCTGATCCAGGCGGTGGTCACCCAGTCGAGCGTGCCGGTCATCGAGACGGGTGCAGGCGTCGTGCACATCGTGCTCGACGAGAGCGCGCGCGAAGACTGGGCCGTCGACATCGTCCGCAACGCCAAGGTGCAGCGTCCGAGCGTCTGCAATTCGGTGGAGACCCTGCTCGTGCACCGCTCGGCGGCCGAGCGTCTGCTTCCTGCCGTGCTCGGGTCTCTGGCGGAGGCCGGGGTCACGATCCACGCCGACGAGACCGCGCTGCCCTACGCTCCCGGAGGCGTTCCGGTGACCGATGAGGACTACGCCACCGAGCACATGAGCCTGGACATCTCGGTGCGCGTCGTCGACGACCTGGACGCCGCGATCGCGCACATCCGGCGCTACTCCACCCAGCACACCGAGTCGATCGTCACCAACGACCTCGGCAACGCCGAGCGCTTCCTGGCCGAAGTCGACTCGGCCGTCGTGATGGTCAACGCATCGACCCGATTCACCGACGGCGGGGAGTTCGGATTCGGAGCCGAGGTCGGCATCTCCACGCAGAAGCTGCACGCGCGCGGCCCGATGGGCCTGCCGGAGCTGACCAGCACCAAGTGGATCGTCCGCGGGTCCGGCCAGATCCGCGGGTGACGGCCCACTAGACTGAACAACGGCCACGCGCCACAGCTCCTCGAAAGGAACACGACCGATGTCCCACTTGACGACCATCCTCGCCGCGGCGGAGACCCACGTCGAGCTCCCCATGCCCACGTGGGCCTACGGCGCGATCGCCATCACCATCTTCCTGGCGCTGCTCGGTGTCCTCTTCAGCTACCGCGACGTCGCGAACCGCCACAGCCACCGCTCGGGCTCCGACGCTGCGTCTCACGCGGGCGCCCCCGGTGCCACGCACCACGGCACCGGCCACCCGAGCCAGGGGCACTGAGCAGCCCCCCGGCATGGAGCTGACCGAGAAGAGCCGCCCGCGCATCGGGGTGATGGGCGGCACGTTCGATCCGATCCATCACGGCCACCTGGTCGCCGCGAGCGAGGTCGCGCAGTCGTTCGATCTCGACGAGGTCGTGTTCGTGCCGACCGGCCGGCCCTGGCAGAAGGGCGAGGTCACACCCGCCGAGCACCGATATCTCATGACGGTGATCGCGACGGCCTCCAACCCACGGTTCACCGTCAGCCGCGTCGATGTCGACCGCACAGGGCCGACCTACACGATCGATACGCTGCGCGACCTCCGCGACGAGCGTCCCGACGCCGAGCTGTTCTTCATCACCGGTGCCGACGCCATCGCGCAGATCCTCAGCTGGCGCGACATCGACGAGCTCTGGAAGCTCGCGCATTTCGTGGCTGTGAGTCGTCCGGGACACGACCTCAATATTTCTGGATTGCCGAAACAAGACGTAAGCTTGTTGGAAGTTCCGGCCCTGGCGATCTCGTCCACCGACTGCCGGAGCCGGGTGAGCAGGGGATTCCCCGTCTGGTACCTCGTCCCCGACGGGGTGGTCCAGTACATCTCCAAACATCACTTGTATCGGAGCGTGGCATGACGTTGTGGCCTGAAGAGCCAGCGGAAGCGAGCCAGCCGCCGCAGACACGGCGACAGGCCAGAGAGAACGAGCGTACGGCCGCGCGTCGTGCCGGCACTTCCGAGCCGACTTCAGCCGGTCAGATCCCCGAGACATCGACGACGCCGGGTGCCACGGCCACAGACCAGGCACAGCCGCCTGCCATTCCTGCCACAGCCTTCGCCGAGCCGGGCGTCACGTCCCCGTCCGGCACGGCCAGTTTCGACAACCTCGTGTTCAGTGTCCCGCAGCGCGTCGATGCCGATGCCGCCTCGGATGCCTCGGCGTTCGACCTGTTCCGTCAGGGTCCCGACCCGTCGAAGCCCGAGCCGGTGACGCAGCCGATGTCGGTCGCGCCCGCTCCCTCAGCGCCGCCTCCTTCAGTGCCCGCTCCTTCAGTGCCCGTGGCGGCCGCGTTCCCCGCCACGGAGGCTCCGGTCTCCGCCGGTGCGGGTGATTCGACGGGCGAGCGGACCTTGACCCGTCGTGAGCTGCGGGCGATGCAGCAGGCGCAGGGCGCGAATCAACAGGCCAACCACTCGCCGGCGGTCGCCGACCCTGTCTTCCCGGTGACGTTCACGCAAGACGGGGCACCTGCCGATCCGCAGGCCGCCGCGCCCGCACCCGTGAGTGCTCGTCAGGCCGACGCGACGCCAGACACGGGCGTGAGCTCCTCGGCGACGTCCGTGTTCACGGCATTCGGTTCCCCGACGACCTCGGCGCCCGTGGCTGCCGCTGCCGCCTCTTTCGCTCAGCCCGTGCGCGTAGAGGCCGAGGACGGTGACGTGGACGTGTCGGCGCAGGAGCGCCGCCCGTTCACCCCGCCCACTGGCCATTGGTCCACCGCAGCCGAGCTGGAGGACGGCGCCGAGCCGATCACCTCCCGTAACGTCGGACACTCGACGGCTGCCACCACGACCAACGCGCTCATCCTCCCCGCCCTGCCGCAGGCCGACGCTACCGGCCCTCTGACGAGCACGGGGGAGATCCTGGTGACAGGGTCGATCGACCTCCCACGCACGCTTGGTGCCACGGGGGCGCACGATCGCATCGACTCGTCCGACATCGACCGTCTCCTCGACGGCGAGGAGAACGAGTTCAACACTTCGGAGGCCGCTCCTGTCCGCGCGTCCCGCGCCGTCAGCACCCACACGTCGACGCGTGGGGTGATCGCGCCGCCGAAGAAGCGCGGCAACACACTTCCGGTCGTGCTCATGGTCACCGCGGGAGTGCTCGCGGTCGGCGTGATCGGCCTCCTGATCGCGGCGTACGTGCTCAACGTCTTCTGATGACCCGCTCGACATCGCACCGCTCAATCGTGAAGGACTCTCTGTGACCGCCTCCCCGCACGCCCGGGACATCCTGCAGATCGCGGCTGCCGCCGCCGACGCGAAGGGGGGCATCGACCTCGTCGCCCTCGACGTGTCCGGTCCGCTCCCGCTGACGGACGCGTTCCTGCTGGTGTCCGGGTCCGTCGAGCGCAATGTCATCGCCATCGCCTCCGAGGTAGAGGATCGCCTCAACGACGCCGGCGTGCGCACCCTGCGTCGCGAGGGCAAGGCCGAGGGGCGTTGGATCCTCCTGGACTTCGGCGATCTGGTCGTCCACGTGTTCCACGAGGAGGACCGCATGTACTACGCGCTCGAGCGCCTCTGGAAGGACTGCCCGGTGCTCCCGCTGGAGTTGCCGGTGCACAGCGCCGAGTAGCCACACGCACTCAGCTGTCTTCCAGGCCAGCTTGAGAGTTCCCTCATCGACATCGGATCTACTGGGACCATGAAGGGTCCCACCGATGACAGCATTCTCGTGATGAGCGAACGCAACGGCGCCGAGATCGACTTTTGCCCGCAATGCCGGGGTCTGGCTCGAGCGCGGTGAGCTCGACAAGATCATCGTTCGCGCACAGCCATCGAGCGCACCTTCTTCGGCGTCGGCGGCGCACGACCAGTACGGACAGCGCTACGGGTACGGGCAACGCCCGTACAAGAAGAAGCGCGAGAACTGGCTCAGCGAGCTCTTCGATTGAAACCGGTGTTCCACACGCCCGGGCGGCGCAGCCGATTTTCGTTGCGCAGCCCGCGTGTAGTAGGCTGAATGAGTTGCCCGGGGAGACCCGGAAGAACTGAATATGGGTCTGTGGCGCAGCTGGTAGCGCACCTGCATGGCATGCAGGGGGTCAGGGGTTCGAGTCCCCTCAGATCCACCGTAAGCCCCGGTCGACCGGGGCTTCTTCTTTGGCCGTCCGCTGTCCTGGGTGGTTCCCTTTCCGGTCGATACGGGCGCCTCGTGCGCCGGATACTCGGCAGCCCTCACGATCCGTCGAGCCTCGATGTGACGTTCGTACGACGACCAGCGCGCCCCGCAGGCTCCGAATAGCCACTATCGCTTAGGATTCTGCCAGCCAGCTACTCGAGCGCCGGGGGTTCCTCATGACCGATCTGCCACGCCGCCATCAGCGCGCGCGCGGCACGGCACCCGTCCGGCACGGGAGGTTGCCGCGGCGGCGGCTTTTCGTCTCGGTCTCCAAGCTGCTCGCCGGCGTCGTGGCGGTCGCCCTGGTGAGCAGCGTCTCCGTCGCGGCTTATGCGGTGTGGGATATAGCCCGTTCGGTCAAGCACGGCGTCCACCTGGCGGCTCTGCCCGGCCACACGGCGCTCCCTCAGGACATCCCGAACGTCGGCGCCATCGCGGGCGGCGTCAACTTGCTGCTGGCGGGAACGGACAGCCGCAGCGGTCTGGGTGGTGTGTACAACTCCTCCGACGAGCAGGACGCCAGTACGGGAGAAGGCAACAACGACGTCACGATGCTGCTGCACATCGCCCAGGACCACAAGAGCATGATGGTGGTCAGCTTCCCCCGGGACCTGATGGTGCGGATCCCGAGCTGCCCGGCTCCGGACGGCGACGGGAGCGTGAGCGGGTCCTCGAAGGCGCAGTTCAACACCGCGCTGTCCCGTGGAGGCCTGGCCTGCGTCGTGCTGACCGTCGAGAAGCTCACCGGGCTGACCATCCCCTTCGGGGCCGTCATCAACTTCAACGGCGTCAGCGCAATGTCGACGGCGGTCGGCGGGGTGGCGGTGTGCCTGGCGTCTCCGGTGACCGACGAGTACACCAACCCGCCGCTCGATCTGCCGGCCGGGGAGAGCACCCTGGTCGGCGATGAGGCGCTGTCGTTCCTGCGGAGTCGTCACGGCGTCGGCGACGGCAGCGACCTGGGCCGCATCTCGAACCAGCAGGTATTCCTGTCGGCGCTCGCTCGCAAGATCGTCAGCGGTGGCGTGCTGTCCAATCCGGTGCAGCTCTACGCGCTCGCCAAGGCAGCGGTGCAGAACATCACGCCGTCGGACACGCTGACGAATCCGACGACCGTGGTGCAAATCGCGCTCGCGCTCAAAGAAACCGGGCTCCAGAACATGGTGTTCCTGCAGTACCCGGTGGTCTCGGACCCCGACAACCCCAATCGGGTGATCCCGGATGAGGATGCGGCTTCCGCGGTCGACGACGCGCTCGTCAATGACCAGCCCGTCGCCCTCACCGGGTCCACGGGTCGTGCAGCGGAGGACCCGACCGCGACGGAGACGCCGACACCGACTGACTCGTCTGCTCCTACCGACACCGCGACCACGGCGCCAGGCGCCACGAGTTCCACCACGCCGGCGCCCACCACGACATCGGGCGCGGTCGAACTGCCGCCGAGCGTCACCGGGCAGACCGCGGCGCAGCAGACGTGCACCAAGGGCAGCGACTGATCGCTCGCGCTCAGGTCAGAAGCAGGACCCCGAGGCCGACGGCGATCGCGGTGTCCGCCGGACTATAGAGGCGCGTGAACCCCAGCGTGAGGGACGCAACCGCGATGAGGGTGCCGGCGACGACCCTGCGCGACATCGTGTCCCGGTCGGCCGGCATCCGCAACGGTATGCGCAGCCAGCCGACCGCGTCGAAGAGGAGTACGACCGCACCTGCGGCGTAGATGAGAGCGTCGACGGGAGCTCCGCGAACAGTGTGGAAGATCGCCGTAATCACGAGCACCGCTGTCCAACCGGCGCGCATGATGACCGTCGCCGGCAGACGACGACGGTTCGACGACGACACGGAGCGCGGCTCCTGATCCACGCTGACACGGTACGCCTGACCGCGCGGATGCTTGCGTGCGGACGCGCCGGGTCGTTGAATGAGTCCATGGCCGTGGAGAAGATGACATCGCTACAACTGCGCGTCCTCCTCATCGCCATCCTCGCCAGCTTCGTCGCCTTTCTCGATGGCGCCGTCATCAACGTCGCTCTGCCGGCGATCGACAAGGAGCTCGGCGGCGGGCTCCCGCTCCAGCAGTGGGTGGTCGACGCCTATCTCGTCACGCTCGGGTCGCTGATCCTGATCGCCGGCTCCCTGTCCGATGTCTTCGGCCGCAAGCGCATCCTCTACGTCGGCCTGGTCGGGTTCGCCATCACGTCGCTCCTGTGCGCATTCGCGCCCAGCGGAGTCTTCCTGGTGCTGTCGCGCGCCCTACAGGGCGTCGCGGGCGCGCTGCTCGTGCCCAGCTCGCTTGCGATCATCATCTCCCGCTTCGAAGGCCCGGCGCAGGCGAAGGCGATCGGGCGTTGGACGGCGTGGACCGGCAGCGCGATGATCGCCGGCCCGGTCGTCGGCGGGTTCTTCGTCGATGCGCTGTCGTGGCGGTGGGTGTTCGTGATCAACGTGGTCCCGATCGCCGTGACCCTGGTGCTCATGCTGACGCTCGAGCGACACCGATAAGGGCATGGGAGGCCGCATCGACATCGTCGGCGCGGTGCTCGGCTCGGTCGGACTGGCGGGAACCGTGTTCGCGCTCATCGAGCAGGGCACGTACGGCTGGGGGAGCCCACGGGTCTGGATCCCGTTCGTGGTGGGTGTGCTGTCGCTGGTCGGCTTCTTCGTCGCCGAGACCCGCGTGAAGCAGCCGATGCTCCCGCTCGGGCTGTTCTCTGTGCACAACTTCTGGGTCGGCAACCTCGCGACGGCCTTCGTCTACGGTGCGCTGTCGTTCGGCCCGCTGATGGTCACCCTGTTCCTGCAGCAGGTCGCAGGGTTCTCCGCGTTCGTCGCCGGTTTCGTCTTCCTCCCGTCGACGCTGTGCATGCTGCTGCTCTCGAGCTTCTTCGGCGGCCTGGCCGGCACGTACGGCCCGCGGTTCTTCATGGCGTTCGGGCCGATCCTGGCGTCGTCGGGCTTCCTCTGGCTGCTCATGCTCGGCACGAACGTGAACTACTGGCTGGAACTGCTGCCCGCCGTGCTGCTCTTCGGCGTCGGACTGTCGATGACCGTTGCGCCGCTCACCAGTGCCATCCTCGGATCGATCCACCCCGGTCAAGCCGGGATCGGATCGGCCGTGAACAACGCCGTCGCCCGCATTGCCGGACTCCTCACGGTAGCGATGGCGGGGATCGTGATCGGGCAGAAGCTGGACGTCGATGGCATGCACCGGGCGATGCTCGCGACCGCCGGCCTGCTCATCGTGGGCGGTGTCGTGTCGGCGATCGGGATCCGCAACCATGAGCGGGCGGCCGAGCCTGTTCAGACGGCGATCGACTGACCTGCCGGGCGGGCGTCACGGCATCGTGGGCGGTGTCGTGTCGGTGATCGGGATCCGCAACCATGAGCGGGCGGCCGAGCCTGTTCAGACGGCGATCGACTGACCTGCCACGGCGAGCATCACGACATCGACGATGGCGCACGTCATGATGAGCTGCATCAGCAGGCGCGTCGGACTCCGCCGGAGCAGCAGCACGACGCCCACGACGACCGCGGCGAGGCCGATGACCAGGCCGACGAGCAGAAGGGGGCGAACCGGGAGGCCGGGGCCGAACGAGATGAGGGTCGTCGCCAGAGCGAGGCAGGCGAACGCGATCAAGCCGCTGACGCGCGCGCCAAGCCGGTGCGGGAGGCCGCGGATGCCGGTCCTGGCGTCATCGGCGAGGTCCGGCAGCACGTTGGTGACGTGCGCGGCGACACCGAGCAGGGCGCCGGCAGCGAGAACCCAGGGCGCAGGCCACGCGGGTACCACCTGGCCGAGTGTCGCGATCGCCGGGAGCAGGCCGAAGCTCACGGCGAAGGGGACGAACGACGCTGCCGTCGACTTGAGGCCGAGGTTATACGCCCAGCCGCCGGCGACGGCCACGGCATGCGCGATCAGCGCGCCGACACCCAGGAGCGCCGTGACCAGGAGGGCGAGCACCAGGGCGACGAACGCCGATGCGCGCACCACTCCGGTCGGGATGTCCCCGCGCGCGGCCGGTTTGTCGGAGCGTGCGACCTCCCGATCGCGCGCCGCGTCGAGCCAGTCGTTCGACCAGCCGATCGAGAGCTGGCCGAGCAGTATGGCGAGCACGAGGAGACCGAGACGGCCGGGCGGATAGCCGAGGCCGAACCCGAGGACGGTCGCGACCACGGTGACGACGACGGTGGGTCCCGGGTGGCTGGCGAGCAGCAATGAGATCGGCTTGGACGCCATGTCGCCATCGTAAGCGGTCTTGAGCCGGCCGCGAGGCGACGGCGCGGGAGGGACCACGCGAGTCGCTTGCGTTGATCTGCAAGAGCTTGCGTGCACTATCGGCAAGTCGGAACGTCTCGCGGAGGTCGCCCGGAAGGTGGGCGTTGGACGATGAACTGTTCTTCGAGCCGGAACTGGTCGTGCGGTGCTCCACCGGGCCGGTATCGCACCGCACGAGCTGACGCGATCGCTCGCACGGCCAGCAAGCTGATTGCGCTTTGGTGCCGGGCGGTTCCAGTCCTCAGCAGGCGGCGCTCGATCGCTTCCGGAGGGTGACGCGTCAACTTTTTTCGGGAATCCGGAATAGCGTCCGGATGCATGCAGTTGCATGGATCTGACAGCGTCCGACAGCGCAAGCTTCCAGCAAGGAGAACCGAATGACCATCGACATCCCCGGGTACAGGGCCGGCACCTGGACCATCGACCCCGTGCACAGCGAAGTGGGCTTCAGTATCCGCCACCTGATGATCAGCAAGGTCAAGGGCGTCTTCGAGAACTTCGACGCTACTTTCGTCACCGCCGAGAACCCGCTCGAGTCGACGGTGTCGGCGAAGGCTCAGGTCGCCTCCATCAATACCAAGAACAGTGACCGCGACGCGCACCTGCGGACCGGCGACTTCTTCCTGGCCGAGGAGTTTCCGACGATCGATTTCGTCTCCACCGGCGTGCGCCACGAGGACGGCGAGTTTCTCATCGACGGCGATCTCACGATCAAGGGCGTGACCAAGCCCGTCACCTTCGAGTTCGACTTCGGCGGCTTCGGCCAGGACCCGTACGGCAACTACAAGGCCGGCGCGACGGCCAAGACCAAGGTGAATCGTGAGGACTTCGGTCTCGCCTACAACGCGGCCCTCGAGACCGGCGGCATGCTGCTGGGCGACGACGTCGTGATCACCCTCGAGCTGCAGGCGGTTCTCAACCAGGCCTGAGCCAGGGGAATCGCCTCGCGACGATCAGGTGAGCGCCCTCATTCCGCAGGAATGAGGGCGCTCACCCGTCTGCCGGACAGAACGCTCGTCAGTGACTGAAGCGCCACATGGCGACGTCGTTCGGAAAGCGGGGGAATGTGAAGTAGAAGAGTGCGAATCCGCCGGGATTGGCCGTTCGTCAGGGTGCCGCGGATGGCGGGGACGACGACGCCGAGGGTGCCGTTGGAGCGGCCGTTCCGGTCTGGTAGGTGCCGCCGATCGGCACGCCCGAGAACGCGAATCCTGGCACGTTCTTCTGCCAGATCAGGTTCTGGCTCCCCGTGACGGCGGCGTCCATCCGCCACTCGACCTTGCCTTTCATTGCAGTGAAGGTCGGAGGCGTTCCACGGGAGAGCTGGCCACCGGCTCTCAGCGTGTTCGTGGTCGCGGTGGACGGATGGGTGAATGTGCCCGTCCAGTTGTCGGTGAGGAAGCCTGAGGCGTTCGTCGTGCGCGTGCCCGCACTGCCCGTGGTGAGCGTATTGCCGCCGACGATGGTGCCGAAGGTGAAGGCGGACAGCATGTAGGTCCCGCTGTTGTCGTAGGTGACGGCGATCGTGGTCGTGGCGGGCATGTAGCCGGGAGCGCTGACCGTGATGTTGGTCGAGCCGTTCACATCTAGCCCTTTCACCGGAAAGGTGAAGACGGCCTTGCCGCCGGTCGATGCCGTCGACGGGCCGTTCACGATTCCGGTGGGGCTGTAGTGATATTGAAATCTGGTACTTTATGTCTTTTCCTGAAGGCGGCATACTGGAGAGAATCAGCGGAAATCGCGGGACACGGTGCGGATAGTGGTCTCCAACGGCTCCAGCCGGTCCGCCAGCACGTTCACCACGCCTTCCTCGCTGCGCTCCAGGATGCCGCGCACAATCATCGCAGGAGCCTGCCTGGCCACCCGGCGGTAGCGGTTCCACACCCCGACCGGACAGATCACGTTCACGAGGCCTGTCTCGTCCTCCAGATTGAGGAACGTCACGCCCGCTGCGGTCGCCGGTCGCTGCCGGTGGGTGACCACGCCGCCGACCTCGATGCGACGCCCCGACTCGGCGACGGCGAGCGTGTCCGCCGCCAGCACTCCGCGCGCGGCGAGCCCCGGGCGCAGGAAGCGGATCGGGTGGTCGTCGGTCGAGATCCCGGTGGCCCACAGGTCGCTCGCCAGCTGTTCGGCGGGGGAGAGCAACGGCAGCAGCGGAGGCTGCACGGTGATGGCCGTGCCCACGAGGTACTCGGGGCGCTCCTGGGCGGCGTTGCCGGCCTCCCAGATCGCCTGGCGGGGACTCAGACCGAAGCCCTCGAACGCGCCAGCCGCGGCGAGCGCCTCCAGCTGCGCGGCGGTGAGGCCCACGCGCCGTGCGAGGTCGCCTAGGTCGCGGTAAGCGCCGGAGGCCTCCCGCTCGGCCACGATGCGCCCGGCGAGCGTCTCGCCGATGGAGGTCACGCCCGCCAGCCCGAGCCGCACGGCATGGCCGGCGTCTCGGCGGTGCGCGGAGAAGTCGAGCGGCGCTGAGCGGTCGAAGCCGCCGATCGGGGGCTGGTCGGGCTCGAGGCACGGGTCGGTTCCGGTCGAGCCGAGCCGGGTGTCGTCGATCGCCTCCAGCAGCGGGAACACCCCGGAGAGCTGGATGTCGGGCCGGCGCACCTCCACGCCGTGCCGGCGGGCGTCGGCGGTCAGCGACTGCGGGCGAGTAGAACCCCATCGGCTGCGCGCGCAGCAGCGCCGCGAGGAACGCGCCCGGGTAGTGCAGCTTGCATCCACGAGCTCGCGTAGACCAGCAGCGCGAAGCTGATCGCGTGGCTCTCGGCGAAGCCGAAGTTGGCGAACGCCTCGATCTTCTCGTAGATCGCGTCGGCGTCGTCGCCGACGATCCCGTTGCGCGCCATCCCCTCGTAGAGCTTCGCCCGCAGCGACTCGATCTTCTCGACGCCCGCGCTTGGAGCCCATCGCCCGGCGCAGCAGGTCGGCGTCCTCGCCGGTGCAGTCGCCGACCGCCATCGCCATCTGCATCAGCTGCTCCTGGAACAGCGGGACGCCGAGGGTGCGCTCCAGCACCGGCTCGAGCGCGGGATGCAGATAGGTGACCTGCTCCTTGCCCGAGCTTGCGGCGGATGTAGGGGTGCACGGCGCCGCCCTGGATCGGGCCGGGCCGGATCAGCGCGATCTCGATCGACGAGGTCGTAGAAGCCGCGCGGCTGCAGCCGCGGCAGCGTGCCGATCTGCGCCCGGCTCTCCACCTGGAACACCCCGATCGAGTCGGCCCGGCAGAGCATGTCGTAGACGCCCTGCTCCTCCTTGGGGATGGTGTCGAGCGTCCAGCTGCTCGCCGAGCGTCGCCGCGATCGAGCGTCGAACGCGTACTGCGAGCGCCGCGAGCATCCCGAGCCCGAGCAGGTCGAACTTCACCAGCCCCATCCAGGCGCAGTCGTCCTTGTCCCACTGCAGCACGGTGCGGCTCTCCATGCGGGCGTGCTCGATCGGCACGACCTCGCCGACCGGCCGGTCGGTCAGCACCATCCCGCCGGAGTGGATGCCGAGGTGCCGCGGCGCACTTCAGCAGCTGCTCGGCGAGGTCGACCACGGCGGCCGGGATGTCGTGGTCGTCGGTCGTCGGTGACCCGCGCCCCAGCGCGTCGATCTGCTTGGTCCAGGCGTCCTGCTGGCCGGTGGAGTGGCCGAGCGCCTTCGCCATGTCGCGCACCGCGTTCTTGGGGCGGTAGGTGATGACGTTGGCGACCTGCGCCGCGTTGTGCCGGCCGTACGTGTCGTAGACGTACTGGATGACCTCCTCGCGCCGGTCGGAGTCGAAGTCGACGTCGATGTCGGGCTCCTCGTCGCGGATGGCGGAGAGGAACCGCTCGAACGGCAGGTCGTAGAAGATCGAGTCGACCGCGGTGATCGCCGAGCAGGTAGCAGACCGCCGAGTTGGCCGCCGAGCCGCGGCCCTGGCAGAGGATGCCGCGGCTCGCGCGCGAACTGCGACGATGTCGTGGACGATCAGGAAGTAGCCGGGGAAGTCCTTCTCCTCGATCACCGCGAGCTCGCGCTCGATGCGCTCGCGGTCGCGCCTCGGTCGAGGCTCGGGGTAGCGTTCGCGCGGCACCGCGCCGGTACGAGCTCGCGCAGCCAGCTCATCGGGGTGTGCCCGGCCGGCACCTCCTGCTTGGGCAGCCGCGGGCTTGGCGCTGCGCAGCGCGGAACGCGCAGCTCGTCGGCGAGCTCGACCGTGCGCTCGCACCGCTCCGGGGTAGCGGGCGAACCGCGCGCGCCATCTCGCGCGCCCGCTGCGCAGGTGGGCGCCGCCGGACGGCGGGCAGCCAGCCGTCCATCTCGTCGAGGCTGCGCCGGGCCCGCACCGCCGCGATCGCCGTCGGCGAGCCGGTGCTCGGCGGGAGTGGCGTAGTGCACGTTGTTGGTGGCGACGCACCGGAGGCCGCAGCTCGGCCGGCGAGCGCGGCGAGCACGTCGTTGTCGGTCGTGTCGAGCGGGTCGCCGTGGTCGATCAGCTCGACCAGCACGTTGTCGTGGCCGAACAGCTCGACCAGCCGGTCGAGCTCCGCGCTCGGCGGCGCCGGTCGCCGTGCTCGGCCAGCGCGTGGCGCACAGCGCCCTTGCGGCAGCCGGTGAGCACCAGCCAGTCGCCGCCCGGCCGCTCGGCGAGCTCGTCGAGGTCGTACACGCGGCCGGCCCTTCTCGTCGCCCGCGCAGCTGGCGCCGCGGTGATGGCGCGCGGCCAGCCGGTGGTAGCCCTCCTCGCCGCCGGGCGAGCACCAGCAGGTGGCTGCCCTCCGGGTCGGCGCTCGCCGTTCTGCGGCCTGCTGAGCGCCAGCGAGAGCTCGGCGCCGAAGACGGTCTTCACGCGTCGTAGCGCCTCGGCGGCCTCGGCGAACCGGACCGACGCCGTAGAAGCCGTCGTGGTCGGTGAGCGCGAGCGCCGTGCAGCCCGAGCCGCATCGCCTCCTCGAGCAGCTCCTCCGGGGCGCTGGCGCCGTCGAGGAAGCTGAAGTTGCGAGTGCGCGTGCAGCTCGGCGTACGGCACGTGGCCGGCGTCCGGCTCTTCCGGCATCGGCTGCGGCACGTACTTCTGCCGCTTGCGCGACGACGGCCGCTCCGGCTGCTCCTGCTCGCTCGTGCGCCGCCCGCTCAGCCGGCGCTCGAACTCGGCCCAGGGGATGGGCGGGTTGTTCCAGCCCATCAGCGCTGCTCTCCCTGCATCCATTTGGCAGAACACGCCGTCTGGAGGCCGGGCCACGCGGCATGTCCTGTCAGTTGGATGCGCGCGCTAGTCATAGCGGGCCTCGGCGAACCAGGCGGTGCCGGTGAGGGAGAGCAGCCAGGCGGTGCCGTCGGCGTCCACGAGCTGGAAGCGGTGCATCGCGCGGGCGAGCGTCGCGTCCCACCAGCGCTCGCGCACCGGCCACGGGCCTGCCCAGGAGTCCACCAGCCGGGCGTCCCTGGCGGCACCGGTGGGCGAGAACAACGCGATCGGGGCGGTGAGATCGCCGCGGTCGGTGACCTCCACCGGCTCGCCGGACTCCGTCAGCACCGCCACCGGGCGCGGCACCTCGAACACCGTGGAGGGCGCAGGCGCCGGCAGGGATCCCGGCCAGGGCCGGTCGGAGCGGGCGACGCCCACGGGCCGGTCGCCCCACGGCACGAGCACCTGACGGTCGGACAGGGCGCGGCCGCCGCCGATGGTCGCGGTGACCACGGCGTCGTGACCGAGCATGCCCTGCACCCGGGTGAGCCCGTGGTGGATGCGCTCGTCCGCGCCGCCGCCCCACAGGCCGTCCTCGTGGTGGCCGATGTCGTCGACCGCCTCCGGCGCGACCGTCACCCGGCTGATCGGCGAGGCCAGACCGGACTCGATCGAGCCGGCGCCCTGCAGCTGCCAGCGCACCCGGTCGACGACGTCCGACGCCGAGAACAGCCGGGGGTGCAGCCAGGTGCGATCGCTGACCCTGCCGCCTTCGTCGGTCACCTCGATGCGCAGGGAGGTGCAGACCAGGCCGGCTTTGGTGAGACCGGCCACGAACTGCTCCGCCGTGGCGCGGAAGGCGAAGGTCACCTGGTCGACCCGGTCGAGGGGAGGCTCGAACTCGATCATCCGGTCGAGCACCTTCGGCGGGACGCGCGGGACCACCGCCGCGCCGTCCATCCCGCTCGCCAGGTCGTGGGCGTGCTCGCCGCGCTCCCCGAACCGCTCCCGGACATCCACCCGGTCGAGTCGGGCGAGTTCGCCGAGCGTGCGCAATCCCAAGCGGCGCAGCAGCGGCGTCAGCTCGACGAGCCCCAGCTGGGCGACGGGCAGGGGCGCCAGGAAGGCGGGAGAGTCGCCGGGAGGCACGATGCGCACTCGCTCGGCGCCGGCCGAACGGGAGGACTCGGTCGAGCGGGCGGCCTGCTCCGCCGCGAAGGGGCCGTCGGCGATACCGGCCCGGACGTCGCCGAGGGCGAGGCCTGCGGCGTCCTTCAGCTCCTCCAGGCGTCGCAGCAGCTCGGCCGCCGCGGCCTCCTCGCCCCCGTAGTACCGCGCGGGGCCGCGTGCCCGCAGCACGCAGGTTCCCGGCCGCACCGCCTGCACGCCGGGAGTGATCTCCTCGATCGCGCTCAGGACCGGCTCGAAGGCCCGCGCGTCCAGCACCGGGTCGTAGAGGACGATCTCCAGCTGCGGACAGCGCGACTGGGCCTCGCGCACCCGCAGCCCGCGCTTCACGCCGTCGGCCCTGGCCTCGGCGGAGCAGGCGAACACGATGCCCTTCTCGACCAGCGCCAGCGGCACCTCCGCGGGCAGTTCGAGACGCTGCCGGGTGGCGATCACCGGCCAGTCGGGGCACCAGAGCACGATCGCGCGGGTGACCTGGCGCATCTAGCTCACCGCCTCCAGGCGGGTGGGGCCGGAGGCCCGGAACGTCTCGTCGAGCGCGGGCAGCCAGAGCTCGGCGCGCCGGCGGGGGCCTGCGTCGCCGCGCGGGGCGGCCTCCACGGTCACCCGGCGGGAGGACAGGTAGCCGCCCCCGGCGCCGAGACCGTCCCAGCCGCTGCGGACGACGGAGAGCGCCGCTTCCGGTTGCGGCCAATCGCCGGCGACGAGGAGGGTGGACTCCCGCTGGCGCAGCCGGGCGCTCAAGCGGGCCACGTCACCGTTCGCCGGGCGTTCCGGCGGCGCGACGGCGATGACGCCGAGCACGTCGGCCATCGCCGCGGTGACCGTCAGCCACTGCGGCCCGGGATGGGGCACCAGCACGAGCCGTTCCAGGTCGATGCCGAACCGTCCGGCCGCCTCCGCCCCGAAGTCGGGCATCCCGACGACGCCGCACCAGGCCCCCGCGGCGCTGGGGCCGGCGAGCATCGCCATCAGCAGGGTGGTGGAGCGGTGCACCGTGTAGGCGGCACCGGCTTTGAGGGCTCCGCCTGGCAGCAGCGGAGCGAGGGCGGGGTGCGTCTCCAACCGGCGCGCGTCGAGCTTCGTCGCCTGCATCTGGCGGATGCGCGTCTGCAGCTCGTGCACCTGAGCCCGGTCGACGACCGGGCCGGTGAGGGCCGGGTCGGCGATGATGCGCGCAGCTGCCAGGGACATACACTTATTTTCGAACACATGTTCGAATAGCGCAAATGTATTTGAGTATCCCAGCGTGTGTCCCGCCGGGAATCCGGCAGTGCGGAAGAGGCTACGCCGGCTCGGTCACGAAGTCGATCAGTCGCTCCACCCGGCCGAGCAGTTCCGGCTCCAGATCGGCATACGTGCGCACGCGCCCCAGGATGAGCTTCCAGGCTCGCGCCGTGTCGGCCTGCGTCTCGTGCGGGAGTCCCAGCGCTGCGCAGATCCCGTGCTTCCACGGCACGGAGCGCGGGATGGCAGGCCAGGCCTCCAGGCCGACGCGCGCGGGCTTCACGGCCTGCCAGATGTCGATGTAGGGATGCCCGACCACCAGGACGTGAGCGCCGAACGGGCCGCGCGCCACCTGCTCGGCGATGCGGCTCTCCTTCGAGCCGGGAACCAGGTGGTCGACCAGCACCCCGATGCGTCGCCCGCGATCGGGGGCGAACTCGCGCACGATCGCATCCAGGTCGTCCACGCCCTCCAGGTACTCCACGACGACGCCCTCGACCCGTAGGTCGTCGCCCCAGACCCGTTCGACCAGCTCGGCGTCGTGCCTGCCCTCGACGAAGATTCTGCTGGCGCGGGCGACGCGCGCCTTCTGCTCGCCGACGGCGAACGACCCGGAGGCCGTGCGCCCGCGCCCGGCCGGAGTCCGGCTCGGCGCGACGAGTCGCACCGGCTTCCCGTCGATGAGGAAGGACGACCCGAGCGGGAACACCCGTTTCGCGCCGAAGTAGTCCTCGAGCTCGACGGTCTGCGCCTCCAGGCGCACGATCGCCCCGCAGAACCCGGTGGAGGCCTCCTCGACGACCAGATCGCGCGCGGCGTCCACGGTCGGCACGGTCTTACTGCCCGCCTTCTTCCAGTCGGTCGCCAGCACATCGGATCCGTAGCGGTCGTCGTCCATCACGAGGAGAGAGGCTAGGCGATCGCTGGGCGACAGTGACGGAGGCTCCCCGCTGCGCCGCGGATGTCCAGCCACGGCCCGGGAGTCAGTCGAAGATGCGGACCAGACGCCAGCTGCGATCGTCGGCGTCGTGACGGACGTCGAACACGTGCGCCACGCCGCGCTCGTTCGTCGCCTGGAACCGCCAGCCGCCGATCTCCCTCGGCAGAGTGCCGACCCCGTAGCGATGCTCGCCGAACGGGCGCCACCAAGTGCAGATCTCGGCCCAGACGGTCGGGGTGTCGCTCACCCGGTAGCGCGTCGAGCGCCAGACTAGGCGGGTGGGTATGCCCTCCTCTGTCGTCCATACGGCGACCGCCTCGTCGATGTCGGTCATGAGCGCGCTCCCTTTCGCAGTCGAACGTATGTTCGAATGCTAGTGTACGCCGCGGGTGCGACAGGCGCACCCGCGGCGGACTCACGCCCGCGCGCCGGGACCTTCGACGATTCGACGCGCGACCTCCGAGAGGCGTGTGCCGGAGCTGCGCGCCGTGGCCCGGATGACCTGGAACGCGGTGTCCATGTCGACGTTCTCGGTCTGCGCGATCACGCCCTTCGCCTGCTCGATGACGATGCGGCTGTCGAGCGCGTGCTGCAGCTGGGAGCGGGCGATGCCCGACTCGCGGAGCGAGCGCTCGTGCAAGATGCCGATCGTCGCCACATCCGCCAGAGCCTGGGCCGCGACGGCATCGTTCTCGGAGAAGCCGCCGGTGCGGTCGCGGAACAGGTTCAACGAACCGATGGTTTCCTTGCGCAGACGGAGCGGGATGGCGTGCATCGACGCGTAGCCGGTCTCTGCGGCCGCGATCGCGAACGACGGCCAGCGCGCGTAGGTGCTGGCGATGTCGTCGACGGTGATCAGACGGCCGGTGCGGTAGGCCTCCACGCAAGGGCCTTCGCCCTCGCCGAGCTGGAGCAGGCTGATGAGGCGGCTGCGTTCGTTCGTGGAGGCGGCAACCTCCAGCTCGCCGGCGGCATTGGGCAGGAGGATGCCGGCGTCGGTGGCGTCGAGGAGCGCGGAGCACCGTTCGACGAGCGTGTGAAGGAGTTCGATGACGTCGTAGTCGTCAACCATCGTGTCGGCCAGGGCGACAAACGCCTCGGCCAGCTGACGCTCCCTATTCTGAACCGCCATGTCCCCACCTTAGCCCGGGTCGACCGCGTCGTCGCTGGTGAATGCGAATCGCCGGGCTACGACATCGGCTGCCACCTCCCGCACCGGACGGTCGGCTGCGAAAGCGTGCGCGCGGAGCAGGGCGAACGCGTCGTCGGCCGTTATCCCCAGCTGCGCGATGATCATCCCGGTGGCCTGGTACACTTCGCGCCGCGAGTAGCGGGCGGTGTCCGTGTTGTCCTCCTCCGATTCCGGTAGCAGGGTCACCGCCGTGCGGACGACCTGGGTGGCGACGATCCCGGCCAAGGCGGACGCCTGTTCGATCAGTCGCGGTGTGAGGGGATTCGGGGTCGTCGCGTACAGGTCGACGGCGCCGATGGTGAGCCTGCCGATCGTCAGCGGGAACGCGTAGACGGCCCGGATCCCAGCCACCCGGATGGACTCGCGCAGGTGAGGCCAGCCCGACGCGTCCTCCGTCCGGAGATCCGCATCGATCACCGGAGCCCCCGTGCTCGCGGCCCTCCAGCACGGCCCGACACCCGAGTCGAGCTGGAGTTCGTCCAAGCGTGCCGCCTGCGCGTCGGAGGCGCAGACGGTCTCGGAGCCGAACGGCCTCCCGAGCGTCGAGACGGCGGCATGGCTCACGGGGAACGTGCTCACGAACGGGAGGCACATGCTGGCACCTGTCTCTGACGCGGTCGAGAGAGTCCTCGCCGCGACGACGTATGCGTTGTCCATGGCGGACCTCCTGATCGGCACCGCAGCGCGGGCTCCGCTGGGAAGAGGCGGCCTCGGTCCAGGACAGCTCTCGCGGCGAGTCTAGTCGCCTGCCCCCGTGGTGTTGGCTGCCGAACACCGTGCGTCGTCCGAGATCCCCAGCAGGGTCACAGCCGCGGCATTTCGAAGGCGCCTACCATGAGGCTCAGGCGTCCAAGACCTCGGCGCGATGCACATCGGATCGAGGCGTCGCCATGTCACAGCCGCCCGTTCGCCGGACAGCGTCGCCCGCAGTCGCTGGCGACTACACGTCCCTCGCCGCACTGGTCCGGGAGTCCGGACTGATGCGGCGTCGCTACGGCTACTACTGGACGAAGCTGGTCCTCGTCCCCGTGCTGACCCTGACCGCGATCCTGGCGTTCGTGCTGATTGGCGACAGCTGGTGGCAGCTGTTCACGGCAGTGGCGTTCGCGTTCCTGTTCACGCAGATCGCATTCCTGGGCCACGACGCCGCACATCGCCAGATCTTCCGGTCGGGCAGCTGGAACGACTGGATCTGCCTCATCGTCGGCGACCTGTTCGTCGGCATGAGCTACGGCTGGTGGCAGCACAAGCACACCCGGCACCACGCCAACCCGAATCAGGAGGGACTCGACCCTGACCTCGAGCTCCCGGTGATCGCATTCACCCCTGCGCAGGCTGCGAAGTCCCGCCCTGTCGTGCTGCGCTGGCTTCTCGGACACCAGGGCTGGTTCTTCTTCCCGATCCTGCTGCTGGAGGGACTGTCGTTGCACGCGTCGAGCGTGCGGCGGGTGTTCGCTCGGGAGCCGGTGCAGCGGCGGCCGATCGAGATCGGATTCCTCTCGATTCGCGTCGTGGGCTATCTCGCGCTCGTCCTCCTCGTGCTCGATCCCGGCAAGGCGGCGGTGTTCCTCGCCGTGCAGCTGGGCCTCTTCGGGTTCTATATGGGCATGTCGTTCGCTCCGAACCACAAGGGGATGCCGCTGGTACCGCACGGAGTGAAGCTCGACTTCCTCCGCCGCCAGGTGCTCATGAGTCGCGATATCCGCGGCAACCGGGCGCTGGATTTCCTGATGGGCGGTTTGAACTACCAGATCGAGCACCACCTGTTCCCGTCGATGCCACGTCCGCATCTGCGGCGGGCCGCGCCGATGATCCGCTCCTACTGCGTCGATAACGGCGTCGGATACACCGAGACGGGGTTGCTGCAGTCTTACGCCATCGTGACGCAGTACATCAACCGGGTCGGTCTCGGAGAGAAGGATCCGTTCGCGTGCCCGCTGCTCGAGTTGCGGCAGACGCCGGCGATCTCGCCTGTCCGTGGAACGACCGGGACCTAGCGCGGGTCTGCCTGCCATACTGGCTCGCATGACCGACTTCGGGGATCCGTCGAACGCATCGCTGCGTCTCAGCAACGACGAGCGCGAGAGGGCGGTGGCCGCGCTTCAGTCGCATGCCGTTCAGGGGAGGCTGACCGACGCCGAACTGCAGTCGCGCACCGCGGCCGCACGCTCGGCCGTGACGCGCGGCGACCTCGCACCGCTGTTCGCCGACCTTCCCGGTGTCCTGCGCCTCGACAGCGTCTCGAGTGCGGGAACGGGCGCCGACGCCGGATCCGCTCCCGGTCCGGCCACTGCCGCCTGGCAGGTATCCCAGCCCGGACCGAGCCTCCACGCCCAGAGCCCCTACCGCACTGGTCCGGCTCCCGGCGAACACGGCCGCGCGGTCAATCGCTGGGGCCTGCTGGTCGTGTCGATCATGCCCTTCGTCGCGGTCATCCTCTTCTTCGTGACGGGGATGGCGTGGGGCTACCAGTACAGCTGGCTGTGGTTCCTGCTCATCCCGCTCGCCGGAGCGATCGTCTACGGCGTGGACGGCGGCGAACGCAGGAGGCGCTGAAGCGAGCCGATCCTGCCCGCTGATCAGCCGACGGTCGCGCCGAAGAGCAGGCCGAGCAGGTAGGTGGCCGCGGCCGCGCCGTAGCCGATCGCGAGCTGGCGCAGCGCTCGCTTGAGCGGCGAGGCCCCGGAAAGGAGCCCGACCACGGCGCCCGTCCCGAGCAGCACGAGCCCGACGAGCAGTGCCGACACGATGATAGCGGCCGTTCCGGTCAGGCCGAACAGGAACGGCAGTATCGGGATGAGCGCCCCCGACGCAAAGAAGCAGAAGCTCGAAATCGCCGCGCTCCAGCCGTTGCCGATCGCCTCGTGCTCATCGACGGTCGTGGTCTGGACGGCGACCGGGGAGGTGTACGCGCTGAGCGTGGACAGCACCTCGCGGGCGTGAGTCTCCGCCTCTGCTTCGTCCATGCCCCGCGCGCGGTACACCAGGGTCAGTTCATTGGCGTTCACGTCGAGGTGGGACAGCGCGGAGCTGGTTGCGGGGTTGGGGCTGGAGGCCTCCAGAAGCTCACGCTGCGAACGGACCGACACGTACTCGCCCGCTCCCATCGAGAGCGCGCCGGCGAGCAGGCCGGAAATGCCTGTGAGCAGCACGACGTGCGTCGGAACCCCGCTCGCGCTCACGCCGAGAACGAGGGCGAGGTTGCTGACCAGGCCGTCGTTCGCGCCGAACACAGCAGCGCGGAACGTGCCGGAGAGGCGCTGACGCCCGCGCGCGGCGAGCGCGCGCACGACCTCCTCGTGCACCTGCTCGTCAGCGGCCATCTGCGGGGTGGCATCGGCGTCGTCCGCGTACGGCGACCGGGCCTCCGCCCGCTGGGCGAGGGCGAGGACGAACACGGAGCCGAACCGGCGGGCGAGGAACCCGAGCATGCGGGTGCGGATGTCGCCGCGGAGCGGCCGCCCGACCTGGTCGCCGAGCAGGGTGAGCCAGTGCTGCTCGTGGCGGCCCTCCGCGTCGGCCAGAGCGAGCAGGATCTCCCGCTCCTCTCCCTCCCGGCGGCCGGCGAGGTCGCGATAGACCGCGGCCTCGGCGCGCTCGTCGGCCAGATAGCGCCGCCAGCGCTTGACATCGGCGGGGGAGGGTGTGCGTTCGGTGGGGTTCATCGGTTGACGAGTCTAGTTGCGGCGCTGAACCGTCGCCCCCAGAGCCCGGCCAGTTCGCGCACCTCGCGCGGGGCCTCGATGGTGAACGGCGCGTCGGCGGCGGCGAGCCCGAAAAGCGCCCACTCGGCCGAGTCCGCGGTGATCCTCACGCGCGTGCGCGTCGGCCCTTCGGCTTCGGCCGAGGCCCAGCGTCCGATGGCCTGCTCAACGTCGGCGAGCGGAGCCTCGATCACCGCGTCGACGATCAGCGGGTCGGCCGCACCCGCCAGCGAGTCCCTGACGTACTGCGCCGCATCGGCCGCCGGGAGGGTGCGCGACCGGAAGCGTGCGCCGGTCGGCTGCGGCGAGGCGATCCGGTCGAGCCGGAAACTGCGCCAGTCGTGCCGCTCGAGGTCGTACGCCACGAGGTACCAGCGGCGCTCGACCGAGACGAGTCGGTGCGGCTCGACGGTGCGTTGGGAGGCCTCCCCGTCGCGCCGGACGTACGCGAAGGCGATCCTCTCCTCGTCCCTGCATGCCTGCGCGACGACCGTGAGCGCTTCGGCGTCTACGACCGGTCCGGGGCGCAATTCGGCCGCCAGTGTCGCGACCCGAAGCGCGTCGACTCGGCGCTTCAGACGCGGCGGCATGACCTGCACCACCTTCGCGAGCGCCCGGACCGACGCGTCGGCGACACCGGTGATTCCGCTCTGGGCTGCGGTGCGCAGGCCGATCGCGAGCGCGACGGCCTCCTCGTCGTCGACCACGAGCGGTGGCAACGAGGCACCGGCGGCGAGCTGATATCCTCCCGCGACACCGCGTGTGGCGTCGACCGGATAGCCGAGGTCGCGCAGCCTCTCGACGTCCCGGCGGAGGGTGCGCGGCGAGACCTCCAGCCGATCGGCGAGCTCCTGGCCCGTCCAGTACCGGTGGGTCTGCAGGAGCGAGAGCAGCTGGAGTGTGCGGGATCCCGTGCTGGCCATGTCTCCCAGTGTGCCGCCCTCAGCGGTCGGGTTCTGACCGCAATTCGGCGTTTCCGACCGGCTCGGCTCGGGGAGCAGGCCCGGCGCGCCCGCTCGCGACAGCGTTTAGACGGTTTGGGCGATGCGCTCGTCGCGCACCGACTCCTGCTCGACGGCGTACAGGTCTTCGACGACATCCGACTCGCGGTCGTTCCCGCGCAGGTCGACCGCCGCCACGACGAAGACGAGGTCCGGTCCGACGTGCTCCGGGTGGAGGGAGGTGACCCTCGCAACCTCCGGATGTCGCAACAACGCCGCCAGCGCCGCCTGGCCGAAGTCCGCCCGAACACGACGACCGAGGCCGCTCAGCGATACAGGTGCGGAAAAGAAACAGGCCCCGATCTCTCGATCGGGACCTTCGTCTGTTCGGTGTCCGAGGGGGGACTTGAACCCCCACGCCCTATACGGGCACTAGCACCTCAAGCTAGCGCGTCTGCCATTTCCGCCACCCGGACAGGTGTTTCCCGGCTGCCGTGGTTCCCGGCTGCCGAAGAAAGACACTAGCACGAAACACCGCCCCGGTTTCACATCGTGGCGCAGCCCGGGCGTGGCGGAAGGGCCACGGTAGCGTTGGGGCATGACCGACGTTCCCGACACCTCCGACACGGTCGAACTCGACGAGACCGCGATCATCGCACGCGACCTCATCCGGTTCGACACCACGAACTACGGAGAGGGCCGCTCCAACGGCGAGACCGACGCGGCCGAGTACGTCGAGGCCCGCTTGCGGGGTCTCGGCCTGGCGCCGCGGATGTTCGAGTCGGACCCGGGGCGTACGAGCGTGGTGTCGCGTGTGGAGGGCCGCAACCGCAGCAAGCCGGCTCTGGTCGTGCACGGCCACCTCGACGTGGTGCCGGCCGACCCGCGCAACTGGTCGGTCGACCCGTTCGGAGGCGTCATCCGCGACGGGCTGCTCTGGGGCCGCGGAGCGGTCGACATGAAGAACATGGACGCGATGATCCTCACGGCGGTGGGCGACATCCTGGGCGCGGGGGAGCAGCCGGAGCGCGATCTCGTCCTGGCCTTCTTCGCCGACGAGGAGGACGGCGGCCGTCGCGGGTCGCACTTCCTCGTGGACACGCAGCCCGAGCTCTTCGCCGGAGCGACCGAGGCGATCAGCGAGGTGGGCGGCTATTCGATCGACCTCGCCGGCCGTCGTGCGTACCTCCTGCAGACGGGAGAGAAGTCGCTCGTCTGGATCAAGCTGATCGCCCGCGGGCGCGCGGCGCACGGGTCGCGGCTTATCCGCGACAACGCCATCACGAAGCTGGCCGAGGCGGTCGTCGCGATCGGCCGCCGCGAGTGGCCGGTGCAGCTCACCGAGACCACGTCGCGGCTCGTCGCGGAACTCGCCCGTCTGCTCGAAGTCGACCCCGAGCGCGTCGGACCCGACGAGATCGTGCTGCGCACGGGCACGGCGGCCGGCTTCATCCTCGCCACGTTGCGCGCCACGAGCAACCCCACTCTGCTGGAGGCGGGCTACAAGCACAACGTGATCCCCGACACGGCGGAGGCTCTCGTCGACATCCGCACGTTGCCGGGCGACGAGGACCGCGTGCTCGCCGAAGTGCGGGAGCTGGTCGGCGACGACATCGAGATCGAGACCATGCACCGCGACATCGGCCTGGAGGCCTCCTTCGGCGGCGACCTCGTCGACGCGATCACCGGGACCCTCGAGCGGCACGATCCGGGCGCTCCGGTGCTGCCCTACCTCCTCTCCGGCGGCACCGACAACAAAGCGCTCAGCCGGCTCGGCATCACCGGCTACGGCTTCGCTCCGCTGCGGCTCCCGAGCGATCTCGACTTCCCCGGCATGTTCCACGGCGTCGACGAGCGGGTCCCGCTGGAGGCGCTAATGTTCGGCAGGACCGTTCTGCGCGACCTCCTGCGCAGCTACTGAAAGAACACATGGACTTCATCAACGCCGTCATCCTCGGACTCGTCCAGGGGCTCACTGAGTTCCTGCCGATCTCGTCCAGCGCACATATCCGCATCGTCGGCGAGCTGCTGGGTACCGGCGCCGACCCGGGCGCGCGTTTCACCGCGATCATCCAGCTGGGCACGGAGGCCGCCGTCCTCCTGTACTTCTGGAAGGACATCACCCGCATCGTCTCGCGCTGGTTCCAGTCGCTGTCCGGGCGGGTGCCGCGCAACGATCCGGACGCGCGGATGGGCTGGCTGGTCATCGTCGGCAGCATCCCGATCGTGGTGCTGGGGCTCCTCTTCCAGGATGCGATCGAGACGACCTTCCGGTCGCTCTGGATTGTCGCGACGACCCTCATCGTCTTCGGCGTCCTGCTGGGCATCGCCGACTGGGTGGGCGCCAAGACGCGCCGGTTGCGCGAGCTCACCTGGGGTAACGGCATCATCTTCGGGTTCGCCCAGGCGCTCGCCCTCATCCCCGGCGTGTCCCGCTCCGGGGGCACGATCACGGCCGGCCTGTTCATGGGCTACCAGCGCCGCGCGGCCGCCCGCTACTCGTTCCTCCTGGCCATTCCCGCGGTCTTCGGCAGCGGCCTCTACCAGCTCTACAAGGCGTTCAAGGAGCCGTGCACGAAGGCGCTGGAAGCCGCAGGCACGTGCACGCCCGAAGTGTTCGGACCGGCGGAGACCGCCGTCGCGACCGTGGTCGCCTTCGTCGTCGGCCTCCTCGTGATCGCGTTCTTCATGGGCTACATCTCGCGCCGCAGCTTCCTGCCGTTCGTGATCTACCGCATCGCCCTCGGTGTGCTGCTGATGATCCTGCTCGCCACCGGAGTTCTCACCCCCTGATCCTCCGATCCTGCGGCGCAGGTGAAATCCGGCGTGGAATCAGCCGCGGCGCGGGTCGTCGCCGGCGTGACCGTCGCGGCCGTCGCCGCGCCGGCGCAGGTAGCGCTCGAACTCCTGGGCGATCGCCTCGCCGCTGGCCTCGGGCGAGTCCACGGTGTCGCGCGCCTGCTCGAGCTGCTCGATGTAGGCGGCCATCTCCTCGTCGTCGGCGGCCAGGGCGTCGATGCCCGCCTCCCACGCCGCGGCCTCTTCGACGAGGACGCCGCGCGGGATCGTGACGTCGACGAGCTCCTCGAGCCGGTCGATCAGCGCGAGGATCGCCTTGGGGCTCGGGGCGTTGTGCACGTAGTGCGGCACGGACGCCCAGATCGAGATGGACGGGATACCGACGTCCTCAGCGCCCTCGGCGAGCGCGCTCAGGATGCCGACCGGACCCTCGTAGGTCGTCCGCTCGATGCTGAGCTCGGCGCGCACGGCCGCGTACTCGCTCGACGCGAACACCGAGATGGGCCGGGTGTGCGGCACGTCGGCGAGCATCGCGCCGAGGAAGACGATCCCGTCGATGTCCTCGCGCCAGGGCAGCGTCGATGATCTCGGCGGTGAAGCTCCGCCAGCTGCGCGACGGCTCGGTGCCGAGCAGCAGGAAGATGTTGCCCGCGTTGTCACCCGTGATGTCGAGCTCCGCATCACCTGCGAGCGCGTCGCCGACGCGCCCGGGACGCGCGGGCCCCATTATGACCGCGGAGGGCCACACCAGCCTCCGTCGCCCGTCGTCGTCGGCGACGACCGGACGGTTGAACTGGTAGTCGAAGTACAGCTCGGGGTCGACCTCGGAGATCGGAACGACGTCGAGCTGCTCCTTCAGCGTCTTCACCGCGCCGCTGGCCGCCTCGCCGGCGTCGTTCCAGCCTTCGAAGGCCACCACCAGGATGCGCCCGCCGAGGATGTTCTTCGCGTCAGTCACGTGGCTTACTCGTCCTCTCGTCGGCGACCGGGCGGGCGCCATCCATCCAGGATAGGCCCGACCCCGTCGCGATAGACTTGCCGGTCGTGACCGAATTGACCACACACGCGATGCCAGCCGCTGTCCTCTGGGACATGGACGGCACCCTCGTCGACACCGAACCGTACTGGATGGCCGCCGAGCACGGAGCTCGTCGGCTCGTTCGGCGGCACCTGGACCCACGACGACGGCCTCCTGCTGGTCGGGCTCGGGCTCTGGAACTCCGCCGAGATCCTCCAGGTCCCGGCGGCGTCGACCTCTCGTCCGACGAGATCGTGCATCGGCTGACCGAGCGGGTCCGCGCGAAGCTCGTGAGCGAGGGCGTCCCCTGGCGTCCCGGCGCGCGTGAGCTGCTGCAGTCGCTCCGCGAGCGTGGGCGTGCCGCACGGCGCTGGTGACCATGTCGATCCGCCGGATGGCAGAGCAGATCGTCGCCGCCATCCCGTTCGACGCCTTCGACGTCATCGTCAGCGGCGACGAGGTCGGCGAGCCCAAGCCGCATCCCGAGCCGTACCTGCGCGCCGCCGAGCTCCTGGGCGTCGACGCCGACCGACGCGGTCGCGATCGAGGACTCGCTCGTCGGGCTGTCGTCCGCCGTGGCCTCCGGCGCCGCGACCATCGGCGTCCCGCATCATCGTGCCGCTGCCGGAGTCCGACGAGCACACGCTGTGGGCGATCGCTCGACGGCCGCACGGCCGACGACATCGCCGCCGTGGCTGCAGCACGGGAGGACGCACGATGAACGTCGACCGCCGCAGCTCCGGCCCGTTCCGCGTCGGCGACCGGGTGCAGCTGACCGGGCCGAAGGGCCGCCTGAACACGATCACGCTCGAGCCGGGCGAGCTGTTCCACACGCCACCGCGGCGTGCTCGCCCACGACGCCGTCATCGGCCTGCCGGACGGCTCGGTCGTCGACCAACAACGCGGGCGTCGAACTACCTGGCGCTCCGCCCGCTGCTGAACGACTTCGTGATGTCGATGCCGCGCGGCGCGGCGATCATCTACCCGAAGGACGCCGCCCAGATCCTGGCGTTGGCCGACATCTTCCCCGGAGCGACGGTCGTCGAGGCCGGCGTCGGCTCCGGCGCGCTCTCGCTGTGGCTGCTGCGCGCGATCGGCGAGGAGCGGCCGGCTGCTCTCGTTCGAGCGCCGCGACGAGTTCGCCGACGTCGCGCGGGCGAACGTCGCGACCTTCCTCGGCGCCGACCCGGGAACTGGACGGTCACCGTCGGCGACCTGCAGGACGCGCTGCCCGCGGCAGCCGAACCGGCCAGCGTCGACCGCGTCGTGCTCGACATGCTCGCGCCGTGGGAGACGCCTCGACGTGGTGACCGAGGCGCTCACGCCCGGCGGAGTCGTGCTCTGCTACGTCGCCACGGTCACGCAGCTCTCGCGGGTCGCCGAGGCGATCCGGGCGACCGGGCACTACACGCAGCCCCAGTCGAGCGAGACGATGGTGCGCGGCTGGCACGTCGAGGGCCTCGCCGTGCGGCCCGACCACCGCATGATCGCGCACACCGGCTTCCTGATCACCGCCCGGCGCCTCGCGCCCGGCACGGTGCTCGCCCGAGCTCAAGCGCCGCGCGTCGAAGAGCGACTACGACGACGACGACGTCGAGCCTGGACGCCCGGCGCGCTCGGCGAGCGGCAGTCCGAGCCCGAAGAGCCTGCGCAAGCGGCATGCCGGAGGCCACGGCCAGCGCCGAGCGGCCTCGCTGTACCGAGTCGAGGCCGTCTCCGGCGCCGGAACGGCGCCGCAGGTGACGAGCGCGACCCCGCAGGTCGACTAGCATGAGATGAGGCCGTGAGGCGTGCGCGTTCCGCGCCGGTCCCGCACGACTTCGATCGCACTCGAAAGAGGACCTCGTGCGCAGGATCGATCCACCGCACCGGATCGTCCGACTGCCTCGCCGGCGCGTCGTGCTGGCCTCGCTCGCCGTCGCGCTCACGGGATGCTCCGTCGGCATCCCGAACGCGCCGACTGCAGCGCCGCGCTCACGAGCGGCCAGGCGTCGTCGCTCGTCACCGCGACGGGTAAGATCGGCGCCGAGCCGACGGTCAACGTTCGCGACGCCGATCGACACCGCCACGTCGCAGCGTCACGACGCTGATCGAGGGGACGGGCGAGCCGGTGATCAACGGTCAGATGATCGGAGGTCTCCAGTACGTCACTTCCTCGACGGCGACGACCGGGCAGGAGGTGACGAAGAGCACGACTACGACGGCGACTCCGCCCCGGCTCGTCGCCATCGGCAAGGTGCCAGATCGCCGCGCCTCAGCAAGGGGCTCGCTCTGCGCGACGGTGGGGTCGCGCGCTCGCCGTCGTGATGCCGCCCAAGGACGCCGCTCCGCGGAGCCGGGCTCGCCGCGACCGACCTCCGTGGTCGCCGTCGTCGACGTGCGCGACGCCTACCTGCCGCGGGCGAACGGCGCGTCCCAGCCGTCGGGCGCCGGCTTCCCGACGGTCGTGCTCGCGCCGACCGGCCAGCCAGGCATCACGGTGCCGCGGGAGCTCGCCGCCGAAGACGGTGCGCAGCGAGAACGCTGAAGGCACGGCTCGGGCGCGACGGTCAAGAACGGACTGACACCGCCGTGCTCCACTACACGCGTCGGCTGGGAGAACAAGAACGTCGGCACGAGCACCTGGCAGGAACGCCCGACATCGTCGTTCGACCCGGGCTGAGCGCACCACCGGCTCGCCGGGTCCTCGACGTGATCGTGCAGAAGGGGCTCCAGCCGTCTGCCCGGCACGGCACGGCGCTCGCCGGGCAGCGGGTCGGCTAGCAGGTGCTGGCGGTCCTGCAGATCGGTCGTCGCAGGCCGGTCGACGGCAGCCAGGCGCCACGCTCCACGATCCCGCGGCGACGCGATCCTCGGCTGCGCTGGTCGCCGATCCTAGGATAGACGGGTGCCCCGATCCTCGTCTTCGCCGTCGCGCGTCCCGGTCGAGGAGCGTCTCTTCAGCCTCGTGCTCGCGCTGCTCGCGACCGAGACCGGCCTGACGAAGAGCGAGATCCTGTCGACGGTGCAGGGCTACCGCCAGCGCTACGAGGCCCACGGCGACAACAGCAGCCTCGAGCGTCAGTTCGAGCGTGACAAAGACGACATCCGCGAGCTCGGCGTGCCGCTGGAGACCGTCGAGTCGCCCGAGGCGACCGGCAACAACCAGCTGCTGCGGTATCGCATTCCGAAGGGCGCCTACGACCTCCCGCACGACGTCGTCTTCTCCCCGGAGGAGATCACCCTGCTCGGCCTCGCGGCGACGGTCTGGCGCGAGGGTTCGCTGTCTGGTGAGTCTCGGCGCGCGCTGATGAAGCTCCGCTCGCTCGGCGTCGAGGCCGACGAGCCGATCGTCGGCTACGCGCCGCGGCTGCGGGCGCGGGAGAGCGCGTTCGACCCGCTCAGCCAGGCGCTCGAGCGGCACGCGATCGTCCAGTTCCCCTACCTGAAGCCCGGGGAGAGCGCGTCGCGCGTGCGCACGGTCGCGCCGCTCGCGCTCGTGCAGCACCAGGGCCGCTGGCACCTGCAGGGCATCGACCAGGATGCCGGTGGGTCGCGCACCTTCCTGCTCTCGCGCATGGTCGGCGCGGTGAAGGTCACCAATCGCACCTTCGAGCCCGAGGGCAGCGACTTCGCCGACAATGCTCTCGAAGATCTCGAGCGGATCTGGACGGCGAACGTCGCCGAGATCGAGGTGACCGCGGGCACCGATGCGGCCACCCGATTGCGCAAGCGCTACGGCGACGCCGTCCCGTCGGCCCACGACAGCCGGTCCTTCCCGCTCACCGTGAACTTCTCCGACTTCGAACATCCTTGCCGACCAGCTGGCGGCCTTCGGCCCCGAGGTGCTCGTCGTCTCGCCGCCGGAGCTGCGTGAGAAGGTTCTCGAGCGCCTCCTTGTCGTGGCGCAGGCGCACGAAGGCCGGGAGTGGGGCTCCCATGGCTGAACGCCGGCGCCCGATGCAGGCGCAGGACAAGCTGGCGTTCCTGCTCGCTCTCGTGCCGTACCTCATGGACCGCGATCGGGTCAGCGTGGCGGAGGCGGCGGACCATTTCGGCGTCGACGAGGAGAGCATGCGCGACGCCGTGCGACTGATCGCGGTCTCGGGCATCCCGGGCGAGACGAACGCATACCAGCCGGGCGACCTCTTCGACATCGCCTGGGACGACTTCGAGGAGAACGATCGGATCGTCGCTTACGCACCAGGTGGCGATCGATGACTCCCCGCGGTTCTCGGCCCGGGAGGCCGCCGCGCTGATCGCCGGCCTCCAGTATCTGACGGCGCTTCCCGAGAACGCCGACCGCGACGTGATCGGCTCGCTCATGGCCAAGCTGGCGCGTGGGGCCTCCGCGGCGCCCAGCCAGGTGGCTGTGGCGCGCTCGGAATCCGATGAGGCCCTGGCGACGATCCGCGACGCCGTCATCGCCGGCACCCAGCTCGAGTTCGACTACCTCAACTCGCGCGGCGAGCGGGAGCGGCGCCGCGTCGATCCGCTGCGCGTCGAGTCGGCCGACCAAGACTGGTATCTGCGCGGCTGGGACCATCTGCGCACCGCCATCAGAACGTTCCGGCTCGACCGCATCGACGACCTCGTGGCGACCGAGGACCCGATCACCTACCGGCCGGGCGACCTCAAACTCCCGGAGACACTGTTCGAAGGCACCCCGGAGGACCAGCTCGTCACCATCGAAGTGTCGGCGTCGGCAATCCAGCTGATCGAGGACTATATCCCGGAAGGCGCTGCACGCGAGGAGCGCGACGGGCGCGTGCGTACGAGCGTCCGCGTCGCCCACTTCCACGGGCTCAAGCGGCTGGTGGCCGGTCTTGCCGGCGTGCTGACGGTGCTCGATCCTCCGGAGGCCCGCACGATCGTGGCCGAGTGGGCGCGCGCGGGCGCCGACCGCTACCGTTAGGCTCCCAGCATGCCGTGGTGGTCGTGGGTGGTTATCTGGACCGTGCTCGTGCTCGGTCTCCTCGGCACGCTCGCGTACTTCGGGTGGTCGCTGTTCCGCAAGGTGATGGCCGCCGCGCGGGAGGCGGGCGCACTGATGGAGAAGGCGCAGATCCTCAGCGAACGCTCGGGTGACATGCGGTACACTGAGTTTCACAGCGCGATCTTTGAAGACCCGGATAGGATCCGCGCTGAACGGGAGCAGGCCATCGCCGACCGACGTGTCGCACGGCAAGCTCGCAGAGATCAGCGAGTCCGGCGCGGTAAAATACTTGTCAAAGCGGATCCGTTCCGCTACTCGTACTTAAGCAAAGGACGTAAATCATGCTCGGCGGCCTCACCGGATGGCATTTGCTCATCATTCTCGCAGTCATCCTCCTTCTCTTCGGCGCGCCCAAGCTGCCCGGACTCGCCCGGAGCATCGGTCAATCGATGCGCATCTTCAAGGGCGAGGTCGACGAGATGAAGAAGGACGGCAAGGACTCTCCCGCCGACGACGCCACGACGCCCACCACTCCTGACGCGACCGATTCCAAGCCGAAGCAGTAACCGCGTGGCCTCCAGCAAGCGAGGCAAGAACAGCGAAGGCCGGATGTCGCTGGCCGAGCATTTCATCGAGCTTCGCAAACGCCTCGTCCGTGCCGCCCTTGCCCTCCTGGTCGGCGCGATTGTGGGCTGGCTCCTCGCCGGCCCCATGATGGACGCGCTTCGCGATCCCATCACCGAGATCGCGAAGCAGCAGGGCCGCGAGGCGATGCTCAACTACGGAAGCATCACGGGCGCATTCGACCTCAAGATGCAGATGGCCATCACCATCGGTGTGGTGGTGTCCAGCCCCGTCTGGCTCTGGCAGATCTGGGCGTTCTTCGTACCAGCGCTCACGCGCAAGGAGCTCAAGTACGCGTTCGGTTTCTTCTTCACCGCGGTACCTCTCTTCATCGCCGGAGGCGTTGTGGGGTGGTTGCTCGTTCCGCACATGGTGGGCCTCCTGACGGGCTTCGCGCCGGTGGAGGACGCCGCGATCATCGATGCCAAGACCTACATCGACTTCGTGACCAAGCTCGTGATCGCTGTCGGAGTCGCATTCGTCCTGCCGGTATTCCTGGTGCTGCTCAACTTCGTGGGCGTGCTCAGCGCCAAGTCGATCATCGCCTCCTGGCGTTGGGCGATCATCGCGATCGCATTGTTCACGGCGCTCGCGACGCCCGCGGCCGACATCCTCTCGATGTTCCTGCTCGCCGTGCCGATGGTGCTGCTCTACTTCGCCGCCTATGGAGTGTCGTGGCTGCACGATCGGCGGGTGGCGAAGGCCGCGCTGAAGATGGAGGCCGAGCTCGCATAGGCTGGTCGCGTGACCGACCAGCAGCAGCTCTCTCCGGCCGAACGCTTCGCTGCGTCCCGGCAGCGCGCCACGCAGCCGCTCCTCGAGACGTTCTATGCCGGGCTGCGCTTCGACCTCGACCCGTTCCAGCGCGAAGCCTGCGCGAGTCTCGAGAACGGCCGCAGCGTGCTGGTCGCGGCGCCGACCGGCGCCGGCAAGACGATCGTGGCCGAGTTCGCGGTGTTCCTCGCCATGCGCGAGGTGAATGCGAAGGTGTTCTATACCACGCCGATGAAGGCGTTGAGCAACCAGAAGTTCCAGGAGTTCGTGCGGGCCTACGGCGCGGAGTCGGTCGGCCTCCTCACTGGTGACACCAATATCAACTCGCACGCCCGGATCGTCGTGATGACGACCGAGGTGCTGCGCAACATGCTCTACGCCGACTCCGACCTGCTGGTCGATCTGGCGTACGTGGTGATGGACGAGGTGCACTACCTGGCCGACCGGTTCCGCGGTGCCGTCTGGGAGGAGGTCATCATCCACCTGCCCCCGGCCGTGCGCATGGTCTCGCTCAGCGCGACGGTCTCGAACGCCGAGGAGTTCGGCGACTGGCTGCAGGCCGTGCGCGGCGACACCGACGTCGTCGTCTCCGAGGAGCGGCCGGTGCCGTTGGAGCAGCACATCCTCATGCGCTCCAAACTCATCGACCTGTTCGACTCGTCGGGCCTCGCTGCGACCAACCGGGTGAATCCGGAGCTCGTGCAGATGGCGCGCTACGGCGGCCGTGTGCTGAGCAGCCGTCAGATGCGGGACGTGGGCCGCTACCACTCCCGCGGAGGTCGGCCCGACACCTTCCGGATGAACCGGGCCGACCTCGTACGGCTGCTCGGCGAGCACAATCTGCTGCCCGCGATCTTCTTCATATTCAGCCGCAACGGCTGCGACGCGGCTGTGCGGCAGACGCTCCGGGAGGGCATCCGGCTGACCGAGACGCGCGAGCGCGACGAGATCCGCGCGATCGTCGAAGAGCGCTGCCGGACCCTCCTCGACGAGGACCTCGCCGTCCTCGGCTACTGGGAGTGGCTGGAGGGGCTCGAGCGCGGCGTGGCTGCGCACCACGCGGGCCTCCTCCCTGCCTTCAAGGAGGTCGTCGAGGAGCTGTTCCGGCGCAAGCTGGTGAAGGTCGTGTTCGCGACCGAGACGCTCGCGCTCGGCATCAACATGCCCGCCCGCACCGTCGTGCTCGAGAAGCTGGAGAAGTTCAACGGCGAGTCGCGCGTGCCGATCACGCCGGGGGAGTACACCCAGCTCACCGGGCGGGCGGGCCGGCGCGGTATCGACGTCGAGGGCCACTCCGTCATCCAGTGGGAGGACGGCCTCGACCCGCAGTCGGTCGCGTCGCTCGCCTCCCGCCGCAGCTACCCGCTGAACTCGAGCTTCCGGCCGACGTACAACATGGCGGTCAACCTGATCGATCAGTTCGGCCGCCAGCGTACGCGCGAGATCCTGGAATCGTCGTTCGCGCAGTTCCAGGCCGACCGGGCCGTCGTCGACCTGGCTCGCAAGGCCAAGCAGCAGGAGGAGTCGCTCGCGGGCTACGAGAAGGCGATGCTGTGCCATCTCGGCGACTTCCGCGAGTACTCCCGCATCCGGCGCGAGCTCAGCGATCTGGAGAAGAAGGGACAGCGTGCGGAGAACGCCTCCCGGTCGGATCGGGACAAGCGCCAGCGCCAGCTCGCCGCCCTCCGCAAGCGGCTGCGGGAACACCCCTGTCATCGCTGTCCCGATCGTGAGCAGCACGCACGCTGGTCGGAACGCTGGTGGAAGCTCAAGCGCGAGACCGACCGCCTGAGCGCGCAGATCCAGTCGCGCACCGGCGCCGTCGCGAAGGTCTTCGACCGCGTCTCCGACGTCCTCCTCGAGCTGGGCTATCTCGCCCACGAGGGTGGTGAGACGACTTTGACCGTGCACGGTCGCACGCTCAAGCGGATCTACGGCGAGCGCGACCTCCTGGTGGCCGAATGTCTCCGCCGAGGGGTCTGGAAGGAGCTCGACGCGGCCAGCCTCGCCGCGATGGCGTGCGCTCTGGTGTTCGAGCCGCGGCGCGACGACGGGTTGGCCCACGACCGGAACCTGCCGCGCGGCGCGTTCCGTCCGGCGCTGGACCGCACCACCGATCTCTGGGCTCGGCTGGACGACCTCGAACGTGACAACCGGCTGCCCGGCAGCGACCCGATCTCGACAGCGCTCGCGCTGGCGATGCACCAGTGGGCTCGGGGGGCGGCGCTGGACGTCGTTCTGCGCGAGGCCGACATGGCGGCCGGCGACTTCGTGCGCTGGGCCAAGCAGACCATCGACCTCCTCGACCAGCTCTCGCTCGTCGCCCAGGGCAACGTCGGCCGCACCGCGCGCCAGGCGTTGGAGTCCATCCGCCGGGGGATCGTCGCCTACTCCGCTGTTGCGTGACCGGGCACGGCGGTCAGCCTGAGCGGAGCACCGAGAGGAATGCCATAGGCTCTCCCTTCGTGACCCGATCGCTGCGCGCCCCGTTGCTGCGTGCTCCGTTGCCGTTGTGGCTCGCGGTGCTGATCGCCGTCGCGGCAGGCCCCGTGCTCGACGCCGGATTCCCCGACCGCGACTGGTGGCCGCTCACGTTCGTGGGGATCGGGATGGTGCTGCTCGCCCAGCGCGGCCGGCGCGCTGGCTCCGCGTTCCTCGTGGGCTGGCTGGCCGGCGAGTCGTTCTATCTCGTCCACGTGTCGTGGACCGCGCTCTACCTCGGTCCGGTTCCGTGGGTCGCGCTGTCGACGCTGGAGGCGCTCTTCTGGGGTGTGGGGGGCATCCTGATCACGCTGGCCTATCGTTGGGTGCCGCGCGCCTGGCCCGGAATCGCCGGTCGGCTGGGGCTCGCGCCCGTGGTCATCGCGGGCCTCTGGGTGCTGCGGGAGTACGTCACAGGGAACTGGCCCTACGGCGGGTTCTCGTGGGGCCGGGTGGCCGAGTCGCAGTCGGAGAGCCCGTTCGCGCCTCTCACAGCCTGGCTCGGGATCTCCGGGGTCAGCTTCGTGATGGTGTGGCTGGTCGCGCTGATCGTCGAGGCGGCTTTCGCGCTCGATGTCCGACTGTCGCTCCGGGCGGTGCTGGCCGCCGGTGCGGTCGTCCTCGTGCTCGCCGTGCCCTCCTGGCCCGCCACGACGCACGGCACGATCAGGATCGCCGCCGTGCAGGGCAACGGCCCGGCGGGCTACTTCGACGACGCGCCGGAGGGTGCGGTGCTCCGGGCTCAGTTCGTCGAGACGCTGAAGATCCCCGCCGCGCAGAGGACGGGTGACAACGCGGTGGACATGGTCGTCTGGCCGGAAGGCGCCGCCCTCCCGGATCCCACCAGGGACCCAGGCTCGGCAGCGATCCTGGATGCTCTCGGCCGCAGGTTCGGTGCGCCGTTCGTCGTCGGGACGATCACCTACCGCGACGGCACGTACTACAACAGCTCGCTGCAGTGGGAGGCCGGGAAAGGCGCGGTCGACTACTACGACAAGAAGCACCCGGTGCCCTTCGGCGAGTACGTGCCCGACCGCTCGTTCTGGCGACCGTTCGCGCCCTCGCTGATCGACCTCATCGGGCGTGACTACACGCCGGGAACTCGCGACAACGTGTTCGATGTGAACGGTGCGCGCGCCGGCATCTCCATCTGCTTCGACATCGTCGACGATCAGCTGCTCACCGACATGATGCAGGGCGGCGCGCAGGTGATCCTCGCCCAGACCAACAACGCCGACTTCGGCGAGACCGACGAGAACGAGCAGCAGCTTGCCATCGCGCGCCTGAGGGCGATCGAGTCCGGCCGGGCGTTGGTGAACATCTCGACCGTCGGCAGCAGCCAGATCATCGGCCCGGACGGCCGTACGATCACTCAGATCCCGCCGTTCAAGCCGGGCCACATGGTCACGGACGTTCCCCTGGGAACGACCACCACACCCGCCACGCTGCTCAGCCGGGGGATCGAGTTCCTGGTCGCCGGCCTCGGACTCTTCGGTCTGATCGTGGCTGCCTTTGCACTGCGACGCCCGGTTCCGCGCATCGACGGTTCCCTCCCGATGAGAAGGCCCCTCTCACTGCGAGGGTGAGAGGGGCTGAGTCGGGAGCGGCGTCAGGCGGAGTACTTGTGCTCGCTCGTGCCGCGGCGCGCTCGCAGGTACTGCAGGCGCTCCTCGAGCAGTTCCTCGAGCTCGGCACGGGTGCGGCGCTCCAGGAGCATGTCCCAGTGGCTGCGCGGCGTCTTTACGTCCGAATGGTCGATCTCGACGGGCTTGTCGTCGATCAGCAAGCGGGCCTCGTGGCCGCAGTGCTTGCACTCCCAAGCATCGGGAGCCTCCGCCTCGGCTGAGAAGACCATTTCGGTCTCCTTGCCGCAGCTCGGGCACAGGTAGGTGTAACGGGTACGCGGAGAGTAGACGACGCCTTCTTCGCTTTGTAAGCTCTGGGCGCCAAGCCTCATTCCGCGCAAACTGCGATCTGCCATCGTGTGGTCTCCTCTTCGCGCGAACCCTCACAGTTATAAACCAACAAGCTGGGGATTATCTTTCCGCGGAGCCCCTCACTCTCAGTGGGCTCACAGCGTCGGGACAGCACCATCCAGTCACTTTCGTCGGTTGACCAGGTCTTTCAGTAGATCACAGCGGTTGGTAACGATGCCGTCTACGCCGAGATCGAGCAGCCGGGTCATGGCGGCCACGTCGTCGACCGTCCAGACGTGGACCTCGGCGCCGGCGCGCTGCACAGCGCGAACGGTGCGCGACGTCACGAGCCGCACAGGTCCGCGCCGCTCGGGGATCTGGACCGCGGCGAACGGGCGCAGAGCGCGAGCCGTCAGGCGCCGGACGCCGAGCTTGGCGCCGATGAGAACCGGCAGGAACTCCGACACAGACGGTGAGACGGCCACGCCGGAAAGCGCGGCCGCCGCGGCCGCCCGACGCGATGCGGAGAAGCTCGTGAGGAGCACTCGGTCGGTGGCCCGCGCCGCCAGGATCGCCGCGGCCGTGGGGACTGCAGCCCGCTCGTCCTTGACGTCGATGTTGAAGCGGGCCTCCGGGAACGCATCGAGAGCCTCCGCCAGCGAGGGGATACTCTGGCCGTGCCCGAGCGGAATGCGGCGCAGCTCGGTCATGGTGAGCTGCCCCACGCGGATGCCGCGACCGGCGACCCGTGTGAGGTCGGGGTCGTGGCTGATGACGGCGACGCCGTCGGCAGAGGCGTGCACGTCCGTCTCGAGGTGCGTCGCACCGGCGCTCAGGGCCTTCAGGAAGGCCAGCAGGGTGTTCTCGGGGGCGTCGATCGCGAGGCCGCGGTGCGCGATGATGCGCGGCCGCGGGCCGTCCAGAAACCTCACGCGCGGAAGGTCACGCCAGGGGAGCGGCCCGCGTGGACGCGGGCACGATCCCCGGCGCGTCCGGAGAAGCAGCAGGCACGTCTTTCGGTCCGAACGCCTGACCGACGCCCTTCAGCGCTTCCGTGAGCTCGCTGGGGATGATCCAGAGCTTGTTCGCGCGATCCGTCGGCGAGCTTCGGGCAGGGTCTGCAGGTACTGGTAGGCGAGCAGCAGACTGTCGGGGTTGCCCTCGTGGATGGCGCCGAAGACCGTGGTGATCGCCTTCGCCTCGCCCTCCGCGCGCAGCACCGACGCCTTCGCGTCGCCCTCCGCCTTGAGGATCGCCGCCTGGCGCAGGCCCTCCGCGTTGAGGATCTCGGACTGCTTCGTGCCCTCGGCCGTCAGGATCACCGCGCGCCGGTCGCGCTCGGCGCGCATCTGCTTCTCCATCGAGTCCTGGATGGACAGGGGCGGATCGATCGCCTTCAGTTCGACACGGGAGACACGGATGCCCCACTTGCCGGTGGCCTCGTCGAGCACGAGACGCAGCTGGCCGTTGATGTTGTCGCGGCTGGTCAGGGCGGCCTCCGAGATTGAGGCCGCCGACGACGTTGCGGAGCGTGGTGGTGGTGAGCTGCTCGACGGCGCCGAGGTAGTTGGCGATCTCGTACGTCGCGGCCCGCGCGTCCGTGACCTGGAAGTAGACGACCGTGTCGATCGAGACCACGAGGTTGTCCTCGGTGATCACCGGCTGCGGCGGGAAGGACACGACCTGCTCGCGCAGGTCGATGAGCGGACGTACCTTGTCGATGAAGGGCACGACCACGTTCAGACCGGGCGGCGAGCGTCTTGTGATAGCGACCCAGCCGCTCCACGACCCCGGCCCGTGCCTGCGGGATGATCCGGATGGCACGGAACAACGTGACAAGCACGAAGATCGCGATCACCACGATGATGATCGAGACCACGATGGTCACGACGAGTTGGGTGACATCGTTCACGGGATGCTCCTCTCGGTGAGGCCGTCGGCTCCCGCCGACACAGGTGATGGGGCCACGACGGCGGTCGCGCCCTCGATGCTCAGGACGATGACGTGCTCGCCCGGCACGAGTTCGACAGGGCCGCCCGATGCGGCGGAGAGACGTGCGGTCCACGTCTCTCCGACGGCGAGCTTGACCAGCCCGGCCGTGCGCGAGACGGTCGAGACCACGACGCCCGACATCCCGATCAACGCGTCCACGTTGCTTTTGGTCGGGTCGCCTCCGCGCTTGAGCCTGTGCAGCAGCGGCGGGCGGATGACGAAGACCAGGACCACGGACAGCGCGGCGGCGATCAGGAGCTGGAGCCACCAGGGTGCGCCGAAGAGCCCCGAGATCAGGCCGCCGAGGCTGCCGACCGCGATCATCAGGAACACGAAGTCGAGCGTCAGCATCTCGATGATCACGAACACGAGGATGAGGACGAGCCACGCAATCCACGCGAAGGATGTGATGTCCATGAGCGGCCCCCTCCCGGCGTCCACTATGTAACTAACTTAATACGAAGCTAGCATCCCCGCGCTCGGCTGCAGCGAACCCACTTGGTAGTCTCAGAAAGCCGTGTCGTCAAACGCTCTAGGAGTATCCGTGTCCAACCCGTCCGCGTCCGTCAGCCCCCTCGCGCCGGGCAGCCTCGACGGCAGGCGCGCGCTCGTCACCGGTTCGTCGCGGGGAATCGGCGCCGACACCGTGCGGTACCTGGCCGACGCCGGTGCGTCCGTCGCGATCAACTACCGCAACAAGGAGGCGCGCGCCGTCAAGCTGGCGGACTCCATCCGCGAACGGGGCGGCACGGCCATCACGGTCGGCGCCGATCTCACCGATGCCGACTCGGTCGCAGCGCTGTTCCAGGCGGTCGACGACGCGTGGGGCGGGCTCGACATCCTGGTGCTCAACGCGTCCGGCGGCATGGAGTCCGGCATGGCAGAGGACTACGCCATGCAGCTCAACCGCGACGCTCAGGTGAACGTGCTGAACGCCGCACTGCCGCTGATGGGTCCGGGATCCCGCGTGGTCTTCGTCACCAGCCACCAGGCGCACTTCATCCGCACGACTCCGACGATGCCCGAGTACGAGGCGGTCGCCCTCAGCAAGCGTGCCGGCGAGGACGCCCTGCGCGCACTCCTCCCGGGTCTGGCCGAGAAGGGCATCGAGTTCGTGGTCGTCTCGGGCGACATGATCGAGGGGACGATCACGGCGACGCTGCTCAACCGCTTGAACCCCGGCGCGATCGACGCACGCAAGGAGGCAGCGGGCCGCCTCTACAACGTCGGCGAGTTCGCCGCGGAGGTCGCCGCCGCCACCACCGAGCCGGTCCCGGCCGACCACACCCGCCTCGTCGGGGACGTGTCGAGCTTCGAGCCGGTCTCCGAATGAAGCCGTCCGATCTCGAGCTTCTGACCGGGGCCTCGCGCCCTACCGTCCACCCTGGCGGCGCGCGAGCCGTCGTGTCGGTGACTCATCCGTCGCTCACGGCCGACGCCGCCGTCGGCCAGCTCTGGAACATCCCGCTCTCCGGCCACGCGGCTCCGCGTCGGCTCACCCGAGGATTCCGCGATACAGTGCCGCGCTTCTCGCCCGACGGGCGCCTGATCGCCTTCCTGCGCGCGGTACCGAAAGCGCCGCCGCAGTTGCTCGTGGTGGACTCCGCAGGCGGGGAGCCGGTCGCGGTCACCGACCGCACGCTCGGCGTGACCGAGTTCGCCTGGGCGCCCGATGGTCGATCGCTGGCATTCGTCAGCCGCGAACCTGAACAAGGCCGATACGGCACGGTCGACGGCATCGATCCGAACGCGGAGCGCCCGCGACGCATCGACAGCGTGAAATATCAGCAGAACGGGCTCGGCTACATCACGGACCGCCGCGCTCACGTATACATCGTGCCCGTTCCCGATGTGTGGGCGGAGCCGGCGGTCTCGCCTGTGGCGGAGCCGGACGGTTCCCTTGCACCCGCGCCGACGGTCGCGACGCCACGTGCGCTCACATCGGGGGATTGGGACGACACGACCATCGCGTTCTCACCGGACGGCGCCACGTTGGCGTTCGTCTCGGCTCGCCACGAGAGCCGCGAACACGACCTGCGCTCGAGCGTCCTCCTCGTGCCACTGGACGGCAGCGGCGACCCTGTCGACGCGACGGGGGAGCACGGCAGCTTCTCGATCGTCGAGGTCGCGTACGGACTGAACGGCGTGCTCTACTTCAGTGCGCAGGAGGTGGGGGAGAGCGGCCGGGACTTCGTGGCCAGGAACACCGCGCTCTACGCGATCGAGAGTCCGGGATCCGCACCGCGGCGCCTGACCGACCCGGAGACGGTGGACCTGACCGAGTCGGAGATCGTCGCCTACCGCGACGACAGCGCGCTCGTGACCGACCGGCGCCGCGGCGCGCTGGTGCTGACGGAGGTCCACGCCGACGGCACTGCACGGCGCATCACCGACGACGCGACCACGGTGAACGGAGTGGGGACGGCGGGCGACACGATCGTCGCCAGCATCGCGACCGCCACAACGGCGGGCGACGTCGCCGTGATCGACGACGACGGCGTGCGCACGCTGACCGACTTCTCCCGGGACCTGCGCGCGGCAGGGATCATCGCCCCGCGCGAGCTCACGGTCGAGGGACGCGACGGCTACCCGATCCACGGCTGGGTCGTGGTGCCGGAGGGCGCCGGTCCGCACCCGGTGCTCCTCACCATCCACGGCGGCCCGTTCGCGGCGTACACCGCGGCGCTGTTCGACGAAGCCCAGGTGTACGCGGCCGCCGGCTATGCGGTCGTGATGTGCAACCCGCGCGGATCGGCCGGCTACGGGCAGGAGCACGGCCGCACCATTCGTCAGCGGATGGGGACGGTCGACCTGGACGACGTGCTCGACTTCCTCGACGGCGCCTGTGCCGCGGTGACCGGCCTCGATGCCGAGCGCGTCGGCGTGATGGGAGGATCCTACGGCGGGTACCTCACGGCGTGGACGATCGCCCACGACAACCGCTTCGCCGCTGCGATCGTCGAGCGCGGCTTCCTCGATCCCGCCGCATTCATGGGCACGAGCGACATCGGCAGCTTCTTCAGCGACGAGTACACGGGAACCGACCCGGCCTTGATCGCTGCGCAGAGCCCGCAGGCCGTCGTCGACCGGGTCACGACCCCGACTCTCGTCCTCCACTCGGCCAACGACCTGCGGTGTCCGCTCGGTCAGGCGGAGCGTTACTATGCGGCTCTCAAGCGCAACGGCGTCGAGACCGAGCTCGTGATCTTCCCTGGTGAAGACCACGAACTCAGCCGCAGCGGGCGTCCGAGGCACCGTCGGGAGCGCTTCGAGATCATCCTCGACTGGTGGCAGCGCCACCTCCCTATTCGGGCCGGCGGCCGCTAGGCGGTCGCCAGCGCGGCGCCGCTCGCGTTGAGCGCGTCACGGCCGAAGGGGAATGCGCGGACGATGCCGATGATGCCGAGGACGATCAATTCGCGCTGGCGTCATCGGCGTTGGCTGGATCATCGAAGGCGTGATGGCGCTGGTGGAGGCTTGGGGGCCGCCTCGTCCGGATGGCGATCCCTACGGAATCCTCAGCATCGTCGCCGGACTCGTCGTACTCTTTCCTCCCGGCGTCATGCGTGGTCCTCCTCCTGTTCGCCGCGATCGCCTTAGATGATGAGCACGGTGGCGGCCGTCGACACGTTATTGAGAGCCACGGCGATCACGAGCAGGATTCCCAGGACGATGTTGAGCGTGCAATCGCGCACACCCTTTCAGAGTCTGCGGCCACGGCGTTCAGGGGGCCGTGAGGCCGACGATACTGACAATCCGCTGTGACCGTCAGAGCACGTTCGGCGATTCGACGCGCAGGGAAGGGGCGCCTCGTCGGAGGCACCTGCTTAGATCGAGGTGGAGACCGAACGGACGGAGCATATCGAATGACCACGGCCACCACGGAGACCACCTCTTCCAGCGGCGCAGCGGCGGCGGACGCCCATGACGTCATCCGCGTTCGCGGAGCGCGTGAGAACAATCTGAAGGATGTCAGCGTCGACCTCCCGAAGCGTCGCCTGACCGTGTTCACGGGCGTCTCCGGGTCGGGCAAGAGCTCGCTCGTCTTCGGCACCATCGCCGCCGAGTCGCAGCGGCTCATCAACGAGACCTACAGCGCCTTCGTGCAAGGGTTCATGCCGTCGCTCGCGCGCCCGGATGTCGACGTGCTCGAGGGGCTCACGACGGCGATCCTCGTCGACCAGGAGCGGATGGGCGCGAACGCACGCTCGACCGTCGGAACCGTAACCGACGCGAACGCGATGCTCCGCATCCTGTTCAGCAGGCTCGGGCAGCCGCACATCGGCTCGCCGCAGGCGTTCTCCTTCAACATCCCGACTGTGCGGGGCACTGGCGCAATCACGATCGAGGGCAAGGGAGGCTCGACCGTCCGGCGCACGTTCGAGCAGACGGGCGGGATGTGCCCGCGCTGCGAGGGCATGGGCACGGCCTCCGAGATCGACCTCACGCAGCTCTACGACGACACCAAGTCCCTGAGCGGCGGCGCCATCACGGTGCCCGGCTACACGGCAGACGGCTGGTCCGTCCGTATGTTCAGCGAGTCGGGCTTCTTCGACGCGGACAAGCCGATCCGCGACTACTCGGAGACCGAGCTCCACGACTTCCTTTACAAGGAGCCACTGAAAGTCAAGATCAACGGCATCAACCTCACCTACGAGGGCCTCGTCCCGCGAGTCCAGAAGTCGATGCTGTCCAAAGACGTCGACGCAATGCAGCCGCACATCCGCGCCTTCGTCGAGCGCGCAGTGACATTCGCTCCCTGTCCCGAGTGCCATGGGACGCGGCTCAACGAAGGTGCGCGCTCGTCGTTGATCGGTGGTGTCAGCATCGCGGACGTGTGTGCGATGCAGCTCAGCGACCTCGCCGACTGGGTGCGGCAGCTCGACGAGCCGACGGTCGCTCCACTGCTCGCGAACCTCCAGAGCACGCTCGACTCGTTCGTCGACATCGGCCTGGGCTATCTCTCGCTCGACCGGCCCTCCGGCACGCTGTCGGGCGGCGAGGCCCAGCGCACCAAGATGATCCGACATCTCGGTTCGTCGCTCACCGACATCACCTACGTCTTCGACGAGCCGTCGGTCGGTCTGCACCCGCACGATATGCAGCGGATGAACGGGCTGTTGGCGCAGTTGCGCGACAAGGGAAACACGGTGCTCGTCGTCGAGCACAAGCCCGAGATGATCGCGATCGCCGACCATGTCGTCGACCTGGGGCCGCGCGCGGGAACGGCCGGGGGAGAGATTGTCTACGAGGGAACGATCGACGGGTTGCGAGAAAGCGGCACGCTCACCGGCCGGCACCTCGACGACTGCTCGTCGGTCAAGGAATCGGTTCGGGCACGCACGGGGGTGCTGGAGGTCCGCGGCGCGAAGGCGCACAACCTCCAGGAGGTCGACGTGGACATCCCGCTCGGCGTGCTAGTGGTCGTCACGGGTGTCGCGGGTTCGGGCAAGAGCTCGCTCATCCACGGCTCGGTTGCCCCGCGCGAGGGCGTCGTCTCCGTCGACCAGGGGGCCATCCGCGGCTCGCGACGCAGTAATCCGGCGACCTACACCGGCCTGCTCGAACCGATCCGGAAGGCGTTCGCCAAGGCGAACGGGGTGAAGCCCGCGCTCTTCAGCGCGAACTCGGAGGGCGCCTGCCCGAACTGCAACGGTGCGGGCGTCATCTACACCGACCTGGGCGTGATGGCGGGCGTCTCGACGGTGTGCGAGGTGTGCGCCGGCAAGCGCTTCGACGCCTCCGTGCTGGAGTACGAATTCGGGGGGCTGGACATCAGCGAGGTGCTGGCGCTATCCGTCGACGACGCCGAGTCGTTCTTCGCGAGCGGCGATGGCCGCCTCCCGGCCGCACACGCGATCCTGCAGCGTCTGGCGGACGTCGGACTGGGCTATCTCACGATCGGCCAGCCCCTGACGACGCTGTCCGGCGGTGAACGTCAGCGGCTCAAGCTCGCGACTCACATGGCCGAGAAGGGTGGGGTGTACGTGCTCGATGAGCCGACGACGGGCCTCCATCTGGCTGACGTCGAGCAGCTTCTCGGCCTGCTCGACCGCCTGGTCGACTCCGGCAAATCGGTCATCGTGATCGAACACCACCAGGCGGTCATGGCGCACGCCGACTGGATCGTCGACCTCGGGCCGGGAGCAGGCCATGACGGCGGCCGCGTCGTCTTCGAGGGCACGCCAGCCGAGCTGGTCGCGACGCGATCGACGCTGACGGGGCAGCACCTGGCGGAGTACGTGGGGGCGTGAGCGGGGGATACGCGACACTCGGCGCGGCGATCTTCATCGTGTGCGCAGCCCCGATCGGGGGAGCGGTTATGGTCGAGCGCCGACTCTCGCGGCGCGACGCGATCCGCTTGGCACGCGTCGCCTCGTGGGCCGATCACAGCACCCGGCTCGTTCAAGCACGTGACCGGAGCGACGTTCGAGCGCGTGACCTTCAACGCGTAAGATCCTCAGCTCGTGTTCTTCAGCGCACGACGAACGGTCATCACGATTCCCCGGTGGCCTGCGGTGGTCGTCTGCTCCCACGTGCATCGGTTCGGTGATCCCGGATTCCGTCAGGCGATCGTCTCGCTGCACGGCGACAGGGTTCGGTCGGCACGCACGTCGTCCGAGGCCGAAGTCGTGATTGAACTCACCGGCGGAACCTTTCTGATCGAGCCGCCGCTGACGTCGTAGTGCATCAGCCGGTAGCGACGGCACTTCCGGTGAGTTCGTGGCGTGAATACGTGTATACGAAGCAGTAATAGATACGGTTGCCGGAGGCCCAGAGAGTTGCGGTGTCCGGGTAGCGCAGGTCGACCTGGACGTCTTCGTTCCAGACCCGTACCCAATCCCAGTTCAGGTGCTGTTCGCAGAGGTCGTCGATCTGCGCGTTCAAGGCCTGTTCACCGGGATATGCGACCCCGGACGACTGGGGGAGTTCGCCCTTCGACAGCATCTGAGCGAGGTGCGGCGACCCGCAGTCGACCACCGGATACGCGTCAGCCGACTTCGATGAATAGGTCTGCAGGCAATCGCCGGCCGCGAGTGCGTCGACCGGCTGGGAGGGGACCGTTGCCGTCTGGGTGGGGGTCGGACGCGCGGGAAGGCCCAGGCGCGTCGGAGTCGGGTTCCGTTGCGGAGTCGGCGGTGCGACATCCCGTGACGTCGACGATGTGGATGCACGCGCGTGGCCGGAGGGGACTCCGAGAGCGAAGCCAGCCACGCCCGCGAACACGCCCACCACTGCGGTGACGGACACGAGCACAATCCAGCCTCGCCGCGACAACCCGTCGGATCTGGTGGCGGTCGTCGGCTCGTCGCGCGATCGGCTGTCTCTCACGCGTTCATACTACGATCCTGCGCGGCGCGGCGCGGCGCGGGAGCCGGAGTGCGAGTCAAGGGAGCAGCGCGGCCTTCCGTCGCACATGGCGGATACCCTTGATTCGTGAAACAACCCACCGGAAACGAGGAGACCTTGCGTCTTCAGGTCGGTGGGCTCACCCGCGTTGAGCTGAGGGCGACACTGCGCTCGCGCGGAGTCCTCCTCAATGCGCACGCCGTGACACTGCTGGATCATCCCGTTTTCGACCTGCGGAACCGCGAGGAGATCAGCATCGTCGAACGCAACGTCGCCGACCTCGACCTGCGGGAGGGCGGGACGTTGCCGGAGGTCTTCGCGGCAGCTCGCGAGCGGAGACTCGCAGTGTGTCCGCCCGATACCGGCCCGTACCTCCGACTTGCGCTGACATCGCAGGCGAACGCACCTGACTCGGTGCTCTCCGCCGGCAGGTCGCCCGCAGGCGCGCTCAAAGTCGCGACGACACCGCTGAGTGACGACGTGGAGCTTCCGAAAGGTTTCTATCTGCGCGTGGTCGACGATAAGCACTGGCTGCGAGGGTTCCGCTGCGACGACGAGTATCGGTTCTCACCCAGGGATCGGTTCGCATTCCGCTTATCAGTCGTCTGAGCGCGTTTCACACCCGCCGCTATATCTAACGATGAGCACGGAGGTGTGTTCGCCTTGCCGTTTCTACGCAGCTGACGGTCTAGGAGTTCTCGATGCTTTGTGAGCCTGAGCTTCTACGAGCTCCTCGCCAAGCTCCACACCGCAGCCCCGCCCGCATTACCACAATCAGCACGCAAACATGTACATGTTCTTGGCCTGATTCGTGAGCTGATAATGGCGATTTCGTCACTTGCTGCGGTATGCGTGGGAGCGACAGGCGACACACATCACCATCGCGCCCGCGGCGACCTTGATGTGCGCATCCCGATCGAAATCGAGCACGTATCTCTGTTGAACTCGAAAGCCTCGCGGCCGTCCCCAGCCGAATAGGGAATCCGATTGGCTAGAGGTCCGCGCAGTGCTTAGCGTTGTGCGAAGCGTTCGGCGGCGGCGCTCGCACCGAGAACGAGGAGAAGGTCGTCGGGACGGATCGTATCCGTATCGGTCGCCCGTCGCCAGGTACCACCCGCTGCCTTTCGAGCGATGATGTCGATGGCCGCGTTGCCGGGAATCCTGGTCTCGGTGATGGTCCGGCCGACGACGCCGGGCGGTGGCGCGGTGACGACCAGGGCTACGTCGTCGCCGACGTCGATGTAGTCGGCGAGGGTGCCGCGCACCAGGTGGGCGACGCGCTTGCCCATGTCTTGCTCCGGATAGACCACGTGGTTGACGCCGAGCTGTTTGAGGATGGCGCCGTGGGCATCGCTGGTCGCCTTGGCCCAGATGTCCTCGATCCCGAAGCGCAGGAGCAGCGAGGCGGTGAGGATGCTGGCCTCGAGGTGGCTGCCCACGGCGAGTACCACCCGGTCGAACTCCGGGATGCCGAGTTGTCTCAGTACCTCCTCTTGGGTCGTGTCCGCCCGGATGACGTGCGTGAGCTCGCCGCTAAACCGGCTTACGACCGAGTCGTCTACGTCGACGCCCAGGACTTCTGCGCCGCCCGCCTGCAGTTCTCGGGCGATCGCGCCGCCGAACCGACCGAGGCCGATTACGGCCACCGGGCCGTCCTTTCGTGAGCGGGCCGCACTCGCGAACCGAGGATTTCTAGCCAATGATCGGCCTTTCTTGGGGATGCTGATACAGGAGTCCGCGTTCGCGGGAAGCCAGGGTAGCGGCGAACGTGATCGGCCCGAGTCGTCCGATGAACATCACCAAAATTATGACGAACTGCGCTGCGACAGGCAGACCGGGGGTAATGCCGGTCGAGAGCCCGACCGTCCCGAACGCCGACACGGTTTCGAAGAGCATCGGGTCGAGTGCGCCACCGGTGAGGATCATGAGGGTGGCCGTTGCGGCGATCACCACGCCGATTGCAAGTGCCGCGACCGAGACCGCTTCGGCGGCGACGGCACGGGGGAGTCGTCGGCGGAAGACGTTGACATCGTTCTCACCGCGGATCTCGGCGATGAGAACAAGAAGAAGGACCGTGAACGTCGTGACTTTGACACCGCCTGCGGTGCCGGCCGAACCGCCGCCAATGAACATGAACACATCCATGCCGATGCGGCTGGAGCCGTGCATTCCACCGATGTCGACGCTGTTGAAGCCGGCCGTTCTCGTCTGCACGGCCTGGAAGAACCCTGCCAGGATCTTCGCCGGAGGGGTGAGTGGGCCAAGGGTCGCCGGATTGTCCCATTCGAGGATCGTGATGTAAACCGTGCTCACGATCAGGAGGGTCGCCGTCGCCGCCAGCACAATTCGGGTGTTGACGTTCCACCGTCGCGGAGTCCGTAGATGCTTGCGGAGTTGCGCGAGAACCGGGAAGCCAAGACCACCCAGGATGATGGCGATGCACAGCGAGAGACAGATGATCGGGTCGTTGCGGAAATTCTCCATGCTGTTGCTGAACAGAGCGAATCCAGCGTTGTTGAAGGCCGACACGGCATGGAAGATGCCGTTCCATGCCGCCTGCCCGACTCCCTGACCGTATCCGAGCCAGAAACGGAGAGCCAGCACCACAGCAATGACGAACTCGATGACGACGGACATACCGACAACGCCTCGCACCAGCCCGCCGATCGCGGCGAGGCCGCCCGCCTTAGCCTCAGCTGCAGCGGTGACCCGGATGCGGAGTGAGAGCCTGCGCATCACGGCCAGCCCGACGAACGAAGCGAAGACCATCACTCCCAGCCCTCCGACCTGGATGAGGACGAGGATCACCACCTGCCCGAACGGGGACCAATGCTCCGCGGTATCGACCACGGTTAGCCCGGTCACGCAGACGGCCGACGTCGCAGTGAAGAGAGCGTTCGCGAAGCTTGTGAATCGTCCGTTCGCGCTGGAAAGCGGGAGCATGAGGAGCGCCGTGCCCACGAGGACAGTTGCGGCGAATGAGAGGAACAGGGTACGCGACGGGTGCAGCCGCCACCGTCGTCCGGTCGGTCCCGCCGGTAAAGCCATCCGCATAGGCTACCGGTAGCGAGGACCCGCGCACCAACCCGCCCAGCCGGCGAACCGCGGTTCTTTATCGCTGATAATGCACATTATGTCAGCTCGTATCGGGTGTATAGGCAAAATCTGCAGATACCCCTCCTGATCGATCGAAAGCCTTCGCGCGTCCTCCCTGGCTCGCAGCCCCGGCCGTGCTCCCTCGTCATTCAGAGGCAAAATACTGCCTCAGTTCATCGCTCCCACGGCCCAACGAGACTCACGCCCTGTTCCTTCGCCTGGAGGAGCAACCGCTCCGCGAGGTCCTTCTGATCGGGCGGGCTGCTGAGCCAGCTCACGAAGAATGTCCTCGAGACCGCGCCGGAAGCGGAGCTGACCGAGCGCCTCGGCCACGAACACGGTGGGGTGCCGATCGGCGCGAATATGCGTAACGGCACCATCGTTCGATCATCTCGAACGCGCGCACGACGCCTTACCGCTCCCGAACCGCATACGTGAGGTGCGTCGCCCTCCCGGTCGGCACCACGTCGCGCTGCTCCAACGCGATCCGGGACGCGTCGATGCCCCCGAACAGCTGGATGCCCGCGCCGAACAGCACCGGCGCGAGGGCGATCGTGAATTCGTCGATCAGGCCCGCGTTCAGGTACTGCAGGATCGTCTCACCTCCGCCAGCGATGCGCACGTCGCGCTCCCCCGCAGCGGCGCGTGCCTGCTCGAGCGCCGACTCGATGCCGTCGTTCACGAAGTGGAACACGGTGCCTCCCGGGCGTTGCCAGGGATCGCGTCGTTCGTGCGTCGCGACGTAGACGGGCGTGTGGAACGGAGCATCCTCCGGCCACATCCGTTCGCCGGCATCGAACATCCGCTTGCCCATGATGCTCGCGCCGGTGCGCTCGAAGGTCGCGCGTGCGATGTCGTTGTCGGGGCCGTCCCCGCCGCCCGCACCGAGCTTCAGGTTCTCGCGGAAGAACCGCGTCGGGAAGATCCAGTGCTGCAGCTCCATCCACTGCCGCCCCATCAGCTCCTCCGGCGAGTCGGGGGCGATGTAGCCGTCGAGCGACATCGAGACGCTGAAATACACCGAGCCGGTCATCGTTCCCCTGCTTCCTCGTGACGGTTCTCCGCAATGTACGCGGCCAGCTTGGCGAGGGTCTGTCCCCCGGCCTCGATGGCGTGATATTTCTCGACCGCCTCGTCGCGCAGTTCGCTCGTCGGGAACACCGTGCGCATCTCGAGGCGGGTGGCGCCCTCCTCCGGTTCGAAGGTCAGGGCAGACTCGAACGTGTCACGATCGTCGCGGAAGGCGCCGTGGCGAAGCGCGATCCGCGCCGGCGGGATGATCTCGGTCCAGGAGATCCACTCCGTGTAGTCGGTCCCGTCCGGTCCGCGCATCACGAAGATCCACTCGCCGCCGACCCGGAACTCGAACTCCTCGGTCGTCGTCGTGAAGCCCTCCGGCCCCCACCAGCGCGACAGGTGCCGGACGTCGGTGAAGGCTTGGAAGACCACCTCCGGCGGTGCGTCGATGCGCCGGGAGATGACGATCTCCCGGTCGGCCGTCGCGCTCGACGCCGACGAGGCCCGCTCTGTCGTGGTCATGTACTACTGCTCCCCCTGTCGTTCCTTCTGCAACTCCCGCACGTATGCGTCGAGTCGGTCGAAGCTCTCGTTCCAGAACCGCTCGAAACCGCCGGTCCACTCGTGCACCGCACGCAGGCCGGCGGCGTCGAGGCCGTAGACCCGCTGCTTGCCCTCCCGACGATCGCGCACCAGCCCGACCTCCCACGAAGGGCCGCGTGCACTCAGTCGCCGTCGCTCAAGAACTCCTCGTGGTGATAGCCGTCGTCGTTCAGGATCGCCACCGTCGACTCCGCCACCTCGACGAAGGCTCCGGGGATGTCGTTGAGCGGTTCCGACACCACCACCTTGGCTTTGTCGCCGAACACATCGATTCGGGCGGCATCGGGGTAGAGCTCGCGCAACTCCGGGATGGCGACCGAGTGATAGAGACTCCGGCTCCGGTGGGCCGTGGAGTATCGGAACGCCCACAGCGTAGCGCCGTCGGAGAGCGCAAGGGTCCCCTGCATCGGGAAACGGATCCCCTTCGACTCCCCCACTTCCTCCACCCGTCGCACGGCCTTGGCCATCGCCCTGACCGGATCATCCTGGAGTCCGAGGGTCAGCGCCAGGTAGAAGAGAACTTCGGAGTCCGTGGTGCCGTGGATGAGGGGGTAGAGCGACGCGTCGACGGAGAAGGTCAGGTCGCGCTTCATCTGGGCGAACCCGTCGAGGAAGCCATTGTGCATGAACATCCAGTTCTCATAGCGGAACGGATGGCAGTTCGTCTGCTGGATCGGCGGTCCTCCGGCCGCGCGGACGTGGCCGAAGAACAGCGGACTCGCAATCGAGTTCGTGAGCTCCCGCAGGTTCTCGTCGTTCCAGGCCGGCTCGGTCGAATGGAAGAGCGCGGGTTTGCTCCCCGCCTTCGATCCTTCCGGGTACCAGCCGAATCCGAATCCGTCGCCGTTCACCGTCTCCGTGCCCAGCGGCGAGTTCAGTGATTGGGCGACCAACGAGTGTTGCGCGTCCAAGATCAGCTCCGCGGGTTTGAGCGCTTCTCCCGAGTATGCGAGCCACCGACACATGACGTCCACCTCTCCGGACCGATCGGCTCGATCCGCGAGCACCATAACGCGCGGACCGCTCCCCTGGGAATGGCCCACCGCTTCCGTTCGCTCAGGGTTTACTCAAGGTGATATGTGACACTTGTAGTGCGGAATACCCGTTCTGCACAATCTCCCCCTCCACCGAAACGAGGCTCGCCCGTGCTCCGATTCACTCCCTTCGCCCACACCCTCACCGCGACCGGCCTGGTGCTCGGTCTCGCCGCCACCTCGACCCTCACCGTCTCGGTCACGCCGGCAGGGGCTGTCCACTCCTCCGCATCGACGTCGACCGCCGTGGCACAGGACCTCACAGTGGGTACGGACGGGGACGTCTCGGTATTCGGCGTCGCACGCGACCTCTCCGGCGTATACGTTCCCCCGACGGTCGTCTGGCCGGTGCAGGACGTCTCGATCTCGGACGGCTTCGGGCACCGCGAGGCGCCGACCGAAGGCGCATCGACCAACCACCCGGGCGTCGACTTCGCCGCGCGGGAGGGCGTGACCGTGCGTACTGCAGCCACCGGCGTCGTCAGCAAGGTCGTGAGCGAGGACCACGGCGGCTGCGGTGTGAACATCGCGATCGACCATGTCGTGCGCGGCCAGAACGTCACGACGGTCTACTGCCACCTCGCGGCGGGCTCCGTGCGTGTCACCCCCGGTCAGAGAGTCATCGTCGGCCACGCGATCGCCGCCGTCGGCAGCACCGGGGTCTCGACGGGAGCCCACCTCCACTTCGAGGTCCGCCCCGACGGCGGTTCGCCGATCGACCCGCTGACCTGGCTCGGCGCCCTCACGGCCTGAGGCCGCACCCGGCCGGCCGGGACCTCACCGCGGTGGTGCGAGCCTCTCCTCGGTGACGTCGTGCGTCGGGACGACGACCACCGGGCGCACCTGATCGTGGGTGAGGTGCGCAGCGACCGAACCGCCGAGCCACTCCTCGAGCGCTCGCTCGACACCCCTCCCCCGTGTGCCGACGACAAGGAGGCGGGCGTCGAGCTCTGCTGCGATCCGTCCGAGGGCTTTCGCGGGGTCGCCGGCGAGGATGCGCAGGGTCCACGGAGGGTGCGCTCCTTCGTCGCCCGGCGACGCGAGAGCCGCTCCGATCGCGGCGGCCAGCTCCAACGCCACGTTCTCGTCCTCCGAGGCCACGTCGACGGGATGCAGCGAGGCGTCCTCGCGCACGTCGGCGCGATCCCATTCGGTGAGGTAGCTGTCTTCGGCGACGTACGCGCAGACCAGCGGGCGGTCGAACGCGTCGGCCAGCCGCGCGGCCTCCCGCACCACAGTGACTGACTGGTCCGGATGGACGCCGACGATCACGGCGCCGGGCATTGTCTCATCGCTCATGGTCGTCGCAGCGCGTGAGGGTTCGTCGTCTCAGGCCGACGGCCCGGAGCCGGCGATGTTGACCAGCCACTGCACGCCGAACCGGTCGACCAGCATGCCGAAGCTGTCGCCCCACGGCGCCTTGGAGAGCGGCTCGAGGACACTTCCGCCGTCCGCCAGCTTCTCGTAGTAGCCGGAGAGCTGCGCCTCGTCGTCGCCGCTCAGCGAGACCGAGATCTGCGTGCCCTCCTTCAGCTCCATGTGCGCGGGGACATCCGCGGCCATCAACGTGAAGCCGGCGTCCGTCGTCAGCTGGGAGTGCATGACCAGGTCTGCGTCCGACGGGTCCTGGCTCATGCCGAACTCCGCGAAGGTGCTCTGCTGGAGGGTGCCTCCGAAGACCGACTTGTAGAAGTCCATCGCCTCCCGGGCCTGCGTGCGGAAGTTGATGTACGGGTTGAGGATCGATGCCATCGTGAGATCTCCTTCGTGCGGACGCGGAGCGCGCCGCTCACCCACAGGCTACCCAGCGGGCCACGCGAGCGGGAGGGTCAGTGCACCTTCTCCGAATCCACGGCCGGGACTTCGAGGAGGCCGCGGTCGGGTCCGCGGTGGTGGCCGGGGTCGGGGACGACCAGCAGCGGCCTCAGCTGATCGTGCGCGAGCCGGGACGAGACCGAGCCGCTCGTGAAGTGATCGAGCACGCGATCGATGCCCCGTCTCCTGCCCCCGACCACGATGAGGCGCGCCTCGATCTCGTGTGCGAGTTCGGCGAGCTCTGCGGCGACGTCTCCGGAGACGACGCGGACCCTCCACTGCGGACGCGTCTCGATGGCGTCCAGCGCGCTGCTGATCGCGGCGATCAGGTCGGGTGCGAAGTCGTCCTCGGACGAGCCGTCGTCGAAGTCCGCCGTCACCTCGAAGTGCTCCGGCCGGTCCCAGCCCGTCGACACCACGTCGGCGGCGACGAACGCGCAGACGAGCTCACGGCCGAGTTCGACGGCGAGCCGGGCGCTGTGCAGGAGGACGTCGACCGGCTGGCCGAGGTGGACCCCGACGAGCACCGGCCCCGCGTCCGCGAGCGGCGGGTGCGGGCTGTGCGCCGTGTCGCTTGAGGAATCGGGGACATCTGCGGGCTCGCTGGGACGGGGATGGGACACAGCGTCCTCCTGGAGGTCGGGCAGGCACCGGCTTCGACGCCCGGGGTTCGATACGGAAAAACTAGACCCCGGTCAGCCCCGGCCCCGGGACGCCCTGCTGCCGCGCCGGTCATCGGCGATAGGCGCCCACGATCAAATCACCCCTGATCTCCCCCAGCGCCGACAGGACGCGTTCGACGACCGCGTCTGTCACACTCGACGCCTCGACGTCGTAGGGGCCGAGCGGCAGAAGGGGGCGGCAGCGCACCCGCACGACCTCCCACCCCACGGCGCGCAGCAGGCGATCTTTGCGGCGGTCGGAGGTCTCCCGCTGGCCGACGTGCTCGAGCCCGTGCCGACCGATGGTGTCGTATTCCACCGTGACTCGCAGCTCGGGGATCACGATGTCGGGCCAGACCTCCAGGTGGTCGTAGAACGGCCGCGCCACCCGCACGGCGTTGCACTCGAGGCCGACGGCGAGTCGCTCGGCGATGCGCCGGCGAAGTTCCGGTTCGGCGGCCGACGCCGGACGGGGCGCCCGCTCGCTCCGGAACGCCTCTCCGACGGCGACACGGGCGGCTCCGCCGCAGGCGTTCCGGCACACCGGGCAGCGACGCCCGCCCAGGATGCGTTCGACCGTGGCTGTGTAGGCCGGATGACCATCCGGGCATTGCCACGAGTAGCGGTTGGCTGTGCCGTTCTCGTGCGAGAGCGCCACGCGCGACGCCGGCGTCGCCAGAGCGACCAGCTCCTCGCGGCTCATCGCCGTGCGGTCGAGTCGCCGGCACAAGTAGCAGCGATCGTCGTCGGGGTCGCTTTCGATGCGCCGCGGGTCGCGGGCGTGGCCGCAGAGATGGACGCCCGCGTCGGGCTCCGGAGCGCGGATCCGGCTCGGCACCGCGAGCTCCGCGCACCACGGGCACCACCCCGAGCGCCGGCGCGTGCCTCCCGGCCGCGAGCGTTGCTCCTGCGGCGTGGCGATGAAACGATGGCCCGCGTCGCACTCCCACTGCACGTAGACGTCGGCCGCGGGCGGGATCTGGCTCAGGACCACCCCAGCGTTCAGTTCGGGGTGGAACTGCCGCACGAGCGCAGGATAACGCTGCCAGTCGGCTCGGTACGTGCCGACCGCGTAGGGCACCGCCAACGCCTTGGACCATTGGCGCCGTGCCCACCACTGGGCGACGTTCTCGGTCACCACACCCCGTTCTTCACACGCTCACCGTACGGTCGGCCGCCGACACTGCTCAGAGCAGAAAGGGGATGAGCGCCCGGCGGTATACGGGATACTCGGGGAACGTCGCCTGGTACCAGCGGTGGTTGGCCATCGCCCGCGGCGCCAGGTTGGCGATCGTGTACAGCGCGAACGCGAGTCCCGCAACTGACCAGGTCGCGATCGCCCAACCCGTCCACTCGACGATCTCGCCGAGGTAGTTCGGGCTGGAGACGAAGCGGAAACCGCCTCCGTACGGGATGCGATAACCGGGTCCACCCCGTCGCAGCCCACGCAGGATGCGGTCGGACCAGATGTTGAGCGCGTACCCGACCGCGAAGAGCGCGACGCCGAGCCAGAATCGGAGGTCGGTCAGCCAGCTGAGCGGGTAGTCGCCGTACTCGGAGATCCACCGGGCGTTGACCCACGCGTTGAGCAAATTGAACAGGATCGCGAGCAGCATCACCAGCACCGGCATCCGCGAGCCCGAGCGCATGAGGAACGGATAGACGAAGGCGCGCTGGACGTAGTGCGCCTGCCAGAGCAGGAGGAAGAGCAGCGGGACGACCTCGGCCCGGTGCGCGCCGAGCAGGTAGAACAGCAGGAACGCGACGCTCGCCGGCGCCTCCATGACGATCCAGCCGACCCGCGACGGCACCGTCGTCCCCCAGCCGGAGCGGCCGTGCCTCCCGCCGTACGGAGCGACGACGAACAGCAGCGCGACGAAGGTGACTGCGGCCAGAGCGAGCTCCGCGAACACGAACCAGCGGTACGCACCCTCGGGCATGTCGCAAGTCTAGAGGTGGGCACTACCTCCGGTGCCGCATTGAACCGACGACCGCTTTCCTTGGAGTGGGCACTACCTCCGGTGCCGCATCGAACCGACGACCGTTTTACATGAGTGGGCCCTGCCGGGATCGAACCGACGACATCCACGGTGTAAACGTGGCGCTCTACCAGCTGAGCTAAAGGCCCGTGCGACTCAACCTTAGCGGGTGCGCCGTTCGGATGCGGGTCGGGTCAGACGTGCGCCGGTAGCAACTCGAGCGCGGCACGGTAGGCCTCGATCGAGCGGGCCTCGCCCGGTGCGGTGATGAACGATGCGCGGATGATGCCCGACTCGTCGACGAGGAAGGTCGCGCGGTTCGCGAAGCCCTTCTCGGCGAGGAAGACGCCGTACTCCTTGGCGACCTCGCCGTGCGGCCAGAAGTCGGCAAGGAGGCTGAAGTCGTAGCCCTCCTGATCGGCCCACGCCCGGAGCGCGTACTTGGAGTCGACGGAGATGGCGATCAGTTCCACCCGGTGGTCCTGGAACATCGCCAGGTTGTCGCGCAGGGCGCACAGCTCGCCGGTGCAGGTGCCGGAGAAGGCGAGCGGGAAGAAGACGAGGGCGACGGACTTCGTTCCGCGGAAGTCGCTCAGCCTGACCGATCGGCCGTGTTGGTCGAGCAGCTCGAAGTCGGGTGCCTGGGTGTCGTTCTCCAGAGCCATGAGTATGGTCTCCTTTCAGCGCGACGGGGACGGTTTCTTCCGCCGGCGCACGAGCACACAGCATAGACCCGGTCGCAGTGCGGTCCAACCGCCGCCGGGACTCCCGCCCGGTCACCGGGTGCCTCGACTTGCGGCTAGGCTGAACGATGGTGCCCGCAATACGTCGTGACCCGACCAGCGGATGCGCGCCTTCCACGATCCGTCCGACACAAGAAAGAGGTCGAGGGTGACTGTAAACGACCAGGACCCGTATTCGGTGAATAACATCGACTCGGATCCCGGACGAGACCGCCGAATGGCAGTGAATCCCTCGATGCACTGGTTGCGGCACACGGCCACGAGCGCGCTCGCGAGATCATGCTGAGCCTGCTCAAGCGCTCGAAGGAGCTGCACCTCGGCGTGCCGATGGTGCCGACCACCGACTACATCAACACCATCGCCCCCGAGAACGAGCCGGACTTCCCCGGCGACGAGGAGATCGAGCGCCGCTACCGGGCGTGGATCCGCTGGAACGCGGCCATCCTGGTGCACCGCGCGCAGCGACCCGGCATCGCAGTCGGCGGCCACATCTCGACCTACGCGTCGAGCGCCGCCCTCTACGAGGTCGGCTTCAACCACTTCTTCCGCGGCCAGGACCACCCCGGCGGCGGCGACCAGATCTTCTTCCAGGGCCACGCCTCCCCCGGCACGTACGCCCGCGCCTTCCTCGAGGGCCGGCTCAGCGCCGACCAGCTCGACGGCTTCCGCCAGGAGAAGTCGCACGCGGGCGGCGGGCTCTCGTCGTACCCGCACCCGCGGCTCATGCCCGACTTCTGGCAGTTCCCGACCGTGTCGATGGGCCTCGGGCCGATCAACGCGATCTACCAGGCGCAGCTCAACAAGTACCTGACCAACCGCGGCATCAAGGACGCCTCCGACCAGCACGTCTGGGCGTTCCTCGGCGACGGCGAGATGGACGAGGTCGAGAGCCGCGGTCAGCTCCAGGTCGCTGCCAACGAGAAGCTCGACAACCTCACCTTCGTCATCAACGCGAACCTGCAGCGCCTCGACGGCCCGGTGCGCGGCAACGGCAAGATCATCCAGGAGCTCGAGAGCTACTTCCGCGGTGCCGGCTGGAACGTCATCAAGGTCATCTGGGGCCGCGAGTGGGACGACCTGCTCGCCCGCGACACCGACGGCGCGCTGGTCAACCTGATGAACCAGACGCCCGACGGCGACTACCAGACCTACAAGACCGAGAACGGCGCCTACGTGCGCGAGAACTTCTTCGGCCGCGACCCGCGCACCCTCGAATTGGTCAAGGACTACACCGACGACGAGGTCTGGGGGCTCAAGCGCGGCGGCCACGACTACCGCAAGGTCTACGCGGCGTTCAAGGCCGCCGTCGAGCACAAGGGCCAGCCGACCGTCATCATCGCGAAGACCATCAAGGGCTACGGCCTCGGTCCGTCCTTCGAGGGCCGCAACGCGACCCACCAGATGAAGAAGATGACGCTGGACAACCTCAAGACGTTCCGCGACGCGATGCGCATCCCGATCACCGACGCGCAGCTCGAAGAGAACCCGTACCTGCCGCCGTACTACAACCCGGGGCCGCAGGACGAGGCCATCCAGTACCTGCACGAGCGCCGCGCCGCGCTCGGCGGCTACGTGCCGGAGCGCCGCGTGAAGTACACGCAGTTGAACCTTCCGGACGACTCGGCCTACGCCATCTCCAAGAAGGGCTCCGGCACGCAGGAGATCGCCACGACCATGGCGTTCGTCCGACTGCTGAAGGACCTCCTGCGTGCGAAGGACTTCGGTCACCGCATCGTCCCGATCATCCCGGACGAGGCGCGCACCTTCGGCATGGACGCCTTCTTCCCGAACGCGAAGATCTACAACCCGAACGGCCAGCACTACACGTCGGTCGACCGCGAGCTGCTCCTGGCCTACAAGGAGAGCCCGCAGGGCCAGATCATCCACGTCGGCATCAACGAGGCGGGCGCCCTCGCGGCGTTCACCAATGTCGGAACGTCGTACTCGACGCAGGGCGAGCCGCTCATCCCGGTCTACGTCTTCTACTCGATGTTCGGCTTCCAGCGCACCGGCGACGCCATGTGGGCGGCCGGCGACCAGATGGCGCGCGGCTTCATGATCGGCGCGACCGCCGGCCGCACCACGCTCACCGGCGAGGGCCTGCAGCACGCCGACGGCCACTCCCTCGTGCTGTCGAACACCAACCCGGCCGTCGTCTCGTACGACCCGGCCTACGGCTACGAGATCGGGCACATCGTGCGTTCGGGTCTCGAGCGGATGTACGGCGAGTCTCATCCCGAGCCGAACGTCATGTACTACCTGACGGTCTACAACGAGCCGATCGTCCAGCCCGCCGAGCCGGAGAACGTCGACGTCGACGGCATCGTCCGCGGCATCTACCAGCTCCACGCCGGCGAGGGGGCCGGCCCCAAGGCCCAGCTGCTCGCGTCGGGCGTCGCCGTCCCGTGGGCGCTCGAGGCCCAGCAGCTGCTCGCGCAGGACTGGGGCGTCTCGGCCGACGTCTGGAGCGTCACCTCGTGGAGCGAGCTGCGCCGCGACGGCCTCGAGGCCGAGGAGCACAACTTCCTCTACCCGCAGCAGGAGACGCAGGTGCCGTATGTCACCCGCAAGCTTCAGGGGGCCGAGGGTCCGTTCGTCGCCGTGACCGACTACATGCACGCCGTGCCCGACCAGATCCGTCAGTTCGTGCCGGGCGAATACGCGACGCTCGGTGCCGACGACTTCGGTTTCTCGGACACCCGCGCTGCGGCACGTCGGTACTTCAAGATCGACGGCCCGTCGATCGTCGTCCGCACCCTGGAGCTGCTCGCGGCCCAGGGCAAGGTCGACCCGAACGCTCCGGCCTGGGCGATCGAGAAGTACCTGCTGCACGACGTGAACGCCGGCACCACCGGCACCGCGGGCGGCGAGTCCTGACCGCGGGCCCGTGCCGACGACACCGGAGAGGACCAAGTCCGAGACGCTTGCGTGGCTGCGCAAGATCTCGGGCGAACTCGCCACGACCACGCTCAAGCGACTGGAGGACACGCTCCCCTGGTATCGGGACATGCCTCCCAGCCGCCGCAGCGCGGTCGGCCTGGTCGCCCAGGCGGGCATATCGTCGTTCATCTCCTGGTTCGACGACCCACGGTCGACGCCGTGGATCGCCGCCGACGTGTTCGGGGCGGCTCCTCGTGAGCTGCTGCGGTCCGTCAGCCTGCAGCAGACCCTCCAGCTCATCAAGATCACCGTCGAGGTGGTCGAGGAGCGCGTCAAGAGCGGAGGCAACGAGTCCCTCCAGGAGGCGATCCTCCTTTACTCGCGCGAGATCGCCTTCGGCGCCGCCGACGTGTACGCGCGCGCCGCCGAGGCGCGCGGCCTGTGGGACGCCCGGCTCGAGGCGCTCGTCGTCGACAGCATCCTCACCGGAGAGTACGACGACGAACTGCCGAGCCGGATCGCCGCGCTCGGCTGGCACGGCCACGGCGAGGTCAGCGTCCTGGTGGGCACCGCCCCCAAGATGCTCGATGTCGACCAGCTGCGCCGCACCGCACGGCACATGTCGGCGGACGTGCTGATCGGCGTGCAGGGCAGCCGGCTCGTACTCGTGATCGGTCGCGCGATCCCGAGCGACGGCGCCCCGGAGGACACCATCGGCACGGCGCCGATGATCAGCTTCCTCGAAATCGCCCAGCAGCTGGAGCCGGGGTTCGGCCCCGGTCACCTGGTCCTCGGACACGAGGTCGCGAGCCTGGTGGACGCCTCCAAGAGCGCCAAGGCGGCCCTGGCCGGGTTCGCGGTCGCGAAGGCGTGGCGCAACTGTCCGCGCCCCGTCCACGCGGACGACCTGCTGCCCGAACGCGCGCTCGCCGGCGACGGGCTCGCGCGGGCCACGCTCATCAGCCGCATCTACCGTCCACTGCAGGGCTACTCGACGGAGCTGCTCACGACGCTGTGGTGCTACCTCGACAACGGGAGGTCGCTCGAGGCCACCGCACGAGAGCTGTTCGTGCACCCGAACACGGTGCGCTACCGGCTCAAGCGCGTCTCCGAGGTCATCGGCTGGGACGCCACGGGCGCCAGGGAGGCGCTCATCCTGCAGGCCGCGCTCATCGTCGGCTCGATCAACGAGCCCGACGCGCCGCGCCGGCACTAACCCCGCCGCGCTGTAGACATCCACAAAGCATCCGAGAATAGTTCATACCTATCCGACACATCCGCGCAGCGGAAGATTGGCAGACTTGAACCCGTGATCGTCATCGTGTGCCCGGGACAGGGCTCCCAGACCCCCGGCTTCCTCGACCCGTGGCTCACCGAACCGTCGTTCCGTGAGCAGCTGACCGGCATCTCGGACGCCGTGGGCATCGACCTCGTCGCGCACGGCACTGTGAGCGATGCCGACACGATCCGCGACACCGCAGTGGCCCAGCCGCTCATCGTCTCCGCCGGCCTGCTCACGCTCTCCGCGCTCCTCGCCGATGGCCGTCGTGAGAAGATCGGCGGCATCGCGGGGCACTCGGTCGGCGAGCTGACGGCCGCGGCCGGCGCCGGCGTGCTGTCCGAGACCGACGCCGTCGCCTTCGTGCGCGAGCGCGGGGCCGCGATGGCGGCCGCCGCCGCCCAAGCCCGCACCGGTATGAGCGCGGTCATCGGCGCCGACGAGACCGAGCTGCTCGCGACCCTGGAGTCGCTGGGTCTCTCCCCCGCCAACTACAACGGCGGCGGCCAGATCGTCGTCGCCGGCGACCTGGATGCCCTCGCTGCCCTGGCGGAGCAGCCTCCTGCGCGCGCCCGGGTCATCCCGCTCCAGGTCGCCGGCGCGTTCCACACGCGCTACATGGCGCCCGCGGTCCCGGCGCTCGAGGCCTTCGCCGCCACGCTCAGCACCAGCGCCCCGACGCTGCGGCTCTGGACGAACAACGACGGCTCGGAGGTCACCGACGGCGCCGAGTTCCTCCAGCTCCTCGTCGGCCAGGTCTCGTCGCCGGTCCGCTGGGACCTCGACATGCAGGCCTTCCAGGACGCCGGTGTCACCGGGATCATCGAGGTCGCCCCGGCCGGCGCGCTGGTCGGTCTCGCCAAGCGCGGGCTGAAGGGCGTGCCGGCCGTCGCGGTCAAGACGCCGGACGACCTGCCCGCCGCATTCGACCTCATCGACCAGGCCGCCTAGGAGAGAACCAGATGACCATCCCACTCTGCAGCAGTCCCACGGTCCGCAGTACACCCGCATCCTCTCGATCGGCGCCGCCCGCGGCGACCTGGTGGTACCGAACGACGACCTCGTCGGCCCGATCGACTCGTCCGACGAGTGGATCCGCCAGCGCACCGGCATCATCACGCGCACCCGTGCCAGCCACGACGTCTTCGCCGTCGACCTCGCCACCGAGGCGTCGAAGGAGGCCATCGAGAAGTCGGGCGTCGACCCGAAGCTCATCGACGCCGTCATAGTTGCGACGATCTCCAACGCCCGGCAGACGCCGTCACTGGCCGCGGTGCTCGCCGACCGTGTCGGCGCGAACCCGGCCGCGGCCTACGACATGAACGCGGCCTGCGCCGGTTATGCCTACGGGATCGCCCAGGCCGACGCGCTCATCCGCACGGGTCAGGCGCATTACGTCCTCGTGGTCGGCGCCGAGAAGCTCTCCGACGTCGTCGACCCGATCGACCGCACTATCTCGTTCCTGCTCGGCGACGGTGCGGGCGCCGTGGTGATCGGCCCGAGCGAGTTCCCCGGCATCGCGAAGACCGTCTGGGGCTCCGACGGCTCAAAGGCCGACGCGGTCGGGATGGGCAACACGCTCACCGAGTTCCGCGATGGCGAGGGGCCCTGGCCGACGCTCCGGCAGGACGGCCAGACCGTCTTCCGCTGGGCGGTCTGGGAGATGGCGAAGGTCGCCAAGCAGGCGCTCGACGCCGCCGGCGTGACGCCGGAGCAGCTCGCCGCCTTCATCCCGCATCAGGCGAACATGCGCATCGTCGACGAGTTCGCCAAGCAGCTCAAGCTGCCGGAGACCGTCGCGATCGCCCGAGACATCGAGACGACGGGCAACACGTCCGCCGCCTCCATCCCGCTCGCGACGCACCGGCTGCTGCAGGAGCACCCTGAACTGTCCGGCGGCCTCGCCCTCCAGATCGGCTTCGGCGCCGGTCTGGTCTTCGGCGCGCAGGTCGTCGTGCTCCCCTAGGGCCTGCCCTAGACTGATCAACGGTCAAAACGACACCCCTCAAGGAGAAAACACCATGGCATTGTCCACCGAAGAAGTTCTTGCCGGCCTGGCCGAGCTCATCAACGACGAGACCGGCATCGCGACCGACACGGTTGAGCTGGACAAGTCGTTCACCGACGACCTCGACATCGACTCGATCTCGATGATGACCATCGTGGTCAACGCCGAGGACAAGTTCGACGTCAAGATCCCCGACGAAGAGGTCAAGAACCTCAAGACCGTCGGCGACGCCGTCGACTTCATCGTCAAGGCGCAGGACGCCTGAGCACCGCACGAAGAAACTTCCTACGCGCGGGCGGTTCCCCCGGGTTCCGCCCGCGCGAGCGGTAGCGCTCTGGGCGCTGCGCCGTTGTTCCTACTACCCGGAGATTGCCGTTATGACCAAGAAGATCGTCGTCACCGGCATCGGCGCGTCCACGCCGCTCGGTGGCACCGCCCCGGAGAGCTGGACCGCCCTGCTGGCCGGCGAGTCCGGCGCCCGCAGCCTCACTCACGACTGGGTGGCGGAGCTGCGAGCTGCCGGTCACGTTCGCCGCGGAGGCGAAGGTACGCCCCGACGACGTCCTCGACCGGCCGACCGCCAAACGCCTCGACCCGTCCAGCCAGTTCGCGCTCATCTCCGCGATGGAGGCCTGGGCCGACGCCGGCGCGCCCGAGGTCGCCCCCGAGCGCCTCGGCGTCGATTTCGCCACCGGCATCGGCGGCGTCTGGACCCTCCTCGACGCGTGGGACACCCTCCGTGAGCGCGGGCCCCGTCGCGTCCTGCCGATGACGGTGCCGATGCTGATGCCGAACGCGGCCTCCGCCGCGGTCTCCATGCACTTCGAGGCCCGCGCATTCGCGCACACCGTCGTCTCGGCCTGCGCGTCGAGCACCGAGTCGCTCGTCAACGCCTACGACCACCTCCGGGCCGGCCTGGCCGACGTGATCATCGCGGGCGGCACCGAGTCGGCGATCCACCCGATCACCATCGCCTCCTTCGCCTCCATGCAGGCGCTCTCGCGCCGCAACGACGACCCCGCCAGTGCGTCCCGGCCGTACAGCATCGACCGCGACGGTTTCGTGATGGGTGAGGGTGCGGCCAGTCTCGTCCTCGAGACCGAGGAGCACGCGCTCGCTCGCGGCGCCCGCATCTACGCCGAGATCGTCGGCGGCGGCGTGACGGCCGACTCGTACCACATCACCGCCAACGACCCCGAGGGACGCGGAGCCAGCCGTGCCGTCCGTCTCGCTCTCGAGCATGCCGGCGTCTCGCCGGACGAGGTGACGCACATCAACGCGCACGCCACGAGCACGCCCGTGGGCGATCCGTCCGAATACGTCGCCCTCCGCGAGGTGTTCGGCGAGCGGGTGCACGACATCCCGGTTTCGGCCACCAAGGCGTCGACCGGCCACCTGCTCGGTGGCACGGGTGCTCTGGAGGCCGTCTTCACCATCCTCGCGCTGCGCGACCGCGTTGCGCCTCCGACGATCAACATCACCGAGATGGACCCGGCGATCCCGCTGAAGGTCTCGAGCGAGCCGCAGCCGCTCGGCGACGGGCCGCAGCTCGCGATCAGCAATTCGTTCGGGTTCGGCGGCCACAACGCCGTCGTCGCGATCCGCTCCGTCTGAGCCGCGTCCGCCGAACTGTCGCCAGAGCGGCGAGAAGGAGGCCCCGGTCGATCGACCGGGGCCTCTTTCGTTCACCGCGTGCGGGCGGCTGTGCCGGGCCCGCCGCGGGAGTTCTCGTCTCAGCCGACCTTGTGCAGCCAGATGACGGAGGTGTCGTCATGGGCGCGCCGGAAGGGTTCCAGCTCGTCGTCCCACGCTTGCCCGAGCACCAGCCGCAGCTCGCGGTGCAGTTCCAGCGGGTTCGAGCCGGCGACCTCCATCGCGTAGCGGATGCGGTCCTCCGCCACGACCGTGTTGCCTGCCGTGTCGGTCTGCACGAAGAAGATGCCGAGATCGGGAGTGTGCATCCACCGGCCGCCGTCGGTGCCGAGCCCGGCGTCTTCGGTGACCTCGTAGCGCAGATGCTCCCAGCCGCGGAGGGCGGTCGCGAGACGTGCGCCGGTCCCCTGGGGGCCGTCCCAGAAGAACTCCGTTCGCTGGGAGCCCTTCAGCACCGGCTGCGTCTCCCAGGCGAAGTTGACGGCGCGACCGAGAGCGCGTCCGGCCGCCCACTCGATGTGAGGGCAGAGCGCGCTAGGAGAGGAGTGCACGTAGAGCACTCCTCGGGCTGCCTGAGCCGTCATGGTTTTCCTCCGTTCGTCGGTACGTCTTCCCCTACGACCGCGAACGTGATCCATGACATCTATGAAGTTGGCTACCGCGATTATGCCCGACAACGCGCCCGAGTTACAAGATTGTGATTCGGCGTTTCCTCCGTGCCGTCTGGCGTGGATCGCAATAGCATACCGAGTATGTCGGTTCAGTATGGTTTCCTCGCGGTGCTGACCCAGGGCCCCGCCTACGGCTCCCAGCTTCAGAACGAGTTTCTCCTGCGCGCGGCGAACCGTCGCCAGCTCAACGCCGGTCAGGTCTATTCGACGCTCGACCGCATGAGCGAGCAGGGTCTGATCGAGTCGGCCGGCGAGACACGGGACGGCCTGCCGCTCTACTGTCTCACCGAATCCGGCGCCCGGGAGGCGACGACCTGGCTGACGGCCGGCCCCGGAGAAGCGAGACCCGACTGGGACGAGATGCAGGACCAGGTGCTCATCGCCGCGTCCCTCGACGGAGCGGACCCCGCCGCCGTCGTCGCCGACTATCGTGCCGCGTTCGCGGAGCGCATCCGCGAGCTCACCCACGACGCCGACTCCCGAGCGGTGCTCGCGGCGAACCGGGCTGCCGAGCTCGGAGCCCGCGCCGCGATCGAATGGCTCGACGAGGTGTCGGCGGCGCTCTCCGCGCATCCCGGCGCCCTGGTGCAGCCGCGCTGCCCCGAGCGCCCGCGTCGCGGCAGGAGACCCGCCGCCGAGTGATCCAACGCCGAGGGGCACGTAAACGCCCCTGAAATCCGCCCCGCGTTTTAGGGGCGTTTACGTGCCCCTCTGCGGGAGCGGGAGGTGGAGGTTAGTGGAGCAGTGCGCCGTCTTTGGCCAGCACGTTCTTCTCCCCCGCCTCGATCGGCACCGTGAACCGGTTCTGAGTCGGCGGCAGTGGGCAGTTGAAGTTGTAGCTGAACGCGCAGGGCGGCAGCACCGCGAGGTTGAAGTCGAGCGTGACCGTGCCGTCTTCGTTCGGAACGACGAAGAGGAACCGACCGACGGAGTACGTGCTCTCGCCGTTCGTTGAGTCCGCGAACACCAGCTGCAGCGCGCGACCGGCTTTGAAAGCGGCAAGATTGTAGTCGACGCCGTCCTTCGTGAAGGTGATCTCGCCCGGGATGGCCAGGTCGCGGGTGGCGCCGTCATCTTTGAGGTGCTCGAAACCGACCGTCTTGCCGCCCTCGATGGGCGAGAACTTCGCTGTGATGATCCACTCGGGGTTGAACGGGAACGCGTCGATCGAGCCGAATCGCTGGATGTCGTCGGACTGCGCATCCCACACCCGCAGTGCATACTCACCCTGCTCGCTGGCGATGACGAAGCCCGAGGTGGTGTCGCTGAAACGGATCGCTCCGGGGTTCGGATCGTCCTTGCCCCGGACGATCGCGGAGCCGTCGACCAGGACCCCGTCGACGAAGACGTCGTCGGTCGCAGTGGCCGTCACGCGGAGGCCTGACTGGCCCTCGGGCAGCGGCGACCACAGGCCGGGAACGCCCCAGACGGGCTGCGCGGAGGTCGGCTCGCCCGTGATCCACTGGGTGTTGACCAGCGCCAGGTTGCCCTGCGGCGCGGTGACGGCCTGCTCGCGGCGAGCGTGATAGCGGGCGAGGACCGCGTCGGGATCGGTGGGGGCTGCGGTGTCGGTCATGGTCTCCATCCTCTGTCAGGTCGGTAGCGACAACCAAGCGCGACACTCCCCATTCCCGGCTGTCGGCCACCGCCGCGTGCCGCGGCGGCCCTACTTGGCCTCGCCGTAACTGTCGACGATCGCGGAGGTGACGGGAAAATCGACGGGAAAGTCACCGAAGAGGAGCCGGCCCGCCGCGATCGCGGCGGCGGTGACCGCCTCGGCGACGACCTCCGCCTGCTCCGCGGGGGTGTGCACGATGACCTCGTCGTGCAGGAAGTACACCAGATGCGGCCCCGAGGTGAACGGCGCTCCCGCCGGGGCGAGCTCGGCGAGCCGATTGCGCAGCTCCGCCATCCAGCACAGTGCCCATTCGGCCGCGCTCGCCTGCACCACGAAGTTGCGCGTGAAGCGGCCCCAATCGCGCGCCTGCGTGCGTGCGCGGCGTTCCTCGGCGGGCGTCGAGTCCGCCCCGGATGCCGCCCCCTGCGCGCTGCGCCAGCCCCGGTCCGGCGGCGGGGAGCTTCGGCCCAGGCGGGAGGTCACGACGCCGCCGTTCTCGCCCGTGCGGGCGGCGTCCTCCACCAGTCGGACAGCACGTGGAAAAGCACGAGCCAGGCGCGGCATGAGGCGCCCGCTGTCGCCGGTCGTCGCGCCGTACATGGCGCCGAGCATCGCGACCTTGGCTTGCGCGCGCTCCGCGACCGCGCCGGTCGCGACGATCCCCGCGTAGAGGTCTTCGCCGCGGCCGGCCGCTGCCATGGCGGTGTCCGCCGCGAGCCCGGTCAGGATTCGCGGCTCCAGCTGTGCGGCATCGGCGACCACGAGCTTCCAGCCGTGATCGGCGATCACCGCGCCACGCACCTCTTTGGGAAGCTGCAGTGCGCCACCCCCGCGCGTGGCCCAGCGGCCCGTGACGACGCCGCCCGGAATGTAGTCGGGCCGGAAGCGGCCGTCGGTGACCCAGGTGTCGAGCCAGGCCCAGCCGTTCGCCGAGTAGAGGCGGGCGAGCTTCTTGTAGCGCAGCAGCGGAGGGATGGCGGGATGCTCGATCTCGCGGAGCTCCCACGACCGCGTCGAGGTCACCATGAGCCCGGCGCGCTGGAGCGCCTTCAGGACCTCGGGCGGACTGTCCGGGTTCAGCCTGGGGGCGTCGAGGGCGTTGCGGAGCTGCCCAGCCAGCTCCTCCATGACCTCCGGGCGACCGTACCGCGGCCGCGGTCCGAGGAGGGAGGTGAGGAGCCCGTCGTGCCGCTCGATGCTGTACGGGAGGCCGGCGTGCTGCATCTCTGCGGCGATCAGCGCGCCGGCCGACTCGGCGGCGAGCAGCAGGCGGAGCCGGGCCGGCTCCGAACTCGTGGCCACGGCACCCTGCTGGAGGGCGAACTCGGCGAGCGCGGACGGCGCGGCGGGCGCGGCCGGGCGGTCGAACTCGAAGAGTGTGACGTGCCCGCTGTCGGCTTCTTCGAGGTCGACCTGCGGGTTCTGGTCCCAGGGGCCGGCAGGGGCGGTCGCCAGCACCGTCGCTGCGCACAATGCCGACGCCCGCAGGATCGTGTGGCTGAGGGTCAGATCGTGGCAGCGCTCCACGGTCACCCCGGCTTCGAGAAGCGGCGGGTACCACGAGCGTGTGTCGCTCCAGACCCAGCGCGGACGGGCGCCTGGCGCGGACTCCTCGGCGCTCACGAACGCGGCGAGCTCGCCCGCAGGCATCGTGAGCGGCTCGCCGCTCTCCCCCGCGTCGTCGAGCCGTGTCGCGGTGACGGCAGCGCGCGTGGGGCGTTCGAGGACGATATGCATTTGCATCATTGTCCTCGTCGCCCACTGACACAGGCGCTTCTCATGACACATATGTAGAATGTCAGCAATGCAAGCAATTACAGAGGGGAACTGACCGTGACATCGAACGACCGAACCGCCCTGGACATTCGGTTCAGCCGCCGGACCGCCGTGGCCGCCGGAGCATGGAGCGCCCCTGCGATCGTGGCGACGGCGTCGTCTCCGGCGATCGCAGCGTCTGCCATCGGCGCGCTGAGCATGCAGGCCCCCCCGACGCTCGTCACCGGCGTTCCCGCCACCGTCACACTGCACTACGTGGACGCCGTGACGATGGGTGGCGTCGCTATCCAGGTGACGCTCGGCGGGCGGCTGGCCTTCGTCGCGGGCAGCTCCGACGGCGTCTTCTCCACCGACGGAGCGGGGCAGGTGGTGTTCGATATCGTGGGCTCGTACAGCGGCACCATCGTCGCATCGGTCGTCGGCCGGCCACAGGTGTTCGCGGAGGCCTCGATCGCGGTCACCGACGCCCTCGTCGTCACGGACGCTGTCTCGCAGCTCGTCCTGCGCGTACAGCCGCCAGCAGCGGACGCCCTGGTTCTGGAGAATCGCGGTTACGCGCACAGCGACTTCCAGCCGACCGGCCGATACGCGCGCGCCGGCGACGAGCTGCGGCTCACGACGGAGTACGGCGCTGCCGAGCTCGCGGTCGGCCTCTGGGGAGTCCATGCGGGGCACAACGGCGGCGCCGACGTCGGCGTGACCGTCGTGCCGGGATCGGGCGAGGGCGGCGCGACCGTGGCGTCGCCCCGCGATGGGATGGTCTATGTGGTCCACTCGGGCGCGACGGCACAGTCGGCACAGGTCACGGGCGGGTCGGCCGTGCCGACCTTCATCAGTGGCAGGACGTCGCTGGTGGACTTCGAGGAGCAGCTGGCCGAGCGGTCCACTGCGCCTTTCGTGGAATTGATCGCCGATCACGTGTTCGGCGACTTCCGCTTCTCCACGGTCGCCCCCTACGCCGACCGTGTTCCCCGGGCGGTCGCGGACTGGGACATGGTGGTCGCGGAGACGAATCGCGTGTATGGCCTGCGCTCCGACTACGGCGGTGTCGCTCACAAGTACGCGCACCGCATCCACATCACGAACCCGGACACCGGCGCAGGGTACGCGAGCGCCACCCACTTCCGCATCACGTTCCAGAACGACACCGGGGCCGGGGACGACCTCTTCCGGCTCGACCGGAACGCGCTCTGGGGGCTCTGGCACGAGATCGGCCACACCTACCAGGCGCCCCAGTACACGTGGACAGGCCTGGGCGAGGTCACCGTCAACATCTCGTCTCTGGCCATCCAGGAGGCCGGCGGCTGGACCTCCCGACTCGACGCGAGCAAATACCGCTCGATGCTCGCGGAGTTCCGCAGGACGCCGCAGGAGAGCCGCAGCTACGACGGCATCACCGACGAGTTCCTCAAAGTCCTCATGTTCGATCAGCTTCGACGGGCGTTCGGCGAGGACTTCTACCCGCGTCTCAGCCAGGAGTTCCGCGTCGCCCGGGCAACCGGGGTGCCGCTCGGGGAGTCGCGGCAGGCCTTCATGCGCATGTCGTCGCGGGCGGCCTCGCGAGATCTGTCGCGCTTCTTCGGCGAGTGGGGACTCGTGGCCGACGACGACACTGCCGCGGCCTTCGCACAGTATCCGAAGGTCGAGTCTGAGATCTGGGACTCAGTCGACCGCGCGACCGATCCTCGCGTCGACAGCGTGGTCTCCTATTCGGTGCCGACGGGTTCCGCGTCCACCGCGACGATACATGCCGTCCTCGGGCGGTTCGAGGTTCCCGACCTGGTTGTGACAGCGATGCGCGACACGCTCCCGAGCAGAACGGTCGTGCACGAATCGTCGTTGGTCAGCGTCGCCGGCTCGCCGCTGGCGGCGCGGGTCGCTGCGCTCCTGCGCAACAGCGCCGGCATCCCGAATGCGCTGGTCCGCCAGGCGGAGCTGGTGCGCGGAACGTCGTTCGAGTTCCAGGGCATCAGCGACCACGTGGCAGCGTGGATCGCGCTCGATCCGACGACAGGCCGGCTCCGTGCCGGGAGCACGGGTTCGCGTTCCTCGATCCACGCCTACTTTCCCGGAGAGCAGTACTTCGGCGTGACCGTCTCCTCAGCGGAGGGCGCTGAAGTCGCGCGAGGGTGGGCGAACGGCGACGAGAACGCCGATCGCTTCGCGTCAGCGCTGGACGGCACTCCGCTCGCTGACGGCGCGATCGTCACGGTCGAGCACCGCGAGCCGAGCCGCCTCCTCCGCTGGGACGAGAGTGCGAAGCAGCCAGAGTCCACGGCGGCGTCCCAGCGGTACCGCGTCGCTGCGGGACGCCTGATCCCGGTCTGAGCGCGCGCCGATCGGGGCACCGTCCGCTATAGTGAGCAACACTCAGTTCGTGACGATGCCGACCCGAAAGGCGATTCGCGATGACCGAATATCTGCACGACTCCCAGGGCGTCTGGATCGCATTCCGGACCGGCCCGCGGGCGCGCTTCCTGTTCAACCCGGACGGCGACTGGATCGGCTGGTTCCCCTGGGACGACGACATCGTCGTGACACCCGGCGGGGCCTACCTCGGCACCGTTCACGGCGACCGTCTGTTCACCGACGCCGCCCACCCGTACCGCAGCGACCCGGGATACCCGGGGGCGCCGGCTTACCCCGGAGCCGCGCCGTATCCCGGTGCGGGGACGTACTCCGGGCTGCCGTCGGAATGCGACGACGTGCCGAGTTCACTCCTCTGGCCGCGCATCGCGTCCTGAGGCCGACCGGGTGTCCGAGCGTCGTCCGGTCAGCCCGCCAGCGCTGTCAGCCGCGAGCGCAGCTCCGGCCACGCCGCGCCGAAGCCGGGGTGCAACGGGAGGTCGGAGACGGCCGGAACGACCACCCAGCGCAGCTCGATGCTCTCGACGTCGGCCATGTGCGGCTCGAAGGCCCTGACCGCCTGGGCGACCACGGTCGTGTACGACCAGAACCCGAGGTCGAGCACGCTCGTGAAGAGCACTTCGACGGCGTCCGCCGGCACAGCAGCCTCCTCCGCCGCTTCGCGGAGAGCGCCCTCGACGGCGGTCTCACCCTCGTGACGGGCGCCTCCGGGGAGCCCCCAGGTGCCTCCGAAATGGCTCCAGTCCGCACGGTGCTGCAGCAGCACGCCGCGCCGCAGATCGTGGACGAGCAGCCCGGCTGCGCCGAAGCGGCCCCAGAACCGTTCGCCGTTCGGGCCTTCCACCCACGCGTCGCCGGAGTTCACGTCTCCACGTTAGCCGTCTCGCAGAGGTGTTGCGGTCGCACCGTGGTCTGAGGGTGCGCCTCCCGGGAGACTCACCCTAGGGTGTGGGAATGACACTCGAACGTTGGCGCCACCTCACCGAGTGGCCGCTCACCGCCGCTGCCGCAGTGTTCCTCGTCGCCTACGCCTGGGAGGTCATCGGCGACCTCCACGGGTCGCAGCTCATCGTCGCCGAAACCATCATCTGGGTGACCTGGTGCGCATTCCTGCTCGACTACGCCGCGTGCCTCGCCCTGGCCCCGCACCGGTGGCGATGGTTCTACACGCACCTGTTCGACCTCGCGATCGTGGTGCTGCCCCTGCTGAGGCCGCTGCGCCTGCTGCGCCTGGTCACCATCCTGGCCATCCTGCAGCGCAGTGCGGGCACCGCGTTCCGCGGCCGGGTGCTCGTCTACGTCGCCGGAGCGGGCAGCCTGCTCGTCTTCACCGCGGCGCTCGACGCGGAGCGGGGCGTACAGCATGGGCACATCGAGACCTTCCCGCAGGCGGTGTGGTGGGCCTTCGAGACGATCTCGACGGTCGGCTACGGCGACTACACCCCGGTCACCGAGGTGGGGAGGCTCGTGGCCGTCGGCCTGATGATCGGCGGGATCGCGACACTCGGCATCGTGACCGCGACGCTCGCCTCCTGGATCGTCGACCGGGTCGCGCAGACCGAGATCGACACCCGGTCCGCCACGCGCGGCCAGATCCGGGAGCTGTCGGCGCAGGTCGCCGAGCTCAAGTCGCTCCTCGAGCAGAAATCGGCCTGATGGCGCAGCGGAGCGCGGCGGTGCTCCTGCACCGCGACGGCGGGCACGGCCGCGAAGTGTGGATCGCGCACATGGGCGGCCCGTTCTGGGCGCGCAAGGACGATGGCGCCTGGACGTTGCCGAAAGGTCTCGTCGAGGCGCAGGACACCGACGAGCTCGCCGCGGCCCGGCGCGAATTCGCCGAGGAGATGGGGACGCCCTCCCCCGCCGCCGACTATGTCGCCCTCGGCGAGTTCCGCGCGTCGTCCAAGACGTTCGTCGTGTTCGCCGCCGACACGGATTTCGGACCGATCGAACTCGCCAGCAACACGTTCGAGCTGGAGTGGCCTCCGCGATCGGGGATGGTTCGAGAGTTCCCCGAGGTGGACGCCGCCGGCTGGTTCCCGATCGAGGAAGCGCGTACGAGACTGGCGAAAGGGCAGCGGCCCATTCTGGACGCACTGCTGCTCCGTCTCCACGAGATCGAAAATCGCTAGCGCGCAGCGAGCCCCCTCGGACGTATGGTTGGCTGCACGTGCCGGGACGAAGGAGGAGCAGGTGGCGACGAAGAAGAAGGCTGAGAAAGAGGCCGAGAAGGCCCTGATAACCGCGCGGGCCGCGGTCGACGAGGCCCAGCGCCTGGTCAAGAAGCTCGACAAGAAGAGCCGCAAGGAGGCGGACGAGCTGTCCGCGGCGCTGGAACAAGCCGCGAAGGACGCCAAGAAGACCGCCCAGCGCACCCGCAAGACGGCCGAGCAGGCGGCGAAGGACGCCAAGCAGAAGGCGCAGACCGCCAGGGAGAAGGCGCGCACCGCAGCCTCCGTTCCCGCGGCGAGCACCGGTATCCCGACGTTCCGAGACCTGCGGGACCGCGCGAAGGCGCAGGGCATCCAGGGCTACTCGCGGATGAACAAGGCGCAGCTCCTCCACGCCCTCGGCGAGGGGTAGGGAGTGACTCCCGACGACCTCGTGTTCACCGGCCGATAACCGGCCGCTTCTACGGTTGCGGCCGTGACAGACACCTCCGCGCGGCCGGCGATCGTCTCCGCCCTGGCCGCGGCGCCCGCGCCGCGAACCCTGCTCGACATCCTCCGCGAGCAGGCCGCACGGAACCCTCAAGGCTCGGCGATCGAGGACGCCGGTGGCGCGCTCAGCTACCGCGAGCTCCTGGCGCGTGTCGTCGCGACCGCTTCGCGGCTGCAGGAGGCAGGTGTACGCCGTGGCGACCGGGTCGGCGTGCGGATGGCCTCGGGCAGCCGCGAGCTCTACCTCGCGATCCTCGGCGTGCTCGCCGCGGGCGCTGCCTACGTGCCCGTCGACGCCGACGACCCGCAGGAGCGCGCAGACCTGGTCTTCGGCGAGGCCGACGTGCGCGGGGTCGTCACGGACGGCGGCTATGTCCCTGCGGCCTCTGTTGGCTCAGCTCCGGTCGACGCCGTGGTGGCCGACGCAGCTCCCGTCGCCCCGCACGCTGTGCAGGCGGGTGAACCGCACCCGAGCACCTCCAGCCTGCCGCTGATCGAGCCGCCGACCCCGGAGGACGATGCGTGGATCATCTTCACGTCCGGTTCGACGGGGACGCCCAAGGGGGTGGCGGTGCGGCACCGGTCGGCGGCCGCGTTCGTGGACGCCGAGGCGCGGCTGTTCCTCCAGGACGAGCCCATCGGACCGGGCGATCGCGTGCTGGCGGGGTTGTCGGTCGCCTTCGACGCCTCCTGCGAGGAGATGTGGCTGGCCTGGGGTCACGGCGCATGCCTGGTGCCGGCACCCCGCTCGCTCGTGCGCACCGGCATGGATCTCGGCCCGTGGCTCGCCGCGCGCCGCATCACCGTGGTGTCTACGGTCCCGACGCTCGCCGCGCTCTGGCCGACGGACGCGCTCGACACCGTCCGGCTGCTCATCTTCGGCGGGGAGGCGTGCCCGCCCGAACTGGTCAACCGGCTCGCCGTGGAGGGCCGTGAGGTCTGGAACACCTACGGACCCACCGAGGCGACCGTCGTCGCGTGCGCGAGTCTCCTCACGGCCGGCGAACCCGTGCGCATCGGCCTTCCCCTCGACGGCTGGGACCTGGCCGTGGTAGGCCCGGACGGCGCGCCCGTCGCCGACGGCGACAGCGGCGAGCTCATCATCGGCGGCGTCGGCCTCGCCCGCTACCTCGACCCGGCGAAGGACGCCGAGAAGTACGCGCCGCTCCCCTCGCTCGACTGGGATCGCGCCTATCGCAGCGGCGATCTCGTCCGCTTCGACCCGGCCGGGCTCTTCTACCTCGGCCGCGCCGACGACCAGGTGAAGGTCGGCGGTCGCCGTATCGAACTCGGCGAGGTGGAGGCCGCCCTGCAGCAGCTGCCCGGCGTCTCCGGCGCGCGCGGCGGCCGTGCGGCCCAGCGCTGCCGGCAACGACGTGCTGGTCGGCTACCTCGCGGTGCCGGAGCGCTCGCTGTTCGACCGCCGCGCCGCGCTGGAGGAGCTGCGCGCCGAGCTGCCTGCCGCCCTGGTACCGCTGCTGGCCGTGGTCGACGACCTGCCGGTGCGGACCTCCGGCAAGGTCGACCGGGCTGCGCTGCCCTGGCCGCTCGAGGACGCCGACGACGACGTACCCGACCTCGACCCGGTCTCCGAAGCGCTCGCCGCCGACTGGCGAAGCGTCCTCGGCCTCCCGGTGAGCGGTCTCGACGACAACTTCTTCGACCTCGGCGGCGGGTCGCTCGCGGCGGCCCAGCTGGTGTCCCTCGTGCGCAGGCGTCACCCGGACATCACGGTCGCCGACATCTACGCGCACCCGCGCTTCGGAGCGCTCGCCGCAGCACTGGCAGAGAGCTCCCCCTCGGCGTCAGCGGCCTCCACACACGTCGTACCGCCGACTCCTCGGCGGATGCAGGTGCTGCAGACCGTGCTCGGCGTCCCGTTGTTCATCCTCAACGGGATCCGCTGGCTGCTCTATCTGCTGACCGCGGCGGCCGTGCTCCGCCCGTTCGGCGGCTTCGGATTCCTGCCGGAGGTGAACGTGGTCTGGCTCATCGTCGGCCTGCTGGTGTTCGTCACACCGTGGGGCCGTATGACGATCGCCGTCGTCGCTGCGCGTCTCCTGCTGCTGGGCGTCACGGCCGGAGACTACCCGCGCGGCGGCGGCGTGCACTTGCGGCTGTGGCTCGCCGAACAGGTCGCCCACCAGATCGGTGCGGCCAGTCTGGCCGGCGCGCCGTGGATCAGCTACTACGCCCGCGCGCTCGGGGCGACCGTGGGCAGAGGGGTTGACCTGCACGCGCTGCCCCCGGTGACCGGCATGCTGCGGATCGGCGCCGGCGCCTCCATCGAGCCGGAGGTCGACCTGGCCGGCTACTGGATCGACGGAGACCTGGTGCGCATCGGCGACATCCGGATCGGCGCGGGCAGCTCGGTGGGCGCGCGCAGCTCGCTGATGCCCGGCGCCAAGATCGGTCGTGATGCGACGGTCGCTCCCGGTTCCGCGGTGTTCGGCCGGGTTCCTGCCGGGCAGAACTGGGCCGGATCGCCCGCCGTCCGTGTGGGCAAGGCACGCGAATGGTGGCCGGGCGAGCGACCGCAGCGCCGCACCAGATGGGTCGCGGCCTACGCCGCTGCCTCGCTGGTCGTCTCGCTCGTGCCCGCCGTCGCCCTCGCGGTCGGCGGTCTGGTCGTGGCGGCGTTCACCCGCGGTGCGACCAGCCTGGCCGAAGCGGTGCCGGGAGCGCTCGCTGCCGTCGTGCCGGCCACGCTCGCCGCCGGAGTCGTCCTCGCCGGGCTCGTCGTCGTCCTGGTCCGGTTGCTCGGGCTCGGCCTCCATGTGGGCGTGTACCCCGTGCGCAGTCTGGCCGGGTGGCAGGTGTGGTCGACCGAGCGCCTGCTCGACATGGCGCGCACCGTGCTGTTTCCGCTGTACGCGAGCCTGTTCACCCCGGTCTGGCTCCGCATGCTCGGCGCGCGCGTGGGCCGCGACGTGGAGGCCTCCACCGTGCTGCTGCTGCCGGCGATGACGAAGATCCGCGACGGCGCGTTCCTCGCCGACGACACGCTGGTGGCCTCGTACGAGCTCGGCGGTGGCTACGTGCGGGTGGCGGAGGCCGAGATCGGGACCCGTGGCTTCCTCGGCAACTCCGGCATGGCCGGTGGCGGCAACCGCGTCCCGCGCGACGGGCTGGTCGCCGTGCTGTCGGTGGCTCCGCGAAAGGCGAAGGCCGGTACGTCGTGGCTCGGCTCGCCGCCGGTCAAGCTGCGACGGCGCGTCCAGGACGCCGACCTCTCCCGCACGTTCCAGCCGCCCGCCGCCCTGCGTGTCGCCCGCGCGGCCTGGGAGCTGCTGCGCATCGTGCCGGTGTTCGTCACGTGCACGATCGGTCTTGCGGTCCTCCTGACCCTGGCCGCGTTCTCCGAGAGCTTGGGGATCGTGTGGGCGATCGTGCTCAGCGGCCCCATGCTCCTGGTCGCCGGCGGCGGTCGCCGCTGCCGTGAGCACCGCCGCCAAGTGGGCACTGCTCGGGAGGCTGAAGCCGGGTGAGCATCCGCTCTGGTCGTCGTTCATCTGGCGCAGCGAGGTCTCTGACACCTTCACCGAGATGGTGGCGGCGCCGTGGTTCGCCTGGTCAGCCGCGGGAACGCCCGCCCTCGTGTGGTGGCTGCGCAGTCTCGGCGCCCGCATCGGCAGCGGCGTGTGGATCGACAGCTACTGGCTCCCGGAGGCCGACCTGGTCGAGCTCGGCGACGCGTCCACGGTCAACCGGGGCTGCGTCGTCCAGACGCACCTGTTCCATGATCGAATTATGAGTATGGACGAGGTGATCATCGAGCGCGGCGGCACGCTGGGTCCGCACAGCGTGATCCTTCCTGCTGCCGCGATCGGCTCCAACGCCACCGTGGGTCCCGCCTCCCTGGTGATGCGCGGCGAGACTGTCCCCGATCGCAGCCGGTGGAGCGGGAACCCGATCGGGCCGTGGCGTGACGTGACGGTGCGCGAGTACCGTGCGGTGCGATGACCTCGGCTCCTACTAGCGCTGACGCCGCTCCCACAGCGTCCAACGCCTATCTGCCGCGCTCCGGCACCGACGATTTCTCCGTGCTCTCGTACGAGCTCGACTTGGGCTACAAGGTCGCGACCAACCGGCTGGACGCCACGGCTGTGATCCGCGCTCGCGCCAACACCCCGCTCTCGGCGATCACGCTCGACCTGGTGCATCTGCGCGCCAAACGGGTGCGGCTCGACGGCGACAAGCGCACCCGGTTCGCACAGTCCCCGACGCATATGCGGGTGAAGCCGGCCAAGCCGATCGCGGCCGGGAGTGAATTCACGGTCGAGATCGCCTACGACGGGTCACCGGCGCCTCGCCGCACGCGCTGGGGCACGCTGGGCTGGGAGGAGCTCAGCGACGGCGTCATCGTCGCCTCGCAGCCGTCGGGCGCGCCGACCTGGTTCCCGTGCAACGACCAGCCGTCCGACAAGGCCTCCTACCGCATCACGCTCACCACGGAGCTGCCCTACACGGTGCTCGCGACGGGTGAGCTCGTCGAGCACACCGTGAGCGGCGGTCGCGGCACCTGGACGTTCGAGCGCCCTGAGCCGACCGCCACCTATCTCGCCGCCGTGCATATCGGTCGCTACGTGCTGGAGCCGCGGCGATCCGACGGGGTCGAGTGGGTGATCGCCTACCCGCCCGCGCTCGCGCGCCGGGTGCTGGCGGACTTCGCGCCGGTCGGCCGGATGATCGAGTGCTTTCAGGAGCGTTTCGGGCCGTACCCGTTCCCGTCGTACACGGTCGTCGTCACCGAGGATCCGCTCGAGATCCCGCTGGAGTCGCAGGGCATGGCGACGTTCGGCTCCTCCCATGTCGATGGACGTGGAGGCTCCGAGCGCCTGATCGCGCACGAACTGGCCCACCAGTGGTTCGGCAACAGCGTCGGCGTGGCCTCGTGGAGCGACATCTGGCTCAACGAGGGCTTCGCCTGCTATGCCGAGTGGATCTGGTCGGAGTTCTCCGGCGGACCGTCAGCGAACACGCTGGCCCGCACCCACCACGCGGGGCTGCGTCTCAAGCACAAAGATCTCCTTCTCGCCGACCCGGGCGTCGACAGGATGTTCGACGACCGGGTCTACAAGCGAGGCGCCTGCCTGCTGCACGCCCTGCGCCGCCGGCTGGGCGACGACACGTTCTTCGAGCTGTTGCGCGGCTGGTCGGCCGCACGGCGCTTCGGGACGGCCTCATCGGACGATTTCGAGGCGTTCGCCGCGGGGTTCTCGGACGAGCCGCTCGGCGAGTTCTTCGACGCCTGGCTGAGGGAGACGCATCTGCCGTCGTTGAGCGCGTGAGCGGTCGACCGGCTCGCGGTCAGGGCTGACGGTCCTCCGGGCGCCGCTCCTCTCCCGTGATGCCGTCGATGCGGGGCGCCGAGTGCGCCGGCGTGTCGGCGCGACGGGGCGGGAGGTCGTCGTCGTGGCGGGCGTCGTCCGCACGTGCGTCGACGACGTCGGCGGCACCTCCGGCGTCCACGCGGTTGCCGTGCCGGTCGGTCGCAACATCGGGGTCCACGCGGTCGGCATGCGTCAGCTTCTGCTCCTGCTCGGCGCGCGCCTGGGCCGCGGCCTGCTCGCGCTCGTCGGCCTCCCGCCGCAGTCGTTCGGCGTCCACTTCGGCCTGCTTCGCGTCCGCCGCGGCCCTGGCCGACTTCGCCTCCCGCTCGCGTGCGGCCAGCTCGTCGCGGGCTGCGGCCTCCCGGAGGTCCGCGGCACGACGCCGGTCGGCCTCCTGCTTGCGTCGCCGCCCCACCATGGAAGCGACGACGATGATCGCCACGACGATCAACACGATGACGACGATCAGAACGATCCATCCGGTTGTGTTCATGTTCGGCCACGGTACGCCGCCGAGCGCGTGGGGACAGGCCCTTGCGCTCGGAGGCTGTCGGTGCGTTCGCGATCGCACATCCGGGCGCCGCCGCGGCCATCGCCGGGCACCGCACGATGGAGCAGCTGGCGGAACGCACCGCCTCCTGACCACACAGACTCCGTCTGTCCCGGTTGGTATTCTATTCTTGGCATTGATACTTTAGCCGGATGCAGAAAACCGCCGAGCCGACTACCCACGGAGCGAGCGGAACGCCAGGAGGTCGTTGGCGCATGTCTCCTGGTCGGCGGGCTGAGCGCGAGCATCCAGGGCAGCGCGTCGGCCATCCGCTCCGCAAGGGTGCCGCGGGTGTCGGTGGCCACACCGATGAGGGTGGCGGCGAGTTGAAGGAGTTCGTGACGTGCGTCCGCCTCGCTCTTGGCCATGAGCACGAGGTCTTCACCGTCGCGGCGGGTGACCTCGACGGGCTGGTCCTCGGCGGCTGCGAATACCCGGGCGGAGTTGCGACTCAGTTCGGAGGACTGAAACGACTTGTGGGTGCGGGTGCCGGTGAGCATTGCACCAGTCCACTTCAGAACCTCTTCTGAATGTACGCGTGAGTGCATTTCTGAGCACACCTGCGGACACCGAGGGACGATCCGGCAGGATGTCTGTAGGGCGGACGGGACTTGAACCCGTGACCGGCGGATTATGAGTCCGATGCTCTAACCAGCTGAGCTACCGCCCCGTGTGCGCTCCCGGGTCACTCCGGGGCGGGCACGCCCGGGGCCGCCTCCGTCACCGGGTCGGCCACCGGCTCTCCACGATACAGGCTCTCGAACGTGCTGATCGTGGTCTGGATGTCGTGCGTCGCCACAATGCGCAGGGACGCGTTCTTGAGCACGTCGAGCTCGTCCTGCGGGAGGGTGAGCACGCTCTCGAGCTTGTTCGCCAGATCCTGCGCGTTGCCCGGGCGGAACAGGTGGCCGTTCTCTCCGTCGTGCACCAGGTGTGGCAGGGCCATGGCGTCGGCCGCGACCACGGGGAGGCCCGAGGCCATGGCCTCCATCGTCGCGATCGACTGCAGCTCGGCGATCGACGGCATGGCGAACACGGTCGCGCGCGTGTAGGCCTGGCGCAGCTCTTCGTCGGTCACGTAACCGAGGAAGTTCACCCGGTCGGCGATGCCGAGGGTCTCGGCCAGGGTCTGGAGGTTCTTGAACTGGTCGCCGCCGCCTACGATGTCGAGCCGCGCGTCCAGTGACTGCGGCAGCAGCTTGACGGCGCCGAGTAGCACGTCGATCTGCTTCTCACCGGTGACCCGTCCGACGAACAGGATGCGGTTGCCCGTGCGCGGCGAGAAGTCGGGCGTGTACTTGTGCGCGTCGATCCCGCAGGAGACCGCGTGGACGCCGCGGAGGCCGGTGGCCTTCTCCAGAAACTCGGCCGCGCGGCGGGTCGGAGTCGTGATCGCCTGCGCGCGGTCGAAGCTCGCGCGCGCGTCTTTCCATGCGAGCGACACGAACGTGTGGTGCAGGAACTTCGGCAGGCGCGTGAACTCGATGATGTTCTCGGGCATCACGTGGTTCGTGGCGATGATGCGGATGCCGCGCTTCTGCGCCTCGTAGGCGAGACCGCGTCCGATCACGATGTGCGACTGGAAGTGCACGACGTCGGGCTTCACGTCGTCGAGTACGCGTCGAGCGTTCGCCTTGCTCATCCACGGCAGCGCGAACCGCAGCCAGTCGTGGGGATACCACCGCCAGCTGCGCAGACGGTGGGCCGTCATCTTCTCGCCCTCGTGCTCCTCGATCCACGTTCCGTGGCGGCGGCTGGCGGCGGGCGCGACGACATGCATGTCGTGGCCGCGCTCGACGAGGCCGGCCGCGAGCCGCTCGGCGAACCGGGCTGCTCCGTTCACGTCGGGCGGGAACGTGTCGCAGCCCATGAGGATGGTCATCGGCCTGTGCTCGGCCGGGGCGGGCGGGATAGTGTGCTTTCCGCTCGTATCAGGCACGTGGTGAGTCCCTCACGGTCGTTGGCCGGGATGTTCGCTCCGGCGGCGGTCTGAGTGCGCCGGACGGGTGGAACCGGCGAGTCATCGCCTTAGTCTAGGCCGGATTCGCGGACGGAGTCCGCAAGCTGCTCGGTGAGCGGCGAGTCGACGTGCGACTGCGGGTGGTGTTTGGCGAGCTGGAAGACGCCGAGAATCGCCACTGCTCCGGTGAGGGCGAAGCCCACCATCGCCCACCACGGCGCACCGGCGGCCTCGTTCAGGACCACGATTCCGATCGTCACGGCGACGAGCGGATCGATGACGGTGAGGCCGGCGATGACGAGATCGGGAGGGCCGGACGAGTAGGCGTTCTGCACGAAGTAGGCGCCGAGGGCCCCGGCGGCCAGCAGCGCCACGATGCACAGCACGAGCAACCAGTCCCACTCCTGGTTGGAGATGCGGTCGATGACGACCTTGGCGAGCGTGGCGACGAATCCGTAGAGCACACCGGCTCCGACGATGTACATGATCGCCTTGAACCGATGGCGGAGGAACCAGAATGCCAGCCCGAAGATGATCAGCACGACCGCGAGGATGATCAGGATGACGACGAGCGCTCGCGTCGTCACCGGTTGATCGCGAGCGAAGATGGCCGCGATCACCACGAACGCGCCGACTCCGCCCACGCACAGGCTCACGGCGATCACCGACTGCCGGTTGAGCTTGACGCCGCTCACCCGGGCGTTGAGCACGCTGGTGATCACCAACCCGACTACGCCGAGCGGCTGCACCAGGATGATCGGCGACAGTTTGAGGCTGACGAGCTGGAACACGATCGCCAGGCCGAGCAGCAGCGTGCCGATGACCCAGGAGGGCCGCGCGAGCAGCAGACCGAGCTGGCGGGGGTTCAGTCCGCCCTTCGCGTCCTGGGTCTGCGCTTCGACCTTCGCGACGCCGTGGTGCTGCAGTTGCGCACCGATCGACAGGAACACGGCGCCGACGAGTGCGACCGGGATGCCCAGGAGCTGACTGGGCTGATAGGCCAGGTCGAGCGCTTCCATCAGTTCCGTACCCACGCCACGACCCTACCGAACATGATCCCGATAGTCTTGCCGAATGGCCGTCCTTCCGATCCGGATCACCGGAGACCCCGTCCTGCACACCCGCGCTGCCGAGGTCACGGAGTTCGACGAGGGGCTGCGGACGCTCGTCGATGACATGTTCGAGACGATGGACCAGGCGCCGGGCGTGGGACTCGCCGGTCCCCAGGTCGGCGCGCCGCTGCGGCTGTTCGTCTACGGCTGGACGGACGACGACGACGCAGAGCATCGCGGGGTGGCGATCAACCCGGTTCTCTGGCTCAGCCCATTGGAGGTCGGCGAGCCCGACGAGGACACCGAGTCCGAGGGCTGCCTGTCGTTTCCAGGTGAGCGCTTCCCGCTCCGCCGTGCGGCGCAGGTGATCCTCGAGGCGGTCGATCGGGATGGCACGCCGTTCACCGTGCGCTCCGACGGTTGGCTGGCTCGCATCTTCCAGCACGAGTACGACCACCTCGACGGCGTGCTCTACGTCGACCGTCTCGCCCATCCGTACGGCAAGCAGGCGCTCAAGGTGCGGCGCAAGAACTCCTGGGGTGTCCCCGGTCTCAGCTGGCTGCCCGGTCGCGACCACCTGGAGGACTAGCTCCCAACGGAGGTCGGCCCGCTCGGGTCTGTCCGCTGGTCAGCGCAGCGGCACACCGTGCACGCCGTTGTGATGGCGGAGCGCGGGGAACACCACCGACAGCGAGAAGCCGACCCCCGGTACGCTCCGGGCATCCAGCACTCCGCCGTACAATGCGACCCGATCGCGCAGCTCGTTGAGATCGGGCCCCTCCACGAACTCGATGACGGCGCGCAGGTCGTCCTCCGCGCTGTAGGCAGTGGCCTTGTCGACGCCGTCGCGATCGAGCCCCTCCCGGCGGGCGGCAGCGCGGATCCCGTCGTCCTCGACCGTGACATGGAGGCCGTCGGCGGTCCAGGCGAACGCGACGGTCACGCGGGTGCCGCGGCCACCGTGATCGAGGGCGTTGCCGAGGCTCGTCTGCAGGATGCGGAACACCACGAGCTCCGCGCCCTGGCGTAGGTCGTACCGCTCCCCCGTCTCGGTGGACGTCACCTCCAGTCCCGCCTCCCGCATCACCCGGAACAGATCGCCGGCGGAGTGGAGGCTGGGCGCCGGCGCGGACTCGCGCGAGCCTTCCGCCGCCGCGTTCTGCAGCCGGCGCAGGTCGGCCAGCGCGTCGCGCGCGGACGTCTCGAGCACTGCTGCCGATCGCGTCGCAGCCGCCGGGTCGGAGGCTGCCGCATACCGCATCCCCTCGGCCTGCGAGACCACACGGGACACCGATGCGACCGCGACATCGCCCAGTTCGCCGATGATCCGGAAGCGACCGGCCTGCTCGGCGACTTCGAGCTCGCGGTCGATCCGGTCCCACTCGCGTTCCTCACGCGCCTCCTGCGCGCGCCGGCGGCGGACGCGCTCCACGAACCAGAGCGCCGCGAACACGACGGCCGCCGCGAGGAACACGGCGGCGAGGGCGATCGCGAGCGGGGTCATGCTGGTCCTTCCGGGACCGACGAGCGCGGCCCGGACGATCATATCCGGGCTGCGCGGTGCCGCGTCTGCTCCGTCTGACCGACGGCTCGGGCGGAGCCGCCGGTCAGCGGAGCGGTCCATCAGGCGCTGTCGCCGCGGTTGGCGCGAAGCACCTCCAGCCGGGCGCGGTATTCCTTCTCGTCGATGTCGCCGTTCGCGTAGCGCTCGGCGAGCGTCTGCTCCGCTGCGCGGGTGCCGGAGTGCGGTCCCCACCCGTAGCCTCCGCGCGCGGCGGCGGCGCGACGCCAGCGGCGCCCGGCGAGGCCGAAGATCAGGAAGAAGATCCCGATCCAGAACAGCGGGATCAGGAACCACCACCAGCCGAACCAGGGGCCGCCTCCCCAGGCGACGACGGCGCAGGGAGCCGCGGCGGCTACGGCGAGCGTACTGAACATGGTGTATCCAATCGGTGAGCTGTCCGCGGCCTTCGCGGAACCACTCTCAGCCTCGCCGGATCGACCGTTCCGCGAATCCGCCACCGGGAGACACCTGCGCTACTCCCCGGGGAGCAGAGGGCGCCGGGGAAGGCGGCGGCAGCTCCGTCACTGACGACCGGGCTGCACCAGCCCGGTCTCGTAGGCCACCACCACGAGGTGAACGCGGTCCCGCGCCGCCAGCTTCGTCATGATCCGGGAGACATGCGTCTTCGCGGTCAGCGGGCTGAGGAACAGCCGCTCGCCGATCTCGGCGTTGGTGAGGCCGTGCCCGACGAGAGCCAGCACCTCGCGCTCGCGGTCGGTGAGGTCGCGCAGCGCCTCCGGGTCGGGTGCGGGCCGGAGGCCACCCGCGACCCGCTCGATGAGCCGCCGGGTGGCGCCCGGCGAGAGCAGCGCGTCTCCGGCAGCGACGACGCGCACCGCGCGCAACAGTTCGACAGGCTCGGTGTCCTTGACCAGGAATCCGCTCGCGCCGGACACGATCGCCTGGGCGACGTACTCGTCGAGCTCGAACGTCGTCACCATCACGATGCGCGTTCCCGACAGCTCCGGGTCGGACGCGAGCTCGCCGGTGGCCCACAGGCCGTCGCCGTCCGGCATCCGGATGTCCATCAGCACGACATCCGGCCGGGTGCGCCGGGCGAGCTCCACCGCTTCCCGGCCGGTGGCGGCCTCCCCGACGACCTCCAGGTCGTCCTCGGCCTCCAACAGCGCGCGGAAACCTGCTCGGACCAGGTGCTGGTCGTCGGCCAGCAGCACGCGGATCATGCGCCCTCCGTCCGCGGGTGCGGGATCCGCGCCTCCACCGTGAGCCCGCCACCCTCGGTTTCGTGCGTGGAGAACCGTCCGCCGAGCAGTTCGGCGCGCTCGCGCATCCCGACCATCCCCTTGCCTCCGTCGACCGGTGTGCGCGCGCTGTCGGCGCCCGGAATCCCGCGGCCGTCGTCGGTGACCGTGAGCACGTAGTCCTCGCCGACCTCCCGCAGCGCGATCGAGACCGTCGTGGCCTGGGCGTGCCGGCCGATGTTGGTGAGCGACTCCTGGACGATCCGATAGAGCGCGAGCTGGGTCGCGGCCGATGGCACCGAGGTGAGGAGGTCGTCGTACCGCACATCGAGACCCGCTCGCCGATAGGTGTCGACCAGCACGGGGACGCGCCCCAGGTCGGGCTCCGGAGCGCGGGCGGCGGGGTAGCCCTCGGTGCGCAAGAAGCCGAGCACACCGCGCACCTCCTCGAGCGCCTGGCTGCTCACCGACTTGATGGCCTCCAGGCTCTCGCGCGCCTTCTGCGGGCGGCTGTCGAACAGGTGGAGGCCGACACCGGCCTGCACGCTGATCTGCGACAGCGAGTGGGCGAGCACGTCGTGCAACTCGCGTGCGATGCGGAGGCGCTCGGCTTCAGCCGCCGCCTCACGCCGCGCCGCGACCTGCCGCGACACCTCGCGGTAGCGCTCGCGGCGGCCCCGGATGGCCTCGCCCACCCCGACGAGCAACGTCAGGACGAGCGCGATGATGAGCGGCCGGATGACCGCCTCCGGGCGGCCGACCAGCAGATAGGCTCCGAGCGGCCCGACGACGGCGATGCCCGCCACGGTCCACCACGCCCAGGCGCGCGCCGAGCGAACCACCGCACCGACGACGGCGAACGCGAGCGGAACGGCCGCGAGCGGCGGGCCGGTCGTCAGCGCGATCGCCGGGATGCAGAGCGCCGCCACGGCGACGACCACGGCTCCGGGGTGGGTGCGCCCGGCGAGGAGCAGGAACGACGAGGACACGGCGATGAGCACCGCGACGAGAGTCCAGGGGTCGCCGGCGGCGAAATGCGCCGCGATGAAGACGCCGGGCAGTTGCACCAGCACCGAGAGCACCACCGGGAACCAGATCGCCCCGGTCGGCCGGCGACGCCCGCCCCAGCCGGGACCCCAGCCGGCACTCTGGCCACCGCCCGGCCCGTGCGGGTGGGAGTCGGCGGGCGGGGTCCAGGGCATTCCTTCATGCTAATCAGCGCACCGCGCTCGTGCCGTGCCCCCGCGGGAGTCTGTCGGCTACTCCCCGGGGAGTACGCAGCCCGCCCTCGGCCCGTTCACGGGTGAGAGGTCACCCCCCGATCGAGGACGACCGCACGGCCGCGACGGCAGACGGTGTGACCGGCGTGGTGGCCGGCGCGCGCCTCCTGCTTGGCCAGGTGCCAGCGCACGAGCCGAGCGGTCGCGTCGAGCATGGCGACGCCCAGGTCGAAGGCGGGCCACAACCACCGTCGGGAGGTCATGCCCGAGTAGTCGACACGCCGGAGGGCCGCAGGCCTCGCGGCGGCCGGGTTCGCAGCGGCCGCGCTCACAGCGGCCCGGCCCCCGGGAGCGGGATGAACCGGTACCGCTCGGGAGGCCAGCGCCGATCGCACCTCATGCAATGGATCGTGGCCGCGACATTCCGCAGATACGTGGCCCGAGCTCGGCAGAGCAGGCCCCGATCGCCGCAGCAGGGGCTGACGATCAGGAACTCGGCCGGGGCCGACGGATCATGAAAGGAGATGCCACGGGGATGATTCGCATCGCAGCATTGGAACTCGTCCAGTTCGACCAGCTCCAGGAGCAGATCGATCTCTGATCCCACTTCGACAGACGGCATCGCGACCTCCGGTAGTCGACCGCCCTGTCGTTCGCAGAGCGTGCTACCGGAAGAGACACCGTGCCCCCGGAATCGCTAACGCGGCAGCGCAGGCCTCACGGATTGTGCTGCGCGTCGAATATCTCGCCGTCGTCGCCGTCCGGCCTCCGGAACAGCGGTCCGAACGCCGGACCGCCGAAGCTGGTCAGCCCGGCTTCACGCTCGAGCGATTCGCGCAGCTCGTCGTCGTCGTTCTCGTAGTCCTCGACCGGCCCGTCGGGCTCACCAGGCTCGCGGTCCTCCGGCTCCCTGTTACTCATGGCCGAATGATACTCAGCTTCGGGTGAACGGGAGATGTATTCCGCGCGCCGCATACGATGGCTGCCCCCGTGCCCCCGATGTTCGCGCTCATCCGGGTCACGCGCACGACCCGGTGGTGGTGCGCGGCGATCCGTCGGCGTCACCACGATCGTCGCGCTCGCCTCCGCGAGTCCCGCGCGGCGACCGTCGGAGGCGCGCCCGCACGACAGGCGCCCGAGGCAACAGACACGCCAGACGCCTGGGCAGCAGAAGGCCAGACTCCTGGGCAGCAGAAAGGCCCGGACGCTTTCGCGCCCGGGCCTCAGGTGCTCCCCGACTTGGACTCGAACCAAGAACCTGCCGGTTAACAGCCGGCTGCTCTGCCAATTGAGCTATCGAGGAATGCTTTATCAGCGAAGCTACTCTAGCAAGACTTCGACGACCGAGAGAAATCGGCTCGGCATCCCGCGCGCGTCGCCCTCAGTAGCCCACCGCCGGGTCGACCCGGCCGACGAAATCGCCCGCGCCGAGGAACGCGCGGACGTTCGCGCCTATGCGTTCGGCGAGCAACGGCGCGACCATTTCGGACGTGTCCGCCTGATGCGGCGTGATCAGGCAGGCCTCCTCGTCCCAGAGCGGATGCCCGTCCGGCAGGGGCTCCGGATCGGTGACGTCGATGCCTGCGCCCGCGATCGCTCCGCTGCGCAGCGCGCGCAGCAGGGCGTCTGTGTCGACGAGGCCGCCGCGGGCGATATTCACCAGGTAGGCGGTCGACTTCATCGCGGCGAACTCGACATCCGAGAACAGGTGACGCGTGCCTCCGGTCAGGGCCGCAGCGATCACGACCACGTCGGCCCCGGGAAGGACGTCCAGCAGCTGGTCGGTCGTGACCGTGCGTTCGGCGCCCTCGACCGGATCGGAGGAGCGCCTGACGATTGTCACCCGCACGCCGAACGGCGCAAGCAGCACCATGAGCTCGAGCGCGATCCCTCCCGCGCCGACGATCACGACCTCCCGCCCGTAGAGGGAGCGGCCCTCCTCGACGGTCGACCAGGATCTCGCACGCACACGTTTCGGGATCACCCGCATCAGAGCGAGCGTCAGCATGAGAGCGTGCTCGGCGACCGGCTGGGCGTACGCACCCTTGGCGCTCGTCCACACCAGCCCGGGGCGCGCCTCCGATGCGATGATGCCGGAGAACGCGTCGACGCCGGCGAAAGGCAGCTGCACCCAGCCGATGCCGGGATGCGCCTCCAGGATCGGCGGGAAGGCCGCTGCATCCTTGTTGGAGAGCCACACCACCCCGCGCGTGCGATCAGAGAGCGGCGCGACGGTTCCGCCCGCCGCCTCCACCGCCGCGACGAACGACGGCTCCGCGGTCGGCAGCACGGCGACGGGGCCGGGCTCCGGTCGGTTCTCCGGAGCGAGCGGAGTGCCGCCGGGAGCGAGCACCGCTCGATGCTGAGGGATGCGGTCGGCCATGTCGGTCCTCCTGAGTGCGATGAGTACGGTCGATCGGAGACGGGTGGGGTCAGCTCGCGCGCTGCGGGCGGCGCTCCGTGCGGCGCTGCGGAGGCTTGAGCGCGTCCGCCAGACCGCGGACGAACGGATGGGACGGATCGGCGAGCACCTCCTCGATCGGCCCGAAGCCGACGGGGCGTCCACCCTGCAGCACGATCGAGAGGTCCGTCGCGCGACGCAGCACAGCGAGGTCGTGGCTCACGATCACCGCGGTGAAACCCGCGTGCGCGCGCAGCTGGGCCAGGAGGTCGATGACGGCGTCGCGCACCGTGGCGTCAATGCCCGCGGTCGGCTCGTCGACAACCAGCACCTCCGGCCCGAGCACCAGCGCCTTCGCCAGCGCGACGCGCTGCCGTTGCCCCGCGCTCAGCTCGTAGGGGTACTTGCTGAGCACGCTCAGGGGCAGGTGGACCGTGTCGAGCATCTGCGCCACCCGCTCCCCCGCCGCCCGACGGCTGTAGTGGTGGTCCCGCTCGAAGATCGGCAGCGAGACGTTGTCCTGCACCGACAGCGTGGGCTCCAGCGTGGCGGCGGCCTCCTGCGGCAGGTAGCCGACGTGGAAGGTCACCTCGGCCAGATCGCGCTTGCGCGCGTGCCGCAGCGAACGGCCCAGGACGGTCGCGTCCCCTCCGCTGATCCGCGGCCCCGGCTCGCCGGAACGGAGGGGAAGCCCCCGCCCGGCGAGCACCGACGCCAACGTGCTCTTGCCCGAACCCGTCTCGCCCAGCACACCGATCGACTGACCGGCCTCCAGCCGGAAACTCACCCCGCGGAGCGCGACGCACGACGGGCTCGCCCCGCGCGCGGGATATTCGACGGACAAGTCGCTGACGAGGATCGCGGGTTCGGGACTCACATATTCGAGCCTATGCGGTCTGCTCGTGCAACGCGCGCAGCGCCTCCCGCCGGTCGGCCTGTTCGACCGGATCCGGCACGGGGAGGGACGCGAGCAGCCGCTGCGTGTACGTCTCCTTCGGATTCGCCGAGCACCTCGGCTCCCGTCCCCTCCTCCACGAGCCGTCCGCGGTGGAGCACCGCGATCCGGTCCGCGAGCAGGTCGACGACGGCGAGGTCGTGGCTGATGAACAGCGCGGCGAAGCCGAACTCCCGCTGCAGCTCCGCGAACAGCTCGAGCACGCGGGCCTGCACCGACACGTCCAGCGCGGAGGTCGGCTCGTCGGCGATCAGCAGCGTCGGCTCGAGCGCGAGCGCGCGGGCGAGGCTCGCCCGCTGACGCTGGCCGCCGGACAGCTCGTGCGGGAACCGGTCGCCGTAGCTGCGCGGCAGCTGCACGGCCTCCAGCAGCTCGTCGACGCGTCCGCGGGCCGCCGCGGGCGACGACGCCTTGCCGTGCACGACCAGTGGCTCGGCGACGCACTCGGCGATGGTCAGCAACGGATTGAAGCTCGACGCCGGGTCCTGGAACACGAATCCGAGGTCGCTGCGCACCTTGCGGAACTGCCGCTCGCGGACGCCGTTCATCTCGATGCCCGAGCACCTTCGAGCGACCCGTCCGTCACCTTGCCGAGGCCTGCGATCGCCCGACCGATCGTGGTCTTGCCCGAACCGGACTCGCCGACCAGGCCGAGCACCTCGCCCGGGCGGATGTCGAAGCTCACGCCGTCGACCGCGACGAAGCCGGGACGGCCGAGGCGACCAGGGTACTGGATCCGCAGGTCGCGCGCCGAGACGACGGGCGCCTCCTGCGGACGCTCGGCCCGCGCGATCGCACGGTCCTGGGTCGCCGTGCAGGCCCTGCCCGATCCGCGGGACGGATGCCAGCAGCTTGCGTGTGTATTCGGCCTGCGGCGCAGCGAACAGCGTGCGCGCGTCGGCCTCCTCGACGACCTTGCCCTGGTACATGACCGCCACACGATCGGCGAGGTCGGCGACCACGCCCATGTTGTGGGTGATCAGCACGATCGCGGCGCCGAACTCGTCGCGGCACCGGCGCAGCAGGTCGAGGATCTCGGCCTGCACCGTCACGTCGAGCGCGGTCGTCGGCTCGTCCGCGACGATCAGGCCGGGGTTCAGCACCAGCGCCATCGCGATGACGATGCGCTGCTTCTGGCCGCCCGAGAACTGGTGCGGGTAGTAGTCGACCCGCTTCTCCGGTTCCGGGATGCCGACCCGGCGCAGGATGTCGATGGCCTTCTCCTGCGCCTGCTTCTTGGAGAGCTTCTCGTGGGCGCGTAGGCCCTCCGCGATCTGCCAGCCGACCGTGATACACCGGGTTCAGCGCGGTGGACGGCTCCTGGAAGACCATGGCCACGTCGGTGCCGCGGACCTCCCGCAGCTCGCGCTTGCTCAGGGTCACGATGTCCGACTCCGTGCTGCCGTCCCTGCTGCGCAGCACCACGGCGCCGGACGCCGTCGCGGTCTCGGGCAGGAGGCCGAGGATCGTCTTCGCGGTGACGGTCTTGCCCGAACCGGACTCGCCGACGATAGCGAGCACCTCGCCTGGGGCCACCCGCAGGCTCACATCGTCGACGGCCTTCACGGCGCCGGCGTCGGTGGCGAACGTCACCGACAAGTTGTCGATGGTGACGACATCGCTCATGGCTTGACCTCGATTCCGTGCTCGTCGAACGATTCTCCGCCTTCGAGACCGTCGATGCCGCCAGGGCCCGCCTCGAGGGGGCCTCCGGGGACGACCGAGGTCTCGGCGACCAGGCCCGACGCCTCGGCGGCGCGGCGACGGCCGCGCAGGCGCGGGTCGGCCAGGTCGTTGAGGCTCTCGCCGACCAGCGTGATGCCGAGCACCACCAGCACGATCGCGAGACCGGGGAAGATGGCGGTCCACCAGATGCCGCTGGTCACGTCCGACAGGGCCTTGTTGAGGTCGTAGCCCCACTCCGCGGCTGCGGTCGGCTCGATGCCGAAGCCGAGGAAGCCCAGCGCGGCGAGCGTCAGGATGGCCTCCGACGAGTTCAGCGTGAAGATCAGCGGCAGCGTGCGGGTCGAGTTGCGCAGCACGTGGCGGAACATGATCCGCCCATTGCTCGCACCGATCGACCTTGGCCGACTCGACGAACGGCCTCCGCCTTGATCCGGACGACCTCGGCGCGGATGACCCGGAAGTACTGCGGGATGTAGACGACGGTGATCGAGATCGCCGCCGCCAGGATGCCGCCCCAGAGGCTGGACTGTCCGCCGCGAGATCACGATCGCCATGACGATCGCGAGCAGCAGCGACGGGAACGCGTAGATCGCGTCGGCGATCACGACGAGCACCCGGTCGACCCAGCCGCCGAAGTACCCGGAGATCAGTCCGAGCACGACGCCGACGAAGATCGACAGGATCACGGCGACGACGATCACCAGGATCGCGGTCTGCGCCCCCCAGATCACGCGCGAGAAGCACGTCGTAGCCGCCGACGGTCGTGCCCCAGATGTGCGCGGGGCTCGGCGGCTGCTGCGAGCCGAACTGGCCCTGCGCGTCCTTCAACTGCGCGAAGCCGTACGGTGCGATCAGCGGCGCGAAGATCGCCGTCAGGATGAAGATGGCGGTCAGCACGAGTCCCACGACGAGCATCCCGCGCTGCAGTCCGACGGACTGCCGCAGCTGATGCACGACGGGGAGCGCTGCTGCGCAGATCGAGCGCGGTTGCCCGAGGCGCATCGTCAGTACCTCACCCTCGGGTCGATGAGCGCCGCGATGACGTCGACGATGAAGTTCGTTACCGCGACGATGACGGCGAGCAGGACGACCATGCCCTGCACGGCGACGAAGTCGCGCGCCTGCAGGTAATGCGACAGCTGGAAGCCGAGGCCCTTCCACTCGAACGTCGTCTCGGTGAGCACCGCGCCACCGAGCAGCAGGGCGATCTGCAGGCCCATGACGGTGACGATCGGGATCAGCGCCGGGCGGTACGCGTGCTTGCGCACGAGCCGGCTCTCGCTGACGCCGCGCGAACGGGCGGCGTCGACGTAGTCGGTGGAGAGCGTGCCGATCACATTCGTGCGCACCAGTCGCAGGAAGATGCCGGCGGTCAGCAGGCCGAGGGTCACGGCCGGCAGTACCGCGTGCAGCAGCACATCGCCCACGACGGCGGGATCGCCGGTCTGGAACGCGTCGATCAGGTAGATGCCCGTCTTGTTGGGCGAGCGTCTGCATCTCGATCTCCGAGCTGGTGGAGGCACGGCCCGCGACGGGGAGCACGTCCAGCCAGACCGAGAAGACAAGCTTGAGCAGCATGCCGACGAAGAACACCGGCGTGGCGTAGCAGAGGATCGCGAAGACGCGCAGCGACGGCGTCGCCGCCACCGGTCGCGGAAGTACGCGGCGAGCAGACCGAGCGGGATGCCGACGATGAACGCGACGATCAGCGCGTAGAACGCCAGCTCGAGGGTCGCCGCGCCGTAGGTGAGCAGCACCTGCGTGACCGGCCGGTTGTCGGTGATCGTCGTGCCGAAGTCGCCCCGGAGGATCTGCCCGAGGTACTCGAAGTACTGCACGAGCAGCGGCCGGTCGTACCCGGCCTCGTGGATGCGCTGCTGCGAGCTGCGCGGGAGGCAGCCGGCCGCCGAGCGCCGCCGTGATCGGGTCGCCGGTGGACCGCATCAGGAAGAACACGACGGTGACGAGGATGAAGATCGTCGGGATGATCAGCAGGGCGCGGATGAGGATGTAGCGGCCGAGGCCGCCGCCCGAGCGTCGACGCGCCTTGGTTCGTTCGGGGCCGGGCGCCGTGGGCGCCGCCTGGCCGCTGACCGTCGCTGTCATGAAAGCCAATCGTGGGTGGTTCGTTGGTGGGGGCGGCCCGCAGATGCGAGCCGCCCCCGTTCGGCCGTGAGGTGCGGCCTAGCTCTTCGAGAGAGCCGCGTAGCGGAACTTGAACGACGGGTCGAGCGTCTTGTCGGCGCCCGAGACGTTCTTGCCCACAACGGCGACCTGCGAGCCCTGCAGCAGCGGCAGAGTGGACAGGTCCGTGGCCACCTTCGCCTGGATCTCCTCGATGAGCTTGGTGCGCTCGGTCGGATCGGTCGTACCCAGCTGCTGGGTGATCAGCTGCTGGACCTCGGGGTTGTCGTAGTGGTTCGCCAGGAAGTTGTCCTTGCGTGAAGAACGGCGTCAGGTAGTTGTCCGCGTCGGAGTAGTCCGGGAACCAGCCCAGCTGGTAGGCCGGGTAGACGTCCTTCGACGCGGTCCTTGGAGTACTGCACCCACTCGGTCGACTGCAGGTTGACCTTGAACAGGCCGCCGTTCTCGAGCTGCTCCTTGACGAGCGCGTACTCGTCACCGGAGGACGGGCCGTAGTGGTCCGGGTTGTACTGCAGGTTCAGTGCGATCGGCGTGGTCACGCCCGCGGCCTGGAGGACGGCCTTCGCCTTGTCGAGGCTCGGGCCTCCGTTGCCGTCGCCGTAGAGGTCCTTGAGCACCGTGGTGGCGCCGGTCAGGCCCTGCGGGACGTAGGAGTAGGCCGGCGTGTAGGTGTCCTTGTAGACCTGTTTTGCGATGGTGGCGCGGTCGACGAGGTCGGCAGCGGCCTGGCGCACGGCGAGGGCCTTCTTGGCGTCGGCCTCCGGAGTGGTGGCGCCGTACGGCTGGGTGTTGAAGTTGCACACGATGTAGCGGAGCTCACCACCCGGTCCCTTGACGACCTTGACGTTCTTGTTCGTGCCGAGGCTCTCGACGTCGGTCGCCGACAGGCTGCGGAACGCCACGTCGATGGCGCCCTTCTGGATGTCGAGCTTGAGGTTCGACGACTCCGCGTAGTACTTGACGTTCACCTTGTCGGTTGCCGGCTTGCCCAGCAGGCCGTCGTAGTTCGGGTTCGCCTTGTACGCGATGAGGTTGTTGAAGTCGTAGCTCGTGATGTCGTACTGACCGGCGAACGCGTGACCCTTGACGATTGTGTTGTCGGCGGTGACCTTGTCGGCCGAGAAGACCTGGTCGTCGACGATCGGGCCGGCTGGGCTCGAGAGCACCTGCGCGAAGGTCTGGTCGTTCGGCACCTTCAGCTTGAAGACGACAGTCGTCTTGTCCGGGGTGCTCACGCTGTCGAGGTTGCCCAGCAGCGAGGCGGGGCCGTTCGGGTCGTTGATCTTCAGCTGACGGTCGAAGGTGAACTTGACGTCCGCGGAGGTCAGCGAGTGACCGTTCGCGAACTTCAGGTTCGGCTTCAGCTTGACGGTGTACTCGGTCGGCGACGTGAACGTGGCGCTCTCGGCGATGTCCGGCTTGACGTCCGGGCTGCCGTAGGGCGAGTTCATCAGGAACGGGTACACCTGGTTCATCACGGCGAACGAGCCGTTGTCGTACGACCCGGCCGGGTCGATCGACGTGATCTTGTCCGTCGTGCCGATGGTCAACGTGCCGCCGCTGGAGCCGCCGGAGCTGTTGTTGCTCCCCGAGCAGCCCGCGAGCACCAGCGCCGCGGCCGCGAAGGCCGCTGAGACGGCGAGCAGGCGCCGTCCGCCGATGTGAACGGATCTCATATCCGATTACCTCTTCCTTGGTGGGGTCACTGAGACGGCCGAGCGCACGCGAGCGCCTCGTCGCCGAATCGCGTAGACACGGTTCTAGCACGAATGCCGCGTCGCGTGCGCATCGCGCCGCGGATCGCGGCGCAATCTTTACATCGACGCAACAATATCGCGCGCATTCGCGCACGGTGGCACGGATTCCGTTGTCGCGGTATCCACTTACCGTATCCTGTGCTGCCCTACTCTCCGCGCAGGCGCATCCGCTCCTGGTCGATCGACGACAACGCTACCTGCAGCGACCGCCGCAGTTCGGCGTTCTGCGGGTCCGTGCGCGCCAGTCGGGACGTCAACTCGGCCTTCTCGCGCAGGAGGTCGCGGTCGATCAGCCCGTCCACGATCGAGCGGGCGTACCGCCCGACATCGGTGCCGGCCTGGGGCAGGGCGCCCACCGCAAGCGCGTTCACGGTCGGCTCGTAGGCCTGCGGCACCTCGGCGAGGATGCGGTCCACCCAGCCGGGGTCGGCGATCGAGGGCAGCTGGCTGGCGATCGCGTCGCGTACGACCGCGTGCGTCGGATTGGCGAACGCCACCTGCACAGCACGCGCCGCCCGGTCGGCACCGACCTCCGCCGGCAGCTGGAGGAGGACCATCAGGCTCTCGCGCTCCGTGCGCTGGGTCGGATCGGTCGGGTCGGCCTCCCGGATCGGTGCGGGCGCCCCCGCGGACAGGCCCTGCTCGGCGTACGGATCGGACGACGGAGACTGTTGGTGAGACTGCTGCGATGACGGGGTGGACCTGCCGCCTGCCCGAGTTCCGGACTCGCTGCGAGTGCTGCGAGACTCGGCCCGACTGCTTCGCTGGGCCGAGCGGACGGCGCGCAGTGCGTCGTCGAGGTCGGCACCGGAGAGCCGTGCGAGCTCGCGCGTGTACCCGTTCTGCGAGGCCGGGTCGCGGATCGTCGCCACGATCGGCGCGCCGGCGCGCAACAGCGGACGATGCGGCCCTCGACCGAGTCGAGGTCGAATGCGCTCCACCACCTGCCGGATCATGAACTCGAACATCGGCTTGCGGTTGTCGATCATCCGGCGGACGGCGTCATCGCCTCCGGCCAGCCGCAGATCGCACGGGTCGAGACCGTCGGGGCCGACCGCGACGTAGGTCTGGGCGCGAGAAGCGCTGCTCCTCCCCGAAGGCCCGCGCGGCGGCCTTTTGGCCGGCAGAGTCCGGATCGAAGGTGAAAATGACGGAGCCGGTGCTGCTGTCGTCGCCCATCACCCGTCGGATCACCTTGATGTGATCGACCCCGAACGCCGTTCCGCAGGTCGCGACGGCGGTCGTGATCCCGGCGAGATGGCACGCCATCACGTCCGTGTAGCCCTCCACCACGACCACTTCGTCGCGCCGCGAGATGTCGCGTTTTGCGAGATCGAGACCGTACAGCACCTGGGTCTTCTTGTAGACGGCTGTCTCGGGGGTGTTGAGGTATTTCGGACCGTTGTCGTCGTCGAGAAGTCGACGCGCGCCGAAACCGATGGTCTGGCCCGTCACGTCGCGGATCGGCCAGACCAGGCGTCCGCGGAACCGGTCGTACACACCGCGATCGCGCTGCGAGACGAGCCCGGCGGCGAGCAGCTCGTCCGGAGTGAAGCCTTTGGCGCGCAGGTGCTTAGTGAGCTCGTCCCAGCTCTTCGGTGCGAAGCCCACGCCGAAGTGGGCGGCCGCCGCGGCGTCGAAGCCCCGCTCCCCGAGGAAACGTCGGCCGGGATCGGCGTCGGGCGCCGCGAGACGCTCCCGGAAGAACTCCTCTGCGGCGTTGTTGGCGGCGAGGATGCGGGCGCGGTTGCCGCTCGACTCGCTCGGGCCTCCCCCGCCCTCCTCGTAGTGCAGCTGATAGCCGATGCGGCCGGCGAGCCGCTCGACGGCCTCGGTGAAGGAGACGTGGTCGAGCTTCACGAGGAATGCGTAGACGTCGCCGCCCTCGCCGCAGCCGAAGCAGTGGTAGCGGCCGACACCCGGGCGCACGTTGAAGCTCGGGCTCTTCTCGTCGTGGAACGGGCAGAGCCCCTTGAGCGACCCGACACCGCCCGGCTTCAGGCTGACGTAGTCGCCGATGATGTCGGCGATGTTGGTGCGGGCCTTGACCTCGTCGATGTCACTCTGTCGTATCCGGCCGGCCATGATCCTGATCCTAGTGATCGGGGCCGACCTTCAGTCGCGAGGGGGCCTCCTGCGCCGCGTGTTCTGCGCGATCTCGATGATCGCGCAGAAGACCTCGATCGTGACGCGCAGCAGCAGCACGGCCAGGATGGCGCCCACGAGGGTCACCAGGACGCCCAGCAGAAACACGAACGCGCCTCCAGGGGAGTCGGCGGCGATCGCGATGCCGAGGCTGTTGGCGAAGCCGACGACGATGCCCAACCCGATCAGCACCAGGCCGACGACGTACACGGGGCCGGCGAGCTTGCGGGTCACGTAGCTCGTGAACGTGAAGTCGAACAGCGACGAGAAGAAGCGCGAGTCGTCCAACCGGTCGGCGAGCTCGTTCATGCTGCGCGCGTGCCGGGTGCCGTCGGCAGCGCCCGCCTGCGCGGCAGCGCCGTCTTCGGGAGCGGCGCCGTCGGTGGGCGCCCCGTCGTCGGTGGGCGGAGTGTCGTCGGTCGGCGGAGTCTGGACAGGAGTCTCCTCAGCCGCGGCCAGGAGCGGCACCTCCTGTGCAGGACCGGCGACTTCCTCTTCCGTGTGCTGCTCGGTGACGGCGGTCGTGAGCACTTCCGTCTCGGCTGCCGACTCCCCGTAGAAATCGGACGCTAAGGGAAGAACGGCGGTCGCGGTCTCGGGCGGCTCCGGCGCGTTCTCGATGTGCTCTGCGGCGCTCTCGCTGGGCTCTGCAGTGCTCTCTATGGGCTCTGAAGTGCTCTCGACAGGCTCTGAAGTGCTCTCGACAGGCTCCGGTGCACGCCCGACGGACTCCGTCGGCGGCAACGACGTATCCGGAGCGGCGGCCGGCGTCCGCTTCGACTTGCCGAGCATGGCGTCGAGGATCTCGGGCGCCTCGCCGTTCGGCGAGATCGGCGGTGTGGCGGTGGAGCGCTTGCGGGTCGACGGAGTGCGTTTGACAGGGGTCTCCGCGTCCTCGGGCTTCTTCGCCGCAGGTGTGCGGCGAGTAGTCGTGCGCTTGGGGGCCGGGGGCGGACCCGTCGGCGTCGCTGGGGATCCTGCGGCCTCCGAAGCGGCATGGGTCGCGGCGGCCTGGGGAGCGGCCTCCTGGCCCGGTGCGGGCCTGTCGCCGTTCGACGGTGGCTGTGCGCTGGTCATTCGTTTCCCTCCGATGCCGTGCCTCAAGCATTCTGCACCCGGGCCGCCGATTCAAGCCCGCGTGCGGCGCGCCGGATTCAGTGCTGCATGAGTCTTTCGTACCAGCTCAGCGCCGACTGGTCGGTCAGGCTCGCGACCTGGTCGACCACCACCCGCTTGCGCTCGCGGTCGCCTGCGGCCTGGTGCCAGTCCTCCTGGAACCCCGGGTCCAACCCCTCCGGCCCACGCGCGAGCAGGATGTCGGCGAGCCTGGTCAGGATCTGACGCTGCTGCGCGTAGATGGGCTGGCGAGTGTTACGCGACATCACGAATGTCGCGACGATCCCCTTCAGCACGGCGATCTCGGCGCGGATCGCGTCGGGCACCACGACATCGGCGCCGAACCGGCGCAGCTCGACTCTGCCCGCCGTCAGCTTCGTCTCGTGCACCGCGGCGTGGGCGAACCGACCGATGAGCTGGCTGGTGAGGTTCTTGAGGTGCGCTTGCGCTCGCCTGCTGCCGTTCCACCCCTCCAGCCAGATGTCGAGGCTGTCCAGCCGGTCGAACGCCGCGATGAGCTCGTCGTGGCTGAACTCACCGCCCACCCACTCGTACATCGAGCGGACGAGGTCGTCGTGGTCGACGCGACTGCTCAGGGCGGCGACGTCGATGTAGCCGTTGACGACGGCGTCCTCGAAGTCGTGCACCGAGTAGGCGATGTCGTCGGAGAGATCCATCACCTGGGCCTCGATGCAGCGTGTCCGCTGCGGGCGCACCGTCGCGCAGCCACTCGAAGACGGCGTCGTCGTCGGCGTAGAAGCCGAACTTGGCGCGCCCGCTGGGATCGGCGATCGCGTTCGTCTCCGGCCACGGGTACTTGCAGCTGGCGTCGAGGCTCGCGCGGGTCAGGTTGAGGCCGTAGGGGCGACCGTCGCGCCCGAAGACCTTGGGCTCGAGCCGGGTCAGCAGGCGGAGCGTCTGCGCGTTGCCCTCGAAGCCGCCGATGTCCTCCGCCCAGTCGTTGAGCGCGCGCTCGCCGTTGTGACCGAACGGCGGGTGGCCGATGTCGTGCGCGAGGCACGCCGTGTCGACGATGTCGGGGTCGAGACCGAGGCTCGTGGCGAGCTCGCGGCCGACCTGGGCGACCTCGAGAGAGTGGGTCAGCCGGTTGCGGGCGAAGTCGAGCCCGGCGGTCGGGCTGAGCACCTGGGTCTTGGCCGCCAGCCGGCGCAGCGCGCTGGAGTGCAGCAACCGCGCGCGATCGCGCGCGAAGTCGCTACGGCGGCTGGAGTGGTGCTCGGGAAGCCAGCGCTCGCGGTCCCGTTCGCCATAGCTGTCGGCCGGGACCGAGCCGTCGGCCGGGGCGTTGCCGGCCCCGCTCGACGCCACCGTGGCCCGCGCTGCGCTATCCGCCACTGTTGTGCACCTCCGCCTCGGCGACCTCCGCTCGCGCGCTGCCCGCGAGCTCCCGGCTGTCGAGCCAGCCGTCGGGCAGCGCCGGCCGCTTGGGCGTGCCGGCGCGACCGCGCTGACCCTCGGCGGCCTCGCCCGGGTACGGCTGGCTCCAGTCGAGCGTGGCGAGCAGGTCGTCGAGGTGGGCGAGCGTGTCGACGGTCGCCAGGCTCGCGCGGAGGTCGCCGCCGACCGCGTAGCCCTTGAAGTACCAGGCGACGTGCTTGCGGATGTCGCGGCAGCCGCGCTCCTCGCTCGCCGAAGAACTCGACCAGCAGCTCCGCGTGACGGCGGAAGGTCGCCGCCACCTGGCCGAGCGTCGGGTGCGCCTGAGCCCGCGCGGCCTCCTCTGGCGTGAGCTCTCCGGCGCGGGCCGGAACGCGGCGGCCAGGTCGCCGAACAGCCACGGGCGGCCGAGGCAGCCGCGGCCGACCACGACGCCGTCGCAGCCGGTCTCGTCGACCATGCGGAGCGCGTCGTCCGCCGACCAGATGTCGCCGTTGCCGAGCACCGGGAGCGCTCGGTGATCGTCTCCTTGAGCTTCGCGATCGCCGACCAGTCGGCGTGGCCGGAGTAGAACTCGGCGGCGGTGCGGGCGTGCAGCGCGATCGACGCGACGCCGGCGCCCTCCGCGCGCCTGCCGGCCTCGAGGTACGTGAGGTGGTCGCCGTCGATGCCCTTGCGCATCTTGACGGTGAGCGGGATGTCGCCGGCCGCCGCGACGGCGCCCTCGACGATCTCGCGGAACAGGTCCAGCTTCCACGGCAGCGCCGCTCCGCCGCCCTTGCGGGTCACCTTGGGCACCGGGCAGCCGAAGTTGAGGTCGATGTGGTCGGCGCGGTCCTCCGCGACGAGCATCGTGACCGCTTCGCGCGACCGTCTTCGGGTCGACGCCGTAGAGCTGGATGCTGCGCGGAGTCTCCGACTCGTGGTGCGTGATGAGCCGCAGCGACTCCTGGCGTGCGCTCGACGAGCGCGCGCGAGGTGATCATCTCGCTGACGTAGAGCCCCGCGCCGTACTCGCGGCAGAGCCGGCGGAACGCGGTGTTCGTGATCCCCGCCATGGGCGCGAGCACGACCGGCACGTCGAGCCTCAGCGGGCCGATGGCCAAGCGGGGGCTCGTCTCCGTGCGGGAGGCTAGGGTTGCGGTAGTAGACATCTGCGTCGATTCTCCCAGAAAGCGTGCTGGTACATGGCCGAGAGCCCGGAAGATGTGGAACTTCGCGCCGGACGCCGACGTGTGGAGGACGATGCCCGCGCTCGCGGCATCCCGGTGCGGATCGTGGAGCGGCCGGCTGCGCGCAGCCTCGAGGAGGCGGCGGAACTGCTCGGCATCCAGCCGGCTGACATCGTGAAGACGCTCGTGGTCAAGCGCAGCGACGATACCTTCGTGTTCGCGCTCGTTCCTGGCGGCCGCAAGATCTCCTGGCCCAAGCTGCGCGCCCTCCTGCATGTCAACAAGCTGCAACTCCCCGATGCGTCGGTGGCGTTCGCCGCGACCGGCTACGAGCGCGGCACCATCACGCCGTTCGGCAGCACCACCGCGTGGCCCGTGATCGCCGACGAGACCGTCGCAGGCCGCACCGTCTCGATGGGCGCGGGCGCGCACGGCTCCTCGCTGTTCGTCGACGCCGACGCCTTCCTGGCCGGCTTCGCCGCCACCGTCGCCGACATCTCAGACCCCGAGTAGCCCCAGTTGGCACTACTTGTCGCCTCGGCCCCTCCCCAGACGACGTGTTCTGCTATCTAGATTCCGCGCTTGTGGACAAGGTGCCCGCTCGGGAGACCCGTCTGCGAGGGTGACGGCATGCAACCGCAGTCCCTTCCGCCCATCCTCCGCTCCGAATCCTTCAGCACCCGTGCTGCCCGGCAGGCGGGCGTCTCCGGCGAACGGCTCCGACGCTCCGATCTCACGGCACCGTTCCGAGGAGTTCGGGTTCCCACGGAGAAGGTACCCACCACGGTCGTGGAGAAGTGCCGCGCGTATCGGCTTCTCCTGCCTGCTGGAGGGCTCTTCAGCCATGGGACGGCCGCGCAGTTGCTGGGGCTCCCCGTGCCGGCACGGATCAGAGATGATCCGCTGATCAACGTGGCAGTTCCACGGCCGGCCCGTGCTCCGAGGATGCGGGGCGTCCGCGGCCATCAGCTCGCGACGCTGCCGGCCATGTCACTCGTGCGCGGGCTTCCGGTGCCGGAGCCGGCCGAGCTCTGGTGCCAACTCGGTCGAATCCTCACGATCGACGAACTCGTCGTCATCGGTGACGCTCTGTCACAACGCTCGAACCCGCTGACGAGTCCGGCCGAACTCAGAGATGCGCTGGAGAATGCGACCGCGCGCCCGGGCATCCGCGCACTCCGGTCAGCTGTCGAGCTCGTTCGGGCACGCACCGACTCTCCGATGGAGTCGCGGTTGCGGCTCGCGATCGTTCGCGACGGGCTTCCGGAGCCGCTGGTCAACTACATTATCGCTGGGCCAGAGCGGGGGTACCATCTCGACCTCGCCTACCCGCACCGCCGCCTCGCCGTGGAGTACGACGGCGACCAGCACCGCACCGATCCCGACCAGTATCGTCTCGATGTCGACCGGCACTGGCGGATCCAGTCGCTCGGATGGCGGATCGTCCGGATCAACAGCGCGCACATGGTCGCCGGCGCGCACGAGGCCATTCGACGCGTACGGCTGGCGTTGGCAACGAACTGACAGAACACGCCGTCTGCGCACTCGGCGTGACGGCGTGTTCTGCCAACTCGATCATCGTGGCGGGAGGGCGCAGCTGTCGCCGTCGCAGGCGGCGGCCGGGTCGCCGAGGAGGGCGAGGGACAGACGCGGCGATGCGCCGGCCGCGGGTGTTGCGGCGGCGTCGGCGCTCATGCGCCGGCCTCGGCGCCGGCGGCTGCGGGCTCCGCGGCGGCGGAGCGCTCGGTCCAGACCTGCTCGAGGGCCTGCGCGAACGTGGAGGCCTCCTGGGCGCCCGAGACGCCGTAGCGGCCGTCGATCACGAAGAAGGGGACGCCGTTGATGCCGAATTCCGCGGCCGTGCGCTGGTCGTCGCGCACTGCGGCGAGGTACTCGCCCGACTCGAGAGCCGCCCGTGCTGCGTCATGGTCGAGACCGACCTCGGCGGCGAGGTCGGCGAGGTCCGAGACGCGGCCCACGTGGCCGCCCTCCACGAAGTACGCCCGAAACAGGCGCTCGGCCAGCTCGAGCTGCTTGCCGTTCGCCTCGGCGAAGTGCAGGAGCTCGTGCGCCTTGACCGTGTTGGTGTGCTGCAGCGTGCCGAAGTCGTAGTCGAGGCCGACGGAGGCCGCGATCCCGGTCACGCGGTCGAGCATCTGGTGCACCTGCTCGGCCGGGATGCCCTTGTGGCCCGCGAGGAAGTCGACCTCGGTGCCGTCGAAGTCGACCGGGGTGTCCGGCGACAGTTCGAACGAGTGGTATTCGACCTCCACCGCCCGGTCGTCGCCCGCTTCGGAGAAGAGGGCGCTTCCCGATTCGAAACGGCGCTTTCCGATGTAGCACCACGGGCACGCGATGTCGGACCAGATGTCGATCTTGATGGGTTCGCTCACAACGAGGTCAACATCCTGCAGCGCTGCAGCTATTCCGGAGTGTCCACCGCCCCGCCGAAGCGCCGGTTTCGCCGCGCGAAGACGTCGATCGCGTTCCACAGGTCGGTCCGTGAGAAGTCAGGCCACAGAGTGTCGAGGAACACCATTTCGGCATACGCGCTCTGCCACAGCAGGAAGTTGCTCGTCCGCTGTTCGCCCGAGCTGCGGACGAAGAGGTCGACATCGGGCATGTCGGGGATGTACAGGTGACGCTGGATGGTCTTCTCCCCCACCGCCGACGGCTTCAGCCGCCCGGCCGCGACCTCCTCCGCGATCGAACGCACCGCGTCGGCGATCTCGTTACGCCCGCCGTAGTTGACGCACATCGTCAGCGTCAGCACGTCGTTGCCCGCCGTCATCCGTTCTGCCACCTGCAGCTCCTTGATCACCGACGACCACAGCCGCGGCCTCCGGCCAGCCCAACGCACCCGCACTCCCCACTCGTTGAGCTGGTCGCGCCGACGGTGCAGCACCTCCCGATTGAACCCCATCAGGAAACGGACTTCCTCGGGCGAACGCTTCCAGTTCTCGGTGGAGAAGGCGTACACGCTCAGGTGCTTGACGCCGACCTGGATCGCGCCGGCGACGACGTCGAGCAGCGAGGCCTCCCCTGCCCGGTGGCCCTCGATGCGGGTGAGGCCCTGGCGGTTGGCCCAGCGGCCGTTGCCGTCCATCACGATGGCGACATGCTCCGGCACGGCTCCGGCCGGGAACGCCGGCGGGTGGATGCCGGTCCAGTCGAGCGGGCGGTACTCGACCGCGTCCGGGTGCGTGTAGGGCTTGGGGCTCATCCGCTCGCCTTCTGGTCGCGCTGGTCGTGCTGAACGTGTTGGAGGGAGCGCAGCCCGCGCTCCAGATGCCACTGCGTGTACGCGGCGACGAGACCGTTGGCCTTCTGCCGGGTGGCGTCCTCCGACGCGTCGGCCGTCGCCCAGTCGCCGGAGAGCAGCGCGCCGAGCAGCGCGATCGTCGCGGCGTCGATCCGCGGTGCGCCCTGCGGCGCGCAGCCGTCGCACACGACACCGCCGAGCTGGACGACGACGTGCTCGTGCGGGCCGCTGGCGCCGCAGCGCGAGCAGTCGAGGAAGCTCGGCGCCCAGCCGGCGAGCGACAGCGCGCGGAGCAGATAGGAGTCGAGGGTGAGCTGCGGGCCGTGCTCGTGGCGCGAGAGCGATCGCAGTGCGCCGACGAGCAGGAGGTACTGCTGCAGCGATGCCTCGGCCTCCGTGAGCCGGTCGGCCGCCTCGACCATCGCGTTCGCGGCGGTGTAGCTCGCATAGTCGTCGGCGATGAGCGCTCCGTACGACCCGATCGTCTCCGCTTGCGTGACGATGTCGAGCGAGCGGCCCTCGTACAGCTGCACGTCGGCGACCATGAACGGCTCCAGACGCGACCCGAACTTCGACGCCGTGCGGCGCACGCCCTTGGCGACGGCGCGGATCTTGCCGTGCTGCCTGCTCAGCATCGTGACGATCCGGTCGGCCTCGCCCAGCTTGTGGGTTCGAAGCACGACCACTTCATCACGGTAGACAGGCACCCCTCCAGTATCGCGCCTGATCCGCCCCGCCATGCCCGCCCCGCCACGCTCAGCGCGGCCGGTCGCTCGTGGTAGAAGTGACTCGTGACGTCCGCTGCCTTCTCGATCCCCCTCTGGGGCGACCTCGTGGCCGTCGGCGTCGGCAGCCTCCAGGGCGCGATGTTCGCCTCCGGGTTCCGCGACCGCCGGCTCGACCTGCTCGGGGTCGCGATCATCGGTGTGGCGACCGGTGTGGGCGGCGGCCTCCTGCGCGATGTGCTGCTCACTGTGACTCCGCATCGCGCTTCAGTCCAACTGGTACCTGCCGGCGACGGTCGTCGCCGCCCTCCTCGGGATGCTGCTGGTGCGACTGTTCCGCCGACTGGACCCGATCATCACCTTCCTCGACGCCCTGACGATAGGGCTTTTCGGCGCCATCGGTGCGACCAAGGCTCTGGCACTCGGGCTTCCGGAGGTGCCTGCGGTGTTCGTCGGCGTGGTGTCGGCCGTGGGCGGGTCGATCCTGCGCGACATGCTGCTGAACCTCCCCATCGCGCTCATGCACGTGGGCTCGCTCTACGCGGTCGCGGCCGGCGCGGGCACGATCGTCCTGGTGCTCCTCGTCGACCTCGGCGCACCCATCCCGATCGCCGCGCTCGTGTGCGTGTTCGTCACCCTGATCATCCGGCTGCTGGCCGTGCGGTTCGGCTGGAGTCTGCCGGAGCAGCGCGAGCTGGGCCGGTTGCGCACGCCGCGGTGGATGGCGTTCGGGTTCGGGAGGCGGCCCAGCGACGAGCACACCATCGAGCGCACCGACACGGGCGCGATCCCGCGCTACCGCATCAACGACCGGCCTGCGGACAACGGAGGAGATCCGCCAGCGTAATCAGCTGAAAGGCAGGGAACGGAGGAAATCCCGGCGAAATTCGCCGGGTTCTCCTCCGTTGTCAGCGGGGTCAGGCCCCGACCAGCTCGGCCTCCGCGGCGCGGCCGGTCGACGCGCGCACCGCACGGTTGACCGCCGAGACGACCGCCTTGAGCGACGCGGTCGACGATGTCGCCGTCGATGCCGACGCCCCACAGGCGCTCACCGTCGACATCGCACCTCGACGTAGGCCGCCGCCTGGGCGTCGACCGCTCGCCGACAGCGTGTGCTCGACGTAGTCGTACAGCGTGCACGTCGATGCCGCGGCGCGTTGAGGACGTCGAAGAACGCGGCGATCGGGCCGTTGCCCTCGCCCGTCGCCTTCGAGACAGTCGTCGCCGTCGCGCAGGGCGACCGTCGAGGGTGACTGCTCGCCGGTCGTCGCTGGTCGTGCGCGTGCTGCCCAGCTCGAACCGGCCCCACTTGGCGTCGGGGTGGGTGTCTGGGGCGGGCAGGTACTCGTCCTGGAAGATCGCCCAGATCTGCGTCGCTCGTCACCTCGCCGCCCTCGGCGTCGGTCTTGGCCTGCACGACGCCGGAGAACTCGATCTGCAGCTGGCGCGGCAGGTCGAGGGCGTGGTCGCTCTTCAGCAGGTAGGCGACGCCGCCCTTGCCGGACTGCGAGTTGACCCGGATGACCGCCTCGTAGCTGCGGCCCAGGTCCTTCGGGTCGATCGGCAGGTACGGCACCGCCCACACCAGGTCGTCGACCGTGACGCCCTCGCGCTCGGCGCCGAGCGGCCATCGCCTCGAAGCCCTTCTTGATGGCGTCCTGGTGCGAGCCGCTGAACGCCGTGAAGACCAGGTCGCCGCCCCACGGGCTGCGCTCGTGCGACCGGCAGCTGGTTGCAGTACTCGACGGTCCGCTTGATCTGGTCGATGTCGCTGAAGTCGATCTGCGGGTCGATGCCCTGCGTGAACAGGTTGATGCCCAGCGTGACCAGGTCGACGTTGCCGGTGCGCTCGCCGTTGCCGAACAGGCAGCCCTCGATGCGGTCGGCGCCGGCCAGGTAGCCGAGCTCGGCCGCGGCGACGGCCGTGCCGCGGTCGTTGTGCGGGTGCAGCGACAGGATGACGTTCTCGCGGTGGTTCAGGTGGCGGCGCATCCACTCGATCGAGTCGGCGTAGACGTTCGGCGTCGCCATCTCGACCGTCGCCGGCAGGTTGATGATGACCTTGCGCTCCGGCGGTCGGCTCGAAGACCTCGAGCACCTGGTTGCAGATGTCGGCCGCGAACTCCAGCTCGGTGCCGGTGTAGCTCTCGGGCGAGTACTCGTAGTAGACCGTCGGTGCCCGGGCACCAGCGACTCGAACTGCCTGCACAGCCGCGCGCCCGGACAGTGCGATGTCGATGATGCCCTGCTGGTCGGTGCGGAACACCACCTCGCGCTGCAGGATGCTGGTCGAGTTGTAGAGGTGCACGATGGCCTGCTTGGCGCCGACGAGCGACTCGTAGGTGCGCTCGATCAGGTGCTCGCGCGCCTGCGTCAGCACCTGGATGGTGACGTCGTCGGGGATCAGGTCCTCCTCGATCAGGCTGCGGACGAAGTCGAAGTCGGTCTGGCTCGCGCGACGGGAAGCCGACCTCGATCTCCTTGTAGCCCATGCGCACCAGCAGGTCGAACATCATGCGCTTGCGCTCGGGGCTCATCGGGTCGATCAGGGCCTGGTTGCCGTCGCGCAGGTCGACGGCGCACCAGCGCGGCGCGCTTCGTGATGCGCTTGTCCGGCCAGGTGCGGTCGGGCAGGTCGACGACGATCTGCTCGTGGAAGGGGCGGTACTTGTGGATCGGCATGGCGCTCGGCGCCTGAGTGTTCTTCATGGTCTGTCTTCTCCTCGCGATGTGGTGTGGAGAGCCAACGACGAACTCCGCGACGAGGGAGGCCCGGAACTAGGACTCGTCGCGGCAGCTAAGGAGGAGCAGACCGTACACAGAAACCACGGTACCACGCGTGGCGTTCACCCGCGTCCCACCGCCAGCGCCGCTGCCTGCCGCACCGACAGGTCGGGCAGGTAGGCGCGCACGAGACCGACGCCGATGGCGGGCAGCGCGACCGGGTCGGGATAGGCCATGATCAGCGGGTGCAGCTCCGGCTGGAACTTCTGTTTGAACTTCAGCAGCGACCGGAACCCGTACACGGGCTCCAGCGACATGCTGAGGTACCCGAGCACCCGGTCCATGCCGCTCTTCGTGTCGTCGGGCGTGCCGGCCGTGTGCGCCAGCGGTGCCGCGGAGAGGCTCATGAACTCGATGCCGTCCTGCTTCATGCGCGTCGCGGCCTCGGCGATCAGGAACTCCATGACGCCGTTGATGCTGCGGGGTCGGCGGCGCATGAAGTCGAGCGTCCAGCCGACGACGTGGCCGTCGCGGTAGCTCGGCAGCCAGGAGGTCACGCCCTCCACGCGACCCGCCTCGTCGACCGCGAGCATCAGCCGGACCGCCGGGTCACGCAGCTCGTCCAGCCCGCCGAGCGTGAACCCCATCTCGGGCAGGTCCTTCTCTGCGACCCACTGCTCCGAGATGTCGGACAGCTGCACGGCGGTGCTCAGCGGGAGGGCGGCGAAGGACGTCCACTCCGAGCGGATGCCCGCGCGCTGGGCGCGGTTGATCGAGCTGCGGACGTCCTGCCATTTCTTTCCGGTGGTGACCCACTGCTGCGGCCGGATCACGGTCTCCTCCGCCACGGTCATCGTCGACCAGCCCATGCCGTCGAAGAGCGGTTGGTATTCGGCGTCCAGGCTGTAGAAGACCGGGATCCAGCCGCTGTCGTCGCAGAACCGGGCGAAGCGCTCGATGATCCCGTCGTGCTGCTCCTGCGGTGCCCCGAACGGCGCCCCCGTCGTCAGCGCGACGCGTCCGACGACCCGGTACGCCACCGCTCCCCCGTTGGCGGCGTCGAACCAGTAGCTGTTGCCCGGCCAGGTCGCCATGAACGAGATCGCGTCGCCGCCTCCGCGTTCGATGAGGCGGCGCACGCGGCCGGCGTCGCCGCTCGACCGTCGCCACGCGCCGCGACCGAACATGAACGGGACGGCGGCGAGGATCACGACCAGCCAGAACGCCGTTCCGATGTTGTGGTAGACGATGGTCGCCAACGGTGTGGTCGGCAGGTACTGCACCGGTTCTCGGCGCAGGAAGCTCACGGGGATGAACCGCTCGAGCACGTCGTTCAGGAGGTCGCTGACGTCGATCGGCCGGGTGAAGCCGGTGTCCTTCTGCAGCCAGCCGACGAGCACGTAGAGGCCGATCAGGCCGACCCCCGTCAGCACGACGGTGAGCACGTACCGCCGTATGGAACGTGCCGTCGCGAGCACGGTGAAGTGGCGCCGGTAGACGACGAGCAGCACAGCCATGACGGCGGGCACGAGCGCCGACAGCGCGAGGATGAGGGTGACCTCCCAGTACCGCGGCGAGACCGTCGGACGCGGGTCGGCGAACGGCAGGATGCCGAAGTACAGGGCGGACAGCACCGCGAGCAGCGCATTGACCGCGACCGCGAGCCACACGGCGAACCGGCGCCCGCGCAGCAGGCCGTACGCCGCGACGAGGAGGGTCAGCAGCGGCAGGACGGAGATCAGCACCGGCCCCAGCCCGTTGATCCGCTCCAGTGTGAGGTCGTGCACGCAGCCGCGGGTGACGGCGAATGCCTGGCAGCGCTCCAGCACGCTCCCCCTGTCGGGCACGTCGCTGGAGAACAGCAGGCCGATCGGTGACAGCATCCCGAACCGCGACTGGGTCAGGAGGCCGATCACCGGACCGAGCGCGGTGATCGTCACGGCTGAGGCGAGCAGCACCCGGACCTCGTGATGGGAGCTGCGGAGCCAGCCGGCCAGGCGGACGTGCGGGCGCAGCAGCACCCCGAGCCCGAGACCGGCGAGCACGGCGAGCAGGCGGTACAGGTCGGACGGCAGACCCGAATAGAGCAGGTACATGATCGCCACGAGCAGCGTGATGACCCGGATGCGGCGGCGCCACAGCGTGCCCGCGAACGCGCTGGCCGTCATGATCGTCCCGGCGATCCCGGTGAAGACATCCAGCGCGACCAGATGGTGCACGTTGCGCGACCACATCTCGCCGGTCTGCGAGCCGAGCAACTGGATGGCGATCCCCGCCGCGATGCCGATGGCGGAGGTCGCGACGAACGCCAGGGCTGTGCGCCAGGTGCCCATCAGCTGCTCGGCTGCGCCCACCAGCACCACAGTGAGCACGAGCACGACGATCAGCTCGGCGAGGTTGTCGGTGAAGAGTACGGCCGTGACCGGCGACCACCAGTGCCCATCGAGCAGCTGGTCCGGCCCGGCTCCGAGCCAGACCCGCAGCGGCCGGTGCGGCCCGTGAATCGGCCCTGTCACCAGCGCCAGCACGAGGATGGCCGCGGAGAGGCCGGTCGTGAAGGGGTGGCCGGCGACGAGTCCGCCCAGGCGCTGCAGGGCGCCCCGGACACCGGAGGCGGACGCGGGCGGCGGCGGCGCGATGTCCTGCTCCGGCGCGGCGTCTCCGCCCGCGGCCCGGTCCAGGGGCGCTCCCCCTGTCGGCGGCCCTCCCGCGGTCATTGCATCGTTCACGGAGCCAGCCCCATCTGCACGGCCACCGTGGGGAAGCCGTTCGCGAGTGTGTAGCGCACCGTGTTCCAATCGTGTGCCGATCCTGGCGAGATCAGGAGTTCGCTGCGGACGCCCGCTGCGAGCGCATCGGTGTGCAGCGTCTTCGCGAAAGCAGTGTACTTGGCGTCGTTCTGGCCGGCGCCGAACACGATCAGCGAGTCGGCGTAGGGCGCGTGCGCCTTCATCGCGGCGGCGGGCTGCGCGGCCGCGAAGGCCGAGGCGGAGCCTCCGAAGCCGGTCGAGATGGTCAGCGCCTGGTTGCCGAGCGTCGGCCCAAGCTCGCTGGAGGACGCGAGCGCGGACCCGAACAGGTCGGGGCGCGCTGTCGCGAACTGGACCGCGCACGTCGCGCCCTGAGAGTAGCCGAAGACGCCCCAGGCGGCCGGATCGCTGCTCACCCGCAGGTGCGAGGTGATCCAGTCGCGGACATCCTTCAGCAGGTAGGTCGCGGAATCGCCGTAGGCGCGCGAGTCGACGCACATCGGGTTGCGGCCGGGTCCGCCGAGCTGATCGGGTGCGACGACGATGGGCGCGTACCCGTTGTGCGTGGCGGCGAACGCGTCGAGGTAGGCGCCGATGCGGCCCGCGGTGAACATGTCGGCGGGCGCCCCTGGCTGGCCCGACAGCGCGTAGAGCACCGGCAGGGCGGGCGGGTTCGGTCCGAGAGCGACGGGCGGAAGGTAGACCACGGCCTTGCGCGCGGGAAATCCGCTGACCGTCGCCGGGATCCGCACCGTCCCGATCTCTCCCTTCGCCGGAGGGTCGGCCTGGGTCGTGGAGGACGCCCACGCGGTGCCGGTGACGACCTTCCCGCGCTCGGCGTGGAGGTCAAGCGCCTTGTACGGAATGACCCCCACGGCGTCGTTGAGGTTGCGGTACTCGCCGAAGTCGACGTTCACCCCGGCGAAGGCCGTGAGCAGAAACACCGGGATGCTCACGGCCGCGATGACCGTGCGCCACCAGCGCGACCGGAAGAAGTTCGCGATCGCGAGCGCGATCCCACCGAAGCCGAGCGCCACCCACATCGCCGTCACCGGGGTGAGCCCGACGCCGAAGACGTTCATGACATCGTCGGTCAACCAGACCAGGAACCAGCCGAGGAGGGCGCCGACGACGAACGCCAGCGCGCCCGCGAGCATCCGGCGCCAGGTGGGGCGGACGAGCAGATATGCGGTGAGGAGCGCTGCCACGATGTCGACGGTGATGAGGAACGGCGGTTTGTCGATCCTCAGTGTCATGAGCCAGTTCAGGACAGTTCCTCTCGGCGGAGCAGGTCACGGCGGCAGGGTCGGATACCGCCGGTCACTCAGTATCGGGCACTCAGCCTGCGGATAGCTGAGGCTTGATGAGCGTTCAGGAAACTTGGAGACCGTCAGTCGACGGCCAGTGCCTCCACGGGCGAGACGCGCGTCGCACGTCTGGTGGGAGCGACCGAGGCTCCGACAGCCAGTACGGCCGTGGCGAGCACGATCGCTCCGATGAACGGCCACGGAACGGCGGGTGCCATCAGCCCGGCTCCGGGCAGCTGGCCGAGGAGGGTCTGGGCGCCGATCCAGCCGTAGAGCGTGCCGAGGGCGAGCCCGCACAGGACCGCAGCGACGACGAGCTGCGCGCTCTCGGCGAGGATCATCCTGCGAATCTGAGCCGCGCTGAATCCGAGCGCGCGCAGGAGTCCGAGCTCCCTGCGCCGCTGCAGCACGGCCAGTGACAGGCTGTTGACAACACCGACGGCCGCGATCACCGCAGAGAACCCGACGAGCGCGCTGAACACCAGCATCGTGACCGTGAGCACACCCTCAGTGCCCTGGTAGAGCTCCGGTTCTTTCGCAGCGGCGGCACGGATGATGACGAGCCACGTCTGGGCGGCGACGACGAACATGGTGATCAGCGTGACGCCGATGACGAGACCGATCGCGGTCCGAGAGCTCCACTCCGGGTTGCGCAGTGCGTTCGCCGCGGCCAGCCGCGCTGCTGCGCCCCGGCCCAGCAGCATCCCGATTCCGCGCAGCACGGCCGGGAGGAACAGCGGCGCAGCCGCAATCACGCCCGTGAATGACAGCAGGCCGCCGAGCATCGCGATCAACACCCCGTAACGGCCGAAATCGACCAGGGCCGCGCTCTCGGAGCGGGAGAACAGACCGAGCCCGAGCAGCAGCCCGAAACCGAGCAGGGCAGCGCCCGGCACAATCAAAAGCAGGGAGGCCGCGACCCTGCCGCGGCTGCGCAGACCGCTCGACGGGCGCTCCTCCGCGGCGCCGAGGGCCTCCACCGGTGCGACGCCGAGCACCCGCCTGCTGCCGATCCACGATGCCAGCCAGGTCGTGAGCACCACGACGACCGACGGAGCCAGCAGGGACGGCGTGAGCACCGGGTACAGCGTGTCGGGGAGGACGTCTGTCCACACGAATACACGCACTGCGGCGAAGGCGAGGACGACCGCCACCACCCCTCCGGAGACCGCTCCGATCACGCCGACCGTCAGGCCCTCCCCCGCCACCGACCGCCGCTGGGCGCGCGCGGTCGAGCCGAGGAGGCGCAGAAGAGCGATGGTACGGGTGCGCCCGGCGATGACCGTTGCGAAGGTGTTGGTCGTCACGACGGCGCCGACGAAGACCGCGATCGCGAAGAACACGCCGGCGACCAGCGCGAGCGCGAACTGCGCGGAGCCGCGCCCTCCCACCTCCGTGGTGCCGATGTACGCGCCGAGGACGTTCGTGCAGGCCAGCAACGCGACGCCGAAGGCGCAACTCAGCGCCGCCACGAGGATGCTCGCGCGGTGGTCGCGGGCGTTGGCGCGGAACGCGCGGATCACACGCGCGCCTCCATGCCCAGCACGTACGCGGAGATCTCCTCCGCGGTCGATCGTTCGCGCTCTGCGATCACGCGGCCGTCGGCGAGGAAGACGATGCGGTCGGCGTAGCTCGCGGCCACCGGGTCGTGGGTGACCATCGCGATGCTCTGCCCGTGGAGGCGGGACGCCTCCTGCAGCACGCTCAGCACCTCGCGGCCCGTGCGCGAGTCGAGATTGCCCGTGGGCTCGTCGGCGAAGATCAGGTCGGGGCGCGTCGCCAGCGCCCGCACGATCGCGACCCGCTGCTGCTGACCGCCCGAGAGCTCGTGCGGCCGGTGGGTCAACCGGTCCTTCAGCCCGAGCGACTCGATGAGGGCGTCCGTCCACTCGCGCTGCACGAGCGACGGCCTGCGGCCGTCGATCTCGAAGGGCAGCTGGATGTTGGCGCGCACGTCGAGCGTCGGCACGAGGTTGAACGACTGGAAGACGAAGCCCACGCGGCGGCGGCGCAGCAGCGTCAACTCGGCGTCGCCCATCCCGCTGATCTCGGTGTCGCCCAGGAACACCCGGCCGCTGGACACCGAGTCCAGCCCGGCCATGACGTGCATGAGCGTGGACTTGCCAGAGCCGCTCGGCCCCATCACCGCGGTGAAGCGGCCCGCCGGGATCCCGACAGTGACGTCATCGAGCGCGATGACCCGGTTCGGGCCGGATCCGTAGGTCTTCGTCGCAGCGTCCACGCGCGCGACCATGCTGGAAGAGGTGTCCATATCTTCACGTTAGGAATCCGCGGGACGGGAACGGATCCGGCTGCGGGGTCATCCGGTGTCCGACCAGGGGATGATTCACAGACTGAACCGCGGGTGAACCGTGCTCGATCCACGGGTGAACCCCGCTGCGGATCAGTCTGTCTCGCCACCCGCGCGGGTCGCGAGACCGTGCTCGAACGCGTAGACGACCATCTGCACGCGGTCGCGCAGGCCGAGCTTCGACAGGATCCTGCTGATGTGCGTCTTCACCGTCGCCTCGCTCAGATACTCCGAGCCGGCGATCTCGGAATTGCTGAGTCCGCGCGCGGCCAGGGCGAAGATCTCGCGCTCCCGACCGGTGAGGGAGGCGAACTCGGCGGGCTCCTGGGTGACCCGCTGGCGATCGGAGAAGTACTCGAACAGCTCACGGGTCGCGCCCGCCGCGATGACGGCGCTGCCGGCGTGCACCGTGCGGATGGCCGCGAGGAGGAACTCCGGCTCCGCGTCCTTGAGGATGAACCCGCTGGCGCCGCCGCGGATGGCGCGCGCAGCCGCCTCGTCGAGGTCGAAGGTGGTGAGCACGATGATGCGTGCGGGCGTTCGGCCCTCACGCTCGGCCTCCTCGACGATGCGGCTCGTGGCGGCGATGCCGTCCATGACGGGCATCCGGATGTCCATCAGCACCACGTCGGGGCGCGCCTCGCGCACGAGCGCCACGCCCTCTCGGCCGTCGGACGCCTCGCCCGCGAACTCGAGGTCGGGCTGCGACCCGACGAGCATGCGGATCCCCGCACGGAACAGAGCCTGGTCGTCGACGAGCGCGACCCGGATCGGCGCGCTCACGCGCGTGCTCCCGCGACCACGGGGAGGAACGCCTCCACGAGGAACCCGTCGGCGGCGGGACCCGCCGTGAGCGTGCCTCCCGCCAGAACCGCGCGCTCGCGCATGCCGGGGAGGCCATGCCCGATGCGGGGCAGCGATCCGGTGGTCATCGGTTCCGGTGGTGCTGTCTTCATGCTGTTCCTCACGGTGATGGCGATTCCCGGGGCGCCGTCGCGGCGGCCCGCTTGGGCGAGCACGACGGTGACCGGTCTGCTGGTGTCGCCGTGCCGGAGCGCGTTGGTGAGCGCCTCCTGCACGATGCGGTAGGCCGCGATCTGCTGCGCGGAGCCCAGCCCGTCGAGCTTCCCACGTCGTTCCATGGTCACCGGCAGACCGGCTGCGCGCACTTGCTCCACGGTGTGGTCGACGTCGGCGAGCGACGGCTGCGGGCCTTCGGGCTGGCTCTGCCGCAGCTCCGCCAGAAGCACCCGCACGTCGACCAGGGCCGACCGAGCGGTCGCGGCGATGGTCTCCAGCGCCGTGTCGACCGCGTCCGGATCGGCGTGGCGCGCGTACCGCGCCCCGTCGGCCTGCGCTATGACGACGGCGAGCGAATGCGCCACCACATCGTGCATGTCGCGGGCGATGCGCGTGCGCTGCTGCTCGACGACCACGACCTCCTCCGCCCGGTTGCGGTCGAGCTCGGCGGCGATCTGCGCGTGCCGGGAGGCCCGGGCGTTCCGCCAGGTGCGCACCAGCAGGCCGAGCACCCACGACAGTCCGAGGACCGTGGCGCTCACGACGAAGAGGAACGCGAACTGCAGCGCCAGGCCGCTCAGCTGCGTGGACAGGAGGTCGAAGTACCCCTGCGCGAGGGCGGAGGTCATGGTCAGATACAGCGAGGCGACCAGGGCGCCGAGCCCGGCCGAGATGAGGCCGGCGTAGCGCACCACCTTGTCGCCGTACAGCGCCGTCGCGTAGAGCACGATCAGCACGGCGACATCGCTGACCAGGATGTTGTGCCCGGTCGTCATCTGCAGCACGGCGGCGAGCCAGGCGATGGCGAGGGAGACGGCCGGCGACATCCGCCGCAGAGCGATGGCGACCGTGAACACGATGAGCACGAGGAACGTGGACCGGCCGCTGGCATCGGGCATCAGGCTGGACGCCAAGTCCGCGGCCAGGCAGAAGAACACGTAGGCGACGGCGCCGCCGATGTCGAACGTGAGCTGCGGCCGGGACAGTCGGCGCACGAGCCCCGGCTCGTCGTCGCCCTCCTGTGTCGGGGCGCCACCTGAGGAGGCGAGCCAGACCAGCACCGAGGGCGTCGTGGTCGAGGGCGCGGCCGACGCCGACGCGACGCGCTGCCGCGCCACCAGGAAGCCGAGCAGCCACGCGGTCACGAACACCACCGCCAGGAGCAGGCTCATCATCAGGAGGCCGACGCCCTGGCTCGTGTAGTAGCCGCCGATCACCGGCCCGAACTGCGGGAACTTCACGTCGCCCTTCACAGTGATGAGGTAGGCCGCGGCGGGCGCCCACAGGATCGCCGAGGCGAAGGCGAACCAGCGCGAGACCCGGCCGCCGTGCGACGCGATCCCGAAGATGGCGATCACGACGGACGTCGTGGCGATGAGCCGGTGCGGCAACGGAAGCGAGCTGCCCTCGGTGAGGTCGGCGATCACCGCGAGCCATGCGATCTCGAGCGCGACGACGGGCAGCACCCGCGACAGCGCGACGGCGGCGCAGTACAGCACGGAGGCGAGGGCCGCCGCCAGATCGAAGGGCAGGCCGGTCGACAGCCAGAGTCCGAAGAGCACGACGGCGATAGCAGGCTCGAGCACCCAACGGTGCGGTGCGAGCGCGCTCAGGAGCCGCGTGCGATCCGACATGTCTCTACGGTACGGGTACGCGCTGGTCCGCTCCGCATGCGGCGGGCCCAATCATCCTTCAGATGTACGGCACCCCGCGGAAGCGCTGCTCGCCCGCCCGCCCGCGAACGCGCCGGAAGGGCCTCAGAATCCCAGCCGGCCGAGCTGCTTCGGGTCGCGCTGCCAGTCTTTCGCGACCTTCACCCGGAGCGAGAGGAACACCTTGCGTCCGAGCAGCTCCTCGATCGGCTTCCTGGCCTCCGCACCCACGTCGCGGATGCGCGAGCCGCCCTTGCCGATCACGATCGCCTTCTGGCTGTCGCGCTCCACGAACAGGTTGGCGTAGACCTCCACGAGGTCTTTGTCGTCGCGCTCGATGATGTCGTCGATCGTCACGGCGAGCGAGTGCGGCAGTTCGTCCTGGACGCCCTCGAGCACGGCCTCGCGGATGTACTCCGCGATCCGGTCCTCCAATCCCTCGTCGGTGATCGCGTCCTCCGGGTAGAGCGGCCCTGGCGATTCCGGCAGCAGACGCAGCAGCTCGCTCGTAAGCGTGTCGAGCTGGATGCTGCTCGTCGCCGAGATGGGGATGATCGCCTCCCACTCGCGCAGCGCCGAGACCGCGAGCAGCTGCTCGGCGACCTGCGTCTTGCCCGCCGCGTCGATCTTGGTCACGATCGCGACCTTCTTCGCGTTCGGGTAGTCGTCCAGCTGATCGTTGATGAACCGGTCGCCCGGTCCGATCTTCTCGTCGGCCGGCACGCAGAAGCCGATCACGTCCACTTCGCCGAGCGTCGACTGGACGAGTGTGTTCAGGCGCTCGCCGAGCAGTGTGCGCGGCCGGTGGATGCCGGGCGTGTCGACCAGCACCAGCTGGCCGCCGCGCTGATGGACGATGCCGCGGATGGCGCGGCGCGTCGTCTGCGGCTTGGAACTCGTGATAGCCACCTTCTCGCCGACCAGGGCGTTCGTCAGCGTCGACTTGCCCACGTTGGGCCGGCCGACGAACGAGACGAATCCGGCGTGGTAGTCCGTCATCTGCGGGTCTCCTTGTGTTTGATCTGCACTGCCTTGCTCTGCAGCGGTTCTGGCTCCGGGAGGAGCGCCGTGTCCGGTTCCACCAGCACCGTGCTCACGTGCTTGTGGCGGCCGTCTACGCGGTCGACGGTGAAACGGAGGCCGTGCACGGCGACCGTGGACCCCACCTCCGGGAGACGCCCGAGCGCCTTCGCGACCAGGCCGCCGACGCTGTCGACGTCCTCGTCCTCGATCTCGAGGTCGAACAGCTCGCCGAGATCGTCGATGCCGAGCCGGGTCGCCACCCGGCGGCGGCCTTCCCCGAGCTCCTGTACGAGAGCGACCTCGTGGTCGTATTCATCAGAGATGTCACCGATGAGCTCCTCGATGAGGTCCTCGAGCGTCACCAGCCCGGCGATCCCGCCGTACTCGTCGACGACCATCGCGAGGTGGTTCTTCTCACGTTGCATCTGCCGCAGCAGCGCGTCGGCCTTCTGCGACTCGGGGACGAAGAGGGCCGGCCGGGCCAGCTCCACCACGGTCAGCGTGTCGGTGCCGAGCGCGCTCTCGAAGCTCAGCTTGGCGACGTCCTTCAGGTAGAGCACGCCCGCGACCTCGTCGGGGTCACCGTCGATGACGGGCATGCGCGAGACTCCGGTGGAGAAGAACAACCCCATCGCCGTGCCGAGCCCTGCCGAGATGTCCACCGTGACCATGTCGGTGCGCGGCACCATGACCTCCCGCACCACAGTGTCGCTGAACTCGAAGATCGAGTGGATGAGCTCGCGATCGTCCTCCTCGAGCACGTCGAACTCGGTCGCCTCGTCGACGATGCTCAGCAGCTGCTCCTCGCTCGTGACGGGCGCAGAACGGGACCGGGAGGGCGTGACCCGGTTGCCGAGCGCGACCAGCCCGCCGGGGATCGGGCCGAGGATCACGCGGATGCCCCGCACGAGCGGCGCCGTCAACCGCAGCAGCACCGTCGAGTTCGCCCTCCCGACGCTGCGCGGGCTCGCACCGACCAGCACGAACGACACGCCGGTCATGATGGCCGCCGACAGGATGAGCGAGATCCACCACTCCTTGAAGATCTGCTCGAACGCGAGCGTCACGAGCACGGCCGCCGTGGTCTCCGCGATGATCCGGCTGAAGTTGATCGCGTTGAAATACGGCCCGGGGTCCTCCGCGATCGCCGCCAGCGACTTCTTCGCTCGCGAGGTCTCGGCGAGGTCGGCGATGTCGCCGCGCGACTGCACGGCGAGTGCCGAGTCCACCGCGGCCATCAGACCGCCGAACGCCACCAGCAGGAAGGCGACGACGAAGAACAGGGTCGCGAGCATGGGCGCCTAGCGCTGTCGGTCGTAGCGGGAGAAGCCCACGAGGATGTCGCGCTGGATGCCGAACATCTCGCGCTCCTCGACCGGCTCGGCGTGGTCGAAGCCCAGCAGGTGGAGGATGCCGTGCGTGGTCAGCAGCAGCAGCTCGTCCATCAGCGAGTGACCGGCGGTCTCCGCCTGCACCTGCGCCACCTGCGGGCACAGCACGACGTCGCCGAGCAGCCCGGCGGGCGCCGGCTCCTCCTCGGTACCGGGGCGCAGTTCGTCCATCGGGAAGCTGAGGACGTCGGTCGGGCCCGGCTCGTCCATCCACTGCACGTGCAACTGCTCCATCGCGGCCTCGTCCACCAGGACGATCGCAAGCTCGGCGTCGGGGTGCACGTGCATGATGTCGAGCGCATACCCGGCGAGGCGCTGCAGGGCGGACTCGTCCACCTCGACGGACGACTCGTTGTTGATCTCGATGCTCATCGTGCGGGACCCTGTCGTTTCGGGAGGTGGTCGCGGGGCGAGCCGGCTCGGCGCTCGGCTCGGTTGGCGAACTCGCGGGCCTCGTCGCGCTCGTATTGTCGGGCCTGCTGTCGCGCGTCGTACTCGGTGTACGCGTCGACGATGCGGCCGACGAGGCTGTGACGCACGACGTCTTCACTGGTCAGCCGGGAGAAGTGGATGTCGTCGATGTCTTTCAGTACCCGGGTGATCAGCCGGAGACCGCTCGCCGCGTTGGGGAGGTCGATCTGGGTGATGTCGCCCGTCACGACCATCTTGGAGTTGAACCCCAGTCGCGTCAGGAACATCTTCATCTGCTCCGGCGTCGTGTTCTGCGCCTCGTCGAGGATGATGAACGAGTCGTTGAGCGTGCGGCCGCGCATGTAGGCGAGCGGCGCCACCTCGATGGTGCCGGCCGCCAGCAACTTGGGCACGAGGTCGGGGTCGAGCATCTCGTTCAGCGCGTCGTAGAGCGGGCGGAGGTACGGGTCGATCTTGTCGGTCAGCGTGCCGGGCAGGTAGCCGAGCCGCTCGCCGGCCTCCACTGCGGGCCGGGTCAGGATGATCCTGCTCACCTCCTTGCGCTGGAGGGCCTGCACGGCCTTCGCCATCGCGAGATAGGTCTTGCCGGTTCCGGCGGGGCCGATGCCGAACACGATCGTGTTGTGGTCGATGGCGTCGACATACTGGCTCTGGCCGAGTGTCTTCGGCCGGATGCTCTTGCCGCGCGCGGTCAGGATCGCCTGGCTCAGCACATCGGAGGGGCTGAGGTTCAGGTCGCTGCGCATCATCCGTGCCGAGCTCGCGACCTCGGCCGGGCCGAGGTCCTGCCCGTTGCGCACCATCTGCAGCAGCTCCTCGATCAGACGCACGGGCCGCCGCGACCTGGGTCGCGTCGCCGGTGAGGCTGATCTCGTTGCCCCGCACGTGCACGTCGACCAACGGGTACTGGCGCTCCAACGTGGTCAGCAGGCGGTCCTGCGGTCCGAGCAGACGGACCATCTGGATTCCGTCGACGCTCAGTCGCGCCTCGGCCGAGCCGTCTGGGGCTACCGGCCCCGACGCATCCGCGGGCGGGGTCGGCGTCGGTTCACTCGTCGCCAAGGCTTCCTTCCTCGAGCCCGCTCTCGGGCGAGCCCAGAATGTGTGCGTGCACGTGGAACACGGTCTGTCCCGCGCCCGCACCGGTGTTGAAGATCAGTCGGAAGTCGCCGTCGGCGTGCTCGTCGGCGAGCTGCTTGGCGGTCGCCACCAGCTCGGCGAGCAGGCCGGGGTCGCCTGCGGCGAGCTCCACGACGTCGCGGTACCGCTCGGTCTTGGGCGCCACCAGCAGATGCACCGGCGCCTTCGGAGCGATGTCGCGGAACGCGATGATCCGCTCGCTGTCGAACACGACGTCGGCTGGGATCTCGCCCGCGATGATGCGCGAGAAGATCGAGCGCTCCCCTGTCTCCATGTCACCCATCCTATTCGTCAGGTCGGCGGCCGTCGCGGGGCTACCAGCGCCCGAGCGTCGCGTCCAGCACCGCCAGCGCAGCCGGGCCGGCCGTGGAGGTGCGCAGCACCGTGTCGCCGAGGCGCACGATCTCGCCGCCCACCGCGCGGAAGGCCTCCAGCTCCTGCGGGGCGATCCCGCCCTCCGGACCGACCACGAGCGCAAGCGGCCGGCCGTCGTGCCGAACCGTCGTCAGCGCATTGGTCGCTCCGGGCTCCAGCACGAGCAGCCGGTGCGTCGCCGCCAGGGCGGCCACCTGCTTCGTCGATGACAGCTCGCCGACCTCCGGGGTCCATGCGCGGATCGACTGCTTGCTCGCCTCGCGGACGATCGCCGCCCAGCGGTCGCGGCCCTTCGCGATCTTCGGGCCCTCCCACCGCGAGACCGATCGGGAAGCCGCCCATGGCACCACAGCGTCCACGCCGAGCTCGGTGGCCGCCTGCACGGCGAGCTCGTCGCGGTCGCCCTTGGCGAGAGCCTGCACGAGCGTGATGGCGGGCTCGGCACGCGGCACGCGCTCCACCGCCTCCACGTCGATGGTCAGCTCGCTGCTCGTGGCCACCAGCACCTCGCCGGACACTACGAGTCCTCGGCCGTTGCCGATCAGGACGCTCTCGCCCGGGCGGGTGCGGTTCACGGTCGCCGCGTGCTTGGCCTCCGCCCCAGTCAGGGTCAGGCGAGCGCCCACCTCCACGTCGGCGAGGTCTTCGCGCAGGTACAGGGAGCGCATCCGTCGCGCCGTGCGATCAGAGGTTGAGGAACCGGTCGCGGAGCTTCGCGAACAGCCCCTGCTGGAACCGGGCGAGTGACGGCTCGACGGAGTGATGGCTCGCCGCGAACTTCTTGATCAGCTCCTTCTCTTTGTGGTCGAGCTGCGTGGGCGTGACCACCTGGATGCCGACCCGCAGGTCGCCGCGCCCGCTGCCGCGCAGGTGTGTGATCCCGCGGTCTTTCACCGAGACGATGTCCGCGCTCTGCGTGCCGGGCTTCAGCTCGAGGCGGATATCGCCGTCCAGCGCCTTCACGGTCGCCGTGGTGCCGAGGATCGCGTCGGCCATCGACACCTCCAGCGTGCACAGCAGGTCGTCGCCGTCGCGGCTGAAGACATCGTGGTGTTTGACCTTCATCTCGAGGTAGAGGTCGCCGTTCGGGCCGCCCGCGGGGCCTGCCTCGCCGGAGCCCGGCAGCTGCAGGCGCAGGCCGGTGTCGACGCCGGCGGGGATGTCGACCGGGACCGTGCGGCGGGCGCGCACGCGGCCCTGACCCTGGCAGGTCACGCACGGTGTGGCGATGACCGTTCCGTAACCGCGGCAGCTTCCGCAGGGGCTGGAGGTCATCACGTTGCCCAGCAGCGAGCGCACCGAGCGCTGGATGCTCCCCGTGCCGTGGCAGATGTCGCAGGTCACGGGCGAGGTGCCGGGCTGGCAGCACGATCCGTTGCAGCTCTCGCAGACCACTGCGGTGTCGACCTCCAGCTCGCGGTGCGTGCCGAAGACGACCTCGTCGAGGTCCACCTCCACCCGCAACAAGGCGTCCTGGCCGCGCTCGCGCCGTGACCGGGGGCCGCGCGTCGCGCCGCCGCCCCCACCGAAGAACGTCTCGAAGATGTCGCCGAAGCCCGCGAAGTCGCCCTGGCCCCCGCCGCCGAAACCGGTCGAACCACCCAGATCGTACTGCTGCACGCTGCTGCGGGTCGCTGAGCACGTCGTACGCGTGCGTGACGAGCTTGAAGCGCTCCTGCGCCTCGCTGCTCGGGTTGACGTCGGGGTGCAGCTCGCGCGCGAGCCGGCGATACGCCTTCTTGATCTCGTCAGGGCTGGCGTTGCGGTCAACGCCGAGTACTTCGTAGTGGTCGGCCACGTAAGGCTTTTCCTTCTGTTCGTTGCGTGGATGTCGGTTACGGCAAGCGGTGCGGTCAGTCGCCGAGGAGGCGGGAGAGGTAGCGGGCCACGGCGCGGACCGCGGCCATGTTGCCCGAGTAGTCCATGCGGAGCGGGCCGAGGAGGCCGACCCGCGCCAGGTCCGATCCCGAGCTGTAGGTGCTCGACATCACGGACGTCTCGGTCAGCCCCACGACCGGGTTCTCGCGCCCGATGCTCACGACGACACCGTGCTGGTCGAGCGCCATCTCGTCGAAGAGCCGCAGCAGGACCACCTGCTCCTCGATGGCCTCCAGAACCGGGGTGATGGAGCCGGGGAAGTCGGTCTCGGTGCGGGCCAGGTTCGCCGCGCCCGCCATCACCAGCTTGTCCTGCCGGTTGGTGGCGATCTGGTCGAGGAGCGCCCCGGCGACCGGGGAGACCAATGCACGCGTACGGTCGGTCAGATGTTCCGGGAGCTGCCGCAGACGGGAGGCGGCGTCGCCGAGCGAGAGGCCCGCCGCCGCACCGTTGATCGCCCCGCGGATCTCGGCGATCTCGGTGTCGTCGAGTTCCTCCGCCACCTCGATCACGCGCTGCTCGACCGCACCGGAGTCGGTGATGAGCACGCTGAGCAGCCGGCGGGGTGCGAGCGAGACCAGTTCGATGTGCCGGATCTTCGAACGGGCGACCGACGGGTACTGCACCAGCGCGACCTGGTTCGTGAGCTGAGACAGCAGCCGCACCGTGCGCGACAGCACGTCGTCCACGTCGATGGACTGGCCGAGGAACGTCTCGATCGCGGTGCGCTGCGCCGCCGACAGCGGACGCGCCTCCGCCAGATGGTCGACGAACAGCCGGTAACCCTTGTCGGTGGGCACGCGGCCGGAGGAGGTGTGCGGCGCGGCGATCAGCTGCTCCTCCTCCAGGAGCGCCATGTCATTGCGGATCGTCGCGGCGGACACGCCGAACGAATGCCGCTCCACGATGCTCTTGGAGCCGACCGGCTCCCGCGAGGCGACATAGTCCTGCACGATGACACGGAGCACTTCGAGACTGCGTTCCGAGACCATGCCAACCGCCTCCTGTCGTCGCTGGGGCTCGAGTGTCGAGCGCTGGATCGAGCATGGGAAAGACCCCGGGCGGGCTGGCACTCGGAGTTCCTGAGTGCCAATCATAACGCGTCCCCGTCTGAGAACGGGCAACGCGTGACACCGATGATTTACGCCGCGCCCGCGCAGTTGTACGGTATGCGCACCGGCTCGGATAGGCCCGCAGCCGACCACGAAAGGGTTTCCTCATGACAGACCCGACCCAGCCCCCCGCCGAAGACGACGACGTCACCCCGCAGCAGCCGTACGGCGCTCCCGGCGGCCAGCCAGCCGGCCAGCCCGCTGGGCAGCCAGCCGGGCAGCCAGCCGGCGCTGTTCCTCCCCAGCAGGCGTACGCCTCCGCCCCGGCCGCACCCCTCGACCCCGCCCAGGACAAGCAGTGGGCCTCGTTCGCCCACCTCGGCGGGATCCTCTGGTTCCTCCCCTCTCTCATCATCTGGCTCGTCTTCAAAGACAGAGGAGCGCTCACCAACCAGGAGGCCAAAGAGGCTCTCAACTGGCAGATCACGTGGATCATCGCGTGGGCCGCCTCGCAGATCCTCGGCGTGATCATCGGCTCGTTCACGCTGGGTATCGGATTCCTGCTGTTCAGCCTCCTCATCCCCTGGGCGCTCTACATCGTGAACCTGGTGTTCTCGATCCTCGGCTTCGTGAAGGTGAACAGCGGTGGCAGCTACCGCTACCCGGTGAACTTCCGGTTCATCAAATAGCCGACGGAAATCGGCAATGGCTCTCGGCTGCTTCTCAGGATCGACCCCCGACCCCTAGGCTGAGACGCGTCATTCACCCATTGGAGGAGACAAGACCATGTCCGCAACGCCCCCACCCCCGCCGCCTCAGCAGCCGTACGGAGGTCAGGCGCCGTCGCTGAGTCCTGCCGACGAGAAGCTCTGGGCCACCCTCATCCACATCGGCGGCATCCTGTTCAACTGGATCCCCGCCCTGGTCGGCTACCTCGTGCTCAAGGATCGCGGGCCGTTCATCCGTTCGCACACCGCCACCGCGCTGAACTTCCAGATCACGCTGTTCATCGGCTATGTCGTCGGCTGGATCCTCAGCATCGTCGGCATCGGGCTGCTCATCCTGCTCGCGGTCTGGGTGCTCAACATCGTGTTCAGCATCATCGCGGCCATCAAGGCGAACCAGGGCCAGTTCTACACCTACCCGATCGCCATCAAGTTCGTGAGCTGAGACCAGCCCGACCATCACCCGAGAACGTTCAGCCCTCGGCGAGCAGCCGTCGCACGACGGCGTCCGCCAGCAGCCGCCCACGCAGGGTCAGCACCACCGACCCGGCGAGGGCGGCTTTCGCGTCCACCAGCCCGTCGGCGATCAGGCCCGCGACCGCGCGACGGCCGGGAGCCTCCAGCTCGTCGGTGCTCACACCCTCCCGGATGCGGGTGAGCAACAGCACGCGCTCGACGCGCTGCGTCTCCCGGTCGAGGGTCTCCCGGCCTGCCGCGGGTGACTCCCCCGCCAGCACGCGCTGCGCGTAGGCCGCGGGATGCTTCACGTTCCACCAGCGCACCCCGCCCACGTGGCTGTGCGCGCCGGGGCCGACTCCCCACCAGTCGTGACCGAGCCAGTACGCCAGATTGTGGCGCGACCGGTGCGCGTCGTCCGTCGCCCAGTTGCTGACCTCGTACCATCCGTAACCGGCAGCGGCGAGCCGCTTCTCAGCCAGCTCGTACATGTCGGCCTCCAGGTCGTCGTCGGGCTCGTGCACGACGCCCGAACGGATCTGGCGCGCGAGCTTCGTGCCCGGCTCGACGATGAGGGCGTAGGCGGAGACGTGGTCGGGCTCGCACGCCAGCGCGGCGTCGAGCGAGCGCGACCAGTCGTCGAGCGTCTCACCCGGTGTGCCGTAGATCAGATCGAGGCTCACCTGGAGGCCGGCCGCGCGCGCCCAGCGCACGACGAGCGGGATGCGCTCGGGGTCGTGCGTGCGTTCCAGCGTCGCGAGCACGCTCGGCACGGCGGACTGCATCCCGAACGACACGCGCGTGAACCCGGCGTCGGCGAGCCGGCGCAGGTCGTCGGCGTCGACCGAGTCGGGATTGGCTTCCGTCGTCACCTCGGCGCCGGGCGCGATGCCCCACGCGCCGCGCACCGCCGCGAGCATCGACCCCAGATCGCCCGGCGGGAGCAGGGTGGGCGTGCCTCCCCCGAAGAAGACGGTCGACACCTCCCTGGCCGGGACGCCGCTGCGCTCGAGGGCCTCGGTGGCGAAGGCGACCTCCCTGACCGCGTGGCCGGCGTACTCCGACTGCGAGACGCCGCGCAGCTCGGTGGCGGTGTAGGTGTTGAAGTCGCAGTAGCCGCAGCGCACCCGGCAGAACGGCACGTGCAGGTACACCCCGAAGTCGCGTTCGCCGGCGCCGACGGCCGCGGTCACGGGCAGGAGGCCGTCTGCGGGCGCCGGGTCGCCGAGCGGAAGGGCGCCGGGCATCAGGCCGACCGCGCGGGCAGCAGCGAGCGCAGGTACCGCTTGGTGAACGTGTTCTGCGTGGCGCGCAGCACCGGGTACCCCAGCCGATAGAAGCCGTTGGAGGGCCGGGAGAACGCGCGCACGACGAACCAGACGGTCCCGTCGCCGCGCAGCTCGACGAGGAACGCCTCCTCGCCGCTCTCCGGGTGCCCCCTGAGCGTGCCGTACGCGAAGCCGCGGCGGTGCGGCTCGTCGACGACGTAGACGACCCGGCAGGGCGCGGACACCATGAACGGCCCGAACGGGATCTTCAGCACGGCGGTCATCCCGTTGCGGATGTACGGCGTGCCGTCGTCGGCGAACACGTCCTCCTCGACCCGGTGCTCACGCATGCCGCGCGGCGTGCCATCGTCGTCGAACTCGATTCCCTCGTAGTGGACGCCGGTGCCCTCCTCGACCTGCGTGACGCGGATGCCGCTGCCGCGCTGCACGCCCCAGGTCATGAGAGCGGCGGTCGCGGACTCGAACCGCTCCTCACCGCTGCCCAGCCGCACCGTGCGCTCCAGCGGCCGGTAGCCCTTCGGCGGGTAGTACAGCAGGTCGGCGGCCTGCGTGCCGCCGACGGACCCGTACGTGACGGGCTGGTCGGTGAAGCTGGTGCGGCGCATGGGAACTATCCTGCGTCAATCGGGCGCGGAGTGCGAACCCACGGCGCAGGCACGCCAGACGTGAGTCGTTGTGGAAATGATGGAAGTGATTCCGCAACAAGTCACCATTCGCTTGTGCGGTTAGCCTTTCTTGTCCTTCTTCTCGGTGTCGCCCGACAGCGCCGCGATGAAGGCCTCCTGGGGGACCTCGACGCGACCGACCATCTTCATGCGCTTCTTGCCCTCTTTCTGCTTCTCGAGGAGCTTGCGCTTTCGGGTGATGTCGCCGCCGTAGCACTTGGCGAGAACGTCCTTGCGCATCGCGCGGATGTTCTCGCGCGCGATGATCCGGGCGCCGATCGCGGCCTGGATGGGGACCTCGAACTGCTGGCGCGGGATGAGCTCGCGCAGGCGGCCGGCCATCATGGTGCCGTAGGCGTAGGCCTTGTCGCGGTGCACGATCGCGCTGAACGCGTCGACGGTCTCGCCCTGCAGGAGGATGTCGACCTTCACGAGGTCGGCCTCCTGCTCGCCGAACGGCTCGTAGTCGAGGGAGGCGTATCCGGCGGTGCGGCTCTTGAGCTGGTCGAAGAAGTCGAAGACGATCTCGCCGAGCGGCATCGTGTAGCGGATCTCGACGCGGTCCTCGCCGAGGTACTCCATGCCGAGCAACGTGCCGCGGCGGCCCTGGCAGAGCTCCATGATGACGCCGACGTAGTCCTTCGGCGCGAGGATGGCCGCCTTGACGACCGGCTCCTCCACCTTGTCGATCTTGCCGCCGGGGAACTCGCTCGGGTTGGTGACCGTGACGACGTTCTTGTCTTCGGTTGTGACCTCGTAGATGACGCTCGGAGCCGTGGTGATCAGGTCGAGGTCGAACTCGCGCGAGAGTCGCTCGGTGATGATCTCCAGGTGCAGGAGCCCCAGGAAGCCGCACCGGAAGCCGAAGCCGAGCGCCACCGACGTCTCGGGCTCGTACACGAGCGCGGCGTCCGAGAGCTTGAGCTTGTCGAGGGCCTCCCGCAGCTCGGGGTAGTCGCTGCCGTCGATCGGGTACAGGCCCGAGAACACCATCGGCTTCGGCTCGGTGTAGCCGGCGAGGGCCTTCGTGGCCGACTTTGCCGCCGAGGTCACGGTGTCGCCGACCTTCGACTGGCGCACGTCCTTGACGCCGGTGATGAGGTAGCCGACCTCGCCGACGCCCAGACCCTTCGAGAGGGTCGGCTCCGGCGCGGACACGCCGATCTCGAGGATCTCGTGCGTCGCCTTGGTGGACATCATTTGGATGCGCTCGCGCGGGCTGAGCTTGCCGTCGACCATGCGCACGTACGTCACCACGCCGCGGTAGCTGTCGTACACCGAGTCGAAGATCATCGCCCGAGCCGGAGCATCGGCAACACCCACCGGAGCGGGGATCTCCCGCACGACCCGGTCGAGCAGGGCCTCGACCCCCAACCCGGTCTTGCCGGAAACCCGCAGCACGTCCTCCGGACGCCCGCCGATGAGGCTGGCGAGCTCTTGCGCGTACTTGTCCGGGTCAGCGGCCGGGAGATCGATCTTGTTGAGCACCGGGATGATCGTGAGGTCGTTCTCGAGTGCCAAGTACAGGTTCGCGAGGGTCTGCGCCTCGATGCCCTGAGCGGCGTCGACGAGCAGGATCGCGCCCTCGCACGCGGCCAGCGAGCGCGACACCTCGTACGTGAAGTCGACGTGCCCCGGCGTGTCGATCATGTTGAGCGCGAAGGTCTCGACCGTCGAGCTGCCACGGCATCCGGACGGCTTGGCTCTTGATCGTGATGCCGCGCTCGCGCTCGATGTCCATGCGGTCGAGGTACTGCGCCCGCATGTCGCGGTCGGAGACCACCCCGGTGATCTGCAGCATCCGGTCGGCCAGCGTCGACTTGCCGTGGTCGATATGCGCGATGATGCAGAAGTTGCGGATGGAGGCCGGGTCGGTCGCGGCGGGCTCGAGGGGCTTCAGGGCTCGTGGTGACATTGTGGGCTCATTCTCCCATGAACCCCCCGTTCGGCTCGAACACCCGGGTACGCCCGAATTCAGGCCGAAACCGTCGAGTACGTGGAAGATCTCCGTACACGACGGTTCGCTGCGGGCCGCTACGCGAGGCGCTCGCCGCGCTCCACGACGTGGCCGGAGCCGTCCTCCCAGCGGTAGACCTCCACGCCGTCGATGAACACCTGCTCTGCGCGGGAGTTGACGTCCAGCGGGTCGCCGGACCACACCACGATGTCGCCGTCGCGTCCGGGCTCGAGCGCGCCGACGCGGTCGTCGAGGCCGAGGAACGATGCCGGGTTCACCGTGAGCGCCTCCAGGGCCGTCTCCCGGGGGAGGCCCTCCTTCACCGCGAGCGATGCCTGGTGCACCAGAAAGTTGATCGGGACCACCGGGTGGTCGGTCGTGATCGCGACCCGGACGCCCGCGGCGGCGATCAGTGCCAGGTTGCCGATGGCACGGTCGCGCAACTCCACCTTGGAACGCGACGTGAACATCGGGCCGAAGATGACCGGGATGTCGCGCTCGGCGAGCACGTCGGCGATCTTGTGCGCCTCCGTTCCGTGGTTGACGACGAGCTTGTAGCCGAACTCGTCGGCCAGCCGGATCGCCGTCGCGATGTCGTCGTGGCGGTGCGTGTGCTGGTCCCAGACCAGCTCGCCGGCGAGCACCCGCGCCAGCGTCTCCTTCGTCAGGTCGCGGGCGAACGTCTTGCCGTCGCGCTCCGCCTCCGCCCGCGCCGCGGCGTAGTTCTGGGCGTCGACGAACGCCTCGCGAATGATCATGGCGACACCGAGACGCGTGCTCGGCGTCTGGTTCTTGCCGCCGTAGACGCGCTTCGGGTTCTCGCCGAGCGCCGACTTGACGCTGACAGCCTCCTTGATGACCTGCTCGTCGATCGTGCGGCCGCCCCAGCTCTTGATCGCGACCGTCTGACCGCCGATCGGGTTGCCCGATCCCGGCTTGACCACGACGGCGGTGACGCCGCCGGCGAGGGCGTCGCGGAATCCTTCGTCGTCGATGTTGACAGCGTCGATGGCGCGCACGGCGGCGGTGTTCGGCGTCGTCATCTCGTTCGTGTCGTCACCGGCCGGGCCGTTCGCCTCCTCGTGGATGCCCACGTGGCCGTGGGCCTCCACGAAGCCCGGGAGCACCCACTTGCCGCTCGCATCGACAGTGCGGACACCGGACGGCACGATGATCTCGGACGACGGGCCGACTGCGCTGATCCGGCCGTCCTCGACCACCACGGTGCCCTTCTCGATGGGATCCGCAGCGACGGGGACGACGTACGCGTTGACGATGGCGATGCTCGATGCGGTCATGGTCTCGAGCCTACGCTCGCCGGGAATGCGCACGCGGGCGTGGTGTTGAGTGGAGGTATGAGCATTCTCCTGACCGGCGCGACCGGCTACATCGGCTCCTCCGTCCTCCCCCGCCTCCTCGACGAGGGGCACGCTGTGACCGCGCTGGTGCGCGACGAGATGAAGGCGCAGATCGTGCGCGACGCCGGCGCGTCCGCCGTCGTGGGCGACGCCACGGACAGCGCCCTCGTCTCCCGGCTCGCCCGCGCGAGCGACGGGGTCATCCACCTCGCCTCGGCCCACGACGTGGACCCGGTGTTCGTCGCGGCCGTGCTCGACGGACTCGCCGGCAGTGGCAAGCCGTTCGTGCACACGGGCGGCGTCTGGACGTACGGCCCGAACCCCGACATCGTCGAGGACTCCCCCGCGGCGCCCCCCGCGATCACCGCCTGGCGCGGTGCGAACGAGGCCGTCGTGCTCGGCGCTGAGGGAGTGCGGGGCTCGGTCGTCGTGCCGTCGATCGTCTACGGGTACGGCAAAGGCCTGGCCCGGCTGATCGTGGACGCGCCGCGCGGAGCGGGCGTCGCCCCCGCGCTGCAGCTCATCGGCGACGGCTCGCAGCACTGGGCCACCGTGCACGTCGACGACGTGGCGGCGCTCTACGTGCTGGCGCTCGAGAACGGTGCGGCCGGAGAGGTCTACATCGCCGCGGGAGGCGCGAACCCAACCGTCCGGGAGCTCGGAGAGCTCGCGGCGCGTGCGGCGGAGGTGTCCGGCGGCGTGGAGGCCGAGACCGTCACACAGACCGAGGAGCGGCTCGGCGCCGGCCTAGCGGAAGCGCTGCTGCTCGACCAGCAGGCCCGCGGGACCAAGGCCCGCATCGACCTGGGCTGGGAGCCGAACGGCCCGACCCTCGCGGACGAGATCGCGTCGGGCAGCTACGCGCCGGAGCTGGCGCGCGGCTGACGCGACGCTCTGGAGCCCGGGCGTTTTGGCCAGGAGGCCGCCCGCTGCTAGAGTTGTTTGTTGGCTTGCGTGTGGTTCTTCCGCACGAACGCCGCGAGGCGCCCTCTCTCGCTGAGCGGCACATCCGATACTCACTTCGAACGAAAGTAACCATCCGTGGCAAACATCAAGTCGCAGATCAAGCGCAACAAGACCAACAAGAAGGCGCAGGAGCGCAACAAGGCGGTCAAGAGCGAGCTGAAGACGGCCATCCGCGCTACCCGCGAGGCTGCCGTCGCCGGTGACAAGGAGAAGGCGACCGCGGCGCTGCGCCTCGCCGCCAAGAAGATCGACAAGGCTGCCAGCAAGGGCGTCATCCACAAGAACCAGGCGGCGAACCGCAAGTCGGCCATCGCCAAGCAGGTCGCCGCGCTCTAAGCAGCGACCACTCGCGGGACCTGTCCCGCGCCGCGACGAGCCCCCGCCCCGTGAACCACGGGAGCGGGGGCTCGCTGCATGTGTCGGGCCCGCGTACCCCTAGCCCCGCTCGCGACTCACTACGATCGGGCACACCCAAGCGAAGGAGAGCCCCGTGGGCACAGTGGTCATGTACAGCTCGGTGTCGGTGGACGGCTTCGTCGCCGACGTGAACGACCAGCCAGGACCGCTGTTCGACTGGTTGACCAGCGGCGAGATCCCGTTGGATGAGAGCGGCGTGCTGAGGGTGTCGCAGGCGTCCTACGACTACACCCGACGGTACTGGGACCGGATTGGGGTGACGATCGTCGGCCGCCACGTCTTCGACCTGACGGGCGGTTGGGAGGGGAAGCCTCCGGGCGAGGTCGACCATGTGGTCGTCGTGACGCACCGTCCGCAGCCCGAGGGCTGGGACCCCGGGGCGCCGTTTCACTTCGTCGAGGGCGTCGAGGCGGCCGTGACCCTGGCGCAGGCGCTCGCGGGCGACCGCATCGTCGAGGTCGCGGCCGGTGATGTCGGTGGCCAGGTGCTCGCCGCCGGCCTGGTCGACGAGGTGCGGATGGACGTCGTACCCGTCGTGCTCGGATCCGGCAAGCGCTATTTCGGGTCGGTCGACGCGCAGCACCTGTTGGAGGGTCCCGACGAAGTGGTTCAGGGCGATCGGGTACTCCACCTGCGGTATGGAGTGCGCCGCTGAAGCGACGACGTCCTGACGAGTGAACGGCCGGCACTGGGTGCGATGGTGAGGAGCCCGCCTGCAGGTGCGCTCAGGCGCGGCCGCGCGCGCTGACGATGCGGATCATGCGCTCGAGCGCGAACACGGGGTCGCGTCCGCCGCCCTTCACGTTGGCGTCGGTTTCGGCGAGGACTTCGATGCAGCGGCCGAGCCCGACCTCGGTCCAGCCCGCGAGGTCGCGTCGGGCGCGGTCGACCTGCCAGGGCGCCAGGCCGAATTGCTGGGCGAGTTGCCCCGAACCGCCTCGAGCGCCCGAGAGCTTGGCCATCGTGCGGATCTTGCTGGCGAACGCCGCGACCATCGGCACCGGGTCGGCACCGGAGGCGAGCGCGTGACGCATCGTCACCAGCGCTTCGCCGTGGCGGCCGGCGATGGCAGCGTCGGCGACCTGGAACGCGTTCGTCTCGACCCGGCCTCCGTAGTACTTGTCGACGGTCGCCTCGGTGATCTGCTCCGCGGAGTCGGAGAGCAGCTGCTGACAGGCGGCGGCGAGCTCGGCGAGGTCGTCCGTGAACGCGGACGTGAGCGACCGCAGCGCGCCGGGCGTGATCCGACGCCCCGCGGCGGCGAACTCCGCCTGCGCGAAGTCGTACTTCTCGGCGTCCTTCTTGAGCTCGGTGCACACGACCTCGATGCCGCCGCCGGTTCCCGCGCGGATGGCGTCGAGCAGCTTCTTGCCGCGGACCCCGCCCGCGTGCCGTAGCACCACGACGGCGCCGTCTGCCGGAATGGTGAGGTAATCGAGCATGTCGGAGAGGAAGCCGTCTCCGGTCTTCTCGACCGCGTCGACGCGGATGAGACGCGGCTCGCCGAATAGGGAGGGGCTCGCGAGCGTGAGCAGCTCTCCCGGGGCGTAGTCTGCCGCCGAGATGTCGCTGATCTCGAGGCTCGGGTCCTCCTGCTTGAGGAGGTCGCGCAGCACCCGCGTGGAGCGATCGGCGAGGAAGCCCTCCGTTCCCGACACCAGGACGACCGGGGCCGGCCGGATCTGGTTCCAGGACAGCTGAGGGATCGCGCTCTTCGCCGTGGTCGCGCCGGCTCGCCCTCGGGAGCCGCCCCTGCTGTTGCTTCGTGTCGCCACGTTCCTCCTCGTCCGTATCCAGGATAGGGGCGACCACCGGCACTCTCCGCCTCTCCGCTCTCTGCTTCGGGACGCTCGACCCACAACGCCGGGCCGATCTCGCTCGATGACACCAAGAGCATGCCCGATCGGTCGGTGCGCGCCGCCGCCGTGCCCGCATCCTGCAGCAGCGAGAGCGCCCGCCTGGTCGGGTGGCCGTACCCGTTGGCGTCGCCGACGGAGACGATGCCGAGCCGTGCGCGCAGGTCGTGATAGAGCCGCTCGCTCTGGTCGGCGGAACCGTGATGCGCGACCTTGACGACATCGACCGGCCCGATCCCGCCCGACACACGCAGCGCATCCTGCTCCGGCTCCCCGAGGTCGCCGAGGAAGAGCGCACTGAGCGCACGACCCTCCGCGCGCACGACCAGGCTGCCGGCGTTCCCGCTGAGCTGCGTGCCGCCCGGTGAGGCAGCGGGAGGCCAGACGATCCGCCACGAGATGTCTCCGAGCTCGCCCGACCTCCCCGCCCGCGCTGCTTCGACGTGCATCCCCGCAGCTCGCAGTCGCTCCAGGAGCGCCCGGTCGGCCGGGCGATCCGGCTCGCCGACGATCGCGCGATCGGTGCGTCCTAGCACAGCGTCCACCCCACCCGCATGGTCGGCGTCGAAGTGTGTGAGGAGTACCCAGTCGAGGCGGTCGATCCCGAGGGTGTTCAGACAGTCGGCGAGCGGCTGCGGCCGTCGCCCCACGTCGATGAGTGCGCTGCGGTCGCCGTCCCGGAGCACGAGCGCGTCGCCCTGACCTACGTCGCACGCCGCGATGACCCAGTCCCCTGGACGGCTCGACGCGAGTCCGACCTCCCGGCCGCCGAGCGAACCCGCATAGACGGTGGCTCCACCGACGAGCGCGATCGTCGCCGACGAGGCGATCGCCCGTGGCAGGCTCCGCCGCGACGCCACAAGCGCGACCGCGACGAGGACGAGTGCGCACAGAGTGACACCGAGGAGGCCGTCCGGCCACGGCAGAGCCGCACCGGGAAGGCCGGCCGCGAACCGGGCGACCACGGAGATCCAGGCCGAGGGCAGCCAGGCGATCCAGACCACGGGCTGGCCGACCGCGGGCGCCCACGGCAGGAGAAGGCAGGCCAGGCACCCGAGGACCGTGGCGACCGGCGCGGCCGGCTCGGCTACGAGGTTTGCCGGCACCCCGAAGAGCGGGAGCGTCGGCGTCAGCAGGAGGAGCACCGGTTGGCACGCGAGCTGCGCCGACAACGGCACTGCGAGCGCCACGGCGATCCCGCGTGGAAGCCACCTCGTCAGAGCGGCCGTCAGCGGTCGTGCGAGCAGCAGCAGCCCGGCGGTCGCGAGAGCGGAGAGCGCGAAGCCGTAGTCGCGGGCGAGCCAGGGATCGTGGACGAGCAGCACGATCACCGCCAGAGCAAGAGCGGGGAAGCCGTCCGCGATCCTGCCGCGCGCGAGCCCGAGGAGGACGACCGTCGCCATCGCCGCGGCGCGAAGAACGCTGGCCCCCGGACCAACGAGCGCAACGAACGCCGCGAGCGATGCGGCAGCGGCCACGATGCGGGTGCGGCGCCCGAGGCCGACACCGCGGGCGAGCAGGAACACGAGACCGGTGACGAGCGCGCAGTTCGCCCCGGACACCGCTGTCAGGTGGCTCAGAGCAGAGGCCTTCATCGCCTCGTCGAGTTCGGAGGTGACGGCTGTCTCGTCGCCGATCGCCAGACCCGGCAGCAAGTCGCCGCCATCGCCCGGCGTGACGGCTGCGGCACGTGCGAAGGCGTCGCGCACGGGCGCCGCCCAGGCCAGCCAGAGGGGCGCGCGGTCGCGCACCCCGGGAGCGGCCGACGCGCGAAGGGTGAACGTGGTCGCCTCGCCCGGCTCGTTCGGTCGGACGGACACGCTCGCCGTGATGACCGAGCCGAGCGCGAACTCGCGCACGGATGGCGCATCGCCGGGCACCACCAGCGAGACCGGCACCCCGCCGCCGACGACGTTTCGACCGACGGGAGTCGACGCGGGCGACCGGTCGCTCTCGGCACCGACCTCCACCGTGGTGCCGCGCAGCCGCCACTGCTCGACCCCGTCGAATCCGGAGGCGGACCGGCGCGGCGCACTCTCGACCCGGACCGCGACCTCCACGCGACGATGGTCGTCGGCTGCGGCCTCGAGCGCCGTGTCGGTTCGGAGCGGCGCCTGCGCACCGATCACCGTCGCGCCGAGGGCTGAGGTCGCCAGTGCGACCGCGATCGTCGCACGACCCCCACGCGACGCGAATCCCCGCCGTGTCGCGAATCCCCGAAGCCACGGGAGACCGCGCGTTCGAGCCTTCGGGTGTCGCGACCGCCGGCGCTTGAGACGGAGGGACGCATCACGATGGGTCGCCTGCTCTGCTGCAGGCGGCGACGAGTGCCCGCTCGATCGCCCCGCCGCTGCCGCCCCGCCCGCTCCTCCATCGCCCGCTGCGACTCGTCGCCCGACCGCACGAGCGACCCACGCCGGCCAACGCACCCGGCAGCGACCAGAGCCACAGCAGCGAACACCCACGCGCACACCGCGACGACCGGCATCGCCGCGCTCACTCCGACGCCGACTCCGCAGCAGAGCCACAGCGCGACGGCGGGGATGGCCAGTCGAAGGTCGGGCATCAGACCGTCACCCGGTCTTTGAGCGCGTCGAAGATCTTCTCGCCGACGCCCGTCACGTTCCGGAGGTCGGTCACCGCGGCGAACCGTCCGTTCGCCTCGCGCCACTCGATGATGCGCTGCGCGAGCGCCGGCCCGATCCGAGGCAAAGTCTCGAGCTGCGAGGCTGTCGCGCGGTTGAGGTCGACGAGACCGCCGCCTGCTCCTCCGCGACCGCCTCCGCCGCGCCGTCGGTCAGGAGCGGCGTCTCACCGACGACCGGCACACGGAGCTGCTCGCCGTCCTGCACGGGTCGGGCGAGATTGACGCCGGCGTGGTCCGCCGTCTCGGCGAAACCTCCCGCGGCCTCGATCGCATCGACCACGCGCGACCCGGGGGCGACGCGGATCAGTCCCGGCCGAGTGACCGCCCCCGAGACGTGCACGTAGAACTCGACCTCCGCCCCCTGCGGGGCACCGGACGACGCGGTGGGCGTCGGAGGCGAAGATGACGTCGGCGCCGCCGCAGACGGAAGCGGCACACTCCGTCCGCCCGTCATGCCCGACACCAGCGCAGCGATGACGAACGCGCCGATGAACAGCACGGTAGCCGCCCCGACGCCGACCCTCAGGCGACGCGACGGTGCGCGTTCCGCCTCCCCTGCCCGATGTCGCATCCCTCCACGCTAGGGACCGACGCACTCGGACCTCGGGCGAACGTCGAATCCGTGGAGAACCCGAACGGCGGCCCTCCTGTGGAGGACCGCCGTGCGGAGTTACTGCAGGGGTACGGGCTCAGCCGCGCGTGGCGATGTTCACCAGTCGCGGGGCCCGCACGATCACGTTGGCGATCGCGCGGTCACCGACCGATCGGGCCACCGCCTCCGAGCTGCGGGCCAACGCCTCCAAGTCGTCCGTGGAGATCTTCGGCGAGACCTCCACGCGGTCGCGGACCTTGCCGTCGACCTGCACACCGCCGTCACGGACTCCTCGACCAGCAGCGTCGGGTCGGCCTTGCGCCACGTCACCAGAGCGCGACCGAAGGCTCGTAGCCGAGCCTCTCCCACATGTCCTCCGCGGTGTACGGCGCGAACAGGTTCAGGGCCATCGCCGTGACCTCCGCGGCCTCACGGACGGCCGCGTCCGCCGGCGCCGGGGCCTCGCGTCGATCGCCTTACGGGTCGCGTTGACCAGCTCCATCATGCGCGCGACGACGACGTTGAACTTGAACGCCTCCACCAGACCCGGAGCATCGGCCAGGAATCGGTGCGTCGATGCGGCGCAGGGCCGGGTCGCCGGTCTTCCAGACCACGTCGGGCGCGCTCGTGACGTCGTGCGCGACGCGCCAGGCGCGCGCCAGGAACTTCGCGCTGCCGGACGGCGACACGTCGGCCCAGTCGATGTCGTCCTCGGGCGGACCGGCGAACGACATGGTCAGGCGCACCGCGTCGACGCCGTGCTCGTCCAGCTGCTCGGAGAGCTTCACCAGGTTGCCGCGCGACTTGCTCATGGCGGAGCCGTCCATCAGCACCATGCCCTGGTTGAGCAGCGCGCTGAAGGGCTCCGTGAAGCTGACGTAGCCCAGGTCGAACAGCACCTTGGTGATGAAGCGCGCGTACAGCAGGTGCAGGATCGCGTGCGTCGACGCCGCCGACGTACTGGTCGACCGGCGCCCACTTCTCTGCCTCCTTCGGGTCGAACGCCTGTGTGTCGTCGTTCGGGTTCAGGAAGCGCAGGAAGTACCAGGAGCTGTCGACGAACGTGTCCATCGTGTCGGTGTCGCGCCTTGCCGCGCCGCCGCAGCTCGGGCAGGTGACGTTGACCCAGTCGGACGCCGCGCCTAGGGGGCTCGTGCCCTTGGGCTGCAGGTCCAGACCGTCCGCCGGAGGCAGCAGCACCGGCAGCTCGGACTCGGGCACCGGCACCTCGCCGCACTGCTCGCAGTGGATGATCGGGATCGGCGTGCCCCAGTACCGCTGACGCGAGATCAGCCAGTCGCGCAGACGGAAGTTCTTCGCCGGCGCTCCCAGGCCCGAGCCCTGCAGCGCCTCGGTGACGCGACGGATGGCGTTCGACTTGCTCAGACCGTCGAACGGACCCGAGTTGATGAGCCGGCCCTCGCCGGTCAGCGCGACCCCGGTCTCGGACGGGTTCTCCAGCGGGGCGTCCTCCGGCAGGATCGGCTCGCCCGTGACCGGGTCGGTGTGGATGACCGGGATGGCGCCCGTGACCGGCTGCGTGGTGTCGACGACGATGCGCACCGGCAGGTCGAAGGCGCGTGCGAAGTCGAGGTCGCGCTGGTCGTGGGCGGGCACGGCCATGATCGCGCCGTGACCGTAGTCGCTCAGCACGTAGTCGGCGGCCCAGATCGGAATGCGCTCGCCCGTCAGCGGGTTGACCGCGTGCCGCTCCAGGAAGACGCCGGTCTTCTCGCGGTCGGTGCTCAGCCGGTCCATCTCCGTCGTGCCGCGCACGGCCTCCAGGTACTGGTCGAAGCGCGCACGGACCTCCGGTCGGACGTCGGACACCAGCTCGGTGGCCAGGTCGGAGTCGGGAGCGACGACCATGAAGGTCACGCCGTACAGCGTGTCGGGGCGCGTCGTGTAGACGGTGACCGGCTCGTCGCGACCCTCGATGCTGAACTGCGACGTCGGCGCCGGCGGAGCGGCCGATCCAGTTGCGCTGCATCGACAGCACCTTGGACGGCCAGGCGCCCTCCAGCTGGTTCAGGTCGTCGAGCAGGCGGTCGGCGTAGTCGGTGATCCGGAAGTACCACTGGGTCAGCTTCTTCTTGGTGACCAGGTTGTCGCAGCGCTCGCAGCGGCCGTCCACGACCTGCTCGTTGGCCAGCACGGTCTGGTCGAAGGGGCACCAGTTGACCTGGCTGGCCTTGCGGTAGGCCAGGCCCTTCTCGTACAGCTGCAGGAACAGCCACTGGTTCCAGCGGTAGTACTCGGGGTCGCTCGTCTGCAGCACGCGATCCCAGTCGAAGCTCGGCGCGTAACGACGCATCGAGGTCTTCTGCTGCGCGATGTTGTCGTAGGTCCAGCCGGCCGGGTCGAGGCCGCGCTTGATCGCGGCGTTCTCGGCGGGCAGGCCGAAGGAGTCCCAGCCGATCGGGTGCAGCACGTTGAAGCCCTGCTGCCGCCAGTAGCGGGCGATCACGTCGCCGAGCGCGTAGGCCTCCGCGTGACCCATGTGCAGGTCGCCGGAGGGGTACGGGAACATGTCGAGCACGTACTTACGCGGCCGATTGTCGGCGGGGTCGGCCGTGGAGAACGGCTTCAGCTCGTCCCAGATCGGAAGCCACTTGTTCTGGATCTCGGCGAAGTCGTAGTGCGCTCCGGCCTCTCGGACCGGTGTTGTCGCTGAATCGTGCTCGTGTGCCACTGGACTCTCTCTCGGATGTCGCCGCGGCCGGACCGGCCTCGCGGCGAGAAGACGTCGGGCGCGCAGCCCGAGCTTCCAGGGTACTAAACGTTCGCGGCTTCCGATCCGTTCCCTGGGAGGCGGCCGGGAGCTCGCAGTCCGGCGGCTCGGAGGAGGGCGTCGGCCTTCACGCGCACTTCGTCCAGCTCCTCCTCCGGCGCCGACAGGGCGGTGATGCCGCCTCCCGCGCCGATCGTGACGGTGCCGTCGACGAATCGCAGGCTGCGGATCACCATGGCGAGGTCGGCCGAGCCGTCGGCGGCCAGCACGCCGAAACAGCCGGCGTAGACGCCGCGCGGGCCGTCTTCGAGGTCGGCGAGGATGCGCATCGCCGAGAGTTTCGGGGCACCCGTCATCGATCCGGCCGGGAACGCGGCGGCCAGTGCGTCGACCGCGGTGAGCCCCGGCTGCAGCTTCCCCTCGACCGTGCTGACGAGCTGATGGACCTGCGCGTAGCTCTCGACCTCCAGCAGGTGGCGAACGCTCACACTGCCGGTCGCGCTCACCCGCCCGAGGTCGTTGCGCATGAGGTCGACGATCATGACGTTCTCGGCGCGCTCCTTCTCGCTGGCCTCCAGCTCGGCGCGGAGCCGGAGGTCGTCGGCGAGGGTCGTGCCGCGCGGTCGGGTGCCTTTGATGGGTTTGGTGCGAACCGCGCCGTCGGCCGTCACCAGCAGGAACTGCTCAGGCGACGAGCTCACCAGGGTCTCGCCGCCGATCCTCAGAAGGCCCGCGTGATGGGAGGGGCTACGGCGGCGCAGGCGGAGATGGACGGCGAGCGGGTCTGCGCCGGTGCGAGCCGTCGCGGTGTTGGTGAGGCAGAGCTGATACGCGTCGCCGGCGCGGATGGCCTCCTGGCAGGCGGCGATCATGGCGAGGTAGGTGGCGTCGTCGTGGCGCCAGGAGACCTCCTCGGCCTCGTCTGCGTCGGCGACGGGGTGCGTCTTCTCGTAGGCGTCGGCGGCCCCTGCGGCGTTCTCCAGCGTTGCCATCGCCTGTGGCAGCCAGCTGCCGTCGATCGTGGCGTCGACGACCGTGACGGAGCCGTCGGCATGGTCGAAGGCGATCAGCCGGTCGACGAAGAGGAAGGCGGCGTCTGCGCCTGCGCCCGCGCGATGCGGTACGCCCAGCGCCGCGGCTCCGGCCTCATAGCCGAGCCAGCCCGTCCAGCCGAGGGGGAAGCCGGCAGTGTCGGCTTTCGCCGCGGTGAGAGCGCGAAGAACCGTCAGGATCGCGGCCTGCTGAGTGCGAGCGCCGTCGGCGCCGTCGGCGTCGGAGTCCGTGACGATGCCCTCGGCGACGGAGGCGGTGATGACACGGGTGCCGGTCCCGAGGAAGCTGCGGCCGCTCTCGGCGCCCGGTCCGGCGTCGAGCCAGACCGCGTCGCGAGTGCCGTCTTCGAAGAGCGCGACGAACGCGTCGGCCGGGTCGACGGCTGCGTCGAGGCGGTGCGCGCGGGGCGGGAGGAGCACGGCACCAGTCTGCACCAGGCCGGGGACGGCCGTCGGACAGCCCGGTTCCGGACGTCTCCGCGCGCTGCACTAGCCTGGGCGGATGGATGCGACAGCCACCCGCTACGACTGGGCGGCGGGCGCGCTCGTCGTGCGCGACGACTGCGAGGTCGTGGAGACTGAGCTCCTGGCCGCGGATTCGTTCCTCGTCGCCTCGGGTCGAGCGCTCGCGCACGGGTTGCACCGCGAGCGATTCGCCGAGACCGCGGCGGTGCAGGGGTTCGCCGACCGCCCCGCGCTGGAGGCGTTCTGGGAGGCCGGCCTCGCGCTCCTGCCCGACGACGGCCGGTGGTTCCCGCGGTTCGAGCTCGTGCGCGCCCGGGACGCGCTGCGGCTCCGATTCCGGCTGCGGACGGCCCCACCGCTCGGCACGGATCTGGTGGTCGCGACGGCGGCGTCAGACCCGCGACGGATGCCGCACCTCAAAGGACCCGACATCGACCGTCTCGACGCCCTCCGCCAGCGTGCGCAGCGCGACGGTGCGCAGGAGGCCGTCCTGCTCGACGACGGCCGCGTCTCGGACGGGACGACCACGGCGCTGCTCTGGTGGCGCCGCGAGACGCTGTGCGCGCCTCCCTTCGAGCTCGCGCGGGTCGACAGCGTGTCGGCGAGGACTGTGCGCGGCATCGCCGCGGCGCTGGGCGTGCCCGTCGAAGAGGAAGCGGTGCGACCCTCCGAGCTCGAAGGGGTCACGCTGTGGGCGGTCAACGCGCTGCACGGCATCCGCGACGTCACCGTCTGGGTCGACGGCCCCGCGCTCGGCCACGAGCCTGCGCGTACCGCCGCGTGGCGCGCGCGGTTCGGCGCGCTCACGCGCCCACTCCGCTGAGCCTACGCACGACGCGCCACGCGCGAACGAGTTGGCAGGACACGCCGCGTGAGCTGCGGCGGTCGCGGCGTGTTCTGCCAACTGGATGGTGATGGTGTAGCGACCGCAGCGCCCGGTGTCCGACCTACGCGACCAGAGTGCCCGCCTCCAAATGGAGGCGGCGCGTGATCAGGCCGTCCGGGACGTCGGTGTGCGAAATCAGCAGGACCGTGCGGCCGTCGTGCGCGGCCGTGCGGAGGATATCGTGCACGATTCGGTCGGCGACGGCGGCGTCCACGTTGGCCGTCGGCTCGTCGACGACCAAGACCGGGAAGTCGGCCAGCAGGGCACGGGCGAGCGCGATGCGCTGGGCCTGACCGCCCGAGACGAGGGCGCCTCGTTCGCCGACCGGCGTGTCCAGCCCACCGCGCGAGCGCGTCCACTCCCCCAGGCCGACGCGGTCGAGCACCGCCAGCAGCTCCGCGTCGGTCGCGGTGTCGCGCGCGAAGAGCAGGTTCTGCCGGAGGTTGGAGTCGAACAGGTAGGGGTGCTGCTCCACCAGTCCGACGACGCGGCGCACGTCGTCCTGACGGACGGACCGCACGTCGGTGCCGCCGATCGTGTAGGTGCCATCGAGGTCGAGGAATCGGGTCAGCACGTGAGCGAGCGCCGTCTTACCCGCTCCGGTCGAGCCGGTGACGACCACCCGCTCGCCCGCGCGCAGCTCGAACGCGACCTCCCGGAGCACCGGCGACGACGAACCCGGCCAGCGCGCGCTCTCGAGGCGCACCTGGAGGTCGGGGACGCCGGTCACGTCGAACGGAGCCGCAGCGGCTCCGTCGACCGGAACACCGTCCGGGACCCTGGCAGGAACCGTGTCGGCGATCCGTTCCGCACTGGCGCGCACGCGTCTCCACGCTCCGAACGCCAGCGGCAGCGAGCCGAACACCTCGAAGACCGCGAGCGGGAGCAGGGCGACCACCGCGAGCGACGGACCGTCGAGGCGGCCCTCCTGCAGGGCGGGGATGCCGCCGGCGAGGGCGAGCAGCGTCGCGGCACCCGCGAACAGCGACACCGCGCCGACAGTCAGCCCGAGGCCTGCGGCACGGGCGCGCATCGCCGAGGTCAGCCGCGCCCCTGCCGACCGAGCGCGCTCGCCGACCGCAGCCAGCCCGTCGAACGCGATCAGGACATCGAGATTCGTCACCAGGTCGTTCACCGCCGCCGACACCTCGGCGCGCAGCGGCGCGATCCGCCGCTCGGACGCCCCCGCGGCCCACCGGTTCACCTGCGTGCCGACGACGAACGCGGCCGCCAGCGTCACCAGCAGCGCGATCCCGGCAGCGGGAAGGAACAGGAACGCCGCGACGATGCCGGCCAGCACGACGATCCCTCCGGAGACGAGGGGCTGGACGACACGCAGCGCGAAATCGGGGAGCTCGTCGACGTCGTCCGCCAGGCGCGTGAGCAGCTCGCCGCCGCGCGCGCTCTCGTCACGCCGGCCTCCCGCATCGCGCCGCGCGCCGATGCCGTCGGGACCCAGCGGCACCAGGCGCGCGAACAGGTCCGAGCGGATCGTGCCGAGGCGCCCGAAGGCGGCATCGTGGCCGGCCAGCCGCTCCAGGTAGCGGAAGAACGCCCGTCCAAGAGCGAAGGCGCGCACCCCGACCACGGCCATCGAGACGTACATGAGGGCGGGCTGCTCCGCCGCACGTGTGATCAACCACGCGGACACGCCGAGCAGCGCCACGGCGCAGACGCCGCTCAGCGCACCGAATGCGATCGCCACCCACAGCCTGCGAGCGGGCGGCAGGACGAGACGGAGGATGCGCCGGGTCTGCAAGCGCTGCTCCGGAGTCTGCACCGCTTGCGGTCGAGCGCGTTCAGCGAGCGACATCGGACAATACCCCTGTCTCCAGGATGACGTCGGCCGCGGCGACCACGGCCTCCCGGTGGCTGACGACGAGCACGGCGACGCCGCTGTCGGCGATCCGGCGGAGGGAGGCCACCAGCTCTCCCTCCGTCGACGCGTCGAGGGCGGAGGTCGGCTCGTCGAGGATCAGCACCGGACATGACCGCGACTCCAGACGATAGAGAGCCCGGGCCACAGCCACCCGCTGCGCCTGCCCGCCGGAGAGCCCGGCACCGCCGGCACCCACCATGAGGTCCGGCGACAGCTCGGGGGCCGCCGCCGCGCTCAGAGCATCCGCGATACCCCGAGCGGACGGATGCGGATCGCCGAGCGCCACGTTCTCACCGATCGTCCCCGCGAGCAGGCCCGGTCGCTGACCCGCCCACGCGATCGCGTCGCGACGCCCTGCACCGTCCTCCCGTCCGCCCGCCGCGATCCGTCCGTCGTGCGTTACGAAGCCGAGCGCTGCGGCGACCAGGCTCGACTTGCCCGCACCGCTCGGCGCGCTCAGCACGGCGAGCGTGCCGGGAGGCACGTGCGCGGAGAACCTGGACACGACCTCCCGCCCCTCGTACGCGACACCGACGTCGGCGAACGCCAACCCGGGTGAGCCCACGGCGGTGACCGGGGCCTCCCGATCCACACCGCCCGCGGCGTCGAGCACCTCGAATGTGTTGGCCGCCGCCTCCATGCCCTCGGTCGCGGCATGGTAAGCCGCGCCCACATTCCGCAACGGCAGGAACGCCTCGGGCGCCAATAGCAGCACGAAGAGCCCCACCGACAGGTCGAGCGTGCCGCCCAGCAGCCGCAGGCCGATCGCCACGGCGATGAGCGCGACCGACAGGCTCGCGGCGAGCTCGAGCACGAATCCCGAGAGGAAGGAGATCCGCAGCACCTTCATGGTGCGCGAGCGGTACTCCTCGCTCACCTGGCGTATGCGCGCCTCCTGGCGATGCTGCCGGCCGAACAGCGTGAGCGTCGGCAGGCCGGCGACGACGTCGAGGAACCCCCTAGACAGCGCCGACAACGCCGCCCACTGCCGCTTCTGCGCCGCCTGCGTCGCCCAGCCGACGAGCACCATGAACACCGGGATGAGCGGCAGCGTCAGCACGAGGATGATCCCGCTGGTCAGATCCTGCCAGCCGATCACCAGCACCAGCAGCGGCATCGACACCGCGGTGGCGATCAGCTGCGGGAGGTAACGCGCGAAGTATCCGTCGAGAGCGTCCATCCCGCGGCCGGCCACGAGCGTGAGCTCTGCGGCGTTGCGCCCAGCGAGGCCGACTCGGGCCGAGCCTCCCGAACGCCTCAACGAGCTGCGATCGCAGCTGGCCGACGACGGCCGCTCCCCCGCGAGCCGATACCGCCTCCGCGAGCCACAGCAGGGCGCCGCGCCCGACGACCACGATGACGAGGCCGGCGAAGAGCCCGCTCAGCTCGGCGAACGGGGCACCCGCGATCGCGCGCACCACCAGCTGCGTGACGAGCCAGGCGAACGCCACGACGGCCGCGGTCTGCGCCAGTGTGACGAGCGCACCCGCCGCCAACGTCAGCCGGGTGGCCGACGCATAGCGGAGGAGGCGGGGATCGAGAGGTCGCATCTCAGGCGGCTGCCGGCTCGGGCTCCGGGTGCTCGTCCGGGATGTGCGCCCGCGTCACGCGCTTGCGGAAGACCCAGTAGGTGAAGCCCTGATAGAGCAGGATCAGCGGCAGGAAGATCACCGCGACCCAGGTCATGATCGTCAGCGTCAGCTCCGAGCTGGAGGCGTTCGCGATGGTCAGGCTGTGCTCCGGGTTGGTCACCGAGGGCATCACGTTCGGGAACAGCGCGCTGAACAGTGCCGCCACGGCGAGCGCGATCGTGGCCGCCATGAAGCCGAACGACCAGCCTTCGGCACCGCGCAGGTTCAGGACCCAGGAGGTCACCAGGGCGACGGCCGCGAGCAGTGCGAGCACCAGGAGCGCCACGGAGAAGTGCGCGATCACGGTCCAGGTCAGGAAGGCCGCGGCGACGACGATCGTCAGCGCGCCGGAGCGGGTCGCGAGCCTTCGTGCCCGCTGGCGGATGTCGCCGTCGGTCTTCAGCGAGACGAACACGGCCCCGTGGGTGAAGAACAGCAGCAGCGTGGTCAGCCCGCCCAGCAGGGCGTAGCCGTTCAGGAGGTCGAACAGCGTCCCCGTGTAGTCGTGGTGCGCATCGAGAGCAACACCCTGCACGATGTTGGCGAAGGCGACGCCCCAGAGCAGCGCCGGCACGGCCGAGCCGATCACGATCATCGCGTCGAATCGGCGCTTCCACTGCGATTCGGGTCGCTGGTGGCGGTACTCGAACGACACGCCGCGCAGGATGAGCGCGATGAGGATGAGCAGCAGCGCCAGATAGAAGCCGCTGAAGAGGGTGGCGTACCACTCCGGGAAGGCGGCGAACAGAGCGGCGCCGCCGACGATCAGCCAGGTCTCGTTGAGGTCCCAGACCGGCCCGATGGTGTTGATGAGGACGCGCCGGTCGGTGTCGTCCCCGCCGAGGAACGGCAGTGACATCCCGACGCCGAAGTCGAAGCCGTCGAGCACGAAGTAGCCGATGAAGAAGAAGCCGATGATGCCGAACCAGAGAACTGCGAGATCCATTGCCGTCTCCTCCTAGTAGACCGTCGCGACCGGGACGTGCTTGCCCTCGTCGTCGAGGTGATCCTCGGCCGGGGCCGGTCCCTTCTGCGCCCCGCGTTTGATGAGCTTGAACTCGACGACCGCCAGGGTGCCGTAGACCGCGGTGAACGCGAGCAACGAGATCAGGACTTCGAGCCCGGTGGTGCCGGGCGAGACGCCGTCTTGCGTCTTCATGAGGCTGAAGACAATCCAGGGCTGCCTGCCCATCTCGGTAAAGATCCAGCCGACGATCATCGCCGCGAGCGAGAGCGGC
>CAVTGP010000012.1:0-445986 GCA_963734315.1 uncultured Actinomycetota bacterium | reverse complement strand
CTGGATACCTATCCGCAACTCGAGACGCACATCGGTCGCCCGAGAAGATCGACAACTTGCTGACCGTGTGGGCGTCCTAGGCGAGCAGGTCGCGGAACTGCCCGTACACGAGTTCCGCGAACCGCCAGCGGGCTGAGCTCCACCGCTCCGACACGAATGTCGCAGGCGCCAATAGGTGCTCGCCGTCGGCCATCACCAAGCCGATGCCGTAATGCGAGGCTTCGGTCAGCTCGAAGTTGCTGGCCGAGCGGGCGGTGTGCACAGTGCGGGGGCCGTAGCCCGCCCACCTGTGAGCCACGCTGCAGCCGCGCTTCAGACTCGTGGACGTGATCTCGATACTGAGCACCTCCACAGCCGGCTGCGCGCGGCGGTGCGCCCACAGACCGCCCTCGGGATCCTCAATGATCGTCGCGAGATGCGCGCTCTCCGCCTTACGAAGCACTCCCTCGAAGCGCGGGGCCACTTGCCCGAGCCGATTATCCGGCACGCTAAGCAAGGCGGCGAGCATGAACTCGTCCGGGATCTCCCGCCGACCACCGCTCATGCGTGCCATATGCTCGGCCCAGTTCACCGCGTACGTGACCGTCAGCTCGGACCGGTCGAACATGCCCTCGTGGCGGTAGAGAGCGGTGGACTCCTCCAGCAGTTCAAGCACGGGCGAGTTCACTCGTGGCCTCCCAGAAAGCGTGTGACACGCGTCGGAACCGGATCGGGTCGGTGCGCCCTTGGCGTTCAAGCCTCTCCATAAGTCCCACTCCTTCTAGGGCGATGAGAATACGCTGCACCGCCGACTGTCCTAGGCCAAGGCGATCTTGCAGGCTCTTCGAGTCCACAACGTCCTCCCCGGCGCCGATGGCTTCGGCAACGCTCAGCATATGCGTGTTGTTGAAGAGCAACTTCGACCTCTCAGAGGTACCACGACTCATTGGCTAAGTGTAACTCGTAATCCAGGTTCCGGGTTACAGAAGAAGCCATGCGGGTGCGTACGATGACGTCACAACACATTGACAACACTTGGGCAAATTGAGCAGCACCGGAGTGCGACCAGGTTCCGCGAAATCCGCGGGTCTTGGTTGTCGCCACGCGCCGGCTGGCGTCCCGCTAGGGATCAGGGCCCACCCGAACAACGTGCGCTTATGTCGAGGCATCTGTCCAATTACACGCCCCCGAACCCGACCCCCGCGAATCGCCCTTTGGCTATCTTTGACAACAAACGTGTGAGTTCCTATGAGGTTCCACGAGATCACAGAAGTTCATATACGCGGACTCTCCGCGCGAGTCTGGCCAAATCGCACGAGTCCGCAAGGCCCGACCTAGGGCTCAAGGGCCCACCGCGGATTCTGACGTTGTCCCTGCGATGAATCGGGGATGCCCCAGGCGTAGCCCACTCCAAAAACCCGCTTTGCAGCGTCCTAGGTTTGCCCTCATTTTGCCCACAACCGTACGTGGCTACAACTGATCGAATGCGATCTCATGTCACTCTAATCAATTATCTGACCAGCACTTTTGCTGAAAAGCCCTGACGTCTAAAGGGCTGGTATCGGGTTCAAATCCCACCGGTACCGCCATCGTGAAGCCCCCGCGATCCTTTTGTTTACAAGGGATCCGGGGGTTGCCCTCACTCGGTTTGATGCAATGGCGCGTTGCGCGAGTCACGGGGCACCACGGCCGGTTTCGTGCGAACCGAGCGGTAGGCTCCCCACATGGATGCGGACTGGACCCTCGCCCCAGTCATCCTCGGCATGGTGTTCGTCGGCATCGCCTTGGGGGCCGTCGCCGTTTGGACAGCCGTCCGCGGCCGGTCTCGCATGATGGACTGGGCACGACACCGAAACGAGCGGCCGTACCCTCCGTGGGAGCTGGTGATCACCGGCCTCGGGTCGGGCCTTGCGGTCGCGCTATTGACGGTCGCCATTTCGATGACGATCTGGGTATTACAAGGCGAACCTGTGTGAGGCGCTCGGCTCTATCCGAGCACGGGACGGGGAGGCACGTGGGGCTTCGGACCGTGCAAGTCGAGCACCGCCTGGACGATGACAGCGGTCCGCTCCGTCAGTTCGTCACCGGGATAGAACGACTCATATAGGTCTTCGACCTCGTCGACGGTGGTGAGGCCGACGGCAGGGATGAGCACTTCCAGATTTTCGAGCTCGCGGCGGCCGCGTTTCTGGGCAGCGTAGACCTTCATCGCGAGCAAGGTCTCGGCGTCCGCGACCTGAACAGTCACGCCGTTGGAATCGTAGATCGTCACCCAGCCGGCTGCGCGGCCGTAGCCGGTGGGCAGGAATTGCGCGGCGGCGTCGTTCAGCCAATCGCTGCGCCAGTTGCGCTCTGACGCGATGGCGGCTGCCGTTGCCAGGACGATGCCGGGTGGGGAGACCGGGCCGTCGACGTCGACAGTCGCCGAGCGATGCTCGTTGAGAGTGAGTGCGATCGCTGCACCTCCCACGATCTGGATGTGGGATGGCCGGTCGGCATTGCGAAGGCGGCGGACGAGATCGCGGAGTCCGTCGATGATCTCCGGCCGGGTGAATTCGGCCCTTGCCGGACGCTGCGTGGCGGCGGTCATGCGCTGGTCAGCTCGTCGGCTTCGATGAGCACGCCACGTTCGCGCAGCGGCTCTGGCACATTCTCGAGACGGACCGGGATCGCTTCAGCGGCAGGGGATAGGGGAGGCGTCCATCTCCAATCCTGGTTGCCGCGCTCATTCGTGACCCAGCCGGGAAGCGGCAGGCGGGCTTGGCTGAGTCGCCATTCGGTGACGCCAGCAAGAGCCGCGTCCCACTCGGGACTGATGTGGGTGGGCGGCTCGAGGGCGAGGACGAAACGGTCCGTCGGGTCCGGCGTAGTCAGATCGTCGGCGACCTGCACGAGCACGCGGTATGCCCGCCTCGTGTTGTCCTGACTCACAGCGTCGGCCAAAGCAGTGGCTGCCTCCGCGACGGACGTTCGGCCATCGCTCTTGACGGGGATGAGACGCACGCGGGACGCGCTCGCGATTTTCTCGATCGTGGAGGCAGTGGGGTCGCGGCGGCCGTTCTCGATCGCGGCGATGTTCGAACGCTGGATACCACTTTGCTTGGCTGCGTCGGTGAGGCTAAGACCGGCGCGAACGCGCGCTTGCTTGAGGGAACTTTGGATACCCATGACTCACCTCCCGCTAGTGTCGAATTCGATACTACCACTCAGATCGATCGTGCTCTCGCTTCGTGGAGAGCGAGCGAGACGGAATCCAGGTCGTCGTCGAAGAGATCGGCATAGACATCGAGCGTCATCGCGGCTGAGGCGTGTCCGAGCATCCGCTGGACTGCCTTGACGTTTGCTCCGGATGCGATCGCAAGGCTGGCAGCGGTGTGGCGAAGGTCGTGGATTGTGAGGTCCTCTGGGAGCGAGCCGTCCGCTGCCGCGCTCAGTTCGCGCACCCGGGTGACGAGGACGGAGGCGAGGTCGTCGGAGGAGGGCATTCCGCCGGTGCCGGGGACGACCGCAGCGGCGGTGTGCACGCACGGCGTTCCGCACCACTCGGCCAACCTGGTCAGGGAGACGCCCGCCACGGTCACGTCGGCGAGGGAGGTGGTGGTGAACTCGGGCCAGAGGTCCCGGCAGATGGGGTCGGGGACGGAGGCGCGGAGGCTGGGGATGATGTGGGTGAGTGTCACAGTCGACGGTTCTACGCCTTCGCCGACCCCGATGGTGCTGCCCTAACGGAACGTCGACGCAAAAGCCCGGACGCTAACGATTCGCGAATGAGGCGGCCCCATCCGCCAGCTGGAGGGAAAGCGTTAGGACTTCCGTCCCCACCGTATTGATTGCGTTAGGACGTGCATCCGGCGCGCTCCCGTCCGCTTACATGGAGCGTGGTTCTGGCAGAGCGCCAGATCCCGTCGCCACGCCGGCATCGGCGAGGCGGGTGACCCGGATGGAGAAATTCCGTGTTGGACCTCATTTGCGTTGTGGGGATACTCGCGCTCGGCGCGATCGTCGCCCTGGTCGGACGAGGGGTGGAGAAGCTGTGACCTTCTTCAACCTGTTGGCGGCGGCGCTCGCCGTCGCGTCGATCGCTTACCTGGTGTACGCCCTGCTGAAGCCGGAGAGATTCTGAGATGACGTTCTGGCTTTTCGTGGCGCAATTCGCCACGCTCATCCTGCTGCTCGGGCTCACGTACCGCCCGCTCGGCGACTATATGGCGACGACCTTCACCTCGAAGAAAGACCTGAGGATCGAGCGCGGGTTCTACCGGCTCATCGGTGTCAACCCTCGCCTCGAGCAGAGCTGGCCCGTCTACCTCCGCAGCGTCCTGATCTTCTCGGTGCTCGGCGTGCTCTTCCTGTACCTGATCCAGCGCATCCAGGAGATCCTCCCGTACGCGCTCGGGCTCCCCGCCGTTCCGGAAGGTCTCTCCTTCAACACGGCGATTTCGTTCGTCACCAACACCAACTGGCAGTCGTACTCGCCCGAGGTGACGATGGGCTACACGGTTCAGATCGCCGGCCTTGCGGTGCAGAACTTCCTGTCGGCAGCGGTGGGTATCGCCGTGGCCATGACGTTGGTGCGCGGTTTCGCCGCGCACCGTACGGGCACCGTCGGCAACCTGTGGGTGGATATGACCCGGGCGACCCTGCGCGTCCTGCTTCCGCTTGCGGCCGTGTTCGCGATCGTCCTGATCGTCGGTGGCGCGGTGCAGAACTTCAACGGCTTCGAGCACGTCACCTCGATCACCGGCGGATCGATCACGATCCCGGGCGGCCCGGTGGCCTCGCAGGAGGCCATCAAGGAACTCGGCACGAACGGCGGCGGATTCTTCAACGTCAACTCCGCGCATCCCTTCGAGAACCCGACCGCGTGGACGAACATCATCGAGATCTACCTGCTGTTGGCCATCGCGTTCTCCCTGCCGCGCACGTTTGGCAGGATGGTGGGCGACAACCGTCAGGGGTACGCGATCCTCGGCGCGATGTCGACCATCTTCGTGATCACTCTGGTCTCGATGACGCTGTTCGAGCTGCAGGCCGGTGGAACCGCGACGCAGGCGGCAGGCGCTGCGATGGAAGGCAAGGAGCAGCGATTCGGGGTCCTCGGGTCGACGTTATTCGCCAACTCGACGACGCTGACCTCGACCGGCGCCGTGAACTCGATGCACGACAGCTTCACGCCGCTCGGCGGGATGATCGCCATGCTGAACATGATGACCGGTGAAGTCGCACCCGGCGGCGTCGGATCGGGGCTCTACGGCATCCTGATCATCGCCATCATCGCGGTGTTCCTCGCTGGACTCATGGTCGGCCGCACGCCGGAGTACCTGGGCAAGAAGATCGGCGCCCGGGAGATCAAGCTTGCGAGCCTCTACATCCTGACCACTCCGACGCTGGTGCTGCTGGGCACCGGGCTCAGCTTCGCGATTCGCGCCGTCGAGCAGACGATCGAGAAGGTCTCGATCTGGAATCCCGGGCCGCACGGCTTCTCCGAAGTGCTCTACGCGTTCACGTCGGCAGCCAACAACAACGGCTCCGCGTTCGCGGGACTCACGGCGAACACGCCATGGCTGAACGCGGCACTCGGTGCCGTCATGTTCCTCGGGCGCTTCGTCCCGATGGTGTTCGTGATCGCGCTCGCCGGCTCACTGGCCGGGCAGGAGAAGGTGCCGGCCACCGCCGGCACCCTGCCGACCCATCGCCCGCTGTTCGTCACCCTCGTCGTCGGCACGGTCGTCATCGTCGCCGCCCTCACCTACTTCCCCGTTCTCGCGCTGGGTCCCCTGGCAGAAGGGCTTCACTGATCCATGTCCACACTCACCCACGCCACCCCCTCGAGCGGTGGCACGTCCGGCCAGAAGGCGCCGCAGGGCGCGTTCAGCGGCGGACAGCTGATCGCCGGCATTCCCGGTGCCTTCCGCAAGCTCAACCCGAAGGACATGTGGCACAACCCCGTCATGTTCATCGTGGAGGTCGGGGCGGCGCTCACGACTGTGCTCGCGATCGCGCAGCCGTTCCTCGGCCCGCAGACCTCGGGAGGCACGCCTGTCACGGTCGCCTTCACCTGGGCGATCGCGATCTGGCTATGGCTGACCGTGCTCTTCGCGAACCTCGCCGAGTCGGTCGCCGAAGGCCGCGGCAAGGCCCAGGCCGCCAGCCTGCGCAAGACGCGCACGACCACCGTCGCCAACCGTGTCGCCGACTACGACGGGAAGGCGGATGCGGCGGCAACGAACGCGCGGGTAAGCCAGGTCGCTTCGGCCGACCTTCGCCTCGGCGATGTGGTCGTCGTGACCGCGGGCGAGCTCATCCCCGGCGACGGCGACATCATCTGGGGAATCGCCTCGGTCGACGAGTCGGCGATCACCGGAGAGTCAGCTCCCGTCGTGCGCGAATCGGGCGGTGACCGCAGCGCCGTCACCGGCGGAACGCGCGTGCTGTCCGACCGCATCGTGGTGAAGATTACGAGCAAGCCGGGTGAGACGTTCGTCGACCGGATGATCAAACTGGTGGAGGGCGCTTCGCGCCAGAAGACGCCGAACGAGATCGCGCTGAACATCCTCCTCGCTGCTCTCACGATCATCTTCGTGGTGGTCGTCCTCGTGCTCGGCCCGGTCGCGGGGTTCGCTAACGCGGCCCCGGGGGTCACGGTTCTGGTCGCGTTGCTGGTCTGTCTCATCCCGACGACCATCGGTGCGCTCCTCTCCGCGATCGGCATCGCCGGCATGGACCGCCTCGTGCAGCACAACGTCCTCGCAATGTCGGGTCGCGCGGTCGAAGCCGCCGGCGACGTGACCACGCTGCTCCTCGACAAGACCGGAACGATCACTTACGGCAACCGCCAAGCCGCCGCATTCACACCGGTCTACGGTGTGGATCAGGCGGAGCTCACCAGGGCTGCCGCGCTGGCATCGCTCAGCGACCCGACCCCCGAGGGCTCCTCGGTCGTCGCGCTCGCCGAACAGCAGGGCTTCGTGCACAACGGCGACGTGGATGGCGAGGTCGTGCCATTCACGGCCCAGACCCGCATGAGCGGCGTCGACTTCGCCGACGGCAGCCAGGTGCGCAAGGGCGCTGCGTCCATGCTCATCGCCTGGGCGCAGGAGTCGGGCCCGATCGCCTCATCGATCCTCAGCGACCTCGACGAGAAGGTGGACGCCATCTCCCGGGCCGGCGGCACACCGCTGGCCGTCGCAACCAAGTCTGCGAACGGCGCGGCCACCATCCTCGGGGCCATCTACCTCAAGGACATCGTGAAGACGGGACTCGCGGACCGCTTCGCGGACCTGCGCAGGATGGGCATCCGCACCGTCATGATCACGGGCGACAACCCGATCACGGCACAGGCGATCGCCCACGAGGCCGGCGTCGACGACTTCCTCGCCGAAGCCACCCCCGAAGACAAGCTGGCTCTTATCCGCAAGGAGCAGGAGGGCGGCAACCTGGTCGCGATGACCGGCGACGGCACGAACGACGCTCCGGCGCTCGCCCAGGCCGACGTCGGGGTGGCCATGAACACGGGAACCTCGGCGGCGAAAGAGGCGGGCAACATGGTCGACCTCGACTCCGACCCGACCAAGCTGATCGACATTGTCAGCATCGGCAAGCAGCTGCTGATCACACGGGGCGCGCTCACCACGTTCTCCATCGCCAACGACGTCGCAAAGTACTTCGCGATCATCCCGGCGATGTTCGTGGGAGTGTTCCCCGGCCTCCAGGTGATCAACATCATGCAGTTGCACTCGCCGTCCTCGGCCATCCTGTCGGCGATCATCTTCAACGCGCTCATCATCGTCGTGCTGATCCCGCTCGCCCTCCGCGGCGTGCGCTACCGGCCGGCATCGGCATCCCTGCTGCTCCGAAGCAACCTACTGATCTACGGCCTCGGCGGGATCATCGCCCCCTTCATCGGAATCAAGCTGATCGACCTTCTGGTCAGCCTGATCCCCGGATTCTAGAAATCGGAACGGAAGACATCATGAACGCGTCACTTCGCGGAACGGGTCGCCAATTCTGGGTCGCACTCCGGGCCCTGCTCATCCTCACCATTGCCCTCGGCATCGTCTACCCGCTGGTCATCACCGGGATCGGCCAGCTCGCCTTCCCTGCCCAGGCCAACGGCTCGGCGATCACGCACCAGGGAAAGGTCGTCGGGTCCAGCCTGATCGGCCAGGCGTTCACCGACAAGAAGGGCAACCCGCTGCCGCAGTGGTTCCAGTCCCGGCCGTCCGCAGCCGGAACCGGGTACGACGCCGGAGCATCCAGCGGAAGCAACTGGGGCCCGAACAACCCCGACCTCCTGAAGGCGATCAAGCAGCGTAAGCAGACGATCGAGAAGACCGACGGCGTCGGCGCAGGACAGATCCCCGCAGACGCGCTCACAGCGTCCGGATCGGGACTGGACCCGCACATCTCGCCCGCCTACGCACAGCTCCAAGTGGACGCCATCGCCAAGGCCCGAGGGATCAGCGCCGACTCGGTGCGCGCGCTGGTCGACAGTCACACGCAGCAGCGCGACCTTGGCTACCTGGGCGAGCCCACCGTCAACGTCCTGCAGTTGAACATCGCCCTCGCGGCGATGGACCCCAACGGCAACAAGTAGGGCGCGAGACGATGGCGACTCGGGGCCGGCTCCGTGTGCTGCTGGGAGCAGCACCCGGGGTCGGCAAGACCTACTTGATGCTCGAAGAGGGTCATCGGCTGCACGAGCTGGGCAAGGACGTGGTGGTCGCGGTCGTGGAGACCCACGAGCGCGAGGCCACCGCAGCCCTCCTGGACGGGCTCGAACTCGTCCCCCGGAAGACGGTCGAGCACCGCGGCATCACCTTGACGGAGATGGACCTCGACGCCGTCATCGCACGCAAGCCCCGGATCGCGCTGGTGGACGAACTCGCCCACACCAACGCACCCGGGTCCGCCAACGCGAAACGCTGGCAGGATGTCGAGGCGATCCTCGCCGCAGGCATCGACGTGATCTCGACCGTCAACGTTCAGCACATCGAATCGCTCAATGACGTCGTCGAACAGATCACGGGCGTCCCGCAGCGGGAGACCATCCCCGACTCCGTCGTCCGCAGCGCCGACCAGATCGAGGTCGTCGACCTGACCCCGCAGTCGCTCCGCGACCGGCTGGCGGAAGGGCAGGTCTACCCGGCCACCCGCATCGACGCAGCCCTCTCGAACTACTTCCGTCTCGGCAACCTCACCGCGCTGCGGGAGCTCACCCTGGTGTGGCTGGCCGACGAGGTCGACAACTCCTTGCAGCGCTACCGCGCCGAACACGGCATCGAGGACAAGTGGGAGGCGCGCGAGCGCGTGGTCGTCGCGTTGACCGGTGGCCCCGAGGGGGAGACGCTCCTCCGGCGCGGAGCGCGCGTGGCCGCGCGTTCCGGCAGCGGCGAGCTCCTGGCCGTGCACGTCGCGAGCCAGGACGGGCTCCTGGAGGCCGACCCGGCCTCGCTCGCCGCACAACGCAAGCTGGTCGAGGAACTCGGCGGCAGCTACCACCAGGTCGTCGGCACCGACATCCCAGAGGCGCTCGTCGCCTTCGCCCGGGCCAGTAACGCGACCCAGCTGGTCATCGGGGTCTCCCGCCGGAGCAGGCTCACGGCGTTCCTCACCGGGTCGGGGGTCGGCGCCACGGTTATCCGGGCATCCGGCGACATCGATGTGCACATCGTCTCGCACGCGTCGGCCGGCGGCCGGAACCTGCCGAAGTTCCGTCGCACCGGCGCTCTGAGCGTACGGCGGCAGGTCTATGGGTTCGCGCTCGCCCTGATCGCCGGCCCCCTCCTCACGCTGCTGCTCACCCAAATCCGGAGCAGCGACTCCCTCACCGCGGAAGCGCTCAGCTACCAACTGCTGGTCGTCGTCGTGGCGCTCGTCGGAGGGATCTGGCCGGCACTGTTCGCCGCGGTACTCTCCGGCCTGACGCTCGACTTCGTGTTCGTCAGCCCGTACAACACCCTCACGATCGGTCGGCCAACGCATCTGATCGCGTTGGCCCTGTACATCGTCATCGCCGTGCTGGTCAGCGTCGTCGTCGACCAGTCGGCGCGCCGGACACGGAGCGCCGCACGGGCGGCGGCGGAATCCGAACTCCTCGTCACGATCGCCGGCAGCGTCATCCGGAGCGGAGACGCCGTGCAGTCGCTGGTCTCCCGATCGCGCGAGGCGTTCGGGCTGCAGGCCGTCCGGTTCACGGCCGACGAACGCCGGGTCGAGAGCGCCGACGGTGAGATACCGCCGGATGCGCAGCCCACCCGCATCCCGGTGGGCACACGGGGAACCCTCGAACTCTACGGCGACGATCTGCAAGCGGCGGATCGCCGGCTGCTCTCGGTCATCGTCACTCAGCTCGAGGCCGCGCTCGAGCACGCCGACCTGAGCACCGCGGCACAAGAGGTGGGACCGCTAGAGGCGACGGACAAGGTCCGTACTGCGCTGTTGGCCGCGGTCGGGCACGACCTGCGCCGCCCTCTGGCGGCGACGACCGCCGCGGTCACGAGTCTCCGATCCGCAGGCAGCCGTCTCTCTGCGAAAGACAAGGACGATCTCCTGGATACCGCCGAGGTCGGCCTCCGCGACCTCGCCGACCTCCTGACGAACCTCCTGGACGTGAGCCGCGTGCAGGCCGGTGTGCTTGCGGTCTCGCTGCAGCCGGTGGAGCTGGAAGATCTGATCCCCCCGGTCCTCGACGAGTTGTCGGTGAACCCCGGGGAGGTCGTCATCGACGTCTCCGACGCGCTCCCCCCTGTCGCGGCCGACCCGGTCCTGCTGCGGCGAGCGCTCGTCAACGTGCTCAGCAACGCACTGCGATACTCACCGGAGGGACAGCCTCCCCGCGTGAGTGCGAGCACCTTCGGCGGTCACGTGGAACTCCGGGTCTCCGATCATGGCCCCGGCGTGCCCGACGACCGCAAGGAGGAGATCTTCCACCCGTTCCAGCGGACGGGGGACACGGACAACAGTGCAGGAATCGGCCTCGGGCTCGCGCTGACGAAGGGGTTCGTCGAGGGGATGGGCGGCACGCTCGCCGCCGAGGACACCCCCGCTGGCGGCCTCACGATGGTACTGGCCCTCCCCATCGACGACAGCGGGCGCGCGGGCGTTACGGAGACCACCCGACAGACCGCAAGTTCTCCCGCCGACGCTGCAAAGGACGCCTGAGATGAAACTCGTGGTAGCCGACGATGATCCGCAGATGCTCGGTGCATTGCGCATCATGTTAAGCGCGCACGGCTACAGCGTCTCCCTCGCGCGCAACGGCAAGGAAGCGCTCGACCTCATCGTGGAAGTGCATCCCGACCTCCTGGTGCTCGACCTCGGCATGCCGGTGTTGAGCGGCATCGACGTCATCAAAGCGATCCGCGGCTGGAGCACGGTGCCCATCCTGGTGGTCTCCGGGCGCATCGACTCCTCGGACAAGGTCGGGGCGCTGGATGCCGGTGCCGACGACTATGTCGCCAAGCCCTTCTCCGCGGACGAGCTGCTCGCTCGGATCCGGGCGCTCACCCGCCGCGTGTCCGGCGCCGCCGACGCACCCGTCGTACGGTTCGGCGACGTGTCCGTCGACCTCGGGAACAAGATCGTCCTGATTCGGACAGCGGGGGGCGAACGGCCGGTGCGGCTGACTCCTACTGAGTGGCAGATCCTCGAGCTCCTGCTGCGCAACCCGCGCAAGCTGATCACGCAGCGATCCATTCTGACCGACATCCGCGGACCACAACACGTGGGCGACTCCGGCTACCTGCGCTTGTACATCGCTCAGCTTCGCAAGAAGCTCGAACCCGATCCCACCCGACCGCAATTCCTCCTCACCGAACCCGGGATGGGCTACCGCTTCCAGCCCGACCCGGAGCAGGAAGCCGATACCGGAACGCACTCGGAATGACATTGCTCGCCTGCGGCCCGAGGAGGGGAATGAACGATCATGCGGGTATTCATCATCGACACCACACACATGGGCCTGGCGTCGGCGAGCTCAGCAACGAGCGGGTACGTCATTTTGGGGAGCCATCAAGCTCCAGGTTCGCCTGCGACAGGTACGCTGCGGCCCGCTCGAGCAACCGATCCGCTTCTTCAACTCGCGCGCCTCCGCGGCGTCCGCAGCCGTCTGGCCGGGCCGGTTGCCGTCCTCGGCGTCGGCTTGGCGGAGCCAGTTCTGCAGCGTCGCTTCGCTGATACCGAAGTCGGTGGCGATCTGCTGATGGTGACGCCGCTCTCGCGGCCACGAGCAACCGCGACAACGTCCTCGCGGAACACCCTGGGATAAGGACCGGGCATGATGACATCCTTCCCGCCAGCGCCTCCCGGCACTAACGATCAGTTGACACCAATCCGTTCTTCACGCCTGACGCGAGCGATGCTGTATATCGGACACTGACGAATCCGTCTGGTCGGCGCTCGTCCGCCAGATTCACGGAGCTTCTGTGGAGGTCGAGGCCCTTCCGCTGGACCCGGTTCGAGGGCGAGAGGCCTTGCAGGGCTTCAACTCTCGGAGCGCTCCGCGTTGGGGGGCGATAGCTGCGGCGTTGATGATGCGGATTTCGAGGTTCTCGAAGAGGAGGTGGACGCGGGTTCGGGCGTGGGGACGGCCGAAACCGAAGCCGATGCGGGAACCGGCACGCGGCGGGAGAGCTGCGCAACGGGGCCGGACGGCATCGCCTGCATCGTTATCACAGACGCCTCCCATCCACATCCTGTTGAATACTCGACGAAATCTCGAGATGTGGAGGAACGCCGTGGGCGACGATCGCACCCTCGGTCTCGTGCTCAGCGGCGGGGGCGCCTTCGGCGCGGCTCACGTGGGCGTGCTGCAGATGCTCGCCGAACGCGGTGTGCGCCCGGGAATCGTCACTGGGACGAGTTCGGGCGCGCTCGTCGGCGCAGCCTATGCGGCAGGGTTCGAGCCTGCTGCCATCGAGCGGGGAACTCTGGCGTTCCGCTGGAATGCGATCGCGCGATGGTCTCTCGCCCCGCGCTTGGGGCTGCTCGACACACACGCTGTGACGGACAGCGTGCACCGCATCTTCGGCTCCGACCCTCTCGTGGAGAGCCTCCCGCGCACCTTCGGTGCAGTCGCAACGGACCTCCGGACCCGTCGGGCGGTGACGATCGACAGCGGACCGCTGAGCATCGCATTGCGTTCGACGATCGCCATCCCCGGGCTGCTCCCGCATGTGCGCCGTGGCAGAGCTCGGCTCGCGGACGGCGGCATGGTCGACAACGTTCCGGTCGCAGCCGCCCGAGCCCTTGGCGCCTCCCGTGTGATCGTCGTCCGGCTGCATGCCAAATGGGAGAACGTTCGCATGATGCGCACGGTCAACCGCACGGCCGACTTCCACGACGACCCTTCGATCGTCCTCATCCAGCCCGAGATGCAGGGGATGGCTCAATGGGCGATGTCAGACGTTCCGCGTCTCATCGCCGAGGGGCGCCGCGTCGCGGCGGTGGCGCTGGACGCGGTTCCACTCAGCGCTCAGCCGGCTGTGAACGGAAACGGAGTTCGGGCACCGCGATGATGCCCGGCGGGCGCGGGCGGCCGGGGTGAGGTCTGAGCGACCGGCCCGCGACGCCCCGTTCACTTCGAGGACGGCGTCTCGGCGGTCACCGAGGCGAGAACGCCGACCGCGCTCATGGCGGCGGGCCAGCCGGCATAGAAAGCGAGATGGGTGATCGCCTCGGCGAGCTCATCCTCCGTCAGGCCGTTGGCGAGCGCCCGGCGCAGGTGACCGACGAGTTGCGCGTCGCGGCCCAGCGCCACCAGAGCGGCGATGGTGATCAGGCTGCGGTCGCGGGGGGACAGGTCCGGCCGCTCCCAGATGTCGGCGAAGAGGACATCGTCGGTGAGATCGGCGAGTTTCGGCGCGTGCTCCCGAATGAGCTCCGGGGCGACACGGGGGTTGCCTGCTGACATGATCGTCCTCGGTCAAGCGCTGTCGCTGTTGAGCGGTGTCGCGGGGATGGCCTCATCCGCCGTGACGGCGAGGCTGCCGAGAATCGCGATGCGCTCTTCGGCGGATGAGCCGGGTGCCGTGGTGTAGGCGTAGAGCATCCAGCCGGGCGTGCCGGGCAACTCCATCCCCTCGAACTCGAATTCCAGATCACCGACGTCCGGGTGGTGGATGCGTTTGCTCCCGGACCGGTGAGGCTTGACGTTGTGGGCAGCCCAGCGCATCCGAAAGGCGTCGCTGCGGGTGACGAGTTCGCCGATGATGTCGGTGAGGTCCTTGTCGTGCGGGTTCTTCCCGGCGTCGGTCCGCAGGGAGGCGACGATGCTGTCGGCGCCCTGCTCCCAGTCGACGAAGAAGGTCCGGGAGGCGGGGCTGAGGAAGGTGAACCGGGCGTTGTTGCGCTGGTTGGCGGGATCGGAGAACAGGGGCGAGAACAGCGCATAACCGATCGGGTTGGCGGCGATCAAATCCTTGCGTCGGTTCTGGATGAAGGTCGGGGTGGCGGTGTTCGTGTCGAGGAACCGCTGCAGGCTCGGGCGGATCGAGGTGGCAGCGGCAGGACGAAGGCGGCGCCGGAAAGACTCCGGACCGGCGGCGCGCGCAAGGTCGTGCAGGTGCTCGGTCTCCGCCTCGTCGAGTCTCAGCGCCAGGGCGAGCGCGTCGAGCACCTCCGGCGACACGCCGGCGAGGTCGCCGCGTTCCATCTTCGCGTAATAGTCGCCGCTCATCCCGGCGAGCATCGCGACCTCCTCCCGGCGGAGCCCGGGGACGCGGCGCCGGCCGCCGCCGATGATCCCGGCCTGCTCGGGGGTGAGGCGGGCGCGGCGGGTTCGTAGGAACTCGCTGACTTCGTCTCTGTTGTCCATGCCGCAACGCTACGACGCCTGCCGGCGTCGAGCGACTGACTGTCAGTACACGGATGACCCGTCACTGCCTCGCGCGGAAGAATCGCGGTGAACTGAACGCATGACAGCGACCACCGAAACACCCATGCACACCGTCACCCTGAACAACGGCGTCGAGATGCCGATCCTCGGCTTCGGCGTCTTCCAGGTCGAGAGCGGCCAGACCCAGCAGGCCGTCGAGGCGGCGCTCGCCGCCGGGTACCGCTCCATCGACACCGCCGCCGCGTACGGCAACGAGGAGGCCGTCGGCGCCGCGATCAGAGTCAGCGGCATCCCCCGCGAGGAACTGTTCGTCACGACCAAGCTGTGGGTCCAGGACCAGCCCGCCGAGGAGAACACGAGCCGAGCGTTCGAGCAGTCCGCGAGCAAGCTCGGCCTGGACTATGTCGACCTCTACCTCATCCACCAGCCCTTCGGCGACTATTACGCCCAGTGGCGCGCCATGCAGAGCCTCCACCGCGACGGCCGCGCCCGCGCCATCGGCGTCTCGAACTTCGCACCCGACCAGCTGCTCGACCTCGTCATCAACAACGAGATCGTTCCGGCGGTCAACCAGATCGAGACCCACCCGTTCCGGCAGAACGTCGACTATCAGCAGCTCATGAAGGGCGAAGGCGTCCAGATCGAATCCTGGGGACCTTTCGCCGAGGGCAAGAACGGGCTCTTCACCAACGAGGTCCTCTCAGCGATCGGCGACGCCCACGGCAAGACCGTCGCACAGGTCGTGCTCCGCTGGATGATCCAGCGCGAAGTCGTCGTGATCCCGAAGACCGTCGACCCCGACCGGATGGCGCAGAACATCGACGTGTTCGACTTCGAACTGACCGACGGCGAGATGGCGCGCATCGCCGACCTCCACACCGGAGGCTCTCAGTTCTTCGACCACGCCGACCCCGGCATGGTCCGCTGGCTGAGCGCCCGCCGGCTCGGCTGAACCGATCGGGCCGACCCGGCAGCACCGTTCGCCCTCACGCCTCCCGCACGTACGACGCCAGCTCGGGCCCGGGTTTCAGGACGCCGTTCACGATCGCCTCGATGGCGAACTCGCTGGCGCCGGCGAGGTCGACGGCCGTGGGGTCGAGGAGCCACTGGAGCTGGAGGCCGTCCATGGCGGCGAGGATGGACGCGGAGGCCTTGTCGATCGTGTCGGGCTCGGTGACGCCCTCCTGGGCGCAGAGCTCGCGGAAGGCGGCGTCGACCTCGCTCCGGAGCGTGCGGTAGCGGTCGTGGAAGTACTCCGTCGCGGGATGGTCGTCGGTGACGGACTCTGCCGAGAGCACGGTGTAGACCTGCACGATCCCGGGGCGGAGCGCGTTGCGCTGCGCGGTCGCGACGAGGTGCGCGAACAGGGCGGGGCCGTCGGGGATGTGACGCTCGGCCAGGTGGGCGACGTCGTCCCTGTCGCGGAACTCGAGCACCTCGAGCAGCAGGTTCTGCTTGGAGCCGAAGTGGTGGAGGACGCCGGCGTGGGTCATCCCGACCTGCTCGGCGATGTCGGCGAGGGTTCCGTTCGTCGACCCTTTCGTGCCGAAGGTCTCGATCGCCGCGCGCAGGATTTCTTTGCGTCTGCGCTCGGTTTCCGGGCGCGGACTGGCACTTCCGCCGCTCATCTGCCCTCCGTGTCGCTTCCTCGTCGCTTCCTGCCTGTGCTGGTTGCGAGCGAGCTTACCACCCAGTAACCTCGCTCCAACCAACTTGCTTTCTGACCAGTAAGCAAGTTATTGTCAGCCGACATTCCGCAGTACCAGGGCACAACGGATGTGTCCGCCACGAAGGAGAAGCAATGAGGCTTAGGAAGTACTTGATCACGGCGTCCGCGATCGCGGCCATCGGCGCGCTCGCGCTCACCGGCTGCTCGTCCGACGGCAAGTCGGGCGCGAGCGCGGCGAGCGGCGGGTCGCTCACCGTGGCGAAGCCGGATGGCGCGGCCATCCTGGCGACCCAGATCAACAACCCGTTCATCACCACCGGTTCGGGCATGTCGCTCGGCTACGACCGCATGATCTACGAGCCGCTCGCGATCGTCAATCCGGTCGGCAAGAACGAGACGACCCCGTGGCTCGCGTCGAAGGTCGCGTGGAACTCCGACTACACGCAGCTCACGGTCACCCCGCGCAAGGGCGTCAAGTGGAGCGACGGCAAGCCGTTCACCGCCGACGACATCGTCTTCACGTACAACCTGATCAAGAACACCCCGGCTCTCGACCTGGGCGGCCTCAAGCTGACCGACGTCAAGAAGGACGGAGACAATGTCGTCCTGAACTTCAGCGAGTCGAAGTTCGTCAAGCAGGGTGACGTGCTCCAGGTCGCCATCGTCCCCGAGCACCAGTGGAAGACGATCGCCGACCCGACGAAGGACGCGGTCACGAACGCAGTCGGCACCGGCCCGTTCACGATCAAGACCTTCTCGTCGCAGGGCGTCGTGCTCAAGGCGCGCACCGACTACTGGGGCGGCACCGTTCCGGTGGCCGAGCTGAAGTATCTCGAGTACAACGACAACACGGGTCTGCTCCGCGCCCTCCAGAGCGGCGAGACCGACTGGGCGCAGATCTTCATCACTGACTACCAGAAGAACTACGTGGACAAGGACCCGAAGCACAACGTGTTCTGGGGCGCCAACGTTCTGAGCCCGGACATGATCGTGGTCAACACGACCAAGGCGCCGTTCAACAACGTCGCGTTCCGCAAGGCCGTCAACATGGTCGTCGACCGCAAGGCGCACGCCGAGAAGGCCCGCAGCAACGCGGGTCCCGAACTCACGAGCGTGACGGGCATCCCGCAGCCGACTGGTGACCAGTACATCGCTCCCGAGTACAAAGACCAGACCTTCACGATCGACGTCGACGGCGCCAAGAAGGTCCTCAGCGACGCGGGGTACACCTGGAAGGACGGCGCGCTGATCGACCCGTCGGGCTCCCCGGTCTCCTTCACCCTGCAGGATCCGCAGGGCTGGAACGACTACGTCACCGGCATCCAGCTGGCCGCCACGCAGATCAAGAGCACGCTCGGCGCCGACGCCAAGGTCGCGACGCCCGACGCCGACACCTGGTTCGCCAACATGGCCTCCGGCAACTTCGACGCCGCTCTGCACTGGACCGGCTCCGGCTCGAACCCGTGGCACATCTACGACGACGTCATGAACTCCAGCTATCTCGACCAGGCCGCCGACGGCAAGGTCTCGGACAACTTCGGGCGTTACAACAACCCGGAGGCGACCGCCCTGCTCAAGGAGTACGCCCAGGCGTCCGACGACAGCGCCCGCGCTGCCGCACTCAACAAGCTGCAGAAGATCTTCGTGGACGACGTCCCGGCCATCGCGATCGGCACCCACCCGCAGCTCGCCGAGTACAACACCAGGAAGTACGTCGGCTGGCCGAGTGAGAAGGACCAGTACGCGACCGCTGACCAGACGCAGCCGTCGGCTGTCCAGGTGCTCATGAACCTGAAGCCCGCGGGCAAGTAGTCACCAGCGTCCGGGGTGGGCGCGGGCCTTCGCGCCCGCGTCCACCCCGGACCCTCCGCGGACAGCATCGAAAGCGACGCCCTCATGACAGACTCCCTTCTCTCCGTACGCGACTTCTCGGTCGTGTACGACGTGGATCCGCCGGTCGCGGCGGTCAAGAACGTCACCCTCGACATCAAGCGCGGCGAGATCGTCGGCCTGGCCGGCGAGAGCGGCTGCGGCAAGACCACCCTCGCCTACGGGGTGCAGCGCCTGCTCAAGCCGCCGGCCGTCATCACCAGCGGCAGCGTCGTCTTCCATGACGAGAGCGGCGATGACCTCGACATCAACTCCCTCGACGCGGAGCAGATGCGCCGCTTCCGCTGGGACAAGATCTCCATGGTCTTCCAGGGGGCGATGAACGCCCTCAACCCGGTGGCCACCATCGGGTCCCAGCTGGACGATGTGTTCCTGGTGCACCGCCCCGAGATGAGCCGCTCGGAGCGGCGAGCAGCGGTCGTCGAGCTGCTGGAGATCGTCAAGGTCGGAGCCCAGCGTGTGCGCTCCTTCCCGCACGAGCTCTCTGGCGGCATGCGCCAGCGGGTCATGATCGCCATGGCCCTCGCCCTCCGCCCCCAGCTGATGGTGATGGACGAGCCGACGACCGCTCTCGACGTGCTCGTGCAGCGCGAGATCCTCAAGCAGATCTCCCAGCTCCGGCACGACTTCGGCTTCTCCGTCGTCTTCATCACCCACGACCTCCCGCTGCTGCTGGAGATCAGCGACCGGATCGCGATCATGCGCGAGGGCGAGATCGTCGAGCTGGCTCCGGCCGAGCAGATCTGGACGACCCCCAGCACGAGTACACGCGCAAGCTGCTGGAGTCGTTCCCGCGGCTCACGGGCGAGAGAGGAGTGGTGGTCCGATGACGACGCTTGAGTTCAAGAACGTCACCAAGATCTACAACGTCCGCGGTTCCGGGCAGCTCAAGGCGCTGGACGACGTCAGCTTCACGCTGGGCCCGCGGCAGACCATCGGCCTGGTCGGGCAGTCCGGCAGCGGAAAGTCGACGATCGCGAAGATCCTCACTCAGTTGGAGACCCCCACCCGCGGCGAGGTGCTGCTCGACGGCGCCCCCATCCCGCGGTCGGGCAAGCGACTGCGGCAGTATCGTCAGCAGCTGCGGATGGTCTTCCAGGACCCGTTCGCCTCGCTGAACCCGTCGCACTCGATCCGCCACCACATCGAGCGTCCGCTCCGGCTCGACCACGTCGTGCCGCGCGCGGAGGTCGACGACGAGGTCGCGGCGCCTGCTGCACCGCGTGCGGCTGGACGCGGATGCCGTGATCGACCGCCGTCCGCACGAGCTCTCCGGCGGACAGCGGCAGCGCGTGGCCATCGCCCGCGCGCTCGCGTCGCGGCCCGCGCTGCTGGTGGCCGACGAGCCGGTGTCGATGCTCGACGTGTCGATCCGCCTCGGCGTGCTCAACCTGCTCGCCGACCTGCAGCGCGAGGAAGGACTCGGCGTGCTCTACATCACCCACGATCTGGCCACCGCGCGCCACTTCAGCGACGAGATCATCGTGCTCAACCAGGGCAGGATCGTCGAGCACGGCCCCGCCGACGACGTCATCCTCCGCCCGCAGGACCCGTACACACGCGAGCTCCGCGCCGCATCCCCCGACCCCGAGAATCACTTCGGGGCGCTGACCGCACAGACTGCAGGAGGTGCCCTGTGAGCGCCGAGACCACGAGGCCGGCAGGGCCGGCGCCCGCCGACCGGACGCCAGCCGAGCAGGCTCCGTTCGACCCGACCCTCGTCGGCACGACGGCCGCCAGGGCCGAGCGCCGCGGCATCCGCGTCCCGTGGCGTTTCATCGGAGGCCGAACGGCCTTCTACGCGTTCACGCTGTGGGCGGCCATCACCATCAACTTCTTCCTCCCCCGCCTGATGAAGGGCGACGCGGTCGACGCGTACATGGCGCGCAGCCAGGGCCAGCTGACCCCCGACGCCGAGAAGGCGCTGCGGCTCCTGTTCGGCCTCGACACGTCGGTTCCGCTGTGGCAGCAGTACGTCAACTACTGGGACATGCTGCTGCACGGCAACCTGGGCGTCTCGATCTCCACGGGCATGGCGCCGGTGGGCGACGCGATCGCCTCGGCCCTGCCGTGGACCCTCGGGCTGGTCGGCTTCGCCACGGTCGTCTCGTTCCTCATCGGGACGAGCGTGGGCGCGGTGATCGGCTGGAAGCGCGGTGGCAAGCTGGACGTCCTCGTCCCGGTGACGACGTTCCTCGGCACGGTGCCGTACTTCTGGGTCGGCCTGATCTTCATCGCGATCTTCTCGAGCACGCTCGGCTGGTTCCCCGCGGGGCACGCCTACGAGCTCGGCGTGGAGCCGGGGTTCGAACGGCGAGTTCATCGGCCAGGTGATCTCGCATGGCGCCCTCCCGATGTTCACCATCGTGATCGTCTCGCTCGGCGGCTGGGTGCTCGGCATGCGCAACATGATGCTGACCGTTCTCGACGAGGACTACATCACCGTCGCACAGGCGAAGGGCATGCCGAACCGCCGGGTGCTGTGGCGCTACGCGGCCCGCAACGCGGTGCTCCCGCAGATCCAGAGCTTCGCTCTCGCGATCGGCTTCATCGTCAGCGGCACGATCGTGATGGAGATGGTGTTCTCCTACCCCGGCATCGGCCTGCTGCTGCTCAACGCGACCAGCGCGAAGGACTACGCGCTGATGCAGGGCATCTTCCTGGTCCTGGTCCTGGCCGTTCTGATCGCGAACATCGTGGCGGACATCGCCTATGCGATCCTCGACCCCCGCACCCGTCAGACGGAGGCCTGATCATGACCAGCACTGCTCCAAAGCCGACGACCGAAGAGGCGCAGAAGCTCGTGCAGCCGACGGGTGTCGGCAGCCCCGCGACCGCGGCCTTCGCGGCTGCCCGCCCGTCACACCCCACGAAGGCCACGTTCTGGTCGCAGCTGAAGGCCTCGCTGGCCATGTTCAGCAACCGCAAGTCGGCCGCGGGCCTCATCATCATGGGCGTCTTCGTGCTCGTCGCGATCTTCGCCCCGCTGATCGCACCCTACGACCCGAACGCGCAGCACCTGGACGAGACCCTGCAGCCGCCGTCGTTCACGCACCTCCTGGGCACGACCCACATCGGCCAGGACGTCTTCAGCCAGCTCGTCTACGGAACCCGCGGCGTGCTCATCGTCGGCTTCCTGGCGACGATCATGGCGACGATCGTGGCGATCATCGTCGGAGTGACCGCCGGCTACCTGCGCGGCTGGAAGAGCGAGTCGCTTTCGGCGCTGTCGAACGTGTTCCTGGTCATCCCCGGCCTGCCGCTGATGATCATCGTCGCCTCGCAGTTCGAGGACCCGCCGCTCTGGCTGATCGCGGCCGTGCTCGGTCTGACGGGCTGGGCGTGGGGTGCGCGCGTGCTGCGTGCGCAGACCATGTCGCTGCGCAACCGCGACTTCATCCAGGCCGCGCGGGCCAACGGGGAACCGCTCCACCGCGTCATCCTGGTGGAGATGCTGCCGAACCTGCTGGCGATCATCGCCTCCAGCTTCGTCGGCACGATGACGGCCGCCGTGCTGGGCCTGACGACGCTCGCGTTCATCGGCGTCATCCCGGTGTCGAACCTGAACTGGGGCACGATCCTGTTCTGGGCTCAGCAGAACAACGCCTTCCCCGACTACTGGTGGTGGTACGTCCCCGCCGGACTGTGCATCGCCATCCTCGGGGTGTCCCTGGCTCTGATCAACTTCGGCATCGATGAGTACGTCAACCCGCGCCTCCGTTCCGCCGGCGAACGCGCCAGGGCGATGAAGCGCAAGGGCATGAACATCAACGCCGCCGTCACCCAGGTGCGTACCGAGTCCACCACGGCCGCACCGGCCGGAGCCTCAGCCGAAAGCAACACCGCATGACCACGATCCTCCCGTCCACCAGCGCCGATCTCGCAGGGGAGGCCGAATCCGCCCAGGAGGCCCATCCGTACCAGAACCCGTCGCTGACGACCGCCGAGCGCGTCCGCGACCTCCTCGGACGCATGACGCTGGAGGAGAAGGTCGGGCAGATGCTCCAGCTCGACGCGCGCGACGACCTGCGCGACCATGTTCTGCGGACGTCACGTCGGCTCGCATCCTGCACACCTCGCCCGGAACGCATCCTGGAGGCCAATCGACCTGACCGCGGAGACCCGGCTGCGGATCCCGCTGCTCGTCGGCGGAGGACTGCATCCACGGGCACTCGTTCTGGCCGGGCGCCACGATCTTCCCGACCCAGCTCGGCATGGCCGCGTCGTGGGACGCCGAGCTGATCGAGCGCGTCGCCCGGGCCACCGCGGACGAGGTCGCCGCGACCGGCATCCACTGGACGTTCTCGCCCGTGCTGTGCATCGCCCGCGACCTGCGCTGGGGCCGGATCGAGCGAGACGTTCGGCGAGGACCCGTTCCTGATCGGCGAGCTCGGCCAGCGCCATGGTGCGCGGCTACCAGGGCGGCGGGTCTCGACGACCCGACCGCGATCCTCGCGACGGCGAAGCACTTCGCCGGGTACTCCGAGACGCAGGGCGGCCGCGACGCGAGCGAGGCCGACATCTCGCGGCGCAAGCTGCGCAGCTGGTTCCTGCCGCCCGTTCGAGCGCGTGGCCCGCGAGGGGTGCCGAACGTTCATGCTCGGCTACCAGAGCACCGACGGCGTGCCGATCACGGTGAACGACTGGCTGCTCAGCGAGGTGCTCCGCGGGGAGTGGGGCTACACCGGCACCCTCATCACCGACTGGGACAACGTCGGCCGCATGGTCTGGGAGCAGAAGATCCGCGCCGACTACGCCCACGCCGCGGCAGCCGCCGTGGCGCGCGGGCAACGACATGGTCATGACGACCCCGATGTTCTTCGAGGGCGCGCTGGAGGCCGTCGCGCAGGGGATGCTCACGGAGGACGAGATCGACGCCGCCGTCGCGCGCATCCTGACGCTCAAGTTCGACCTCGGCCTGTTCGAGGACCCGCGCCTCCCGTCGCCCGCACCTGGACGAGGTGATCGGCAGCGCCGCGCACGCCGAGCTCAACCTCGAGATCGCGCGACGCTCGCTCGTGCTGCTGGAGCAACGACGGAACGCTGCCCCTGCGCGTCGTCGGCGTCGTCGGCGGCTCCGCTGCGCGTCGCGCTCGTCGGGGCCGCTCGCCGACGACGCCGCAGACCCAGCTCGGCGACTGGGCCGGCGGCTCCGGCCAGGCCGGCTGGATGCCCGACGGCCAGCCGCGCGAGATGATCACCACGGTGCTCGACGGCCTCCGCGGCGCGATCCGACGGCTGGACGGTGCAGCACGCCCGCGGCGCCGACATCCTCACCCTCGAGGACGACCCGCGAGGCGCGACGTTCCCGGACGGCCAGCCGCGGCCGCCGGTGGTCGTCCCGTCGCCGCCGGATCAGCGGCTGATCGACGAGGCGGTCGCCGCCGCTGAGGCGTCCGACTGTGGTGGTCGCGGTCGTCGGCGACCGGATCGAGCTGATGGGCGAGGGCCGCTCCACCGCGACGCTCGAGCTGATCGGCGGCCAGAACGCCCTGCTCGACGCGCTGCTCGCGACCGGCAAACCGGTCGTCGTGGTACTGCTCGCCTCCAAGCCGCTGGTGCTGCCGGCGTCGGTCGCGAAGGCCGCCGCCGTGCTGTGGGCCGCGAACCCCGGCATGCTCGGCGGCCAGGCGATCGCCGAACTCATCGCTAGGCCGGATCGAGCCCTCCGGCCGCCTGCCGATCTCGTTCGCCCGCCACGTCGGCCAGCAGCCGACGTACTACAACCAGATCCGCGGCCAGCACGGCGACCGCTACGCCGACCTCACCCAGGCGCCCGCATGGGCATTCGGGCAGGGCCTCTCGTACACGACCGTCGAGTACGCCGACCTGACACTGGAGCGCGACTCGCTCGGTGTCGGCGACGACATCGTGGCGGAGGTGACCGTAAGCAACACCGGCGACCGCGGGGTCCGCGAGACCGTGCAGGTGTACGTGCGCGACCTGGTCACGAGCGTGAGCTGGGCCGACACAGAGCTGAAGGCCTACCGCCAGGTCGACCTCGCGCCGGGTGAGACCGCCCGCGTGAGCCTGCGCCTCCCGGTCGTCGAGTGCACGATCGTGGACTCGGCGGGGGACCGCCACGTCGAACCGGGCGAGTTCGAGCTGCTCGTCGGGTCGTCGTCTAGCGAGCGCGATCTTCTGGCGGCGGGGTTCGTGGTGCGCGAGCAGAACCCGCAGGCACGGCCGGAGAAGACCCCCGCGATCCCCGTTCCGACGGCGGATGCGGGGGTCTTCGGGGAACGCGGCGCGTTCAACTGAACGTGCGGACGCAGTGCACTGAAGCATCGTCAGCTTAGTAGAATGCTATGTCTGCCTAGACAGATGGTTGCACCCCGGGATGATGGCAGATAGCCTCGCTGATGAATCAAGTCGAACGAGCACGCCGGGGTGCATTTGGGTCCGGTTGTGCTCATTGAGAGAGGAGCCGGAATGGCGGAAAAGCTGGAGACGTTCAACGAGGAGATCTACAAGTTGTGCTCCGAGAACAACATGCCGCACATCACCGAGGTCGAGGCGCTTTCCTCGGCGAAGCAGCGAGAGATCGAAGAAGTCTTCCAGCTGAATGGCTGAGTGCTTCCACGGCGGCCGGCCGCTTTCTAGGGGCCGGCCACCGGTGCAATATTCGGACCTCATCTCCAGCGATCTCGATACTTTCCATTCCGCTGCCAGCACCGTGATCGGGCATCATGCTTTCGCGGGCAACCAGCCTGACGATTTTGCACTCAGCGGCTCCAGCGGCGACGCACCACGAGTTCTCATGCTGGGTCTAGGTCTCGGTGGGTCGATCAGATCCATCTTGGCCGCGAACCCCGCAGCGAGCATCACCGCACTCGACTTCTCGAGCGACACGACGAGGCTCTGCACGGCTCTGCACGCGAATTACTTCCCGGAAGTCCGATTCGAGACGATCGTCGCCGACGCTCGTCGTTTTACCGAGCATGTGGAGGGCGCGTTCGACGCTATTTGCATTGACCTTTACGACGACCTCGGGTATCCGGAGTTCGTCTTTTCTGTGGACTTCTGGGCCCAAGTCGCATCGGTGAGCTCGCCGGTCGACGGCGTCGTGATGACCAATGCGTGGGGTTTGCCGACCCATCTCGGGTGGTCGGAGCACAGTGAGGCTCAGTCGGCAATCGCGCACGGCATGCGGGCTGCTCTCGGTCCGATCCGGGCGCTACCCCATAGGCGAAACGTCACCATGATCAGTGGCGACGTCGCGGTGCCGACGGAGCTGCGGATCACGCCGTCGTGCGAGTCGCTCCGTTCCCGGATCGACATGCTTCAGATTCGTCTGCTGCGGTTGCGGGCCAAGCTCGCACTCCCGGTCGAAGGGCTGACATCGCGGGCAGCAATCAGCGAAGCCGCGCGAACAAAGGCGCACTCGAACTCGCAGATGAACGAATTGTGGCGGCCTGCGCTCCAACGCCTGAGTGCTGCGGCCGCGATCGGAGGGGTCGCGCCCGCGTCCATTTCAGAGCTGGTTGCACACCCGTCCAGTGTCGCCGCGGCCGTTCATGGAGCGCGCGGCGACCTTCGGCTGTTCCTGCCCAATGTCGCATCCAATTGGATCCACCAGTACGGCGTGCTTCCCCTCTGGTATCGGGAAGCGACGGAAGCCACTTACGAGGACCAGATTCACGCTGATCCGAGCATGTTCGTCCTCGGCTGGCTGACCCAGTATGTCGCCCTCCTCATCAAGTGTCCCCTCGGACTGGAGCACAGCCAGGATCTAGCCACGTGGACGGATCTCGCTGACGACGTTCTCACCACCGTCGAAGGAAAGGTAACCGCATGACCCCGGACATCATCGTGATCGACAACTTCTACAAGGAGCCGGACAAGGTGCGCGCGATGGCGCTCGACTCCGAATACATGTCCGGGGCCGCTCACAACTATCCGGGGTGGCAGAGTGTCAGCAGCTTCGGTGTCGCTTCGGTCAGAGTCGCCATCGAAGCTGCGATCGGGAAGAAGATCAACACGGACAGCAACCGCTTCACCTGGGGAGCGTTCCGTCTGATCACCGGAGAGACCGGCGCCAAGACCAAAGTGCACGCCGACAGCGGGTGCGATTGGGCCGCAATGGTGTACTTGACCCCCGAGATCCCGACCGGCACAGGAACGGGCTTCTATCAGCACAGGGAGACCAAGCTCTTCGGCCCTCCGAGCGACGCGGTGGCCCGAAGCCTCGGCTATCGCAACAGCGAAGAGTTCGAGACGGCGGTGATACGACGAGACATGGCCGACCTCTCCCTCTGGGAGCTCGACTCGGTCGTGTCAGCGCGGTACAACCGGCTCGTCATGTTTCGCGGCGGCAACTACTATCACGCACCGATGGGCGGGACCGGGGACAGCGCCGCCTCTGCTCGGCTTACGCAGAACTTCTTCTTCGACGAGGTCGCCGCGTGAGCGAAACAAGCCCCTCCGAAACGACTGCGCTGACGGTTCTCGGCCCTGGACTCGACTCGGCTGAGATCCTCGCACGACTGCGCAATGGCCAAGGCCCCCATCAGGTTGAGGGGCACGATTTCACCGGCGCTGAGCTATCGGGGGTGAGCTTCGCCGGTTACCGACTCGTGAACTGCCACTTCAACCGGGCAGATCTTCGCAAGGCCGACTTCGCTGATGCGCACATCGACTCGTGCGAATTCGTCCAGGCGAGCCTCGTTCGGGCGAACCTGCAGCGAGCGGTGATAGTTAACAGCGGGTTCGCTCGCGCTGATCTGAGGGAGGTCTTTGGCCCCACTGCAGAGTTCGCCGTCTGTGACTTCACGGGAGCGAACTTCTGGGCGGCTCGCATCCCGAAGCGAGCGTTCACCGACTGCTGGGCACGTCCCGACCAATTCGCGCAGCTCGACAGCCGAGTACAGTGAGGCAGGCGATGCAGACTGAACTGATCGTCGTCGACGACTTCTATTCGGACCCGAACGCCGTGAGAGATTTCGCCCTCAAGCAGGAGTACACGGATTTCGGTGGACAAAAGGCGTTCCTGGGCCGGGAGAGCAGATTCCCCTATTTCGATCCCGGGACGCCCGAGGTCTTCGCGGAGTTTGTGGGCGGACCAGTCTCGTACACGGACCGGCACATTTTCGGGAAGTTCCGAATCGCGAACGTGGTGGAAGCCCGGCGGACGAAGATTCACTTCGATCGTTCCGCGTACGCCGCCAACATTTACCTCACGCCTGATCTACCGACCGGATGCGGGCTGGGCCTGTACCGCCACAAGGAGCTCGGACTCGACCGGGTTCCCGGACCGGCCCAACTGCGCGAACTCGGATTCGAGTCACTGGATGACTTCGACGCTCGCGTTGTCGTTCCGAACAGCTTGAACGCCTCAGCGTGGGAACTGATCGACGTGATCGAACCGCGTTTCAACAGACTGCTGATTCTTCCGGGTGGACAGTACTTCCACGCAGCCGAAGGCGGATCGGGTAACACCGACAACGAGGGACGGCTGTCCCAGCACTTCTTCTTCGAGACCCCCTCCGATGGATAGTCGTCAACGTGATCGGGTGAGGCTCCTCGCCGAGTGGGCATCCCTCCGTCTCGGCCGCAACCGAGTGCCCAACACCTACGACAACGCCGTCTACTCGATCGCCAGCGCGTTGTCGCGCGGGTCGATCACAGAGTCGAACCTGGACGCCACGATATCGCTGCTTGAGGAGCTGATCGCACTCGACCGAGAAGACCATTCACGGAAGCGGTTCATCCCACTCGAGAGACGTTTGCGCACGGCACAAGGCAACCGTGACCTTCCGCCACTGGGCTACCTCCTCGGTCAGGGTGTGAATTCAGCGCCCACCTGGAGAGGTATGCCGTTCTACAAATCGGTATGGGACATGGCGCTCTACAACGAATTGCTCTGGGAGCTGCGCCCCGGATCCATCATCGAGCTCGGCAGCGGTGAAGGGGCAAGCGCGGACTGGTTCTCGACGATGACGAAAGCGTTCGACGTCGAGACTGAGATCGTCTCGTTCGACATCCAACCACCGCTCTCTCAGGCCCAGCACGGCGTCACGTTTGTGCCAGCCAACTTCCCGGACGATACCGATCGGGTCGTTGCGTGGACGGAAACACTCGACCGACAGACCCCGTGGCTCGTCATCGAAGACATGCACGTCGGCGTCGACACACTACTGTCCGCGCTGGTTCAGAAGCTTCGTCCTGGCGATTACGTGGTCGTTGAGGACAGCGCCCACAAGCAATCGGTGCTCGAAACCCTCGCCCATGGGCCCGTTGCTCTCGAGGTCGACCAGCACTTCACAGATCGGTTCGGGCTCAACGGAACGTCCGCGATGAACTCGATTCTTCGAGTGGGCGCCTCATGAAGGCCCGCAGCCGATTGCTGATCGCCGGGTCGACGCTTTCTCAGGTCGGCAACTGGGTCAACGTCACTGCTGTGATGATTATGCTACAGCAGCGTCATGGAGCCGCTGTGGTTGCGGTGTACTTCCTGTCCCGCACCGTCGCCCCGTATTTCCTCTCCCGGCCGTTGGTGAGTTCGGTCCCATCGCGGCTGACGGGTTCAGCCTGGGCATCCAGCCAGGTCGCGCTTGCACTGATCATGCTCAGCTTGGCGCTGTTCAACCAGAACACTTCGCTCCTTGTCTTCCTGCTCGCCGTGGCCGGGGTGCTCCAATCAGCGACATCCTCCTGGTTGATGCACATCGCTCAAACCACGGCACCCGACGATCGCAAAGCTGTGATCACTGCAATCTCGACGGGGACCAGCGTCGCCATCGTTGCCGGCCCCGCGCTCGGGGGAATCCTTTCATCCTGGGGCGGCCTCCTAGCCGTGTTCATCTTCGACAGCGCAACGTTCGCAGTCCCGCTTCTCCTTGTTCCCTGGCGACGGCTGCACATGACGGGTCACGAAACTGAACGGCACGGTTTGCGGCAACTGATGTTGCGATCGTTTCTCCCGGTCAAGCCGCGGCTGGACGCCCACATCTGGCCACTTGCCGCAGTGTGGATCGCCTTCGGCCTCTTCGGTGGGCTGCTCACTGCTATCGAGACTCCCGTCTTCGCCGCGGTGAAGGGGTTCGGCCCCGAGCAAATAGGTGTGGCGATCAGCGCGTACGGTCTCGGAGGGCTGGTTGTCTTCCTCGCTTCCACCCTCTTCGGTTACAGCAACGGCTACCTCTCAACGAGCGCCGTTGCGGTAGCGGGGGCCCTTGCATGGACACTTGGGCAGAACTGGTTCCTCTACCTGGCGTTCTTCATCACCGGGCTCGGTTTCGCGCTCGTCAACAGTGCAGCGCGGGTGGCATTCGGCGACGTGTTCGCTCGTTCCGACATCGGGACGAGCGAAGCGTGGGCCTGGGTCAACCAACTCGCACTGTTCACGTCCGTTGCCTCCTACCTGACGGCATGGATCTATTTCTCCTTCACGGGCAGCCTCGTGCCCATTTCGATAGCCATGGTGGCTCTGGGTTTCATTTGCCTCGCGTTCGGTATCCAGTGGGACCTCTATTCGAGGCGAGGCGCCAACCGATCGAGCACGAACTCATCGAAGACGGCCGCTGCAACGAACGCCCCCTAGATCCTGAGTCGCCGCCGGTCTCCGAGTACGTGGGGTCGGCCGAGGCGGCCCAGCAGTACCAGGCCACGATCGTCCGATAGGGACGGTAGGCGTCGCCCGCTGTTTCGAGCTCATTCGGCGGGCACGATCCCTCGCACGCGCGAGAGCTGGGCGATCACCCGTCCCCCGTCGTCTGCGGCATCAGTCCGGAGCCTCTGTGCTCAGCCCCCGCACGTGCGCGAGCAGCTGCTCCGCGACGGCGTCGAAGGGGTCGATGCTCTCGTGTGCGCGGCTGAGTATCACGCCTCCTTCGCTGCCCGCGATCAGCAGTGTGGCCGTGCCGTGCGCAGCAGCCGGCTCGATCCCGCCCAGCGCGAGCAACTCGGCCAGGATCGCGGCCCAGCCGCGGAACACGTCGCCTGCGTGCTGCAGGAGGTCGTCGGAGTCGGCCGCGACCGTGACCGCCACGGCGGAGCACCCGACCCGGAAGTGCGACATGACCAGGAGGCTCCTCCACGCCCCGACGAAGGTCGCGGCGACGTCGACGGCCGGCTTGCCGCGAGCCGACTCGATGAGGGCGTTCGATTTCGCTCCCTGGAGCTCGAGCGCCTGCGCGACCAAGCTCGCCTTGCCGTCGGGGAAGTGATGGTAGATCGACCCGCGCGGGGCACCCGTGAGGGCGAGCACCTCCGAGAACGAGGTCTCCTGGAGGCCCTTCTCGGCCAGCAATCGGGCCGCGCCCTCGATCATCCGCGCTTTGGCATCCGAGACCATCCATCGGCCTTTCGTGTCGAGGTGTTGACTATGACGGGCATCATACTCCACACTGGACCCGCATACCCGGATCCGAGGAGTTGATTCCCATGCCCATGATCGACGTCTACGCCACCGCCGGAACGTTCTCCGACACGCACGCGTTGGCCAGGACCCTCGCCGACACCCTCAGGGTGATCGAGCAGGTGCCCGACATCCCGATGTTCCGCACGAACACCGCTGCCTTCGTCCACGACCTCCCCGAAGAAGCGCTCTCGAACATCGACGGCGACTCGAACTACGTGCGCGTGCAGGTGCTCACCAACACCGGCGCGCTCGACCGGCCCAAGCAGCTCGCCGTGGTCGAGCAGTTCACCGACCTCGTCGCGGAGGCCGCGGGCGACCCGACCCTGAAGGAGCGCACCTGGGTACTGCTGACCGAGGCCGTCGAGGGCGGCTGGGGGCTGGGCGGGCACGCCAACACGAACGAGGAGCTCGTGCTCGCCGCCCGGGCGCAGATCGCGGAGTTGCAGGCGACGGCCGCGCGGGGCTGAGGCATCCTCGTCGTGTCCGACCGGTCTTGTCACCGCGCGGAAAGCGAAGGCTGGCCTCGGCTCCCAGCCCTCCTGCGCGTCTTCGTTCCCGACGCGGATGCCGCGATGGCGCGCGCCGTCGACCGTGGCGCAGCGAACGCTCGACAGCGAGTTCAGCGATGACGGTCCGCCTGCTCGCTCCGCTGCCGTTCGGCACGGCCGCATGGCCGGCTCCCGCCACCTCACCACGTGGTGCGAGGGGCGCGGGGGAGGGGGTTAAGCGGCGGGTGATGGACGCGCCGTTACAGATTGCTGCTCCGACGGTCTGACCTTGTGAAGCCGCTCAGCATTTCGCGGCGAGAGGTGACGAGGAGGTCAGCGATGGACGGCGAACCGGGCCACTCCGATCGGATGGGATCGGAAGGATGGCGGATCAGCATAGTGCTCCGGATCGAGGAGATGTTGGAGGGCTGCGCGGAGCGCGGTCCGCTCGTCGCGTTCGTGTCCTGACCGGCGGACCACTCTGGTCCTAGCCCGTCCGCGCTATCGTGGTCGCCGCGGCGATTGCGGGAGCGCTGGAGGGATGAGGCGATGAGGGCAGCGGTGCTGGGCAGCATCAACATCGACCTGGTTGCCTCCGCGCCGCGCCTCCCGAACCCCGGCGAGACGCTCACCGGGCGCGGTTTCCGCCGCGAGGCGGGCGGCAAGGGCGCGAACCAGGCGTCGGCAGCCGCCCAGCTCGGCGCCGACGTCTCGATGTTCGGCGCGGTCGGCCGGGACGCGGACGGCGACCTCGCGCTGACCACGCTGCGCGCGGTCGGCGTCGACGTCGAGAACGTCAATCGCGTCGCCGAGCCGACGGGCGTCGCGCTGATCGTGACCGACGACGCGGGCGAGAACCAGATCGTCGTCTGCGCGGGAGCAAACGCGGAGGTCGCTCTGCCCGCCGATCACGCGTTCGACGTGCTGATCGCGCAGCTCGAGATCCCGGTCGAGGTGGTGGAGGCCGCGTTCCTGGCGACCGACGCCTTCACCGTGCTGAACGCCTCGCCGGCGCGCGACCTCCCTGCACAGCTGGTGCGTCGCGCCGACCTGATCGTGGTCAACGAGCACGAGTACGCGGCGATGGAGGAGCTGCGGACCGCGCGCCGCGTGGTCGTCACCTACGGCAGCGCCGGGTCCGCGCTCTTCGAGAACGGGGAACGCCGGGTCGCCGTGCCCGCGATGTCCGCCACTGTCGTCAACTCGGTGGGCACGGGCGACGCCTTCTGCGCGGCTGTGGCATTGGGCTTGGCGGCCAGCGTGGATCCGCGCTCGGCGCTCGCCACGGCGTCGGCCGTCGGTGCGGCCGCGGTCGCCGACCCGGCCTCCCAGCCGGCCCTCCTCCCGCTCCACGATTACGAGGCGATGACATGACCGCTCCGCTCTATCTCGACTGCGACACCGGCATCGATGACGCCCTCGCCCTCGCCGTGCTGCTCCGCGTCGGCGCCCACCTCGCCTGCATCGGCAACGTCTCGGCCGCGGTCGCAGCCCGGAACACCCTTCACCTGCTCGGACTCGCCGAGCGGACCGACATCCCGGTCGCGATCCTCCGGCACAGTCCGCTCACGGGACGTTCGGCGGCGTTGCGGCGAACGTGCACGGCGCGGTGGGGCTCGGAGGCGTCGTGGTCCCTGAGCCACTCGCGCAGCCTGTGCCGGCCACGGCCGTCGAGCTCCTCATCGAGCTCTCGCACCGTCACGCCGGCCGACTCGACATCCTCGCGATCGGGCCGCTGACCAACCTCGCGGAGGCCCTAGCGTTCGACCCGACCCTCCCGGCGTGTTCGCGAACCGGAGCGCGGACGCACCACGCGCGGGAGCGACGAGAGCGCGTGGAGCGATCGGCCGGCGCACTCGGTCGTGGTCGAGACGTCGCCCGCCGCGCCGGCGATCCTGGCGACGCTCGGCGTGGCGGGCGGAGCCGGGGGACGGTGAAGCCGGCGAGCGGAAGCCTGAGAATCCGTGCAGGTCGCCTCGACCAGGAATTCCGGCAGCTCCTCCCCGTTGAAAACGTCATGACCAACGTAGGAATCATCGGAGCCGGCCACATCGGCACGGCACTCGCCCGCACCTTCATCGAACACGGCTACACCGTGACCATCGCGAATTCCCGCGGGCCGGAGACGCTCGCGGACCTCGTCGCCGAGCTCGGCCCGTCTGCGACGGCGGCGACCGCCGCCGAGGCCGGTGCGGCCGGCGACTTCGTGGTGGTGACGGTGCCGCTGAGGAGCTACCGTGACATCCCGGTGGCGCCGCTGGCGGGCAAGATCGTGGTCGACACGAACAACTACTACTTCGAGCGCGACGGCCACCTCCCCGAGCTCGACGAGGGGACTGCGACCGTCTCCGGACTGCTGCAGGCGCACCTCCCCGACTCGAAGGTCGCGAAGGGCTTCAACCACATCGGCGCCCGCGACATCCCGACCACCGGCTCGCCCGCTGGAACGCCCGACCGTCGTGCGCTCGCGACCGCGAGCGACTTCGAGGACGCCGCTGCGCTCGTGACGTCGATCTACGACGAGTTCGGCTTCGACACGGTCAACATCGGCCCGCTCTCGCAGAGCTGGCGCGTCGAGCGCGACCGCCCCGCCTACGTGGTGCGGCAGAACCGCGAAGAACTCGAGGCGAACCTGGCGAAGGCGCCGCGGACGGTCTGAGGTGCGTCGCGGCGGCGCGTCGGGCCGCCGCGATCGCGTCACCGTCACATCGGCTGACGCGGCGGCATTCCGGGCTGCGCCGGCTGTGTCGCCGCCGGCTGCACGTCCGGCGGCTGTGCGCCCGCCGGCGCGGCCGGAGCGCCCGCCGCCGTGGTCATCCTCCACGGCCGCTGCCGCTGGATCGCCAGAAGCTGGGCACCGAGCCCGAAGAACACCATCGCGAGCCACACGATGATGTTGACCCACGGGATCTGGAGCCCGACGATCAGGATGAGACCACCCACGAACGACTGGAGGACGGGGTGGTGGGCGCCATGGAGCACCAGTCGCCCGAGGTAGTGCGCGCCGAACACGAAGGTGGCCAGCGTCATCACGGTCCACACCAGTACGCCCGCGAGCGCGAGCGGTGCACCGATGATCGTGACGAGCACGAAGAGCAGCGCGAACGGGACGACGATGGCCGCCACGAACCCGACCAGAAGGGACCGCCACGGCGATGGGAGGAGCTGGTCGGTGACACGCTGCAGCACGCGCGGAACGAGCAGCCCCGCTGCGACGGTGATGAGGCTGAAGGCGACGAGCGCGTAGAGGAGACCCAGGAACCAGCCCAGGGCCACCGCCCACGGTGAGATCTGCACCGCGGTCGACTGCTGGGGCTGCACGTGCTGAACAGTGCCGTTGACCGCGCCGTCCGCTATGTGGGCGGCGTTCTGGCTGGAATACGTCACGTCTCCGCCGACCGTCCCGTCGATCCGGAGGTCGGCCACGCTGACCAGGAGGTCCCTCCCGACGGCGCCCGCGACGCTGATCGTGCTCGCCGTTGCGACGAGGTCGTTCTTGACGGCCCCCTGGCCGTCGACGACGAGCTTCGACGCGAAGATCGTGCCGCTGCGTGCGACGTCGCCGCTGATGGTCACGTCCTGCCCCGCGAGCCTGACGTTCCCGTCGACGCGTCCGCTGATCGTGATGTTCTGCGCGGCCGCGATCACATCGCCCGTGACGTCGCCGCTGATGGTCACGCTCTGGCCCGCGGCGTACACGTCGCCGTCGACCGAGTCGGAGACGTCGACAGTGACGCCGCTGTAGAAGTGCGGCCCTGCGCCGCTCGCGGTCTGCGCCGGCGGCGAGGCGGCGGCGCCCCCGAGGGCGAGGATCAGGAATCCGGCTGCGGCCGCCGCGGCGGTCAGTCGGAGAGTGTGCGACCGAACGTTCATGTCAGGAATCTCCCGGAACTCTGGTGGAATCCCCAGGATGGGCCGGGTCGACCGTGGGCGGTAGGGTCATAGGTCCCTGACTCGACGATGAACGCCAGGTTCGGAGGAGGCGGAAGAATGACCGGCTCAGCAGGATGAGCCACCAGGCGGTGGGGATGAGCGACAGCATCGCCACGACGACGCCGACAGCACCGACATCGGGCGGCACGAGCATGGTGATCCCGGTCGCGGTCCCGACTGCCCCGGGGAGCCTGCCGAAGACCCGGTGCCGCAGCATGACGATCGAGAAGACCAGTGTGCTCGCCGCCCCCAGAAGGTAGCTCAGGCCGAACGTCCCGCCGTTGTACAAAGTGAGGAGGGTCTGCCCCGACGCCGTCAGCGCCGCGCGGTCCGCTGCCTGATCGGCTGCGGCGTACTGCGAGCTCAGTTGCCACATCGAGAACGTCGCTTCGCGGGAGACGAAGAAGAGGCACAAGCTCAGCAGGCCCAGGATGAGGGCCAAGAGCGCCCAGCCCCGGGACGTACGCTCGACCACCGCGAACAGGGCGATGTAGAGCGGGATCATGAGCAGATAGTCGACGGTGAGGAGGAGGTCGAGATCCAGCAGGCCGAGCAGAGGATTGTGAGCGAACAGGGTGAAATAGCCGAGCGTCGTCGTCGGTGGGGGCGAGACGATGAAGATGACCGCCTGAAGCGGGATCATCACGGTGACCACGATGGCGGAGATCGCCGCGAGCCGGATCACCGGTCGCCAGCGATCGTCGAATCGCGATTCGCGCACGTCCATGACCAGACGGTGGCATGCGACGGGTCGGAGGGGCAGGGTAAAAGGTCACTCGGCACCGTGCAGGGAGGCTCGGCCCGAGGGCGAGAGACTTCGGGTATCCCACGGGACCTTCGGACTACGACAGCGGAGTCGCCAGGGCGTAGCGTCGATCTCACCCGGGACTGCGGGACATCCGAGACGTATCGAGGACCGTCCCGCGCAGAGATGCCGGGGGACGAACAGGCCGCACCTGCGCGAGAGGCGGGCCGGCTCCCTGTATTCCCTTCGGCAGGTTGGCCGTACATCTCGCCGGGGGCGAGGTGTGCGGCTCGCGATCGATCGAGGAAGCGACGAGTGACACATGGACCCCGGAGAAATCGGCTCCCCGACGACGCTGAGTCCCGGGCGCACCGCGGGTGGGATCCCGCTCAAGCTCCGTCTCAGCCGGGCGGAGATGGTCGCGCTGGTCCGCATCAGCCGGGCCAGGAGGACCACCGTCCCCGCTTTGGTGGAGGACCTGATCCTGTACGCCCTGAGCCGTACCACCGTGCCGCCTCCCGCAGAGAGCTCCCCGAGCAGGCGCCATACGACCTACGACGAGGCCACCGAAGGGTATCGGCCCGACACCGGAGTCCGTGAGGCGGACGCGTCGGCTTCATGAGCTCAGCGGCGGGCGGCACGCCGGTCCGGTCGCCTCGCCGTCCCTCCGGCCAGGAACGCCGTCCCGAAGCACAGCTCCCTCCACAACGGATCGGTCAGGCGCTCGCGCACGGCCTCCCGGATCTCCTCCCACGGCCGGCGTGCGATCCACTCGTCGAGGGAGGCGGACGTGCCGACGACGGCGATGCCGAGCCGGGACACCCAGCCGGGCGTGGCGGAGGGGAGCTTGAGGTCGAGGACGGCGAGGTGGCCGCCGGACGTGAGCGCCGCGGTGGCGTGGGCGACGACCCGTCCGCACCCGGGCACCTGGGTCAGCGCGTAGGTGGACAGGACGGCGTCGACTCCGGCGGGGAAGTCGAAACCGGCCGCGTCGGCCTGGACGAGGCGCACGTTCCCCCAGCCGTTGGCCTCGACCCTGAGCCTGGCGCGCTCGAGCATCGCGTCGGTCAGATCCACTCCGACGATCCGGCCGTCAGGCCCGACGGCGCGCTCCAGCAGCGGGAAGTTCAGACCCGTGCCGCAGGCGAGGTCGACCACGGTCGCGCCGGCGTGGAGGCCGAGAGCGCGCACGGCGAGCAGGCGCTGCCCGTGCTGAGGGTAGCCGGGCACGGGGGACAGCCGGGAGGTCACGTCGTAGTGCGCTGCCTTCCTCCGGTACGTCTCGATCAGGCGATCCCTGGTGCGGTCGGCGTCGGTCATCGCGACCCCGTACCCGCCTGCACGTCGGCCTCGACCGCGGCACGGATGCCCGTCATCTCGAGGTCGCTCACGCGCTGGATCTGAGCGTGGAGGGCACGGCCGGGGTAGACGCGCATGACGTTCGCGATGTCGACCTCCACCCACATCATCGCGGCCGTGCCGGTGCCGCCGACCGCGCTGAACTCCATCCCCCAGCGCGCGACGGACGTCCCCATCGTGCCGGCGAACGCCATCGAATGCGGCGGGTCGATGGCGGTCACCCGCTCGCTCCGGCGGTGGCTCCAACCCAGGTCGCGCGCCCGCTGATCCACCCACGCGCCGGGGCGGAGCGGGCCGCCGTCGCGGATGCGGCAGTCGAGCACGGTCGGCGCCCACTCCGGCCAGCGGGCGACGTCGCTCAGGTACGCCCACACCGTGTCGATGCTCGCGGCGACGATGATGCGACTCTCGGTTCTGATGGTGCCGTGTTGGCTGGTGCCGTGTTGATTTGTGCCGGGTTGATTTGTGCGGTTCTGGCTGGTGCCGTGTTGACTGGTCATGGGCCGATGGGGGCGGCGGCGTCCGGTTGCCGGGCGTGCGGCCTCCGACCTCCTCAGAGGGTTACACGATGCAGGGGCGCGCCGGGTTCACTCGGCTCGTGGGACCCGCACGCGCAGGGCGCCGGGGTCGACACAGGTGCGCAGCGCCGAGACGCGCCCGAAGAGGTCGCCGTCGAGCTCGACGTCCTGCGGGCTGCTCAGCTTGACGATCAGCTCGCGGCCCTTCAGGTAGTTCATCGCGCGCACCTCCTTGTCGGCGCCCATCAGTCGACGGCCCGCACTCGTGCGCCGGAGGACGCCGTTCTCCCAGAAGACCGTGACGACGATGCGCAGCCAGCCGACGAAGCCCTCCGGCCGCAGGACCACGATGTCGAGGACGCCGTCGTCGACCGCGGCCTCCGGGAGCAGGAGGATGTTGGCGGGCAACGATCCGCAGTTGCCGATGAGGACCGTGTGGGCGTGCATCGAATGGGTCGTGCCGCCGTCGAGCTGGTAGCGCAGCCGGAACTCGTTCTTGTCGCGCAGCACGACGCCGATCGCCGTGACGTAGGCGAGCCAGCCCGCCTTGGCCTTGAGGTCGTCGTCGGTGGCGGCGATCATCTGCGCGTCGATTCCGATCCCGGCCATCACGAGGAACACGCGCTTCTCGGTCCGTCCCCCGTCGCGGAGCTCGGCGACGCCGACGTCGATGGGGCGGTCGTCGCCGTCGAAGGCCGTGTCGAGCGCGTGCTCGACATCATCGAGGGTCAGGTCGAGGTTGCGGGCGAGGAGGTTGCCCGTCCCAGCCGGCAGCAGCGCCAGAGGTGTGTCGGTTCCGCGCAGTTCCTCGGCCACGGTCCGCACGGTACCGTCGCCGCCCGCGGCGATGACGACGTCGACACCCCGCTCGAGGGCCTCCCGGGTCTGACCCGTTCCTGGATCGTCCTGGGTCGTCTCCAACCAGAGGGTGTCCTCCCAGCCGTGCCGCCGCTCGGCCGCCTCGAGTGCGTCGCGCAACGCGGCCGCGTCCGTCTTCATCGGATTGACCACGATCGCGGCCCTGCTCATCCGACTCCCCTCGATTGCCTGAGACAGTACGCCCCTTGCCGAGGGGCACGTTAACGCCCCTAAAACGCCCGCGAAAAGGCGTTTACGTGCCCCTCGGCAGCCATCGTGGTTGCGTGAGCGCTGCACGGATGCGAGTATTACCGAACGATCGGTAAGGAATTCGGCGCCTCGCAGGTGACGCGCCGATCCGCCGGCGGGTGAGGATGACGATGTCCGACGCTTACCTTGTGAGCTCGATTCGGCAGGCGGTGCGCGCATGAGCATCGAGCCGGTGCGTCCGATGATGCAGCGCGACCGGGCCTCCGCTGCTCTGGGCATGGTGGTCGAGAAGGACGAGCCCGGCGAGTCGATCGTCAGCATGCCCGTGCGCGACGACATGACGAACGGCTTCGCCATCACCCACGGCGGTCTCGTGTTCGCGCTCGCCGACACAGCGTTCGCGATCGCCTGCAACGAGGACGAGCGCGTCACGGTCGCCGCCAGCGCCGACATCACCTTCCTCAAGTCCACGCGCGCCGGTCAGGGCTCACCGCTCACGCCGTGCGCCGCAGCCTGGTCGGGCGCACCGGCGTCTACGACGTCACCGTGAGCGACGAGACCGGCGACGTGGTCGCGGAGTTCCGCGGCCGCTCGCTCACCACCAACCGCGCCACCGGCGACGCCCGCGGCGCGGCCGACTGAACCGGGAGGCCCCTGTGTCGAAGACGACCACCGCTCCCGCTGCGCTCGATCTCACCGAGGTCGACCCCGCGGCGATAGACCCCGCCACGATCACGCGCGACGAGCTCCGCGAGCTCCAGCTCCGGCGCCTCCAGTGGACAGTGCGGCACGCGTACGAGAACGTCCCGCTCTACCGGGCCAAGTTCGACGCGGCCGGCGTCGCGCCGGCGGATGTCCGCACCCTTGACGACATCCGCCTCCTGCCGTTCACCACCAAGGAGGACCTCCGGTCGACCTACCCGTTCGGGATGTTCGCGGTCCCCATGTCGGAGGTCCGCCGCATCCACGCGTCATCCGGGACGACCGGGCGACCCACGGTGGTCGGCTACACGGAGGGCGACCTCGACCGCTGGGCCGACCTGGTCGGGCGCTCGCTGCGGGCCGCCGGGGTGGAGGCCGGCTGGAAGGTGCACAACGCCTACGGCTACGGCCTGTTCACGGGAGGCCTCGGCGCCCACGCGGGGATCGAGCGGATCGGCGCGACGGTCATCCCGATGTCGGGAGGCCAGACCGCGCGGCAAGTGCAGCTCATCCACGACTTCGAGCCGGACGCGATCATGTGCACGCCCAGCTACCTCCTGACCATCGCGGACGCTATCGAGGCGGCGGGGCTCGACCCGCGCGGGACGACGCTGAAGGTCGCGATCCTCGGCGCGGAGCCGTGGACGAACGAGCTGCGCGCCGAGATCGAGCGCCGCCTCGCTCTCGACGCCGTCGACATCTACGGCCTCAGCGAGGTCATGGGTCCTGGTGTCGCGAGCGAGTCCGTGGTCACCAAGGACGGGCCGCACGTCTGGGAGGACCACTTCCTCCCCGAGACGATCGACGGCGAGACAGGCGAGCCGGTCGCGGACGGGGAGCACGGCGAGCTCGTCTTCACCTCGCTGACCAAGGAGGCGTTCCCCGTCATCCGCTACCGCACGCGCGACCTGACCCGACTGCTGCCGGGCACCGCGTATCCGGCCCTGCGTCGCATCCAGAAGATCACCGGCCGTGACGACGACATGATCATCCTGCGCGGCGTGAACCTCTTCCCCACCCAGATCGAGGAGCTCGTGCTCGGAATCGAGACGCTCACGCCGCATTTCGTGCTCGAGCTGCGCACGGAGGGCAGGCTCGACACGCTCACGGTGCGCATCGAGCGCCACCCTGCTCTCGACCGCGAGGTGTGCGAGGCGGCGGCGAAGGTGCTGCAGCAGCGGGTCAAGACGCACATCGGCACCACCGTCGCCGTCGTCCTCGCCGAGCCCGGCGAGGTCCCCCGCAGCGAGGGCAAGTACAAGCGCGTCTACGACTACCGCTGACCACCGCTGCACCGCCAACGTTCGTCACGAATCGCGACATTCGTGGCACGAATCGCGACATTCGTGACGAATCACGGCATTCGTGACATTCGTGACGAATCGTGACATGAATAGCAACATTCGTCACGAATCACGGCATTCGTGGCACGAATCGCCACATTCGTGACGAATGTCGTGCTTCGCGTGACGAATCGCGCGATTTACATTCGTGACGAATGGCGACATTCGTGGCACGAATCGCGACATTCGTGACGAATCGCGCGGCCTCAGGGTTTCAGGAGGGCGAAGAACTGCTGCACATCGGCGGCCATGTCGATCGTCGGGTCCAGGATCCAAGCGTTCTGGAGGCCGTCGGCGAGAGCGTGACCGGCGCGGACGATCCACTCGGGGTCCAGATCGGCGCGGATGCGACCGGCACGCTGCTCGGCGGCGAACGCCTCGCGCGCCGCCGCGTGCACGGTCGCGGTGCGATCGAGGAAGAAGGCGCGGGCCGGATGCTCGGCGTCGCCGGCCTCCGCGGCCAGGCGCGTGTAGAGCTCGACGAGCCCGGGCACCTGTGCGTTATGCCGGATGACCTCGACCAGCGAGTCTTCGAACTCGGCGTTCGGGAAGCGCCGGGCGTCGTGCTCGTCACGGGCGCGGAGGATCTCCACGAAGAGCTGCTCTTTGGAGCCGAAGTAGTGCAGCAGGCCGGCGGGGCTGAGGTCCACCGCCTCGGCGATCTCGCGCACGGAGGCGCTGTGATAACCGCGATGACCGATGATTTCGAGCGCGGCCTCGAGGATCTCCTCGCGCTTGACGACGCCCTTCGCGTACGCGCCCCGTTTGGCCATGGAATCAGGATAGGCGATGAAATTCGAACAGCATGCGGCTTTCGTCCCGAAACCCTTGCAGTGTCCGGGTTGAGATGCGACAATCGTGACGACCAAATACCAAACACTGTTTGGTATTTGAATCGCATCAGTCCCGCTCAACGAGGAGCTTCCATGACCATCACGCCTCCCGACCCGGCCGCCGAGATCGCGCCGACCGGTTTCATCAGCTCGCAGCAGCCCGCCGCCGTCCGGCCCGCCGCCAGCCCGCCCGCCGACAAGCGCTTGCTGCCCAGCCTGCTCGCCGCCTCCCTGACGCTCTTCGCCACCTACGGCGGGCTGATCGCGATCCTCCTTCCCGTGCAGGTGGCGCTGCTCGATCCCGCCCACAAGGTCGGCAACCTGGCGATCGTGACCACGACCTCGTTCGTCTTCACCCTGTTCGCGCAGCCGCTCGCCGGGGCGTTCAGCGACCGCACACGTTCCCGGTTCGGGCGCCGCGCACCGTGGATGGTCGTCGGCGCGATCGTCGGCGGGATCTTCCTGTTCGGTCTCGGCTCGCTCAGCGACCTGCTCTGGATCACCGTGTTCTGGGTCGTCATCCAGGTCGCGCTGAACTTCCTGCAGGCGCCCCTCACCACGATCACGGCCGACCGCTTCCCCCGTTCGAAGCGCGGAGGAGCGAGCGCCATGATCGGCCTGGGCACCCAGCTCGGCATGACGATCGGCGTGATGATCGCCGGCACGTTCGCGAAGCAGGTCGGCGTCGGCTACGCGGTCTTCGGCGGTGCCGTCATCGTCGTGACGCTGCTGTTCGTGCTGGTCAACCGCGACTGGTCGTCGAAGAACGCCTCGGTCGAGCCGTTCCGCTGGGGTGCGTTCTTCTCCGGCTTCTGGATCAACCCGCGCAAGCACCCGGACTTCTTCTGGGCCTTCACCGCACGCTTCCTGCTGATCCTTGGCTACTTCGTCGTCACGACCTACCAGCTCTACATCCTGACCGACTACATCAAGCTCTCGCTCGAGGCAGCGACCGGCGCGGTCATCACCCTGACGCTCGTGGCCTTCGTCCCGACCCTGATCGCGATCGTGGTCTCGGGATGGTGGAGCGACAGGGCAGGGCGCCGCAAGGTGTTCATCTACGTCGCGACCGTGGTCATGGTGGTCGGGCTGTCCATGCCGCTCATCATGCCTGACCTGACCGGCATGATCGCGATGAGCGTCATCAACGGCATCGGGTTCGGCCTCTACATGTCGGTGGACGCGGCCCTGATGACGGAGGTGCTGCCGAACGAGGGCGGTGCCGCCGGCAAGGACCTCGGCATCCTCAACGTCGCGACCAACATCCCGCAGGCGCTGAGCGCACCGGTCGCGGCGATCATCATCGGTTCCCTCGGCGGCTACCCGGTGCTGTTCGTCTTCGCGATCGTGTTCGCTATCCTCGGCGCCGTGGCGACCGTACCGATCACGAGCGTCAGGTGACCGTCGCGGCGCCTCCCGACTGGGGCGCCGCGCGGCACGAACGAAAGGCAGAACCATGGAGAACACCCAGACCTCATCCGCCGAAGCGGAGGTCGCGACCGAGGTGCGTCCGCACCCCGAGGTGCAGACGCTCGCCGGGACCGTGCGTGGACGCTGGAAGGACACGACCGCTCCCGGATCCGGCGCGCGCGGACGCCTGGGCTCGGCGGCGTTCCTCGGCATCCCGTTCGCCGAGGCGCCGGTCGGCGAGCTGCGTTTCACCGCGCCGGTGCCCAAGGCCCCGTGGGAGGGCGTGCTCGAGGCCGCGGAGTTCGGACCCACCGCCCAGCGCGGCGACCCTGGCGTGACGCTCATCCCCGAGCCGAGCATCCCGGGGGAGTCGACGCTGAACGTCAACGTGCACACCCCGAGCCCGGAGCGGGCGCCCGACGGCGACGGACTCCCCGTGCTCGTCTACATCCACGGCGGCGGCTACTTCGCCGGCTCCCCGGCGAGCCCGTGGTATGACGGGCGCAACTTCAACCGCGACGGCGTCGTGACGGTCACCATCTCCTACCGGCTCGGCTTCGACGGCTTCGGCTGGATCGAGGACGCGCCGTCGAACCGCGGCGTGCGCGACTGGCTGCTCGCGCTGGAGTGGGTGCAGCAGAACATCGCGGCGTTCGGCGGGGATCCCGCAAGCGTCACGATCGCCGGGCAGTCGGCCGGTGGCGGGGCCGTGCTGACGCTGCTCGGCATGGAGAAGGCGCAGCACCTCTTCCGCGCCGTCTACGCGATCTCGGGCGCCCTCGCCGACGTGACGCCCGAGAGGTCCGAGGCGTTCGGACGTGCGCTCGCCGCTACGGCCGGCGTCCAGCCGACCCGCGCCGGCTGGGCGATGCTGGACGAGGAGCGCGTCCTCGAGCTGCAGAAGAAGGCGACCGAGCTCGGACCCGACGCGCTGAACGCGATCGTTGACGGCGGCCTCCCGCTCGGCCCGACGATCGACGGCGACCTCCTCGTGCGCTCGACACCGGAGTCGCTCCGCAGCGGTGTCGGAGCCGACAAGCCGCTCGTCCTCGGCGCCACGGACGACGAGTTCACGATGGCCATGGGAGACGCGGGCACGAAGCTGGCACTGGTGCCGAAGGGCGTGCTGCTCGGCAAGCTCGGCGTGCCGAAGAGCGCGCAGAAGGCCTACCTGGCGGCCAACGCCGACGTCGTCGCCACGGGCAAGGCCCGGCTGGCCGGACGTGTGCTGACCGACCGGATGTTCCGCGTCGCGGTCGTGAGGGTCGCCGCGGACCGCGGTGCCGCGCCCACCTGGCTGTACCGGTTTGCGTGGCCGTCCGGGCACTTCGGCTTCGCGGAGCACTGCCTGGACGTGCCGTTCTTCTTCGACTGTCTCGACGGCCCCGCGATGGAGGCGCTGGCGGGTCCGAACCCGCCGCAGGCGCTCGCCGACGAGCTTCACGGCGCGACAGTCGCGTTCGTGTCGGGCGGCGACCCTGGCTGGGCGCGGTACGACGACGTTGCCCGGATCGTGCGCGTCTACGATTCTTCGACGCGCGACGAAGGCGACGGCTACGCGTCGGTGCGGCCCTTGCTGCCGGAAGATCGCTGAGCCGGATCGATCAGGCTCTTGCCGCGCGTGGCCGGCACGACGTACCGTCGGCCACGCGGGCCGCATCGGCGCTCCGCCGAGAGAGCGGAGATTGCGATGACATTCTGGGATTTCCTCGTCTGGTCGTTCTGGTTCTATCTGGTGATCGTGTGCATCTCGATCTTCATCCGGGTGTTCATCGACCTGTTCCGCGACCCCGACCTGAACGGCTGGGGGAAGGCGCTGTGGTGCATCTTCCTCGTCGTGGTGCCGTTCCTCGCCGCTTTCATCTACCTGATCGCGCGCGGCGGACGGATGGCGCAGCGCAGCATGGCGGGCGCCACCCAGGCCCAGGCCGCGTCGGCGGACTACATCCGCTCTGTGGCGTCGACGAGCTCGCCGTCGGCCGAGATCGAGCAGGGCAAGCAGCTGCTCGACGGCGGCACGATCACCCCGGCGGAGTTCGAGGCGCTGAAGGCCAAGGCGCTCGGCGGGTCGTGAGCGTTCGGCGGGTGTTTGAGCGTTCGGTGGGTCCGCGCAGCTCAGTTGAAGATCGCCCACTCGGCTCGGTCGAGGGTCATCGGCTGGCCGCGGGCGATCACCTGCCAGTGCTTGTCGTCGCGTCCGGCGTACTCGGCCAGGAGGGTCGTGTACTTCCAGTCACCCGCGACGCGGTTCCAGCGGATGAGCGAGATGAGCTGACCGTGCCGCAAGTAGGGGACCGGCGAGGTCTCGTCGAGGTGCGGCACGTGGTGGATGGACGGGCGCATGGTCACGGCATACCTCCCAGTCGCCGGGCACGGTCCCTCGCCTACTGCGACGGAAGTGCCGGGTGCGCACAGTGTGATCGCTGTGACGCGATTTGGCTAGACCTTCGACGCGTTCTGTCCGATTGGAAGGTAAGCAGGAACGGAGAAGCGGCACGCCGGGCTCGGACCTGAGAGTGAACACACCGTCACGAGAGGGAAGGAAACCATGGCCGACACCACGTTCAGCAAAGAGGAGAAGGCCGCGATCAAGGCGGCTGTCGCCGAGAAGAAGGCGGCGCAGGAGGGAGCGGACGCCGCGGCAGCCTGCGACGAGGCCATCGCCGCCATGGCTGGCAGCGACAAGGAGTTCGCGGAAGCGTTCCATCAGCTGGTCGCCGAGAACACGTCGCTGGCCGCGAAGACCTGGTACGGGATGCCGGCGTACGCCGACGCCGCGGGCAAGACCGTCGTCGCATTCAAGCCGGGATCGAAGTTCACGATCCGTTACGCGACGATCGAGTTTCAGCAGGCCGCGCAGCTCGACGATGGCGGCCTGTGGCCGGTCGGCTACGCGGTCACCAGCATGACCGACGCGGACAGGGAGCGGATCGCCGCGATCCTGAGGGCCGCTGTCGGGCGCTGATGGCACGGGGCCGGGCGGTCGCACGAGCTGACGATCTTTGTGACGACGGCTCTTGCCGGGGCGGCGGGTGACGCTTCAGGATGGCGCCGAACGGCCGTCTCATCCGGCGGCCTCCCGAAACCATCAACGACCTGAGGAGCGACCCATGCCTGCACAGTCCACGATCGTGCTCGTTCACGGAGCCTTCGCGGACGCCTCCGGATACGCCGGAGTGATCGGTGAGCTCGAAGGATCCGGGTACACCGTCGTCGCGCCGCCGAACCCGCTCCGGAGCGGCCGCGACGATTCGTGACGAATGTCGCGTTTCGTGCCACGAAAGCGCCGATTCGTGACGAATGTGCGGGGCGCTTTGCGTGCTCTCGACCGGCGGGCTGGCGGCCGCGGCTGCAGACCTGGCTGAGCGACCACGGTACGGCGCTGCTCGTCGTGGTGCTGGTGGTGGTCGGGACCGATTTTCTGGGGCGTTGGATCGCGGCGGTGTTCTGAGGGCGGCGCCTCTCACGCGGCGGCTCTCACGCGGTGGCTCTCGCGCGGTGGCTGTCGCGGGGCGGCCGCCGCGCCGCGCCGCGCCGCTCAGGCGGCGCCTCTCACGCCGCGCCGCTCAGGCGTCGGCCGCGCAGCGGAACCCGATGTGCGACATCCCCGTGTCCTCCGCCTGCGGCGATCGCGCCGCCGGCCGGAACCGCAGGCAGTACTCCGGCGAGCACAGGAACGAGCCGCCTTTGAGCACCCGCCTCGGGATGGTCTCGCCCTCGTGCGCGCTCGCGGTCGCGAGCAGGTTCTGCCGTCTGCCGGCGTCGACGGGATCGTCGCTCAGGCGGATGTGGCGCGGCGTGTAGTAGTCGGTCGTCCACTCCCAGACGTTGCCGATCAGGTCGTACACTCCGAAGCCGTTCGCCGGATACGACCCGACGGGCGCGGTGCCGCCGACGCCCTGATTGTCGTAGGGGAAGCGGCCCAGCCACGAGTTCGCCTGCGGAACACCGCCGGGGTAGGGCTCCTCGCCCCACGCGAACCGGGCGCCGGAGACACCGCCACGGGAGGCGAACTCGTGCTCAGCCTCCGTCGGCAGCCGTTTGCCCGCCCAGATCGCGTAGGCCTGCGCGTCTTCGTACGCGATGTGCACGACAGGATGCCGCGGCCGGTCGTCGATCGACGAGCCCGGCCCGAAAGGCGCGCGCCAGGATGCGCCGAGCTGCCACCTCCACCAGTTGCGCCAGTCGCCCAGGTCGACAGGACCCGCGGTCGGGGTGAAGACCATCGCACCGGGCACGAGATCCTCCGGCGCGACGCCGGGGTAGTCGGCGGCCTCCATCGGACGCTCGGCGACGGTGACGTACCGGGTGTCGTCGACGAAGCGCGCGTAGTCCTCGTTCGCGACCTGGTAGCGATCGATGCGGAACGAGGCGACCTCCCGCTCGACCACCGGCTGCTCGTCCGGGTAGAACTCGGCTGAGCCCATCTGGAACGTGCCGCCCTGGATCAGGACCATCTCGCTGCCGTCGGTCACGCGATCACCGTATCAGCGCAGGCGCGGGCATCGGCAGGCCCGGCCGCGGCTGTGGGCAGGCGACCGCGAGCGGAGTAGGTTGGGTGCCGTGCTGAGCGAAGTGGCTGACGGGGTGTTCGTCCACACCAGCGCGTGGTGTCAGACCAACGCGGTGGTCGTCGTGGGGGCGTCGGGGGTGCTGGTCGTCGACCCGGGCATCCACGAGAGCGAGATCCTCTGTCTCGCCGACGACCTCCAGAGGGCCGGGCAATCGGTGACGGCGGGGTTCGCGACGCACCCGCACTGGGACCACCTGCTCTGGCACCCGGCGCTCGGCGCGCCCGACCACTGGGCCACCGCGCTCGCCGCGGAAACCGCGCGCCAGCGGTTGGCGAACGGCATCGACGCGCGCCGGTTCGGCATCCCGGAGGACGTGCGACTCGCGGGGCTCGGTGACGACATCGCGGGTTTGACCGCCGGAGCCGACCGGATTCCATGGGACGGACCGACGGTGCGCATCCTCGAGCACCGAGCGCACGCGCCCGGGCACGCTGCGCTGCTGATCGAGGACGCCGGGGTGCTCATCGCCGGCGACATGCTGTCCGACGTCTTCATCCCCATGCTCGACCTGGCCGGCGCGGCCGATCCCCTCGCCGACTACCTCGCCGCACTGCTCGTGCTGGAGTCTCAGGCCGGGGAGGCCGCAGCCGTCATCCCCGGGCACGGTTCGGTCGGCGATGCGTCCGCGCTGCGGGACCGTCTCGCCCAGGACCGCGCGTATGTCGAGGCCCTGCGCGAGGGTCGCGAGCCGCGCGACGCCCGCGTCGAGTCCCCGCTTGAGGGCTGGGAGTTCGTGAGCACTGTGCACGAGCGCCAGCTCGACCAGCTGTCGGTGGCGCGGGAGACCGCGACTGGAGAGGCCTGACCAGCGCCGTGTCCTTCCGCGATCCGAGCCCGCCCCTACCGGGTTGACGACCGACCACTTCGAGCTGCGGCCGATCCTCGCCGACGACGCGGCGGACGACCACGCCGTGATGGAGACGCGCGCTGCTGCGGCTGTGGGAGCAGTCGTCGCGGTCGGAGGACGACTTCACCGTGGAGGGGGCTTCGGGTGAGCGGACTTCGAGGTGAGCGTCGGCAACGGAGGAGGTCCGGCCGGCTGGACCTCCGGATGTCGGTCGGCGGAGGTGATTCGGGCGTAAAGGCCGCCGGTCTCCTCCGTTGCCAACGGGTTCTGCCTCGTCGCTGACGGAGGACAACCGACCCCGGGTGCGCCGAATCTCCTCCGGTGGCTGCCCAGGCGCGGCGTGTCGCGCCGGATCTCCTCCGTTAGGCCGGAGCACGTGGCGTTTGCGGTGGCCCGCGTCCGCGACTATCGTTCAACCCGTACGCGCGGTCAGTGCGCGCCAGCTGAGGAGGTGAGTCCGATTTCCATTCACAGTCGGGTGCCCGCCCCCTCGCGTCGAAGCCTCTAGAGGGTGGTCTCGGGTGCCCGTTGCAGGTACCTCCTCTGAAGGATCACGACATGACCCAGAACAACGAACCGAACCCGCCCTCTCACGACGTCGCCCTCGTCCTCGGCGGCGGCGGTGCTTCCGGCAACGCCTGGCAGATCGGCGTCATCGCCGGCCTGGCCGACGTCGGCTACGACTTGGCCGAGCTGGCCGACCTGGTGATCGGCACCTCGGCCGGATCCACCGCGGCCGCGGCCCTGCGCAGCGGTGTGCCGGCCGTCGAGCTGTACGCGGCCATGACGGCGCCGGCGCGGCCGGTCGGCGCGGCCTCCCAGAACCCCGCGAAGCGCCCGCCGTCCATCTCGCAGCAGGAGCTGTTCGAGCGCCTGCGCGCCATCGGTGCCGCGGCCGGCTCGGCCGAGGAACTCCAGAAGGCGATGGGCGCCTTCGGCCTGGAGAGCGACGCCGTGCTGCGCCCGGGAGCCGACCAGCGTCGCGCGCTGGTCGCCTCCCGCCTGCCGAGCCAGGACTGGCCGCAGCGGCCGATGCTCCTGGTGGCCCTGAACGCCGACAGCGGCGAGCTGGTGTGCTTCGACCGCGACTCCGGGGTTCAGCTGGCCGACGCCGTCACCGCGAGCACCGCGCTCCCGGGCGGCACGGCTACCCACATCATCGACGGCGTCCACTACATCAACGGAGGCGTCCGCTCGGCCGAGAACGCCGACCTCGCCTCGGGCTACGCGACCGTGATCGTGCTCTCGCCGTTCGGCGGGCCGGATTGGCAACGGCCGGGGCAGTTCGAGGGCATCCGGCGGTTCCCGGGGCACGGATTGGACGACCACGTGCAGTTGCTGCGAGCGCAGGGGAGCCGCGTCGTGGTGATCACTCCGGACGCCGCCTCCCTGGAGGCCATGGGCATGAACCAGATGGACCCGGCGACCCGGCCGCCGTCGGCGCGGGCCGGGTACGAGCAGGGGCGGCGGGAGGTCGGACTCATGACGGGCACGGCCGCGAAGCGAGTAGCGGCGCGGCGCGGTCGGCGGCAGCTCAGACCCGCAGCTCCTGAGATCCGCCCCACCCGGCGCTGAATCTCCGGACCGACGCGCTTCCCGCCGGTGTGCCGCCCCGATACTCCGGTTGAGCCGCGTCGCCGGCACATCCGGAGTTCGCACGTGACACCCCGCCCGCCCGCAACGACGGAGGACAGCGCCGCCCGAGCCCGGATCTCCGGAGTCACCGGACCCGCGTATCAGCGCCCTTCGAGCTCGGCGCGGAACTTCGCGTACTTCGGTGCTCCGACCCACCTCCACACGAGCGCGACCGGTGCCGGGAGGTGCTTCTTCATCCACTCGTCGCCGCCGTCGGGCTGGGAGGCGAGGATGGCGCCCATCATGTTCCAGCCCTGGCCCTTGGGCGTGCTGGCGCGGCCGTGCTGGGCGAACCACTCCTCCTCGCGCTTGGTGATCGTGTACTCCATGACCGGGACGATGTTCGCCTCCTCGTCGGGGAGGTGCACCGCGAGCGCGTCGTTGATGCCGTCGAGCGCGCTGCGTACGGGGGCCGCGGTGGTGGACGCCGGGGCCGCCCTCCAGGCCGGCAACGCGGCGTCGAGAGCGTCGAGGTGCACCAGCATCGCGGCGTGCTGCTGCTTCATCCGCTCGACATGCACTGCGCACGCGGGGGCGCGCTCGTCGAGCGCGGGCCACAGTCGCTCGTCCTCGGCCTCGTGGTGGGCATGCAGGGAGGTGGAGATCAGGTCGAGCTGTCCGGCGACCACGTCGGCGTGAGCGGTGTCGCCGTCGGCCACACCGTCGACGAGCCCGGCCGCCTCGGCGAACGAGTGGCGGTACAGCCGGTGGATCTCGATCATGCCGCTGGCGTCGCAGGTCTTCGGGCCGTCGAAAGGAGGCTCACCGGACGCGGGGAGGGAGGTCGCTGACATGCGGGCACTCTACGTCCGCCGCGGGTGTCTGCGCGCTCCCCACTTCTCCGGCGACCACTCGTTCGGGGGCAGCCGCGAGGCCGTCGTGGCGGCCACCGCCGCGACGGCGGTGCTGGGGATCAGCTCCGGTGGCATCCTCGCCGCGAAGGTCGGCCCCCGGCACCCCGAGCTCGCGGTCGCGCTCTTCGAGCCCGCCCTCGTCGCGGACGGCTCGCTTGACCTCGACGCCTTCCTGCGTCGATTCGACCCGGAGGTCGCGCGCGGCGACGTCCCGGCCTCCATGGTCACCGCTCTGCTCGGCACGCAGACGGGGCCGGGGCTTCCTGCGCTTCTTCCCACGGCGGATGCTCGAGTCGAGCACGCGGAAGATGATCGCGAAGGACGCCGGCGTGCTCTCCGTCGGAGGCGCCTCCCTGGCCGAGCTAGCGAGCGCGGTGCCGTACGACATGCGCATCGTCGCCGAGGGCGCCGACCGCATCGAGGACTACCAGGCGCTGCCGGGACCGGTCCTCCTCATCGGTGCGGCGAAGTCGCCCGGCTACCTGCGGCACGCCGTCGAGCGCCTCCACCGGCTCCTCCCCGGAGCGGCGACCGCCACGATCGACGGCGTCGGTCACCCCGCGACTCAGAACGCCGCCGACCGCGGCAAGCCGCAGGCGGTGGCCGCCGCGCCCGCGCCGCGCCGCGCGCCGCGCCCGCCCGCGCCCGCCGCGCCCGCGCCGCGCCCGCCGCGCCCGCGCCGCGCCCGCCGCGCCGACGGCGCCGCCATGGCGCCGCGACATTCGTCACGAATGTCGTCTTTCGTGCCTCTGAAGCGCACATTCGTCACGAATATCGTGATTCGTGCCGCTGAAGCGCACATTCGTGACGAATGTGCGGCGCCGGGTGCAGCGCGTCACACCCGGCTCGACACCGAGTCGCCGGCGAGGCGCTGCGAGATCCACACCGGGATGATGGCGAGGATTGTCAGGACCGCCGCGACCACGTTCACGACGGGCGCCTGGTTCGGCCGGAACAGGTTCTGGAAGATCCAGATCGGGAGGGTCTGCACGGAAGGTCCCGCGGTGAACGTCGTGACGACGATCTCGTCGAAGCTCAGCGCGAACGCCAGCAGCACACCGGCCGCGAGCGCCCCCCGCACCTGCGGCAGCGTCACCCACAGGAACGTCTGCCAGCCGCGGGCGCCGAGATCGCCGGAGGCCTCCTCGAGGGAGGTGCCCATCCGCCGCAGTCGCGCCTGCACGTTGTTGTAGACGATGACGATGCAGAAGGTGGCGTGACCGATGATGACCGTGGCCAGCCCGAGCGTCACGCCCACCGGCCCGAGCACCGTCGTGAACGTCGAGGCGAGCGCGATACCGGTGACGATGCCTGGGAGCGTGATCGGCAGCACCACCAGGAAGTTGATGCTCTGCCGCCCGAAGAACCGGAACCGCTGCACCGCGAACGCGGCCATGGTCCCGAGGACCAGCGCGATCGCGGACGCGCACAACCCGGCGATCACGGAGGTCGCGAGCGCATCGGCCGCTCCGCGGGAGTGGAAGGCGTCCACCCACCATTGCAGCGTGAACCCCGGAGGCGGGAACGAGAACGTGCGCGAGCTGTTGAACGAGTTCAGCACGATGAGCAGCAGCGGCACGTAAAGGATGACCAGGCCGACGGCCATGCAGAGTCCCACGACGACGCGCGCCGGTGTCGAGAGCAGCTTCATACGTTCTCCAGTGCGCCCGTGCGGCGGACCGCGAGCAGGTAGAGCACGACCGCGAGCAGGGGGATGACCGACAGCGCGGCGGCGAGCGGCTGGTTGTTCGCCGTGACCAGCTGGCCGTAGATGAGATTGGCGAGCAACTGGGTCTTGCCTCCCACGATCCCGACCGCGATGTAGTCGCCGAAGCTCAGCGCGAACGTGAAGATCGACCCGGCGACGATCGCCGGGAACACCAGAGGGAACGCGACAGTGCGGATCGTCCGCCAGGTCGACGCGCCCAGGTCGTAGCTCGCCTCGAACAGCGAGTCGGGCACGCGGTCGAACCCGGCGTAGACGGGGATGACCATGTACGGAAGCCACAGGTACGCGAGCGTCATGATGGTCGCCGGGAGCCCGAACCCGGGTGTGTACCCGCCCGTCGCGACCGCGATCGGGCCTCCCGGCTCGACCAGGATGCGCCACGCGTACGCCTTGACCAGATAGCTGGCCCAGAGCGGCGTCGTCACCGCAACCAGGTAGAGCGCCCTCTGGCTCGGGCGGGCCACCTTCGCGATGTACAGAGCCATCGGGAAGGCGACCACCGCGTCGATGAGCGTCACGCCGAGAGCCACGAGAAGCGTTCGCAGCGCGACCGTTCCGTAGAGCGGGTCGGTGACCAGGGTCGCGTAGTTCTCGAGCGTGAAGGTCGGCACCACCGCGCCCGTGAAGCCGTCCACCATCCAGAAGGACGAGACCAGGAGGACGGCGATCGAGCCCAGGTAGATGACGACGAGCCAGAGCAGGGGAGGCCCGAGCAGGAAGCCCAGGCGCCCCTTCATCCCAATACTCCGGTCATCCCTTGATCTCCTGCCACTTGCTCACCCATTCGCTGTAGGCGGTGCAGTCGTTGCCGCTGCCGTCGACGCATGTGGTCTGCGGCGTCGTCCAGTAGTGGATCTTGGCCGCGTAGCCGGCGTCGGTCGCGTGGTAGGTGGCGCAGAATTTCGGGTCGGCGGTCTGCTCGCACGCCTTGGTCTGGGCCGGAGCCTCACCGAACCACTCGGCGACCTCCGCGTTCACCTTCGGGGAGGTGATCCAGTTCATCCACTGGTACATGCAGTTCGGGTGCTTCGCCTTGGACGAGATCATCCAGGTGTCGGACCAGCCGGTGGACCCCTCCTTCGGCACGGTCGTGCCGACCTGCACCTTGCCGTCGCTCTCGATCAGGTTGGCGATGACCTGCCACGAGGTGCCGACCACGCTGCTGCCCGACTCGAACGACTGCACCGCCTTGGTGTAGTCCGACCAGTACTCGCCGATGGAGGCCTTCTGCTTCTTCAGCAGGGAGACCGCAGCGTCAAGCTGCTTCTCGGTCAGCGAGTACGGGTCCTTGATGCCGAGCGACGGGTCGTGGGCCTGCAGGTAGAGGGCGGCGTCGGCGATGTAGATCGGTGAGTCGTAGGCGGTCACCTTGCCGCTGTACGTGGAGGCGTTGTCGAAGACGGCCGACCAGGAGTCCGGCGCCGGGGTGACGGTGGCTTTGTTGTACATGAGCACGTTGGCGCCCCAGCCGTGCGGGATGCCGTACATTTGTCCGGCGACCGAGTTCCACGCCTTGTCCTTCAGGAAGCTGGAGATGGTCGTGTAGTTGGGGACGAGCTTCGTGTTCACGGGCGCCACCTGACCGCCGTAGACGAGGCGGAGGGTGGCGTCGCCGGAGGCCGAGACGCCGTCGTAGTCGCCGGTGCGCATGAGCTGGACCATCTCGTCGGAGGTGCCGGCGACCTTGGCGTTGACGTGGCAGCCGGTGTTCTGCTCGAACGGGGTGACCCAGTCGACGCTCGGGTCGTTCGTGCCGTCCTCGGCGTAGCCCGCCCAGACGATGATGTTCAACTGGCCTTCGCCGGCCCCGACCTTCTTCGCCATCGGGACGCTGGGGACCGAGCCGGCGGACCCTCCCGAGTTGCCGCCGCCGGAGCAGCCGGCGAGCACCAGGATGGCGGCGGAGACGGCCGCAACCGCGGCGGCCGAGCGCGCGAGGCGCTTCGTTCCACGAATCATGAGTCTTGCCTCTCTTCTACACCTCTGTTCGGAGGTACGTCTGCTGTTGCTGTCTGCGCCTGGGCACTCGCCACGGCTTCCACCGATTCCGACTCGGGCTCGGAGTCGGGGGAGGCAGGGCTGAGCTCTCGGAGGTCGTCGTCGTTCCACGAGACGTGCACCCGGGTGCCGCGGTCGAGCTCCGTGCGGTGGGTGCGGTCGTTGCTCTCCAGCACGGAGATCCGCACCCCGGCGTCGAGGTCGACGACCCGTCGGATGCTGTTGCCCGCGTAGACCGACTCGACGAGCGTGCCGGCAGCGCTCGGCGAGCCGGACGTGTCGGGAACCGTGTGCAGCGCCAGCTTCTCCGGCCGGATCGAGTACTCGCCGCGCCGGCCGAGGACGCTCCAGGCGCGCTCCCGGTCGAACAGGTTGGAGGTGCCGACGAAGTCCGCGACGAACCGCGAGACCGGGTGCTCGTAGAGCTCGCGCGGGGTGCCGAGCTGTTCGATCCGGCCGTTGTTGAAGACCGCGATGCGGTCGGAGAGCGTCAGGGCCTCGTCCTGGTCGTGGGTGACGAAGACGAAAGCGATGCCGAGCTCGTGCTGGAGCTGCTTGAGCTCGACCTGCATCTGCTGCCGGAGTTTGAGGTCGAGCGCGCCGAGCGGCTCGTCGAGCAGGAGGGCCTTGGGCTGCACGACCGTCGCGCGGGCGAGGGCGACGCGCTGGCGCTGGCCCCCGGAGAGCTGGGCGGGTCTGCGGTCGGCGAAGCCCTCCAGCCGCACGGAGGCGAGAGCGTCGAGCGCCCTCCTGCGCCGCTCGGACCGCTTGACGCCGCGGACGCGCAGGCCGTATGCGACGTTGTCCATGACGGACATGTGCGGGAACAGCGCGTAATCCTGGAAGACGGTGTTGACGTCGCGTGCGGCGGCCGGCTTGCTCGTCACGTCCTGGCCGAACAGCTCGATCGTCCCCGACGTCGGTTGCTCGAAGCCTGCGATACAGCGCAGCACGGTGGTCTTTCCCGAACCCGATGGTCCGAGCATCGAGAAGAACTCGCCGGCGGCGATCTCCAGATCGAGGTGGTCGACGGCCGCGAGCGACCCGAATCGCTTCGTCAGTCCGTTCAGCCTGATGGCGGGCTGCTCGCTCACATCCAGTCTCCTTCGACGGTGGGCGCGCTAATCCTATGCGATGAGATGTTCTCCTGTGCTACGCAATCCGTAGCGAATCTTCGTGCCGAATGTCGATTCCCGCCGCCGGAGGTGCGCCGGGCGGGCGGAACCTGCAGCGACGGGACGCGGCGCACATTCGTGACGAATGTCGTGTTTCGTGCCTCGACAGCGCACATTCGTGACGAATGTTGTGTTCGTACCGGCCAGGGGCGCATTCGTGACGAATGTGCGTCGCGTTGTGCGTCGCGGATCCGCCGTGGGCGAAACCGGGGAACACAGCGTCGCGAGAGGCGCACACTCGTCTCATGACGGATGCGGACGCCCTCGACGCCTACTCGGCGGTGGTGGTGCGGGTCGCCGCCGCCGTCGGGCCGGCCGTCGCGGCGGTGACCGCGCGGACCTCCCGCGGCGTCGGCCTCGGCAGCGCAACCGTCGTATCGGCGGAGGGGCACCTGCTGACCAGCGCGCACGTGGTGGAGGGCGCGACCCAGGTCGATCTGGCGTTCGGCGACGGCACCCGGGTGCAGGCGCACGTGGTCGGGCGGGACCCGCTCTCCGATCTGGCGATGCTTCAGGCGGACGCGCCGACCCCGGAGCCCGTCGAGCTGGGGGACGCCGCCGTGCTCCAGGTCGGGCAGCTCGTCGTGGCGGTCGGAAACCCGCTGGGCCTCGCAGGAAGCGTGACCGCCGGCATCGTCTCGGCGCTCGGGCGCTCGCTGCCGACCCGCGCCGGCCGCGTGGTCGACGAGGTCATCCAGACCGACGCCGCCCTCAACCCCGGCAACAGCGGGGGAGCGCTCGCCGACAGCTCGGCTCGCATGATCGGCGTGAACACGGCCGTGGCTGGAACCGGCCTTGGCCTCGCCGTGCCGGTCAACGCCACCAGCAGGCAGATCATGGACACGCTGATGCGCGAGGGCCGCGTGCGCCGCGGCTGGCTCGGCATCGCGGGCGCCGAGATCGCCCTCCAGGAGGCCGTCGCGCGGAAAGCGGGAGCCCGCACGGGCATCCAGGTCATGTCGGTGGTGCCGGACAGCCCGGCCGACCTCGCCGGCATCCGTCCGGGCGACGTCCTCATTTCGCTCGACCGCATGCGCATCCACGCGGTCGCCGACCTGCAGCGCCTCATGATCGCCAGCACCATCGGCCGCCGCCTCGAGCTCACGGTGTGGCGCAACGGAGCCCTCGTGGACGCGATCGTGGAGCCGACCGAGCTGGCGGACGCGTGAGGGGAGGCTTCGCGGTCAGCGCGGGCGCTGGTGCTGCTTCTGCACTCGGTCGCCTCTGGCGAGGTTCAGAACGATCTGCTTGCCGATCCGCCAACGGGTGAACAGCCGTTCGATCTGGTTGCCGATGGCGCGCGCGCGGGATCGGAGCAGCTCCCCGCTGCTCACCGAGGCGAGCGGGAGCTCGACGTCGAACCGCTCGCTGACCGCTTCGGGTCTCAACCGCCAGGCCACCGGATGGATCTCGTTGAGAAGGTTGGCTCCGTGGACGACGATGATCCAGCACGGCGGCGCGGACACCTGGAGCACGTCCCCATATTTGGCGGCATCCGGGTGCGCGGTGGAGGAGAAGACGGTGCGGACCGGGTCGCCAGGCGACCGGCGCTCGATGAAAGACAGGAAGGCGTTCGCGGGGTGCACGTAGGAGTAGAGCGCGCCGTCGCGCTCGAACTGCAGTCCGCGCTGGAAGTTGACGTAGAGGCGGTCCTGGTCGTCGAAGGTCGCCTGCACGCGGCTGAGGTAGTCGCGGGCGATCGCGTCGTCGCTGTCGAGGCGCGTGGTGATCACGTACGGTGCGCAGGCACGCTCGGTGACGACCGTGTCGATCCCCGACCAGAACACCTGCTCCATCCAGGCGACCTCGAATGCGGTGCCCGCCCCGAGCTCCGCCAAGGCCTCCTCGAACCACGGAGAACGGCAGCCCTCGTCGATCAGCAGCAACCACCGGAATTCCGCACCGGTCTGGCTCAGAACGCTCGGCAGGCAGACGGCCTCAAACAGGCCGAGTCGGTAGCGCAGCCAGGCGTCGTCGGGTGGAGGGTCCTCCTGTCGCCAGCGAACACCGAACCTCGTGATGACGAAGTGGTCGAAGCGGCCGTGGGGTGCGGTGGGGGTCTCTGCTGTCATGAGCTGTCCGGATTGTAGGTCGGCATCCGCTCGGTGTGTCCGCGTTCCGCGGCGGCAGCCCGTTCGCCTGGGGCTGCACTCGCCCGTTGTCTCACCCCGGAGGTCGTCCTCGTGTCACCTGAACACGGCCCAGCGCCGCAGCAGCCCCGTTGGCTAGGCTGTTGGGGCTCACCGAAAGGAGTCCACGTGCCCGACGCGATCACCACCGACCAGCAGCAGGCGATCCTCAGCGCCGAGATCGCCCGGTACATCTCCCAGGGCTACACGGCCGAGGCTGTCCTCGGCGCGACGGCGACCCTGACCAAGAACAAGCGGATCGGCTGGTTCTGGAACACGGTTCTCACCGTCCTCACCGCCGGACTCTGGCTCATCGTCGTCATCTTCCGCGTGGTGAATCGCAAGCGCTACACGATCGTGCTTACGGTCGATCGGTCCGGCAGGCTCCACCGCTCGAACCGTGGAGGTGCGCGCACCTCCAAGTAGGTCGACGAAGGGGCAAGGCGACGCGGGGAGTCGAGCTGCAGTCCGTCGACGATCTCGACGAGGGCCAGGTCGCCCAGTGGATGCGGCAGGTGACCTCGGTGCCGGGGTGTCGGAGGGGAGCGGCACCGACCGACGTCGGCGTGAGCATCGCAGCCACCCCGTCGTACCGGAGTGCAGCTGTCACCTCTGCGGCGCTGGTCCGAACCACTCCCATCTCATTCCGGGGCACGACTGGCGGGGGCTGAGTCCGCGGCGCCGGGCTGAGCGGGTCGAGCCCGCGGCAGCCGTACCACGACCTCCGCACCGCCGCCCGCACCCCGGCCCGCGCCCCGGGCGGCCGACACCGTCCCACCGTGCCGGTCGACCACCTCGGCGACGAGGGCCAGCCCGAGCCCGTAATGCCGCTCGTGCCCGTCGCCTCCGGCCGCGCGCGTGGAGGCGAACCGGTCGAACGCACGCTCCTCCATCCCGTCGGCGAAGCCGGGCCCGTCATCCGAGACGGTCAGCACCACCTCGTCGCGGGTGGTCGACACGTTGATTCCGATGTGTGCCGTCGCGTGGTCGAGCGCGTTGTCGACCACGGCCACGATGAGCCGGCGCAGCGAGACCGGCGCACCCGTGACGACAGCACCCTCCACCGAGCTCGTCTCGATCGTGATCCCGCGGTCGTGCGCACGTCCCTCCGCCGAGCGTGCCACCACCGCCGCGAGCGCGCCGATGTCGACGCCCTCCGCCTCCGCGCTCTGGCGGGTGTCGGCTGCGGTGAGGAGGTCCTCCACGATCTCGGTCAGCGCCCTGCTGTCGTCGACGATTTCGTCGAGCCCGTCGCGCACGTCGCCGTCCGACACGGCGGCGTCGCCGGAGGCCAGGCGCCGCCGCAGCAGTTGCGCCCGTGTGCTGAGCAGAGTGAGCGGGGTGCGCAGCTCGTGGCCAGCGTCGGCGACGAACCGGCGCTGCAACGCCAACGCCTCCGACATCGGTCGCATCGAGCGGCGGGCGAGCAGGAGGCCGATGCTCGCAGCCGCAACGGTCGCGATGAGCCCGGAGACGACGAGCGCCAGGAGCAGCCGGGCCAGCTCCTCCGCCTGTTCGGCCAGCCCGTAAGAGATCTGCACGACCTTGCCGCGCCGCACGTCGGTCTGGGTCAGGTAGCTCTGGCCGCCCGCGACCACCGTCTCCAACCGCGAGCCGCCGTTCTGGATGACGTCCTGCAACGCCTTCTCGTCGGGCAGCCCCTCGGGGAGGTTCGGCGAGCTGTCCCGGCCCTGCGGCATCACGACCGTTATCAGGAGGTCGCGGGGCGCGTCGTGCACCGAGTCGACCATCGAGGCGTCCGCCAGCGCGCGGTGGGCGGCCTCGTTCTGACCGGTGGAGATGACGACGTAGACGACGCCGCCCAGCACCACGAACAGGGCCACGATGATGAGCGCGAACTGCACGGCCAGCCGGGTGGAGGCCGCACGCAGCTCGCGCTGATCCGCCCTCATTCCAGGCCGCCCAGGCGGTAGCCCACGCCGCGCACGGTCTCGATCAGGGCGCGCCCGAACTTCTTGCGGAGGTGGTGGACGTACGTGTCGACCACCCCGGGGTCGTCCGCGTCGGCGAAGACCTCGTCGAGCAGCACGCCGCGCGAGAAGACCTGCTGGGGCCGGCGGGCCAGCAGCTCGAGGAGGCCGGCCTCCCGGTCGGAGAGCACGATGCGTCCGCCGTCGGCGAGCGTCACGGTGCGGCTGCCGACGTCCAGCCTCCCGCCGGGGAACCGCACGGTCGGCACGCTCGACGACGCGCGACGGATCAGCGCGCGGACCCGCGCCAGCAGCTCGTCGATGTCGAACGGCTTGGCGAGGTAGTCTTCAGCGCCCGCGTTGAGCCCGTCGACGCGGTCGGGTGCGGTGCCGAGCGCCGACAGGATCAGGACCGGCGTCGTCACGCCGTTGTTGCGCAGCCCGGCCAGCACGCCGAGCCCGTCGACGGCGGGGAGGCCGCGGTCGAGAACGACGGCGTCGAATGTCTCGGTGAGGCCGACGTGCAGCGCGCGCTGCCCGTCGCGGGCGATCTCGACGTCGTACCCGTCGGAGCGCAGCAGGGTCTCGAGCATGCCCGCGAGACGGCTGTCGTCCTCGGCGACGAGGACGCGGGGGCCTTCGCTCCGTGACGCATCGTTCATGTCCACAGCATAGGAGGCCGCTCCCGAACCCTCCGCGGTGCTCACCGGTCGTCTTCCGCCCGCGCGAACGACAGGTCGCCCACGCCCAGCAGCGACCCGTCCTCCGCCACCGCCAGCACCGCTCGGGCGCCGTGGCCCAGCGCCCACCGCACACCGTGCGGGCCGAGGGCGAACACAGCGGTCGCCAGGAGGTCGGCCGTCGTCAGATCGTCGGCGACGACCGTCGCGCTGAGGAGGCCGTTGGCCGGCTCGTCCGTGCGCCCGTCGACGATGTGCGCACCGCGCTCGTAGGCGCCGGAGGTCGCCACAGCACCGGCGGTCGCCTCCAGCACGGCCAGCAGCTCGGTGGCACTGTCGGGCGAGCGCACCGCGACGTGCCACGGCCTCCCGCCGCCCGGGCTGCCCGCGACGGCCACGTCGCCGCCGGCGTTGAGGCAGTAGTCCCGGAGGCCCTCCTCGGCGAGCACGCGCGCGGCGCGGTCGGCGGCCCAGCCCTTCACGACGCCGTCGAGGTCCCAGCTGCCGTCCGGCTTACGGATTCGGAACGCACCGCCCGAGGCGTCGGCCATCGCCGAACCGAGCGCCACGACCTCCCGGACATCGTCGCTCACGCCCGCGAGGTCGCCTCCGCGCGCGTTCGCCCGGCTGAGCTCGCTGTCGGGCCGGTACGCGCTGAAGCGCTCGTCGGCCTCCCGAAGCACCGCGAACGCGCGCTCGGCGGCTGCCGTCGAGTCCCGCGGGTCGCGGACGTCGATCGACATGGGAATGCCCATGACGGTCTCGAGGAACTTCATCGCTGGTCGATGGCCGACTGCAGCGACTGGATGTAGCCCTCCGACGTGTAGGTCGCTCCGGAGACCGTATCGATCTGGGCCGACTGCTTCGACAGCGTCTCCTGCTGCAGGATGGGCAGCGCCTGCGAGTTGATCTCGACGTCGCGGCCGCTCTCGCTCGGGTACTGCACGGTGTCGACCGCGGTGATCGTGGTGCCCGAGAACGTCACCTTCACCTGCACGGGACCGTAGCGTGTGTCGACGGCTGTGCCCGTGATGGTCTTGGCGGCCGATGCGGCGGCGGGGGCGGAGGCGGCCGCGCTCGGCGTCGGTGTCGCGGTCGCGGTCGCGGTCGCGGTCGCGCTGGGCGTGCTGGTCGCCGTCGGGCTGGTCGAGGTCGTCGTGCCCGACCCAGAGGTGGACACGTGCACCGAGGTCTGAGCGCTGCTCGCCTGCTCGCCGACCCCGTAGAGCTTGAGGCCGACGGTCGCGCCCATGGTCACCAGAATCACGGTGAAGAGGATGGTGCCCCGCCACGCCCTGTTGTTCATGAAAGGCTCCGTTTGTTCATGACATGCTCAGTTCTTCTCGGTGGATGAAGCGCTTGGGCATCCGCAGCTCCTGGAGGGAGGACTCGACGTGCTCGGCCATTCCTTCGGGACCGCAGATGAAAGCCTCCCAGTTGTGGGCGTCCGGGATGATCCTCTTCAGGTAGCCAGGGCCGAGCGGGTCGTAGCCGAGCTCGGTGCGCCGGCCGACCAGCGGGTAGACGGTGACCCCCGGCATCGCGGTGAGCTCGTCCAGCAGCGCCAGCTGCTCGGGCCGGCTCACGCGGTAGAGGACGACCGGGCGGGCGCCGCGGGCGACCAGGTCTTCCGTGAGCGCGCGGATCGGGCCGATCCCGGCGCCGCCGGCGATGAGGAGGATCTTGCCTCGGCTCGCCCGGTCGGCGGTGAAGTGGCCGAAGGGACCCTCCGTGAAGACCAGGGTGCCGGGCTTCAGCGCCGCCAGCCGGCTGGAGTGATCGCCGAGCGTGCCGACGGTGATGCGCATACGGTCGGCGGAGGGGACCGCCGACACCGAATAGGGATGGGCGGAGCCCAGGTGCCCCCAGGCGACGAAGCGGAACAGCAGGAAGTTGCCCGCCCGGACGCCCAACCGGTCGATGTGCGGGCCGGTCAGCCAAACGCTGTTCAGGCCGTGTCCTTCCGCGACCACGGCGGCCACCCGCATCCGGCGCTGCCAGGCATCGACCGTCGGGAGGATGAAGCGCCAGGTCAGCACGGCGGAGGCGGTGCCGAGGTAGAGCGCGATCCAGAGCACGCGGTTGAGCGGGTTCGACACGAAGTGCGCCCCCGCACTCAGCTGATGCAGGAAGGTCAGGAAGATCGCGACGTAGGTGGTCAGGTGCAGCCAGTACCAGACTTCGTACGACAGCGTGGTCCGGATCAGCCGGGCGCTGCTGAGGCCGACGGCGAGGAACGCGATGGTGCCGACGAGCGCGGTGAACATGTCGGGATAGGAGGAGTAGACGTTCCAGAACTCGTCCCACGGTGTGGCCTTGTCGACGACCTCCGTGCCCAGCACGATGAAGGCCACGTGCACGACGATCAGGAAGATCACCGAGGTGCCCAGCGACCGGTGCCAGGAGACGAGCTTGTCGAGCCCGACCGCGTTCTCGAACCACGGGATCCGGGCGATCAGCAACACCTGGTAGCAGACGAGCAGAGCGCCGACCATCCCGCTCAGCTCGCCGATCGAGGTGATCGCGTTCGCCGGGGTGGAGGCGAAGCTCGCGGGGACGCTGACCCACCACATCCCGAGCACTACGACGACGCTCGCCACGAGGACGACCCGCACCGTGCGGGCGCTGCGCCGGTGACGCACCGCGGTGCCGCGGCGCGGCCGCCTCGTCGGTGCCGTCGTCGCGGCCCAGGTCTCTGTCATGTCTCCAACGATGACGGCCGAATCTTGGTGCATTCTTACGTGGGCTGAGAGTCGGCTAAGGAAGAGCTATGGACTCGGTCGGCGGGTGCCTCCGCCGGAGCGCGGCGACTGCGGCTACGGTTCCTTTCATGAGCTTCGCCCTGCTCGCGCTGGTGGTCGCCGTCGGCCTGCTCGGTCCGCTCGCGTCGGCCCGGTCGCGGTGGCGCGTCCCCGTCGTCGTGGGGGAGCTGGTGGGCGGCCTCCTCATCGGCACGTCGGGGTTCCGGCTCGTCGACCCGACGAACGAGGACTTCACGCTCCTCGCTGAGATCGGCTTCGGGCTGACCATGGTCGTGGTCGGTTCGCAGGTGCCGCTCCGCGATCTGGATGTGCGCGCCGCCTTCGCACGCGGCGCCCTCGGGGCAGCCGTGGTCGGGGCGGCGTCCGCGGTGATCGCCGCCCTGCTCGCGCTGGTGTCGCGCTCCGGCCACGGGCTGCTCTACGGCGTCTTGCTGGCATCGTCCTCCGCTGCGCTCGTGCTGCCGATGCTGCAGTCGGTGGGTATCGGCAGACGGTCGGCGGCGCAGCTCGTCGCGCAGATCGCCGTCGCGGACGTCGTGTGCGTCGTGCTCCTCCCGCTCGTGATCGAGCCGGCGCGGGCGCTCACCGCGGGGATCGGCCTGGTGGTCATCGCCGCGATCACCGTTGCGCTCGCTTTCGTCCTGATCCGCTTCGTGCGCGCAGGCCGGCGCCGCACCCTGCACGCGTACTCGGAGCGACGGCGGTTCGCCCTGGAGCTGCGCGTCAGCCTCCTGGTGCTGTTCTCCTTCGCGGCGATCGCGCAGTTCGCCCACCTGTCGATCATGATCGCGGGGTTCGCGCTCGGGCTCCTGCTTTCGGCGGTGGGGGAGCCGCACCGTCTCGCGCGTCAGCTGTTCGGCATGACGGAGGGCTTCTTCGGCCCGCTGTTCTTCGTCTGGCTGGGGGCCTCCCTCGACCTGCGCGAGCTCGTCAGCCACCCGTCGATGATCCTCCTCGGCCTCGCTCTGGGGGCGGGGGCGGTGCTGGCGCACCTCGTCTCGCGTGTGGCCGGCCTCCCGTGGGCGCAGGCGGTGGCCTCGGCGGGCCAGCTCGGCGTCCCGGTCGCGGCCGTCACGCTCGGCCTTCAGACGCACACGCTCGCGGCGGGCGAGGGAGGCGCGATCCTGCTCGGGGCGCTGGTCAGCATCGCGACGTCTGCTGTCGCGATCGCGGTGGTCGCACGGCGGCAGCCCGCCGGAGGCGGTCTCTCATGGCCGTCGGCCTGAGCGCTCCCCGCCTGAGGCGCGAGAGAAGACTGTCAGGCGTTCCGTTCGGCTGAGCCCGACGAACTCGATGCGGCGGACGACGCTGCCGCGCTCTGCCCGGTGCGCGCGCTCTCGCGGGTCACCCGGTAGTAGTCGCGCCAGATCACCCGGTGCAACGGGATCCAGCGGGGGAACGTGCGCAGGCCCGGGATGAACGGCACGAGGGCCAGCAGCAGAGTGAGGACCCCCATGATCAGCACCACCACGAGGTCGGCGTCGGGAAGAGAGGCGAACGGCTCGACCTGGTAGAAGAACGAGAACAGCCACAGCCAGGACTGCCCGGGCGTGTTGCCCGTCTCGTTCATCATCCCCCACTGGTCGCCGGTCAGGTGCTGGCCGGCGGCGAGGTTCTGGAAGTACTGGCCGTCACCGAGGAAGAGGATGGCCGGCGTGTAGTTCAGCTGGTAGAAGCCGCTCTGACTCGCCACCGCGCCGTCGAGCGCGCCGCTGCGGGCCATCGCTGTCAGCGACGCGATCAGCGCGGGCACCGGGCCGTAGCCGCCGGAGGAGGCGCGGGGAAGGGTGGAGCCCGTGTCGGCGGCGAGGGCCTTCGAGTACGCGTCGGTCCACATCGTCTGCTGGGCGGCGGAGGCGTCCTGCCAGCGCTGCAGCGCGGCCGTCGGCGCGCCGGGCAGCGTACGCAGCGGAGCGATCACGAACGCCTGCGCGGTGTCGATCGGCAGCCGCACCCCCGACAAGCTCTGCAGATCGAGTGGTCCAAGTGTCTGCGTGGCGCCCGGAGTGTGGTTGTACGGAGGGCCGTACTGGGCCGTGTCGCTCGTGCCGGCGAGTTCGGCCGTCGCCGTGGAGGCGAAGTCGACCGGGTCGGCGGCGGACCACGAGGCGAAGGTGACTCCTGGCTCGTCCGGCGAGCCGAAGACGGCGGCGAGCCCGAGTGCCAGGAGCGCCACGACGATGAACCCGATCGTGACCTCCTTGAACAGGTCGTAGTCGCGCACGCGCCCGTGCCAGGGGCGGCTCGCCAGATCGCCCCGCGAACGCCAGGTCATGCTCGGTGCGCGTGTCATCGTGGCCCCTCCGACTCGTTGAACGGATGGACGACCTGGTCGTCGGTCTCCGTCGCGTCGATCGGGGGCACGACGCCGTGGACGCGCACCAGCAGCACGTGCAGTGCCACGATCGCGCCGACCCCGATCGGCAGCAGCACGATGTGCCAGGCGAACATCTGGCCGAGGTCGGCGACATTGAACCACGCGCCGATCCCGACGGCGTTGAGGGCGTCCTTGCCTTCGAAGGCGATCCACTGCGAGTCGAAGTTCGTCTGCAGCAGGTACCCCGTGAAGGCCGCCGCGATCGAGACGGCGAACGCGATCACGCCCGTGATCCAGGTGAGCACCCGGCCACCGCGCCACGCGGCCATCCAGTACTTGCCCCACAGATGCACGACCATGAGCAGGAAGAACAGTTCGACGCCCCAGAGATGGACGCTGTTCGTGAAGTGACCGAGACCGGATGTGTGATACCAGGCGGGGCCGTAGAGGCTGAGCACGAGCCCCGACACGATCACGACGCCGAGCGCGGCGAGGGAGGCCATCCCGAACACGTAGATCCACGACGACACGTAGCTCGGCTGGTCCTGCGGCAGCAGCTTCTGAGGCGGGAGGCGCTTGAGGAGCCACTGCCGAGCCCGCCCGGTCCAGGTGTAGATCTCCTCCTGCTCCCGGTGCGGGGCCGGATCCGGCTCCTCACCGGGGACCACCGGCGGTGTCTGCGTCTCGCGGGTGCTCATCGCCGGCGCCGAGCCTTCGGGAAGGGCAGCAGGATCGCCAGTGCGAAGAGCACGAGCATCACCGCGATGACGATCAGGTTGCCGAGCTGGATGGTGAACGCGCCCCAGCCGAGATAGATGCCCGGCGCGCTTGCGACGATGTCCACGGGGACCTCCTTCGTCCGTCGCCAGCCTGAGCGCTGAGCGCCTCCGGGGGCGGGCCGAAGGTCCCGCGGGCCACCGCGGTGGTCTCACGACCGCCGTCACAGCTCGAAGTTGCGGGTCTGAGCGGTGTGCAACAGCGCGGGCTGGCCCTCCACCATGACGCGCACCGGGTCCGCAAAGCCGGCCGCCGACTCGATGCGCAGCGTCTCGTGCGTGATCGACACCCGCAGGCGGTGGCCCCGGTAGACGATGGTGAACGCGAGCGAGTCGAGCTCCGCAGGCAGCAACGGGTGGAACCAGAGCAGGTCCGCGCGCGTCTCCAGCCCGCTGTAGCACCGGGTGAGCAGATCGACCGATCCTGCCATCGCGGCCAGGTGGATGCCGTGACGGGTGGTCCCGCCCTGGATGTCGGCCATGTCGCTCTGGAGGGTGCGCCCCAGGAACTCCCAGGAGCGGGTGCGATCGCGTCGGGCCTCAAGCCACGAGTGCACCACGTTCGAGAGGGTCGAGCCGTACGTGGAGCTGCGCGAGTACCGTTCGACGGTGCGCACGACCACCTCCGGATCGAGCGGGTAGCCCATGTGCTTGAAGAGCTCGCGCAGTTCCTCGGCCGAGAGGAGGTAGAGGAGCATGAGCGAGTCGGGCTGCTTCGACACCTGATAGCGGTTCGTCGTGTCGTCCTCGGCGTCGAGGACGAGGTCGAGACGGCCGAAGGCGGGATAGCGCGTCAGGTAGTGGTCGAGGTCGATCGGCTGGAGCCGGTCGTAGCCGTCGAACTGCGAGAGGGTGCCGTCGGCGTTGAAGACGATCCTCAGGTTCTTGGCGATGTGCGCCCAGCGCTCCAGCTCCTGCGGAGAGACGGCGAGCTCCTCCGCAGCCGACGCATCCGGACGAGACGAGAGCAGCCGCACGGTCTCCGCTGCGCGCAGCAACACCCACGCGGTCATGACGTTCGTGTACACGTTGTCCGTCACGCCGGTGCCGGCACGGTCGGGCGGGCCGTCGTGGAACTCGTCCGGCCCCATGACGCCGCGGATGGAGTAGCGGGCCAGGCGCGCGTCCCACTCGGCCAGAGATGCGAAGAACCGGGCGACGTTCACGATGAGCTCCGCGCCTTGCTCGGCCAGGTATTCGGCATCGCCTGTGATCTGGTAGAACTGCCACGCGCTGTACGCCACCTCGAGGCCCACGTGCCGCTGGAGGTGCGAGTGATCGGGCATCCAGTGGCCGGTGAGCGGATTGAAGAGCCGGTCGGGGGTCACGTCCTCACCGGTCGTGGCGCTCTGCCAGGGGAACAGCGCCCCCTCCCGGCCGGCGTCCGCCGCCGCGAGCTCCGCCTGCCGGAGCCTGCGGAACCGGTACCCGAGCAGTGTGCGGCTGACGGCCGGACGTCGGAGGGTGAGCAGCGGATACACGAACAACTCGTCCCAGAAGACGTGGCCTCCGTAGGCCTCGCCGTGGAGACCGCGTGCCGGAACGCCCGCGTCGAGATCCGGGTTCGCCCCTGCAAGGGTCTGCAGCACGTGGAAGGTGTTCACGTTCACCGCGAGGCTGTGCTCGTCTTCCGGCCGCAGCTCGACGGCGAACGCCGCCCACAGCCGCTCCCATTGCCGCGCGTGAACGGCGAGCAGCTCTGCGAAGCGGGGTGCTCCCGCGACAGCCGCCGCCGCCGCGCGGGAGGGCGAGCCGATCGCCGGATCGCGCGACGTGCTGACCCCCACCACCTTCTCGACGGCGACCGGCTCGCCCTCCCGGAGATCGACGGTGAACTCGTGGTACGCGAAGCCCTTGCGGGCGGTGAACTGCGACACCGTCGGAAGGGGCTCGTCGCCGCGGTAGACGCGTGCGCGCTCCACCAGGGCGACACGGACTCCCGACGAGAGCGTCTCGACGTCGACGAGGATCGTGTCGTCCGACAGCTCGCCGTGCGCTCGGATGACGAGGTGGCGCCGACCATGTGCGGCGGGCTCCACCGTGGCGGTGTCGGTGGAGGTGTTCCGCACACCCGCGTCGATTCCACTGCGAACGGTCAGCGGTCCCGACCAGTTGCGGGCGATGAACGTCGCCTGCAGTGCTCCCAGCCTCCTGTCGGCTTGCGAGAGGAACCGGCGGAAGCGCACGGTCGTCTCGCGTCCTGCGCCGTCCCGGTAGGTCAGCACGCGCCTCAGGACGGCCTGCCTGACGTCGAGCTCCTGACGGAAGTCGAGCAGCTCGGCGCGGTCGGCGTGGAACCATTCGCCGTCCGCGGCGCGGAACATCAGCCGGAGCCAGTTCGGGGCGTTCACGATCTCCTCGCCTGGCACCGCGCCGTCGTCGACAGCGTCGTAGACGCCGGCCAGAAACGTCCCGGGCGAGTGCTGCGCGCCGGTCACCGACTCCTCAGCGGCCCCTCGGGTGCCCCAATAGCCGTTGGCGACCGTGCACAGGCTCTCGCGCGTGCCCTCGGCTGCTGGGTCGTAGCCGTCGAAACGCAGCACCCACGTCTCGGGGGACCCCGCGCGCGCGAGCAGTCCCGTCGGCTCCACCTCGATCGCGTCGAGGCCGGAGACGACGACATCGGCGTCCGCTCGCCGGAGCGCGGCGGCGCGTTCGGGGCCTGCGGCGACACCGACGACGAGACCGAATCCCGCGGCCGCCGCGGCCGCGATCCCAGCCTCGGAGTCCTCCACGAGCAGCGCCCGCGTCGGCGTCACCCCGACACGCCGGCAGGCCTCCCGGAACAGAGCGGGGTCCGGCTTGGACGGCAGCGCGAGCTCCTCCGCATCCAAGCCGTCGACCACGGCGTCGAACAGCGGCAGGATGCCGGTGCCACCCAGCACGAGCCGCGCGTTCTTGCTCGCGGTCGCCAGCGCGACCGGCACCCCCGCCGCGCGGAGCGAACGCACCACGTCGGCAGCACCGGGCAGCAAGGCGACGCCGTGCGCACGGATCAGTTCCTCGAAGAGCTCCTGCTTGCGTGCGGCGAGGCGGGCGACGAGTGCGGTCGTGATCGTCGCGTCCACCAGGCCGCGTGCTGCCAGAAGCGTCCTGATGCCTCCCTCCCGGCTCCGGCCGTCGACGTACAGTTCGTAGTCGGACGCGGTGAAGGGCAGGCCTCCTGGCGCGATCCCGTCGAGCTCGGCGTCGAACAGCGCCGTCCACGCGCGCTGATGAAGCCCGCGGGTGTCGGTGATCACCCCGTCCATGTCGAACACGGCCCCGGAGGGGCGCTGATGGAGAAGGGGTTCCATTCGGCTCCCTCCGTCGTCGGGACGCAGCCTAGAGCCCGGCCGTCCCCTCGGGTGGAGGCGAAAGTCCCGCCGCCCACGAATGGGCCTTAAGCCCCTGTGGCCGCCCCCGCGCACCTGCGTCGATAGGGGGAGCGGGGCCGGTCGATGACTGCGGGCTCGTGGAGGGAGTCGCCGTGCAGCCGGAAGATGGACCGCTCCGGGAGCCGGTCGACCTGCTGCTCCGGAACCTCCGCACGAGCGAGAGAGGGTTGGGGAGCAGGGAGGCGGCGAGACGGCTGGCCGTGCAGGGTCCCAACGCGCTGCCGAGCGCGCGGCGCGCGAGCCGGCTGCGCGAGGTGCTGCGGCAGTTCACCCACCCGCTGGCACTGCTGCTCTGGGCGGCTGCGGTGCTCGCGTTCGTGGCGGCGACGTCGATTCTGGGCTGGGCGATCCTGGGCGTGATTGTGATCAACGCGGTGGTCGCCTTCCTCCAGGAGCGCCAGGCCGAGAAAGCGGTCGAGGCGCTCTCGCGCTACCTTCCGCTCCAGGCCAGAGCGCTGCGCGACGGAGCGCCGATCACGGTCCCGGCGGTCGAGCTGGTTTCGGGCGACGTGCTGCTGATCGGGGAGGGCGATCGGGTCCCCGCCGACGCGCGGCTGATCGCGGGCTCCATGGAGGTCGACCTGTCGACCCTGACCGGGGAGTCCGCGCCGGTAACGAGAACGGCGGGCAGCGAGGACGTCGCCGATCGACTGATCGACGCGCCGGATGCCGTGTTCTCCGGCGCCGAATGCACCTCCGGAGACGGACGGGCCGTGGTCTTCGCGACGGGTGCGGCCACCGAGCTCGGTCGGATCGCCGCGCTCTCCCGGCGCGGAGTCCCGGTGGCGAGCCCCCTGGAACGTCAGGTGCGCCGGTCCACCTGGCTTATCGCGGCCGTCGCCGTTGGGGTCGGGGCGCTGTTCCTCCCGCTCGGCCTGTTCGCGGGACTCAGCCTCCCCGATGCCGCGGTGTTCGCCATCGGCCTGCTGGTCGCGAACGTCCCGGAGGGTCTGCTCCCCACGATCACACTGGCGCTCGCCGTCGGCGTGCGCGTGCTGGCGCGCAAGGGGGCCCTGGTCAAACAGCTGTCCGCCGTCGAGACGCTCGGGTCCACGACGGTCATCTGCACCGACAAGACGGGCACACTGACGCAGAACGCGATGCGGGTGAGCGGGCTCTGGACATCAGCCGGCGACCACGACCCCGCCGACCGGGGCGCGACCATCACGCCACTGGCCGAAGTGATGGCCGACTGCAACCAGCTGGAGCGCACGACCGACCCCATGGAGGCCGCGCTGCGGGCTGCGGCCGCCGACTCCGGCGTCGACTCCGCACCGCGTGTCGCCACATTCCCGTTCGATCCGGAACGCAAGCGGATGAGCGTCGTGACCCGGCGTTTCGGCGCGCTCTTCGTGGCCGTCAAGGGCGCGCCGGAGGGGCTCATCCCGCTGTGTCGTTCGATCAACGGCGAGCAGGGCGAGGAGCCGATGACGGCCGAAGCGCGAGCGGCCGCCTCGGCCGCGGTCGACGACTTCGCACGGAGAGGCCTGCGGGTCCTCGCGCTCGCCGCACGGAACACCGGCGACGTGCCCTCGGACGCTGCCGCCGCCGAGTCCGAGCTGTGCCTGCTCGGCCTGGTGGCGTTGCTCGACCCGCCGCGCCCGGAGGTCGCGGCCGCGGTCGGCGCGTGCCACGACGCGGGCATCACCATCCACGTCGTCACAGGCGACAATGGGCGCACGGCGACGGAGATCGCGCGCCAGGTCGGCATCGGCGCCGACCGGGTGGTGGCCGGCGCGGACGCCGACGCCCTGTCGGAACCGGAGCTCGACGGGTTGCTCGCGCAGCCGGGCGAGATCGTCTTCTCACGGAGCACACCGGAGGGCAAGCTCCGGATCGCCGAGGCGCTGCAGCACGAAGGCCAGGTCGTGGCGATGACGGGCGACGGGGTCAACGACGCGCCGGCGCTGCACCGGGCCGACATCGGCGTCGCGATGGGACGTTCCGGCACGGACGTCGCCAGGGAGGCGGCCACCATGATCCTCACCGACGACAACTTCGCGACCATCGTCACGGCGGTCCGCGAAGGGCGGCGTGCGTACGACAACCTCCGCAAGTTCGTGCTCTACATCTTCGTCCACGCCGTGCCGGAGGTCGTGCCGTTCGCGCTGTTCGCATTGTCGGGCGGGCTCATACCGCTGCCCCTGACCGTGCTGCAGATCCTCGCCATCGATCTGGGCACGGAGATCCTGCCCGCGCTCGCACTGGGCCGGGAACGGGGCGAGCCGGATCTGATGTCACGGCGTCCGCGGCCGCGGTCCGAGCAGCTCATCACCCGCCACCTGCTCTTCCGCGCCTGGGCGCTGATGGGGAGCATCTCGGCCGTCCTGGCGCTCGCCGTGTACTTCGTCGTGCTCCGCTCGGGAGGCTGGTACCCGGGAGCCGCTGTCGGCGAGGGCACTGCGCTCCACGGGGTCTACCTCCAGGCCACGACGGCGACATTCGCGACCATCGTCGCCTGCCAGGTCGGCACGGCCTTCGCCGCCCGCACCGAGCGCACCTCCCTGCGAGCACTCGGGTTCTTCAGCAACCGGCCGCTGCTCGGCGCGATCGCCGTGGAGCTCGCCTTCGCTGCGGCGCTCTGCTATCTCCCGCCGTTACAGGCAGTGTTCGGCACAGCACCGCTGCCGCTCTGGGTGCTCGCTCTTCTGATCCCGTGCCCGATCATCGTGTGGGGCGCCGACGAGCTGGCGCGGTGGATCGTACGAGGGCGTCGCGACGCCCGGACGCCGGGCTGAGCGGCGCACCAAGGTCGGGGACCCGTTCCGGTGTCGGCCTTCCGAGCACCTCGTAGACCTCCGCGCCGTCGAGTGTCTCGGCGTCGAACAGGCGGACGACCAGCCGGTCCAGGGCCGCGCGATTGCGTGAAATGACATCGATCGCGGTGGCCTCCGCCTCGCGCACCAGGCGGGCGACTTCGGAGTCGACCGCGCGTTGGGTCTCCTCGGAGCAGGGCCGGTTGAAGGTCGTTCTGCTCTCGGCGGCGTCGTCCCCGGTGGGGTACCCGACCGGGCCGAGCGGCGGCGACAGCCCGAAGTCGCGCACGATGCGCGTCGCCAGGGTTGTGGCGGCGGCGAGATCGGAGGCGGCTCCGGTCGACCTTCGCCGTAGACGCCGAGGGTCTCTCCAGCGGGGAGGATGGTGACCTTGTCACGCCGAAGATCCCACCACGCGAGCCGCCTGCGCGCCGCAGCATGCGGGACCACCACCACCAGATCAGGGCGATCGGCGCGAGGATGAGCAGCCAGCCTCCGAGGCTCGACCAGAACGAGCCCTGAGCCGCGGCCGCGAAGGTCACCGCGACATCGGCCGTGTGCATCGATGCCAGAAGCGGCTGCCCCGCGAGCGGGAGGGGGATCGTCGTGGTGAAGGCTGTGCCGGACCGGAGTGTCCCGGTCGCCGACCCGTCTGCGGCGATCGTCACGTCCGACACCTTGTGAGCCTGGACGTCCGTCACGAACGCGGAGTACGTCAGCGGTGTGCTCGGCGTGCCGACGACGGCGGGGAGGAACAGGATCAGTCCGACCCCGATCAGCAGGACGGCCGCCTTGATCTAGGCGATCCACGACCGTCGTCTCGGCGCGGTCGGCGGAAATCCTGTCGTCGAGCCAGACTCACTCATCGGTGAGCGACGAGGCAGGGTCTGAGGATCCGCGGTAGCCGGTGGCATCGTCACCTTCCCACGGCTCCTCTGCTGGTTGCTGCTGGTCGAACCCTACGCAACGACCGGGCACACCCGTATGACCTAAGTCCCGCCGCCGACCGGCGAAGTGGGGAATCCTCGCGCCTATGGAGGCCTCACGACCGCGGGGCGCCCAGCAGATCCTCACGCTGACGGTGAACCCGGCCCTCGATATCAGCACGTCGACGGAGCAGGTGATCGGCGATCACAAGCTGCGCTGCCGTACGAGTCGGCTGGACCCTGGTGGTGGAGGTGTCAACGTGTCGAGGGTCGTGCGCCGGCTCGGCGGACGCAGCCTGGCGGTGTACACAGCAGGAGGCCCGGTCGGGGAGGCGTACCGCCGTCTCATCGAGGCCGAACGCGTCCCGAGCATCGTCGTCCCGATCCAGGGGAGCACCCGCGAGAGCTTCACCGTCGACGAGGAGTCGACGGGCACGCAGTACCGCTTCGTGCTCGAAGGCCCGGAGCTCGGCGAGGACGAGTGGCGTGCCTGCCTGGACTTCGTCGAACAGGCTGTCACCGCGAGCGGGTACGTCGTCGCCAGCGGCAGCCTGCCTCCCGGTGTTCCCGACGACTTCTATGCACGGGTGGCCCGCCTGGCGCGCGAGGGCGGCGCCCGGTGCGTCGTGGATGCCAGCGGCGCCGCCCTCTCCGAGGCGCTCACCGAAGGGACATTCCTGGTGACCCCGAGCCGTCGCGAGCTCGGCGCTCATCTCGGAGCGCCGCTCGACAGCCCGCAGAGCCTGATCGACGGGGCGTTCGCGCTGATCGCCGACGGTTCGGCGGAGTACGTGGCACTGACGCTCGGCGAGGAGGGTGCCGTGCTGGTGTCCGAGGCCGGCATCGCGCGATTGGCTGCCCCGCCGGTGGAGGTCGTCAGCACGGTCGGCGCAGGCGACAGTTTTCTCGCGGCGTTCGTGCTGAGGCTCGCGCAGGGGCGCTCCGTCGAGGACGCGTTCTGCTCGGCCGTGGCTGCCGGTTGTGCGGCGGTGATGACACCGGCCACGGAGCTGTGCCACCGCTCCGATGTCGAACGGCTGGAGGCGGCACTGGCTCGGCGAGGGGGCCGAAAGGCCCTGTGGGAGTCGCGGCCACGTACGTAGCGTGAGGGCCGATCGGGTGGACCGACTCGGAGGAGATGCTCATGGACGACTATGTCGTGTGGTTCGAGGACGTCGGAATGGGGGACGTCCCCCGGGTGGGCGGGAAGAACGCGTCGCTCGGCGAGATGATCCGCTCGCTCGCCACCGACGGGATCCGGGTGCCGGACGGATTCGCTACAACGGCCTCCGCCTACCGGGCCTTCGTCGAGGCGAACGGGATCGAGCGTGCGATGCGCGAACGCCTCGCACGGTATCGCGATGGGACGGCGACGCTCCGCGACACGGGCGAAGCCCTGCGAGAGCTGTTCCTCGGCGGCGAGTTCCCACAGGCGATCGCCGACGCTCTGCTGGCGGGGTACCGCGCTCTCGCCGAACGGATCGGCGTGAACGCGCCGGCGGTAGCCGTGCGCAGCAGCGCAACGGCTGAGGACCTTCCCGAGGCCAGCTTCGCCGGTGCCCAGGAGACTTTCCTGAACGTCGTGGGGGAGCGGGAACTGCTGGCGGCCTGCCGACGCTGTTACGCCTCCCTCTTCACCGATCGGGCGATCAGCTACCGCGAGGTGAAGAACTTCGACCATCTGGAGGTGGCGCTGTCGATCGGCGTGCAGCAGATGGTGAGGTCCGACCTCGGCGGGTCGGGCGTCATGTTCTCGATCGACACCGACACCGGATTCCCGCGCGTCGTGGTCATCAGCGCGGCCTGGGGATTGGGCGAGATGGTGGTGCAGGGCGCGGTCGATCCCGACCGGTATCTTGTCTTCAAGCCGCTTCTGGATCAGCCCGGCACTGTTCCGATCATCGAGAGGACCGTCGGCGCGAAGGCGCGCAAGATGGTCTACAGCCGGGGAGGCACCGAGCGCACGCGGGTCATCGACACCTCCGCGCGCCAGCAGCACGCCTTCGTGCTGAACGACGACGAGATCGTCGAGCTGGCCCGCTGGGCCGTGATCATCGAGAAGCACTATGGCCGCCCGATGGATCTGGAGTGGGCCCGCGATGGCGCGACCGGCCCGCTGTTCCTCGTGCAGGCCCGTCCCGAGACCGTGCAGGCGGTCAGGAGCGGCACGACGTTCACCGAGCACCACCTCACCGAGAAGGGCGAACTGCTTCTCTCCGGGGCGGCGATCGGCGACTCGATCGCGACCGGGACGGCGTGCGTCATCCGCGACGCCGCCCAGATCGCCGACTTCCGCGACGGCGCGGTACTGGTGGCGGAGATGACGGACCCGGACTGGGTGTCGATCATGACCCGCGCCTCCGGCATCATCACCGACCACGGTGGATCGACCAGCCATGCGGCCATCGTGAGCCGCGAACTCGGGATCCCGGCTGTGGTGGGAACCCGGACGGCGACGGAGACGCTCACCGACGGCCAGGAGGTCACGCTTTCGTGCGCAGAGGGCGACATCGGTCACGTGTACGACGGCGTTTTGGGCTTCGAGAGCGAAGAGATCGACCTGCGCCGGGTGCAGGAGACGCACACGAAGGTCATGGTCAATGTCGCCAGCCCCGAGGCGGCGTTCCGGTGGTGGCGGCTGCCCGCCGGTGGAGTCGGCCTGGCCCGCATGGAGTTCATCATCAACAACCTGATCTCCGTGCATCCGATGGCGCTCGTCCACCCCGAACGCGTCGCCGACGAGAGCGATCGCCGACGCATCCGCGCACTGACGGCGGGGTTCGACGACCCGAAGGAATTCTTCGTCGAGACGCTCGCCCGGGGGCTTGCGAAGCTGGCCGCGCCCTACTACCCGAACGACGTGATCGTGCGGTTGAGCGACTTCAAGGCGAACGAGTACGCCCACCTGGTCGGCGGGCGCGCGTTCGAACTCCCGGAGGAGAACCCGATGCTCGGCTTCCGTGGCGCCTCCCGCTACTACGACCCGAAGTACCGCGAGGCGTTCGCTCTCGAATGTCAGGCGCTGAAACGCGCGCGCGAACGGATCGGGTTCGCGAACATCGTCGTGATGGTGCCGTTCTGCCGCACCCCCGGCGAGGCGGACCGCGTGCTCGCGGAGATGGCCGCGAACGGCCTGGTCCGCGGCGAGGACGGCCTGAAGGTCTACATGATGTGCGAGATCCCGTCCAACGTCATCCGCGCCGTCGAGTTCGCCGCGCGTTTCGACGGGTTCTCGATCGGCTCCAACGACCTCACACAGCTCGTCCTCGGCGTGGACAGGGACTCCGCGCAGGTGGCCGACCTGTTCGACGAGCGGGATGCCGCTGTCGAGTGGATGATCGCCGAGGCCATCGCCAAGGCGCACGCCGCGGGGATCCCGATCGGCATCTGCGGCCAGGCGCCGAGCGACTACCCCGAGTTCGCCGAGTTCCTGGTCGCGAACGGGATCGACTCGATCTCGCTCAACCCGGACAGCTTCCTCAAGACCGTCGGGCGCATCGCCGCCGCGGAGGCACACCGGTCGACGCTCGAAGAACGGCCCGAGCCGGACGTGCTCCCATCCTGATCGGGCGCTCTCGCAGAGGGAGTCCTCGCCCAAGCCTCATCAGAAACTAGGCCGGTGCCCCCACCGGAGCGTCCGACACGACCGGTGCGTCTCGACCCCTCTCAGGTCTCTTGCGTGTGACCTTCTTGTTCGGGCTCGCCGGTGACGGCAAGGATCGCGAGCTCGTCGAGCTCGTCCCTGCTGTGATGCCGAGCCACGCCGAACAGGTAGACGGCGTCCAGCACGCCGAGCGTGTTCGTGAGAAGCAGCGTCACGAACCACGGCTTGCTGCCGTTCCGGGCGGCGTGCCAGAGTGACGCCCCCTTCCACGCGAGGCTCCAGGCGACGACGCCGACGAGGAGGGCGCGGTTCACCGGCGGGATGTCGTGCATCGTCAGGTGGTGGGATGCGCCGTTGTCGTTTCTCATGCGCTCATTCGACCGCGTCGGCCATCGCGCGGCAAGGGTCGAAGGTCCTAACCGGTCGTGCCCGCGACAGCGCAGGCTCGACAGGAGCCGACCGAACGTGAGGAGCCCTCCATGCCCGCAGAGATGAACCGCGACGAGATCGACGCCCTCCTCGGCGCCTGCCTGGTGGGGCGACTCGGTCTGCTCGACGGGGACGTGCCGTACGTCGTCCCGATCTCCTACGCCTACCATGACGGTGCGATCTATTGCCACAGCGCTCAGGGAAGAAAGGTGCGGGCGCTGCGCTCGCACCCCGAGGTGTGTTTCGAAGTCGACGAGATGGATCACATCGACCGCTGGCGCAGCGTGATCGCGTGGGGTCGATTCGAGCAGCTCGTCGGCACCGAGGCGAAGCTCGGGTTGGAGATCCTGGTCGAGCGCTTCCGCCCGTTGGTCAGCGCGACAGCGGAGGGGAACCAGGGCGCGGAGCTCGGGATGATGCGCACACTCGACATCCCCCGGCTGGCCGGTGCGCAGGCGCAACTCGGTCGCCCGTCGACCGCCGCCGTCGTGTTCCGGATGAGCCTGCACACTCTGACCGGCCGCCGGGAGGGGCAGTGGTGACCGACGGACGCACCGTGGTCGGATTCGACGGCTCGCCGTCGGCCTGGCGGGCACTCGACTGGGCGACCGCGCGGGTGGCGAAGCGCGGCGGCACGGTGGAGGTCGTGCACGCGATCGACACCAGGCTCGGCGGAGCCGTCTTCGGCCCGCGGTTCGATCTCGAGTCGACGGTCGAGCTCGGGCTGCGCGAGGCGAGGAACCACGTTCATGCGCTCGTGCCGGACGTCGCGGTGGAGATCCGCTGGGTGGAAGGCCCGCCAGCGGACGCGCTGCTGCGCGAGGCCGCCGGCGCCGCACTCCTGGTCGTCGGCACCGACAAACGGCCGGGACGGGAGAGTCCTCGGATCGGCACGCTGCCGCTGAAGGTGGCGGCGAAGGCCGACTGCACCGTCGCCGTGGTCCCCGACTGTCCCGAAGCGGAACGGAACGTGGTCGTCGTCGGCGTCGACCGCTCCGCGTACTCGCGGTCCGCGCTCGCCCTGGCGGTGACCGAGGCGAGCTGGCTTGGCGCCCAGGTCGAGGCCGTGCACGCCTGGGACGTGCCGGTGCCGCTGCAGCGCGCGCTGGACTCCGGTGAACACGCCGACCCGGCGTTCCTGGAGCGCGAGCAGAGGGTCATCGCGGACGCGATCGCGGACGTGCCGATCGCCCGGACCGCCGCCATCGACCAAGTGGTGGTGCGCGAGAACCCCGCGACGGCGCTCCTCGAGCGCGCCGGCGGGGCGGTCGCCATCGTCGTCGGCACCCGTGGACGCGGACGCCTGGCCGCTTCGCTCCTCGGTTCCGTCAGTCACGACGTGCTGCTGAACCTCCCCTGTCCCGTGCTCGTCACCCCGAAGGAGTACGCGTTCGTCAGGCCGAGCGGGCCCGACGACGGCGACTGGTGATCGCCTGACGGCACGGCCGCGTTCTTCCTGCGAGGGACTTTGTGCCCTGTGCGCTGCCACCGTCAGGCACGAGAGTCGGCCGGGAGGGAGGGAGCGTACGTGCAGAGGTCGAAGATGGCGTCGCCACCCGTGGTGTGCGGTGTGGACGGGTCGGAGCAGTCGCGGCGGGCCTTCCACGAGGCAGTGCGACTCGCTCGTGCCCTGGATGCGCGCCTCGACGTGGTGATGGCGTGGCAGCCGAGCACCTCGATGTACGACGCCTACTTCCCCGACCCCGGGCGCGCACCGAAGGTCGTCGCGCTCGGCATCCTGGAGGACGCCCTCCACGCCGAGTTCGGCGACGAACGGCCCGAGTGGGTCACGCTGCACGCTGAACCGGGTCACGCGGGGAAGGTGCTCGTCGCGGCCTCGCACAACGCCGAGCTGCTGGTGGTCGGCAGCCGCGGACTGAGCGAGCTGGCGTCTCCGTTCCTCGGCTCGGTGAGCCTGTACTGCACGACACAGGCGGCATGCCCGGTGCTCGTGGTCCGGCCGGAACCGGAGACGAAGGGGAAGCGCGCATGAGCGACAGGACGATCGTGGGGTGGGACGGATCTCCGGAGGCCGGCCTCGCCCTGGCATGGGCCGTCGAGCGGGCGAAGGCCGAGCACGACGGAATCCTCCTCGTCGACGTCGAGGACCCGGAGGAGCTCGCACTGGGGCAGGTCGCCACCGAGCAGCTGGTGGCCCAGCGCCACCTGGCCGCCGACGCGGAGGCTCAGCGAGTCTCGGACGAGAACGGGGGCCTGCGGATCAGCACGCACGTGATGGCCGGAATCCGGCTGGACGAGCTGTGCCGCTTCTCCCGCGCCGACAATCTGGTCGTCGTCGGAACCGGACCCCGGCACTGGCCGCGCCTGCGCTACGACTGGTCGCTGGGGGCACAGCTCGCGGGGGTCGCGCGGGGCGCCGTCGCGATTGTGCCCGGGCAGCCGGTCACGGACCGCTCGACGGTGGTCGTCGGAACCGACGGGTCGGAGGTCTCGCTGAAGGCCGCACGCTATGCCGCCCGGGAGGCGCGACGGCTGGGCGGCGACCTCCTGGTCGTCCACGCCTGGCTCGCGCCGATGGTCGGCCTCCCCGAGGTCCAGGAGCCGGATATCCGGTTCACACGCGACCTCGAGGCGGAGCACGACGCGATCCTTCAATCGGCCGCCCGCACACTGCGCGCGGCCAACCCCGATCTGACGGTGAAGGCCGTACTGATTCGAGACGACCCGAGGCATGCCCTGCTGTCTGCGCTCGACTCCGCCGCGCTGCTGGTCGTGGGCACCGAGCAGGCGCGCGGGATGGATCGCCTGCTGCTCGGTTCGGTCAGTCACGCGATGATCCTGGCGATCGAGGTGCCGACGATCGTCGTCGCCCCGGAGTGTCTGATCTGACGGCTCAGATCGTCTTCGGCTCGACCCGCAACCTGTCGTGCACCTGTCGCACGTGCGGCGACGACCACGCGGTCCGTGCGGCCTGCTGGTGCTCGGTCCAGGAGCTCACGGCGCCGGTCAGGGTGACTTCGTCGCCGTCGACCTCGACGACGATGCTCTTCGCGTCGAGGATGGCATTGCGCACGAGGGCGTTGCGGATCTCCTCGGCGATATCGTCGGCCAGCGGGCGGCGGGTGAGTTCGATGCGGCTCTCGACCGCGTGGACGCCGTGGAGGCGCTCGACCGCTCGTTTGGCGGCCACCCGCTCGGCATCCCAGTCGACCGTGCCGCTGAGGACGACTCGATGCCCTTCGACATCCGCGTGGATCCCTTCACTCGGCACCCCAGCCGTCCAGGCGAGGACTCCGTCGACCGCCGCGGCGAGCCGTCGGCCGCTGGGCTCGTCGCCCTGCGTCCGGGAGGCGCAGTTCGTCGGCGACGGTTCTGACGCCGGCGATGCGCTGAACGGCCTCGACGGCTGCGATGCGCTCGTGGAGGCTGGCGACCTCGCCGGTGAGCGTGACCACGCCACCGTCGACGCTGACGCCGATCGTCGGCGCGGTGACGTCCGGGGTCCACGCGAGCTCCGACTCCACCGCCTGACGGACCGTCAGGTCACTGAAGCTGCGGGCCGCCGTGGCGGGAGCGGGTGATCCTGAGGCGTCGCTGATGCTCATGCGCACCAGCTTCCGCGTCCGCGCCCGGCACGGGATGAGTCGAAAGTCCCGCGCTGAGCCTGCGGGACCTTCGGCCCAGGGGCCGGGTTCGCTCCGACGTAGCGTGAGCGGAGTCAACACGGCCGGGCTCCGGCCAGAAAGAGGGGACATCGTCATGGCACGCAATCTGGTCCGCTTCGACCCGTTCGCCGAACTCAGCCGGCTCGAACGGGACTTCTTCGAGGACGGAATGTTCGCGTCGCGCCGCACCAAGCTGCCGACGACCGACATCTACACGAAGGACGACAAGGAGTTGATCGTCGAAGTGCACCTGCCCGACTTCGACGAGAACGACGTCTCGGTGAACATCGACGAGGGCGCGCTGGTCATCCAGGCCGAGAAGCACGAGAAGGAGGAGGACAAGGGCAAGAAGTACGTCGTGCGCGAGTCCAGCCAGAGCTTCTACCGGCGTATCGCGCTGCCTCAGCAGAGCGACCAGGCGAAGATCGCCGCGTCCTTCGACAAAGGCGTGCTGACGGTCGACGTGCCGTTCGCGCAGCTGCCGTCGCCGAAGAGCATCCCGATCACCGCCGGGCCTACGGCCTGACGCAGCGAGAGTCACGCGAATATGTCGACACACATCGTAGAGGGACGCTTCTCGGACGCACGCGTCATCGTGACGGGAGCCGGGTCCGGAATCGGCAAGGCGACCGCGGTCCGGCTGGTGGCCGAGGGGGCCACCGTCATCGCCACCGACATCAGCGAGCCACGTCTCGCCGCCCTCGCCGAGGAGCTGGAAACGGATCGGCTCCTGACTCTCGCCGGCGATGTGAGCGACGAGGACGTCGTCGCCCGGATCATGCTGGTCGCCGATGGGAAGGTCACGTCGCTGGCGAACGTCGCCGGCATCATGGACGACTTCCTCCCGCCGGCCGAAGTCGAGGACGCCGTCTGGGATCGCGTGCTGCGGGTGAACCTGACCGCCGTCATGCGGCTCACGCGCGCGGTGCTCCCTGGCATGCTCGAGCGCGGCGCGGGGACCATCGTCAACGTGTCCTCCGAGGCCGGACTGCGCGGCTCAGCGGCCGGTGCGGCTTACACGGCGTCCAAGCACGCGGTGATCGGGTTGACCAAGAGCACGGCGTTCTACTACGGGACGAAAGGCATCCGCTGCAACACCGTGGCTCCCGGGGCGACGATGACGAACATCCAGGCGGAGTTCCGCTCGGAGTTCGCCGGTGAACGACTGGCCCCGTACATGCAGACCAACGTTCCGCAACCGGCCACGGCCGAGGAGCTGGCGGCGGCGATCACGTGGCTGCTCAGCGACGACTCGTCCAATGTCAACGGCGCCGTCCTCCCCAGTGACGCGGGATGGTCGGTGATCTGACCGGGCAATGAGCAGGGGGTCCGGCCGGGCGCGCCCGAAGCTCCTGGTCAGGCAGCGGCCGCGATGCTCCAGATGGAGCACCGCAGCCTGCGTCCGTCGCTCCAGCCCGAGCTTCGCGAGCAGCGAGCTCACATAGTTCTTGACGGTCTTCTCCGCCAGGCCGAGTCGCTCGGCGATCTGCCGGTTGGTGCAGCCGTCGGCGATCAGCGCGAGCACCTGACGCTCCCGCAGGCCGAGCGAGGAGAACCGCGGGTCGTCCGCGGGTTCCCGCAGCGTCGCCGACACCCGCTCGGCGATGCGCGGGTCGATCAGCCGTCGGCCGCGGTGGGTCGCGCGGATATCGTCCAGCAGCGTGCTCCCCCGGATGTCCTTGACCACGTAGCCGTCCGCGCCGGCGATGATCGCGCTGCGCAGGGCGTCCTCGTCGTCGTAGGCGGTCAGCATCAGGCAGCGGATGGACGGCTGCTCCTGCTTCACCGCGCGGCACACGTCGATCCCGCTGCCGTCGGGGAGCCGGACGTCGAGCACGGCGACCTCCGGGCGCACGGCCAGGATGCGCGCACGCGCCTGCGCCGCCGTCGCCGCTTCGCCGACGACCTCCATGTCGTCCTGCGCGTCGATGAGCGCGGCGATTCCGCGCCGGACGATCTCATGGTCGTCGGTGAGGAAGACGCGGATCGGTGATGCGTTCATCGGGTCCCTCCGGTCGGCACGGGAAGACGCAGACGCAGCCGGGTGCCTTCCGCGGTCGACTCGATGTCGAGCGCGCCGGCTCGGCGCTCGGCGCGCTCCGAGAGGTTCTTCAGGCCGCTCCGACGGCCGGTGTCGCCGATTCCGCGTCCGTTGTCGGCGACAGCGACCGTGATCTCGTCCGCCGTGGCGACGACGTCGACCGTCGCAGCACCCGCACCGGAGTGCCGGACGGCATTCGTGAGCCCCTCCCGGACGAACGCCGCGATGTCGTCGGCGAGCTCGGGGTCGGACACCACGTCGACGGGGCCCGAGAACGACACCGTCGCCGGAAGCAGCTCGCCGACTTCCTCGACGATGTCGATCACACGGTGCCGGAGGCTCTCGCCCGGTTCCAGCTGACGCGACAGCGAGAAGATGGCGGTGCGGATCTGCGCGATCGCCTCGTCGAGCGACGTCACCGTCCCGTCGATCCGCCGCGCGAGCGCCCCCGGTCCCAACACGGACTCGACGCCTTTCAACTCGAGCCCTGTGCCGAACAGCTGCTGGATGACGTGGTCGTGCAGATCGCGGGCGATGCGAGCGCGGTCTTCGAGGAGCACGACCCGTTCCCGCGCGGCGCGGGCCTCGGCGAGTTCCATGGCGATGGCGGCCTGACCGGCGAAAGCGACGGCGCGCTCGAGCTCGAACGCCGAGAAGCCCGGAGCCCCGCTCTCGCGGAGTGCGATCAGCACCTGCGGCTCGCCGTTCATCCCGTCGAACGGAATGATCAGCGCGGGTCCCGGCTCCCAGTCCGTCGCCAGAGGAAGACCGATCAGCTCGTCGACGCGAGCCGGTTGGACGCCCTCGACGGCATTGCGGATCCGGTCGGTGAGCGGAAGGCCCGCAGGATGGAGCGTACCGTCGCTCGACCCGAGCACCCGCACAACGTCCCCCTCGTCCTCCCCGCCGAGCACGAACGCCGCACGGGCGTCGAGGAGCGAGGCCACGCGGGTGGCGAGGTCCTCGCGCGCCCGTGACGACTCGCTGCCCAGGATGCTGGCGGTCATCTCCGCGGTCGACGCGCTCCAGGCCTGTCGGGCGGCGGCCTCGGCGAACAGCCGGGCATTGTCGATGGCGAACCCGGCGTTGGCCGCCACGGCCTTGACGAGCTGCTCGTCGTCCTCGGTGAAGCCGCCGCCGACCGGATCGGTCAGGTAGAGATTGCCGTACACGGAGTCGCGCACGGTGATGGGGACGCCGAGAAACGCCGTCATCGGCGGGTGTCCGTCCGGGAAGCCTGAGGAACGCGGGTCGTCGGCGATGGAGTCGAGCCGGATCGGCCGGGGATCGTCGATGAGGGCGCCGAGGAGACCGTGACCCTCCGGCAGATGCCCGATCCGGGTGACGTCGTCCTCCGTCATCCCGACGTGGATGAACTGCTCGAGGCCGCCGCCTTCTGCGATGACGCCGAGCGCGCCGTAGCGCGCGCCGACCAGTTCGACGGCGGATTCGACGATCGTACGGAGGACGACCGGCAACTCCAGATGCAGCACCACCGCACGGTTCGCGCGCACCAGCGCCCGGAGCCTGCCCTGAGTGTCCAGCACCTTTCTCGCCTGCTGCACGAGCTCGCCGAGAGTGCGGTCGAGCTCGGCCCGAGGAGCATCGGGGAACGTGATCGGCTCGTCGTCAGGAATCTCGTGGCCCCCTCTCGGTGACGGGGCACCGACTGTCGGGGGTGTCCCGTCCCTAACCGGTGAGTGTAGCGCCGGGTCAGCTTGAGTACACCTGATCGATGTCGGCCCACGACATCTGCTCCGCGCCGGCGGCGTCCGCGAGGCGTTCGTCGTCGCGCCAGAGGCCGCCTGCCGACAGCACGACCACCGAGCGCTCCGCGGGCACGCGCCGCCAGCCGAGGTGATCCTCCACCAGCCAGACGCGGTCGTGACCGAACCACCCCTCCAAAGCGACCACGAACATCATGGTCGCGGGGGAGCACGGGTGCAACGTCACCAGCGCTACCTGGTTCCCCGCGTTCAGGGCGGCGACCGTGTGTCTGCGTAGCAGCTCGTCGTCCATCAGCGGCCCGCTGACGATCACGACCGCGGTCATGCCGTGACCTCTGTCTCCTGGCCGACGACAACCGTGGGCGCTGCGAGGTCCAGCACGAGCCCGTGGGAGACCGACCCGAGCCAGACGCGTCTCCATCCCGTCAGCCGGCGGCTGCCCACGACCAGCATGAAGGCCCGCTCCGACTCGACGCGCAACCCCGAGATGGGGTTCTGTCGCAGCAGGACAGGCCGGACCTCGAGGTCAGGGTGCGTCTCATGGACGGCCCGGACGTGATCGTCGAGCAGCTCCTGACGCTCCGACAGCCGCGATTCGACGAACTCGTCGTCGGGGACGATGAGAGGCTGTTCGGACAGCGGGGCGACCCAGCAGTGCATGACCGTCAGCGGTTGATGCAGTCGGGCCGCCTCCCCTGCCGCGAATGCGAGGGCGAGCCGGCCGACCTCGGAGCCGTCCACGCCGACGACGATCCCCGAGCGGGCACGCGCCGCGTCCGCCTCTTCGACGGGGACGACGGCCACCGGACCGGCGGCGTCCGTGGCCAAGCGGGCCCCGAGAGACCAGCCGTACCGTACTCGTGGCCCGACCCGGTGCCGGGTGCCGACGACCACGAGCGTTCCGGGGCGGGACTGCACCGTCAACACCTCGAGGGGGTCGCCCACCAGCAGCTCGGAACGCGACACCGCGCCGGGATGGGATGCGCCGAGGTCCTCCACCCTGGAGGCCAATAGGTCCTCCTCCTCGATGGTGGCCCTGTCGAGCGCGGCCGCGTCGCCGAGGAAGAGACTCTCGTCCACGACGTCGACGACCCCGACAGTGGAGCCGGAGTCGCGCGAGCGGCGCAACGCCCATTCCAGGGCGGCCTCCGACGCCGTCGAACCGTTCCAGCAGACCATCGTCGTCTCGGGCATCGGCTGCTCCTCTCGGATCGTCCCCGCGTGGGGAATCGTGCTCCAGCCTTCCGTCGACGCCGCCGACGGGGCAGGGACGAAGGTCCTATGATGCGACGTCGAGCACGAGGGAGCCGCTGGCCCGGCCGCCGCGCAGGTCGTCGATCGCGTCACCCAGCCGCTCGAACGGGACGACGGTCTCGCGCGGGCGCAGGCGCAGGGTGCGCGCGAGGGCGAGGAAACGCGCGCCGTCGTCGCGGGTGTTCGCCGTCACCGTGCGCAGGTCGCGCTCGCGGAACAGCGTCTCGGCATAGGGGAGGGGCGGGATGTCGGACATCTCGATGCCGGCGAGCACCACCGTGCCCCCACTCGCCGTCGCCTGCAGGGCGACGGGCACGAGCCCGCCCGCGGGGGCGAAGACGATCGCCGAATCCAACGGTTCTGGCGGGTCCTCCTCCTCTTCCCCGACGAAGGCGAGGCCGAGCTCCTCGGCCAGTTCGCGGTTCTTCACGCCGCGGGTCATCGCGAAGACCCGCGCGCCGCCCGCCATCGCGAGCTGCGCGGTCACGTGCGCGCTCGACCCGAAGCCATAGATTCCGAGCGTGCCGCCCGGGGGCAGCTGCGCTCGCCGGAGGGCCCGGAAGCCGATGATGCCGGCGCACAGCAACGGCGCGGTCTCCCGTGCGTCGGCATCCTCGGCGATCGGATAGACATAGGGCGCAGGCGCGGTCAGATACTCGGCGAATCCGCCGTCCGCGTCCCAGCCGGTGTACTCCGAGCGGGGACAGAGGTTCTCGGCTCCGCGACGGCAGAACTCGCACTCGCCGCAGGTGCGGCGCAGCCAGGCGACGCCCACGCGCGCCCCGGGGACGAGGGCCGTCACAGCCTGCCCGACGGCGGTGACGGTGCCGATCGCCTGATGGCCGGGGACCACCGCCGGGCGGTGGATCGGGATCTCGTGGTCGACGACATGCAGGTCGGTCCGGCAGATGCCGCAGACGTCCACCTTCACGAGCACCTCGTCGGATCCGGGTTCCGGGATCGACATGTCGGTCAGCTCGAGGCCGCCGACCACGCCGGTGGTGCGCCAGGCTCTCATCGTCGTCATCCCGCCTCCCGAGTCTCGACCGAGTCAACCGCGCCGGGGAGCACAGGGCAGGGGCCGAAGGTCCCGCGGGATCGCACGCGCTTCCGCCGGTCCGGCAGAGCGTCGCGCTCCTCGCTGTGCCCGTAGGACTAACGGCCCGTCGCCCTCTTCGATACACGAAGAGACTGCTGAACGGAGGTATCCCCATGATCCGCAGGTACATCGTCGGAGCCGACGGCTCGGTCCCCGCTCGCGCCGCCATCCGGTGGGCGACAGCTGGAGCTCGTGAGCGAGGTGTCGGCGTGACGATCGTCTACGTCGCCGACGACGAATGGGGCGCGGTCGGGTCGTTCCTCATCGACGAGGTCGACCAGGACGCCCAGAAGCGTCTCGCCGACGAGGTCGCCTACGCGCGGTCACTGGGAGCGGACTTCGAGCTGGAGGGCGAGGTGCGGGTCGGCAGCCCGATGACCGAGCTCGCCTCCTTCAGCGATGCCGAGACGATGGTCGTCGTCGGCACCCACAAGACAGGTTTCCACTATGGCCGGGCGTTCGGCTCGCGCAGCCTCCAGCTCGCCAACCTGGCCACCGGTCCGGTCGCGATCATTCCCGAAGCCGCATCCCGGATGCGTCGAGGGGTCATCGTCGGCGTCGACGACACGCCTGCGGGTGCCGAGGCGGTCGACCTCGCGGCCGACCTGGCGTGCGACCACGACTGCGAGCTGATGTGCGTCCGCTCCTCCGATGCGCGCGCGCCGTTCGACGTCGAGCGCGCTGATCAGCGACAGGACTGGCAGCTGCGCCGGGATGACGAGGCGCGCGGGATCCTCGCGACCGCCGTCGCCCGGGCGCGGCGACGCCAGCCCGACGTCGTGATCCGCAGCCGCGTGGTGCGCCGGCCCGCCGGTGCGGCGCTGAACGACCTCGCCCGCAGCGCGGAGCTGCTGGTGATCGGCGACTCCCGCCGCGCAGAGGCGCAGCTCGGAAGCCTGGGCGCCGTCGCCTACGACGTGCTGCTCAACCTGTCGTCGCCGACGATCGTCGTCCACGCCCCGGTCGTCGTCGGCATCGCAGATCAGACGCAAACAGAAGGAGAGACCCATGTCATCGGATGATCCGGTCCGCGAACTGGACCGCGACGAGTGTCGCGAGATCCTCACAGGGGCGACCCTCGGGAGACTGGCGACGGCGGTGGGCGGCGAGCCCGACATCTATCCCGTCAACTTCTATTCGGACGGGTCGAGCATCCTCATCAGGACGGCTCCCGGCACCAAGCTCCTCGAGCTGACCGTGCACGACACGGTCGCCTTCGAGACCGACGGCTGGACCGACGACGCGGCCTGGAGCGTCGTCGTCCACGGGCGCGCCCGCCAGCTCGAGCATCAGGCCGAGATCGACGAGGCCGACCGCGCGCCGTTGCAGCCGTGGATCCCGACTCTCAAATACCGCTACGTCCACATCGATATCGATCGGATGACCGGTCGGCGCTTCCGCCGGGAGCCGGAGCCGGACCGCTGGTGAACGACCTCCCGGATGGAGCACGCGTCATGACAGACACCCCTGCCGCCGAACCGGAGGACCGCATCCGTCCCGGAGGCCGCATCGTCGTCGGCGTGGACGGCTCAGCGGCGTCCCTCGCTGCATTGCGGCGCGGCTCTCGCATGGCCGAACGGCTCGGCTGCACCCTGGCCGGTGTGACGGTCTGGGAGTTCCCGCAGTCGTGGCCTGGCTACGTCATGGACGGCTGGTCGCCCGAAGAGGACGCCCGCACCATCGCCGAGGATGCGTCGCGCGAGGTGTTCGGATCGGACCCGCCGGCGTGGTATTCGACTGTGATCCGCAGCGGCTCGGCGGCGCGGCAGTTGATTGCCGAGTCGGAGGACGCGGAGATGCTGATCGTCGGAAGCCGCGGCCTCGGCGGCTTCACCGGCCTGTTGCTCGGGAGCGTCTCGCGGTCGGTGGTCGAGCACGCGGACTGTCCCGTGCTCGTGATCCACAGGTCGTAGGCGGTCCCCGACCCACCCCGGCCCGTCGTCGGAAAGGAGGGGTCGTCAGACGGCAGCCGGGGCGCGCAGGGCCGCCCCGATCGCCCGCCCCCACCCGCGGGCCTGCTCCAGCTGCCCCTGGACGAGGACGCTGTCCTTGTCCACCAGGAAGCTGTGCTTGGCGACGAGCCGGTGGGAGCCGAGCCGGCGCAGGCGCTTGTCGATGCGGGCGGACGCCGAGCCGGTGAAGAGCTCCGTCATGTCGGCCCGGGTGTCGAACGCGACGAAACGGGCCGGCAGTGCGCCGCAGCTGTCGAGCCATTCGCGCACCCCGATCCCTTCGGCGTCGGGTTCGAGTGCGAGCCGGCGTTCGGGGTCGTCGCCCCATTTCCCGGCCTCCACCCGGGTGCTGGGGCGGCTCAGACCGTGTACATGCGTCGGCGCCCCGACGAGCAGCAGGTCGACGTCGGGGAAGGTCTCCGGCGCGTCCTTGACACGCAGGACCGTGACCGAGGCGACGGGACTCAGCCCCTCGGCGATGGCCTCGGCCACCAGACGGGTGTTCCCGAACATGGACTCGTAGACGATGGTCGCGCGGGCGGCCGAAGCAGTGTCGTTCATGGGCTCCAGCGTGCTTCCGGAGGCGCCGACCCGGCAGTGCCGAAGGTCACGTGGGACTTTCGGCACTGCGCCCGCACGCGTGAGACTGGGAGTCTCGTCCTATTCCGGAAGATGGCTGGAGGACGCATGACTCGCACGATCATGGTCGGTGTCGACGGTGCGGCGGAACACCGGGCCGCGCTCGAGTGGGCGGCGACGCACGCCGCACGCGATGGCGCCGCGCTCGATCTCGTCTTCGTCGTGGAGCGGTCGTGGAGCGACAGCCCCGACGAGCCCGACGAGCGGCTGGTGAGCGCTGCGAAGGCGCTGCTGGCGGCGGAGCGGCAGGTCGCTGTCGCGATGGTCGAGAGATCGGCGGTGCTCCGGCCCGCCGCGGGCGGCGGTACGGCCGCCCCGCACCCCGCGTCGTCCGTGTCGACGCGGTACTTCTACGGCCACGTCGGCGCCGAGCTCGCATCCGCCTCCCGCGACGCCGAGCTTCTCGTCGTCGGCTCCCGCACGCGCGGCGACCGCGACCGCGGCTTCGCCGGGTCCCTCGCCGTGCGGGTCGCAGCGACCGCCGCCTGCTCGGTGGCCGTCATCCCGCACGGCTGGGACGGGCCGGGGACAGGCGTCGTGGTCGGCGTCGACGACGGCGACTCCGCCGATACGGCCGTTCGTTTCGCCGCCGACGAGGCCTCCGCCCTCGGCGAGCCCCTTCACATCGTCTGCGTCGGCTACTCGGCCAATCCGCTGCTGGCCGGCCTCGTGCCGGAGGAGTCGTTGGGCGATCGCCGACAGCGCATCGTGGAGCGTGCGGCCGCGTCGGCACGCGAGCTCCACCCCGGGCTCGACATTCGCGCGGACGTGATCGAAGCCGCCCCATCACGAGGACTGGTCTCGGCAGCCCACGGCACCAGGCTGCTCGTCGTCGGCACGCACAACCGGCGCGGCGCCAAGCGTCTCATGCTCGGGTCGGTGAGCCACGACGTGCTGCTGAACGTCCGCGTCCCTGTTGTGGTCGCGCGCGAGCACCGCGATCTGGGGCTGTTCGGCGGTGCACGATGATCTCCACGTACCCGGCGGAACCGTCCGACCGGGCCACCCCCGTGCGCGAGGAGGGCATGCCCGGGTTCGAGGAGGGCGTGCCCGGCCGGCTCGCCCGCACGGACCGGTGAGCGGCACGGTCGGCACCGCCGTCCCGGCGGCCGTCGTCAGCCGAGTGCGGGCCGCGGCATCGCAGGAGGCGGAGGCGGCGCTCGCCGCAACCGCGACCTCGCCGGCGGGCCTGAGCGACGCCGAGGCGGCCGCACGGCTGGACCGGTACGGTCCCAACGCGGTCCGTGGTCACCGAGCGCGACCGTGGCGGGTGCTGGGCCGGCAGGTGCGCAGTCCCATCCTGATCCTGCTCTTCGTGACGGCGATCATCTCGGCCTTCGTGGGCCAGGGCGTGGAGGCGGTCATCATCGCCGTCATCCTGGTGGTCAGCGTCGGCCTGGGGTTCGTGAACGAGTTCCGGGCGGAGCGGGCAGCGGACGCCCTCCACGACCAACTGCGCCACACCGCGGTCGTGCTCCGTGGCGGGGCGCGGCAGAGCGTTGATGTGACCGAACTGGTGCCCGGCGACCTGGTGGTGCTGTCGGTCGGCACGGTCGTGCCGGCCGATCTGCGGCTGGTGGAGGTGACCGGCCTGGAGTGCGACGAGAGCATCGTGACGGGGGAGGCGCACGCGACCCGCAAGTCGCTGGAGCCCGTGGCGCAGGGGGCGGGCGTCGGCGATCTCTCCTGCTGCGCGCTCATGGGTACCGTCGTGCACGCCGGAGGCGGGGTCGGCGTGGTCGTCGCTACCGGCGGCGAGACCGAGTTCGGGCGGATCGCGATCGGGCTCGGTCTGCAGGAGCCGCAGACCGAGTTTCAGCGCGGGCTCGGAACGTTCTCGACCTTCTTGCTGCTGGTCGCGCTCATCCTGACCTCGGTGATCTTCGTGGCGGCGCTGCTGCTGGGGCGGCCGTTGCTCGAGTCGCTTCTCTTCTCGCTCGCCATCGCGGTGGGCATCACCCCGCAGCTTCTGCCGGCGGTGGTCAGCACCAGCCTCGCCGCGGGGTCGCGGGCCCTCGCCCGACGCCGAGTGCTGGTCAAACGCATGGTGTGCATCGAGGATCTGGGCGACCTCGACCTCCTGGTGACCGACAAGACAGGCACTCTCACCTCGGGGCGCATCGTCTTCGACCGCCCAGTGCCGCTGGACGGCGTGAGCGGCGACGAGGTGCTGCTGCTCGGCCTCCTCGCCACCGACGTCGACCTCTCCGCCCCGTCGACGGTCGGCCTGAACGCCCTCGATGCAGCCCTCTGGGAGGGCGACGCGTCGGCGGCTGCACCGGTCTCCGCCTACCATCGCCTGGCTGCTGCGCCCTTCGATCACGAACGGCGGATCGCCGGTGCGATCGTGAAGGCGACAGGCTCGACCCCGATCGTCGTCGTGAAAGGCGCGCCGGAGTCGGTCCTTCCGCTCTGCACCGTGCCGGACGGCGCCTCCGTCGCCGTGCTCGCGGACCTCTACGCGGCGGGATCCCGGGTCATCGCCGTGGCCAGCCGCCCCGCGGGCGAGCTCACTGCTTTGGGACCGGAGGATGAGGACGGGCTGACCCTCCGCGGGTTCTTGGCGTTCGTGGACGGCGTGAAGCCCGACGCGCAGGCCTCCCTGAAACGCCTTGCCGACCTCGGCGTCGAGGTCAAGATCGCGACCGGCGACAGCGCTGTCGTGGCCGAGCGGGTGTGCGCCGAACTCGGGATGGTCACCCTCGGGACCCTCACCGGCGACGGGATCGACGCCCTCGCCGATGCGCAGCTCGCGGACGCCGCGCGGGCCTCCACCATCTTCGCGCGCGTCTCACCCGAGCAGAAGGCACGGGTCATGAGGGCTCTTCGCCAGAAGGGGCGTGCGGTCGGCTTCCTCGGCGACGGCGTCAACGACGCTCTCGCGCTGCACGGTGCCGACATCGGGATCTCGGTCGACTCTGCCGTCGACGTGGCGAAGGACGCCGCCGATGTGCTGCTGCTGGACAAGGATCTCGACGTGCTGGCCGACGGCGTGACGGAGGGCCGCCGGATCTTCGCGAACACCATCAAATACGTCCTGATGGGCACCTCCAGCAACTTCGGCAACATGTTCAGCGCCTCGATCGCATCCGTGATCCTGCCGTTCCTGCCGATGCTGCCCGGTCAGATCCTGCTCAACAACCTGCTGTACGACTCCAGCCAGCTCGCCATCCCGACCGACCACGTGGACGCCGAGCAGCTGAAAGCGCCGTCGCATTGGGACATCGCGGCGATCCGCCGCTTCATGCTGCTGTTCGGGCCGATCAGCTCGGTCTTCGACTTCGCGACGTTCGGGCTGATGCTGTTCGCCTTCCACGCGGCAGCACCGGAGTTCCGGTCGGGCTGGTTCATCGAGTCCATCGCGACGCAGACGCTGATCGTGTTCGCCGTGCGCACCCACCGGGTGCCGTTCCTGCGCAGCAGGCCGTCCCTCCCGCTCACGGTGTCGGTGCTCGCGGTCGTCGCGGTGGGCGCCTGGCTGCCGTACTCGCCGCTCGCGGGCGTACTCGGCTTCACTCCGCTGCCTGCGCCGTTCTTCCTGGCCCTCGTCGCGCTGGTGGTGACCTACCTGATACTCGTGGAGGCGGCCAAGGTCTGGTACTACGCTCGGCTGAGCGTGCCCCGGGCGCCGGTGGTGCGGCGTCGTGCCTACCCGCATCGGGTGGCGCGGCGAGCGGCCAGGTTCACGACCCGGTCGCCGAGGTCGAGCTGACCGTCGCGCCGAGGAAGCGCAGCGTCGCCGTCACGGTGTCGCCACCCGGTCGCGCCGGACGAGTCCCAGCCCGAGGAGGACGAAGCCGAGTTCGGCCAGGCCTGCGGCGAAATAGATCGCCTGCAGCGGGCTGAAAGGGATGACCATCATCTGAACGAAGATCCAGATCAGGAGCCCGAAACCCGCGACAGCTGCGGCGAGCGGCCCCCGAGGGGAGCCCCGCCCGACGAGCACGGCGGCGAGGAGGTGTGTTCCGCCGACCACCACGGTCAGCACGACGCCGGGCACGATGTAGGAGCTGAACGGGCTCGCACTCAGAAAGGCGCGCGACGGGACGGCCCCGCCGCCCGCCGGCGATGTCGCCGACCCGATGATCAGAGCGAGTCCGCCGGCGACCGCGGTCGCTCCGACGACCGCCGCGAGAACGGCGAGGACGATTCGGATCCAGCGTTTCATTCCTCCTCCAATGTCCGATTCCGAGCGTGGCGGTCCCGGCGGAGACGGTGCAGGGTCGAAAGGCCCGTCTGCCGTGGAGCCGAGGGACTTTCGGCCCATCCGGCTGTCGTGCGTCGCGGCGAGACTGACCGCACATCGGAAGGATTCGCCATGCGCGCAGCCGTCGTCACCCAGTTCCATCAGCCGCTCACGCTCGAGGAGCGTCCGATCCCGTCGCCGGGACCGGGACAGGTGCTCGTGCGCCTGGAGACGTGCGGGCTCTGTCACACCGACATCCATGCCATCGACGGCGACTGGCCCGTGAAGCCGTCGCTGCCGTTCGTGCCGGGTCACGAGGGTGTCGGGATCATCGAGCGCCTCGGCGCGGGCGTCACCTCCCGTACACTCGGTCAACGCGTCGCGATGCCGTGGCTCGGCCATGCGTGCGGCGAGTGCCGCTACTGCATCGACGGCCGGGAGAACCTCTGCGAGCAGCAGTACAACACCGGCTACGCCGTCGACGGCGGGTTCGCCGAGTACGCGCTCGCCGACGCCCGCTTCGCCGTGCCGGTGCCGGACGGCGTCTCTGCGCTGGACGCGGCGCCGCTCACCTGCGCAGGCGTGACGACGTATGCTGCCGTGAAGGCCGCGCATGTCGTGCCGGGCGAACGGGTCGCCGTGTTCGGAATCGGCGGACTCGGCCACCTGGCCATCCAGTACGCGCGACTCGTGGGGGCACAGGTGGTCGCCGTCGACGTCTCCGAGGAGAAACTCGATCTCGCGGTCGAGCTGGGGGCCGACCACGCCGTCGATGCGAGGGAAGTCGACCCCGCCGCGACCATCCACCACCTCGGCGGTGCGGACGTCGCGATCGTCCTGGCCGTCGCCCCGAGCGTGTTCGACCAGGCGTACCGTTCACTCAACCGAGGAGGCCGACTGGTGCTGGTCTCCCTTCCCGCCGACGGCGCGCTGACTGTGCCTGTCTTCGACACCGTGCTGAAAGGCATCTCGATCATCGGGTCCATCGTCGGCACCCGGCAGGATCTCGTCGAGGTGTTCGCTCTGCACGCGCTCGGCCGCACCCGTGTCGTGGCGGCGCAGCGCGACATCAGCGACGTCAACGCGGCCGTGGCGAGCGTGCTGGCCGGCGACGTGCCGGCGCGGCTCGTGTTCGTGTATGACTCCGCCCTGCCGGTCGAGGCGGAGGAGCGGGACGCGACGCGGACGCCTGACATCGAGTGAGCGGCGTGTCGCCGATGGAGTTCTGGCTCCCGATCCCTGTCGGCGGGCTCACCGGGCTGTCTCTGGGGATCGGGCCGGGAAGGCGCGCACACGACAGGACCTTCGTCCCTCCGGGACCGGACCCGGAAGGCTGAGACTGTCGATCGGGCCCACGCGCGGGTGCCGGCGAACTCGGGTGGAGGCCGGAGATGACAGACGATGATGCGCCGATCGTGGTGGGGGTGGACGGGTCGGATCCGTCGATCGAGGCGCTGAGGCGAGCCGCCGCCATCGGCGGTGCACTCGGTCGTCCTCTGGTGTCCGTCACGTCCTGGGAGATCCCGGCGATGTTCGACGGGTACTACCCGGGCGACTGGTCGCCCGAGCACGACGCCGAGCTGATCGCAAGCGGCGCCATCGAGTTGGCCTTCGGCGCGCATCCGCCTGCGGGGCTGAGGACGGTGATCCGCGAAGGCGGCGCGGCCCATACGCTGATCGAGGAGAGCGCCGGGGCGTACATGCTGGTGGTGGGGAGCCGAGGGCACGGCGGCGTCGCGGGAGTCCTGCTCGGCTCGGTGAGCGCGGCGTGCGCCGAGAGGGCGCACTGTCCGGTGCTGATCATGCACGGAGGCCCGAGGGCGCACTCGCCCGGGGAGCCCGACGGGACCTTCGCCTCTCGCGACGACACGGCAGATCGTCGCAGTCTGTCGTCATGAACACGAAAACCGTACCCCGCTCCGCCGAGGACCTCAAGGTCCGCCACGACGTGCAGTCGGAGTTGGGCTGGCAGCCGGGCCTGGACGAGCCCGCGCACCTCGGCGTCGCGGTCGACGCAGGCGTCGTGACCCTCAGCGGCGAAGTGCCGTCGCTCAGTCAGCGGCTCGTCGCGGTCATGGCCGCTCAGCGTGTCGCCGGCGTGCGGGCCGTCAACGACGAACTCCGCCTCCGCCCGCTCGCGGGGGAGCCAGAGGGACTGGAGCTGGCGAAGGCCGTCGACGATGTACTCCGCTGGACATCCGGCATCCCGAACGACCGGATTCACGTGGAGGTCGCGGATCACCTCGTGATCCTCAGCGGCCTGGTCGACTGGAACTACCAGCGCATCGCGGCCGCCAAGGCGGTGCGGAAGATCGACGGTGTCCACACGGTCGACGACCGCATCCAGCTGACGGGGCGTCCCGACGCCCAGGATGTCGGGCACCGGGTCCGGGAGGCGATCATCCGCAACGCCGCACTGGACGCCCGCAACATCGTCGTCACCGTCGAGGGGACCGAGTTGACGCTGACGGGGAACGTCCGGTCCTGGATCGAGAAGCACGAGGCCGAACTGGTCGCGTGGTCCTCGCCGAACGTCACGCAGGTGCACAACCTGCTCGTCGTGCACCTCGGCGACGGGCGATGAGTACGCGTCGGCCGGTCCGCTCGGGCGCGTTCCTGGAAATTGCCGGCGTGACGATCGTGTGGGCTGTGCTGCTCTTCGCGTTCGCGATCGCCGCCATGCTCCTGGTCTCGGCGATCTTCGCCCATCAGATCAGCGACGTGCTCGGGATCTTCGGCGCCGGCGTCCACTGACAGGCGCGGGACCTAAGGCCCAGAGACCGTCGCACCCGGAGCGTAGCCTTGGGGATCGCTGAACGGAGGACACGATGACGCACCCGATCACCCAGTTCGAGTTCGGCGCTGCCGATGGGGCCGGCCTCGCCCGCTTCTACGGCAGTCTCTTCGGCTGGGAGGTCCGCCCGTCGGGGCCGGCCTACTGGCTGCTCTCGCCCGCGGGCGGGAGTCTCCCGGGCGGCGTCCTTCAGACGACCGGCGGCATACCTCCGTATCTCACCGTCTACGTCGCCGTCGATGACCTGGAGAGGGCGCTCGCCGACGCTGAGAAGCTCGGCGGCTCGCGCGTGGTGCCGCCGACGACGGTTCCGGGGGGCAGCCGGTTCGCGATGTTCCGCGATCCCGGCGGCAATGTGGTCGGCATGATGGAGCAGAAAAACGTGTGACGGAGTGTCGGGCGTCGGCCTCGGTCCGCGATCGACATCAGCCGAATTCGGGCTGCGGCGGGAAGTGATCGTCGAACCACGCGCCGGCGACTCGGGCGACCGTCGCCAGCGCTCCTGGCTCCTCGAACAGGTGCGTGGCACCTGGCACGACGTCGAGCCGGCTGGGGCACCGCAACCGCGACTGGGCCAGGCGGTTGAGTTCAAGCACCTCCGTGTCGGCACCGCCCACGATCAGCAGCGTGGGCGCTCGGACGGACGACAGCTTCGTTCCGGCGAGGTCGGGGCGGCCTCCTCGTGAGACGATCGCCGCGATGTCGGCGTCCGCCTCCCCTGCCGCAGCCAGCGCCGCGCCCGCACCCGTGCTCGCTCCGAAATATGCGAGCTTCAATCCCGCCGTGCTCTCGTATTCCCGGACCCAGGCCGTCGCGTCGCCGAGCCTCCCAGCGAGGAAGTCGATGTCGAAGACCAGCCGTCGGTCGTGCTCCTCGTCAGGGGTGAGCAGGTCGAGAAGCAGAGTCGCGATCCCCCATGCGTTGAGGATCGAGGCGACGTACCGGTTGCGAGGGCTGTGCCGCGAGCTCCCGCTCCCGTGGGCGAACACGACGATGCCGGTCGCGTCCTCGGGGAGAGCGAGCGATCCGGGCAGCTCTATCGCACCGGCCTGCACCAGCACTTCGGGATCCGCGGCCCCGGGCGTGACGGTCTCTCCTGCTGGCCTGGCCGCGAGCGCCGCGGCACGCGCGAGCAGACGCTCGACCTCGTCATCAGTCGTCTGAGCGAAGTCCCGATAGGCCTGCCCCACCGCGAAGTACGCTGCGGGCTTCGAAAGGCAGACCACCTGGTCGGCGTCGGAGCGCAGGCGCTCAGCGGCATCCTCCGGTCCGACCGGAGCGGCGAACACCACGCGTGACGCGCCCAGGGCGCGCGCCACCTGGCAGGCAGCCCGCGCGGTGGCGCCGGTGGCGATGCCGTCGTCGACGATGATCGCGGTTCGCCCGGTGAGCGGGACGCGACGGCGTCCGTCGCGGAAGCGCTGCGCGCGCTTTTCGAGCTCTGACCGTTCGGCGGCCTCCACCTCGTCCAGCTCCGCCGGCTGGACCCCCGCCATCCTGACGAGTTGCTCGTCGACCACGCGGACGCCGTTCTCGCCGATCGCTCCCATCGCCAGCTCCCGTTGGAACGGGACTCCGAGCTTGCGCACGAGGATGATGTCGAGCGGTGCGTGCAGGGCGGAGGCGACTTCGAACGCGACGGGCACACCTCCGCGCGGCAGGCCCAGCACGACAGGGTGCTCGGCTGCGTACGCGTGCAGTCGTTCGGCCAGGAGGCGGCCCGCCTCGGCACGACCGGCGAACATCACGGTCGAGTCGCGTGGTGCGCTGCCGCGCGTGCGTCAGGGTGCTCGATGTGCGCGTCGGAGCCGGGGAACACGATGGTCGTGCGCCCGTCTTCCTCCCACCTGACCACGTACGGCGGTGCGCCGTCGTCGCCGTGGACCTCTTCGATGAAGCCGATCCGCGACGGCTCGTCGAGGTGGGTCGACGCGATGACCAGGAAGTCTCCGGCTGTGGCCTGCATTCGCTCAGCTCCTCTCGCCCCCGCGAGGGCTGTCTTCGCGCGGGCGACGTTACGCCGGGAAGCGCGTGCGAGCCGGGCCTTAAGTCCCACGAGGAGGCCCCTTTCGGCCTGAATTTCCGGCCGCTCGGTCGCGGGAGCCGACAAGTCCCGCCGCCCCGTCAGCCCTCGTCGTGCCCGCCGCCGAAGATCTGCGCAGCCTCCCGGCCGGCGTATGCGACGATCACCAGTCCCGCGACCGGGTCCGCCCACCACCAGCCGAGCAGGCCGTCGATCAGGATGCCGACGAGGACAGCGGAGGCGAGGACGCCGTCGATCAGGGTCACCCGGCCCTCGGTGACGAGCACCGGATTGCCGAGCCGTCGACCAGTCCTGGCCTTCCCGAACGCGAGGGCGTACATGACGAGCGCGGTGACGGCGGTCCATGCCACGCCGCCCGGAGCGGGAGCCGCCCGGTGTTCGACGATCAGGGCGACCACGGCCTGCACGAGCAGGTAGGCGGCGAGCAGCACGAACGCCACGCCGATCAGGCGCAACGCGAGCCGTCGCCGGTGCTCGCCGGCTCCGGTCAGCTCCCAGATCACGACGGTGCTGGCGACGATCTCGATCAGGCTGTCGAGCCCGAAGCCCAGGAGGGCGACGGAGGCGCTCCTGTAGGCGAGCACCGCGAGGACGACGACCCCGACGACGTTCCAGCCGAGGGTGATCGCCTCCAGGCCGATGCCGAAGCGGATCAGACGGCGCCGAGTCGTCCCGTCGGCGGCAGCGTTCGTCATCGTGACGAGTGCGCGGTCGCCGACGTCGGCTCGAGGTGCAGTTCGTCGAGATTGCGGAGGTGAGCGGTGGCGTGCGCCCGGGCGGCCTCCGTGATGCGGTGCGCGTCAGCGAGGGAGGTGGCGTCGACCTCCAGCCGCGCACTGCCGTGCAGCCGGTGGCCGACCCAGCGGAGCTGGACGCGCGGCACCGCCGTCACGCCCGGCGTCTCCTCCAGCGCGTGCTCGAGCCGCTCGACCAGCTCGGGCTCGATACCGTCGAGGAGACGACGCCCGATGCTGCGGACGGTTCCCCAGAGCAACACGATGATCGCGGCCGAGATGAGGAGGCCGACGATCGGGTCGGCGAGCGGGAAGCCGAGCATGACGCCGATCGCACCGATCACCACGGCCAGGGAGGTGAAGCCGTCGATGCGCGCGTGGACGCCGTCCGCGACCAGGGCGGCGGACCCGATCCGCTGGCCCACACGGATGCGGTAGATCGCGACCGCCTCGTTGCCGGCGAAGCCGATGAGGCCGGCGACGACGACCCAGCCGAGATTCTCGAGCGGGTGCGGGTGGAAGAGCCGGTCGATCGACTGCCACGCGGCGACGATCGCGGAGAGCGCGACGACGGCGATGATGAACAGACCGGCGAGGTCCTCCGCGCGGCCGAAGCCGTAGGTGTAGCGGCGCGAGGCCACGCGGCGGCCGAGCACGAACGCCACCCACAGCGGCACGGCGGTGAGGGCGTCGGAGAAGTTGTGGACCGTGTCCGCCAGCAGCGCGACCGATCCGCTGAACGCGACGATGACGGCCTGCAGGAGGGTCGTGCCGAGCAGCACGAACAGGCTGATCTTCAGCGCGCGGACGCCCTCTGTGCTCGCCTCCAGCGCGTCGTCGATCGAATCGGCGGCGTCGTGCGAGTGCGGTACGAAGAGGCCGTGGAGGAAGCCGCGGAAGCCGGTCGGGTGGTCGTGGTCGTGTGGATGCCCGTGGTCGTGGTTCGTGTGCGTCTCGTTGCTCACGCCAAGGCCTCCGTATCGACGGCGGCCCCCGCATGATGGTGCCGCGGCGTGCCGCCGAGCGAGTGCTCGGCCTGGAAGATCGCATCGGTCACCAGCCGGCTGGCGTGCTCGTTCTCCAGACGGTAGAAGACTCGCTGGCCGTCCTGCCGGGTCGCCACGATGCGGGCGAGGCGCAGCTTCGCCAGGTGCTGCGAGACCCCGGCCGGCTGCTTGTCGAGGATGTCGGCGAGGTGGTTCACCGAGAGCTCGCCGGCATCCCGCAGCGCCAGGACGATGCGAACGCGCGTCGCGTCGGCGAGCATCCCGAACACCTCCACCGCCAGCTCGACGTACTGGCTGTCCGGCAAACGTCCGCATATCGGCTTATCTGCATGCATACGCAGATTAAAGCACACGCCAATGCCCCGGACATTCGTCACGAATCGTCGTTCTCACGCGCGTCTTCACGCGATTCGTGACGAATCGAGTCAGGAGTCAGGAGTCAGGAGTCAGGAGTCAGGGGGCGAACGGCTCGGGGCGGCGGAGCACCAGAAAGCGGACGCCGTAGGGGGCGATGCTCAGCGGGAAGCTGCTCAGGTTGTCGACGGTCGCGATCTCGGTGTCGTCGCCCGCGTCCATGACGGTCGCGCCCAGCGGCAGCGCGTCCGAGCGCACCGTGCCGTCCACCGCCTCCGCGCTCATGTTGAGCACCGTCAGCTGCACGGTCGGGAGGCCCTGATCGTCGAGCGCCTCTAGCTCGTGCACCAGCACCAGCAGCCCGGGATGCGCGACGTCGGGCACGTCGACCTGGCGCGCGGAGGCGATGCCGTACGTGGAGCGGATGCGCAGTAGGTTGCTCAGCCCGCTCGCGAACGAGTCGCGGCGCTCCAGCTGCTCGGGCAGCGTGCCGTAGAGCGCGCGAGCCCGCGGCATCCCGGACGCGGAGCGCTCCTGCTCGGGTGCGACGCCCAACAGGTCGTGAGCGCCGCGCTCGATCCAGCGGGTGTCGCCGTCTGCGATCAGGTCGGCGACCTCCGCGCGGGGCAGGGTCAGCGCCCCGAGCAGGTCCCACCCGGACAGCGCGAACACACCCGGCTGCCACGCGTTGAACGCGGCGAGCAGCAGGTGCGCGTCGCGGATCGCCGGCACATCCGCCTCGGTGATCGAGTCGAGCGTGGGGTGGCCCTGCGCGGCCGCGATGAGGGAGGCCGTGGTGCACGCGATCCCGTTGGTGGTGAACACGAGGTTGTAGTCGGCCGTCGGCGCTGTCAGCTTCTCGACCAGCTCCGACCGGATCAGCTCGGCCAGCTCGCCGCCGCTCAGCTCCTGGTACCGGAAGGGGTACAGGTCGTTCTTGTGCAGCGTCGCCCAGTGCACCAGCTCGTAGGTCAGCTCGTCGTGGTTCTGGAGGCCGTGCACCAGGCTCACCGGCTCGACCCCGAGCTCCAGCGACGTGCGCAGGGTCAGCCGCAGGAACTCGGTGTCACCGGTGGCGAGCGCGTGGTGGTATGCCGGGCGGTTGATGAAGTCGTATGACAGGTCGGCGCCGACCGCGCCGGTGTCGCGGATGTCCTCCACGGTCAGGTTGAGCTCCTGGAACGTGAAGCCGCCGACCTTGCGAACCATGCCGGCGATGACGTGGTTGGCGGCGTGCGAGAGCGGATGACCCTCCGACCAGGCGGGGAGGCCCTCCGCGCTCTTCTCGACGCCCAGGAACCCGTTGGCGTCGAGCCGCAGCGCGCTCGTGCCGAGGTCTCCGAGCGAGTGGAGGGCGTCGCCGATCACCAGCCGCATGCCGGAGAACGTCGGGTCGAGCCAATTGACCGAGGGCTGCCCCTCCTTGAAGTAGTGCAGGTACACCCAGCGCCGGGTCACACCGTCGACGCCGACCACGGGCGCGGTCACGCTCCAGTTGGTCTCCTTGACGCCGGGAGCGTAGAAGATGACGCGCTGCAGCTCGCCGATGATGTAGCCGCGCTCGGCGAGCGCCGCCTCCGTCGCCGCGTCGAGGTTGACCGAGTCGCGATGCTCGGGGACCTCCGGCAGCAGGTGCCACTCCTCCGGCGGGATCTCGACCATGTGGTAGATGCCGGGGTAGTCCTTGTACGCCATCTCGGCGAGCCGGAAGTCGGCGCCCTTGCCGGTGTGGCCCGGCACGATGTCGTCGATGACGACGCCGCCGTGCTCCTCGGCGACGTCCGTCATCCGCTGGAAGGTCTCCTCGTCGCCGAAGAGCGGATCGATCTGGGTGCCGATCCGGTCGAAGTGGCCGTCGACGCTCGGGGTCTCCTGCCAGCCGCGGATGCCCCCGGCGCGCTTCACCGGGCCGGTGTGCACCCCGTTGATGCCGATGCGCTGGAACGTGGCCCAGAGCTCCGGGTCGGCCAGTGCGGCGAGGAAGCTCTGATCCCTGCGGGTGATCAGCGAGATCGGGTAGGCGGTGAACCAGACGTCGGAGGTCGCGACCGCCCGGCGTGCGTCCGGGCGCGCGTACGGGTTGCGCCACATGCTCGGCGACCCCGAGAGCTGCCGGCTGAGCACATCGGCGTCCTTCAGCATCGACTGCCGCACCAGCCACTGCACGTAGGCCGGGTTGAGGCCGTTGGCCGCGCGCGGGTCGGACACGGTGCGCCGGATGCTGCCTCCACGCAGGTTCGCGCGGGGCCGCAACCGGCGCGGGCGCGCCGGGTACAGTTGCTCGTCGTAGGTGATCTCGGTGGCCTCGGCCGTCTGGGAGCCCTCGGTCGCGCCCGCTGCAGTCGCCGCTGCGTCGGTTGCTTCCGCTGTGGTCGCCGCTGCGTCCGTCGTCTCCGACTCGTCCATCTGCTCTCCTCCCGGCACGCCTGCCACGCTATCCCAGCTTCGGGATCCAGTGCCCGCTCACATCATCCGCTCGGCATCGTCCTCCTCCCCTGGCCCGCCGAGACGTGAGTAATCGCCGAAATCGCCTGCCCGATTTCCGCGATTACTCACGTCTCGGCGGGCCAGGCGAGTGGGAGGGACCAGGCGGGGGCGCGGCGCTATCTCCGCGCGACCGCTTGAGATAGCCGCGCGAGCGGGCGACCTGGTTCTCGAGCGCGTCGACGGTGGAGGCCATGCTGTCGATGGCCTGGCCGCGGTAGGCCTCGATGCTGTCCATGGTGGCGAAGACGTTGTCGAACGCCCGCTGCAGCGCCTCCACGTCGACCGCCGAGGAGGTCTGCTCCTTCTGGATCTGCTCGGTCTGGTCGCGCAGCGCGTCGCCGGTGCGGCCGATCAGCGTGTTCGTGCTCTGGTGGAGGGCGCCCAGCTGGTCGATGACGAGTCGCTGGTTGTCGAGCGCCTGGGCGACCACGACGGCGGTGCGCAGCGCGGAGACGGTGGTGGTCTTCGCCCGCTCGACCCCTTTGATGAGCTGCACGTTGTTCTTGGCGATGACGTCGAGCGCGAGGTACGCCTGCACGGAGACCGCGATCTGCGTCGTGAGGTCTTGGCGGCGCTGCCGGATCGGGAACAGCGCCTCGTCCTCCAGGGCCTTGGCCCGGGTGGGATCGGTGAGGCGCAGCCGCGCCGCGTGCTTGACGGTCGCACGATCGAGCGCGCCGGCGAGCAGCACGTACTCGTTGAGCCGCTCCGTCGTTTTCCAGAGCGCCGCGCGCTCCTCGGCGATCGCCGCGTTGTCGCGGCGGAGCGACTCCTCGCCGTGGTCGAGGGCGGCGACCATCGTGTCGAGCTGCCGCTGCGCCGACTCGAACCGCTCGATGTAGCGCCGCAGCCGTCTCCCGCCCGGCAGACGCGACAGGGTGCGGTAGCGGCCTGCGAGGTGCTGCGGGTCGAAGTCGGTCACTGTCGAGCGCAGCTCCTGCAGGGAGCGCAGCACGCCGTACTGCGGGTCGGTGCGCGCGGACTTCTTGCCGCGGGCCGCAGCGAGTGACGCCGCCGGGCGGCTGAGCATCTGGCGGGAGGCGTCGCTCGACTCCCGCATCTCCTTGTCGCCGAGCCGCGAGAATCCGACGATCTTGCGGCGGAACGCGTCGCTCTCGGGATCGGCGGCGGCCAGCTCTGCGATCCAGGCGCGCGCCCGCTGCTCGAGCTCGGCCGCACGCTCCGGCGGGACGCCCCCCATACCCGCTGCCTGGTCCTCGCCGACCTCGGCGATCGCCTCCGGTGGCCGCAGACCGTCCTCCGGGTTCGCGTTCATGCGCTGCTCCTCCCGCCGCGGGCGTCACGTGCTCCCAGGGTAGGCCGCGCCGCTGGGAGTGGGGTAATGGCCGCCGGCGGTGTCGTCGGGCCGTCGCCGGGCCGTCTTCACGGCTCGGCGTGCACCTCCACGACCGCACGCGTGCCCCAGCCGAGGTTGAGGACCGTGGCCATCGCGTACCACCGCAGCACCCGCAAGAAGGTGAGCCCCCAGATCGCAGCCAGCGGTGCGGTCGCGAACGTCAGCCAGCGTTGCGCGGTGGACTGGTCGGAGCGCACGATCGCGACGTAGCGGAACGCGGTGAGGACATAGAGGGTCACGGCGGCGAGCATCCCGGAGGCCAGCATCCAGGGGTTGAACAGCTTGCCGGTGATCAGGAGCATGACGAGCGTGCTCGTCATGGTGCCGTACGCGATCCACTTCATCAGGTGCAGCCAGTAGGCGGCGCCCGTCATCGGCAGGAACCGCATGCGCCAGCCCGACCGGATGAGCGACCCGCGCATCCAACGCAGCTGCTGACGCACATGGTGCGAGAACTTCGCGGGCATGAGTGTGAAGGCGAAGGCGGTGGGCTGCTGCACGGTCTTGCCGCGCTGGAGGGCGAACAGGGTGAGCAGGCTGTCGTCGGAGAAGCTGACGCGGCGTCCGGCGAGCGTCTCGTTGAGGTAGACGCCGACGTTGTCGCGGAGCACGTCGCCGCGATAGAAGGCGCAGCCTCCCGAGTTGACCATGACCGAGTTCAGGCGTGAGAACGCCGAGCGCTCGAACAGCTGCAGTCCGACCGTGAACACGTCCATCATGCGTGCGAGAAGGCTGGATCGGTAGTTCGTGCTCAGGATGACGGCTGCGACCGATTGGACCTCGGGGTCGGAGAAGGCCTTCATGGCCTCGCTCGTCGCGTGGCGGTCGAGGATGCTGTCGCTGTCGACGGTGAGGTAGATGTCGACGTCGGGTTCGCGGCGCATCGCAGCGATCTGCGCGTGCCGTTTGCCGCTGTTCGGCTGGTCGATCCAATGGCCCCGGATGCCGAGCGACGCGCACTCGGCCAGGAACCAGTCCCGGACCCCGGAGTAGTCGAGCTCGTCGGACGATCCGTCGTTCACGACCGCCACCGCGTCGGGTCTACGGGTCTGGGTGAGGAACCCCTTGAGGCAGCCGCGCAGCGCGGGCACGTCTTCGTTGTAGACCGGCACGAGCGCCGCGATGGTGAGCTCGTCGGTGCCGCCCCTCCCGGTCGAGAAGCGTTGCCTGTCGGCGAGCGCCAGGGCGATCTGTACGACCACCCAGACCAGGAAGACGATGTAGATCACGGCCGCCACGCTCCCTGAGCTCGTCGCGACCTTCAGGAAGACCGTGGCCGCCGCCAGAACGAGCAGGATCGCGCCGACGAAGAGGTAGCGGACCTTCGAGTACGTGACGGTGGGAAGAGCGGACCGGCTCATTCGGCGAGATCGGCGGGGGAGCGCCTCGGGCGGAGCGCCTTGCAGAGCACGGCGCCGAGCACGACGAGGGGGATGCCGCTGAGCGCGAGCGCCCACTCGATGAGGGGGATTTCGGAGGGGTTCATGAGGGTCTTTCTGTGGCGGGACTCTGTGAGTGCGGGGGAGCGCTCATACGGTCAGTTGATATTACAGCGTATACACGTATCGCTCTAGATGTTTTATGTCAAAGTAGCCAGGCTCGCGACGTGCCTGCCGCAGTCGTGCTGGCAGCCTCGGCTTCGCGGTAGGATACTCGCCACATGGGAAGCACCACCTCCGACCGGGTGGCCTTCTTCGACGGCCTCGCCGCCGAGTTTCTGCAGCACTACCGCTCGGGGCCGCGCTTCGTCGCGGTCACCGGGGTGGAGGGCGCCGACCTGCCCGCGGCCGCTGAAGCGCTCGCCGGCGCTTTGAGCGCTGCGGGCCAGGACCTCGAGCGCGTGCACGCTCGGCCCGGGGTCGCGGCCGACGACTTCCGCGCGGAGGTGGTGACGCCGTTTCGCTCCCGCTCACCGGAGGGCGTACTCGTCGTCGACGGCCCCGGGCTCCTCGGCGACGCGCTGCGCGGCTTCTGGAACTTCTCGGTGTGGATCGAGCACGACCCCGAGCGCGACGCGGACTGGTCGTTCGTCGCGACAGGCAGGAAGGATCCGCTCGGCGCGGGCGCGCGAGGTCGCATCGGTGCTGTTCGACGACGCGGACCCCGAGCGCCCGCGCAGGCTGTTCGCCGACTCCTGCTGATCCGCGTCCTCCGGCTCGTCGCGCGTCGACGTTCTCGTGGGCGCGGCTAGAGTGGGCCGCTGGGGGACCACCGGTTCGGACGGATCGAGGACCCACGTTGCCACGCCAGAAGCGCGCAGAACGCAGCCGTGCCGCCATTCTCGAGGCGGCGGCGGACGAGTTCGACCAGCACGGCTATGCGGGCGCCCGCATCGAGCGGATCGTGGAACGCACCGGGCTCACCAAGGCGCGGTGTACTTCCACTTCCGGTCGAAGCTCGATCTGGCCAAAGCGCTGCTGGAGGAGAAGTACGGCAACTGGCCGGGGATCGTCGACGAGATCGACGGCAGCGGCCTCCGGGGCGTGGAGGCTGCCGCCGAGCTCACGCGGCGGGTCGGCGCCGTCTTCGCCTCCGATGTGCGCGCGGCGATGGCGCTCTCGCAGACCTTCCTTCCGCCGGGACCGGAGGCCGACCCGTACGACCACTGGGTGGGGGTCGTCGAACGTTACCTCGCGCAGAGGACGGGCTCGCGGGAGGGTTGTCGCCCCGCGAGCTCGCGATCGTCGCGGTGCAGGGGTTCTTCGGCGCGTACATGATCGCCGCCGAGCGCGGACGCCTCGACGAGCTGCCGGGCGACATCGACCGCCTCTGGCGACTCGTCGCCGTCACCCGGCTGGTGTCCCTCGGCGTGAACGAGATGCCGGAAGGGACGCTCAGAACGAGGTGAGCTCCTCGCGCACGAACCGCGCGAACTGCTCGGCGGCCGCCGGCTGCGAGCGCAGTCGGTTGCGCGCGAGGCCGACGACGCGTTCGGCCTCGTCGGCGAGCGGCACGGCGACGATCCCCGCCTCTGCGGGGGTGCCGGGGATGAGCGCGACGCCGACGCCGTCGCGCACGAGCGCGCGCAGTGTCGACAGCTCCGTCACCTCGATGACCGGCGCCATCACGACCCCGTGGGCCGCGAAGTACGCGTCCGCGATCGTCCGGAGGCCGGAACCCGGCCGCAGCGCGACCAGCTCTGCCTCGGCGATGTCGGCGAACGCCGCCTCCGTGCGCGACGCGAGGGGGTGGCCCTCCGGCACCCCGAGCACCAGCCGCTCGGCCGTCAGCGGCACCCAGTCGATGTCCGGATCGCGGGGGTCGGGGCTCAGGAAGGCGAGATCCGCCGAGCCCTCGCGCAGCGCGTCCAGCACGGTATCGGCCGTGCCGCCGCGCAGCGCGAACCGGATGTCGGGGAACAGGCTGCGGTACTCGCTGACAACGCGTGGCAGTAGCCAGCTTCCGAACGACGAGACGTAGGCCAGCGATACGATCCCGGCGGCGGGATCCCGCAGCGCGTCGATGCGCGCGCGACCGGTCTCCAGCTCCGCCTCGGCCCGGAGGGCGTGGGCCAGCAGGATCTCACCATACCGGTTGAGCTCGAGGTGACCGCGGCGGCGGTCGAACAGCTCCACCCCCGCCTCGGCCTCCAGGCGGGCGAGCGAGCGCGAGAGCGTCGACTGCGACACGCCGAGGGACTCGGCCGCGAGCGCCAGATGGCCCTCCGCCGCCAGGGCCCGGAAGTGGGCGATCTCGTCGATCCGCATGAACACCATCATGGCGCAGCCGCGACGTCGGCGCCGGGAGGCCGTGCGGTCCCGCGAACAGGGGGAGGATTTGGGGTCTGCTCAAATGAGCGGTCTACCCCTGTCCGAGTTTTCTGTACGTTCACTCACAAGACAGCGTGCGGTTCTCCACGATTCCTATGGTTGCGGCGGACTCGCACGAGTTCCCCCCTTCCGACCGAGGAGAGAGATGTCCATGAGACTGCGCACACTGCTGCGCGCCGCCACCGCCGTGGTCGTGGGAACCGGACTCGCCGCCGGCTCTCTCGTCGCGGCACCGGCGTTCGCGAGCACGGACGGCACCGGTGTCGTCATCAACGAGGCGTATCTGTCCGGCGGCAGCGCCGGCGCCGCCTACACGAACAAGTTCGTCGAGCTCTACAACGCGGGCGACGCGCCCGTGGCCCTCACCGGCTGGAGCGTGCAGTACCGTTCCGCGACCGGCGCCGGCGCCGCGAGCGGGGTCGTCCCGTTGACCGGCAGCATCGCGGCCAAGGGGTACTACCTGGTCGGGGGAGGCTCCAACGGCACCAACGGCGCCGCCCTCCCCACGCCGGAGATCACCTCGGGGCTGAACCCGAGCGGCACAACCGGCACGATCGTCCTCGCCACGTCGGCGTCGGCGTTGACCCTGGGGACCGGCTCGATCACCGGCGACCCGAACGTGGTCGACCTCCTCGGCTATGGCACCTCGAACACGTTCGAGGGCACCAGGGCGACGGCGCCGTCCGCCAACACCGACGTGAAGTCGCTCAACCGCACGGCGTTCAAGGACACCGATGTCAACAGCGCCGACTTCAGCCTGAGCGCGACGATCACGCCGCAGAACTCCGCGTCGCCGGCCGACCCCGGAGACCCGGGCGACGGCGGCACCGATCCCGGCACGGGAACCGACCCCGGTCCGCCGGGAACGATCGCGATCGCGGACATCCAGGGCGCCGGTGACGTGAGCCCGAAGGCGGGCCAGACGGTCAGCACCGTCGGCGTCGTCACCGCGGCCTACGCCGCCGGAGGCTTCAACGGCTTCTACCTGCAGACCCCGGGCACCGGCGGCGCGATCGACCTCGCGACCCACATCGCGTCCGACGCGGTCTTCGTGTTCGGCTCTTCCTTCGCCTCCGGTGTCGCCGTCGGCGACTACGTCCAGGTGACCGGTGCCGTGACCGAGTACAACGGCCTCACCGAAGTCGACGCGACGAAGGTCGACACGCTCGACGCGAGCGCTGTCACTGCTCCGGCTCCCGCGACCGTCGCCCTCCCGGCGACCGACGCGCAGCGCGAGAGCCTCGAGGGCATGCTGATCGCACCGCAGGGCGCGTTCACCGTCAGCGACGTCTACTCGGCGAACCAGTACGGCGAGATCGCGCTCGCGGCCGGCGACAAGCCGCTCGTGCAGCCGACCGAGACCGCGCGCCCCGGCACCGCGGAGTACACCTCAGCCGTCGCCGACAACACGGCCCGCTCTGTCACCCTCGACGACGGCGCCTCGACCAACTTCCTCAGCGCGGCCAACACGTCGAAGCCGCTGCCGTACCTGTCGCTGACCAGCCCGGTCCGCGTCGGCGCCCCGGTCACGTTCACGAAGCCGGTCATCCTCGACTACCGCAACGACGCCTGGAAGTTCCAGCCCACCGCCGAGCTCACGCCGGCGAATGCCGCGACCGTCCAGCCCGTCACGTTCGGCAACACCCGCACTGCGGCGCCCGCGACCGTCGGAGGCGATCTGCGCCTGGCGACCTTCAATGTGCTGAACTACTTCACCACGACGGGCGACCAGCTCAGCGGCTGCACCTTCTACACCGACCGCGACGGCAACAAGATCACCGTCAACAGCGGCTGCGACGCGCGCGGCGCCGCCGACGCGACCAGCCTCAAGCGCCAGCAGGACAAGATCGTCGCCGCGATCAACGCCCTCACGGTCGACGTCGTCTCCCTGGAGGAGATCGAGAACTCGGCGCGCTTCGGCCTCGACCGCGATGACGCGCTGAGGACCGTGGTCGCCGCGCTCGACGCAGCCGCGGGCAGTGATGTCTGGGCGTTCGTGCCCTCGCCGTCGAAGCTGCCCCGGTTCCGAGGACGTCATCCGCACGGCGTTCATCTACAAGAAGGCGGCGGCCGTGCCGGTCGGCGAGTCGAAGATCCTCGACGACGCGGCGTTCTCCAACGCCCGCCAACCCCTCGCCCAGGCCTTCAAGAAGGTCGGAGCAGCGGACTCGTCAGCGTTCATCGCGATCGTGAACCACTTCAAGTCGAAGGGCTCCGGAACCGGTGCCGACGCCGACCAGGGCGACGGCCAGGGCGCGTCCAACGCCTCCCGTGTCAAGCAGGCCACCGCCCTCATCGCATTCGCGAACGAGCGCAAGGCCACGCTGGGCTCCGACAAGGTGCTGCTGATCGGCGACTTCAACGCCTACCTGAACGAGGACCCGATCACGGTCCTCACCGACGCCGGCTACATCGACCAGGTCAGCACCCGCACGACCAAGGCGACATACTCTTTCGGCGGCACCGTCGGCTCCCTCGACCACGTGCTCGCCTCCCCTGCGGCCAACGCGGTGATCACGGGCGCGGACGTCTGGAACATCAACTCCGTCGAGTCGGTGGCCCTGGAGTACAGCCGCTACAACTACAACGTCACCGACTTCTACGAGCCGGGCCCGTACCGCTCCAGCGACCACGACCCGGTCGTCATCGGCCTGGGTCTCACGGCCGCACCAGTGACGCTCAACCTGCTGAACATCAACGACTTCCACGGTCGGATCGACAGCAACACCGTGAAGTTCGCCGGCACGATCGAGAAGCTGCGCGCCGAGGGCGGCGAGGGCAACACCCTCTTCCTCTCCGCGGGCGACAACATCGGCGCGTCCCTGTTCGCTTCGGCCTCGGCCGGCGACATCCCCACCCTCGACGTGCTGAACGCGCTCGACCTGAAGACGAGCGCCGTGGGCAACCACGAGTTCGACAAGGGCTACAGCGACCTCACCGGCCGGGTGAAGGACGCGGCCGACTTCAGCTACCTCGGCGCGAACGTCTACCAGAAGGGCACGACGACCCCGGCGCTGCCGGAGTACGCGGTGTTCACGGTCGACGGTGTGAAGGTCGGCGTCATCGGCGCCGTCACGGAGGAGACCCCGACCCTGGTCTCGCCCGGCGGCGTCTCGACGGTCGACTTCGGCGACCCGGTGGAGGCGGTCAACCGCGTGGCGGGCGAGCTCACCGACGGCGACCCGAGCGAACGGCGAGGCCGACGTCATCGTGGCCGAGTACCACGAGGGCGCCGGCTTTGGTCAGCCCGAGGGTGCGACGCTCGACCAGGAGGTCGCGGCCGGCGGAGCGTTCGCCGACATCGTCACCCAGACCAGCGCGAAGGTCTCCGCGATCTTCACGGGCCACACCCACAAGCAGTACGCGTGGGAGGGGCCGGTGCCCGGTGTCGTCGGCGCGACGCGTCCGATCGTCCAGACCGGCAGCTACGGCGAGAACATCGGTCAGATCACGCTGACCGTTGACGGCGACACCAAGCAGGTCACCGGTCACACCGACCGCAACGTGGCGCGCACCAGTGACGCCGACAGTGCGCTGGTCGCCGCCTACCCGCGGGTCGCCACGGTCAAGACGATCGTCGACAAGGCGCTCGCCGACGCGGCGGTCATCGGAAACCAGAAGGTCGGCTCGGTCACCTCCGACATCACCACCGCGTACCTGAACGGCGCGCGTGACGACCGGATGAGCGAGTCCACGCTCGGCAACCTGGTCGCCGACTCGCTGCTGTCGACCCTGTCGCCCGCCCAGCTGGGCGGCGCCGAGATCGGCGTGGTGAACCCGGGCGGCCTCCGCGCGGAGCTGCTGTACGGCACCGACGGATCGATCACGTACGCACAGGCCAACGCCGTGCTGCCCTTCGTGAACAACCTGTGGACGACCTCCCTCACCGGAGCGCAGTTCACGCAGGCGCTGGAGCAGCAGTGGCAGCGGAACGCCGACGGCACCGTGCCGAGCCGGCCCTTCCTGAACCTGGGCCTGTCGAAGAACGTCAGCTACACCTACGACGCCACCCGACCCGAGGGCGACCGCATCACGAGCATCATCGTGAACGGCGCGACCGTGGACCCGGCGAAGTCGTACCGCGTCGGCACGTTCTCGTTCCTCGCGCAGGGCGGCGACAACTTCCGGGCGTTCGCGGCCGGAACCGACACGCGCGACTCGGGACTCATCGACCGGGATGCCTGGATCGGCTACATCACCGCCCACAGCCCGCTGTCGCCGAGCTTCGCCCGCCGCGGGGTGTCCGTCACGGACGTCCCCATGACGACGCTGCAGCGCGGCCAGCAGGTGAGCTTCGGTGTTCAGAAGCTCAACCTGACCAGCCTCGGCAGCCCCGCGAACACCTTGCTCGAGCTGAGCTGGGGAGGCCCGGCCGTGATCGGCGCCGTGCCGGTGGACGCCGCGGGCAACGCGACGGTGGCCTTCGCGGTCCCGGCGAGCGCTGCGGGCGCGAGCGCTCTCGTGCTCACGGCGAAGGAGTCCGGCACGACGGTGCGCATCCCGCTCACCGTGGCCGACGCCCCGACCGACGGCAAACCGACCTCCGCCCCGGTGGCCGCGGCCCAGGCCAAGCTGACCAAGGCCCTGAACGGCAGGATCTCGTTCAAGGACAAGGCCTACCGCGCGGGCGACCCGATCGATGTCTCGGTCGGCGCGGCGCGCGCGGGTCAGTGGGTGTCGGTGTGGGTCTACTCGCAGCCGGTGAGTGTCGGTGGAGGCTGGGTGAAGGTGCCAGCCGACGGCATCCTGCACCTGACCCTCCCGAAGCCGCTCGCCACGGGCGACCACAAGCTGTCCGTGCAGGACAGCACCGACACGGTGATCGGCTGGGACGACCTGAAGGTCTCCAACGGCAACGCGATCGGTCACTGGGTGTGGACGCTGATCTGGAACTGGCTCACGGGCTGGCTCTGGAGCTGGCAGCAGCAGTAGCGGGCAGCCCCTGAACACGTCGGTCGTCGGGCGCCTCGCGCGTCCGGCGGCCGTCGCGCAGTGCGGCAGGCGCCGCGACCGGAGGAGTTCCCGCGGCAAACCCGCTCGATCTCCTCCGCTGCCTGCCTTTCGTACTCTCCGGCGTTCGCATCTCCTCCGTTGCCGCCGTATCGTGACACTATGGCCGACACCGACTGGCGGCGGATGCTCGCTGCGCTCGCCAACGCCGACACCCGCGCCGCGTTCGCTCGCGTGACCCTGGGGCTGCCTCCCGAGGCCGGCGCTCGCGAAGCCCGGGCGCTCGCGCCCTCGCCGCGGCGCTCGTCTCCGAGTCTGGCGGCGCGACCGTCGTGTCCGAGCAGGGCATCCGAGCCGCGCTCGCGGCAGGAGGCCGCGCACGCCCGACGGGCGTGCAGCGCTTCCTCGACGCCGAAGGCCGCATTGACCGCTACCCGTCGGGCCGGGCCGACCGGGACGAGCTGCTTCGCTGGGTGGCCGAACACGTGCTGACCGCGGGCGAGGTGGTGGGGGAACGCGAAGTGACCGACCGCCTGGCCCGGTTCAGTGGCGACCCCGCGGCGCTTCGTCGCCACCTGGTGGATGCCGGGATTCTGGAACGCACCCGCTCCGGCTCCGAGTACGCGCTCGTCGCCGACGCGCACTGAGCGCGCCTTCCTATTCGGCACGAATCGCGGGTTTCGCGCCCTTGCCCCGTGACTGCGGGCGACATTCGTCACGAATCGCGACTTTCGTGGCACGAATGGCGACATTCGTCACGAATCGCGAGCGGTGCCGACACCTCACACCTCGAAGTACAACTCCGTGTGGAGTTTGCAGCCGGGGTTGAACGCTGCGCTGCACGCGGGGCACACGTTCGCCTCCAGGTAGTCGGCGATCGCCAGTGTCGCACCGCACACGCCGCACAGCACGGCGTGCTCGTCGCGCTCGGCGACCGGCCACTGCCGGGCCGGGTGGCTCGCGGTCTCGGCGTGGCAGAGGTGGCACGGATAGAACTCGCCGCAGCACGCGAATCGGATGGCGATGACGTCCAGCGGCGTCCGGTAGTGGATGCAGCGCGTCTGGTCATCGACCGTAGGCCCCAGCACGCGGGGTCGCGCGCCTCCGGCCGTCGTCCTGTCGGGACCTCCGCCAAGACCTCCGCCGAGACCTCCGGCAGAGCGTCCGTCGGAACGTCCGTCGGAACGTCCGTCAGAACGTCCGCCGAGACCTCCGCCAGAACCCCCGCCGAGACGTCCGTCGCCACCACCACCCGTACCCCCGCTCATCGCACGCCCCGCGCCGTGAGCGCGTCGCCGAGCTCGTCGGCGTGCTTGAACGCCAGCACCAGGAACGGCACCGCGAACGCGCGCAGCCCCGCCCGGGCGCCGCGGGCGCGTTGCGCGTCGTGCACATCGCGCGCGAGCCCGGCGAGCACCGGCACCGTGCTCAGAGTGACCGTGAGCAGCAGCGCAGCCCGCGCCGGGTCGACGCGCAGCGCGGCCAGCGGGCGCAGGCCGCGTTCGAGGGCGTCGAGGAGGTCCGCGACCCGCGTCGTCAGCACGAGCAGTGCGGCCAGCACGATCGCCGAGGTCACGCGGGCCGTGTTGGCGACGGCCGGTTGCGGCCCGAGGAAGAGCAGCTGGCCCGCGATCGTGATCACGATCACCCAGCGTACGGCGAGTACCTGGCGGGCGAGCTCGTGCATCCCGAGCATCCTGTCGCCGAGGCCGGAGGCGGCGTACGCCAGCACCGGCACGATCGCCGCCACGGCGGCGCCGGCCCAGGTGGCGGGCAGCAGCGACACCCCGAGCACGGCGGCGATGACCAGCAGCAGTTTCGGGCCGGCCGGCATCCGGTGCAGCGGTCCGGTGCCCGCGCGGTAGAGGGTCAGCACGGGAGGCTCCCCTCGGCGAGCAGTCGCTCGTACTCGGCGACGACCTCCGACGGCGTGCCGACGGCCTCGACGGTGCCGCCCGCGAACAGCACGGCGGCGTCGCAGCGTGCGGCAAGGGTCAGATCGTGGGTGACGAGCACGAGGCGGTGGCCGGCGTCCTCGAGCAGGTGGCCGGCGACGCGGCGGGCGTTGCGGGCGTCGAGGTACGCGGTCGGCTCGTCCGCCACGACCAGCTCCGGGCGCCTCACGAACGCGCCGCACAGCGCGAGCAGCTGCTTCTGTCCGCCCGAGAGGTCGTGGGAGGGCCGGTCGGCGAGCGCAGTGAGGCCGAAACGGTCGAGCGCCTCCCCGACCCGAGCGGCCGTCACGTCCTGGCCGTGACGTTCGGGGCGGAGGGAGAAGGCGACGTCCTCCTGCACGGTCGGCATGATGATCTGCGCGTCCGGGTTGCTGAACACGACCGCCGTCCGGCGCCGCAGTTCGCCGGCCTGCCGGGCCGGGTCGAGCCCGAGGATGCGCAACTCTCCGGCCGATGCCGCGACCAGCCCACCGATCAGCCGCGCGAACGTGGACTTGCCCGACCCGTTCTCGCCGATCACCGCGATCGTGCGCGCGTCGAGGTCGAGGTCGACACCGTGGAGGACGTCCACCTCGCCGAGGCGCACGCCGACGCCATCCAACCGCAACGCGCTCATCGCGCCACCTCGATCCCCGCAGCGGAGCCGGCCGCGAGGGGCACGTTGTTGTCCCTTTCGCGTCCCGAAAGGGGCAACAACGTGCCCCTCGGTGGAGCCGGATGCGGGGCGGGGAGCTGGACGCCCACGCCGGTCAGTCGCAGCGCGCTCACCGCACCACCTCGAACACCGCGGCGACGCCGAGCCCGCCGCCGACGGACGCCGCAGCGACACCGAGCGTGCCGGTGGGCGCGCCCCCGCGCACGAGCCGGCTGAACAGCCGCACGACCGCGACCGCGCCGCTCGCGCCCCAGGGGTGGCCGAGGGCGAGAGCGCCGCCGTCCGCGCACACGCGGGGGTCGTCGTCGGCGACACCGATGCGGCGTAGCACGGCGATGCTCTGTGATGCGAACGCCTCGACGAGCTCGAAGGCGGCGACCTCCCGCGCATCGGCACCGGCCGCCTCCACAGCGCGGAGGATCGCGGACGCAGCGCCCAGGCCCGGCAGCGCTGGATCGCCGCCCACGATCGTGCCTGCCCGCATCGCGAGCCCTGGTGCGGTTCCGGCCGACGCGACGACGACCGCGGCCGCACCGTCGCCGATGCGAGTGGAGGTGCCCGCGGTCAGCGCCCCTCCCGGGAACAGTGCGGGGAGCCGAGAGAGCACGCGTTCTCCGGAGCCGACCGCGTCGTCGTGGTCCAGACCTCCGAGCGGCACCAGTTCGTCGGCGAAGCGGCCGGCAGCGTACGCCGAGCGGGCGCGCGCGTGGCTGCGCGCCGCGTGGGCGTCGAGCCGCGCGCGCCCGATCCCGTCGTGCGCGGCGAGGTCCTCGGCCGCGCGCACCATATCCGGGTCGGCGAACCCGGCGGGCGCGAACGGCGCCCGCTCGTAGGGAACGCCGTCGATCGAGCGGACCGGTGCGGTGGAGGCGCTCTCCGCGCCGCCCGCGAGTCGCGCCCTCCGGTCGCCTGCGCGGATCGCGGCGGCGGCGTCCAGGATGGCGGCGAGCCCGCTTCCGCATTGCCGGTCCACCGTTCCCCCGGGGATCGCCGGGTCGAGACCGGCGGCGAGGGCGGCCAGGCGGGCGGGGTTGCCGCCCGGCCCCATGCAGTTGCCCAGCAGCACGTCGGCGATCCCGACGGGCGCTCCGGAGGCCGCGCGCGCGTCGTCGAGGGCCGCGCGCAGCACGGGGGCGGCGAGCTCGTGGACGCGCAGTCCGGCGAGGGCACGGCCGCGCGTGCCGATGGGGGTGCGGCGGGCGGCGATCACGACGGGGGCTTCACTGTTCAAGCGGACGCACCTCCCCATCGAGCACCCGACGTACCGCCTCGGCCCGTGCAGGCTTGCCGGACGCGGTGCGGGGCAGTTCGCCGAGGTACCAGCGCCGCGGCCGGTGCGCCGGCGCGAGCCGCTCGGCGGCAGCCGCCCGCAGTTCGGAGAGGGTGAGGGCGGAGTCCTCCGGCTCGATCAGCGCCGCCACCAGCGCGCCGACCCGCCCGGTCGGGAGGCCGAACACCACGGCGTCGCGCACGCCGGGCACGCTGCGCAGCGCCGCCTCCACCTCGTCGGGCACGATCGTCGCGGACGCGCTGAGGATGGCGCCGTCGGCGCGCCCGAGCAGCCGCAGTCGCTCACCGCCGCCGGGAGCGGGTACGAGCTCGGCGCGGTCGCCGACCGTCGCCCACGCTCCCTCGCGCCGCAGCGGACCGCCGGCGCCCGCGTACCCCGAGGCCACCAAGGGGGAACGGACCCACAGCTCGCCGTCGACCACGCGCAGCTCCACTCCGGGGAACGCGATCAGTCCGTCGCCGTGATCCACCGCCACGAACGACAGCTCGGCCGCGCCGTAGTAGGCGGTCACGCGGATGTCCGCAACCTCCGCACGGGCCCGCAGAGCCGGGTCGAGGTGGGAGCCGCCGACCAGCGCGGCCCGGATCCCGGGCGCGGAGCCGGCGTCGAGCACACGACGAAGGCCCTCCGGTGTGCCGTGGAAGCAGTCCGCCGGCGCGACGTCGCCGAGCAGCGGCCGCGGGCCTCCACCGAGCGCGTGGGCGAGCGAGAACAGCGTCAACGACGAGGAGGCCGGCGCGGGCAGCGCGACGGCGTGCCCGGGGGCGCCGGCTCCCAGCAGCTCCCCGACCGCTGGGAACGACTCTTGCCACGACGCCTGCGTGCGCAGCACGATGCGCGGCGTCCCGCTGCTTCCGGAGGTGAGGGTCGCCCAGCCGAGGCCGGCGACGTCGGCCAGGGAGGCCGTCGCCTCGGCGGCCCGGAGCTGCTCGGCGGGCCGACGAGCGTCGAGCACGAGCGGCACGTCGCCGGCGGCCCGGGCCGCTGCGAGCCGTTCGAGCAGCGCCGGGTCGTCGTCGCGCAGGGGGACGATCAGGGTCACGCGACCGGTGCGCCGTCCCGCTCCGGTGCCGTCGCCGGCGCGGGCTTCGCCGCCCAGGTGCGCCGGAACGCCCGTGGGTAGGCGCGCACGAGCGTGGTGACCACGGCGGTGGCGATCACGGCCTTCGCGAGGTCTCCCGGCACGAACACGAGGCTGGTGAGCGCCGTCTCCGCGAGCGGCAGGCGGGTGACCAGGCTCTGCACCGGGATGCCGACCGCGTAGACGACGAGGATGCCTCCGGCGACGACGCCCGTGAAAGTCCGCCAGGTGGTCGGCTTGCGGCCTCCCGCGTGCACGATCAGCCCGATCACGAGCGCGCCGACGATCCAGCCGAGCAGGTAGCCGGCCGACGGCCCGACGAAGACGCCGATGCCGCCGCGACCGCCCGCCAGCAGGGGGAGGCCCGCCGCCACGAGGGCGAGCAGCACCGTCATCGACAGCGCGCCGAGCCAGGGGCCGAGCAGGGCGCCGGCGAGCATCACGCCGAGGGTCTGGGCGGTGATCGGCACGGCGCCGAACAGGCTGAAGCCGCCAGGGAGGCCGAGCACGGCGACGATCGCTGCAGCGACCGCGACGCGGGCGAGGTCGGTCGCGTCGAGCGATCGGGTGCGGGGCGATCGGGTGCGGGACCGGCGGGTGCGGGGGGAGTCGGTCATCGGCCAGTCCTTCGGGAGTGAGGGTCTTTCACCTGAACGGTGTTCACCTGAACAGCGTTCACTATAGTGGTGACGTGACGGGAAACGAAAGCGGCCGCAGGCACACCCGCGACGACGTGGCGGAGACCGCGCTGCGCATCCTCGACGACTACGGCCTCCCCGACCTCACCATGCGCCGCCTCGCCGCCGCCCTCGATGTGCAGCCGAGCGCCCTGTACTGGCACTTCCCCAACAAGCAGACGCTGCTGGCCGAGCTTGCCGACCGCATCGTCGCGCGCGGGGCCGGTGCGCCGGCCCCGGAAGCCGACGCGGCACGGGGCGACACCCCCTGGGCCGATCGCCTCCGCGCCGAAGCGGCCGCGCTCCGCGACGCCCTGCTGGCCTACCGTGACGGTGCGGAGGTCGTCGCCAGCACCTTCGCGCTCGGCCTCGGCGATGCTGCGACCCAGCGCCGACTGGCCGCGGCAGCGGCATCAGGCGGCTTCGATTCCGAGACCTCCGGCCGCGCTGCCACCGCCCTCCTGCACTTCGTGCTCGGCCACGTATCGCACGAGCAGCAGCGGATGCAGTTCGACAGCATCGGCGTTCTCGCGACGGGGGAGGCCGTCGATCCACTGGACGAGTCGGACTCGGTGGCGGCCTTCGCGTTCGGCGTCGACCTCCTGGTGGGCGGCCTCGAACGCCTCCGGGATGCTCCGAGCTGCGACCGACCGCTCAGTCGCTCCCGAACGTGACCTTCCAGCCGCCCACGACGTTGGTGGCCAGGTTGAACAGCGCGGCGACGATCGCGCCGAGGGCGGAGACGACGATGACCTCCAGCAGGGACACCACCAGGGTGAAGGTCATCACGTTGGCGAACGTCAGGCCGGACACGAGCGCGGCGCCCTGCGCGCCGGCGATGCTCTCGAGGAAGCCGCTCATCGAGGCCACCAGGCCGAGCTTGTCGAGAACCGACCAGAGCAACAGGGTCAGCACCACGATGACCACGGCCAGCACGAGGCTGATCAGGAACGACATCTTCAGAGCGGACCAGAAGTCGATGTAGACCAGGCGCATCGACGCCCGCTTCTTCTGCTTCGTGCGTGCCGACATCAACGACCTCCCCTGTGGTCCACTTCGCTGCCGCTGTCGCGGCACCCCCACGGGCGATTCTAACCGACGGTCACAGCGCGAATCGGTGTCCGCTTGCCACCTCGATAGCGCTTGTCCGCCCTTCGAGACAAACCGATCGGCCGGTTATGCATGTATTATGGCCGCGGGGGTGGGCGCCCGACCGACGTACATGCTTCGGCGACTGGGGGGATGTCGGTCGGGCGGTTCCCCGGTGTGCCAGGCCGCCTCCGAGCTCACTCTGCGGGGCTCACTCCACGATGAGGTCGGGGAGCTTGCGCAGCGCATCGAGCCGCCCCTCCGCCACGATCCCGGGCAGCAGCACGGTCCACATCTCCCGCGCCCGCTGCAACAGGTCGGCGCGCGCGGTCAGGGTCGCCGACACCAGTTGCACGCCGGTGAACGCCGGCGAGAGGAAGTGCGCGAAAACCGTCGGATCGACGCTCTCCGCCGCGTCTCCCTCGACGATCGCCCGCCGGATCAGCTCCTCGATCGCGGCGAACCAGTCCTCGTAGGGCTCGACGATCGAGTAGTCCGTCGAGGCGACGTCGGTGGTCAGGCGGATGCCCGCCTGCACGACGGGATCCTCCAGCAGCTGGTGTGCGAGGCTGCCGTTCAGCAGGATCACCGTCTCGAGTGCGGGCCGTCCTTCGGCGAGGATCGCCGCCGATGCCGCCATGGTGCGGCGATGCTGCTCGGCGATCACCGCGAACGCCAGCTCCTCCTTCGAGGCGAAGTGGAAGTACAGCGAGCCTTTGGTGAGCCCGGCCGCGGCCGCGATGTCGGCGATGGAGGCCAATCCGTAGCCGCGCGCGCCGAAGACCTCGGCGGCGCCGCGGAGGATGGCGTCGCGCGTGACGAGGGCGCGGGATTGGGTGACCATGACGGGAATACATTAATGCCACGCGCCTATGCATGTGATGTGCGTGTTTTTCGAATGACGGATCCGGACGTGCAGACGCTGCCGGCATAGCGGATGGCTCTCGCAGCTGTATCGACCGTCGCGCCGTGTCGACCGTCGCCCGAGTGCCGACCGTCGCCCGAGTGCCGACCGTCGCCCGAGTGCCGACCGAGGAGGACGCCGCATGACAACCGTCGCCGACACCATCGTCCAGATCATCCGGGAGGCCGGTGTCGAGCGGGTCTACGGCGTTCCGGGCGACTCGCTCAACGGCTTCACCGATGCGCTGCGCCGCTCCGGCGGCATCTCCCGGGAGCACGTGCGCCACGAGGAGGCCGCCGCCTTCGCCGCCGCGGCCGAAGCTGCGCTCACGGGAGAGCTGACCGTCTGCGCCGGCAACTGCGGCCCGGGCAACCTCCACCTCATCAACGGACTCTTCGACGCCAATCGCGGTCGCGTGCCCGTTCTCGCGATCGCCGCGCAGATCCCCGGTCCCGAGATCGGCAGCACCTACTTCCAGGAGACGCACCCGCAGGACCTGTTCCGCGAGGCGGCCGTCTACACCGAGCTGGTCAGCATCCCGAGCAGGTCCCGCGGGTCCTCGAGATCGCGATGCGCACGGCCATCGAACGGCGCGGTGTCGCGGTGGTGGTCATCCCCGGTGAGATCTTCCTCGCCGACAGCGTCGGCCGCCGGCCCTCGGCCCCGATCGGCTACAGCCCGCGCGTGACCCGGCCGGCGGACGCCGAGCTCTCCGCCGCGGCCGACATCCTCAACGGCAATACGTCGCGCGGCTGATCAGCGAGCTCTCCAGCGAGGACGCCGTCTTCATCCCTGACGTCGGCTCTCCGGTGGTTGGGCGGCGCGCTACCTGCGGATGAACGGCTCGCGCCGGTTGATCGGCTCGTTCAACCACGGGAGCATGGCGAACGCGCTGTCGCAGGCGGTCGGCGCCCAGGCCGCGTTCCCCGAGCGCCAGGTCGTCGCCCTCGCCGGCGACGGCGGACTCGCGATGCTGTTCGGCGAGCTGCTCACGCTGGTGCAGGACGCCCTCCCGGTCAAGATCGTGGTCTTCAACAACTCCTCTCTCAACTTCGTGGAGGTGGAGATGAAGGCCGCGGGCTTCGTCAACTTCGGCACCGGCCTCGAGAACCCGGACTTCGCGCGCGTCGTACCAGGCGATCGGTATCCGCGGCCAGCGGGTGGAGAAGCCCGACGAACTCGAGAGCGCCCTGCGCACGGCGTTCGCTCACGACGGTCCCGCTCGGATCGACGTTGTCACCGCGCGTCAGGAGCTCAGCATCCCGCCGGCGATCACCGCCGAGCAGGTCAAGGGCTTCGCGCTCTACGCGCTGCACACCATCATGTCCGGCCGCGGCGACGAGCTCATCGACCTCGCCGACACGAACGTCTTCCGCCGCCTGTTCGACTGAGCCCGTGTCCCCCGTCGAGGCGGCACGAAATCAGCCGAAAACCGTCGAGTGGGGAGATGATCCGCCCGCTCGGCGGCGGCCGGATCAGTTGATGCAGACCTTCGAATCGTAGTTGGTGCCGACGCCGGTCGGCGCGGGCGACGGGGCGGGTGCGGTGGAAGCACTGCTGCCGGGGCCTGCGGCACCCGGAACGGCGGGCATCAGCCCGTCGTCGCCGAGCACGACTGTGACGCCCGTGACGCTGCTGGTCTCCTGCACCGCTGCGCCCGGAAGCAGCGCGGCGACGGCCTTGGCCTGGGGCTCCTGACCCTTCGGGTACTGGATGGTCGTCGTGGCGGTGGTGTCGGCGTCGCCCGGTGCGCCGGTCGTGAACCCGGCAGCGGTGAACGTCTGCGTCGCCGTGCCCGCGGCGCCGTTCTGGCTGCCGCCGTTCAGCACAGTCACCGTCGTGTCCGCAGGCTTCGCCGCCGTCGCGCTGTCGTATGCCGACGGTAGGCCTTCGAGGCTCTGGATGAACGCCGGCATGGCCGCGGTGTCCACCTGCACGACCGACAGGTCCTCGCCGTCGACCGTGATCGTCGGTGTGCCCGAGATCGGGATGGTCGCCGACTTGATCTTGCCGCCGGTGAGCCCCTGCAGCTGCCCGGCGAGCTGCAGGAAGTTCAGGCCGGGGTCGGTCTCGAGCGAACCGCTCACGGCATCCAGTGTCGCGGTCAGCTTGCCCGGGTTGAGGAGGGTGCCCGCCGACAGGAACTTGTGCGCCTCCACCGACAGGAAGTACTGCTGGCGCACCACGCGGTCGAGGTCGCCGCGGGGGAGGCCGTGGCGCTGACGCACGAACGACAGTGCCTGCTTCGCGTCGAGCGTCGAGACGCCCGCCGGGAAGACCGCGCCCGAGTACGGGTCGTTCACGGCGTCGTTGAGACACACCTCCACCGGCCCGAGCGCCTGCGCGATCGTGTAGAAGCCGAGCAGCGAGACGCGCACGTAGTGGTCGATCGTCAGTCCGGTGAGGTCCTGCACCGTCTGGATCAGCAGCTTGGCGCCGTTGGTCGGGTCGCTCCCGCCGCCACCGAGCGAGAACGCCGAGTTCAGCTTGTTCATGCCGTGGCCCGGCACGTTCACCCACGAGTCCCGAGGGAGGGAGATGAGCGTCGCGGACTTCCCGTTGGCCGGGATGTGCAGGATCATCATCGTGTCCGTGTTGGTGCCGCCGCCGTCCTGGGTGGTGCTCAGCTGGTTCAGCTGCTCCTGGGTGGCGTTGTCGGGCCGATGATCGTCGCCCACCAGCAGGATGTTCTGCGTCTTCCCGTTGCCCGGGGACGCGATCACGTCGACGTGGCTCACACCGCCGACGAAGCGGAAGTAGCTGTAGGCCGCGTAGCCGCCGACGACGACGAGCAGCACGGCGAGCGTGCCGGCGGTCCAGGCGATGATGCGCTTGGCGCGGCGGTGCTTGCGCGGACCCTTCCCGCCGCGACCCCCACGGCCGCTGCCGCTGCCGCCACCCGTGCCGTCTCCGCTGCCGTCGTCGCCGAAGCCGCCGTCGCTGCGCGCCGGAGCCGGCGAACCGGAGAGCCCGAACAGGTCGAAGGAGGGGTCGTTCTGGTCGGCTCCTGCGGCGCTCCCCGAGCCATGCGCCGCCCCCGCGGCGGCTCCTGTGCCGACAGCTCCCGCGGCCGTGGCTCCGCGTCCCGACGGCACGCCGGCCGCCGGCCGCGTCGCCCGTACCGGCCGGCGCGGGTCGGCTGCGGGCACGCGCCCGAAGACCTCGGTCGGCGGCTCGGGGCGGTCGCGGCCGTCGGCGGAGTCGTCTCCAGAGGGGAAGTTCGGGCGTCGCACACAAGAACGCTAAAGTGTGCGGCCTGCGAACCGGCTGGTTTCCGGCGGTGTTGCCGGGAATGGCCAGGGGATCCGGGAGCAGTTCCCAGCGAGCTCACGGGAACGGGTTCAGCGCGGCTGCGAGAACCCTCAGAGATCGGAGTGGGTGGTCAGGCCGGGTGCGTCGGCAGATCGGGCTCGACGCCCTCCTCGTCCATCGCCTCGATCATCCGGCGTGAGATCGCCAGCAGCTCGTCCTGCTGGCCGCTGCTGAGGGCGTCGAAGAGGATGCGTCGGATCGTCGCGGTGTGCCGGGGGAGCGCGCGCACCACCACCCGGCGGCCGTCGCGGCTCAGCCGGATCCAACTCGCCCTGCGATCCTCGGCGCAGTCCTCGCGCTCCACGAGACCGCGTGCCTCCATGCGGGTGACCTGGTGCGACACCCGGCTCTTCTCCCAGCCCGTCAGCGTGACCAGATCGCGCACCCGGACGCGGCGCCCGGGGGAGCGCACGAGGGCCATGAGCACCTCGAGCTCGGAGATCGAGATGCCGTCGTCATGCTGAAGCTGTGCGTCCAGGGTGTGGTCGAATCCCCGCCTCATCAGGTAGAACGCGTGGAAGAGTTCGTCCTCGGCCGCAGTGAGCTTGCGCGGGTCAGGTCGGGTGCGCAGGGTCGGCATACGCCATCCTTGCATGGGCTGAACCGTCTGGCACGGGTCGGCCGTCAGTGGGCGAGCTGCTCCAGGAAGGCGACCACCACACCGAGGAGCGCGATGCCGACGAGCACGATCAACTGCTTCCACCCCGCCAGGCCCGTGCGCGCGACGGCGATCCGGGCGACAACGGCGAGGGAGGCGATCAGGGCCGAGATCGCGACGACGACGGCTGTGCGCGCCTGCATCACGCCGAAGTAGGCGAGACCCAGCACGATCGGTCACCGGGACGGCGATCACGGTCAGTGCGCGGGAGGCGACCGCCAGCATGTGGCGGAACTCGCGGGCCGACAGCAGCGTGTCGTGCACGATCATGTGCGAGACGAGGTCGGAGGCGAGTCCGGCGAGGAGCACGCCAGCACCGAGATGACAAGCGTCCACAGCACGGTCGGGGAGTCGAGGTTCTCGCCGTGCGCGTTGAGCGCCATCAGGATCGCGAGGGCCGTGAAGTCTTAACTGCATCAATCGTCACTGTCACCTTCGCGAACCGGTTCGAAAGAACCACTCACTAATGAAACCGCCAGACCCCACACACCGTTAAACGGACAGTCCCCTCCAGACACGCCGGGGCGAGTCAGTTCGGCATGCTGATCCGTTGCGGGCGCGATATCAACGTGTTTTGAAGTAGTTAAACAGGTGATGCTCCCTAATGGTGGCAACGCCGAGCCAAGCGCCAGCGAAGGCACCGATCCAAAATGGGAATGCAGCGGAAAGGTTCGGCACTAGCGTGGTGCCTTCGCCTAGGGTTTCTGAAATCAAGATCGTTATCGGAACCACGAGAGTTGCCGAAACAGCGGTCCATGCCAACGTCTCGAGGGTCGTGATTGCTAATAGTGCCCCCTGGGGTACACCCGCATGGAGTGCGGATGCGAGGGGTAGCCGCCTGGTGCGCACACTAATGAGCCCCAGCGCTACTCCTCCAATCGCTGCGCAAGCGCCTGCAAAGCGCGTAATCCTCTGCTGGAACTGCGCGTTGCCGTCAAACGATTCCCCATAGACCGGATTCAATTGGGAAATTGTGGGTTGTCTGGATGTATCGCTCGATACGTAAATCGTCGAAAGTAGAGCTGTTGTCATGTCTTTTGCGGGCCACGTATCTATCCAGCACTCATCGAAGGGTTCTGTTGAGTTTGTGATGGCGATAGCTGCATACGAGTATCCCGGCCTTCTTCCATCGTCGGGGTAGGCGTAGGTGCCGGCAACTCGAATGTTCGTCGAAGGAGTTGCGATGAGTCTTTGGCCATCTAACCCGAGCGCTTCGGAGGCCTCGGGGCCCAGAAGTACTCCGGCCCCGTTTGGGTTTGCCCCCACTACATCTGCGAATCCTGGTGAAGCATCGCGAACAGGTATGGGTGCGCGCGGTAAGACTGTTGGTTTGATCTGGACTGCCGTCGTCCGTATGGCTCCCGATGCCCGCACACCCGGAATTTCAGAAAGGCGATCGCAACGTTTGTCGTCCACACGGCCCTCTGCCATCAGGATCGAAACAGAGGCTCCGCTTTGGCGGTATTCCCGAGCGCGCTCCAATAGTTGATGTATTGAGAAAATATCAGAACCGACGACGAGAACGACTACAACGACTGCCGACAGTGCCAAGCCACGCGTGCGTGCTGTTCCCGTTGCGATATTCCGCCACGCCTCACGGAGTATCGCGTCGACTCTCACGCTTCAGCCTCGTCAGGGTGATTACCGTTCAAGCGCAGGTGGGCAGTACAAGCGTCGCGGGTGTCGAGGTCATGAGTCGCTACAACTGCTATCGTCTCGGTAGCAGCGATGGCGCGAATGGATGCGTTGACGGTGGCTGCTGTTTCTCGGTCTAATTGAGCCGTCGGTTCGTCGATGAGAAACAGATCCGGACTGGAAGCGAGCCCCCGGGCAAGCATCAGTCGTTGTGCCTCGCCACCGGACAGCTCGTGGAACGGTCTGCGTGCTAGAGGAAGTAGTCCAAAGTTGTCGAGCATGCAGTCAGCGTTGATGTCCGCCTCCCGAGGAGACTGCCCCTTTGCGAGGTAGGGAAGCGCCACATGGTCGCGTGCCGACCGATGAGGAGTGCCATGTGGATTCTGGAACACCCAGCTGACACGTAGCTGCTCGGGGAGGGTGATCGTGCCCTCTGTCGGCGTGAGCCATTGAGCAAGCAAGGCGAGAAGCGTGCTTTTTCCGGTTCCTGACGGGCCGATCAGCGAATAGACGTGTCCTGATGTTAGCTCTTCGTTGAGATTTCGAAAGAGCCACGGACCTCTCTCGAACTTGTGGCCAACGTCGGAGAGAACTACGTGCATGATGGAGAACGATTCGCTGGCGTGTCCACATGCTTCGGTGTTTTTCCGTCAGTGAAATTGACTAGGGTCTCACCGAGTTGAGAGCCAAGGATGTGGACATGGTACCCAACCCCTTTGGATGAGACACAGCCGTCTGCTCCTTGCACGTCATAGACGGCGCTCGGTGGGACCACTGAAACAGTGACTGGGTCTGCAAGCACGATCTGAGCGTCGATGAGTTTTGCATTCGAATCGGACGAATTTGGTGTGGTGCCCACACCTAGCACGCTGACATCTTGGACATGAACGTCACCACTCGAATCGACCTGAAACTGAGTGTCCCCAACTTTCACGATCCGATCGCCGGGGAGAAGATCCATTGGCTGGTCGACAATCGAGACGTTCGGAGACACGCTGGTGAAGGATGCAAGTGCGGCTCCCTGTTGCACATCAGCTCCAACAGAAGTGTCGCAAGCTGCCACCGTAACTGTCGCCGCTGGAATCCAGACAATAGATGCGGCAGGAATGACGCTTAACTCCTGCGTTATGCCAATACGCGCCAAGGCAACCTTGGCGGCGTTGAGAGTATTTTGCCCCATCACTCCGTCTGTATTGAGTGAGAACCCAAGTCGGGCCAGTTCGTTCTGGAACGATCGGACATCGTCGCCCCGCGTTTCTAGAGATAGGTCCCGCCAAAGGGGAGTAGCGGTTGCCAACGCCAACTTGGGAACCCCGTCCAATGCGAGCGGCGTTCCGCCCGAAATGACGGTTGTTCCTTGTGCGCATGGAAAGGTCGTTACCTTTCCAGCGGCGGGCGCAAACAGTTGTGTGGGCGCTGCGTTCGACACGTACAACTGCACGTTGCGTGCATCATCGAAATGATCCTGCCCGACCGCAATCTCACTGGTTCGCGGGGCTGTATTCAAATCCTTAGGCGTATTGGTGAGCGTTGCCGCCGCAACTGCTGCCCCGGCGCATGTAGCAGCAGCAACGAGCGTTGCCATCCAGCCGACCAGATTCAAGCGAGATCGCTTAGCCACCGAGGCGCCCGTCAGGGTCGGTGCTGCACGAGTTGACTGCCTGTTGGTCGGATGACGGTAGATCTCCGGCTTGGTAGTCCTTGAGCCCGTAGTTCGGGCCGACCAAGCCTTTGCGTTTGAAGCAGTCGACGACTGCTTGAGCCATATCTTTGTGCGAAGGATTGGCCCGCATCTGCACGTAGAAGTACGCGATGGGATATTCTCCGGACTGATCAGAGCATTTTGTCTCAACGTTGTGAGCTTGATCACTCGTCAGAGAAGAGGGCGGGTCTAGCACAGCCCCGTCGAAGTCGTACTTCGTTACAGTGGTGCCGGTCGCTTCCAGGCACGCGGTGTAACGCTGTTTCATCTCTGAATACTCTTGGTCGGAAATTTTTCCGTCGCGTAGTGCCTCTTCGATGTCAGCTGAGGTCGCCTTCTCGTACTCTTGGTGCATTTCTTCTGACCATGATGTTGGTGCTTGCCCATCCGCGGGTGCGGGTTGCTCGGCCGAACTGGTGCATCCAGCTAACGCAATGATCACCGCCGCGGTCAGAGGGAGAATGAATGTGGGCTTACGCAATTGACGCCGCTTTCGGATTGAAATACCAGGGAGTGGTGTCGCCGCCAGCGACGCGACACCACTCGATAACTACTTCACGTCGTAGTAGGCCTTGTTGCCCCCGACAGCCGAGATGGCTTGAGCCTTAGACCAGACACCCGGCGAAGTCCAGGCGGAGATAACCGTGTTATTCCCAACCGCCGTTGACTTGTGCGTGCGCGTGTTGTGGAGGTAGTCAGAAGTGGTGTACTTTCCGCTCACGCCGTAGTTCCAGGTGCCGCCCTCGGAAGGATACGCGGTCGTTGCCTGGGCAGCGGTTGCTCCCAGTGTGATCAGTGCCGCTGTGGTTGCGGTGATTGCCAGCGCTTTGGCAAGGGATTTCATGCGGTTCTCCTATGAACAGCTAGTATTCTGGTGTGATAGTTTTATATCTTAGCTATCAATAACAACCTAGTGCACGAGCACACTCTTTAGAGGGCGGGCAGAGCGCGCCCCTTCAGGCCTGGCAGACGGGGCAGAAGTAGGTAACCCGCTCCTCCGGCGCGGTGCGGCCGAGCTCCGAGCGGCGGATGAGCGTGCCGCAGCGGTGGCACGGGCGGCCGTCGCGGCCGTACACCCAGGTGTTCCGGCCGCGGCGGGTGTCGCCGGTCGTGACGCGGACGGCGCGGTCGCGGTTGGCGACCAGCATGCGGCGTGCCAGCTCGACCGCGGCGGGAACGTCGGCCTCGCCCACCGACCGCGTCGGTAGCATCCCGCGCACGAAGCAGAGCTCGTTCGCGTAGACGTTGCCGATGCCGGCCAGGTTTCGCTGGTCGAGCAGGGCGACCCCGATCGGTATCTCGGGGTGCGCCTCCACGCGGCGCACGGCCTCGGCGGCGTCCCAGTCCGGCCCGAGCAGGTCGGGGCCGAGGTGCCCGACGACCGTGTCCTCCTGCGACCGCGGCACCACCTCCAGCACGCCGAGCAGGAACCCGACCGCCTGCATCTCGGCCGTCCGCAGCACCGCTCGCGCCTGGAAGGCTGGATGCCGCCAGCGACCGCCGCGCGGGTAGACCTCCCACGAGCCCTCCATCCTGAGATGGCTGTGGATGCTGTGGTCGCCGACGCGGATCAGCAGGTGCTTGCCGCGGCTGACGACCTCATCGACACGCTGTCCGCTGAGGTCGACCGTCGCGTACGCGGGCACGCGGAAGTCGGTCTGCGTGAGCACGCGCCCCTCCAGTGCCCGGCGCAGGCGCGCGGCGGTCTGGTAGACGGTGTCGCCTTCGGGCATCCGGCCGTCACCCGCGCAGCCGCAGTCCGCGCGGCGTCGGCAGGAACCCGGCCTCGCCGAGCGCCTCGCCGAGCCGCGAGCCCAGAACCGCGGCACCGTTGACGGTCTCGATCGCGAGCTTGTCGACCCGACGGGAGGTCACCAGGGCCGCGAGGGCGCGGGAGGCTGCGAGCAGCGCCGGCCGCCCGGCCTCGCCCTCCTGGTCGAGGAAGCACAGCAGGCTCTTGCCGCCGCGCTCCACGTACAGAGTGAGCTCGCCGTCGACGAGCACGACCAGAGCACCCGCCTTGCGGCCGGGACGGTGCCCGGTGCCGCCCTCCACGCCACCGGTCGTCGCCGGCACGGACGGCCAGGGCAACGCCGCGCCGTACGGATTGGCCGGGTCGGTGGCCGCGAGCGCGAGCGCCTCGAACGGTCGGGGCTGCGTGTGGTCGCGCGCGAACGTGCGGAGGCGGTCGACTGTCGGACCGCTGGCGAACTGGGCGGCGCCGAGCGTTTCGACGAAGTAGCCGCGGCGCGCCCGCCCGGTGTCCTCGAAGCCGCTGAGCACCTTGTAGGCGAGCGCGAAACCGCCGGGCGTGCCCTCGTTCATCACCGAGCCGCGGGTCACGACGCCGTAGCGGTCGAGCAGCGTCTCGGCCTGACCGTGCGCGCGCACAGTGGAGTCGAGATCGCGTTCGGGAAGCAGCGACCAGCGTCCGGCCACGGTCGGCGGGCCCATCCGGGTGACCATCGCCGACGGCGTGCGGCGCCGACGCGCCCGCGGTACATCCGCGATCGGGTCGGCTGCTCGCGGCCGCTTGTGCGCGCGCCCGCCCGCGCCGGTGAAGGTGCGCAGCGGCGCGAGCGTGTCGTTGGTGACGAGCCCAGCCCAGACCAGATCCCAGAGCGCGGTCACGAGCTCCGGTGTCGTCGATCGCCTCGCCGCGCTCGGAGCCGAGGGTGTCGGACAGCTGGCGGAAGAAGTAGGCGCCGCCGCGGGCGAGCGCCGCCAGGATGCCCGCGCTGCAGCTCGTCGGGCTCGCGTCGGCCGGCGGCGCGAGCGTGAGCGGCGCCGAATCGGCGAGGTGCAGGCTGATCCAGCCGTCGTTGCCGGGCAGCGCGCCGTCGCCCGACCAGATCACCTCGCCGGTGGCGGTGAGCTCGTCGAGCATCGCGGGGCTGTAGTCGGCGACGCGGCCGGGCAGGACCAGCGACTCCCAGGCCGAGGCCGGGATGCGCGACGCCCGCGAGCTGGTCGATGACCGACGCGACCGCGTCCACGCCCGCGCAGCGTGCGCGCCGCAGAGTGCTGCCAGTCGCCGGGAGGAACCGCGCGAACGTCGCGGTCTCGACGGGCTCGACCTCGTGGCGGAGAGCGGCGAGCGACATGCGGCGCAGCCGGCGCAGCACCTCGGCGTCGCACCACTCGCGACCCGTGCGCGTGCGGGCGGAACTCGCCCTCGACGACGCGGCCGTCGTGCGAGAGGCGCCGAAGCGCGTCGTGCACGATCGCGACGCCGAGACCGAACGTCGCGGCGAGCTCGGCCGCCGCGAACGGCCCGTGGGTGCGGGCGAAGCGGCTCGACGAGGTCGCCGAGCGGGTCGTCGACCGGCTCGATGAACGCGACTGGCACGCCGATCGGCAGCGGGACGCCGAGCGCGTCGCGGAGGCGGCTGGCGTCTTCGATCGCGGCGTAGCGCTCGATGCCGGCGATACGTGACCGCGCAGCGCGCGCTTGGCGTCGACCAGCGTGGCGAGGTGGCGCCGCAGCTCGAGGGTCGCCTGCGGGGGCGGGGCGTCGTCGGCCTCTGCGTCGGTGCCTGGCTCGGCGTCCGCCGCGCCCTGCAACCGCTCGGCGACCTGCGCGACCGTGAGCGGGCCGAGCAGCCGCAGCAGGTCGACGACGCCCTCGACGTCCCTCGCACCCGCCGGTCGGGCGTCGAGTCGCTGCAGTTCGCAGTTCGACCTGTTCGATGACCGTCGGGTCGAGCAGCTCGCGCAGCTCGGCGCGGCCGAGCAGCTCGGCGAGCAGCCCGGCGTCGAGCGACAGGGCGGCCGCCCGCCGCTCGGCGAGCGGGGTGTCGCCCTCGTACATGAACGCGGCGACATAGCCGAACAGCAGCGAGCGCGCGAACGGCGACGCCGTCTCGGTCTCGGCCTCGACGATCGCGGATGCGGCGCTGCGCGATGCTGCTGCGTCACCGCGTCGAGCGCGGGCAGGTCGTAGACGTCTTGCAGCACCTCGCGCACCGTCTCGAGGATGATCGGGAAGCTCGGGTACTTGCGCGCGACGTCGAGCAGCTGCGACGCCTTCTGGCGCTGCTGCCAGAGCGGCGAGCGCTTGCCCGGGTTGTAGCGTGGGCAGCAGCAGCGCGCGGGCCGCGCACTCCCGGAACCGCGACGCGAACAGCGCGGAGCCGCCGACCTCCGTCGGTCACGAGCTCGTCGAGCTCGTCCGGCTCGAAGACGAACAGCTCGGCGCCGGGAGGCTCGGCGTCCGTGTCGGGAATGCGCACGATGATGCCGTCGTCGGCCGCCATCGCGCCGGCCGTCGATGCCGTAGCGCTCGCGCGACGCGCGCCGTGCACGGCCAGCGCCCACGGCGAGTGCACCTGCATGCCGTACGGGGAATGCAGCACGACTCGCCAGTCGCCGAGCTCGTCGCGGAAGCGCTCGACCACGAGCGTGCGTGTCGGTCGGGACGTGCGCCGGTCGCCTGCTTCTGCTCGCGCGAGGAAGCGCCAGCAGGTTGGCCGTCGGCGCAGGCGTCGAGGCCCGGCCTCGACGCAGCGCAGTTCGGCGTCGGCGTCGCGGAGGCCGAGCCAGCTCGCGCATGAAGGCGCCGATCGGCGCGCGCCCAGCTCGGCGGGCCGCCCGAGGCCGTCGCCCTTCCAGAACGGCACGCCGCCCCGGCTCGCCCGAACGCGGGCGTCACGAGCACGCGGTCGTGGGTGATCTCCTCGATGCGCCAGCTGGTCGCGCCGAGCGCGAAGACGTCGCCGACGCGCGACTCGTAGACCATCTCCTCGTCGAGCTCGCCGACGCGGCGCGGCCCTGCTCGCCCGACCATGAAGACGCCGAACAGCCCGCGGTCGGGGATGGTGCCGCCGCTCGTCACCGCGAGCCGCTGCGCGCCCGGGCGCCCGGTGATGGTGCCGGCGTCGCGATCCCAGACGATGCGCGGGCGCAGCTCGGCGAACTCGTCGGACGGGTAGCGGCCGGCGAGCAGGTCGAGCGTGGCGTCGTAGGCGCTGCGCGGCAGTGTCGCGAACGGCGCGCTCCGGCGCACCGTGTCGAACCAGTCGTCGGCGTCGAGCGGCTCGAGCGCGACGTCGCCGCGACGGTCTGCTGGGCGAGGATGTCGAGCGGGTTCGGTCGGCATCGCGCAGCGTCTCGATCAGGCCGCCGACCATCCGCTCGGTCGCGACCGCCGAGTGGATGAGGTCGGCGCGGTGCTTGGGGAACAGCACGCCCGCGCGAGACCTCGCCGACCTGGTGGCCGGCGCGGCCGACGCGCTGCAGCCCGCTCGCGACCGACGGCGGCGACTCGACCTGCACCACCAGGTCGACCGCGCCCATGTCGATGCCGAGCTCGAGGCTGGAGGTCGCGACGACGCAGCGCAGGCGGCCGGACTTGAGGTCGTCTTCGATGAGCGCCGCGCTGCTCCTTGCTGACCGAGCCGTGGTGGGCGCGGGCGAGCACGAGCGACTCCGGGTCGGCGACGGCGGCCGAGCCGCTCGGTCTGGCCGGATGCCGCCCATGAGCTCGGCCGGGACGGGCGCGCCGGCGTGGCCACACCGGCCTCGCCTCGGCCAGCACCCGCTCCTCGTAGATCTCGTTGAGCCGCGCGGTCAGCCGCTCGGCGAGCCGCCGCGAGTTCGCGAACACGATGGTCGAGCGGTGCTCGAGCACGAGGTCGACGATCGCCTCCTCGACGTGCGGCCAGATCGAGCCGGCCTGCGGTGCGGAGCCGTCGTCGTTGCCGCTCGCGAACGTCGAGGTGCCGAGCTCGCTCATGTCGTCGACGGGCACGACGACGCGCAGGTCGAAGCGTCTTGCCCGACGGCGGGGCGACGATCGTCACCGGGGCGCTGCCGCCGAGGAAGCGCGCCACCTCCTCCGCCGGCCGCACCGTCGCCGAGAGCCCGATGCGCTGCGCGGGCTTCGGCAGCAGCGCGTCGAGCCGCTCGAGCGAGAGCGCGAGGTGCGCGCCGCGCTTGGTGGCGGCGACGGCGTGCACCTCGTCGACGATCACCGTCTCGACGCTCGCGAGCGTCTCGCGGGCCTGCGAGGTGAGCATCAGGAACAGCGACTCGGGCGTCGTGATCAGGATGTCCGGCGGCGAGGCTGACGAGCGCCCGGCGGTCGGCCGACGACGTGTCGCCCGAGCGCACGCCGACCGTGACGTGCGGACGGCTCGGCGCCGAGCCGCCGCGCGGTCTGGGTGACGCCGACCAGCGGCGCTCGGAGGTTGCGCTCGACGTCGACGCCGAGCGCCTTGAGCGGCGAGATGTACAGGACCCGGGTGCCGGTTCGGTCGTCCGGAGCGGTCTCGCGGCTCGCGAGCCGGTCGATCGCCCAGAGGAACGACGCGAGCGTCTTGCCCGACCCGGTCGGCGCGACGACGAGGGCGTGCCTGCCGTGCGAGATGGCCTCCCACGCGCCGGCCTGCGCGTCCGTCGGCGCGGCGAAGGCCCCGCGGAACCACTCGCGGGTCGCGGGGGAGAACCGGTCGAGCACGTCGCTCATCGTCTCCATCCTGCTCCCGGCCACCGACACGGGCCAAGGGGCCGCCGCTGCGTGGCGGCCGGTTCAGGCGTGGCGCGGGAGGTGCGCTCGGATGAACGACCAGATGTCGCCCAGCTCTAGCGGCGAGATGCCGTGCGCGAGGCCCTCGTAGATGCGGGCGTCGAGGCTGGTGTGCGCGGGCAGCCACTGCTCGGCACGGCCGATGGAGGCGGCCGGGATGGTGTCGTCGTGCGTCCCGCGACCCCAGAACACCGGCGGCATTCGCTCCGCGAGCGCGGCATCGCCTTCCGGCGAGCCCTGCACGACGTAGCCCGACAGCATCACGGCGAAATCGAAGCGCTCGGGGGCCAGGCGCATCAGCTGCACGGCGAGCGCACCGCCCTGCGAGAAGCCGAGGAGGCCGGTCGGCACCTCGGGCTGCTCGTCGATCCAGTCGAGGACGGCGCGAGCCGCCGCGTCGGCGTTGGCCGCGAGCGGGTCGCCCGAGACGTTCGTGAACCGGGAGAACCACGCGAAGCCCGGACCCTCGGGGATCGGCGCGCGCAGCGACGCGATGACCGGCTCCAGCGGCAGATAGGCCGAGATTCCGAAGAGATCGGCCTCGTCGGACGCGTAGCCGTGCAGGAGGATCAGCCGGGGCCGGCCGACCCGGTCGGCCTCGCCCGCGGACCAGAGCACGGCGTCATGGTCGAGGTGGAGCTCGGGGGCGGGGAACGGCATGTTCCATTGTGTGCACTATCCGGTTGTCCTCCACAGTCCCCAGATCGCGGCGCAGTCCGCAGATCCGTCTGCCTGCGTGGACAGCGGCTTCGGCATCCGTAGGATCGGTGCATGAGCGTGCGCACCCCCGACCCGGACCCGACTCCCGACCCGCTCGACGGCGACGGCGTCCGGCCCGGTCCCGCCTGGCTGAGCGACATCGAGCTGGAGCAGATCCGGCGACGCCTTCCGCTGCTGTACGTGGAGGCCGTGCCCGTGCGGGTCGACGGTCTCGGCCAGGTGACCGAGGTGGGTGTGCTGTTGCGCGCCAACGCGGTCGGCGAGATCACGCGCACGGTGGTCTCCGGCCGGGTCATGTACGGCGAGACGCTGCGGGAGGCGCTGTTCCGCCACCTCGAGAAAGACCTCGGGCCGATGGCGTTCCCACTCCTGCCGGCGAGCCCCGTTCCGTTCCAGGTGGCCGAGTACTTCCCGCTGCCCGGCGTCTCCCCGTTCACCGACGAACGCCAGCACGCCGTCTCGCTCGCCTACGTCGTGCCGGTCACCGGCACCTGCGAGCCCCGGCAGGATGCCCTCGAGATCACCTGGATGACGCCGGACGAGGCCGTCTCGCCGACGGTGTTCGAAGAGCTGGAGGGCGGTCGGGGCGCGCTCGTCAAGGCGGCGATGGCGTCGGTGGGCAAGCTGGTCTGAGCAGTCTGCTGGTGGTCGTGAAGAATTTGCTTGCTCTTCTTGGCTAATGGTATTAGCTTTGCGGCTATGAACACTTCCATCGCCTCGCAGGTCCGGTACCTGCAGCGCCCCGAGGGACGCATCAGCTACACCGTCAAGGGCACTGGCCCTCTCGTGGTCGCCGTCCCCGGGATGGGCGACCTCCGCTCGACGTACCGCGAGCTCGTCGGCCCGCTGCTGGAGGCCGGCTACCGCGTCGCCGTCACCGACCTGCGGGCGCACGGCGACTCCGACACCACCTTCACCGAGTTCGGCGACATCGCCACCGGCCGCGACCTCCTCGCCCTCATCGACGAACTGGGCGGCCGCGCCGTCGTCCTCGGCAACTCCATGGGAGCGGCCGCCGCGGCCTGGGCGGCCGCCGAACGCCCCGACGCCGTCGCCGGCCTCGTGCTCTTCGGCCCCCTGCTGCGCGACCCGGCGATGAGCCGCCTCGCGGTCGCGTCCGTCCATGGGATGTACCGGGTGCTGTTCACCGGTCCCTGGGGCGCGTCGGTCTGGGCCGGCTATTACCGGTCCATCAACAAGGGCCGCACCGCCCCGTGGCTGAAGGAGCACGCGGCCGACCTCAAGCGCAACATGAAGGAGCCGGGCCGCCTGCGCTCCTTCCGGCACCTCACGCTCGCCCTGACGCACTCGGTCGTCGAGCCGCGACTGCCCGAGGTGGAGGCCCCGATGCTCGCCTTCGTCGGCGCCTTGGACCCGGACTACAAAGACCCCGCCGCCGAGGCCGACTGGATCGAGTCGCTCGGCTTCCAGGTTGTGCGCGTCCCCGAATCGGGCCACTACCCGCAGGCCCAGAGGCCCGACGTGACCGTTCCGGCGACGCTGGCCTTCCTGCGCGAGCTGCAGGCCGCCGCAGGTGGCGATTGGGGTCTGCCGCGTGCCTAGGGCCGGGCTGACCCGTTCGGCGGTCACCTCGGTGGCGCTGCTCGTCGTCGACGACGGGGGCGTGACCGGGCTCGACCGATTGACGCTCGCCGCCGTCGCCTCCCGTGCCGGTGTCGCCGTGCCGAGCCTGTACAAGCACGTGGCCTCCCTCGACGACCTGCGACGCCTGGTCGCCACCGACTGCGTGGCCGAGCTGACGCGCGTACTGGCGGAAGCGACCATCGGCCGCTCCGGCCCGGAGGCCATCCACTCGGCTGCGGACGCCGTTCGGGCGTACGCCCACCGGCACCCGGGCCGTTACGCGGCGACGCAGATCGCCCCCGACCTCGGCTCCGCCGCCGACGCCGAGCTCGCCGCCCGCGCGGAGGAGACCATCGCCGTCCTGACCGCCGTCCTCCGCGGCTTCGGCCTGCCCGACGACGCCACCGTGGACGCCATCCGGATGCTGCGCAGCGCCCTCCACGGCTTCATCACACTGGAGCTCGGCGGAGGCTTCGGCCTCCCCGACGACCTCGACCGCAGCTTCCGTCTGCTGATCGACGGCATCGCGCTCGCTGTCGTCGGCACCGGAGGAGTTCGCTGACGCTACCTGCGCTGGCGGCAGCTACCGGAGGAGTTCTGGCCGTCGCCAAGCCTGATCTCCTCCGTTGGCCACCCACGGCCATCCAGATCGGTGGGGGCTACCGGAGGAGTTCGGGCCGTTTCCGAGCCCGATCTCCTCCGTTAGCTGTCTCTTGCGGGCGTGTCGTCGCGGATCTCCTCCGTTGGCACCAGGCCCTGCCGGAGTCAGCCGCGGGCGCGGCGGGTGCCGCGTCCTCGGCTGGTGCTGCCGCTGACAAGGTCGCCGACGCGGAGGCCGGTGCGCGGAGCGCCGCCGGTGCCGCCACTGCCTCCGGTGCGTGCAGCACCGGCAGCACGCTCACCGGTCACGGGGCGAGGGTCGGACTGGGCCCGACCACGACCGCGACGGTGCGACGAGCCGTCGCCGCGCGCGTTGTCGTGGCCGCCCGACGCGTCGCGGCCTGCAGTCGAGTGGCCGCCAGCGTTGCGGCCTCCGCCGTTGCGACCTGCGTCATCACGGCCACCAGTGTTGCGGCCTCCACCGTTACGGCTTACGTTGTCGCGGCCTGCGGCGTCGCGACCGCTTCCGTTCCCATTGCGGCCTCCACGTCCTCCGCGGCCACCACGACCGCCGATGTCGGAGCCACCGTTCCCGCTCGCCCCGCCCTTCGGCGCGGGCGCCGGCGCCACGCGCGGGGCGCGCTCACCGACGAGCGACGTCACGGCAGGGGAGTCCGCGGTCACACGCTGCGGGCTCGCCGTGATGGCGGCGGCACGCAGCAGGCTCCGCACGTCGCCCGCCTGGTCGGGCAGCATCACGGTCGCCACGTCGCCGCTGCTTCCGGCGCGGGCGGTCCGGCCCGAGCGGTGGAGGTAGGCCTTGTGCTCAGCGGGCGGGTCGACGTGGACGACCAGCTCGACCTCGTCGACGTGCACGCCGCGGGCGGCGACGTCGGTCGCCACCAGCACGCGCACATCGCCCGAGCCGAAGGCGGCGAGGTTGCGGTCGCGGGCGCCCTGGCTGAGGTTGCCGTGGAGGTCGACCGCGGGGATCCCGGCCGAGGTCAGCTGCTTGGCGAGGCGCTTGGCCTGGTGCTTGGTGCGCATGAACAGGATGCGGCGGCCGCGACCGGAGGCGAGTGCCACGATCAGGTCTTTCTTGGCGTCCTGATCGCTGACCTCGAACACGTGGTGCGTCATGGCCTCCACGTGGCTCGTCGCGTCGTCGACCGAGTGCAGCACCTCGTTCGTGAGGAACTTCGACACCAGCTTGTCGACGCCGTTGTCGAGCGTCGCGGAGAACAGGAGGCGCTGGCCGCGGGACGGCGTGGCATTGAGGATGCGTGTGACCGTCGGCAGGAAGCCGAGGTCGGCCATGTGGTCGGCCTCGTCGAGCACGGTGATCTCGACCCGGTCGAGGTGCACGATGCCCTGCTTCATGAGGTCTTCGAGGCGGCCGGGGCAGGCGACGACGATGTCGACGCCGGCCTGCAGCGCGGTGACCTGGCGGCTCTGCGCCACGCCGCCGAAGATGGTGGTGGTCGTCAGGCCGAGCGCGGCAGCGAGCGGCTTGAGGGTCGCGTCGATCTGGGTGGCGAGCTCGCGGGTCGGGGCGAGCACGAGGCCGCGGGGCCGGCGGGAACGGCCGCCACCAGCGGAGGCACCGGAAGCGAGCCGCGCGGCCAGCGGCAGCGAGAACGCGATTGTCTTGCCCGACCCGGTCTTGCCGCGACCGAGCACGTCGCGCCCGGCGAGGGTGTCGGGCAGGGTGTCGGCCTGGATGGGGAACGGCGCCGTCTTGCCGTCCGCCGCGAGGACGGCGAGGAGAGGAGCGGGTACGCCGAGGTCGGCGAAGGTCTGGTTGGTCACAAGTGCCTTTCTGGCAGGGCTCGGCCCTGCGGGCGGGTTCGGGCGGTCGTCGCGAGAACGGGACGTCTTCGCCGGAAAGAAGAGTGGAGGTGCGCGGCGGGGCCACCGCCCGGCGCTCGCGCACGCCGGCGATGCCGGCAGGCCAGTCGTGCTGGTCCGAACAGTCTACCGTGTATTGGCCCCACGCTTGCTGGGAGCGCATTCACGGCGGGAGGTCGTAGACTATCGGCCCGTAATCCGGAAGGTGGTCCGCGCGTGCAGGAATCGGAACTCGATCGTGAGCGTGACGTCGTCTCGGGCCTGTACGAGCGGCTGGACACGCTCAGGGCCGAGACGGAGGAGCGGTTGACGCGCGTGCGCCGTGAGAGCGTCGGAGGCAACCACCAGGCGCGGAGCGAACGCGACGCCTTCGCCCGCCTCTACGAGGACCAGCTGCTGCAGCTGCGCGACGTGGATGCACGGCTCGTGTTCGGTCGCCTGCTGATCGACGAGCCCGTCGACGGCACCGACCACCGCTACATCGGGCGCGTCGGGCTGCGCGACGACGACCAGCGCTCGCTGCTCGTCGATTGGCGTGCGCAGCAGGCGAGCGCGTTCTATCAGGCCACCGCGACCGAGCGGATGGGCGTGCGGGCCCGCCGCCACCTCACGATGAAGGGACGCCAGGTCGTCCGTATCGACGACGAGGTCTTCGACGAGGCGCTGCTCGACGGCGACGCGGCGGCGGGCGGGCGGGTGCAGGGCGAGGGCGCCCTCCTGGCGGCGCTCACCGCGCAGCGCACCGGCCGGATGCACGACATCGTGGCGACCATCCAGGCCGAGCAGGATCGCATCATCCGCTCCGACCTCCGCGGCGCCCTCGTCGTGCAGGGCGGTCCCGGCACCGGCAAGACCGCCGTCGCGCTGCACCGCGCCGCCTACCTGCTGTACGCGAACCGGCAGCGGCTCAGCACCTCCGGTGTTCTCGTCGTGGGGCCGTCGTCGGCCTTCCTGCGCTACATCGAGGCGGTGCTGCCGTCGCTCGGCGAGACGGGCGTTGTCATGCAGACGCTCGGCGAGCTGTTCCCCGGCGTGGAGGCCACGGCCGAGGACGCCCAGGAGGCAGCGCGCCTCAAGGGCGCGGCGAGCATGGCCCGCCTGCTGTCGCGCGCGGTCCGGTCGCGGCAGAAGGCACCCGACCAGGCGCAGACGATCGTGGTGGACAACGAACGGCTGGTCGTGCAGCCCGATCTCGTCCAGAGGGCGATCGCGAAGGCGCAGCGCACCGGCAAGCCTCACAACGTCGCCCGGGTCACGTTCGTCAAGCAGGCGCTCGGCGAGCTGACCGAGCAGCTGGCCGCGCAGCTGCGTGCGGGAGGCTCGACGATCGACGAGGCCGACCTCCGGGTGCTGCGGGAGGACCTCCGCACCTCGTACGACGTGCGCGTTCTGCTCAACACCGCCTGGCTTCCGTTGACCCCGCAGAAGCTGCTGCAGGACCTCTACGCGCGCCCGGCCTGGCTCGCCGAGCTCACACCGCGCTGGTCGCCGGCGCAGCGGGAGGTGCTGTTGCGTGACCGGGACGAGCCGTTCACCGTCTCGGATGTCCCCTTGCTCGACGAGGCCGCCGAACTGCTCGGCGACTTCCCCGGGCGTGGCGACGCGACCTCCCGCGAGCGCGACCGGCAGCGCAAGCGCGACCTCGAGAACGCGCGTGCCGCGATCCGCAACATGGGTGTGGAGGGCCTGGTCAGCGCCGAGCAGCTGGCCGACGGGTTCGCCGAGCAGGTGGACCGCGGCACGACCGCCGAGCGCGCGGCCGCCGACCGCTCCTGGACGTACGGCCACGTGGTGGTCGATGAGGCGCAGGAGCTGTCACCGATGCAGTGGCGTGTGCTGGTGCGCCGGTGCCCGATGAAGTCGTTCACGATCGTCGGCGATGTCGCTCAGGTGGCATCGGCGGCTGGTGCGACGAGCTGGGAGGAGGCGCTGCGCCCGTCGTTCCAGGACGCCTGGCGCCTGGAGGAGCTGACGGTCAACTACCGCACCCCCGCGCAGATCACGCGGGAGGCGGAGCGCATCGCTCAGGACGCCGGGCTGCCGATCACGCCGACGCGTGCGGTCCGCGAAGGCGACTGGCCGATCCGCCGGGTGGCGGCGGGCGCGGCCGACCTCCCCGTCTCGGTCGCGGAGGCCGTCGCGCACGATCGCGGCATCGACCGCCAGGGCACGCTCGCCGTCATCGCGACCGCCGCGGAGGTGGAGGCTGTCGCCGCCGCCGTGCGGGAACGGTTCGGCGACGACGCGGCCCGTGGCGCGGCCGGTCTCACACGCCCGATCTCGGTGCTGACCGGCTACGAGGCGAAGGGCCTCGAGTTCGATGCCGTCGTCCTGGCCGACCCGGAGGCGCTCGCCGCCGAGTCCGTGCGCGGGGCGGCCTCGCTGTACGTCGCCATGACCCGGCCGACGCAGCGTCTCACGCTCGTCGCTCGCTGACATCCCGCCCGCACATAAACGCCCCGAAAACGCGATCTTTGGGGCGTTTACGTGCCCCTCGGCGATGAGGGCAGCAGGGCGGCGGGTCAGCCGGGGTAACGCTCCCCGGCGGGGATCTCGACGGGGAGCGTGTTGCCGGCCTGCGCGAGCGGACAGGCCCACGCCGGGTCGTACGCGCACGACGGGTTGTAGGCGAAGTTGAAGTCGAGGACGACGGTGGCCTCCCCGTCGTCGGCCGACATCCCGAGCTCGGCGCCCTTGATCGTGTCGATCAGGTAGCGTCCGCCGCCGTAAGTGCCTCCGCGCTTGCCTGCGAGGGCGTCCTTCACCGGGAGGAACAGGCCGCCGCCGTAGGAGGCCAGCCGCCACACGTCGAGCGTGCCGGCGAACGGCACCCGCACAGTGCCGAGGAGCTCGAAGGGCACGACGCCGTCCGTCCCGGTCTCCACATCCATCCGCTTCGGTTCCGTCGGAGCGTGGACCGGCAGCTCGAACCGCCAGTCGGGGTCGTACGGCGACACCGGCAGCCCGGTGAACCGATCCCGGTCGGCGTCGAGCAGCGGGGAGGCCGGGTGCGACGAGAAGAGCTCGTTGCGGCAGGAGATCCAGTGCGCGTGCGCGGCGGCCGGGTCGCTCGCCGCGATCCGGCGCGCCGAGGCGTACAGCGCGAACACGCTGCGCCGCCAGTCCGCGGTCTGCACCGCCGTCACGGCTCGGCCGTGACCGGGATCGACCGCCGGTGCGGGCTCGGGGGTGATGGTGCTCATGCTGCTGCCTCCGTCTCGGTGCCGTCGCGCTCGTCGCTGTTATCGGGCGTGGGTGGATCGTATGCCCAGGTGGGCGCGAGGCGCCGCAGGCGCACGCCGCGCCATTGCCAGAACGCCCACAAGCCGTACCAGGCGAGCGGGGTGACGAGTCCCGCACGCACGATCAGGCGGTCGCGGTAGAGGGTGCGCAGCCGGCCGTCGGGCCCCGGGCCCGCCGGGTCGGGGGCGACGGCCATGCGGTGATCGAGGTGCGGCATGGCGGCGAGCACACCGCCGGTCCCTCCTCCGCTGTCGCGCAGGATGCGCGTCGCGCGCTCACGAGGATCCGTCGAGCGCAGCGTGTCGAGCCGGATCGCCTGGGTGCCGACGGTGAACGCGCCGAGCGCGCGCACGCTGACCCGATGCTCCGCGGTGTCCCAGACCGTGGGGAATCCGGCCGGCTCGTTGGAACGGAAGTCCACCCACGGCATCGCGACCTCCCGGAAGGCCGTCGGGCTCTGCAATGCTCGCCAGGCCGCGTCCGGGTCGCAGTCGAGGACGAGCTTGAGGAGGACTCTCACCTTTTCAGTGTCACGCATCCGTAGCGGCGGGGGCAGGGGGAGGCGGCATTCACGGCGCACTCCCGGACGTGCTCAGTTCGCGTTCCCCAGCGACCCCGCAGCCGCAGCCGCAGCCGTCGCTCGCGCGAGCAGCAGTGTCCGCTCCCGGGCGTTCGCCGTCATCGACGCCGCTCGCTCGAACTCGACTTCCGCCTCGGCGTGCCGCCCGACCTTGCACAGGAGGTCGGCGCGCACCGACGGGAGCAGGTGGTATGACTCCAGGGCGCCGTCGTCGACGAGCCGGTCGACGACGTCGAGTCCGGCCCCCGGGCCGTAGGCCATCGACACGGCGACGGCGCGGTTGAGCTCCACGACGGCGGAGGGCCGCAGCTCGGCGAGCGCGCCGTAGAGGGCGACGATCTCCTCCCAGTCGGTGTCCCCGGGGGTGGGCGCGGTCGCGTGGCAGGCGGCGATCGCGGCCTGCAGCGTGTACGGCCCGCGTCCCCGTGCGCCGAGCAATCGGTCGGCGCGCTCGAGGGCGGTGACGCCGCGGCCGATGAGGATGCGGTCCCAGCGGGTGCGGTCCTGATCCTGCAGGAGGATCGGCTCGCCGTCGGCGGTGGCGCGCGCGGGCAGTCGCGAGGCCTGAAACTCCATGAGCGCGACCAGGCCGTGCACTTCGGGCTCCCGCGGGGTGAGCTCCGCGAGGACGCGGCCGAGCCGCAGCGCCTCCTGGCAGAGGTCCGGGCGCATCCAATCGTCGCCGGCGGTGGCCGAGTAGCCTTCGTTGAAGATCAAGTAGACGACCTCCAGCACCGACGACAGCCGCTCGGGGTAGTCGGCGCGGTCGGGCACCTCGAAGGGTACGTGCGCCGCGCTGAGCGTGCGCTTGGCCCGCACGATGCGCTGCGCGATCGTCGGGACGGGAACCAGGAACGCCCGCGCGATCTCGTCGGTCGTCAGACCGCCGAGCAGCTTGAGCGTCAGCGCAACCCGCGCGCCGGGCGCGAGCACGGGGTGGCACGACACGAACACGAGCCGGAGCAGGTCGTCCTGGATCTCCTCCTCGACCGCGGCCGCCGGATCGTCGTCGTCCTGCTGCTCCAGGTCGCGGGCGAGCGCGGCGTACCGCTCGTCCAGGCGCTCGCGCCGACGCCACCCGTCGATCGCGCGACGCTTGGCGACCGTCGTGAGCCAGGCGCCCGGCGTGCGCGGCACACCGGTCTCCGGCCACTGTTCGAGCGCGGCCACGAGGGCGTCCTGCGCCAGTTCCTCCGCCAGCCCCACATCGCCGGTCCATCGGGCGAGGCCGGCGACGAGCTTGCCCGACTCGATGCGCCACACCGCCTCGACGGCACGGCGGGCCTCGTCGGCCGTCACGTCCTGCGCTTCCGCCACCAGCGCGCCTCCCGCATCCCTGTCTCGTTCATGCTTCCGCCGCGGCGCCGCTCACGATGCGGCGCACCTCGACTCTGCCACGATCCAGCGGCAGGCGCCTCGCCCATTCCACCGCCTCCGCCCGGTCGGAGGTCTGCAGGATCCAGAGCGCGGTCGCACTGGCCTCCCGGGTCGGCGCGTCGGCGATGCGGCACGGGCCGTCGCCCTGGAGCTCGACGAGGAGGCCGTCCTCCGCGAGCAGCTCGCCCGCGAGCAGCACGCCCGCGTGGATCAGGTCGACGGTGTACCGCTGCAGCACGGCGGCCGGAGGCGTCGCGGCGCCGGGCGTCGCGTCCGTCGTGAGCAAGAGGAGGTAGCGCATGCAGGGTCCTTCCATCGCGGGGCACTCAGCGAGACGTCGATCGGGGCCCCTGGGATTCGACACCATGTGCCCGTCCGCAGCGCGATGTCGGTCCTGTGCGCTAGAACGGGAGCATGGCGATCCGCTATTGGCTGGGCGTGGTTCAGCACGACCACGTGCTGCGCGGCGTCGCGGGCGGCTTCGCCCAGGTCAACCACGGCGCACGCGCGCCGCTCGAACGGCTGGGCGCGGCCGACGGCTTCGTGTACTACTCGCCGCGCGAGTCGTACCCCGACGGCGAGCCCCTCAAGCAGTTCACCGCGGTCGGGAGGCTGGCCGACGCCGACGTCTACCAGGCGACCCAGGGCAGGCAACCGGGGGCTGGGCAGCGACGCAACGCCTCCGCCGACGTCGTCGCCTGGCGCCGGCGCGTCGACTGGGATTACGACGTGGTCGCCACTCCTATTCGGCCGTTGTTGTCCTCCCTCGACTTCACGCGTGAGAAGCCCGACTGGGGCTACCAGCTGAGGGCCGGGCTGATCGAGCTCACGCGGCACGACTTCGAGCTGATCCGGCACCAGATGCGCCCGGCATCGGCACGGGAGCGCGAGCGCGAGCAGCGTCACCGGGCGCAACACGCGTCGGCCGGATTCGGCTCCGGGATACGCTGAGGCGGTGACCTCGCACCGCTCCGAAACGTCGACCGTCCCCGCTGCGCACCGCCAGGCCAAGTACCAGGTGCGCTTCGACTGGGCGGCGCCGGAGCATCGGCCGTCGCGGCGGACGCGGACGTCGTGGTCTGGGTGGACGCGCTGGCCGACGAGCTGGTGGATGCCGCGACCGACCTCGTGCCCGGCACGGGCGCCGTGGTCGCCGCCGGGCTGACCGATGCCGCCGCGGTGGCGCGCTGGATCCTCGATGAGCAGGTGCGTCTCGGCCGCCGCGCGATGGTCGCTTTGATCGCGGCCGGAGGCACGACCGCCGAGGGCGGTACGCGCTTCGCCGTGGAGGACCTTCTCGCTGCCGGCGCCGTCGTCGACGCGCTCGCCAGCGTCGGTATCGACTACTGCTCTCCGGAGGCCGCCGCGGCCTGCGCCGCGTTCACCGGCCTGCGCGGAGCGGTGGCGCACCTGCTGACCGCGTCGGTCTCTGGGCAGGAGCGCATCGGCGCCGGCGCCGCCGAGCTCGCCGGCGCCGGGAGGCTCGGCACGGTCTCCGACGTGCGGGTTCTGCGAGCAGGCTGAGCGGTCGGTACGAACTCCGGGCGCCGCCGGAATGTTCCGGTAGAACCGGGTGTTCACTGCGATCAGGAGGTTTCATCCATGAAAGCTGTTCTGAACGACACCGTCATCGCCGAGGCTCCGACCGAGGATCTCATCCACATCGAGGGCAACTGGTACTTCCCGCCCGCGAGCGTGAACCCCGAGCATCTGGTCGAGTCCGACACCCCGTACGTCTGTCCGTGGAAGGGCGAGTGCCAGTACTTCTCGGTCAAGGACGGCGACTCTGTGCTGCAGGATCGCGCGTGGAGCTACCCGACGCCGTACCCGAGCTCGTTCGATCGTGTCGGCAAGGATTACAGCAACTACGTCGCGTTCTGGAAGGACGTCCGCGTCGTCGACTGACCGGACCGCCCTCGGAGCAACCCGGTGCAGCGAACGGAGGAGTCGCGGCGTGAATACTGCCGCAACTCCTCCGTCGGCTGTCGTCGGACAGCGCGGCGTCCCCGAACTCCTCCGTTGCCGCCCCCTGGTCTAGCATGGGGCGCGTGAGGGGAGGCACGATGCGTCGGTGTGTGCGCCCGCGGCCTTTCCCGGTCGTGAGCGCGATCGCCCTCGCGGCCCTCCTTTCCGGCTGCTCCGCACCCGCACCCGCGCCCACTCCGACCGCGATCCGCACGACCTCGGTCGCGCCGCGCCCCACGTCGTCCGCCCCGCCGATCGCAGCGATCCCGTGGCAGCCGGGCACTCAGACGTCGGTGCTCGAGACCGGCCTGGACGCGCCCTGGTCGGTTGTCCCGCTGCCCAGCGGTTCCGCTCTCATCAGCGAGCGCGACGACGGCCGAATCCTCGAGCGGTTGCCGCAGGGCGGCCTCCGCGAGGCGGGCACCGTGCCAGGGGTCGTGCACCAGGGGGAGGGCGGCCTCCTCGGTCTCGCCGTCCAGGCGGTCTCGGCACCGCCATTCCTCTACGCCTACGAGACGACCCGCACCGACAACCGTGTCGTGCGGATGCCGCTGACCGGCGTGCCGGGTTCGTACGCGATCGGTGCGCCGGAGCCCGTGCTGACCGGCATCCCGAAAGCCGCCAACCACGACGGCGGCCGCATCGCCTTCGGCCCCGACGGCATGCTCTACGTCGGCACCGGCGACGCCTTGAACAGCGCGAACGCCCAGGATCCGAGCTCCCTCGGCGGCAAGATCCTGAGGCTCACCCCGGAAGGCCAGGTGCCGCACGACAACCCGTTCCCCGGCTCTCCGGTCTGGACCTACGGCCACCGCAACGTGCAGGGCTTCGGCTGGGACTCGCATGGCACCATGTGGGCGAGCGAGTTCGGCCAGAACACCTGGGACGAGCTCAACATCATCGTTCCGGGATCGAACTACGGCTGGCCGGCAGTGGAGGGCATCGGCCACGACCCGAAGTACACGGACCCGGTCGCCCAGTGGCCGACGGACGAGGCCAGCCCGAGCGGCCTGGCTGTCGTCGGCGACACGATCTTCCTCGCGGCACTGCGCGGCGAACGACTGTGGACAGTGTGGTCGACCGCCGGTCGGGCCCCCGTGACGACGCGGGCGTTCCTCGTCGGCGACCTCGGGAGGCTGCGCGACGTCGTCGCCCGCGGCGACCGGCTCTGGCTGCTGACCAACAACACCGACGGGCGCGGATCTCCGCGCGCCGGTGACGACAAGCTCGTCGAAGTCCCGCTCGTCCCCGCGCAGAACACGCGGCAACCGGGGTAGTCAGGATTCGGCACTACTCTGGAATGGACCGCACGACCTGGGAGCCGACCCTGAGCATCATCCTCGGATACGATCCGTCCACGCTGCGTGAGCGTGTCGATCTGCGCGCCGCCGACGAGCGGCTCGACGAGCTCGGCAGCCTGCGCAGTCTGAGCGCCCTCAACGAGAAGACCGTCCTGCTGCGCCTGCTGGGTCGGTTCGACGAGGCGATCGTGATCGGCAACGAGGCGGTGCGACAAGCGCGGTTCACTGGAGACCGGGAGCAACTGCTGGGGGCGCGCATCCGCCGGGCGCAGGTGCTGCAGTACCAGGGCAAGCTCGACGAGGCGATCGTCGAACTGACGGGGTGCGTCGACGAGGCCCGCGGCCGCGCCTGGAGCGCTCTCGAGGCGTTCGCCGTGCAGAATCGGGGCAAGTGCTACTTCGACCAGGCCGACTACGAGAACGCCCTCTCCGACATGACGGCCGCCGTGTTCCTGCGTGAGAAGCTGGGCGCGTCCCCGACAGAGATCGAGGGTGCCCTCACCGCCGTCGCCGTGGTTCAGCGGTTCCTGGAGGCGCAGCGCGCGGCCGCCGGCGAGGCGGTGTCCGGCGCGGACGACGACGTGACTCCGGCGTAGGATGCGGGGCATGAGTCGACCAGGGGATCTGCGCTGATGGCCGAGCTCGACCGTGTGCGCCGCTGGGCGGACGCGCTGATCGCCCTCCACCTCGACCCCGCAGTGTGGAGTTTCGACTTCGACAACGCCAAAACACGCGCAGGCCTCTGCAACTACACGGCCAAGCGCATCACGGTGTCTCGGTACCTGGCGGCGCGGTACGAAGACGACGATATCCACCAGATCCTCCTCCACGAGGTTGCGCACGCACTCGCCGGATCGCGCGCGGGACACGGCCCGCGCTGGCGCGCGATCGCGCTCGACCTCGGCTACGAGGGCAAGCGCCTGCACGGCGGCGCCATCGCCGACGACCTCGCTCCCTGGGTCGGCACCTGCCCGCGCGGCCACACGCACTACCGTTATCGCAAGCCGGCGCGCGCGCTGGCGTGCGGGGCCTGCAGCCGCCGGTTCGACTCCGCCAACCTCATCTCGTGGGTGCACAGGGAGGTCTCGTCGGCGCAGCGCCGGATGGCTGCGGCCGCCGCCACCGAAGAGATGAACGCGCGGGCGGTGGACCCGCAGGCGCTGGACGCGCGGGCGCTCGACGCGGACTGAAGGCCCACGCCTGGCGGAGCGCCGGCTACCTCCGGCTCAGGCCGTCGCGAGACCGATCCGCGCGTCGAGCCCGTCGCGCACCGTCGGCCACTCCTCCTGCAGCACCGAGTACACCGCGGTGTCACGCCAGGTGCCGTCCGCTCGCGGCTGGGTGTGCCGCAGCACGCCCTCGAAGGTGGCGCCGAGGCGGAGGATCGCGGCGCGGGAGCGTTCGTTGAGCACGTCCGCCTGCAGCTTGACCCGCTCGAAGCCGTTGTCGAACGCCGCGCCGAGCAGCAGCCGCTTCGTCTCCGCGTTGACGCGCGTGCCCCAGACCTCCGGGGCGTAGGCGGTCCAGCCGATGTGCGCAGAACCGTTGACGAGGTCGAAGTCGCCGAGCGTGGTCGTGCCGACGATGCGGTCGCCCTCGCGCAGGCACACGGCGGTGACGTTGCCGGTGTCCCAGGCGAGGTAGCCCAGGATGAATTCCCGCCACTCCTCGTACGTGTCGCGATAGGCCGCCAGGCCGCCGCCCCAGCCTCCTGCGAACACCTCGGGGTGGCCGATCGCATCGTGGAGGTCGGGCAGGTCGTCTGTCGTGAGCGCGCGCAGGCGCACCGTCGCGCCCTCGAGGGCGGCCGCGGGGTCGGGGCGGGTCGCGTTCATCCGCTCAGTATCCCATCCGTGCCTGGTGCGCCGGAGGCCCGCTCGCTGCCCCGACGGTTCGGAACGGCGCCGATAACCGACTAAATTGGTTCGGTGCCTACTGACGTCCTCCTGCCCCGCGAAACCGGACAGTGGATGGACGACTCCGACGGACTGCGCTGGTGGTTCGACTCCGGCTCCCTCGCCCTCGACTTCTCGTACACGGGCGGCCTCGACGAGCCGGACAACGTCGAATGGCGGTCGATCGACGACGCCGAGACGCTCGGCGGCTGGCTCCAGGAGCGCTTCCCCGAGGTGGCCGCGACGTCGGGCGAGCGGGAGTTCCGCGACGCCGAGATGCTGCGCGTCGCCATCGGCCGGCTCGCCCGCCAGGCCAGCCGGGGCGAGACCCTCGCGCCGGGCGATGTCGACGTCGTGAACCTGTTCGCGGCGACGCCCGACATCCCGCCCGTGCTGGCGGGTGGAGGTCGCCAGGCGGGACGCACGCTGGCTCGGCCGCACCAGGCGCTCGGCACGGTCGCTCGCGACGCCGTGCGGCTCTTCGGCCCCGACGCCGACGGCCGTATCCGCGAATGCTCGGCCGGCGACTGCCGGCTGGTCTACCTCGACACGTCGCGCAGCGGCAACCGCCGCTGGTGCTCGATGCAGCGCTGCGGCAACCGCGCCAAGGTGCGGGCGCACCGCGCACGCGCCGCCGGTGCCAGGGGTGCAGCCCGTATCGCAGAATAGGTGGATGGAGCCCATCGCCGAGCGGAGCAGTGTCGACCTCAACAGCGACCTGGGAGAGTCGTTCGGCGCCTGGACGATGGGCGATGACGCCGCGATGCTCAGGCTCGTGACGAGCGCCAATGTGGCGTGCGGCTTCCACGGCGGCGATCCCTCGACGATGCTGGCCACCTGCCGTTCGGCTGCTGAGAACGGTGTGAGCGTGGGAGCGCATGTCTCCTACCGTGACCTGGCCGGTTTCGGCCGGCGCAGCATGGAGGTCCCCGCGGCCGAGCTGCGCGACGAGGTGCTCTATCAGCTGGCGGCGCTCGTCGGGATGGCACGCGTCGCCGGTACCGCCGTGCGCTATGTCAAGCCGCACGGCGCCCTCTACAACCGCATCGTCGACGACGAGACGCAGGCGGCGGCGGTGGTGGAGGCCGTCGCAGCGTTTGACCCGTCGCTCCTGTTTCTCGGCCTCGCAGGCTCCGTCGTCGAGCGTGCGGCTGTCGCCCGCGGCCTCCGGTTCGTCAGTGAGGCGTTCGTCGACCGGGGCTACCGTGCGGACGGCGCGCTGGTGCCGCGCACTCAGCCCGGCGCGCTGCTCTCGGACGTCGAGGCCATCGCGGCGCGGGCAGTGCGCATGGCGGTCGACGGCACCGTGGAGGCCGTGGACGGCACGCGGATCGCCGTCGCGGCGGACTCGCTGTGCGTTCACGGCGACACCCCGGGCGCCGTCGCGATGGCCGAGGCCGTGCGGCGCCGCCTGGACGACGCGGGCATCGCAGTGGAAGCCTTCGTGTGACCGTGGGGGCGAATGCGGACGGGACGATCCGGGTCCTGGGTTACGGCGACAGCGCGTTGCTCGTCGAGGTGGAGGCCCGCGGCCGAGAAGTGGGCGCCGAGCTGGACCTGGTGCTCGGGATGCTCCAGGCGCTCGAACGCAGCAGGCCGGCGGGCGTCGTGGACATCGTCCCGGCGGCCCGCACGATCGCCGTCCTGCTCGATCCGCGCGTGCTGCCCCCGGCCGCCGCGCGCGGCTGGGTCGAGCGCACCGTTCCCGAGCCTCCCGAGGTCGCTGCGGACGAGGTGGTGGAGCTCGCCGTGCGGTACGACGGCGACGACCTGGCCGAGGTGGCGGCGCTGCTCGGCATCACATCGCGAGAGGTCGTCGAACGGCACACCTTCTCCCGCTGGCGCGTCGCATTCGGCGGTTTCGCGCCGGGCTTCGCCTACCTGGTGACGGACCATGACGGACTGCGCGTGCCGCGCCGGGCGACACCGCGGACCGCTGTCCCTGCCGGGTCGGTCGGCCTCGCGGGCGAGTTCAGCGGTGTGTACCCGCGATCGAGCCCGGGCGGCTGGCAGCTCATCGGCCGCACGGACGCGGCGCTCTGGGACGTGTCCGCCGACCCGCCCGCCCTGCTCCGCCCCGGCATCCGGGTGCGGTTCGTGGAGGCCGCGTCGTGAGCGGGGGAGTCCTGCGCATCCTCGAACCCGGCCCGCTCGCGCTGGTCGAGGATCTCGGCCGACCCGGGCTCGCCGCGGTCGGCGTGAGCCCGTCCGGAGCGCTCGATCGCCGTGCGCTGGGTCTCGCGAACCGGTTGGTCGGCAACGTCGAGTCCGCAGCCGGCGTCGAGATCCTGTTGGGCGGGTTCGCTGCGCGGTTCGAGGCGGCGGCGTGGTTCGCCGTGACCGGTGCGCCGTCGCGGTTGTCCCTCGACGGACGTCCGGTGGACGCGCACACCGCCGTGCACGCCGCGGCCGGCGCCGAGCTGCGCGTCGCGCAGCCCCCTGCCGGAATGCGCACCTACCTCGCGGTGCGCGGCGGCATCGCCGTGGAGGCCGTGCTCGGCTCCCGCGCACGTGACACGCTCTCCGGGCTCGGCCCGGCTCCGTTACGGGCGGGCGACCTCCTCCCGATCGATGCGGAGCCGACCACGCCGGTGCCGGCGATCGACTTCGTCCCGGTCGTCGAGCCGGGGGCGGAGTGCGTGGAAGTGCGCGCCCACCGCGGACCCCGCTCGGACTGGTTCACCCCGACCGCGCTCGACGCGTTCTTCACGGTGGAGTGGCGGGTCAGCGCCGACGGCGACCGTGTCGGCGTGCGCCTCGACCCGCCGCGTGTCCCCGTGCACGCGGCCAGCGCGGATCCGGCACCTCCCGTGCTGCTCGAGCGCGCGGTGACCGGGGAGCTGCCGAGCGAGCCCCTGGTCGCCGGGGCCGTGCAGGTCTCACCGGACGGCCGTCCGACCGTCCTCCTCGCCGACCACCCGGTGACCGGAGGCTACCCGGTCATCGCGGTCGTCGCCGACCGTTCGCTCGACGCCTTCGCGCAACTGCGCCCCGGCCAGACCGTTCGCTTCCGCCACGCCTGACCCTCCCGCCCCGTGAACGAGTTGGCAGGACACGCCGCGTGCGCGCGACGACACGCTGCGTGCGCGCACCGCGTCGCGGCGTGTCCTGCCAACTCGTTCGCTGTGCGTCAGTCGCGCCGCGTGCCGCTCTGGAAGATGCTGCGGGCGGGCGGCGGCGACGGCACGCTCGTCTGATCGGTCACGATGGGCAGCGCCGGCGGCGAACGTGCGCAGCTCCTCGCCCGCCACCGCCTTCGCGGGATGCGGCCCGCTCGCCAGCAGGCGCGGCAGCCACTCCAACGGCAGCGGCGAGTTCGACCCCACCAGCACCACGTTCCCGAAGCGCCGCCCCTTGAGCACCTGCGTCTCGGCCAGGGCCGCCACGTTCTCCACCACGGCGCCGAGTGTCGAGACCTGGCTGCGGGCGAACGTCAAGGGAGGCCCGTCCGCGACGTTCACGAGCACGATGCCGTCCGGCTTCAGCAGCGACACCGCCGACCGGTAGAACTCCACACTGGTCACATGCGCGGGCGTGCGCGATCCGCTGAAGATGTCGACCACCAGCAGGTCGACCTCCCCGCGCAGGCCCGCCGGCAGCTTGCCGACCACCTCGCGGGCGTCGCCGTGCCGGATGCGGATCTGCGCGTAGCGCGGCAGCGGCAGGTTCTCGCGCACCAGGTCGACGAGTCGGCTCTCCAGCTCCACCACCTGCTGGCGCGACCCCGGTCGGGTGTGCGCGACGTAACGTGGGAGCGTCAGCGCGCCCGCACCCAGGTGCACGGCGGTGATCGGCTGCCCGGGCTCCCCGATCAGGTCGATGACGTTGCCCATCCGCTGCACGTACTCGAAGAACAGGCGGCTCGGGTCGTCCAGGTCGACGTGCGACTGCGGCGTCCCGTCGACGATCAGCTGGTACGCGCCGGGGACGAAGCGGTCGGGCTCGATGCTGGCGAGGTAGCCGCTCTCGGCGAGGACGACCGACGGGATCGACGGGTTCTGGGGCACGGCACCAGCGTAGCCGCGGCCCAGCCCTTGGCTCGGTGGCCACGGCCTCCACCCGATCTCCACCCGCGTCTCCATCCGTTCTCCGCCGCCGGGAGGTCCCGCCCGCGGCGCCCGACGACGACCCTGGAGGAGTGGCCGGATCCGCCGGCCGGAAGGACCTGACCTCCATGACCGTCCAGACGCTGACCAACGCGATCCTCATCCTGCTGCTGATCTGCTGGGTGGGCTACCGCCAGCTGACGTGGCGCCCGGTCTCGATCGCCAGGATGTGGCGCTTCCCCGCGATCATGGCCGTGATGGGGCTCGTCACGATCGTGCAGCAGGTCAAGCCCTCGTCGCTCACCCCGCTGGACATCGCCGTCGTCGCCGGCGAGATCGTGCTGTCGCTCGCCGTCGGCGCGTGGATGGGCGCGATCGCCCGCTTCCGTCGGCTGGAGGCCCCGGTGCAGCTCGGCGGCGACGCCCGCTATGTCGCCGCGTACGAGTCGCGCACCGGCGTGCTGGGCATGGTGCTCTGGATCGTCGTGATCGGCATCCGCATCGGCGTGGACGTCCTCGCCTCCGCTGCCGGGTCGCACCTGGCGACCGCGACCGGCGTCATCTTCCTGGTCTTCGCCGCCAACCGCGCCGCGCGCACCGCCGTCTTCGCAGCGCGTCTCGATCGGCACGCCGCGCTCGCCGCATGATGGTCTCGTGGACTTCTGGACCAGACCGGGGCTGCTCGCCCTCGTACTGAACCTGCTGGGCGCGACCGCCATCGGCTGGTCGCTGCTGCGCACCTACACCGAGGACCGCCCGGTGTGGGTGCTCGTCGTCGCCTTCGCATCCGTGGCCGCCTGGGTGCTGCGCGCGGTCTTCGGCTTCGCGGGGTGGAGGCGCGCGGCGCTGGCGTCGAGCCTCGTCGCGGCGATCACCGGCGCGCTGGTCGCCCCGGCGACCGACGGGCTCGCGATCGTGCCGGCCGCCGTCGCCGTGCTGTACCTGATCGGCGACCCGGAGCGGCCCGTCCAGCTGGGCGGAGCGGTCGCGGTGGCGTGCGCCGCCCTGGTTGCGCTGGGCGCCGTCCCCTTCGGCGCGCCCGTCGCGGCGGTGCTCGGCGAGATGGCGGGCATCGTGCTGGCCGGGTTCGCGGGGCTGAGCCGTCGCCAGTTCCGCACCGCCGAGGAGCAGGCGGCGCTCCTGCGCGAGCGTGATCTCGAGATGCGCGAGGAGGCCGCGCGGGTGGCCATCGCGCGCGACCTCCACGACGTGCTCGCGCACAGCCTCGGCGGGCTGGTCATCCAGCTCGACGCGGTCGACGCCCTGCTGGAGGCCGGCGACGCCGTCGCGGCACGCGATCACGTCGTCGTCGCACGCGGGCTCGCCGCGGACGGGCTCGCGGAGGCGCGGAGGGCGGTCGCCGCCCTGCGCGACCCCGAGCGGTCCGCCGCGGAGGCGATGGTGATCCCCGCCGATTTCCGCGCTACCCTCGACGACCTCGTCACCGCCCATCGCACGCTCGGCGGCAGCGCCGACCTTCACGTGACCGGCGCGCCACGGCCGCTCGGCGCCGGGCAGGCGACCGCCCTGCAGCGCGCCCTGCAGGAGGCGCTGAGCAATGTGCGCAAGCACGCACCCGGCGCTCCGGTGGACGCCCGACTCGACTGGCAGACTGAGCGGGTGCTGCTCACCGTCTCATCGCCGCTGGTCACGTCGTCGGCCACGGACGCTGACGGCGCCCCGACACGAGCGACCGGGCTCGCTGCTTCGGGAGGCGGTCACGGCCTGGAGGGCATGCGCGAGCGGTTCGCCGCCCTCCCGCTCGGCGGCTCGGTGGTCGCGACCTCGGGCGATGGGCGGTTCACCGTGACGGCCGAAGCGAGGCTGGCGTGAACGGAGCAATGGGCGCGGGCACGAGCGCCGACACCGGCGGCGAGGCCCGCATCCGCGTCGTCGTCGCCGACGACCAGGCGATCATCCGCGACGGTCTCGTCACGGTGCTCGGCCTCCTGCCCGACGTGGAGGTCGTGGGCGCCGCCGCCGACGGCGCGCAGGCCGTCGCGCTCGCCGTGTCCGAGCGCCCCGACGTGGTGCTCATGGACCTCCGCATGCCGGTGCTCGACGGCGTCGGAGCGACCGAGCGGATCACGCGCGACGCACCGGGTGTGGCCGTGCTGGTGCTGACCACGTTCGCCGACGACGAGTCCATCCTCACCGCATTGCGCGCCGGCGCCCGCGGCTACCTGACGAAGGACGCCGGCCGCGCCGAGCTGGCGGCAGCCGTGCGGGCCGTCGCCCACGGGCAGTCGACCTTCGCTCCGGAGGTCGGTGCGCGCATCATCGGCTCGCTGGCCGCCCCTGCACCGGCCAGAGCGGCCGACCGTCCCGACGCCCTTCTCGCCCGGTTCCCGACGCTCACCCGGCGGGAGGCCGAGGTGCTCGGCTTGGTCGCGGACGGCCTCAGCAACGGCGAGATTGCCTCCGCCCTGTTCGTCGGCGGCTCGACCGTGAAGACCCACATCAACGCCATCTTCGCCAAGCTCGGAGTGCAGTCCAGGGCCCAGGCCATCGCCCTGGTCCGCCCGTAGCCGCCGACATTCGTCACGAATGTCGCGGTTGAGGGTTGCGCAGCCGACATTCGTCACGAATGTCGCGGTTGAGGGTTGCGCAGCCGACATTCGTCACGAATGTCGCGTTTGACGGTTGCGGGGCCGACATTCGTGACGAATGTGGCGTCTGACCGCGGCAAAGCCGACATTCGTGACGAATCCTCGGCGCAGGAGGAGGATGTCGTCATGGTGGATCGCGTGCTGGTGACCGGAGGGTCGGGGTTCGTGGGTGCGCACTGCGTGCTCGCGCTGTTGGAGGCGGGCTACGACGTCCGCGCGACGATCCGGTCGCCGCAGCGCGCGGCCGACGTGCGCGCGCAGCTCGCCGCGGGAGGCGTCCAGGACGCGGGGGACCGCCTCGAGTTCGCCGTCGTCGACCTGCTCGACGACGCAGGCTGGGCCGAGGCGGTCGCCGGCTGCCGGTTCGTGCTGCACGTCGCCTCCCCGTTCCCGATGACCGAGCCGAAGGATCCGGACGAGCTCGTGCGCCCGGCGAGGGAGGGCGCCCTGCGCGTGCTGCGCACCGCCCGCGCCGCCGGCGTGGAGCGCGTCGTGCTCACGTCGTCGTTCGCCGCCATCGGCTACGGTCACGCGCCGACGAAACGCCCGTTCACCGAGGTCGACTGGACTGAGCTCGACAGCGGCCGCCCGATCAGCGCCTACGTCCGCTCCAAGACGCTCGCCGAGCATGCTGCCTGGACCTTCGTCCGGGAAGAGCAGAGCGTCGCGAAGGACGGAGGCTCCCTCCAACTCGCCACCGTCAACCCGGTCGGCATCCTCGGCCCGGTGCTCGGCTCCGACTACTCGAGCTCGGTCGAACTCGTGAAGCTGCTGCGGGAGGGTCGGCTCCCGCGGCTGCCCGACGTGTACTTCGGCGTCGTCGACGTGCGCGACGTCGCCGCCCTCCACCTCCTCGCCATGACGCGACCCGAGGCCGCGGGCGAGCGCTTCCTCGCGACCGCCGGCGACGCCCTGAGCGCGTCGGAGCTCGCACTGCTGATCCGTGGCCACCTCGGCTCGCCGGCGGGCGACCGCGTGCGTACCGGCGTGATGCCGTCGTGGATGATCAAGGCCGTCGCCCCGTTCAGCCGACGGGTCCGCGGCTCCCTGCCCGATATCGGCGTCTACCGCAACGGTTCGTCCCACAAGGCGCGCTCGCTCCTCGGCTGGAGCCCCCGATCCCGCGAGGAGGCCGTCTTCGCGACGGTCGACTCGCTCCCGCCACGGGTGCGCTGACCTGGCAGATCGCCCAGAAATCCACTCCCGAAAAAGCCGGGAATACCTGGCCGCCCGCGTGGTTATACATCGAGACTCCGCCCCTGGTCAAGAAAAGACTGGACATGGCGCGTCAGTTTGACATATAGTGGTTCTTTGCGCTCCCAGCGCACACCCTTGCCTTCATATTGCGGTCGGCTCTGACTTTCCACGCACGCGTCTGGGCCCGGTTCACCGGGTCAGATACGGCGCCGCGCGACGTGTCTGGGAGTCCTCGTCCCCCATAACACCACATCTCGACCGACAGTAACTGGCCCGACGGGGCCCACGGAGGTTATTTCCTTGGCTGCTGCGCGCAACGCAACCAACACTGACAAGACACCCAAGAACGGACGAGCCGCATCTCGTCTTTCGTTCGCCAAGATCACGGACACCCTCACCGTTCCCGATCTGCTCGCTCTGCAGACGGAGAGCTTCGACTGGCTGGTCGGAAACGACGCGTGGAAAGCACGTGTCGTCGAAGCCGAGGCCCAGGGTCGTCAAGATCTGCCCGCCAACACGGGCCTCGAGGAGATCTTCGAGGAGATCTCTCCCATCGAGGACCTCGGCGAGACCATGCAGCTCTCGTTCACGAACCCGTTCCTCGAGGAGAAGAAGTACTCGATCGACGAGTGCAAGGAGAAGGGCAAGACCTACGCGGCCCCGCTCTACGTCGAGGCCGAGTTCATGAACCACCTCACGGGTGAGATCAAGACCCAGACGGTCTTCATGGGCGACTTCCCGCTCATGACCGAGAGGGGCACCTTCATCATCAACGGCACCGAGCGTGTCGTCGTCTCCCAGCTCGTCCGCTCGCCGGGCGTCTACTTCGAGGCCGCAGCCGACAAGACGTCCGACAAGGACATCTACTCGGCGCGCGTCATCCCGAGCCGCGGCGCGTGGCTCGAGTTCGAGATCGACAAGCGCGACCAGGTCGGCGTCCGCATCGACCGCAAGCGCAAGCAGTCGGTCACCGTGTTCCTCAAGGCCCTCGGCCTCACGAGCGAAGAGATCCTCAGCGAGTTCGCCGGCTACCAGTCGATCGAGCTGACCCTCGAGAAGGACGCCATCCTCACCAAGGAGGAGGCGCTGAAGGACATCTACCGCAAGCTGCGTCCGGGCGAGCAGGTCGCCGCCGAGGCCGCGCGTGCGCTGCTGGACAACTTCTACTTCAACTCGAAGCGCTACGACCTCGCCAAGGTCGGCCGGTACAAGATCAACCGCAAGCTCGGCCTGGAGGCCCCGCTGTCGGACTCCGTGCTGACCGTCCAGGACATCCTCGCGACGATCAAGTATCTGGTCGCCCTCCACGACGGTCAGACCACGTTCAAGGGTCTGCGTAACGGCGTCGAGACCGACATCCGTCTCGACACCGATGACATCGACCACTTCGGCAACCGTCGTATCCGCGCCGTCGGCGAGCTCATCCAGAACCAGGTCCGCACGGGCCTGAGCCGCATGGAGCGCGTCGTCCGCGAGCGCATGACCACGCAGGACATCGAGGCGATCACCCCGCAGACCCTGATCAACGTGCGACCGGTCGTCGCCGCGATCAAGGAGTTCTTCGGAACGTCGCAGCTGTCGCAGTTCATGGACCAGAACAACCCGCTCGCGGGTCTGACCCACAAGCGCCGTCTCTCGGCGCTCGGCCCGGGTGGTCTGAGCCGTGAGCGCGCGGGCGTCGAGGTCCGCGACGTTCACCCGTCGCACTACGGCCGCATGTGCCCGATCGAGACGCCGGAAGGCCCGAACATCGGCCTGATCGGCTCGCTCGCGTCGTTCGCGCGGATCAACTCGTTCGGTTTCATCGAGACCCCGTACCGCAAGGTCGTCGACGGTCGCGTGACCGAGCAGATCGACTACCTCACCGCTTCGGAGGAGGACGACTTCGTCGTCGCGCAGGCCAACGCCCCGCTCGACGCGAACGGCCACTTCGTCGAGGAGCGCGTGCTCGCCCGTCAGAAGGGCGGCGAGGTCGACCTGATCCCCGCCGACGAGATCGGCTACATGGACGTCTCCCCGCGCCAGATGGTGTCGGTGGGTACCTCCCTCATCCCGTTCCTCGAGCACGACGACGCCAACCGAGCCCTCATGGGTGCGAACATGCAGCGCCAGGCGGTGCCGCTGCTCCGCTCGGAGAGCCCGGTCGTCGGCACTGGTATGGAGGGCTACGCGGCCATCGACGCCGGTGACGTGGTCACCGCCGACAAGTCGGGCGTGGTCTCCGAGGTCTCGGCCGACGCGGTCACCGTCCAGGCGGATGACGGCACGATCAAGACCTACTACCTGCGCAAGTTCGACCGCTCCAACCAGGGCACTTCGTACAACCACCGTGTGGTCGTCGACGAGGGCGACCGGATCGAGGCGGGCGAGGTCGTCGCAGACGGCCCGGCCACCGAGAACGGCGAGCTCGCGCTCGGCAAGAACCTCCTCGTGGCGTTCATGCCGTGGGAGGGTCACAACTTCGAGGACGCGATCATCCTCAGCCAGAACCTGGTGAAGGACGACACCCTCTCCTCGATCCACATCGAGGAGTACGAGGTCGACGCCCGCGACACCAAGCTGGGCAAGGAGGAGATCACCCGCGACCTGCCGAACGTCAGCCCGGACCTCCTGGCCGACCTCGACGAGCGCGGCATCATCCGCATCGGCGCCGAGGTGCGCCCCGGCGACATCCTCGTCGGCAAGGTCACGCCGAAGGGCGAGACCGAGCTGTCGGCCGAGGAGCGCCTGCTCCGCGCGATCTTCAATGAGAAGAGCCGCGAGGTGCGCGACACCTCCCTCAAGGTCCCTCACGGCGAGGAGGGCACCATCATCGGTGTCAAGGTCTTCGACTCGCAGGACGGCGACGACGAGCTCGGCTCCGGCGTGAACCAGCGCGTGGTGGTCTACATCGCCCAGAAGCGCAAGATCACCGCGGGTGACAAGCTCGCCGGCCGTCACGGCAACAAGGGCGTCATCTCGAAGATCCTCCCGGTCGAGGACATGCCGTTCCTCGCGGACGGCACGCCCGTCGACGTCATCCTCAACCCGCTGGGTGTCCCGGGGCGCATGAACTTCGGTCAGGTCCTCGAGATCCACCTCGGCTGGATCGCCAAGAACGGCTGGGAGATCTCGGGCAAGCCCAAGTGGGCCGCCGAACTCCCCGAGGCCGCACACAGCGCCGCGCCCAACACCAAGGTCGCGACCCCGGTGTTCGACGGCGCCGAGGAGGAGGAGATCGCGGGTCTGCTCGACTCGACGCTCCCGACGCGCGACGGCGACCGCCTGATCGGTTCGTCCGGCAAGACGCAGCTGTTCGACGGCCGTTCCGGCGAGCCCTACCCGGACCCGGTGTCGGTCGGCTACATGTACATCCTGAAGCTGCACCACCTGGTCGACGACAAGATCCACGCGCGTTCGACCGGCCCGTACTCGATGATCACCCAGCAGCCGCTCGGTGGTAAGGCGCAGTTCGGTGGTCAGCGCTTCGGCGAGATGGAGGTGTGGGCACTCGAGGCCTATGGAGCCGCGTACGCGCTCCAGGAGCTCCTGACCATCAAGTCGGATGACATCCTCGGCCGCGTCAAGGTCTACGAGGCCATCGTCAAGGGTGAGAACATCCAGGAGCCGGGCATCCCGGAGTCCTTCAAGGTCCTCATCAAGGAGATGCAGTCTCTCTGCCTGAACGTGGAGGTCCTCTCGGCCGACGGCCAGGCGGTCAGCCTGCGCGACGCCGACGACGAGGCCTTCCGCGCTGCGGAGGAGCTCGGCATCAACATCTCCTCGCGCTTCGAGTCGTCGTCGATCGACGAGATCTAAGCGGCAGCCAGACCCAACTGACGAATTTCCATTAGGAGAGAGTGAACATTGCTCGAATCGACAACTTTCGATGAGCTGCGTATCGGCCTGGCCACCGCTGACGACATCCGTCGCTGGAGCTACGGCGAGGTCAAGAAGCCCGAGACGATCAACTACCGCACGCTGAAGCCCGAGAAGGACGGCCTGTTCGGGGAGCAGATCTTCGGACCGTCCCGTGACTGGGAGTGCTCGTGCGGCAAGTACAAGCGCGTCCGGTTCAAGGGCATCGTGTGCGAGCGCTGCGGCGTGGAGGTCACCAAGTCCTCCGTGCGCCGTGAGCGCATGGGTCACATCGAGCTGGCCGCGCCGGTCACGCACATCTGGTACTTCAAGGGTGTGCCCAGCCGCCTCGGCTACCTGCTCGACATGGCGCCGAAGGACCTCGAGAAGGTCATCTACTTCGCCGCCTACATGGTGATCGAGGTCGACGAGGACGGCCGTCACGCCGACCTCCCCGGCCTCGAGAACGAGCTGCGCCTCGAGATCAAGACGCTGGCCGACCAGCGCGACGCCCGCGTCGCCGAGCGTCTACAGCGCCTGGAGACCGATCTCGCCGCCCTCGAGGAGGAAGGCGCCAAGGCCGACCAGAAGCGTCGCGTCAAGGACACCGCCGAGAAGGAGATGGGCCAGATCCGCAAGTCCTACGACGAGGACATCGCCCGTCTCGAGCGCGTGTGGGAGTCGTTCCGCACCCTCAAGGTCGGCGACCTCAAGCCGGAGGACGCGGACTTCAACGAGCTCGTCGACCGGTACGGCCTGTACTTCGAGGCCTTCATGGGCGCCGAGTCGATCAAGCGCCGCCTGCTGTCCTTCGACCTGGCCGCCGAGGCCGAGCTGCTCCGCGAGCAGATCGCCAACGGCAAGGGCCAGAAGAAGATCCGCGCGATCAAGCGCCTGCGCGTCGTATCTCGTTCCTGGCGACCGGCAACTCGCCGGCCGCGATGGTCCTCGACGTCGTCCCGGTCATCCCGCCGGAGCTGCGCCCGATGGTCCAGCTCGACGGTGGCCGCTTCGCGACCTCCGACCTGAACGACCTCTACCGTCGCGTGATCAACCGCAACAACCGTCTCCGCCGCCTGCTCGACCTCGGTGCCCCCGAGATCATCGTGAACAACGAGAAGCGCATGCTCCAGGAGGCCGTCGACGCGCTGTTCGACAACGGTCGCCGCGGTCGCCCGGTCACGGGCACCGGCAACCGCGCGCTCAAGTCCCTCAGCGACATGCTGAAGGGCAAGCAGGGCCGGTTCCGCCAGAACCTGCTCGGCAAGCGCGTGGACTACTCGGGCCGTTCGGTCATCATCGTCGGTCCGCAGCTCAAGCTGCACCAGTGCGGTCTGCCCAAGCAGATGGCGCTGGAGCTGTTCAAGCCGTTCGTGATCAAGCGCCTGATCGACCTGAGTCACGCTCAGAACATCAAGGCCGCCAAGCGCATGGTGGAGCGTTCGCGCCCGCAGGTCTGGGACGTGCTCGAGGAGATCATCCGCGAGCGCCCGGTCCTCCTGAACCGCGCGCCCACCCTGCACCGTCTCGGCATCCAGGCTTTCGAGCCGCAGCTCGTCGAGGGCAAGGCCATCCAGCTGCACCCGCTGGTGTGCGCCGCCTTCAACGCGGACTTCGACGGTGACCAGATGGCCGTGCACCTTCCGCTGTCGGTCGAGGCCCAGGCCGAGGCCCGCATCCTGATGCTCGCCTCGAACAACATCCTGAAGCCGTCCGACGGCCGCCCGGTCACCCTGCCCTCGCAGGACATGATCATCGGTCTGCACCACCTCACCACCGTCCGCGAGGGCGCTGTGGGCGAGGGTCGCGCGTTCTCCTCGGTCTCCGAGGCGATCCTCGCGAAAGACCAGGGCACCCTGCACCTCAACGCCAAGGTGAAGATCCGTCTGGACGACTACGTGCCGTCCGACGCGGCCGACACCGGCGCCGAGCCGGTGACCGCGATCGTGGAGACCACCCTCGGTCGCGCCCTCTTCAACGAGGCGCTGCCGACGGACTACCCGTACGTGGAGGATGTCGCCGACAAGGGCACGATCTCGTCGATCGTCAACGACCTGGCCGAGCGGTACCCGAAGGTGGAGGTCGCCGCGGCGCTCGACCGGATCAAGGACGCCGGCTTCTACTGGGCGCACCCGCTCGGGCGTCACGGTCTCGCTGAGCGACATCCTGACCCCGCCGAACAAGGCGCAGATCGTGGCCGGCTACGAGAAGAAGGCCGCCAAGGTCCAGGCCCAGTTCGAGAAGGGTCTCACGACCGACCTCGAGCGTCGCCAGGAGCTCATCGAAGATCTGGACCGAGGCGACCAACGAGGTGGCCGAGGCCATGCGCGCCAACTTCCCGGCCGACAACACCATCAACCGCATGGTGTCGTCGGGCGCCCGTGGCAACTGGCTGCAGGTGCGCAACATCGCCGGTATGCGTGGTCTGGTGAACAACCCGAAGGGTGAGATCATCCCCCGTCCGATCATCTCCTCGTACCGCGAGGGTCTGTCGGTGGCGGAGTACTTCATCGCGACGCACGGTGCCCGCAAGGGTCTGGCCGACACGGCTCTCCGTACGGCCGACTCGGGCTACCTGACCCGTCGTCTCGTCGACGTCTCGCAGGATGTCATCATCCGCGAGGACGACTGCGGCACGACCAAGGGTCTCGACCTCCCGATCGCGACCATGGGCGCCGACGGCACCCTCACCCGCGACCCGAACGTCGAGAACTCCGTGTTCGCGCGTACCCTCGCGGCTGACGCGGTCGGCACCGACGGCTAGGTCGTGGCGAAGGCCGGCGAAGACGTGGGTGACGTGCTCATCGACAGGCTGGTCGCGGCCGGCGTCGACCGACATCAAGGTCCGCTCGGTGCTCACCTGCGAGTCGGCGGTCGGCGTCTGCGCCGCCTGCTACGGCCGTTCGCTCGCGACCGGCAAGCTCGTGGACATCGGCGAGGCGGTCGGCATCATCGCCGCCCAGTCGATCGGTGAGCCCGGAACGCAGCTGACGATGCGTACCTTCCACACCGGTGGTTCGGCCTCCGCGGACGACATCACGCAGGGTCTGCCCCGTGTGCAGGAGCTGTTCGAGGCCCGTACCCCCAAGGGTGCGTCCCCGATCGCCGAGGCCGCCGGTCGCATCGTCATCGAGGAGACCGACAAGTCCCGCAAGGTCATCCTGACCCCGGACAACGGCGACGAGCCGCACGTCTACCCGGTGCTGAAGCGCTCGACCCTGCTCGTCGAGGACGGCCAGCGACGTCGAACTCGGCCAGCAGCTGATCGTCGGCACCGTCGACCCGAAGGAGGTCCTGCGGGTCAAGGGCGTCCGCGAGGTGCAGAAGCACCTCGTGGACGGCGTGCAGGGCGTCTACCGCTCGCAGGGTGTGCCGATCCACGACAAGCACATCGAGGTCATCGTCCGCCAGATGCTCCGCAAGGTCACCGTCGTCGACCACGGCGACACCGACCTGCTGCCGGGCGAGCTCGTCGACCGTTCGCGGTACAACGAGATCAACCGCGCTGCGCTGACCGAGGGCAAGAAGACGGCGTCCGCCCGTCAGGAGGTCATGGGTATCACCAAGGCCTCGCTGGCGACCGAGTCGTGGCTGTCGGCCGCGTCCTTCCAGGAGACGACCCGCGTGCTGACGCAGGCGGCCATGGAGGGCAAGTCCGACCCGCTGATCGGCCTCAAGGAGAACGTCATCATCGGTAAGCTCATCCCGGCCGGAACGGGTCTGTCCCGCTACCGGAACGTCTCGGTGGAGGCGACGGAGGAGGCCAAGGCGGAGCGGTACCCCAACCGCATCTTCGCCGACGACTCCGCGTTCAGCGACGACGACCTGAGCTTCGTCGACTTCGACAGCTTCAGCTCGGACGACTTCACCCCGGGCACCTACAACTAAACAATAGGCAGCTCGTACCACGAGGGCCCCCGGCATCGCCGGGGGCCTTCGTCGTTCCGGCACCCCGTCGTACGCGAGAATGGAAGCGTGTGGAGGCTTCTGGAGTACACGGACACCGTCGGTCGCTCGATGCTGGGCTTCGCCGCCGTCGCACTCGTGGTCGCCGTGGTCTCCTTCGTCGTCGGCATCGTCCAGGCGGCCTCCGGTAACGCCGCCGGAACCCTCCCGTACTGGCTGACCACCATGGGCTGCGCCGTCCTCGCCGGCATCCTCGTCTACCTCGCCAGCCGCCGCGGAGACCTCCCCCGCCGCTAACCCCCCCCGGCACTATCGCTTCCGGAGTTGTGTACGCCTAGCACCGGCGTGTCGCGCACATTACTCCGGAAGGGATGGCCCGCAACCCCTGGCCCCCGGGCGCGGGGCACCCGCACGCGGGGCTGTTCCGCGTGCGCGCGCGGCGGATACGGTGACAGGGCTTCGCCCCGCCCGGAGCCTCGCCCGGGCGACGACGGTGCCCTGTCGTATACCCGAAGCGGCAGGACTTCTATCCGAGGAGGTCCCCGTGGCGTCCATGACCGAGATGCTCATCCTGCACGGGCACCTGCCCATCGAGTACCTGGACCGTGTGGAGACCGAGCCGAGTGCCGACGAGGCCGTCGTCCGCGAGTTGCTGACCCGCGGGGCGGTGACCGCCGGCCAGATAGCGCGCGCCCGTGCGGCGCAGTCCGGCCTGCCGTTCGTCGAGCTCGCCGACTACCCCGTCGACCGCACCGCCGTGAGCCTCATCCCCGGCGCTATCTGCCGGAGGCACACCGTCCTCCCCATCGGCATCGTGGACGGCGCTGTCGTCCTGGCCATGTCCGAGCCGGGCAATGTCTTCGCGATCGACGACGTGCGCGCGGCCGCCCGGATGGGTGTGACGGCCCTCGTCGCCGAGGAGTCCGATTTGCTCACCGCGATCGACCGCTACATCCGCGCCGACGACGAGCTCAGCGACCTCACCACCACGCTGGAGGAGGAGTCCGCGCCCGCGGAGGAGCAGAGCGCCCTCACGGACTCCGACGACGAGGCGCCGATCGTGCGGTTCGTCAATCTACTCGTGAGCCAGGCCATCCAGGATCACGCCTCCGACATCCACATCGAGCCGGCCGAGCACGACGTGCGCGTGCGGTACCGCATCGACGGCGTGCTGCACGCGATGCAGAGCGCGCCGAAGGCGATTCAGAACGGCGTGATCTCCCGCCTCAAGATCATGAGCGACATCGATATCGCCGAACGCCGCAAGCCGCAGGACGGTCGCATGTCGGTGGTTCACGGCGGCCGGCAGATCGACCTGCGCGTCGCGACGCTTCCGACGGTCTGGGGCGAGAAGGTCGTCATGCGGATCCTGGACAATACGAACACCGGGATGACACTCACCGACCTCAACCTGCTCGAGCGCAACTTCGAAACCTACAAGGCGTCGTACTCCAAGCCGTACGGGATGATCCTCGTCACCGGCCCGACCGGGTCGGGCAAGTCGACCACGCTGTACACGACGCTCAACGCCGTGGCCCGCCCGGAGATCAACGTGATTACCGTCGAGGACCCGGTCGAGTACCGGATGGCGGGGATCAACCAGGTGCAGGTCAACCCCAAGGCAGGCCTGACGTTCGCGAGCGCGCTGCGCAGCATCCTCCGCAGCGACCCGGACGTGGTGCTGCTGGGTGAGGTCCGCGATCACGAGACCGCACAGATCGCCATCGAGGCGTCGCTGACCGGCCACCTGGTGCTCTCGACCCTCCACACCAACGACGCGCCCAGCGCCGTGACCCGTCTCACCGAGATGGACATCGAGCCGTTCCTCGTCGGGTCCGCGCTCGACTGCGTAGTCGCCCAGCGTCTCGCCCGCCGCCTCTGCGAGCGGTGCAAACAGCCGGGCGCGTACACGCACGACGACCTGCTGAGGTTGCGGTTCGAGGTGCCGGACGTGGAGCTGCCTCCGGTGTTCGTGCCGGTCGGCTGCCCCGCGTGCTCCAACACCGGCTACCGCGGCCGCATCGCCGTCCACGAGGTGATGGCCGTCACGGAGGAGATCGAGCGGCTCACGGTGGAGCGCGCGTCGAGCGCCGACATCGGCCGCGTCGCCCGCGCCCAAGGAATGCTGACGCTGCGCGAGGACGGCTGGGAGAAGGTCAAGCGCGGTATGACGTCCGTCGAAGAGATCCTGAGAGTGGTCGCGTAGGAGGGCCCATGACAACGAACGACGAGAGCTGGGGCGGGTTCCCGCCGCCGACGGCGAAGCCGGTCTACGAGATCCCGGTGACGCCCCCTGGCACGACTGCCGGAGGCTGGATCCCTGGGCCCGGTGTCCCGCTCACGCCGCCGGCCCACTCGGCGCCGGCGTTCGATGCGCCGGCGTTCGATGCGCCGCGTTCGACGCGCCGTCGTACGCGGCGCCGACCCCGGTCCTGTCCGAGCCGGTGCGCGAGTACGAGCCCGAACCGGCGTTCACGCAGCCGGTCGCCTCCGAGCCACCATCGTACGTGGCACCCTCCACCTCCCGTGAGCCCGCCTTCGACCCGCCACCCCCGTCGTCGGTCGTCTGGTCGCTTGACTCCGCCTCCACGCCGGACACGGCTGCCCCCGCCCCTGCGGGACCCGTCGCTGACGGGCACGACCCCGTCCGCCGGCTCATCCCCGAGGGCCGCCGGGCGGCGGCGCCCACGCCCGACTTCCAGATCCTCGAGCCGGTCGCCGCGCGCCCGGATGTCACCGAGATCGACGAAACGCTCACCCAGCCCGAACGGGAGGCGCTCGAGAAGGCCGACAAGGAGCTCGTCGCCGCCCTCCACGAGGTCGTCTTCCAGAAGGCCTCCGACCTCCACATCACCGTGGGCGCCGCCCCGACGATCCGCGTCGACGGCGGCCTGCGTCCGGCGGCGAGCACCGAGACGTGGAATCACGAGCGCACGCGTGAGGCCCTGATGAGCCTCCTGGACGACCGTCAGCGGCAGATCTTCGAGCGCGAGCACGAGCTCGACTTCGCGTTCACGATCTCGGCGAACTCCCGCTTCCGCGTGAACCTGTACCAGCAGCGCGGCTCGTACGGTGGGGCGTTCCGCCTCATCCCGACCGAGATCAAGCAGCTCGCCGCCCTCGGCGTCCCGGACGCGGTCGGCCAGTTCTCGCAGCTGCCGCGCGGCCTGGTGCTGGTGACCGGCCCGACCGGCTCGGGCAAGTCGACGACGCTGGCCGCGCTCATCGACCTGGTCAACAGCACGCGCTCCGACCACATCGTGACGGTCGAGGACCCGATCGAGTTCATGCACGTGCACAAGAAGTCGATCGTGAACCAGCGGGAGGTCGGCCACGACACCCACAGCTTCGCGAACGCCCTCAAGCACGTGCTGCGCCAGGACCCCGACGTCATCCTCATCGGCGAGCTCCGCGACCTGGAGACGATCTCGGTCGCGCTGACCGCCGCCGAGACCGGCCACCTGGTGTTCGCGACCCTGCACACGCAGGACGCACCGCAGACCATCGACCGTGTCATCGACGTGTTCCCGCCGCACCAGCAGGATCAGGTGCGCGCGCAGCTGGCGGGCACCTTGCAGGGGGTCGTCTCGCAGACACTCGTCAAGCGCGCGACCGGCAAGGGTCGCGTGGTGGCCACGGAGATCCTGATGATGACCCCGGCCATCGCGAACGTCATCCGCGAGGGCAAGACCTACCAGATCGCCTCCATGATGCAGGCCGGCCGTGAGTCCGGCATGCGCACCATGGACCAGCACCTGGCCGACCTGGTCAACTCGGGCGTCATCACCCGGCGCGCCGCGGTCGAGAAGGCGCACGACGTGGAGGGCCTCACCCGGCTCATCCAGCGCGTCGAGTCGCCCGCCGAGTCGTCGGTCATGTCGAGCGGCCCGGACTTCGGTGACAGCTATTCCGGAACGGTGGTGCGCTGATGCCCGTGACCACTGCGTACGCGTACAAGGGTCGCGACGTCGGCGGAAAGATCGTCAAGGGCCGCGTCGACGCCTCCAGCGAGGCGGCCGTCGCATCGCGCCTCCGCGCCATGGGCCTGTCGCCTGTCGCCATCACGGAGGCAGCGGCCGGCACCGGCCTCAACCGGGAGATCAAGCTCGGCGGCGGCTCCGGCGTCAAGCTCAAGGACCTCGCGATCATGAGCCGACAGATGGCGACCATGATCGGCGCCGGTCTGTCGCTGCTGCGCACGCTGAATATCCTCGCCGAGCAGTCCGCCAACAAGAAGCTGCAGACCGTGCTCGGCGACGTGCGCGACCAGGTCGAGAGCGGCACCGCGATCTCGGAGGCGATGCGCAAGCACGCCCAGGTGTTCCCACCGCTGATGATCAACATGGTGCGCGCGGGCGAGACAGGTGGCTTCCTCGACGGCGCGCTGGAGGCCGTGGCCGAGAACTTCGAGAAGGAGGTCAAGCTCCGCGGCGCGATCAAGTCGGCGATGACCTACCCGGTCATCGTGCTCATCATGTCGCTGTTCGGCGTGCTCGCGATGCTGATCTTCATCGTGCCGGTGTTCGAGAAGATGTTCGCCGGGCTGGGCAAGCCGCTTCCCGCGCCAACAGAGCTGCTCGTGATCATCTCGCACCAGATGGTCTGGATCGGACCCCTCATCGTCATCGTCGTGATCGCCTTCTCCCTGTGGTGGCCGCGGCACAAGAACGACGAGAGCGTGCGCCGTCGGGTTGATCCGTTCAAGCTCCGGATGCCGGTGTTCGGCGGGCTGATCAAAAAGATCGCGATCGCGCGCTTCAGCCGCAACTTCGCCAACATGATCTCCGCCGGCGTGCCCATCCTCCAGGCCCTGCGGATCGTGGGGGAGACCAGCGGCAACTGGGTGATCGAGAACTCCCTCGTGGAGGTCGCGGAGGGGGTGCGCCAGGGCGAGTCGATCGCGACGCCGTTGAGCAAACAGACCGTGTTCCCGGCGATGGTGACGCAGATGGTCGCCGTCGGGGAGGACGCCGGCTCGCTCGACATCATGCTCGACAAGATCGCCGACTTCTACGAACAGGAGGTCGAATCGACCACCGAGCAGCTCACGTCGCTTATCGAGCCGCTCATGATCGCCTTCCTGGGCGTCGTGATCGGTGGGATGGTCATCGCCCTCTACCTGCCCATCTTCGGCATCGCGGGTGCCATCGGCGGCTGAAACAGACCCACGATCTTCGATGGCGGCATCCGGCCCGGATGCCGCCATCGGGCGCGCCTGCGACGCACAATGCGCGGCGCCGGGTGCGTCCTCCGCGTCGGGTGAGATTTGACCCTCCGCTGAGGGGCAAGTAGTACGAAGTGCCCCAGTTCTGGGGTATGAAACGCCCGCAAAACCCCTGCAACGGGGGATATTTCTCCGAATCTCCTGGCAAATATGGTCATCCCCGAAGCGGCAATCTCGCAGTCGCTCACCCCGCACCATCACCCGACCGATTGGACACAGAAATGTACTTCCGTCTCATGGGCAAGCTGAACGCTCGCCGTCAGGGGCTGCTCGAGGAGGACGAGAAGGGCTTCACCCTGATCGAGCTCCTCGTGGTGGTCATCATCATCGGCATCCTCGCCGCCATCGCCATCCCGATCTACATCGGGGTCCAGAACAACGCGAAGGACTCGGCCACCAAGTCCGACCTGGCGAACGCCAAGACGGCGTACGTCGCGTACTACACCGACAAGGGCAACGGCACCACCGTCACCGCCCCGACGTTCGACAACTCCGCCACCACAGGCCTCGGCAACTACGGCTTCACGACGACCCAGGGAACGACCACCTGGACCCTCAAGTCCGGTTCGACCGCCACCACGTTCTGCATCTCGGCCAACAGCGCCAACGGAACCACTTTCAACGTGACCGATTCCACCGGTCCGGCCAGCGGCGCCTGCCAATAGCACCCGTGTAGTCCCCAGAGTGCGGGGCGCCGCACCAGCGGCGCCCCGCATCCGATTTCCCGCCCCACACGCTCCACCCCTGCCCCACCCGGAAGCCCACCCCACGGACCCGACCCAGGGAGGTGACCCCTTGAACGTCCAGCAGCTGATCCACAGCGCACGCGAGTCCCGCGACCAGGGGTTCACCCTCATCGAAGTCCTGGTCGCGATGGTCGTGTTCGGCATCCTCTCCGTGCTCGTCGCCTACCTGCTTCTGACGGCGATGACCCTCACCCGGTCGAACCGCGCGAGCGAGGTGGCCGCCAACCTCGCGGCCCAGGCCATCGACCAGGCCCGCTCCGCCACCGACGTCTTCAGCGTCGTCAGCGGGGTCACGACCACCACCGTCGACGGCACGACCTTTACCGTCACCACGTCGGCCGGCTGGCTGACGAACGCCGGAACCGCCTCCGATTGCGGCACCTCCGGCCTGCTGCAGAACAAGTCCCTCAACGTCTCGGTCACCTGGTCCGGAATGCGAACGGGCGCCAGTCCGGTGCAGGCGAGCACACTGCTCGCGCCGGCCGGCCCGATCAACGACCCGACGACCGGCACCATCATCATCCACGTGCGCAACGCGGGCGGCATGGGAGTGCCCGGGGTGCCGATCGCCGTCGCCGTCGATGGCTCGATCTCCCCCAACACGGCGACCACGGTCAGCCCTGCTCCCTCCGCGACCGACATCGACGGCTGCAGCTATGTGCTCAAGGTGGTTCCCGGCTCGTACATCGTCACCATCGGTTCCTCCGGCGACGGCCGGATCAGCAGCGAGCAGCAGCAGCCGCTCAAGGTCAGCGTGCCGGTGACGGCCGGACAGTCGTCCGTGCTCGACAAGCAGTACGACACCGCAGTCACCCCCAAGCTCACACTCGCACCCGGTGCCCCGGCGGCGACGATGTTCCCTGCGAATCTGACGGTCACGTATGTTCCGCAAGGCGACGCGTACACCGCGCAGGTGACCAAGACCACGGTCGGCGGCGTAACGACCACCAGCACACCGCTGTTCCCGTTCACCTCGGGCTACCAGGCGTTCGCCGGCACCTATGCCACGGTAGGACCGGCCACCGGAGCAAGCGCGATCTGCCTCTCCGTCGACCCGGCGCAGTGGACCATCCCGAACGCCAGCGGCAACGTCGGCATGCGGTCGGATCCGATCATCGGCGTCACCGCCGGTTCGACCGGGACCGTGTCGATGAGACTCGTCACCGTCACCACCTCCAGCAAGTGGCTCGTCGCCGTCAGCGCGGTCGGCGCGTCGACCATCGGCGACCCCGGTTGCGCGACGGCCATGCGGATGAACTTCGCGCAGTCGTCGGGAAACTCGGCGACGATCGCGCTGCCGTACGGAAGCTGGAAGCTCTATGCCCTGAGCAACCAGAACGACTCGCTCACCACGTCCGCGCTGGTGGACTCGTCGAAGATCGCACTGCCCGCCGGCAGCCCCGCCTTCACCAGCGCGAACATCTTTACGCTCGATCCGAGGCTGCCGTGATCCGGCTGGCCCGCCTCCGCCGCACCCGTGCCGCGCACTCGCGCGACGCGGGCCTCTCGCTAATCGAACTGCTGGTGGCCATCGCGCTGACCACCGTGGTCATGGGGCTCGCCGTCTCGCTGTTCATCATCGCCACCCACAGCGTGAGCCTCTCCCAGTCGATCGACGGCGGCACCCGGCAAGCCTCCAACGGCATGAACCAGGTCGCCCGCATGATCCGCGCGGCCACACCTGATCCCCTCACCAACCCGGTGGTCGGCGGACAGCAGAGCGACCCGGCGATCATCACGGCGGGGGCCCAGTCGATCACGTTCTACGCGTATGTGAACCTGAGCGGAGGGGAGTCTCCTGTGAAGGTCAGCTACGACGCGACGACCGGCGTTCTCAGAGAGCAGCAGTTCGCGGCGACCACGACGGTGGCGGGCGTCAACGGGAACTGGGCCTTCGTCGGCCAGCCGACCGTCACTCGGTCGCTCTGCAACTCCATCCCTTCGACCACCACGGTCTTCCGCTACTTCAACAAAGCGGGCCTCGAGCTGCTCCCTGCGGACCTGACCACCTGGAGCGCGCGTGCCGCGATCACCTCGGTGCAGGTCACCATCACGATCCAGCCGACCGGGGCGGCCAGCGCCGTGACGCTGACCAACACGCTCGGCATGGCCAACATCGGATCGGGGTCGTGATGCTCACCCTTCTTCGCCGGCGCCTCCGCCGGATCCGCTCCACCCGCGACCGCGGCGTCGCCCTCTCGATGGTCGTCGGCATCGGTGCCGTGCTGCTGCTCCTCGTGGCGACGACGATGTCGTTCTCGGTCTCCGGACTGGTCCGCTCCAACCACGACGCAGACTGGGATGCGGCCATGTCGGCGGCCTTCGCCGGCATCGGCGAGTACCAGGGTCGGCTTACCAATGACCCCAGCTACCAGCAGTACGGCAACCCCAGCGCCTCCTTCACCATCGCGAACAACTCGCAGGGCACGGTCACGCTCCCTACCGGGGCGAACGCCAACCCGGCCTTCGGAATCGCCGCGGGCGGCTCGTGGGCGACCGTGCCCCTCACGGACGGTCTACCGGCCAACGCCTCGTACCGCTACGAGGTCGACAATTCCAAGTACGCGAGCAACGGCATCCTGCATATCCGCGCCACGGGGAAGGTGGACAATGTCACCCGCAGCGTAGTCGCGAACATCAAGCAGACCGGCTTCACGAACTACGTCTACTTCACCGACTACGAGGAGCTCGACCCGGCCCTCAACGGCGGAAGCTGCCCCAAGGCCTACGCCTGGTCGGGCACGACCCGTTCGACGAGCTGCCTCATCAACTTCGTCGCCGGCGACACGTTCGACGGGCAGGTGCACTCGAACGACACGCTGAACATCTGCGGCGGCGCGTTCAAGCAGAAAGTCTCGACCGCCAACCCGAACCGGAACTCGTCGGGCAACCTGTACACGCAGACCAACTGCTCCGGCACCCCGGTGTTCAACGCCGGTGCGCCGGTCAACTCGGCGCTCATCACCATGCCGCCGCCCCAGGCGCAGCTCGATCAGGTGCGCACGGACATCCCGACCAAGGTGCCGGTGCCGGGCTGCCTCTACACCGGTCCCACGAAGATCACGTTCTCGGTCTCCGCAGGCACGGCGTACATGAATGTCATCTCGCCGTGGACCCAGTACACCCAGCTCAACCCGACAGGATCGTCGCCGTTCGGGTCGAAGCCGACCTTCTGCGGCAAGCCCGGCACGGTAGGCGCCACTGCGGCGGCGAACGCGAACACGCTCGCGGATCTGACCAACGGGCAGACGATCGCGATCGGGCCGGCCTCCCAGCTCTACAACAACCTCGCCTATGTGCAGAGCGTGCCGACCACCGTCGGCGACCCGAACTACTGGTCGACGACGTCGTCCCCGAACAACAACACCCTCACGTGCGTGGGCGCCGACAACACGAGCACCGGCAACGGCCTCGGTTACCCGATCGCCAACGAGATCGTCTCCACCTATGCCCCCTACAACTGCCGCGCGGGCGACGTGTTCGTGCAGGGCACGATGCACAGCGCGATGACCGTCAACGCCGACCACTTCGCCTGGATCACCGGCAAGCTCGTCTACAGCGACCCGGCCAACGACATGCTGGGCCTCGTCGGTGCCGGAGCCGTGTGGGTGTGGGACCCGCAGGTGTGCACCAATCCGACGCCGTTCCCGACCCGCACCAACACGTCGTGCAGCTCCAGCAAGGACTACCTGACCTGGGAGGCCACCTCGTCGAGCGGCAACTGCGCCCGCACGATCAACGCGGCGATCCTGTCGAACTACCACAGCTTCGAGGTGCATAACTACGCCTCGGCTACCTACGCCGGCTACCTCTGCGTCACCGGCTCGATCGCCCAAGAATACCGCGGTCCGGTCGGCACCGGATCGAACTCCACGGGCTTCCTCAAGCGCTACAGTTACGACACCCGCCTGCTGAACTCGCCGCCGCCGAAGTTCCCGACTCCGCGCACCACCTCGTACAACGTGGCCACCGAGATCGAGGTCAAGACGGCCTTCTCGCCGACGGGAGCGCCGCTCTCATGACTCTCGCCGTGTTCACCCTGGCTGTCGGCTTCGTCGCCGTGTTCGGCGCCCTCATCGGCTCGTTCCTCAACGTCGTCGTCTACCGCGTGCCTGCCGGTCGCTCGATCGTGTCCCCGCCGAGCGCGTGCGGCAGCTGCGGCACCGAGATCAAGCCGTATGACAACGTCCCCGTCGTCTCCTGGCTGGTGTTGCGGGGGCGCTGCCGGTCGTGCCGCAGCGCGATCTCGGCGCGCTACCCGTTGGTGGAGGCCGCGACCGCCGTCGCGTTCGCCGTCGTCGCGTGGTGGTTCTGGGCCGGCCCGCAGGCTCCCGTCGAGCGCTCGGGCGTCGCGCTCATCGCTGGTGTGCTGGAGGTCGTCGCCTACCTCTACCTCACCGCGATCAGCCTCGCCCTCGCCCTCATCGACCTCGACACCCACCGGCTGCCGAACACGATCGTGCTGCCCGCCTATCTGGTCGGCGCCGCCCTGCTCGGAACGGCTGCGGCACTCACCGGTGACGGGAGCTCCCTGCTCGGTGCGGCGATCGGAGGCGCGGCGCTCTATGCCCTCTACCTCCTGCTCGCCCTCGTGTACCCGGGTGGGATGGGCTTCGGCGACGTCAAGCTCGCGGGCGTCCTCGGCATCTTCCTCGGCTACCTCGGCTGGGGACCGCTCATCGTCGGCGGCTTCGCGGCGTTCGTCCTCGGCGGTGTCTTCGGGCTCGTGCTCGGCGCCGCCCGCCGTGCCCGGAAGGGCAGCGGCATCCCCTTCGGCCCGTGGATGCTGGCCGGAGCCTGGCTCGGCGTCCTCGCCGGCCCCTCGATCTGGAACGCCTACCTGGCGCTCCTCGGACTCGCCTGAGACAAGAAGGAGGATCGCATGGCACGCAGCATCGTCGGAATCGACATCGGCAGCACATCCATCCGCGCTGTGGAGCTCGGTGATCCGCACAAGCCGAGACCCACGCTCCTGCGCCACTACGAGGTCCCGCTGCCCGATGGCGCTGCCAGCCGCGGCGAGGTTCTCGAGCCCAACACCGTCGCTGCGAGCCTGCGCCGGCTGTGGCAGCAGGGCGGCTTCAAGAGCAAGGAGGTCGTGCTCGGCATGGGCAACCAACGGGTGCTCGCGCGCGACCTGACCGTGCCGCGCATGTCGCAGGTCCGCATCCGCGAGAGCCTGCCGTTCCACGTTCAGGACATGCTCCCGGTTCCCGTCGCCGAGGCGCTGCTCGACTTCTACCCGGTTTCCGAGGAGGTCGGCGACTCCGGTCCCGTCGTCAACGGCCTGCTCGTCGCCGCGGTCAAGGAGGCCGTGCTCGGAAACGTGAAGGCGGCCACGCTGGCGGGCCTCACCGCGGTCGATGTCGACCTGTTGCCGTTCGCGGTGTCGCGCGCCCTGGTCACCCGCGCCGGCCAGGGGGGCACCGTCGCACTCATCGACATCGGCGCCAACACCACGAGCGTGGTCATCCTCACCGACAATGCACCGCAATTCGTGCGCATCATCCCTGCGGGCGGCGCCGAGCTCACCCAGGCGCTGAGGGCCGGGCTGGAGGTGGAGCCGGGGGAGGCCGAGCGGATCAAGGCGAGCATCGGGCTCGCAAAGCAGGTGTCGACCCCGCAGGAGCACCAGGCGGTGGAGATCATCTACCGGGTGACCGGCGAACTGCTCACCAGCCTCCGCAACACGGTCAGCTACTTCATCAACACCCGCCCCACCACTCCGGTGGATCACGTCGTGCTCACCGGCGGCGCCGCCCAACTTCCCGGGCTCGCCGACGCGCTGGGCGAGATGACCCGACTGCCCGTCGCCGTCGGGGATCCCTTCCACGCCGTCGCACTGCCGCGTCACCTCGACGCGACGTTCCTTCGGCAGAACAGGTCGACGCTCTCCGCAGCGGTCGGCCTCGCACTCGGGAGCGCAGCATGAGTCTCACCGCACGGCGTCCGAACGACGCCGACGACACCGCTGAAGGCGCACAGACGCGCGGAACCCGTGGCCAGGGCGCGAAAGCGCGCACGGCGCCGCGTGAGCCGAAAGCCCCGAAGGCCCCGAAGGCGCCCAAGGGCCGTGTCGCCACGGAGCCGACGACCCAGAAGGCGCCGAAAGGGCAGAAGGCCGCTGGCCCCAAGCGCCCCGGCGTTCCGGCCGCGCGGCAGGACGGCCTGGCCATCGGCGCGGAGCCGCGCGTCGACCTCCTGCCACCGGAGGTCCGCGCCGAACGACGTAACGCGCGCACCCGGCGGGGCTTCGGCTGGGGCGTGCTGGCTGTTCTCCTCGTCGCGCTGGTCGCGGCCGGCGGAGCTTTCAGCGTGAACGTCGTGTCGCAGGCCGAACTGCTCGCCGCGCGCACCGAGACCACGTCGTTGCTCGCGCAGCAACAGAAGTTCGCGTCCGTGCGCGACATGCAGAAGCAGGTCGCGCTGGCACAAGCGGCGCAGCAGGCCGGCGCCTCGACAGAGATCGACTGGAAGGCCTTCCTCGACCAGGTCGGAGCGGCGCAGCCGTCCGGGCTCACCCTCACCTCGGTGGCGGTCGACTCGGTTTCGCCGATCGCGATCTACCAGCAGTCGACCGACCCGCTCCAGGGGCCGCGCATCGGAACCGTGACCGTGGTCGGGACCAGCGCCGCGCTGCCGAACGTGCCGGCGTGGGTCGCGGTGCTGCAGAAGATCCCCGGCGTCGTCGACGTCGTCCCCGGCACCGTCACGCTGGACGAGGTCAACAACGTCTACAAGGCGACACTGACCATCCACGTGTCCGACAGCCTCTACCTCAAGCGCTTCGAGCCGAAGGACAAGTGATCGCGATGGACAAGACACGTCTCTGGATCATCGGCTCCGTGCTGGCCATGGTCGTCGTGGCCGCGCTCGGCTGGGTGCTCGGCATCCAGCCGCAGCTCGAACAGTCGGCGGCCGCCGACGCGCAGACACGGCAGGTGGAGGGCACCAACACCGCCTACCAGCTCGCGTTGAACAAGCTCAGGAAGGACAGCGCCGCGCTGCCCGAGCTGAAGTCGCAACTCGACGCGCTGGGGACTTCCATCCCCGCCCAGGGTCAGACGCCGGCGTTCATGGACGAGCTCAACGCCCTCGCCGCCGCGAACGGTCTGACGATCACTGCGTCGCAGATCACCGACGGCCAGGCCTTCGTCGCGCCCGCGAACCCCGCGGCTCCTGCTCCCGCGGCGACAACATCGGGGAGCGGATCCACCGCGACGCCGACCCCGTCGCCGTCGCCGTCGGCGACCCCGGCCCCCACGGCGACCCCGGCCCCCACGGCGGTGCCCGGCATGCCTCCGGCCGTGAGCCCGGTCGTCTCCAAGGACGACTTCACCGTGATCCCGGTCACGGTGACGGTCCGCGGCGACTACGCGAACATCGTGGCGTTCGTCGAAGCGGCGCAGAAGGGCCAGCGCCTTTTCATGGTGAACGGCATCGACATCGGCCCCGCCGCCAACGGCCCCGGCTTCGACGGCAAGGTGAGCGGCTTCATCTACGTGCTCGACCCCGCCGGGGAGGCCGCTCCGGCCAAGTAGCACCGACCGGCCGCACCCCGGCCCGCCCTCCCTCGACTTGGGCACCCCCGTTGCTACAGTGGGCACCACTTACAGGTGCCCACTGGGGGCGGAGCGAGGAGCGCCAACATGAGCGACACGACACCGGAACCCGCTGACAAGCGGGACGACGCAGGGCCGGGCGCGCCCGACGTCGAGCCGGCCACAGCGCCCGCCGCCTCGGCCGCCGCCGACTCCGCGCCGGTCGCCGCCGACTCAGCCGCTGAACCGCACGATACCGATCCCGATATGGCTGCCCCGCCGTCAGGCCCCGTCTCCGCCCGCGGACACATCAACCGGCCGGCCGACGAGGACGCGCCGGCGACCCCGGCGACCCCCTCCGGCCCCCGCCGCCCCCGCGCCGGCGATCGAGCCCGAGCCCGTCACCGCCTCCGATGACGACATCGCGGCCGCAGTGGCCCGCACGAACACCGAGCCGGGAGCGACCGCCGTCGGCGACGCGACGGTCGACACGGCGTCGCCCGCCCAGTCGGCCGCACCCGTCATCATCGCGGGAGCCGCCGCCCAGCAGGCCGCCCAGGCGCCCGCAGCAGCTACGGTCGCCTACACCGCCCAGCCGGGCGAGGCGACCTGGGCTCCCGAGCCGGCCGCGGCGCCCCCTCTCGCACCGCAACCGGTCGCCCCGATCTTCCTGCAGCGTCCCGAGCCGCCCAAGCGCAAGAGCAACCGCGGCGTCGGCATCCTGATCGCCCTCGTCGGGACGGTGCTGTTCGCCGTGCTCTGGGCGGTCGCCGTGGTGGTGGTCGGAGCGATGCTGACGCCGAGCAGCGACTTCATCCCGTCCCTCATCCAGTTCTTCACCAGCCGCCTGGCCGGGTGGGCGCCGATCGTCGCCTTCTTCGTCGGCATGGTGGTCCTCATCCAGATCGTCAACCGGGCACGGTGGTGGGCCTACATCCTCGGCGGACTGTTCGTCGCGATCTTCGTCTACCTCGTCTACATCGGCGCCGTGCTGCTGGACAACGGCTTCTTCCAGCGCAACGCTGGAGAGCAGCAGCTCCTGCTTCGGCAGGCCTGGGTCGCTCCCTTCGCCGTGCTGGCCGGGGTGATCGCTCGGGAGGCCTCGATCTGGACCGGCGCCTGGCTCGCAGCCCGCGGCCGCAAGCTCAAGGCGCGCAACGCGGAAGCGCAGGCCGACTACGAGCAGCAGGTCGCCGACGCGCAGAACCAGGCGGCGAACGCCTACGCCCAGCAGGGGTACTGACCCGGCCCCAGCCCCAGGGGCGCCGTGAGTCGAAGGAGCACCGATGCGTGACGAGCTCGCCTACGCGACGGTGGTCGCCTGCTTCGCAGCCGGCCTTTACCTGGCCCTGCTTGTCGCCGCGTTCGGACTGATCTCGCTCGCCACAGACACCGAGGTGATCGCCGACCCGTCCGCAGGTCCCCTGGTCGGACCGATCATGGCCGGCGCCGCCGTCGCCGTCCTCCTGGTGGTGCTGATCGTCACCGGTACGCGAGTGCCCGGCGACCAGCAGCGCCTCGCGCCGCTCACGGCGATCGGCTCGGGGATCGCCTGTTACGTCGCCTATTGCGTGGCCGGGGGAGTGGCGGGCGCGTTCGTCGCCGGAGACGTTCTGCACTTCACGCTGTTCGCGGTGGGCCAGCTGGGCAGCGCGTACGCCATCACTGTCGGGGCGGCCGCCTTCCTCGTCACGTTGCTCTACCAGCTCGTACTCGTCGGCCGATTCCGCCAGCGCGGCCGGCCGCGCTGGCCCTGGGAGCACGACGACGAGGAGTGACGCGAATGGGTGGACCCAGCGGTCCGCCCGTGGTCGATACACTGCGGATCAGACTGAGAGCATCCGATGACGACGCGGGCCTCCTCACGTTCGACGGCAGCGGCCCGCTGTTCGTTCCGCTCTACAGCGACGGCTCTCAGCCCGAGTCCCGCGCCTGAGCCTTTTCGTGCGCGATTTCGCCGTCCGCGGACACGGCGCTCGCATGCTCGCGCTCATTTGACCGCCCACCGCGCGGACGATAGTATTTACCGGGTGTGCGCTCTGTCGCGCGCTTGTTGTGTGCTCGCGAGAGCTGACACCGAGCGGGCCGGCACGTACTCATCCGATGGGCGGAGAGACCGCACGGAATCACCGCCCCCACGGCATATCGGCCGTCGGCCGATACTCCTCAACTTCTCGATCACCCGCGAAGCGGGTCGCTCGGGGTGCGGAGAAAAAGCAGCAACTGTCACCGTGCAGTCCCAATAAGGAGAAGTTCAGTGCCAACCATTCAGCAGTTGGTTCGGAAGGGCCGGACGCCGAAGGTCACCAAGACCAAGGCCCCCGCCCTGAAGTCCAACCCCCAGCAGCGCGGCGTGTGCACCCGTGTCTACACCACCACCCCCAAGAAGCCGAACTCGGCGCTCCGCAAGGTCGCCCGTGTCAAGCTCTCGAACGGGACCGAGGTCACCGCGTACATTCCCGGTGAGGGCCACAACCTGCAGGAGCACTCGATGGTGCTCGTCCGCGGCGGCCGTGTGAAGGACCTGCCCGGCGTCCGCTACAAGATCGTCCGCGGCGCCCTCGACACCCAGGCCGTCAAGAACCGCAAGCAGGCTCGCAGCCGCTACGGCGCGAAGATGGAGAAGAAGTAATGCCTCGCAAGGGTCCCGCTCCGAAGCGCCCCGTCGTCGCCGACCCGGTGTACGGCGCGCCGGTCGTCAGCCAGCTCGTCAACAAGATCCTCCTCGACGGCAAGAAGGGTCTCGCCGAGCGCATCGTCTATGACGCGCTCGAGGGCGTCGCCTCCAAGTCCGGCCAGGACGCCGTCGTCACGCTCAAGAAGGCGCTCGACAACATCCGCCCGACCCTCGAGGTCCGCAGCCGCCGCGTCGGCGGCTCGACCTACCAGGTGCCGGTCGAGGTCAAGCCGCACCGCGCGAACACGCTTGCGCTCCGCTGGCTCACCAGCTACGCCAAGGGCCGTCGCGAGAAGACGATGACCGAGCGTCTCACCAACGAGATCCTCGACGCGTCGAATGGTCTGGGTGCCGCGGTCAAGCGTCGCGAGGACACCCACAAGATGGCCGAGTCGAACAAGGCTTTCGCCCACTACCGCTGGTAGGCACAGGACCGCTGGTAATACTCTCCGTCGTCCGGGCGTTGTACTCCGTTGGTGTGCTCCGCCCGGGCGGCACCCCTTCCACTCTCTACTTTTCGGAGGAACCCTGTGGCACAGGACGTGCTCACCGACCTCAAGAAGGTCCGCAACATCGGCATCATGGCCCACATCGATGCCGGCAAGACCACCACGACCGAGCGCATCCTGTTCTACACGGGCGTCAACCACAAGATCGGTGAGACCCACGACGGCGCGTCGACGACCGACTGGATGGAGCAGGAGAAGGAGCGCGGCATCACCATCACGTCCGCGGCCGTGACCTGCTTCTGGAACAAGAACCAGATCAACATCATCGACACCCCCGGACACGTCGACTTCACGGTCGAGGTGGAGCGCTCGCTCCGCGTGCTCGACGGTGCCGTCGCCGTCTTCGACGCGAAGGAGGGCGTCGAGCCCCAGTCGGAGACCGTCTGGCGTCAGGCCGACAAGTACGTCGTCCCGCGCATCTGCTTCGTCAACAAGATGGACAAGCTGGGCGCCGACTTCTACTTCACCGTCGACACCATCGTGTCGCGCCTCGGCGCCAAGCCGCTGGTGATGCAGCTCCCGATCGGTTCCGAGTCCGACTTCGTCGGCGTCGTCGACCTCATCGAGATGCGCGCGCTGGTCTGGCCCGGCGATGCCAAGGGTGATGTCACCATGGGCGCCAAGTACGAAGTCCAGGAGATCCCCGCCGACCTTCAGGAGAAGGCCGAGGAGTACCGCAACCGCCTGCTCGAGACCGTCGCCGAGACCGACGACGTGCTGCTCGAGAAGTTCTTCGGCGGCGAGGAGATCACCGTCCCGGAGATCAAGGCGGCCATCCGCAAGCTCACGGTGAACAATGAGATCTACCCGGTCCTTTGCGGTTCCGCGTTCAAGAACCGTGGTGTGCAGCCGATGCTCGACGCCGTGATCGACTACCTCCCGTCGCCGCTCGACGTGCCCGCCATCGAGGCGCACAACCCGCGCGACGAAGAGCAGGTCATCCTTCGTCATGCCGACGCCACCGAGCCGTTCTCGGCTCTCGCGTTCAAGGTCGCCGTTCACCCGTTCTTTGGTCGCCTGACCTACGTGCGGGTGTACTCGGGTCGCGTCGACTCCGGTGCCGGGGTCGTGAACTCGACCAAGGGCAAGAAGGAGCGCATCGGCAAGATCTTCCAGATGCACGCCAACAAGGAGAACCCGGTCGACTTCGTCACCGCCGGCAACATCTACGCGGTGATCGGCCTCAAGGACACCACCACCGGTGACACCCTGAGCGACCCGGACAACCAGGTCGTGCTCGAGTCGATGACCTTCCCGGAGCCCGTGATCGAGGTCGCCATCGAGCCGAAGACCAAGGCCGACCAGGAGAAGCTGGGCACCGCGATCCAGAAGCTGGCCGAAGAGGACCCGACGTTCCGCACCGAGCAGAACCAGGAGACCGGCCAGACGGTCATCAAGGGCATGGGCGAGCTCCACCTCGACATCCTCGTTGACCGCATGAAGCGCGAGTTCAACGTCGAGGCCAACGTGGGCAAGCCCCAGGTGGCCTACCGCGAGACGATCCGCCGCACGGTCGAGAAGCACGACTACACCCACAAGAAGCAGACTGGTGGTTCCGGTCAGTTCGCAAAGGTGCAGATCAGCCTGGAGCCCATGGAGGTCACCCCGGAGACCTCGTACGAGTTCGTGAACGCCGTCACCGGCGGTCGCGTCCCGCGCGAGTACATCCCCTCGGTCGACTCGGGCATTCAGGACGCGATGCAGGTCGGCGTCCTCGCCGGCTTCCCGACGGTGGGCGTCAAGGCGACGCTCGTCGACGGTGCGTCGCACGACGTCGACTCCTCGGAGATGGCGTTCAAGATCGCCGGCTCGATGGCCTACAAAGAGGCCGCTCGCAAGGCGAACCCGGTGCTCCTCGAGCCGCTCATGGCGGTCGAGGTGCGTACTCCGGAGGAGTACATGGGCGACGTCATCGGCGACCTCAACTCCCGCCGTGGACAGATCCAGTCCATGGAGGACGCGAGCGGCGTCAAGGTCGTGCGCGCCAACGTCCCGCTGTCCGAGATGTTCGGCTACATCGGCGACCTGCGGTCCAAGACCTCAGGCCGCGCGGTGTACTCGATGCAGTTCGATAGCTACGCGGAGGTCCCGAAGGCTGTCGCCGACGAGATCGTCCAGAAGAGCAAGGGCGAGTGACCTCGGTCGCTGCTCCCAGGCAACATCCCGTAACATAAGAAACCAATCCCGTAGGCCTTCCGGTCGAAATCCGTCGACCGGGGTGTCTGCACGAGAGTCCTGAGGAGGACCACAGTGGCTAAGGCCAAGTTCGAGCGGACTAAGCCGCACGTGAACATCGGAACCATCGGTCACGTCGACCACGGCAAGACGACGCTCACCGCGGCGATCTCCAAGGTGCTTGCAGACAAGTACCCGTCGGCGACCAACGTGCAGCGCGACTTCGCGTCGATCGACTCGGCTCCGGAAGAGCGTCAGCGTGGTATCACGATCAACATCTCGCACGTCGAGTACGAGACGCCGAAGCGCCACTACGCGCACGTCGACGCCCCGGGTCACGCCGACTACATCAAGAACATGATCACCGGTGCTGCTCAGATGGACGGCGCGATCCTCGTTGTCGCCGCCACCGACGGCCCGATGGCTCAGACTCGCGAGCACGTGCTGCTGGCCAAGCAGGTCGGCGTTCCGTACCTGCTCGTCGCGCTGAACAAGTCCGACATGGTCGACGACGAGGAGATCCTGGAGCTCGTCGAGCTCGAGGTCCGCGAGCTGCTCTCCAGCCAGGACTTCGACGGCGACAACGCTCCGGTCATCCGCGTCTCGGGCCTCAAGGCTCTCGAGGGCGACGAGAAGTGGGTCCAGTCGGTCCTCGACCTCATGGACGCCGTCGACGAGTCCATCCCGGACCCGGTACGCGACAAGGACAAGCCGTTCCTGATGCCGATCGAAGACGTCTTCACGATCACCGGTCGTGGCACCGTCGTCACCGGTCGCGCCGAGCGTGGCACCCTCGCCATCAACTCCGAGGTCGAGATCGTCGGCATCCGCCCGACGCAGAAGACCACGGTCACGGGTATCGAGATGTTCCACAAGCAGCTCGACGAGGCCTGGGCCGGCGAGAACTGTGGTCTGCTCCTCCGTGGCACCAAGCGCGAGGACGTCGAGCGCGGCCAGGTCGTCGTGAAGCCGGGTTCGGTTACGCCGCACACCAACTTCGAGGGCACTGCCTACATCCTCTCGAAGGAGGAGGGTGGCCGTCACAACCCCTTCTACACGAACTACCGTCCGCAGTTCTACTTCCGTACCACCGACGTCACCGGCGTCATCTCGCTGCCCGAGGGCACCGAGATGGTCATGCCCGGCGACACCACCGACATGTCGGTCGAGCTCATCCAGCCGATCGCCATGGAGGAGGGCCTCGGTTTCGCCATCCGTGAGGGTGGCCGCACCGTGGGCGCCGGTACGGTGACCAAGATCAACAAGTAGGTCACCCGCCCGGGTTATCGGGCAGACTCACTCGGCACGGGCCGGATCCGCGAGGATCCGGCCCTTCGTCGTTTCTGCAGCGCCGTTCGGCGTCCCTTTTTGGCATTACTCGCCTGATCTGATACATATTGGAGGTTACATTTGCTACCGAGGTGATGATGTCCCTGCGTGCTCGTGCTCTCCGTTCCGTCTCTGCAGTCGCCGTGTTCGTCGGCGCGGGTGTTGTCGTAGCCCCGCTGGCACCGGCCGCTGACGCATCGCCCGGGCAGGCCGTCGTCGACGGTACCGCCGCCTCCATCGAGTCGCTGGTCGCCCGGCTGATCGGCGAAGGCGTGACCGCGTCGAACATTCGCTTCGCCGGCGATCCGCGCGCGATCGGCTCGTTCGCCGGGATGTCGTCGATCGGTCTGGAGTCGGGCATCGCCCTGAGCACAGGCTCCGTGTCGGGGGGCATCGCCGGACCGCACGGCGCGAACGCGTCCACTCGGATGGGCACGCCCGGTGATGCCGATGCTGCGGTGCTTGCGGGCGTGGCGACCTTCGATGCCGCCGTGCTGGAGTTCGACGTCGTACCGCGTGCACAGAACCTGTCGATCACGTACGTGTTCGGCTCCGCCGAGTACGAGTCCTGGATCGGCAAGGGGTACAACGACGCGTTCGGCTTCTTCATCAACGGCCAGAACTGCGCGGTCATCGAGGGTGAGCCCGTGCGCATCGACGCGGTGAATGCGAAGGTCAATGCGGGCCTGTACGTGGGCAACACCTCCGGTGCCGTCGACACGGCGATGAACGGCTTCACCGTGCCGCTGTCGTGCGTGGCGCCCGTAGAGCCCGGCGTGGCCAACCACGTGAAGCTCGTCATCGCCGACGCAGCCGATGCCGACTTCGATTCCACCGTGCTGCTCGCCGGAGGTGGGTTCGTCTCGAACTCGGTGCCGTCCGCCGGCAACATCTCCTTCTCGGTCTCCGGCGAAGCGAAAGCCGCCGTCACCTTCCCCGGGGTCGATGCGGACAGCGACACGCTCGCCTATGTCGTGACCGCTGCTCCGGCGCACGGCACGTTCGCGCTCTCCGGTTCCGGTGGCACCTATACGCCCGCTGCGGGCTTTGTGGGCCAGGACGTGTTCGAGTACGTCGTCACCGATGGCATCGCGACATCGGACCCCTACCGCGTCACGATCGAGGTCTCGAAGCCCGATGCGTCCGCAGCGCCCATCCGCAACGTGCGCTACGACACCGTGGCCGGGGAGGACACCGCGCTGACCCTGGTCGCCCGCTTCGCCGACGACGTCGACTACGACGTGTCGACCGTCGATTTCGACATCGTGCGCCCTCCGGCCCACGGGACGCTCTCCGGTACGGGCGCTCAGCGCACGTATCGTGCCGTCGACGACTACGAGGGCTCCGACTCGTTCGACTACACGGTATCGGCGATCGCCGGAAGCGCCTCGGCCATTCCGCTGGCCGCTGGCCCAGCCAGCGCGCGCATCGCCTCGAGCGCGACCGACGCCGCCACCGTCGTGGCCGCCGTATCGCGTTCGCCCGGAGCTCGTGCGGCCCCCGGAGTCCGCGTGACCAGTGATCCGGTGACCGTCCGGCTGGACGTTGCCGCTCGCCCTCTGCCGCAGACTCAGCCGCGCACCGTCCCGGTTTTCCCTCCGAGCCCGGTGCAAGTCGACGCGTCGGCCCCGCAGACCGCCGAGGAGCGTCTCGCCCGTACAGGCGCCGACATCGGGCACATCGGGGGATTCGCCGCAGTCGTCCTACTGGCAGGTGCCGCATTCCTGACCTCCCGCGCTCTGCTCCGTGCTCGTCACTCGGGGTTCCGCCCGAGCCGATGACGCTCCAGGGGTTTACCTCTCGGCCGGTCGGGCGCAGAATTGACCCACCGTTTCAACCGAACGGATCCGTCGACGAAGGGAGAGTGCCTATGGTGAGCATGGACCTCGCAAACCAGACCAAGCCGCTGACCGGATCACGGATGAAGAGTTCGGAAACCGCGTAAGCGGACTTGGAACCACGAGAACGGCGGCGCGAGGCGCCGTTCGGAGCGGGATCGACCACGGTCGGTCCCGCTTTTGCGTGCACCTAACGCACGGAGTCCGAGTTCGGGGTGACGGGCACGGGGCAGTGTTCGCGGCGGCAAGGCGGCATTTCTGTAGACGATCCCGGCCGGGAGTGACGCTGTGGAGGACACAGTGCAGGTGCGGAACCGAGCTGCGACACGCCCGGGTTGCGGCATTGCCCCGGATCTGGCAAACTTGTGTGGTTCAACATTTCGGAACGAGCGTGCTCATGTGCGCTCCGAACGGATCACTGCCAGGCAGTGCATAGCCCACCGCGGGAGTCTTCGGACCGGCGGTCGAGGGGTTAGGCCGCGGGTAGCAGGACATGCTCACAATCGACAGCTTCGAGAACAGGGTCTAACTCTGTGCTCTTCGCGCGTGCTTGTGAGTTGACAGAAGAATAGTGGCGTTCCCCACGCGTACGTCGCACTGCGTCCAATGCGAAGACCGGTTCGAGAGAGCCGTCTCGTACGACGCCATAACAAGAGAGAGAGTCAGACATGGCGGGACAGAAGATCCGCATTCGGCTTAAGTCGTATGACCACGAGGTCATCGACACCTCGGCGCGCAAGATCGTCGACACGGTGACCCGTGCAGGCGCGACCGTCGTCGGCCCGGTGCCGCTTCCCACCGAGAAGAACGTGATCGTGCGTCATCCGTTCGCCCCACAAGTACAAGGACAGCCGCGAGCACTTCGAGATGCGCACGCACAAGCGGCTGATCGACATCATCGACCCGACGCCGAAGGCCGTCGACTCGCTCATGCGTCTCGACCTGCCCGCCGACGTCAACATCGAGATCAAGCTCTAAGGGGGAGTGCCGCTATGTCCACCACAGACACCAAGACCTCCAAGGGCCTCCTCGGCAAGAAGCTCGGCATGACCCAGGTCTGGGACGAGAACAACAAGCTCATCCCCGTGACCGTCATCGAGATCACGCCGAACGTCGTGACCCAGGTCCGCACCCCCGAGATCGACGGCTACAACGCCGTCCAGATCGCGTACGGCCAGATCGACCCGCGCAAGGTGAACAAGCCGTCGCGCTGGCCACTTCGAGAAGGCCGGCGTCACGCCGCGCCGTCACCTCACCGAGGTGCGCACCGCCGACGCCGCCGAGTACTCGCTCGGCCAGGAGCTCACCGTCGACGCCATCTTCGAGGCCGGCCAGCTGGTCGACGTCGTCGGCACCTGCAAGGGCAAGGGCTTCGCCGGTGTCATGAAGCGCCACAACTTCAAGGGCGTCTCCGCTTCGCACGGTTCGCACCGCAACCACCGCAAGCCGGGCTCCATCGGCGCCTCCTCGACCCCGAGCCGTGTCTTCAAGGGCATGCGCATGGCCGGTCGCATGGGCGGCGAGCGCGTCACCGTCCTGAACCTCAAGGTCCACGCCGTCGACGCCGAGAAGGGCCTGCTGCTCGTCAAGGGTGCCGTTCCCGGCGCTCGTGGCCGCATCGTTTTCGTCCGCAACGCAGTGAAGGGGGCCTAAGGTCAATGGCTACCTCGATTGACGTCGTCGACCTCAAGGGCAAGAAGGCCGGCTCCATCGAGCTTCCCGACTCCCTGTTCGACGTTCCGACCAACATCCCGCTGATCCACCAGGTCGTCACCGCTCAGCTCGCCGCTGCGCGACAGGGCACCCACAAGACGAAGAACCGTGGTGAGGTCTCCGGCGCCGGCCGCAAGCCGTTCAAGCAGAAGGGAACCGGTCGCGCTCGTCAGGGCTCGATCCGCGCTCCCCAGATGACCGGTGGTGGCGTCGTCCACGGACCGAACCCGCGCGACTACTCGCAGCGCACCCCGAAGAAGATGATCGCCGCTGCTCTGCTCGGCGCCCTCTCCGACCGCGCCCGCGGCAGCCGCATCCACGCCGTGCAGGCGTTCACGGTCGGCGAGGCCCCCTCGACGAAGGCCGTCGTCGACCTGCTCTCCGGTGTCGCCACCTCCAAGCACGTCCTCGTCGTGCTCGAGCGCGACGACGAGCTGGCCTTCAAGAGCGTTCGCAACCTGCCGAGCGTGCACGTGCTGACCTACGACCAGCTGAACGCCTACGACGTTCTGGTGAGCGACGACATCGTCTTCTCGCAGGCCGCGCTCGAGGGCTTCATCGCTGCGAAGTCGAACAATACAGCGACGAAGAAGGAAGAGGTGTCTGCCTGATGGCCGCCGTCAACAAGGACCCGCGCGACATCATCATCGCCCCGGTCGTCTCCGAGAAGAGCTACGGCCTGATCGACGAGGGCAAGTACACCTTCCTCGTCGACCCGCGTTCGAACAAGACCGAGATCAAGCTCGCCATCGAGTCGATCTTCAAGGTCGAGGTCGCGTCGATCAACACCCTGAACCGTCAGGGCAAGACCCGCCGCACCAAGTTCGGCACTCGGCAAGCGCAAGGACACCAAGCGTGCCATCGTCACGCTGAAGTCCGGTTCCATCGACATCTTCACGGCCGTCGGCTGAGCGAAGGACTAGAGGAAGACAGACATGGCTATTCGTAACTACAAGCCCACGACCCCCGGTCGTCGCGGCTCCTCGGTCGCCGACTTCGCCGAGATCACCCGCTCGACGCCGGAGAAGTCCCTGCTCCGTCCGCTGTCGAAGACCGGTGGCCGCAACAACCAGGGCCGCATCACGACCCGTCACATCGGTGGTGGCCACAAGCGCCAGTACCGCGTGATCGACTTCCGGCGCAACGACAAGGACGGCGTCAACGCCAAGGTCGCGCACATCGAGTACGACCCGAACCGCACCGCGCGCATCGCGCTGCTCCACTTCGTGGACGGCACCAAGCGCTACATCCTGGCTCCGGCCAGGTCTGAAGCAGGGCGACGTCGTCGAGTCGGGCGCCGGCTCGGACATCAAGCCGGGCAACAACCTGCCGCTGAAGAACATCCCCATCGGTACCGTCGTGCACGCCATCGAGCTGAAGCCGGGCGGCGGCGCCAAGATGGCCCGTTCCGCCGGTGCCTCGGTGCGTCTCGTCGCGAAGGACGGCCCCTACGCCCAGCTGCGCCTGCCCTCGGGCGAGGTCCGCAACGTCGACGTGCGCTGCCGCGCGACGATCGGCGAGGTCGGCAACGCCGAGCAGTCGAACATCAACTGGGGCAAGGCCGGCCGCATGCGCTGGAAGGGCGTCCGCCCGACCGTCCGTGGTGTCGCGATGAACCCGATCGACCACCCGCACGGTGGTGGTGAGGGCAAGACCTCCGGTGGTCGCCACCCGGTCAGCCCGTGGGGCCAGAAGGAAGGCCGCACGCGCCACCCCAACAAGGAAAGCGACAAGCTCATCGTCCGCCGTCGTAACGCCGGCAAGAAGCGTAAGTAGGAGTTCGAGAAGATGCCACGCAGTCTCAAGAAGGGCCCCTTCGTCGACGACCACCTGTTTCGCAAGGTGGTCGCCGCAGAACGAGGCCAACAGCAAGAACGTGATCAAGACCTGGTCGCGCCGCTCGATGATCGTCCCGGCCATGCTCGGTCACACCATCGCCGTGCACGACGGTCGCAAGCACATCCCGGTGTTCGTCACCGAGACCATGGTCGGTCACAAGCTCGGCGAGTTCGCGCCGACGCGCACCTTCCGTGGTCACGTGAAGGACGACAAGAAGGGTCGTCGCCGCTAACGCGGTGGTGAAAGGAGGAGAGAAATGGTGGAGTCGATCGCACGCGTGCGACACATCCGCGTCACCCCCATGAAGGCCCGTCGCGTCGTCAACCTGATCCGCGGCAAGCAGGCTCAGGAGGCCCTGGCCATCCTGAAGTTCGCGCCGCAGAGCGCGAGCGAGCCGGTGTACAAGCTGGTCGCGTCGGCCATCGCCAACGCGCGGGTCAAGGCCGACCAGTCGAACACCTACCTGGACGAGCAGGACCTGTACGTGAGCCGCGCCTTCGTCGACGAGGGCACCACCCTCAAGCGGTTCCAGCCGCGAGCGCAGGGTCGGGCCTTCCGCATCAACAAGCGCACCAGCCACATCACGATCGTCCTCGCGACGCCGGATGAGGTCGAGGACGCCAAGCCCGCCAAGAAGGCAAACGCCGTGAAGAAGGGGAGCAACTAATGGGCCAGAAAGTCAACCCCTACGGCTTCCGTCTCGGAATCACCACCGACCACGTTTCGCGCTGGTTCTCCGACTGCACCAAGAAGGGTCAGCGTTACAGCGACTACCTCGCTGAGGACGTCAAGATCCGCACGCTGCTGAAGACGTCGCTCGACCGTGCCGGTGTGTCCCGCATCGAGATCGAGCGCACCCGCGACCGCGTCCGCGTCGACATCCACACCGCCCGTCCGGGCATCGTGATCGGTCGCCGTGGCGCCGAGGCCGAGCGCATCCGCGCCGACCTCGAGAAGCTCACGGGCAAGCAGATCCAGCTGAACATCCTCGAGGTCAAGAACCCCGAGGCCGAGGCGCAGCTCGTCGCTCAGGGCATCGCCGAGCAGCTCGCCGCCCGCGTGGCCTTCCGCCGCGCGATGCGCAAGGGCCTGCAGGGCGCTCAGCGTGCCGGCGCCAAGGGTGTCCGCATCCAGGTGTCCGGTCGTCTCGGCGGCGCCGAGATGAGCCGCTCCGAGTTCTACCGCGAAGGCCGTGTGCCGCTGCACACCCTCCGTGCCAACATCGACTACGGCTTCTACGAGGCCAAGACCACCTTCGGTCGCATCGGTGTGAAGGTGTGGATCTACAAGGGCGACATCACGAACAAGGAGCTCGCTCGCGAGCAGGCGAACCAGAAGCCGTCGCGCGAGCGCAACGACCGTCCGCGCCGCGGTGGCCGGGGCAACGCCCCCGCCGCCGAGACCGCGCCGGCCGCAGCAGGAGTTGAGGCATAACCATGTTGATCCCACGCAGAGTCAAGCACCGCAAGCAGCACCACCCCGGGCGTTCCGGCCAGGCGACCGGTGGCACGAAGGTCTCCTTCGGCGAGTTCGGCATCCAGGCCCTCACCCCCGCGTACGTGACCAACCGCCAGATCGAGTCCGCTCGTATCGCCATGACGCGTCACATCAAGCGCGGCGGCAAGGTGTGGATCAACATCTACCCGGACCGTCCGCTCACGAAGAAGCCGGCCGAGACCCGCATGGGTTCCGGTAAGGGTTCGCCGGAGTGGTGGGTCGCGAACGTCAAGCCGGGTCGAGTCCTCTTCGAGGTCTCCGGCGTCTCCGAGGAACTCGCTCGTGAGGCCCTGACCCGTGCCATCCACAAGCTGCCCCTCAAGGCACGCATCATCAAGCGCGAGGAGGGCGACGCGTAATGGCGATCGGCACCAAGGAGCTCGCTCCCAGCGAGCTCGACACCTTCGAAGACGAGCGTCTGATCGACGAGCTGAAGAAGGCCAAGGAAGAGCTGTTCAACCTGCGCTTCCAGTCGGCCACCGGTCAGCTCGAGAGCCACGGCCGCCTGCGTGCGGTCAAGCGCGACATCGCTCGCATCTACACCGTGATCCGCGAGCGCGAGCTCGGGATCCGGGCGACCCCGGCCCCGGCCGCGGTGGCACCTGCCAAGGCAGAGAAGAAGAGCAAGGCGAAGAAGGAGGCCGCTGAGGCCCCCGAGGTCGCCGAGACCGAGACTGAGGAGGCCAAGTAATGGCTGAGACCACCAAGGCTGCGGCCGCGGAGTCGGCGGCCGACGAGGCCCTCGTCCGTGGGTACCGCAAGGCCCGTCGCGGGTACGTCGTCAGCGACAAGATGGACAAGACCATCGTCGTCGAGGTCGAAGACCGCGTGAAGCACCCCCTGTACGGCAAGGTCATCCGCCGCACCTCCAAGGTGAAGGCGCACGACGAGAACAACATCGCCGGCATCGGCGACCTCGTGCTCATCAACGAGACCCGCCCGCTGAGCGCCAGCAAGCGCTGGCGCCTGGTCGAGATTCTGGAGAAGGCCAAGTGATTCAGCAGGAATCCCGACTCAAGGTCGCCGACAACACCGGCGCCAAGGAACTTCTCGCCATCCGTGTCCTCGGCGGCTCGAGCCGTCGTTACGCCGGCCTGGGTGACGTCATCGTCGCCACGGTCAAGGACGCGATCCCCGGCGGCAACGTCAAGAAGGGCGATGTCGTCAAGGCCGTCGTCGTGCGCGTGCGGAAGAAGACCCGTCGCCCGGACGGCTCCTACATCAAGTTCGACGAGAACGCCGCCGTCATCCTGAAGAACGACGGTGACCCCCGCGGCACCCGCATCTTCGGCCCGGTCGGCCGTGAGCTTCGCGACAAGAAGTTCATGAAGATCATCTCGCTGGCCCCGGAGGTGATGTAACCCATGGCGAACATCAAGAAGGGCGACCTGGTCCAGGTCATCTCGGGCCGTTCGCAGGCCCGCGGCGGCGACCGTGGCAAGCAGGGTCGCGTCATCGAGGTCCTCGTGGAGAAGAACCGCGTGATCGTCGAGGGCGTCAACTTCGTCACCAAGCACGTTCGCGTCGGCCAGACGCAGCGTGGCACGAAGACCGGCGGCATCGAGACCCACGAGGCCTCGATCCACGTGTCGAACGTGGCGCTCGTCGACCCTGAGACCAAGAAGCCGACCCGCGTCGGCTTCCGCGACGAGATCGTTACGAAGGACGGCGTCACCAAGACGGTCCGCATTCGTTACGCCAAGAAGTCTGGTAAGGACCTGTAATGACGGACACTGCAACGAGTGCTGGCAAAATCCAGCCTCGCCTGAAGCAGAAGTACCAGAGCGAGATCGCTGCGAACCTGTCCAAGGACTTCGGCTTCACGAACGTGCACCAGGTGCCCGGCCTCGTGAAGATCGTCGTCAACATGGGCGTCGGCGAGGCGGCTCGTGACGGCAAGGTGATCGACGGGGCGATCAACGACCTCACCCTGATCACCGGTCAGAAGCCTCAGGTCACGAAGGCCCGCAAGTCCATCGCGCAGTTCAAGCTGCGCGAAGGCCAGCCGATCGGCGCGCACGTCACGCTGCGCGGCGACCGCATGTGGGAGTTCCTCGACCGTCTGCTCTCGCTCGCGCTGCCCCGCATCCGCGACTTCCGCGGCCTGAGCGACAAGCAGTTCGACGGCAACGGCAACTACACGTTCGGTCTCACGGAGCAGTCGATGTTCCACGAGATCAACCAGGACCGGATCGACCGTGTCCGCGGTTTCGACATCACGGTCGTGACCACCGCGAAGAACGACGACGAGGGGCGCGCGCTGCTCAAGCAGCTCGGCTTCCCGTTCCGTTCGAACGAGACGAGCAACTGAACCTAGTAGCCTTGTCTACTTGTGGGCCGGCCGCCCGGCCGGCCCACTTCCACCACAGGTCGTCAGTCGTGTAACGGCTGAACGAAACCTGGTGAACGAAGGAAAACCGCAATGACGATGACAGATCCGGTCGCAGACATGCTGACCAGACTGCGCAACGCGAACTCGGCGCACCACGACACCGTGTCGATGCCGCACTCCAAGCTCAAGGCCCACATCGCCGAGATCCTCACCTCCGAGGGCTACATCTCCGGCTGGGAGGTCTCCGACGCCCGCGTCGGCCAGACCCTGACGCTCAACCTCAAGTTCGGTCCGAACCGTGAGCGTTCCATCGCCGGCATCAAGCGCGTCTCCAAGCCCGGCCTCCGCGTCTACGCGAAGTCGACCGAGATCCCCAAGGTCCTCGGCGGCCTCGGTGTCGCCATCCTGTCCACCTCCTCCGGGCTCCTCACGGACCGCCAGGCTGAGAAGAAGGGCGTGGGTGGGGAAGTCCTCGCCTACGTGTGGTGACCCTGCCATGTCGCGTATTGGAAGACTGCCCATCGACATCCCCGCTGGGGTCGATGTGAAGATCGACGGCCAGACCGTCACTGTCAAGGGCCCGAAGGGCGAGCTCTCTCTCGTCGTCGCGAGCCCGATCGAGGCGAAGCTCGAGGAGGGCCAGGTCCTGGTCACCCGTCCGGACGACGAGCGCGCATCGCGCTCGCTCCACGGCCTCACCCGCACGCTCATCAACAACAACATCATCGGCGTCACCCAGGGCTACTCCAAGGGCCTGGAGATCGTCGGCACCGGTTACCGCGTGGCCCAGAAGGGTGCGGGCGTCGAGTTCGCCCTCGGCTTCTCCCACCCGGTCAACGTGGAGCCGCCGGCCGGCATCACCTTCGCGGTCGAGGGCAACAACAAGCTCACCGTGAGCGGGATCGACAAACAGGCCGTGGGCGAGGTCGCCGCGAACATCCGCAAGATCCGCAAGCCCGAGCCGTACAAGGGCAAGGGCGTGCGTTACGCCGGCGAGGTCGTTCGTCGCAAGGCCGGAAAGGCTGGTAAGTAATCATGGCTCTGGGTATCAGAGGAAAGAGCAAGGCGGCCGCTCGCGACCGTCGTCACACCCGCCTTCGCAAGAAGATCGAGGGCACCGCGGTTCGTCCGCGCCTGGTCGTCACCCGTTCGGCCCGTCACGTCTTCGTGCAGGTCGTCGACGACGCCAAGGGTCACACGCTGGCCTCCGCGTCGACCATGGAGACCGACCTGCGCGGCTTCGACGGCGACAAGACCGCCAAGGCCCGCAAGGTCGGTGAGCTGGTCGCCGAGCGCGCGAAGAGCGCCGGTGTCGAGGCCGTCGTCTTCGACCGTGGCGGCAGCAAGTACGCCGGTCGCGTCGCGGCCGTCGCCGAAGGCGCTCGTGAAGGTGGGCTGAACCTGTGAGCGACGAGAACAACAAGGAGCAGACCGTGGCCGCTGAGGTAACGGAGACCGCGCAGCCGGTCGAGACCGCTGCGTCGACCGACAACAACCGTGAGCGCGAGCCGCGCCGCGGTGGCCGGGAGCGCAACCCCAACCGCGACCGTGGCAGCCGCGACGCCGACAAGAGCCAGTTCCTGGAGCGCGTCGTCACCATCAACCGCGTCTCCAAGGTCGTGAAGGGTGGTCGTCGCTTCAGCTTCACCGCTCTCGTGGTCGTCGGCGACGGCAACGGACTGGTGGGCGTCGGCTACGGCAAGGCCCGTGAGGTGCCTCTCGCGATCTCGAAGGGCGTCGAGGAGGCGAAGAAGAACTTCTTCCGCGTCCCGCGCGTCGGAGTCACCATCCCGCACCCGGTGCAGGGTGAGGCCGCCGCCGGCGTCGTTCTCCTGCGTCCGGCCGCCGCCGGTACCGGTGTTATCGCCGGTGGCCCGGTGCGTGCCGTCCTGGAGTGCGCCGGCATCCACGACGTCCTGAGCAAGTCGCTCGGGTCGTCGAACACGATCAACATCGTGCACGCGACCGTCGAGGCGCTGAAGCAGCTCGAGGAGCCCCGTGCCGTCGCAGCCCGCCGTGGACTCGACTTCGACCAGGTCGCGCCCGCGCGCCTGCTGCGTGCCGAGGCCGAGGCGGCTGAGGCCGCTGCTGCCGCCAAGAAGGCAGAGAAGGTAGGTGCCTGATGGCCGCGCGCCTGAAGATCACGCAGATCAAGTCGAAAGTGAGCGAGAAACAGAACCAGCGCGACACGCTGCGCAGTCTGGGTCTGAAGCGAATCGGTGACGTCGTCGTCCGCGACGACAACTCGCAGAACCGCGGGTACGTCAAGACCGTCGCTCACCTGGTGAAGGTTGAGGAGATCGACTAATGGCTGACGACAAGCCTACAACTGAGGTTGCCGAGAAGCCGGCCGCCGCCAAGAAGCCCACCACCAAGGCCGCCGCCGCTGAGAAGCCGGCTGCCGAGAAGGCGAGCGCCGCGAAGAAGGCTCCGGCCAAGAAGGCTCCGGCGAAGGCCGCAGCCGACAAGGCCGCCGCTTCCACGACGGACGAGACCGTCGCCGCCCCGGCGAAGAAGTCCTCCGCCAAGAAGGACGTCGCGGGGCCCCGCGAGCAGGTCCTGAAGGTGCACCACCTCCGTCCCGCCGCCGGCGCCAAGAAGGACAAGACCCGCGTCGGACGCGGTGAGGGTTCCAAGGGCAAGACTGCGGGCCGTGGCACGAAGGGCACCAAGGCCCGCTACCAGGTCCGCCCGGGCTTCCAGGGCGGTCAGCTGCCCTTCCACATGCGGTCCCCGAAGCTGCGCGGGTTCAAGAACCCGTTCCGCGTCGAGTACCAGGTGGTCAACCTCGAGAAGCTGGCCGAGCTGTACCCGGCCGGTGGCGATGTCACCATCGCCGACCTCGTCGCCAAGGGCGCCGTTCGCAAGAACGAGAAGGTCAAGGTTCTCGGTAACGGCGACATTGCGGTTAAGCTGAACGTTGCGGTCGACAAGGTCTCCGGCTCTGCCGAGCAGAAGATCGTTGCCGCTGGTGGCTCCGTCAAGTAGCCGCCCGTAAAGCAGCGCAGTCGGGTGGCCGGGCAACCGGTCACCCGACTGACTCTTACAGGAAAGCAGGACGCACTTTTGTTTAGCGCCGTCGCGCGGATCTTCCGCACCCCGGACCTCCGCCGGAAGATCTTCTTCACGCTGGGGATCATCGCCCTGTTCCGGCTGGGCTCCTTCATCCCCGCGCCGTTCGTCGACTTCGGCAACGTGCAGACCTGTCTCAACGCCAACCAGGACACCTCCGGCCTCTATTCGCTGGTCAACCTGTTCTCGGGTGGGGCGCTCCTCAAGCTCTCGATCTTCGCGCTCGGCATCATGCCGTACATCACCGCGTCGATCATCGTGCAGCTCCTCCGCGTGGTCATCCCGCGCTTCGAGACCCTCTACAAAGAGGGCCAGGCGGGCCAGGCGAAGCTCACGCAGTACACGCGCTACCTCACGATCGCGTTGGGCGTCCTCCAGTCGACGACCCTCATCACTGTCGCCCGCTCGGGCGCGCTCTTCGGCACCACCGCCGTCTCGCAGTGCACGCAGCTGATCACGGACGACTCCTGGTACGCCATCATGCTCATGGTCATCACGATGACCGCCGGCACCGGCCTCATCATGTGGATGGGCGAGCTCGTCACCGAGCGCGGTATCGGTAACGGCATGTCCCTCCTGATCTTCACGTCGATCGCGGCGCAGTTCCCGAGCTCGCTGTGGGCCATCGGCCAGTCGCAGAGCATCGAGATCATGCTGGTCGTGATCGCGATCGGACTGCTCATCGTGGCGGCCGTCGTGTTCGTCGAGCAGTCGCAGCGCCGGATCCCAGTGCAGTACGCCAAGCGCATGGTCGGTCGCCGCACCTACGGCGGCAACAACACGTACATCCCCATCAAGGTGAACATGGCGGGCGTCGTGCCGGTCATCTTCGCGTCGTCGCTGCTGTACCTGCCTGCTCTGATCGCGCAGTTCAATCAGCCTGCGGCGGGCAAGGCTCCCGCTCCCTGGGTGACCTGGATCACGAACTACCTGACCAAGGGCGACCACCCTCTCTACATGCTCCTGTACTTCCTCCTGATCGTGGGCTTCACGTACTTCTACGTGGCCATCACGTTCAACCCGGAGGAGGTCGCGGACAACATGAAGAAGTACGGCGGCTTCATCCCCGGCATCCGTGCCGGTCGCCCGACCGCGGAGTACCTCGACTACGTGCTGACGCGCGTGACCCTGCCCGGCTCGATCTACCTCGGTATCATCGCGCTGATCCCACTGGTCGCCTTCGCATTGCTCGGCGCCAGTCAGAACTTCATGTTCGGCGGCACGTCCATCCTCATCATCGTCGGTGTCGGACTCGAGACGGTCAAGCAGATCGACTCGCAGCTCCAGCAGCGTCACTACGAAGGGCTTCTGCGTTGACCCGTATGTTGATCGTCGGACCTCCCGGAGCGGGCAAGGGCACTCAAGCCTCTCGCATCACCACCGCGTACGGGATCCCCGACATCTCCACGGGCGACATCTTCCGGGCGAACATCAAGAACGGGACCTCGCTCGGCAGAGAGGTCAAGGCGATCGTCGACGCGGGCGACTACGTGCCCGACAGCCTCACCAACAAGCTCGTCACCGACCGTCTGGCCGAAGACGACGCGCGGAACGGCTTCCTGCTCGACGGCTACCCGCGCACGCTCGACCAGGTGGCCTATCTCGATGACCTGCTCGCATCGCAGGGTCAGGAGTTGGCCGCTGTGATCCAGCTGGTCGCCGACCAGGACGAGATCGTCGCGCGGCTCACGAAGCGCGCACAGGAGCAGGGCCGCGCCGACGACTCGGAGGAGGCCATCCGGCACCGCCAGGAGGTCTACGTGCGCGAGACATCGCCGCTGATCGACGTATACCGCGCGCGCGGCCTGCTGGTCGAGGTCGACGGTCTTGGCGGTGTGGACGAGGTCGCGACGCGCATTCGCTCGGCCCTCGCCGAGCGCGGCATCCACCCGCTCGCCGGGGCCGACGAGCCCGTCGCGTAACAGCCGTGGCCTTCAAGCGGACGATTTACAAGACGCCCGCCCAGCTGCGCCAGATGGTCGCGCCAGGGCAAGCGACCGCGGCGTCCTTGAACGCCGTCGCGAATGCGGTCGCCGCCGGCATCTCGACTCTTCAGCTCGACGAGATCGCCGAGGCGGCGATCGAGCGCACTGGCGGCCGCTCGAATTTCAAGCTCGAGACGGGCTATCATCACACGATCTGCGCGTCGGTGAACGACGAGGTCGTCCACGGCATCCCGGGCTCGCGCATCCTGCTGCCCGGTGACATCGTGTCGATCGACAGCGGCGCCATCGTCACGGGCGCCGATGGCACGGGCTGGAACGGCGACGCGGCGCGCACGTTCGTGCTGCCCGATCCGACGCACCCGGAGCGGGTAGCCGAACGACAGAAGCTCTCCGACGTGACAGAGCAGTCGCTCTGGCACGGCATCGCACGTCTCGCGACCGCGCGCCACCTGAATGAGGTCGGCGAGGCGATCGAGGATCACATCCTCTCGCAGGGTGACTACGACATCCTGACGGACTACATCGGGCACGGCATCGGTCGTCGAATGCACGAGGAGCCGCCCGTGTTCAACTACCGCGTGCGCTCGAAGGGCCCGGAGGTCCGCCCCGGACTGGTGGTCGCGATCGAGCCGATGGTGGTGCTGGGCGACCAGGACACCTACGTGAAGGACGACGGCTGGACGGTCGCGACCGAGGACGGCTCTGCCGCCGCCCATTGGGAGCACAGCGTCGCCGTGCACGCGGACGGCATCTGGGTGCTGACCGCGGACGACGGGGGAGCGGCAGGGCTCGCGCCCTTCGGGATCATCCCGACGCCGATCGCCTGAGCCTTCTCGCGGGATGGTTCGCTCAGGGCGGGAGCAGATGATAGCCCAGAATTGGCGAAATGCTCCGGCATCCCATAAGATTGATCCTTGGTGTCTTAGGCGTGCTTGCTGCATGCCTATCGCCCGTGTAAACGCACGACCAGCAAACCACTACGACTAGCGACAGTGAGGCTATGGCCAAAAAAGACGGTGTCATCGAGATCGAAGGATCTGTGATCGAGGCGCTCCCCAACGCGATGTTCCGCGTCGAGCTGACCAACGGCCACAAGGTTCTTGCCCACATCTCCGGCAAGATGCGCCAGCACTACATCCGCATCCTCCCCGAGGACCGCGTGATCGTCGAGCTGAGCCCCTACGATCTGACCCGCGGCCGGATCGTCTACCGCTACAAGTAACGGATTGCTGTAAGTAACGGCCACGCCACCGGGTAGCCCCTGGCGAGGTACGAGGACAGCGAACAAAGGTAACAGCACAATGAAGGTCAAGCCTTCCGTCAAGAAGATCTGCGACAACTGCAAGGTCATCCGTCGCAACGGCCGGGTCATGGTCATCTGCGAGAACCCGCGCCACAAGCAGCGCCAGGGCTGATCGCAGCGGCACTGCTCGCAGTGCCAGTACGACTCAACAGACTGAACTATCCAACTGAATAACGAAGCGATCCCAGAACCCGCCTCCATCGTGTGGAGGCGGGGGACACCCTCGGAGGAGGCCGGGGCACCGGGACCGCTGAAGACCTCCACTCATCACAGGAGAAGCCACACCATGGCACGTCTAGCAGGCGTCGACATCCCGCGCGAGAAGCGCGTGGAGGTCGCACTCACCTACATCTACGGCGTCGGGCGCACGCGTGCGCTGCAGACCCTCGCGAGACCGAGATCTCGGGCGACATCCGCGTCAAGGACCTGACCGACGACCAGCTCGTCGCACTGCGCGACTACATCGAAGGCAACTACAAGGTCGAGGGCGACCTCCGCCGCGAGGTCGCCGCCGACATCCGCCGCAAGGTCGAGATCGGCAGCTACGAGGGCATCCGCCACCGCCACGGCCTCCCCGTCCGCGGCCAGCGCACCAAGACGAACGCTCGTACCCGCAAGGGCCCGAAGCGCACCGTCGCCGGCAAGAAGAAGGCTCGCTAGGCCGCACATCAGGACTGAAGGAGAAACATAATGGCAGCACCCAAGTCGGCCGCTCGCAAGCCGCGCAAGAAGGAAAAGAAGAACATCGCTGTGGGCCAGGCCCACATCAAGTCGACCTTCAACAACACCATCGTCTCGATCACCGACACCACCGGTGCGGTCATCTCGCTGGGCGTCTTCCGGTGGCGTCGGCTTCAAGGGCTCGCGCAAGTCGACGCCGTTCGCCGCGCAGCTGGCAGCCGAGTCGGCCGCCCGCCAGGCGCAGGAGCACGGCGATGAAGAAGGTCGACGTCTTCGTCAAGGGCCCGGGCTCGGGCCGCGAGACCGCGATCCGCTCGCTGCAGGCCGCCGGCCTCGAGGTGGGCTCGATCAACGACGTCACCCCGCAGGCGCACAACGGCTGCCGCCCGCCGAAGCGTCGCCGCGTCTGACGTTCTGCTGTCCACGTCCGCCCGAGCGCGGCGGTCCTCACCGGGCCGCCGCCTGACGGCGCTGACGAACCACCACCTCACTCACGCGAGTGTCATATAGCGGACACTCAGCCGAAAGGAAACAACAGTGCTCATTGCACAGCGTCCCACGCTCACCGAAGAGAACATCTCCGAGTTCCGCTCGCGGTTCGTCATCGAGCCGCTCGAGCCGGGCTTCGGCTACACCCTCGGCAACTCGCTGCGTCGCACCCTGCTCTCGTCGATCCCGGGCGCGGCCGTCACCAGCATCCGCATCGACGGCGTGCTGCACGAGTTCAGCACGGTTCCCGGTGTCAAGGAGGATGTCACCGAGATCATCCTGAACATCAAGGGCCTGGTCGTCTCGAGCGAGCACGACGAGCCGATCACCGCGTACCTGCGCAAGACGGGTGCCGGTCAGGTCACGGCCGCCGACATCTCGGCTCCGGCCGGCGTCGAGATCCACAACCCCGAGCTCGTCATCGCCACCCTGAACGACAAGGCGAAGTTCGAGCTCGAGCTGACCATCGAGCGCGGCCGCGGCTACGTGTCGGCCCAGCAGAACCGCAACGAGTACAGCGAGGCCGGCCAGATCCCGATCGACTCGATCTACTCGCCCGGTCCTCAAGGTCACCTACCGCGTCGAGGCCACCCGTGCCGGTGAGCGCACCGACTTCGACCGCCTCGTGGTCGACGTCGAGAGCAAGCCGGCCATCAGCCCGCGCGACGCGATCGCGTCGGCCGGTCGCACCCTGACCGAGCTGTTCGGCCTCGCCCGCGAGCTCAACAGCGCGGCCGAGGGCATCGAGATCGGCCCGGCGCCGGTCGACCAGGTGCTCGTCCGAGCTGTCGATGCCGATCGAGGACCTCGACCTGTCGGTGCGCTCGTACAACTGCCTCAAGCGCGAGGGCATCAACACGGTCAGCGAGCTCGTCTCGCTTTCCGAGACGCAGCTCATGAACATCCGCAACTTCGGTCAGAAGTCGGTGGATGAGGTCAAGGACAAGCTGACTGAGCTGGGTCTGTCGCTGAAGGACTCGGTTCCCGGGTTCGACGGTGCCCACTTCTACAGCGGGTACGACGAGGACGAGACCACCATCTGAGGCCTCGTCGTTCCCGACAAGCCTTTCGACTTTTCACAACTGGAGATAACCGATCATGCCTAAGCCCACCAAGGGTCCCCGCCTCGGAGGCGGTCCCGCGCACGAGCGCCTGCTGCTCGCCAACCTGGCTGCCGCGCTGTTCACGCACAAGAGCATCAAGACCACCGAGACGAAGGCGAAGCGCCTGCGTCCCTACGCCGAGCGTCTCATCACGTTCGCGAAGCGCGGCGACCTGCACGCCCGCCGTCGCGTGCTCGCCGTGATCGGCGACAAGTCCGTCGTGCACGAGCTCTTCACCGAGATCGCGCCGCTGGTCGCCGAGCGTGAGGGCGGCTACACCCGCATCACCAAGCTCGGCTACCGCAAGGGCGACAACGCGCCGATGGCGCAGATCGAGCTCGTGCTCGAGCCCGTCGCCCCGAAAGCCAAGACGGCCAAGAAGGCGGAGGCCCCGAAGGCCGCTCCCGCCGAGGAGCCCGTCGTCGGTGAGGAGGCCGCCACTGAGGAGGCCGTCACCGAGGAGACCACCGCTGCCGAGGCAGAGGTGGTCGAGGAGGCCACCGGCGACGCCGAGGCCGCCGGTGAGACCACTGCTGAGGACGAGGCCGCGAAGGCCTGAGCCTTCCGCTTCTCGCTTCACCGTCGAGACGCCCCGCATCCATCCGGATGCGGGGCGTCTCGCTGTCGGCGGAGGGCGGGATCAGGCGGCGGTGTGCTGCGCCGTCAACCGCACCGGGGTGTTGGCGGCGCCGAACCCGTCGTAGCCGTCCCGGCGCTCCACGAGCTCGAAGAACACCGTGCCGACAGTCTCGGTGTAGCAGTGCACGTAGTCGCCCGACTCGTCCCTGTCGTACAGGAGACCAGCGGACTGAAGTCGTGTCAGCTCGTCTTCTGGCAGGTCGAGCCGCGCCGAGAGATCGTCGTAGTAGTTGGCCGACACGGGCACCGTGCGCAGGCCCCGGCCGCGCGCCCGTGCCAGGAGGGCGGGCAGATCGGTGCACGCGATGGCCACGTGCTGCGCGTGACGCCGGGCGGCGGGACGCTGCTCAGAGAGCGGCGGGACGACGTTCAGAGCCAGGCGGACGCTGCCGTCGCGCGAGCGCAGCACCTGGCTGCGCACCAGCCCGGCCGGCCCCGCCAGTTCGGCTGTCGATTCGCGGACCAGCCCGAGGGCGGTGCCGTAGAAGAGTACGGCCTCCTCGATGTCGGCGACCGGTTCGGTGAGATTGACGTGATCGATTCCGAGGATCCCGGGGTCGGGCTCGCCCTGGCCGCCGGTGAACTCCTGCGGCCAACGGAGGCTGCTCTCGGGATCGCTGAGAAGGATCTCGGTGCCGTCCGGTGCGAGGATCGCGGGAAGGTCGGCCTCTCCGGTGAGGACGCGTCGGTGGGCGCGCCGAGTTCCGAGCCGCTCGGCGCGCTCGGCCGCCGTGAGCGGCTGGGCGTAGCGGAGGCCGAATCCGGCGATGTGCGGTTCCACGCCCGAGGCGTTGTGCTCGTTGAGGACGAATCGCGCTTCGCCGGCCGCGTAGAGCCAGGCCGTCTTGGACGCATGGCGCCCACGCGAGGCGAAACCGATCCGTTCGAGCAGCGCGGCGACCCCGTCGGTGTCCTGGGCCTTGAGCTCGACCTGGTCGAGCTCGAGCGGCTCGGCGGCGGCGGGGACCCGGCCGACGCCGAGCGCATCCTGCAGCACGGTCAGCGAACGTCGTGCGTGCAGGGCGGTCCGCACCGGGTCGGTCTGTCGGAAGACGTCGTTGAAGACCTCGAGGGAGAGCGGCCCGGTGTAACCGGCACGGAGGGTGTGCCCGACGAACGCGGGGAGGTCGAACCCCCCTTCGCCGGGGAACAGGCGGTGATGGCGGCTCCAGGAGAGCACATCCATCGACAGGATCGGTGCGTCGGCCAGCTGGACGAAGAAGATCTTGTCACCGGGGATGGTCTCGATCGCCGCGGGATCGTGACCGCGGGAGAGGATGTGGAAGCTGTCCAGGCAGATCCCGAGCGCGGGGTGGTCCGCCCGTTCCACTATGCGCCAGGCCCGCCGGTAGTCGTCGATGAAGCGCCCCCATGCCAGCGCTTCGAAGGCGATCCGTTTTCCGTGCGCGTCCGCGCGCTCGGCCAGGCGCGCGAGCTGGTCTGCCGAGACCGCGTCGTCGTCGATCGTGGCCGTTGCGACGTTGCTGCACACCAGGACGGTGTCGACGCCGAGGCGGTCCATGAGCTGGAACTTCGCCTCGGCCCGGTGGAGGACGCGCGAGAACTCTGCCTCGCTGACGCCCTCCGCGTCCCGGAAGGGCTGGTAGAGGGCGATCTGGAGGCCGAGCCGCTCGCAGAGCGCGCGCACCTCTTCCGGCGACTGCGGTGCGGCGATCAGGTCAGGTTCGAAGATCTCCACCGCGTCGAACCCGGCGTCGGCGATGGCGTGCAGCTTGTCGATGAGAGTGCCCGAGAGGCAGACGGTCGCGATGGAGGTACGCATCACCGGCCCTCCTGGATCATCTCGGCGAAGTGTGCGCGCATCCGTTCGCGGTCGGGTTTGATGCCGGTGATGAGGCGGAAGGCGTCCGCGGCTTGACCGACGGCCATGCCGCCGCCGTCGAGGGTGCGGCAGCCGGCCGCGCGCGCGGCCTGCAGGAGCTCCGTGTCGACCGGCCGGTAGACGATGTCCGCGACCCAGAGCGCCGGTCGCAGCAGGCTGGGATCGAGCGGGATGCCGGGATGCGTGTGCATCCCCACGAAGCTCGCGTTGACCAGGCCGGTCGCAGGGTTCGCCGGATCGGTCAGCCGTTCTGCCAGCGCGTCCGCGGAGACGCCCGCGACCGCGGCCTCCGGGAATCGCTCGGTGAGGGAGTCCGCAAGCTCGCCCGCGCGACGGTCGTCGAGGTCGGCTATCGTCAGTCGGGAGGCGCCCGCCTCGAGGAGCGCGCACGCGACGGCCGCCCCCGCGCCGCCCGCGCCGACCACTGCGACGGCGCTGAGATCGGCGTCCGGCAGGCCGTCCCGCAGCGCGGAGGCGAAGCCCGTCACATCGGTGTTGTGACCGATCCGACGTCCGTCGGCGAGCAGCACCGTGTTGACAGAGCCGATGGCCGCCGCGGACGGCGACACCTCGTCGAGATGGGCGAGCACTCGCTGCTTGCACGGATGCGTGACGTTGAGCGCGCTGAAGCCGAGATCGACGGCGGCGTCGAGGAGACGTCCGATCGTCGCGTCGAGATCGTCGCGTGCCCGGTCGAGTGCGAGCAGGTCGATCGGGCGATAGAGGTACCGCAGGCCATGCCGGTCGGCCTCCCGCTCGTGCAGGGGCGGGGTGAGCGAGGGGCGAACGCCCTCGCCCACGAGACCGACAAGGTACGACTCTCCGACCACGCTCATGCGTCCTCCTCGACCAGCTGCCGCCGCCATCGCTTGACAAATGGCCGGCGGATTTCTTAACGTACCAGATAGTTCATTAACGCGAGGAGGCGCGATGCCGCTACGGGATCACGAACGGATTCGCGACGCCGAGCGCACGCGGGCCGAGATCCTCGCCGTGGCGACGCGGGAGTTCGCCGACCGCGGCTTCTCTGGCGCGCGGGTGGACGAGATCGCCCGCCGCATGAGCACCACCAAGCGGATGATCTACTACTACTTCGGCAGCAAGGAGCGGCTCTACGTGAGCGTGCTGGAGGCCGCCTATGCCGAGACGCGCGCCTACGAGCAACAGCTCGACGTCTCGGACCTCGAGCCGGTGGCGGCCATCCGCGCCATCGCCGAGCGCACGTTCGACCATCACACCAGCAGGCAGGACTTCGTGCGTCTCGTCGCCATCGAGAACATCCATCGCGCCACCTTCCTCCGTGAGGTCGGCGAGCCGGCGAGCCTCGCGCTGCCGGCACTCGAGCTGATCGACGAGGTGCTGCGGCGCGGCAGAGCCGCCGGAGACTTCCGCGACGACATCGACGCAACCGATGTGCACATGGCGATCAGCTCGTTCTGCGTCTTCCCGGTGGCCAACCGCCACACCTTCGGGTACCTCTTCGGCCGCGATCTGCTGAACCAGTCGCGCGCCGGTCACTACCGGCGGATGCTCGGCGACATGATCGTCGCGCTCCTCACGCCGGATCGGTGATCCGCCCGGGTGAGCCCGAACGGATCAATAGCTACGAGAAGAAACGAGAGTCGACGATGACCGTCCTCGCCCCTGCCCCCACGCGCACTCGAACACCGGTGCGCGCAGCCTTTGCCGGTTTCCTCGGCTCGGCTGTCGAGTACTACGACTTCTTCATCTTCGGGTCGGCGGCTGCGCTGATCTTCCCGCACGTGTTCTTCCCCGACGCCGACACGACCGCGCGCGTCATGTCGTTCGCGACCTTCGGCTTCGCGTACGTGGCCCGTCCGATCGGCGCCGTGATCCTCGGACACTTCGGCGACAGGATCGGCCGAAGGAAGGTGCTGGTCTTCACGCTCGCGCTGATGGGCTTCTCCACGTTCGTGATCGGGTGCCTGCCCACCTTCGAGGCGATCGGGTGGCTTGCTCCGATCCTGCTGGTGTTCTGCCGCCTGCTGCAGGGCTTGTCCGCCGCGGGCGAGCAGGCGGGAGCGAGCTCGATGACGCTCGAACACGCTCCGGAGGGGCGTCGCGCCTTCTTCACGTCGTGGACGCTGACGGGCACGCAGGGTGGTCAGGTGCTCGCCGCAATCGCCTTCATCCCGGTGATGGCGCTGCCGGAGGACGTGCTCTACTCCGTCGGCTGGCGCATCCCGTTCTGGCTCTCGGCCGCCGTGGTCGTCGTCGCGTTCGTCGTGCGTCGGTCGCTTCCGGAGTCGCCGGAGTTCGTCAGCGCAGCGGAGGGCGGCGAGATCGAGAAGCTCCCCATCATCGGACTGCTGCGCTCCAACTGGCGCGACGTGCTGCGCGTGGTGGTGCTCGCGATGATCGCCGCCGTGTCGACCGTGTTCGGAAACCTGGCGATCGCCTACGGCACCGACGCGGGTCTGAGTGCCGCCGTCACGCTCTGGCTGGTCGTCGTCGCGAACATCGTGGCTCTCGGCACGCAGCCGCTGTTCGGCATGCTTGCCGACCGGATCGGACGCAAGCCGGTGTTCATCTACGGAGCCCTGTCGAGCGCGGTGCTCATGCCGTTCTACCTGCGGTCGATGTCCGGCTCGGAGGTCTGGATCACGTTCCTCCTCGCGGTCGCCGTGTTCTCGTGCGGTTACGCCGCAGCGAACGCCGTGTGGCCCTCGTTCTACAACGAGATGTTCCCCCGCGAGGTGCGCTTCTCCGGCGTCGCGATCGGCACTCAGCTCGGCTTCCTCATGGCCGGTTTCGCGCCGACCATCGTCACGGCGATGGGCGGCACGGGGCCGGACGGCTGGATCGTCATCTCCATCTTCACCGCCGTCATCGCGGTGGTCGTCACGCTGGCCGCGCTCACCGCGCGCGAGACGGCTCGCACACCCACCGCTGATCTGGGCGGACGAGAGCCGGCGCAGCGCCGCTAGGCTGGCGGGATGCCGGGGCCAGAATCCGTCGAGACGACTCGTCCACCGCTGCGAGAGCGCGTGGAGGCGCCACCGACGTATCGGCCGCGGCATCCCCTGGTCGCCGAATGGCGACCGATCAGGCCGCACGATGTCGATGCGGTGCTCGCCGTCCTGAGGGCGAGCGACGCGGTCGACCACCCCAACTACCTCACCACGCGCGAGGAGTTGGAGGACGAGCTGGGGTTCAGCTTCGTCGATCTCGAGCGCGACACCCTGCTCGCGGTCGGACACGACGGCTCGGTCCTGGCGGCGGGCTCGATTCTGGAGCCGCCACGCCAGATCACCCTCGTGCGCGAGTTCCTGAACGGAGCCGTGCATCCCGACCAACCGCGGTGCGGGAATCGGCCGTGAGCTGATCGCCTGGCAACGGGCGCGCGGCGAGCAGAAGCTGGCGGCGCTCGACGCGACGCTGCCCGGCTGGCTGGTCGGGTACGCCGACCGTCGCTCTCCTGACCGCGAGCGGCTGCTGACAGCGGCCGGGTTCGAGGCGGTCCGCTGGTTCCACACGATGGAGCGCGATCTCGCCGACCCGATTCCGGAGGTGGTGCCGACGGAGGACGTATGGATCGTGCCGTACACGTCGGAACGAGCCGACGCCGTGCACGCTGCGCGCGACGAGGCATTCCTCGACCACTGGGGCAGCCAGCCGCTGAGCGACGAGCAGTGGGCCTCCCTGATCGGCGGTACGTTCGCACCGGAGGTGTCGTTCGTGGCGTTCGCGGGCGACGAGGTCGCCGGTGTCATCCTCAGCGACGTCAACGTGGACGACTGGGCCGCCCAGGGCTTCTCCGGCCCGTACATCTCGACCGTCGCGGTCACCCGTGCCCACCGCGGGCGCCGCATCGCCCCTGCCCTGCTCGGCGCGGTGCTGACCGAGAGCGCCCGCCGGGGCTGGCAGAAGGCCGTGCTCGACGTCGACGCGGACAACCCGACGGGCGCGCTCGGTCTCTACTCCGGGATGGGGTTCGTGACGACGTTCTCCGAGACGGGGCTTGTTCGGGAGTACTGAACGCCCTTCCCTAGAATCGAGGGATGACCGACGAGGCGACGCGATTCCGGCTCGACATCGCCTACCAGGGCACCGACTTCAACGGGTGGGGGCGCCAGCCCGCCCTGCGCACGGTGCAGGGCGAGCTGGAGGCCGCGCTCGCGACGATCTTCCGCCGCGCGGGGGAGCCTCCCCTGCTCACGGTCGCGGGCCGCACCGACGCGGGTGTCCACGCGCGAGGCCAGGTGGCGCACGTCGACCTGTCGGCCGAGCAGATCGCGGTGCTGCGAAAGCCGCACGGCAAGCGGCCGCCGCTGGAGGCGCGAGACGCGCTCGCCCGTCGGCTCAACGGTGTCCTCGGCCCGGTGTCCGACGTCATCGTGCTGCGCGCAAGTGAGGCACCAACCGGGTTCGACGCCCGGTTCTCCGCGATGTGGCGACGCTACGAGTACCGTGCCGCTGACCGTGCCTCGCTGCGCGACCCGCTGCAGCGGCACCGCACCGCGTGGGTCTCCGCGGACCTGGACGCGCAGGCGATGGATGTCGCAGCGCACGGCCTCCTCGGCCTCCACGACTTCGCCAGCTACTGCAAGGCGCGGGAAGGGGCAACAACGATCCGCACCCTCCTCGACTTCTCCTGGCGCCGCGACGACGACGGGGTGCTGGTCGGCGCGGTGGTGGCCGACGCGTTCTGCCACAGCATGGTCCGTGCGCTCGTCGGGGCGTGCGTCGAGGTGGGGGAGGGATCGCTGACTCCTGGCGACCTCGTCGAGCTGCGCGACGCGCGCGTGCGGACCAGCGCGTTCACGGTGATGCCGGCGCGCGGACTGACCCTGATGGAGGTCGGCTACCCGGAAGACGCAGAGCTCGCGCTGCGGGCGGAACAGACCCGCGGACTCCGGACGCTCTGAGGGACGGTTGCCCGGTTTGACCGCTTCCGGGCGTGTCGCGTAGTATTGACCCTTGGTGTCTGCGCCTACTGCGGCGCCGCACACGAACGTGAGCCCTCCACCGGCTTCGGTTCCCGCCTCGTCGAGGCGGGAACCCCCATCGGAGTGGGATTCACGAACTCCTCCGTTCGATAGAGAAAGCAGCCACTACTGTGACGCGCACCTACACCCCGAAGGCAGACGAGATCCAGCGCGACTGGGTCGTCATCGACGCGACCGATGTCGTGCTCGGCCGTCTCGCCAGCCACACCGCCGCCCTCCTCCGCGGCAAGCACAAGCCGACGTTCGCCCCCCACATGGACAGCGGCGACTTCGTGATCATCGTCAACGCCGACAAGGTGGCCCTCACCGGTCAGAAGGCGGCTCAGAAGAAGGCCTACCGCCACTCGGGTTACCCGGGCGGCCTCAAGGCAACCACCTACTCCGAGCTGCTCGAGAAGAACCCGGTGCGCGCCGTCGAGAAGGCCGTCCGCGGCATGCTGCCGAAGAACTCCCTCGGCCGCGCTCAGCTCCGCAAGCTGAAGGTCTACACCGGAAGCGAGCACCCGCACGCCGCCCAGCAGCCGAAGCAGTACACGCTCGGCCAGGTCGCCCAGTAGGCGATCCTCCGACCTTCACGACTGACTTAAGACAAAGGATTATCACCACCGTGGCGAAGATCGCAGACAGCATCGACTCGGCTCAGGTCGAGAACGTCGAGTCCTACTCGACCGAGACCCCCGAGAGCGCGGCCCCGGCAGCCCCGCGTCCCGTCCTCTCCGTTCCCGGCGCGGCCGTTGGCCGTCGCAAGGAGGCCATCGCGCGTGTGCGCCTGGTCCCGGGCTCCGGAACCATCACGGTCAACGGCCGTGAGTTCGCGGACTACTTCCCGAACAAGCTGCACCAGCAGCTCATCACCGACCCGTTCAAGGTTCTCGACCTCATCGGCTCGTACGACGTCGTCGCCCGCATCACCGGCGGCGGCCCGTCGGGCCAGGCCGGCGCGCTGCGCCTCGCCATCGCTCGTGCGCTCAACGAGATCGACCGCGAGAACAACCGTCCGACCCTCAAGAAGGCCGGCTTCCTCACTCGTGACGCTCGCGTCACCGAGCGCAAGAAGGCCGGGCTCAAGAAGGCGCGCAAGGCTTCGCAGTTCTCCAAGCGCTGATCCTGTTCAGCGCTTAGGCTTCGGTTCATGCCCCGCCTTTTCGGAACCGACGGAGTCCGTGGACTCGCGAACGGTACGCTCACCGCCGACCTCGCGCTTGGTCTCGCTCAGGCAGCTGCAGCTGTCCTGACGCGAGGCCGCAGCGCGGAGGCTCGGCGCGCCGCGGGCAAGCGCCCGCTGGCGATCGTCGCCCGCGACCCCCGGGTCTCCGGCGAGTTCCTCTCGGCCGCCGTCGCGGCCGGGCTGGCCAGCTCCGGCATCGACGTCTACGACGCCGGTGTCATCCCCACGCCAGCCACGGCCTTCCTCATCGCCGACTTCGACGCGGATTTCGGCGTGATGGTCTCGGCCTCGCACAACCCTGCTCCAGACAACGGGATCAAGATCTTCGCCCGTGGCGGCACCAAGCTCCCGGACGTCGTCGAGGACCGCATCGAACAGCACCTCGATATGGAGAAGCTCACACCGACCGGCGCCGACGTCGGCCGCATCCGCCGCTTCGCGGACGCAGAGGACCGCTATGTCGTCCATCTGCTCGCGAGCCTCCCGTACCGCCTCGACGGCATCCACGTCGTGCTCGACTGCGCGCACGGCGCTGCCGCCGGCATCTCACCCGAGGTGTTCACCGACGCCGGTGCACGCGTCACCGTGATCGGCGACTCGCCCGACGGCATGAACATCAACGATGGTGTCGGCTCGACCCACCTCGACAACCTCGCAGCGGCCGTCCTCGCGGCAGGAGCCGATGTCGGCATCGCCCACGACGGCGACGCGGACCGCTGCTTGGCGATCGACGCCGATGGAAACATCGTGGACGGCGACCAGATCATGGCGATCCTCGCCGTGGGCATGAAAGGGCGCGGCAAGCTCACCGACGACACCCTCGTCGCGACCGTGATGAGCAACCTCGGACTCAAGATCGCCATGCGCGAGCAGGGCATCCGCATTGTCGAGACGGCGGTCGGCGACCGGTACGTGCTCGAGGAGATGAACCAGAACGACTACGCCCTGGGCGGCGAGCAGTCGGGACACGTCATCATGCGCGAGTTCGCGACCACCGGCGACGGCATCCTCACCGGGCTCCACCTCCTCAGCGAGATGGCGCGTCAGCGCAAGCCGCTCTCCGAGCTGGCGAAGGTCATGACGATCTACCCGCAGGTCATGGTGAACGTGAAGGGCGTCGACCACCACGCGGTGCACACCGACGAGCCCCTCCAGCTGGCCGTTCAGACCGCGGAAGCTGCGCTCGGTGACAGCGGCCGTGTTCTGCTGCGTCCGTCGGGCACCGAGCCGCTGGTTCGGGTCATGGTGGAGGCCGCCGATCAGAACACCGCTGAACGCCTGGCGAACGAGCTCGCCGACGTGGTGCGGGAGCGCCTCGGCGTGTAGCAGCTCGGGTCCGCGAGGCCTGCGACGTGGGTGTCGGGGCTCAGCGCTTCCGGCGCCGCTCCTGTTCGCGACGGAACTCCGATGCGGTGAACGGTCGCACCTCCTCCGGGAGGAGTTCGCGATCGTCGAGTCCAGCCAGCAGCTCTCCAGGCTCCAGATCGAGCCGCACGGACAGCCGCAGCAGCGTGAGCAGAGTGGGGTTTCCGATGCCGCGCTCGAGCCTGCCGTAGTTCGCTGCGTCGGTCATGCTGTCGTGTGCGACGTCGTACTGGTTCAGTCCGAGTTTCGTGCGAGCGTCACGCAGGCGGGCGCCGAGGATGCGAAGGGCTTCGAAGCTCGGCGTGGGCATGCACTCACTCTGCGATCGTCCGGGATCACATCCCAGTGGCTCCGGGCGTCGGGTGCACAGGCGGGAGGGTTTCAGGCGCTATCCACCCTGAGGAGCCTGGCGGTTCGAACCGCGTCGTCTCGTGTGTTTCGGGGGTGCGTTGTCCCGCATGAAGTCCAGCGCCGAGTACGCCACTTCTTTCGGAGCAGGGAAGAGTGCCGTGTCGTCGAGGCCGCGGACGAGCGATTCCAACTCCAGCTCGAGCATGATGGCGATCTGGAGAAGCGTCTTCAGGGTCGTGTTGACTTCGCCGCGCTCCACTTTGCCGTAATGGGAGGGATTGACCCGGCTGAGCCGTGCGGCATCGTCCTGCGGCAAGCCGAGCTGTTCGCGCCGTCGGCGGAGGCGCTCGCCGAGGAGGCGCGCCGCGTCATTGCTCGTCGTGGTCATACATCTAGCATCGAGTCGTCGAACTGGCAACCCCAGAGCGGCAAACCGTGAGGAATACATGGAAGGTGGATAAAAGCAGTCAGCCGACGCCCGCGCCAGCGCTTCCGCGCCGCTGTTGCTCGCGGACGAAGTCGGAGGCGCTGAATGCGTGCACCCGCTCGGGAAGCAGGCTGCTCTCTGCCAAGCCGTCGAGGAGGGTGGTGGGCTCGATCTCGAGGGTGACGGCGAGTTGGAGGAGCGTCGTCAGCGTCGGGTTGCCCACGCCGCGTTCGACTTTGCCATAGTTGGCGAGGTCCACCTGGCTCAAGCTCGCCACCTCGTACTGGGAGAGCCCCAGAGCTGTCCGTCGGTCCCTCAGTCGCTCGCCGAGGATGCGGGCTGCTTCGAAGCGCGGGGACGACATGCGTCTAGCCTGATTCTTCTCGGGATCTTGTCCCAGAGGATGTGGTCCGCATGTATTGAATCCTCAGGTGCGTAAGCGTTCCGTCGATCCGGCGTTCGCTGTTCTGACTGTCAGCCTCGCATCGACGACCGACACTCCGGCTACGCGTTCTGTGCTCGTTTCGCCGCCACGAAATCCGACACGGAGTAGGCGCGCTCACGGTCCGGGAGCATGTCCTCGCCGAAGAGCCCGTGGACAAGTTCGGACGGGTCGACGTCGAGGGCGGTCGCCAGCCGGACGATCGTATGAAGCTCGGAATTCGCTTCGCCGCGCTCGACGCGACCGTAGTTGGTCACGTGCATGTCGGCCCGGCCGGCTACGGCCTCCTGGCTCACGCCGAGCGAAATCCTCGCCCTCCGCACACGTTGTCCGAACAGGAGCGCAGCGCGAGACCGAGGTGTTGCCATGCTTCATGACTACGGGACATTCGCGGCCCGAGCCAGAGTGTCCGAACACTGATCGTGGGTGCGCGACGCACGTGGGCGTCGGACCGATACATCAGAATGTCGGGGCGGGGCCGAGGCGCCCCTGGACGCCTACAGCTTGCGCAGCAGCACCGAGCTCACGGTGTGGTCGGCGTCCTTGCGAAGGACGAGTTTCGCGCGGGAGCGCGTCGGCCGGATGTTCTGCACCAGGTTGGGTTCGTTGATCGCCGTCCAGATCGAGGCCGCGCGCTCCCGGGCCTGACTCTCGGTAAGCTGCGCGTACCGGTGGAAGTACGACTTGGGGTTCGCGAACGCGCCGCGCTGCAACTTGAGGAAGCGCTCTTCGTACCAGTGGGCGATGTCGCGCGTGCGGGCGTCGACGTAGACGCTGAAGTCGAACAGGTCGCTCACCGCGAGTCGGTTTCCGCCGCCGGCGGGCTGGAGGACGTTGAGGCCTTCGACGATGAGGACGTCCGGCCTCCTGACGACGATCTCCGCATCGGGGACGATGTTGTAGCTGAGGTGCGAGTAGAAGGGGGCGCGGACCTCAGGCGCACCGCTCTTCACGGCGCTGACGAAGCGGAGCAGCGCGCGACGGTCGTACGACTCCGGAAAGCCCTTGCGCTCCATCAGGCCCCGGCGGTCGAGCTCGGCGTTCGGCAGGAGGAAGCCGTCGGTGGTGACGAGCTCGACGCGAGGGGTGTCGTCCCACCGCGAGAGCAGCTCACGCATGAGGCGGGCGATGCTCGACTTGCCGACCGCGACCGACCCGGCGACGCCGATCACGAAGGGCGTGGGCTGCGCGCGCTCGCCCAGGAAGTCGCTGGTGACGCGGTGCAGCTGCTTGGTGCCGCCCACATAGAGGTTGAGCAGGCGGCTGAGGGGGAGGTAGACCTCCTCCACCTCGCGCAGGTCGAGCGGGTCGCCCAGACCCCGCAGTTGGACGATCTCGGTCTCTTTGAGCGGCAGCCGCGTGTTGTGTGCCAGCTCGGCCCAGTCGGCACGACTCAGCTCCACGTAAGGGGTGCTGGACTCGCCGTTCGCCGTGGATCCGCCGCGAGCGGCGCCGTTCTCAGCCATAGGCATCAAGTCTAGACAGGCTCGAAAGCACAGGCGCAGAACGGTCGCCGCTCGCGCGGGTCTTATCGGGTCAGCGTGAATACCGTGAGCGGCGAACCCTCGGTGGGGTACGTCCAGTGCGGTTCCGTGTCGCCGTCGACCACCCAGGGGCCGGCTTCCCACTTGAGCAGCCGTGCCGAGCTGGCGGTGGAGGTTTCGGTTCGGACGCTCTGCGGCCAGATGAAGTTCCCTGGCGCGAAGTCGGAGCGCAGCACCGAGTCGGGGAGCGCTGTGTCCTGCGCGGTCGGGACGTCGGCGACGCGCTCGCCGGAGGCGGCGTCGAGGTAGAGGGTGTGACCCTTCTGCTGGCACAGGTACGGGATCGCGAGGTAGTCGCCGACCTGCCGTGCGCCCTCGTTGGCGTTCAGGAAGCCTGAATCGAGGATGTTGTTCGCCAGATCGTATTTGCCCGACCAGGCCGTGACCTGCTGAATCGCCCAACCGTTGCCGGAGGCGGTGCCGCTCGGACGCGCGGTGAAGAGCTGAGTGGTCGCGTTCGCGCCGCTTCCGGCGTACTTGATGTACGAGATCACCGGCTTTCCTGCGGCGTCGAAGCCGAGCGCCATGCCCGAGCCGTTGAGCACGCCACCGCCCTTCGGGACGTTGTCGACGACCGGGGCGAGGTCGTTGTACTGGAAGCCGTTCGTCGAGACGACCTCGCCCTTGACGTTCTTCCACACACGGAGGTCGTCGCTCACGGCGTAGGCCACCTGAGAGTTGCTGTTCGGGCTGCCGTCACCGCGCCAGGTCCAGATCATGTGGTATTTGCCGTCGGGTCCCTTCTCGGGCACGGTCGGGTAGGCGCTCCACGAGGGGGTGGTCTCCCAGCCCTTCCAGACCTTGGCGAGGCCGTGGTAACCCGTGCCGGGGTTGGAGAGTTCCCAGGCCTTCGTGGCCGCATTGAACTGATAGACGATCGTGTAGGAGCCGCCAGGCTGGCCGTGCTGGTAACGGAAGAACAGCTGTCCGCCGACGCCGGTGTAGAGCTCGGGGTATGAGACCCAGCTCTCGAACGGCGTCGTGCCGTCCTTCCACCCTGGGATCATCGACGCGCTGGCGAGCGTGGAGAGGTCGCCCGGTGTGGTGGTCGCCCAGTAGCGCAGCGAATCGACATACTTGACGCGAGCCACCACGTGGACGTTGCCGTTCGTGTCGAAGGCCAGCTCGATGTTCGAGTGCGAGTCGTGCTCGAGCTTGACTCCGAGCGACGTGATGCTCCAAGCCGAGTCGGCCGCACCGCGCTTGGCGATGGTGAGCGTGCGGTCCTGGTCGAAGTAGCCGATGTAGGTTGCCCCCGCGTTCTCCGCGATAACCTGGTGCACCGAGTATCCGGACCAGGCGCGAGCCTGGCGACCGGCGGCGTCCGCGACGACCTCCGACGCCGTGACGCGCCAGGCGGTGGATGCCGGATTGGTGAACGTCCCTTCGTTCTCGTACTCGCATACGAGGTTCGTTCGGGTAGGTGCCGGGTCGTCCCCGGCAGCGAGGGCGGGCGCGCCGACCGCAGCGATCGCCGCGCCCACGAGGGCGACTGCAGTGGCGGACGCGGCAAGGCGTAGCCGACGGTGTTTGGTGATGCCCATAAAATACTCCATAATCACTTTAACAAGTAACATAATACATACATCAATCTATCATACTGAACGATGACTGATGGTCCCACCGTGTCCCGTAGAATCGAGCGCATGTGTGGAATCGTGGGGTACGTCGGTACCGACAGGAGCCTCGAGGTGCTGCTCGGCGGCCTGAAGCGTCTGGAGTACCGCGGGTACGACTCCGCAGGCATCGCCGTCATCGACCCTGACGGGCACCTCGGCACCGCCAAGAAGGCAGGCAAGCTCGCCGCGCTCACGGACGACCTGGGCGTGCACCCGATTCCGAACGGCGGCACCGGCATCGGTCACACCCGGTGGGCGACCCACGGAGGCCCGACCGACCGCAACGCGCACCCGCACCTCGGCGACGAGGGCCGGCTGGCGGTCATCCACAACGGGATCATCGAGAACTTCTCCACGCTCAAAGGCGAGCTCCTCGCCGACGGGTTCGCGTTCGAGTCTGAGACCGACACGGAGGTCGCCGCCGTCCTCCTCGGCCGCGAGTACCGTGCCACCGGCAACCTGAGCGAGGCGTTCCAGCGCGTCGTGTCGCGCCTCGAGGGCGCCTTCACCCTGCTGGCGCTCCACCAGGATCAGCCGCATGTCGTCGTCGGCGCCCGCCGCAACTCCCCGCTCGTGATCGGGCTCGGCGAGGGCGAGAACTTCCTCGGCTCCGACGTCGCGGCGTTCGTCGAGCACACCCGTCGCGCCGTCGCGATCGGCCAGGACCAGATCGTCACGATCACCCCGGATTCCGTCACCGTGACCGACTTCGAGGGCGTTGCCGTCGAGGTCGAGCCGTTCGAGGTGGCGTGGGACGCCTCCGCCGCCGAGAAGGGCGGCTGGTCGTCCTTCATGGCCAAGGAGATCGCCGAGGAGCCCGACGCCGTCGCGAACACGCTGCGCGGACGGGTCGCTGACGGCACCGTGCACATCCCCGAGCTCGACGCCGTGGGCGACGACTTCCTCGCCGGCATCGACCGCATCACGATCGTCGCCTGCGGCACCGCGGCCTATGCCGGAATGGTCGGGAGCTACGCGATCGAGAAGTGGGCACGCGTGCCGGTGACGGTCGAGCTCTCGCACGAGTTCCGTTACCGCGAGCCGGTGATCACCGACGGCACCCTGGTCCTGTCGATCAGCCAGTCCGGCGAGACGATGGACACGCTCATGGCGGTCAAGTACGCCCGTGAGGCCGGCGCCAAGGCGATCTCGGTCTGCAACACGCAGGGCGCGACCATCCCGCGCGAGTCGGACGCCGCGCTGTACACGCACGCCGGCCCGGAGGTCGCGGTCGCCTCCACGAAAGCTTTCGTGGCCCAGATCACGGCGCTGTATCTCTTCGGCCTCCACCTGGCGCGCGTGCGGGGCACCCTGTCGGCCGCACAGCAGCGCGACGCCGTCGAGGAGCTGCTCGCCGTCCCCGAGAAGATCTCCACCGTGCTCGAGGCGCACGAGACCATCGCCCAGCTCGCGCGCTGGATGTCCGACACCCGCTCCGTGCTGTTCCTCGGCCGTCACGTCGGATACCCGATCGCGCTGGAGGGTGCGCTCAAGCTCAAGGAGCTGGCGTACATCCACGCAGAGGGCTTCGCAGCAGGCGAGCTCAAGCACGGGCCCATCGCCCTGATCGAGCCGGGGCAGCCGGTGTTCGTGGTCGTCCCGAGCCCGAGGTGGTCCGACGAGCTGCACAAGAAGGTCGTCTCCAACATCCAGGAGATCCGCGCCCGGGGTGCGCGCGTCATCGCGATCGCCGAGGCCGGCGATGCCGCGGTGCTGCCGTTCGCCGACGAGGTCGTGCGCATCCCGCTCGCGGCACCGCTGTTCGAGCCGCTGCTCGCGGTCGTCCCGCTGCAGATCTTCGCGATGGAGCTCTCGGCGGCCAAGGGCCTCGACGTGGACCAGCCGCGCAACCTGGCCAAGTCCGTCACCGTGGAGTAGGAGCGTCGTGATCGCCGGCATCGGGGTCGACGTCGTCGACCTGGCGCGTTTCGCCCGATCGCTGGACCGCACGCCGAAACTGCGTGAACGCCTGTTCACGGAGGCCGAGCGCGGCATGTCCGTGCACTCGCTCGCTGCGCGCTTCGCGGCGAAGGAAGCGCTCATCAAGGCACTCGGAGGCTCAGAGGGCGTGCGCTGGCACGACATGGAGATCGTGCCGGACGAAGAGAGGAACCCGGGTTTCGTGCTGCACAACGTTGTCGGCCGTCAGGTCGCCGAGCGCGGGATCGCGCGCATCCACGTCTCGATGTCGCACGACGCCGGGATCGCGACCGCTTTCGTGGTGCTGGAGCGCGCATGAGCGCCGCGTTCCGCGAGGCCGTCATCGACCTCGATGCCATCACCGCCAACGTCCGCCGTCTGCGGCAGCTCGTCGGAACCCCGCACGCGATGGCCGTCGTCAAGGCGAACGCCTACGGTCATGGAGCTGTCGAGTGCGCCAGGGCGGCTCTCGCCGGTGGCGCGGACTGGCTCGGTGTCGCCGAGATCGCCGAAGCGCTCCAGCTGCGGGCCTCCGGCATCGCCGCACCGGTGCTGGCGTGGTTGCACCACCCCGACGAGGACTTCACCGAGGCGGTCGCGGCGGGGGTCGACCTGGGCATCTCCTCCCTCGCCCAGCTGGAGGCCGCGGCGGCCGCCGGCACGCGCGAAGTCCCGGCATTCGTGCAGCTGAAGCTCGAGACCGGGCTCAGCCGCAACGGCATCCCCGCCTCCGTCTGGGAGGTCGCCGTCGCCCGTGCCCGCGAGCTCGAGGAGGCCGGGGCCGTGGTGGTGCGCGGCGTCTTCAGCCACCTCTCCAATGCATCACCCGCGGACGACCGTGCCGCGATCGCCGTGTTCACGCGCGGGGTGGAGCAGGCCGAAGCCGCCGGCCTCCGTCCCGAGCTGCGTCACATCGCCGCCAGCGCTGCGGCTCTGAGCCTGCCGGAATCGCGATTCGACCTGGTGCGCCTCGGCCTGGCCGTGTACGGCCTGAGCCCGTTCGGGCCGGCGTCGGCCGCCGAGCTCGGGCTGCGGCCCGCGATGACCTTGCGGGCCCGGATCGCGGCCGTTCGCCGGGTGCCGGCCGACACCGGCGTGTCGTACGACTACGCGTACCGCACCGGCGGCGAGACGACGCTCGCGCTCGTGCCGCTGGGGTACGCCGAGGGCATCCCGCGGCATGCCTCTGGACGGGGTCCGGTGTCGATCGCCGGAGAGCGTTACCGCATCGCCGGCCGGGTCGCGATGGACCAGTTCGTGGTCGACGTGGGCGATGCGGAGGTCGCCGTGGGCGACGAGGTCGTCCTGTTCGGCGATCCTGCGACCGGGGTGCCCGGTGCGGACGACTGGGCCGAGGCAGCCGACACGATCAGCTACGAGATCGTCACGCGCCTGGGCGGCCGACTGCGACGCAGCTATCGCGGGGGAGCGGCGTGAGCGGGCGTCTGCTCCTCAACCGCACCGTAGCGACGGGCGACGACATGCACGCGCTGGGGATCGAGCTGGCGCAGCTGCTGCGCGCGGGCGACCTCCTGGTGCTGACCGGCCACTTGGGCGCGGGGAAGACCACCCTCGCCCGCGGTATCGGCGAAGGCCTGGAGGTGCGCGGACCGGTCACGAGCCCGACGTTCGTGCTGGCGCGGACCCATCCCAGCCTCGTCGGCGGAGTGCCGCTCGTCCACGTTGACGCCTACCGGCTCTCCAGCGCTCTCGAGCTCGACGATCTCGACATCGACTTCGCCCGCTCGGTCGTCGTGGTCGAGTGGGGCGGCGGGATGCTGGACGGGGTCGCGGAGTCGTGGCTGGAGGTCGAGATCGTGCGGCCGACCGGGGCCGCCGAGGGCGGCGCCGCCGAATCGGAGTCCGACGCGGACGAGCCGCGCACGGTGACTGTCACCGCCGTCGGGCCGCGCTGGGGATCCTGATCGCCTTCTGGCGTCCGTCGAAGGGCACTCGAACGCCCTTAACGGAGCGTTTTAGGGGCTTTGCGTGCCCCTCGGCGGGCTTCGCGCACGCGCGTGAACGCCTACGCCGCTCGCGCGCCTAGGCTGGTGTCATGCTCCTCGCCATCGACACGTCCGCCGGAACGAGCGTCGCCGTCGTCGACCGCGACGGCGGCATCCTGGCCGAGGCGGGAGAGACGGACACCATGCGGCACGCCGAGGTCATCGGTGAGCTGATCCGGTCGGCGCTCGACGCCTCCGGCGCAAGCGTCTCGGCGCTCTCCGGCGTGGCGGCGGGCATGGGCCCCGGTCCGTTCACCGGGCTGCGCGTCGGCATCGCAGCGGCCACGGCGTTCGCCTTCGGCGCCGGCCGGCCACTCGTCCCGGTCGTCAGCCACGACGCAGTCGCCTACGAACGCTATCTCGCCGGGCACTCTGGCCCACTCCTCGTCGTCACCGACGCCCGGCGCCGCGAGCGGTACTGGACGGCGTACTCGGGTGCCGACCAGCACGGCCTCCCCGTGCGCTTCGACGGCCCCGGCCTCGACAAACCGGATCACCTCCCGCACGCCGATCTCCTCCGCCAAGACGCCGTCGAGGTGTCGGCCGGTCTGCTCGGGATGATCGCGGAGCTGCGGTTCGCGGCCGGCCTCCCGTTCGACCGCGATGAGCCGCTGTACCTGCGTTCTCCCGATGTCACACTGTCGTCCGGCCCCAAGCGCGTGAGCGCGTGATGGAGCAGCTCCCCGTTCCCGCGGGTGCCGCGTCGTGGCAGCTGCGCCGAGCCACCGAGCGCGACCTCGACGCGATCATGGAGATCGAGCGCTCGACGTTCGTCACGGACGCCTGGTCGGCGGACACGATGCGCGGCGAGCTGGCCGGTCCGCACGGCTACTATCTCGTCGCCGTCCCGCTCGACGACCCCGACCGCGTTGACGGATACGGGGGTCTGCTGGCGCCGCGGGGCGGCGGCGAAGGCGACATCCAGACGATCGCCGTGTCACCGCACGCGCGGAGGCACGGGCTCGGACGGGCGCTCATGCTGGCCCTGATCGGCGAGGCGCGTCATCGCGGCGCCACGGAGGTGTTCCTCGAGGTGCGGGCCGACAATCCCGGCGCCCAGACCCTCTACCGCTCGCTCGGCTTCGTGGAGATCGGCGTGCGCCCCCGCTACTACCAGCCCGACGGCGTGGACGCGATCGTCATGCGCCTGACCGTCCCGACACCGGAGACCACCATCGCATGAACGGCATCGATTCCCAGGCCGGCGACGACGGCGGGCCGCTCGTCCTCGGCATCGAGACGTCCTGCGACGAGACCGGCGTCGGGATCGTGCGCGGCACGACCCTGCTCTCCAATACGATCGCCTCGTCGATGGAGGAGCACGCGCGCTACGGCGGCGTCGTGCCCGAGGTCGCCGCCCGCGCTCACCTGGAGGCGCTGACCCCCACCCTCCGCACCGCCGTCGCGGATGCCGGCATCGAGCTCGCCGACCTCGACGCGATCGCCGTCACCAGCGGACCCGGCCTTTCGGGCGCGCTCATGGTCGGCGTCGGTGCGGCCAAGGCGCTCGCCCTGTCGCTCGGCAAACCGCTCTACGCGGTCAACCACCTCGTCGGTCATGTCGGCGCCGACGTCCTCGACGCTGCAGGCGGCCCGGGGCATCCGGTCGAGGTGCCGACCGTCGCGCTGCTGGTCTCGGGAGGTCACACCTCACTGCTGCTCGTCCGCGACCTGGTGTCGGATGTGGAGCTGCTCGGCGAGACGATCGACGACGCGGCGGGCGAGGCGTTCGACAAGGTCGCGCGTCTCCTCGGCCTCCCGTACCCGGGCGGCCCGCAGATCGACCGGGTCGCCGCGGAGGGCGACCCGCGCGCCATCCGCTTCCCGCGTGGGCTCACCAAGCCCAAAGATCTGGAGCGGCACCGCTACGATTTCTCGTTCTCCGGCCTCAAGACTGCCGTGGCCCGGTGGGTCGAGCAGCGTCAGGACGCCGGCGAGGAGGTGCCGGTCGCCGACGTGGCGGCCTCGTTCCGCGAAGCGGTCGCCGACGTCCTCCTCACCAAGGCGATCGCCGCCTGCCTCGACCACGGCGTTCCGCGACTGCTGCTCGGCGGAGGAGTCGTCGCGAACGCGCGCGTGCGTCAGCTCGCCGTGCAGCGGGCGGCGGAGGCGGGCGTGACCCTGCGCATCCCGGCGCTGTCGCTGTGCACCGACAACGGCGCGATGATCGCGGCTCTCGGTGCGCAGCTCATCATGGCGGGCAATGAGCCGAGCCGACTTGACTTCGGCGCCGACTCCACCCTGCCCGTGACCGACATCCAGGTGGCGGAGGCGGGCGTTGCCGCGGAGTGACGTCGCGCGACGACGCGCGTTGGTGTGGACTGACCCGGTGCGGCGCGCCGGGCGTTGACACGCCGTCGGCCCGCTGCGACGATTGATCTGATACAGCGTTTACTCAGGAAGCCACCAGAGAGGGAGATGGGCAGAATGTCCGATCCGAACACCCCGTCAGGCCCAGCAGAGCCCGAAGGAACGGAAGGAACTCCCGCTCAGCCGGTTCCGCCGTCGTCCGACATCCCCGCGCCGGCCCCGGACGGGGTTCCGCCGGTTCCGCCGGTCGCGCCGCCGGTTCCGCCGGTCGCGCCCGGGTACGGCGCTCCGCAGCAGCCCTACGGCCAGCAGCCCCAGCAGCCGTACGGTCAGCAGCCTCCCGCGCCGGGCTACGGTCAGCCCGCGTACGGTCAGCCGGCGCCGGGCTACGCTCAGCCTTACGCTCAGCCGGCCGCGAAGTCTCCGATCCTCAGCATCCTGTCGCTCGTCGGCGGCGTCGTCGGCATCGTCCTGACGTTCGCGTGGGGCATCGGCTTCCTCTTCGGCGTCGCCGCGATCGTCCTCGGCTTCATCGGACGGAGCAAGGAGCCGCACGCCAAGGGGTTCTGGCTGACCGGCATCATCCTCGGCTTCGTCAGCGTCGCCATCGCGATCATCTTCTGGATCGTGCTGGGTATCATCCTCGCGAACTTCAACGCGACCTATCGCTACTGAGGCGAGCGTGCGCTGACGCGAGCCTGCACTGACTCGCGCTCGCCGGGCGGCCGTCAGAGCCGCTCGGCGAGCAGAGCGGTGTGCCGGCCGCCGACGCGGGTGAGGATCAGCGTCGCCGGTCGACCGCCGGAGAGCTTGAGCCGGGTGCGCAGCGCTGCCGGGTCGACATCCACCCCGCGCTTCTTGATCTCGAGGGTGCCGATGTCGCGTGCCCGGAGCGCCTTCTTGAGCTCCTTCTCGGCGAACGGCAACGTCTCGAGGACGCGGAATCCCGCAGCGAAGGGCGTCTCAGTGGCGACGTCCGCCGTGATGTAGGCGATGCCGTCGCTGACCATCCGGCCGTCGAGTCGACGTGCCAGGTCGCCGATCAGGCGCGCCCGGATCACTGCGCCGTCCGGCTCGTAGAGGTACTCGCCGAGCTCGCCCGTCTCGGCGTCCTCGCTGTCCGCCTCCGCGGTGAGCTCGTGCGTGTCGTCGCCCCGGAGAACCAGAGCCGAGCGCCGGATGCCCGAGCGCGCGAGAGCGCCGAACCACAGCCCGAGCTCCACGACCTGGCCGTCGGCCGACACCCACTGCGCTTCGGCGGTGGAGGGGATCAGGTCTCTGTCGAATCCCGGCCCCAGCTTTAGGCCGACCGATCGACCCGTCGCGAGTTCGTACGCGAATCCGAGCGATGGCGTGTAGTCGTCGGGATCGGTCAGCCGGTCGGTGTCGGTGTGTCCGGCCGTCCGTCGGGCGGGGTCGAGGTAGACACCGTCGATCGAGCGCAGGCTGACGTCCTCCGCTCGTCGGTGTTCGACGGTGGCGGAGGCGAAGGGGGCCAGGTTGAACGCGGCGATCGCGGCCGTCACCTCGTCGGCGTCCACAGCGGTGACCTCCAGGTCGAGTGCCGCGATGGCCAGGGCGTCCCCGCCGATCCCGCAGCCGAGGTCGGCGATGCGCGTGAGCCCGGCGGCGCGGAAGCGTCCGGCGTGCCGGGCGGCGACCGGGAGCCGCGTCGCCTGCTCGAGCCCGGCCTCTGTGAACAGCATTCTGGAGGCGAACTCGCCGAACTTGCCTGCGGCCTTCTTGCGGAGCTTCGCCTGGGTCAGCACGGCTGCCACGAGGCCGGGGGAGTGGCCCTGTTTGCGCAGGGACGTGACCAGGCTCAGCACGTCCTTCTCGGACCGGTAGGGAGGCAGCGAGTCGAGCAGCCGCAGCCCTTCGGGGGTCAGCAGTTCGACGAGTTCGGACCGGTCCATGTGCACCACGGTACCTTCTGGCACTCACGTTGCGGGACTGCTAACGCACCCCCTAGACTCGTGGTTAGCACTCTCCGTGCGTGTTTGCTAACGCAAGCCGCACTCCACCTGAGTTCGCAAAGACTGAGTTCACCAAAGAAAGAGGTCAACCGTGTCGGTCTCCATCAAGCCGCTCGAAGATCGCATCGTCATCAAGCAGGTCGAGGCTGAGCAGACCACAGCTTCCGGTCTGGTCATCCCCGACACCGCCAAGGAGAAGCCCCAGGAGGGCGAGGTCGTCGCGGTCGGACCGGGCCGCATCGACGACAACGGCAACCGCGTGCCGCTCGACGTCGCCGTCGGCGACAAGGTGATCTACTCCAAGTACGGCGGCACCGAGGTCAAGTTCGGCGGCGAGGACTACCTGGTCCTCTCGGCCCGCGACGTGCTCGCGGTCGTCGTTCGCTGACGAAACCTTCTCGATGAAGGCCCGGGTGCTGAGCGCCCGGGCCTTCGTCGTGCTGGCCGCCTGAGCGAGGCCGGTCGTCGTCCCGGCACAGAGTAGTGTCGTGGGAGTGCCGCAGCCCCTCACCGAACACCGCCGATCCGGCCTGATCTACGCGATCTCCGCGTACGTCCTCTGGGGCTTCCTCCCCATCTACTTCCTGGCGCTCAAGCCGGCCAGCGCGTGGGAGATCGTGGCCTGGCGCGTGATCTTCTCGCTGGCGTTCTGCGCGATCGCGATCGCCGTCACCCGTTCGTGGCGCACCTTCGGCGCGCTGCTCACAGACCGGCGCGTGCTCTTCACCATGGGTCTCGCCGGTGCGCTCATCTACGTCAACTGGCAGACCTACGTGCTTGCGACGGTGAGCGGGCACGTGGTGGAGGCCGCCCTCGGCTACTTCATCAACCCGATCGTCACCGTCTTCCTCGGGGTGATCGTGCAGCGGGAGCGGCTGCGGGTCGCCCAATGGGTGGCCGTCGGCGTGAGCGTCGTGGCGGTGGTGGTGCTCGGGGTCGGTTACGGCCAGATCCCCTGGATCGCGCTCATCCTCGCGTTCTCGTTCGGGTTCTACGGTCTCATCAAGAAGCGGGTGGGGGGCCGTGTCGACGCGGTCTCCGGGCTCACGCTCGAGACGATGTGGCTGACCCCGGTCGCCATCCTCCAGCTCATCGTGGTCTCGCTCACCGCCGGGCTGACCATCGGCAGCGACGGCCCGTGGCACACCGTCCTGCTCGTCGGTGCCGGTGTCATCACCGCGGTCCCGCTGCTGTTCTTCGCCGCGGCCTCCCGGAGGCTGCCGCTGGTCTACATGGGCTTCATCCAGTACTTCGCGCCGTTCATCCAGTTCCTCGTCGGCGTCGTGGTGCTGAACGAGGCGATGCCGCCGGAGCGTTGGATCGGCTTCGCGATCGTGTGGCTCGCGCTGCTGATCCTCAGCGTCGACATGATCGCCGCGGCACGTCGGGGACGCAAGCAGGCCGAGCTCGACCTCGCGACGGTGGGGTGAGCGTCCCCCGGGCGGAATAGACCTCCAGGTTCTGCCGTTAGCATTGGACATCCACACTCGCGCGACCTTGATAGGGGTGAAATGGACCAGGCGGATCCGTTCGGATTCATCGGTTTGACCTACGACGACGTCATGCTCCTCCCGGGGCACACCGACGTCATCCCGAGCGAGGCGGACACCTCGACTCGCCTGACCAAGCGGATCACCATGGCGACTCCGCTGCTGTCCAGCGCCATGGACACCGTGACCGAGTCGCGCATGGCGGTCGCCATGGCGCGTCACGGCGGCATCGGCATCATCCACCGCAACCTGTCCATCGAAGACCAGGCGACCAATGTCGACAAGGTCAAGCGCTCCGAGTCGGGCATGATCACCAACCCGGTGACCACGACCCCGGACGCGACCGTCGAAGAGGTCGACGCCCTGTGCGGGCAGTTCCGCGTCTCCGGTCTCCCGGTCGTCGAGGGCGACGGCAAGCTCGTCGGCATCATCACCAACCGCGACATGCGCTTCGTCTCGCCCGTTCGAGCGCTCGACGACATCGGTTCGCGACGTGATGACGCGCATGCCGCTCATCACCGCTCCTGTCGGCATCGACCCGGATTCCGCCGTCGCGATCTTCGCCGAGCACAAGATCGAGAAGCTCCCGCTCGTCGACCCGGACGGCCGCCTCCGTGGCCTCATCACCGTCAAGGACTTCGACAAGAGCGAGAAGTACCCCGACGCCACCAAGGACGACGAGGGCCGCCTGCGGGTCGGCGCCGCGATCGGCTTCTTCGGCGACGCCTGGGAGCGCGCGATGACGCTGGTCGACGCGGGTGTGGACGTCATCGTCGTCGACACCGCCAACGGCGACTCGGCCGGCGTGCTCGACATCGTCAGCCGTCTCAAGCGCGAGCCGCGCGCATCGCACGTCGACGTGATCGGCGGCAACGTGGCCACCCGCGCGGGCGCCCAGGCGCTCATCGACGCGGGTGCCGACGCCATCAAGGTCGGTGTCGGCCCCGGCTCCATCTGCACCACCCGCGTCGTCGCCGGTGTCGGCGTGCCGCAGGTGACCGCGGTGTACGAGGCGTCGCTGGCCGCGCGCTCGGCGAACGTCCCGCTCATCGCGGACGGCGGCCTCCAGTACTCGGGCGACATCGCCAAGGCGCTCGTCGCCGGTGCGGACAGCGTCATGCTCGGCTCCCTGCTCGCCGGCACGGCCGAGTCGCCCGGCGACCTCGTGTTCGTCAACGGCAAGCAGTTCAAGAACTACCGGGGCATGGGCTCCCTCGGCGCCCTCCAGACGCGCGGCAAGAAGACCTCGTACTCGCGCGATCGCTACTTCCAGGCGGATGTGCCGAGCGATGAGCAGCTGATCGCGGAGGGCATCGAGGGCCAGGTCCCGTACCGCGGCCCGCTCTCGGCCGTGGCGTACCAGCTCGTCGGAGGCCTCCGTCAGTCGATGTTCTACGTCGGTGCGCGCACCATCCCCGAGCTCAAGGAGCGTGGCCGTTTCGTCCGCATCACGGCGGCCGGGCTGAAGGAGTCGCACCCGCACGACATCCAGATGGTCGTGGAGGCGCCGAACTACCGTCGCTGACCTCCACTTTGCTGACAACGGAGGAGATTCGGCCCAGATGGGGTCGGATCTCCTCCGTTCTCTGCTTTCCGGCGACCTGAGAGACGGATTTCCTCCGTTACCCACGTTTGCCGCCGCCGCCGGGCATTGCAGCTTACGGAGGACATCCGCGTGCGCGGACCTCGACATCGCAGCTACGGGAGGAGGTGGCGCTGTTCGACTGCCGTATCTCCTCCATTACCGAATCGGCCGCCGCTCGCGTTCCCGTGGGCGGCGGTTTCGTCTATCCTGGAAGGCTTTGTCCACAGGAAAGACAGGAAAGCCGACCATGGGCCACATCGACGTCTCGGGCGTCTCGTATGCGCTCGCCGACGGGCGACCTCTCCTGGACGACGTGTCCTTCCGGGTCGGAGAGGGCAGCGTCTCCGCGCTGATCGGCGCCAACGGTGCAGGCAAGTCGACGCTGCTGCGGATCATCCGCGGCGACCTCCGGCCGGACACCGGCGGGGTCGTCATCGACGGCGGCCTCAGCGTCATGGACCAGTTCGTCGGGCACGTGCGCGACGATCGCACCGTGCGCGACCTCCTCGTGCTCGTCGCGCCCGCGGCGGTCCGGCGCGCGGCGGAGGCGCTCGCCGCAGCGGAAGAGGCGATCATCGAGCGCGACGAGACCGCGACGCAGCTGCGCTACGCCACCGCGCTCACCGACTACGCCGACGCGGGCGGGTACGACCAGGAGGTCGTCTGGGACCACTGCACGATGGCCGCGCTCGGCGTCCCGTTCGAACGCGCCCAGTACCGCAGCGTGCGCTCCCTGTCCGGCGGTGAGCAGAAGCGGCTCGTGCTCGAGGCCCTGCTGCGTGGCCCTGAGCAGGTGCTGCTGCTCGACGAGCCGGACAACTACCTCGACGTTCCGGCCAAGCGCTGGCTCGAGGAGCAGCTGCGCACCACATCGAAGACGGTGCTGCTGGTCTCGCACGACCGGGAGCTGCTGGCGCGAGCAGCCGACCGCATCGTCACGCTCGAGCTCGGCGGCGCCGGCAACACCACGTGGACGCACGGGGGCGGCTTCGGCGGCTACCATCAGGCGCGCGAGGAGCGGATGGCCCGGTTGGACGAGCTCCGACGGCGCTGGGACGAGGAGCACGCCAAGCTGAAGGCGCTCATGCTGCGCTTCAAAGAGAAGGCCAAGTACAACAGCGACCTCGCCTCGGCCTATCAGGCCGCCCAGACGCGCCTGGCCAAGTTCGAGACGGCCGGGCCGCCGCAGGAGCGACCGCGGGAGCAGAACGTGCGGATGCGCCTGACCGGGGCTCGCACGGGCCGCCGCGTGATCGAGTGCGGTGACCTGGAGTTAACAGGCCTGATGCGCCCGTTCGACCTGCAGGTGTGGTTCGGGGAGCGCATCGCCGTGCTGGGCTCCAACGGCTCGGGCAAGTCGCACTTCCTGCGCCTCCTGGCCGCAGGGGGCACCGACCCGGACCCGTCCGCCGGGCACCTGGCGTCGATGGAGGTCGCCGGCGCGCCTGTGCCGCATACGGGCGTCGCGAAGCTGGGCGCCCGTGTCGCCCCCGGCCTGTTCGCCCAGGCGCACGAGCATCCGGAGTTGGTGGGGAGGACGTTGCTCGACATCCTCCACCGCGGCGACGACCGACGAGTGGGCATGCCACGGGAGGCGGCCAGCCGTGTGCTGGACCGTTACGGTCTGGCGGCGTCGGCCGAGCAGACGTTCGAGTCGCTGTCGGGGGGCCAGCAGGCGCGCCTGCAGATCCTCCTGCTGGAGCTCTCGGGTGCGACGCTGCTGCTGCTCGACGAGCCGACCGACAACCTCGACCTGGTGTCGGCCGAGGCGCTGGAGGACGGCCTGGCCGGCTACGAGGGCACGGTCGTCGCCGTCACCCACGACCGCTGGTTCGCCCGCGGCTTCGACCGCTACCTCGTGTTCGGCTCCGACGGCGTCGTGTACGAGGCCGACGAGCCGGTGTGGGACGAGGCGCGGGTGGCGCGGGCGCGGTGATGCAGAATGGCGAGGAAATGAAGGTAGTCAGAGTATGGAACGAGTGGGGACATCCCTGGCCACTGTGGGGAGTGGAAGGGCCAATGTCGCCGGATGAACTCGGACTCAACAACGCACTCGGCGATGAACTCGTGGATTGGCACACCAGATGGATAGGTCTCCAGTCGGATGCGGCTCGCTAGGGTGATCCGCAGGCTCAGGTGCGGTGGGAAGCAGATGGTGACCGACTTGTCGCCCTTCTTCAGGAGCAGGTCGGTGACGGCGTTGATGTCGTGAGCGACTTCCGATTTGGAGGGGACCCTGACGCGAAATGACGGGTCACGAATGCCACTGCCATTCGTGACCCGCGGCCGTAAGCAAACGGATCATAGATGTACATCCGTGGCCCGTCCGGAGCATCTGTCTCGGCCCAGCTGGGGCGACACCGAAAGTTCCGACAGATAAGGCGGTGACGGCGCTCGCCGTGAGCAATTTCCACGTAGTGGCGCGGTGGGGAAGGAAACGCATAGATTCCCTTCTGTGAGCTGATGCCGCCCGATGAATGGCATTCGACGGTCAGTCTAGAGTATAAAATCTAAACCTCAGTATTCTTACTATGGAAGAAGGATGGAGATGAGTGCAGCGTGCGCAGCATCGCCTTCGTGGACGAGGAACCGCTCGAGTAGTTCCCGGCTGCCTTCCGCTGCATCAGCGCAGCCGCGCGATCCGCTCCACCGCCTCCGTGAGCACCTCCGCTGAGCACGCGATGTTGACCCGCGCGAAGCCGGCGCCCTCGCGCCCGAAGTCCAGGCCGCGCACGAGGGCGACCCGTGACTCCTCGAGGATGCGAGCGGCGGGTTCGTCGCCCCAGCCGAGGCCGCGGAAGTCCACCCAGGCGAGGTAGCTCGCGTGCGGCTCGCGGTAGTGCGCCTCGGGCAAATGCTCGGCGAGCAGCCTTCCGAGCAGCACGCGGTTCGACTCGATGGACTCCAGGATGCCAGCCAGCCAGGGCCTGCCGTCGTCGAACGCGGCCTCGGTGGCGATGCGGCCGAGGTGGCTGGTGCGCACCTCCACCTCGATCGGGAGGGCGCGGAGGCGCGTCGCGCGCTCCTCGGACGCTGTCACGATGAGGGCGCATTTGACGCCGGCCAGGTTCCACGCCTTGCTCGCCGAGTGCGCAGCCACACCCACCCGGCGGGCCTCCTCCGACACCGAGAGGAAGGGCGTGAACCAAGCGTCCGAGTGGGTCAGCGGTGCGTGGATCTCGTCGCTCACCACAGCCACGCCGTAACGGGCCGCGAGCGCCGCGACGGCCTCCAGCTGCTCTCGTGGGTGCACCAGGCCGAGCGGATTGTGCGGGTGGCAGAGCAGGAACGCCCGCGCGCCGCCGGCGAACGCGCGCTCCAGGCCGTCGAGGTCGAGCGACCAGGCGGTGCCGTCGTCGAGCAGCGGCACCTCCTCGACCAACCCTCCGGCCTCCGGGATGAACTCGTAGAACGGCGGGTACACCGGCGGCGTGATGACGACCCGGTCGCCGGGGGCGATCAGCATCCGCAGCGACTCGACGATGACCACGCTCACATCGGTCGTCGTGAGCGTCCGGCCGGGGTCGACCTCCCAGCCCCAGGTGTCGAGCGCGAACCGCGCGAACGCCCGCTTCGCGCGGTCGTCCTCGCCGATATAGCCGGTGTCGCCGAGGTCGATGGCCGCGTGCAGGGCCGCGGCGATGGAGGGCGCGAGCGGGTAGTCGGTCTCGGCCACGAACAGGGGGAGCACATCGTCGGGATAGACGCTCCACTTCTCACTCGTACGCTGGCGGAGGCGGGCGAGGGGCTCAGCTTCGACGGTCACCTGCCTTACTCTGCCAGTGCCGCGCCATAGACTGAACCCGTGAGTATGGAGATTGAGATCGGGCGTGCCAAGCGCGCTCGCCGCGTGTACGCCTTCGACGACATCGCCGTCGTGCCGAGCCGTCGCACCCGCGATCCGGAGGACGTCTCGGTCGCCTGGACGATCGACGCGTACCAGTTCTCCATCCCGTTCCTCGCCGCTCCGATGGACTCCGTCGTCTCTCCGACGACCGCGATCATGATGGGCCAGCTCGGCGGCCTCGGCGTTCTCGACCTCGAGGGCGTGTGGACGCGCTACGAAGACCCGGAGCCCCTGCTCGCCGAGATCCGCCAGCTGCCGGCCGACAAGGCGACGCGTCGCATGCAGGAGATCTACGCGGAGCCGATCAAGCCCGAGCTGGTCACCCGTCGTCTCGCCGAGATCCGGGAGGGCGGGGTCACGGTCGCCGGAGCGCTCTCGCCGCAGCGCACCCAGGAGCTGTACCAGACTGTCGTCGAGGCCGGCGTCGACCTCTTCGTCATCCGCGGCACGACCGTCTCGGCCGAGCACGTCTCCAAGAGCGTCGAGCCCCTCAACCTCAAGAAGTTCATCTACGAGCTCGACGTTCCGGTGATCGTCGGCGGCGCCGCCACCTACACCGCGGCCCTCCACCTCATGCGCACCGGTGCGGCCGGCGTGCTCGTCGGCTTCGGCGGAGGCGCGGCCTCCACCACGCGTTCCACCCTCGGCATCCACGCCCCGATGGCGACCGCGGTGGCCGACGTCGCTGGCGCGCGCCGCGACTACATGGACGAGTCGGGCGGCCGTTACGTGCACGTGATCGCCGACGGCGGCCTCGGCAGTTCGGGCGACATCGTCAAGGCGATCGCCTGCGGCGCCGACGCGGTCATGCTGGGCACCACGCTCGCGCGCGCGACCGACGCCCCCGGCGGCGGCTGGCACTGGGGTGCCGAGGCGCACCACCCGCAGCTGCCGCGCGGCAACCGCGTCGAGGTCGGCACAGGTCGCCCCGCTCGAAGAGATCCTGTACGGTCCCGCACCAGTGGCCGAGGGAACTGCGAATCTCGTGGGGGCCTTGCGCCGCAGCATGGCTACGACGGGATACTCGGACTTGAAGGAGTTCCAGCGCGTCGAAGTGGTCGTCGCGCCCTATCAATCGCATTAAGGCCTCGGCCGCTGGCGGCCGGGGGAGGAGGAAACGATGGCGACGACATCCCCGTCCGGCTCCACTGCTCTGTCTTCGGAGGCAGGCTCTTCGGCGGTGGCCTATCCTTCGCGTCTCGGCCCGGCCGAACGCGCCGCAGCGATCCGGGCACTTGCAGAGACCGAGCTCGACATCCTCGTGGTCGGCGCCGGCATCGTCGGCACAGGCGCGGCCGTCGACGCGGTCACCCGCGGCCTCAGCGTCGGGCTCGTGGAGGCGCGCGACTTCGCGTCGGGAACCTCCAGCCGCTCGTCCAAACTGGTTCACGGCGGCATCCGCTACCTCGAGCAGCTCGACTTCGGCCTGGTGCGGGAGGCGCTCATCGAACGCGGCCTGCTCCTGCAGCGCATCGCACCGCACCTGGTCAAGCCGGTGCGCTTCCTCTACCCGCTGCACAAGCGCGTGTTCGAGCGACTCTACATCGGCGCCGGCATGATGCTGTACGACATCTTCTCGTACAGCGGCCTGCGGCCGCCGGGGGTGCCTCACCACCGCCACTTGAGCAAGCGGCAGGTGCTGAAGGCGATCCCGAGCATGGCGCCCGACGCGCTGGTGGGCGGCATCACCTACTACGATGCGCAGGTCGACGATGCCCGGTACACCGCCACGCTCGCGCGCACGGCCGCACATTATGGCGCGCATGTCGCGCCGCGCGTCCGGGTGGTGGGCTTCCTCAAGGTCGGCGAGCGGGTCGTGGGCGTGCAGGCGCTCGACCAGGAGACCGGCGAGCGCTTCGAGATCCGCGCCAAGCAGGTCGTCAACGCGACCGGGGTGTGGACGGACGACACGCAGGCGATGGTGGGGGAGCGCGGCCAGTTCAAAGTGCGCGCGTCCAAGGGCATCCACCTCGTCGTGCCGCGCGACCGGTTCCAGTCGAAGATGGGCCTGATCCTGCGCACGGAGAAGAGCGTGCTCTTCGTCATCCCGTGGGGCCGCCACTGGCTCATCGGCACGACCGACACCGACTGGCACCTCGACAAGGCGCACCCGGCGGCGACGGCGGCCGATATCGACTACCTGCTCGCCCACGTCAACCAGGTGCTCAACGTGCCGCTCACCCGGGAAGACGTGGAGGGGGTCTACGCCGGTCTGCGTCCCCTGCTCGCGGGCGAGTCGGAGGAGACCTCCAAACTGTCGCGCGAGCACCTCGTCGCGCACTCCGTGCCCGGCCTGGTCGTCATCGCGGGCGGCAAGTGGACGACGTACCGGGTCATGGCGAAGGACGCGATCGATGCGGCCGTCGACGCGCTGGACGGCAAGATCCCGGCGAGCACGACGATGGAGATCCCGCTCGTCGGCGCGGAGGGCTACCAGGCGGCCTGGAACCGGCGCGGCAGGATCGCGAGCGAGTCCGGCCTCCACCCCGCACGCGTCGAGCACCTGCTGAACCGCTACGGCACGATGACGAACGACATCCTCGCCCTGGTGCGCGACGACCCGTCGCTGGCCTCCCCGCTGCCCGGCGCCGACGACTACATCGGCGCAGAAGTCGTCTACGCAGCGAGCCACGAGGGCGCCCTGCACCTGGAGGATGTGCTCGCCCGCCGCACGCGCATCTCGATCGAGGCGTGGGACCGTGGTGTCTCTGCGGCGCCGGTGGCGGCCTCGCTGATGGCCGGCGTGCTCGGCTGGGACTCCGCTCGCGAGGAGCGCGAGGTGCAGACCTACCTGAAGCGCGTCGCCGCCGAGCGGGAGAGCCAGCTGCAGCCCGACGACGCCTCGGCGGACCGCGTGCGGCTGGAGGCCCCCGACATCGTCGATGTGGACGCGGCAGCGGCGAAAGCCGCGGAGGTCACGCGCACCGCGACGCCGTCTGCTGCGAAGGCCGCGGCTTCGCGCGCGGGGGTTGCGGAGACACCGCTATCCGAAGGGGCCGAGCCGCCGAAGGGGGGTGAGCGCTGACAGCTCAGCGATAGATCTCGCGGCGGTGTCCGGCATCCACCACGACTACTGTCAGGACATCGTCTTCGATCCGGTAGAGCACACGGTAGTCGCCGGAGCGCACCCGCCACTCCACTCGCCCTGTGAGCTTCTTCGCGGCGGGCGGTCTCGGGTCGCCGCCGAGTATCTCGATCACCGCCTGCACGCGGCGTTTGCCCTCGGGAGGCAGCTTGCGGATGGCTCGAACGGCCGCGGGAAGAATCTGTACAGAGTAGCTCACTCGAGACCGAGCTCGCGTTTGACGTCGTCCCAGGGCACGGGCGTCTCGCGGAGGCGCTCGGTCTCCTCCCATGCGGCATCGACCGCACGGATGTCAGCGAGTTCCTCTGCATCCTCCAGCAGGTGTTTGAGCTGATCGGCGTCGACGATCGCCGCCACGGCGCGCTCGCGACGGGTGAGGTAGACGGGCTCGGTGTGCGACTCGTCGATCAGCGAGGACAGCCTGGCTCGTGCTTCGGAGATGGAGATTGTGCTCATAGGTCGTAGAATAGCACCTAATTGTACAATTTCGAGCAATAAAGTGAATTTGTACGTTTGGTCATTCCTCCCTCCGATAGACTGGAAACCAGTGCCCGCGACGGTTGGAGACGGATAAATGGTTGACGTTCGACGGGTCAAGCTGCCCGGGGTCGGGGTGTTGCACACCTTCGTCACCGACGACGGGGGCAAGGTCGGCGTCATCGCGCATCGCTCCGGGCACAGCGACCTGGTGACCTTCTCTGACCACGAAGACGGCGCCGACGTGACGAAGGTCTCGCTGCGCCTCAACGAAGACGAGGCGCACACGCTCGCCGAGCTCCTCGGCGGCACGCAGATCACCGAGTCGCTCACCGCGCTCGACCAGATGCCGGGCCTGAGCATCGACTGGTTCACCGTCGACTACGAGGACTACATCGCGGGCCAGCAGCTGGGCGCCCCCGCCGACCGCGGCTTCGTGGGCCTCACCGTCGTCGCCGTCGTGCGCGGAGACTCCGCCAATCCAGCGCCCGCGCGGGACTTCAAGGTCTTCCCCGGCGACACCCTCGTCGTCGCGGGCACCCCCGAGAAGGTCGCCAAGGCCTTCGCCTTCTTCCGCACGGGCGAGACCGCAGTGCGTGCAACCGCCGACGCGCCACCGGGAGGCTGATCCATGCATGTCGGAGAAGACCTCAACATTCTCGGCATCCTCCTGCTCGTCGCGTACGTGCTGGGGCGCCTCGGCAGACTGGTAGGTCTCCCCGCGATCCCCATCTACATGCTCGTCGGCCTGCTGGCCAGCCCGCACACCGGTTGGTTCCCGCTGAGCTTCGAGAGCAACTACATCGAGCTCATCGCGATCTTCGGGCTCATCCTGCTGCTGTTCAATCTCGGCCTGGAATTCGACCAGGACGAGTTCTTCGGCAACTTCGGCAAGCTGATCGTCTCGGGCGGCTCCTACATCCTCATCAACATGGGCGTCGGGCTCGCGTTCGGCTTCTGGGTCGGCTGGGGAACGCGGGAGGCGCTGATCATCGCCGGGATGACGGCGACCTCGTCCTCCGCGATCGTGACCAAGCTGCTCATCGAGCTGCGCCGCCTGCCCAACACCGAGACGCCGATGATCCTGGGCGTCACCGTGGTGGAGGACATCTTCATTGCGATCTACCTCGCCATTGTCTCTGTCGTGCTGAGCGGCGAGACCGAACTCTGGCCGGTGGTCGGCAAGCTCGCGGTGGCATTCCTCTTCCTCGTGGTGATGTTCACGCTGGCGAGATTCGGCGGGAGGTATGTCTCCCGGCTGTTCCACACGAAGGACGACGAGCTCTTCACGATCCTCTTCTTCGGCCTGGCGGTCCTGTTCGCCGGGATCGGCGAGATCCTCGGCGTCACCGACGCGATCGGCGCGTTCCTCATCGGACTCGTACTGGGTGCCACGAAGTACCGGAACAGGATCGAGCACATCGCGATCCCGTTGCGCGACGTGTTCGCGGCGTTCTTCTTCCTCAACTTCGGCCTCGAGCTCGACCCGGCGAAGTTCCCGTCGGTGCTGGGACCTGTGCTCATCGCGGTCGCCATGACGATCGTGCTGAACATCCTCGCAGGCCAGTTCGTCGCATGGATCAACGGCTTCGGCCCGCAGGCGGGGATCAACACCACGGTCATCCTCCAGAACCGGGGCGAGTTCGCGCTCATCCTGGCGACCCTGTCGCTCAGCGCGGGGCTCGACGCCCGCATCGTGCCGTTCGCGGGACTCTACGTACTCATCATGGCCGTGCTCGGGCCGATCCTCGCAGCGAACTCCGAGAAGGTCGGTGCGATGATTCTCCGGTCCGGATCGTCCAAGCGGCGCGACCGGCGCACGAAGCGCGATCCCATGCTCGACGAGGAGATCGCACTCGTCGGGGCGGCGACCGCCGATCTCGACTCCGACACGCGCCGCGACGACAGGCGCGCGGGAGATACGCGCGACGCTGTAGACCGGATCGTCGAGCAGACCATGCAGCAACAGGACACCACCGTCGACCGAAAGCGGGACTGACCCATCGACACCACCCCCGGCAGCCCGAGCGCCGGCACCCGGCGCAGGCGGGCGGCACCACGATGCTCCAGATGATGCTGCGCCCGCGCTGGATCGCAGCGTTGATCTTCGCGCTCGCGCTCGCCGCCGGTTTCGCGGCGCTCGGTCAGTGGCAGCTGGAGCGTGCCATCGAGTCGGGCACGGCCGTGGAGGCTCCGACCGAGACGGTGCTGCCGCTCACCCAGGTCGCGAAGCCCGGCGGACCGCTCACCAGCAAAGCGGTCGGCCAGCTCGTAGAGTTCAGCGGCACTGTCATCGCCGGCGACGACCAGCTGCTGTACGACCGGCTCAACGACGGCAAGACCGGGTGGTGGGTCGTATCGCACGTGAACGTCGACGCCGGGGGAGGCGACACGATCGCGCTCGCGGTGGCCCGCGGCTGGGCGCCGAGCGAGGCGGCGGCGAAGGCCGCGATGGCGAGACTCGCGTCGCAGCCGGAGACGGCGCAGAAGCAGACGCCGCAACGCATGGTGGGGCGCATCCTCCCCGACGAGCAGCCCCAGGTGCCCGACGACAAGAAGAACCCGACGGCGATGAAGTCCCTCGGCGTCGGCCAGCTCTACAACCTGTGGACCGGTGTGGACGGCATGGACGTCTACAACGCCTACGCCGTCGAACAGACGCCTCCGGCCGGGCTGGTGAAGATCGACTCGCCCCCGCCGATCCAGCAGACCGAGCTCAACTGGCTCAATATCTTCTACGCGGCCGAGTGGATCATCTTCGCCGGCTTCGCGATCTTCCTCTGGTACCGGCTCGTGCGCGACGCCAAGCAGCGGGAGGACGAGGAGCGCGAGCTGGAGGCAGCCGCTGCAGCCGGCGACGGAGCCGGAGGCGGCGACGGCTCGGTCGACAGCTCCCTGGACGGCGCCGGTGCCCGCGCCGGGAAAGTAGAATAGCCGCATGCCCCTCGCTCCCAAGCTCGAAGACTTCCCGAAGATCCGCGGGGCGCTGAAGTTCTACCAGGTGTTCGCCTATGTCACCGGCATAATGCTCCTGCTGCTCTGCGTGGAGATGCTCATGAAGTACGGCCTCGGCTACCAGCTCTTCGCGTTCAGCAACTACGGCGCCCTCACCCTCGTGCCCGTTACGACCGCCGTCGCACCGACCGGCGTCGACCTGAGCACCGGCATCCTGATCGCGCACGGCTGGCTCTACGTCGTGTACCTCTTCTCCGACTTCCGCCTGTGGAGCCTGATGCGCTGGCCGTTCACGAAGTTCGTGCTGATCGCCCTCGGTGGCGTCGTGCCGTTCCTCTCGTTCTTCGTGGAGGCCAGGATCACCAAGCAGGTCAAGACCTATCTGGCCGGCCGCGAGGCCGAGGCAGCGACTTTCGTGGAGGCCACAAATTAGCACCGACGCAGCGTTCTCGGACATCCTCGGAGGGGCCGACTCGGCCGCACCGGCCGGTCCTGTCCTCGTCGTCGACTTCGGCGCGCAGTACGCACAGCTGATCGCCCGCCGCGTTCGCGAGGCGAACGTCTACTCCGAGATCGTGCCGCACACAGTGACGGCGGCCGAGGTGGCCGCCAAGCACCCTGCGGGCATCGTGCTCTCCGGAGGCCCGTCGAGCGTCTACGACGACGGCGCACCGCAGCTCGACGAGGGCATCTTCGAGCTCGGCGTGCCGGTGCTCGGCATCTGCTACGGCTTCCAGGTCATGGCCACCGCCCTCGGCGGCGAGGTCGCCAAGACCGGGCGCCGCGAGTACGGCTCGACCGCCGTGCGCGTCACGGGCGCTGCGGCCGACGGCGAGGGCACCCTCCTCGACGGCCAGCCGGCGGAACAGACCGCCTGGATGAGCCACGGCGACTCGGTCTCGCTTGCGCCGGAGGGGTTCGAGGTGCTCGCCTCCACGGAGGACACTCCGGTCGCCGCATTCGCCAACGACGAGCGCCGGCTGTACGGCGTGCAGTGGCACCCCGAGGTCAAGCACTCGCAGTACGGCCAGGCGGTCCTCGAGAACTTCCTGCACCGCGCGGCGGGCATCCCCGCCGACTGGAACAGCGGCAACGTCATCGCCGATCAGGTGGCGGCGATCCGCGCGCAGGTCGGCAGCGGGCGCGTGCTGTGCGCCCTGTCGGGCGGCGTCGACTCCGCCGTCGCGGCCGCGCTCGTGCACAAGGCGGTCGGCGACCAGCTCGTCTGCGTCTTCGTCGACCACGGTCTGCTCCGCACGGACGAGGCGCCGCCAGGTCGAGGAGGACTACGTCGCCGCCACCGGCGTGCGTCTCGTCACGGTGAACGCGCAGGAGCAGTTCCTGTCCGCGCTGGCGGGTGTCTCCGACCCGGAGACCAAGCGCAAGATCATCGGCCGCGAGTTCATCCGCGTGTTCGAGAAGGCGCAGGCCGACCTGATCGCCGAGGCGGCGAACGACGGCGACCCCATCCGATTTCTGGTGCAGGGCACCCTCTACCCCGACGTGGTGGAGTCGGGCGGCGGCACGGGCACGGCCAACATCAAGAGCCACCACAACGTCGGCGGCCTCCCGGAGGACCTCCAGTTCGAGCTCGTCGAGCCGCTGCGCACCCTGTTCAAAGACGAGGTGCGCGCCATCGGCCGCGAGCTCGGCCTGCCCGAGGTCATCGTCGGCCGCCAGCCGTTCCCCGGCCCCGGCCTCGGCATCCGCATCGTCGGCGAGGTCACGCAGGAGCGTCTCGACCTGCTGCGCGACGCCGACGCGATCGTGCGCGCCGAGCTGACAGCCGCCGGCCTCGACGCCGAGATCTGGCAGTGCCCCGTCGTGCTGCTGGCCGACGTGCGCTCGGTCGGCGTGCAGGGCGACGGCCGCACCTACGGCCACCCGATCGTGCTGCGTCCGGTCTCCAGCGAAGACGCGATGACGGCCGACTGGACGCGCCTGCCGTACGACCTGCTGGCCACGATCTCGAACCGCATCACCAACGAGGTAGACGGCGTCAACCGCGTCGTGCTCGACGTCACGTCGAAGCCGCCGGGGACGATCGAATGGGAATGAACAGTGTCGAGTGGGAGTGAGTCTCCCCGCAGACGCGCAAAGGGCCGGGATGTGTCAACATCCCGGCCCTTCGTGCGTAGGTGGTGGCTAGTTGCGTGCGATCGCGAAGATGCGAAGGAGCTCAAGGTACAGCCATACCACGGTGACCATGATGCCGAATGCGCCCGCCCAGCCGTACGCGCGAGGTGCGCGGTTCTTGACACCCTGCTGGATGGCGTCGAAGTCGAGCACCAGCGAATAGGCGCACATGATGACCACGAGGACGCCGATTACGAGGCCGAGGGGAATCCCGAAGATCTCGAAGGAACCGCGGAGCCCCCACGGGTCCTTCACGGCGCCGGTCCAGATCAGGACGAGGTTGACCAAGGAGAAGACGAGGTAGCCGATCATCGCTGCGAGGAAGACCTTGGTCGCGCGAGCAGATGCTCGGATCTTCCCGGTGGCGAAGAGCGCGAGGGTCACACCGACGACGACGATCGTCGCGATGACAGCCTGGACAACGACGCCGCCCGCGAAGGACTCGTACATCTTCGAGATGCCACCGACGAAAAGACCCTCGGCTCCCGCGTACGCGAGTGTGAGCGCGGCCGACGGCAGCTTCTTCCGATTGCGGAAGATGTTGACGAACGCGAGGACAAGGCCGGCGATCGCGCCGACGACCCACAGACCGGGGACCCACCATCCGACGACGGCCCCTACGAGGAGGACGCCGAAGCTGGCCGCCGTCTTCCGGATCGTGTCCTCGACGGTCATCCGGTCCGTGTCGGCGGACGTCGCGGACGGCGAGTTGTAGAGCTCTTCGAGCTGCTGAGCGTTCGCTGTCGCGTTGAAGGCAGCGCTCTGAGAGAAGGCGGGATTGGAGGTTGCCATGGGTTCCTCGCTTTGTCGGGGACCGCTTACGGTCTCGGTTCGTCCAACCTACCTGGTTGCATTCTGAGAGTTCTGACAGCTTGCCATGAATCCAGTGCGATCGTGCCCCACCGAGCGAGCCAGGCCGACGCCACCACCACCCCGGAGCTGACCAGAATGGTGATCCAGCCCTGTTCGTACGTTGTGACGAACAGCGCAAGCACGAGGCTCGACGCGATCGGGAGCACCAGCACCGCGAACGCGGGAAGAGGGCGCAGGCGCACCAGCAGCCACGCCGCCAGCATGATCGCGTAGCACCAGGCGAAGCTCGAGCCTCCCAGCATCAGCCAGGTGAAACCGAGCACGGGCACCACGACGGCGACGCGGCGGCCGATCGTCGAGGGCAGCACGGCCCAGCCCGCGGGCTGGACGAGGGAGCCGACGAGCAGAGACGGCAGGCTGTAAGCGGTCGTGACCAGAATGCAGGCGGTGCCGACCACGATCATCGTGAGACCGGCGATCCATCTGGCCCGGTAACTGCCCCAGTGCAGGCTCAGCTCCCGGGTGGGCTCGTGCCAGGCACGGCGGTGTCCGCGCGGCCGGGATCCGGCTTCTTCGGGAGGGAGTGCGGATGGCGCCGGTGCGCTGGTCGGGAGGCCGTCGGGGTCGGGCACACCTCGATTCTGTCACCTCGTGTCAGCGGACTGATGAATCGGCGGAGACCTGCTTTCGGAGGGGTGCGTTCGTCGGGCGCAATGGGCCGCCCGGCTAGGATCGCCACATGCGCGCCCGCTCGACTCCTGCCGTGATCGGCCACCGAGGCGCCCCCGGCTATCGCCCCGAGCACACCCGGGCGGCGTACGAACTGGCGTTCGCGCTCGGCGCCGACGCGGTCGAGCCCGACCTCGTCGCCACGAAGGACGGCGTGCTGGTGGTGCGCCACGAGAACGAGATCTCGGGAACCACCAACGTCGCCGACCATCCGGAGTTCGCCGACCGCCGCACTACCAAGGAGGTCGACGGCATCCCGCTGACCGGATGGTTCACGGAGGACTTCACTTGGAGCGAGCTGTCTGTGCTGCGGGCGAGGGAGCGGCTGCCGCGGCTGCGTCAGCCCAGCGCGACGTTCGACGATCGGTACCCGATTCTGCGGCTGTCCGACGTTCTGGAGCTCGTCGACGCCGCCTCCGACACGGCGGGCCGTGCGCTCGGCCTGGTCGCGGAGCTCAAGCACGCCACCTACTTCGAGGCGGCCGGGCTCCCGTTGGACGAGCTCTTCGTCGACGCGCTCGCCGACGCGGGCTGGACCGATCATCCCGGACTGGTCGCGGAGAGCTTCGAGAAGACGGTGCTCGGGCGCCTGCAGCTGCGCGGCTTCCGCGGCAAGCGCGTGTACCTCGTGGAGGCGGAGGGCGCGCCCGCCGACCGGGTCGCCGCACTCGGCGCCGCGGCTCCCGGCTACGCGACCGACGTGAGCCTCCGCGGACTCTACGCGCTGGGATCCGCGTCGTCGCCCGCCGACCGGGTCGACGGGATCAGCGTCGACGTCGGGCAGATCCTCCACTCGGGCTCGGTGTCGATGGGACTGTTCGGCGAGGACGAAGGGGGAGTGGACATCGGCGCCGTGACCTCCGATCTGGTCGACCTCGCGCACTCGGCCGGATTGTCGGTGTACTGCTGGACGCTGCGGCCCGAGAACGGCATGCTTCCGCTCGAGTTCCGTTCCAGCGGGCGCGACGACGAGTGGGGCGACTGGAGGCGGCTGTTCGCGATCCTGCTGCACTCGGGGGTGGACGGCGTCTTCGCCGACCACCCCGACCTGGCTCTCGCGGTGCGGGACGGTCGCTGAGCAGGAGCCACGGACGGGGCGTTCCCGACGGCGATGACGGTGGCGGCGGCTAAAATGGCTGGAGACATGACGAGCCTTCCCGACGCCCCTCCTCCCGCCTCCACCGCACCCTCCTCGGTGCCGATCATCCTCGACGGCTGGGAGGGCGACGAGCGCCCGGGTGGCGGTTCGGCGACGGGACGGGCTGACCGTGAAGGGGCGGGCCGCGGCGGCGGCCGCAGCACGCCCTCCGACCGGCTGTTCGCCGGACTCAACCCGCAGCAGCGCGAAGCGGCGGAGTACCGGGGCGCCGCACTGCTCATCGTCGCGGGCGCCGGGTCGGGCAAGACGAGCGTGCTCACCCGCCGGATCGCCGGACTCATCGAGAGCCGGGAGGCGTGGCCGAGCGAGATCCTCGCGATCACCTTCACCAACAAGGCCGCGAACGAGATGCGCGAGCGGGTCGAGCAGCTCCTCGGTGGCCGTGCGCAGGGCATGTGGATCTCGACCTTCCACTCGGCGTGCGTGCGCATCCTGCGGCGCGAGGCCGAGACGATCGGCAAGACGCAGAGCTTCACGATCTACGACTCGGGCGACACGCGCGCGCTGCTCAAGCGGATCATCAAGGAGCTCGACGCCGACACCCTCGGCTTCACGGTGGCGGGTGCCGGCGGGCCGCATCTCCAAGCTCAAGAACGAGCTCACCGACATCGAGACCTTCGCGCGCTCGGCCAACCTGAGCGACCCGCAGGAGGTGATGTTCCTCGAGATCTTCCGGCAGTACACGCGCGCGCTCCGGCGGGCGAACGCGTTCGACTTCGACGACCTCATCGCCGAGACGGTGTTCCTGTTCCGGGCGTTCCCGAAGGTGGCGGCGCTCTACCAGACGGCGATTCCGGCACATCCTGGTCGACGAGTACCAGGACACCAACCACGCCCAGTACTCGCTCATCCGCGAGCTGACGATGCCGGTCGCACCCGACATCGCCGAAGAGATGGAGCAGCACGGGCCGCAACGTCAGCGAGCTGCGCGATGTCGTCGGCGCCATCCCGGGCGCATCGCTCACCGTCGTCGGCGACTCCGACCAGTCGATCTACGCGTTCCGCGGCGCGGACATCCGCAACATCGTCGAGTTCGAGCGCGACTTCCCCGGCGCGAAGGTCGTGCTGCTGGAGCAGAACTACCGCTCGACGCAGAACATCCTGAGCGCCGCGAACGCCGTGATCGCCAACAACTTCGACCGCAAAGACAAGAAGCTGTGGACCGCGGTCGGCGACGGCGACAAGATCGTCGGCTACACCGGCTACTCGGGCCACGACGAGGCGCAGTTCGTCGCCGACGAGATCGAGAAGCTCCACGCTGCGGGCATGGACTACAAAGACATGGCGGTGTTCTACCGCACCAACGCGCAGACCCGTGCGCTGGAGGAGATCTTCATCCGCTCGGCTTTGCCCTACAAGGTGATGGGCGGCACCAAGTTCTACGAGCGTGCCGAGATCAAGGATGCGATGGCCTACCTGATCACGGTGGCCAACCCCGACGACACCCTCGCGCTGCGCCGCATCCTCAACACTCCGAAGCGGGGCATCGGGCCGGCCACGGAGACTCAGCTGGCGAGCTACGCGGAGGACAACGGCTTCACGTTCCGCGACGCGATGCGCGACGCCGGCTCGCTGGGCCTCGGCCCCAAGGTCACCGGCGCCATCCTCCAGCTCTCCGCGATGCTCGACGAGGCGACGGCGAAGATCGACCCGGCCAACCCGGCCGGTGTCGCCGCGGTTGCCGACGTGCTGACGTTCCTGCTCGACGGCAGCGGGTACCTCGACGTGCTCCGCAACAGCCGGGACCCGCAAGACGAGGCCCGAGCGGAGAACGTCGACGAGCTCGTCGCCGTGACCCGCGAGTTCGCCCGGAACAACCCGGACGGCTCGCTTGTCGACTTCCTCACCGAGGTGTCCCTGGTCGCGGCGGCCGACGAGATCGACGACTCGAGCGGCTCGGTCTCGCTGATGACCCTCCACACGGCCAAGGGGCTCGAGTACGACGCGGTCTTCCTCACCGGCATCGAGGAGGACCTGCTTCCGCACCGGATGTCAGCGAACGAGCCGGGAGGCCCCGCCGAGGAGCGTCGCCTGTTCTACGTGGGCATCACACGGGCGAAGAAGCGACTGTTCCTGTCGTTGGCGATGACGCGCGCGCAGTTCGGTGAGACGGCCGTCGCGATGCCGAGCCGGTACCTCCAGGAGATCCCCGCCGATCTGATCGACTGGAAACAGTCGCCGGGCGCCGCGAACGGGCGGGGCGGGTCGCAGTCGCGCGCGCTCAACGCGCGTCGGCCGGGTCTCGGCGGAGGCACAGCGGGTCGCTGGAACGAGAGCTATCCGGTGGGCGGCAGCGCGCCGGCCGAACGCCCGAAGGCCGAGTGGCCGAATCGGGTGACCGGCAAGGTGCGCGACAACGGCGACCTCGAGCTGGCTCCGGGCGACCGTATCCGGCACGCGGACTTCGGCGAGGGCCGAGTCACGAACGTGACCGGTGAGGGAGCAAAGCGCGTCGCCCACGTGCAGTTCGAGAAGGTGGGGGCGAAGAAGCTTCTCATCAAGATCGCGCCGATCGACAAGCTGTGAGGCGCGGGCTGTGAGGCAACGCCTCGCCACGATGAGCGTCGAGGTCGGATTCCGGGCGGCCGCGGCGGTTGCGGTGCCGCTGCTCGTCCTGGGAGCCGTCGGGCGTCTGGACCTCGCTGCTTACGCGACGTTCGGCGCGTTCACTGCGTTGTACGGCCGCAACGAGCCGTATCGGCTCCGGCTGCGCAGCGTGTCGATCGCGGCGGTCGCGATGCTGGTGAGCGTCTCGCTCGGGGTGCTCGTCGCCGTCGTGGGCGAACCGCTCTGGCTCGTGACCGTGCTGCTTGTGGTCATCGTCGTCGCGGGCACACTGCTCGCGACCGCGTTCCAGCTCCTGCCGACGCAGCCGCTGTTCTTCGTCTTCGCGCTGCTCGTCTGCGCTGCCGTGCCGACGACCGCGGAGGACACGCTCCCCCGGATCGGGCTGGCGGCCGTCGTCGCGACGTTCTCGTGGCTACTCACGTTGTCCGGGTGGGTCGTCCGCCGGTGGGCGGGCGATCGCGCCGCCAAGACGGGGGCGGTGCTGCTCAAGAAGCTCCATCGTCGCCCGGGCGTCGACTCGACCGTGTTCCGCGACTGGCGCGTCTGGCTCACCGCCGCGCAGAACGCCGTCGGCGTCCTGATCGCGGGAGGGGTGGCCCTGACAGTGGGGCTGGGCCACGCGTACTGGGCGGTCGTGAGCCTTGTGGCCGTCATCCCTCCTGCGCGGGCGGCGCATTCGATCTCGCGGTCGCTCCACCGGATCCTGGGCACGATCGGCGGTGTCGGGGTGGCCGCGGTGGTTCTGTTCTGGTCTCCTCCGGCGGTCGTGGTGATCCTCGTGATCGTCGTCTGCCAGTTCTTCGCGGAGATGCTGGTCGGGCGGCACTACGGCTACGCCCTGCTCTTCATCACACCGATGGCGCTCGCCGTGTCGCATCTCGCCGCACCGGCCCCGCTCGGGACGCTGCTCGTCGACCGGGTCGTCGAGACGGCCGTGGGCGCCGGGGTCGGAATCGCGCTCGTAACTACTCGCGCGCGCAATCGGAGGGCCTCGTCGGCCGAGCGACTGAGCACCATCCGATCTCACCAGGCGGCGCACGGGCCGATCACCCGGCCGCGGGCGTGCGCGGCCGGGTGATCGGTTCGACTGGTGCGGAGCGTTCTCAGAACGGTACGCTCCCGCCCGGCGGAGTCGGCGTCGCCGTCGGCGTGGGCGTCGGCGTGGGCGTGGGCGTCGGCGTGGGCGTCGGCGTGGGCGCCGGCGCTGCCGTGACCGAGGACACGTAGCTCACGGGGACCGACGCGCCGACGGGCATGACCGGGCCGGCGGTGATGCGGAACGATCCGTCCGTGACGGTGCGACTTCCCGCGGTTCCGTCGGAGATCAGGTCGTAGCTCTCTTCGACCCAGCCTCCGGCTTTCGCCTCCCAGGTCGTCTGGCTGAAGGTGAGCGTCTTTCGATCGGCGGACAGGGCGGCCGCATTCTTGTCCGTGCCCGACGAGCCGGCGCTGTTCTTCCAGGTGCGGTCGCCCGACGCGAATCGGGTTCCGGTCGGGGCGGTGACGGTGTAGCCGATCCCGTGTCCCGCGACGGGAGGGATGACGCGAACCGTGAACCGGCCGGTCTGCTGTGCGTTCAGCGTCGGCTGCAGCACCTGGACGAGTGGAGTGGCGACCTTCGCAGTGAAGCCGACCGGGATGCTCTGGCCGATCGGCATGGCGGTGCCGCCGGTGATCCGGAAGGTGCCATCGTTCACGAGGCCGGACGTGCTCGCACTCAGGAACTCGAGACGGTAGGACTCCTCGACCCATTGACCGACGTTCGTCGCGTATTCACTCTGGCTGAAACGAAGGGTGCGGCCGTCGGCAGACAGCTGCGCTGCCTTCGCGATCGTCTGCGAGTAGCCGGAATTGTTCTTCCAGGTACGGTCTCCGGACACGAATCGCGTTCCGGTCGGCGCTGTGATCTCGTAGCTCAGACCGGTCGACGTCGTCGCGAAGTTCAGCCGCACGGTGAGGTCGCCGGTAGCGCGCAGTGCGAGCTCGGGGAGGCCGCGCTGTTCCAGGAGTGCCGGACCGTCGGACATTCCCCATTTTCGGAAGTACTCGGTCAGGTCGACACCGGCGACCTCCGTCGCTGTGCGCTTGAACGTCTTTTGCAGGGTGGTCGTCGTCGCGGCAGTCGCGCGCTCACGGTAGAGGCGGTTGAGGGTCGGGAAGTAGCCGTCTCCGAACCGCTCGCGCAGTCCGTCGAACATGCCGAGCTTCACATAGAAGCCGGTGTTGTTGTTGAGGGACTCGTCATCGAAGTCGCGCTCGCCGTTCGGCTTCGCGAGATACGCCTGGATCGCGCGCTGGTGCTGTGCTGCCGCGAGCTCGTTCGGATAGCCGAAAGCCCGCTGCACCGCAAGGGACGAGATGTTGACGGTCACCTCACCAAGTCCCTCCCAGGTGTACTGCGGCGTCTGGTACGTGTGCCCGATCTCGTGCCAGAGGCCCCACTGCTGGCCCGGCGCGCCGACGAGCAGATCGCGTCCTGCGCCGCTGTCGTTCTGGAAGGTGATCCGCTCGTAGGTCGCGGAGGCGTAGGAGTTGGGCGCCCCGGTGTCGGGGTTGGCGATGTGGATGAGGGCCGGCGACTTGCGATGCAGTCCGGTGGCGCTCACATCCAGGCCGTAGGTCGCATCGGTGACATCCACCACCTTGTCCCAGCGTGCGATGTTCGCGGAGGTGACGAAGGAGACGTTGGGGGTCACGGTTCCGCGCTGGAAGGCGACGACCACGCGCTTGCCCGCCACGATGGCGAACGGCGCCGCCGAGAACGTCGACAGCTGCTCGCGGAAGTCGGCCTCGCTCGTGACGCCCCCGATGAATGTGGGGACGGGCAGGCCGCCCGTGACGGTCGCGCGCACCGGCTCGCCGGCCACGCGGGACAGCCAGACCAGGCCGTCCCGATCTGAGGTGATGGCGGTGGTCGTCGTGGTCAGCGTCGTGCGCGAGACCTGAACGTCGCGTCCGCTGTTCAGGGCGGCATACACGCCGTACTGACCTATCGCTACCTGGACGCCGGTGACGCCCGACGGAAGCGTGATCGTGAACTTCTCGCCTTTGCGGACGTAACGGCTGGTCGGCTCGAGCGCACTGTGTTGCATCTTGCGGTTCTCGCGGATCCGGTCGGCCTCCTGGTCTCCGCGAGCGTTCACGGTCACCTGTGATGACGCCTGCGAGACGCGCACGTCGATCGTGGGCATCGTCGTGGCGGCCGTGGCCGGCTGGATGGGGGCCAGCAGAGTCGCTGTGAGGGCAGCGAGCGCGAGCGGCGCGAGCGCGCGTTTGAGGCGGCGCGTCCTCGTCGCAGATGTATTCGGGTCCATGTTTCCTTCCGGGTAGACGGAGTCGCTTCACGGCGACGTGAAACATGTTACAGCTGAAATTGACATCCAATATATGCGGTACAGACAATTCACGCGCTCAGCCGCTTGAGGTACACGTCGCGCGGACGATGCCGCAGAGCGCCGGGAAGGCGCGGGTAGACCATGGCGGCCCAGCGCATCCGCCGCTCGAACCGGTGCTCGAGCCGGTCGCTCCAGGGCAGCCCGAACTGCTCCCGGAGACGAGCGGGCAGCAGGCCGGTCGTGACGAGTCGGCTCGCCGGGAGCGCGGCGCGAAGCCAGAGAGGGACATCGTTCGGATGGAGTATCTGCTCGGCGAGCCTGCGCGTCGTTTCCGTCACGGCGAGCTGCGGGAGCATCTCGTCCCAGTAGCGCCGGAACTCCGCCGTGTCGCTGGGCCAGACCTCCGGCCGGAGCTGGAGGTTCAGCCCGAGCTGACGGAAGTCCCGGTACACCTGTTCGTGCGATGCGTCTGTGAGCGGACCGTAGACCCGCTCGTTCAGATCGATCATGGTCGCGTAGAGCGTGGCGGAGACCCAGAGCTGCAGATCTGGGTCGAACGCGCTGTAGGCGGGAAGATCGCCGTCGTGGACGGCATGCACTGGACCGTGCGCGTGGTTGACCTGACGGCGAACCGCGTCGAACACTTCCGGCGATGCGAACACCGCGGCGTACACGAACGTCATCGTGGTGTGGAACCGGTCCACGATCCGAGTGGCGAAGTCGCTGTGCTCGGCCACGCCGCGCCCGACCGCCGGGTGGGCGATCTGCAGCAGCAGCGCACGGCCGGCGCCGGCGAGGGAGAGCGCCTCGCCGGCGATCGACCGGAGATCGGAATGCCGCGCGGGAGGGACGGCCATGTGCCCATGATCCACCCGACCGGCCCGGCCGCGCGGCTGCGATCATCGTCGGATGCTTCGATGGGCGGCCCGGTGCGCGCCTCGGCGGGCCGTACCGGCGATGAGCGTCGACACGATCCCGAGACCGACGAGGGTCGCGGCGAGTGCGACGGGACCCGACTCGACGCGGTCTCCCGTGGCAGCGAGCTGAGCCGGCAGGGGCTCGGCTGGGGCCGAGACCATCGTGATTTCCGAGGCGATGCCGAACGCCGACTGCCAGGGGCGGATCCGCTCGCCGCCCGCGTCCGGGTCCACCGCTGCGGGATCGATGCGTTCCGTCCAGACGTAGTGTCCCGCAGAAGGGAGTGCGCACTCCGGGGTGTCGTACTCGCCGGTCCCGTTGACGGCCGTCTCGACGACGCACACCACAGGTGAGCCCTCTGGAACGGTGTCGGATTCCACGATCGGGTCGCTGAACGGCCCGTGGAGGGTGCTTTCGACGATCGCATCGACCGGTTCGAACCCGTCGTCCGTCGTGCGGACGCCCCACGACGGCAGCAGCCCGTCCGAGGTGTCGACCGTCACGGTGAGGCGATCGTGGACGATGGCGCCGGGCGCCGCGTTCGCCGTGCTGGTCACCGTCGCGACCAACGGCTGGAACGGCAGTGGTGACGGACCCGTTGTTGAGGCCTCCGCTCGAGCCTCCGCCGTGGCGGGCACAGCGATGAGGACGGCCTGCGCGTCGTCGTGCGGCACCGCGACCAGCATGCGATCGCCGTAGGGGAGGGCGGAGAGCTCTGCGTGAGCGCTCACCGTCACGCTGGCATCGGTTCCCGTCGGGGTGATCTCGACGTCCGTCCCCGTCGGGACCTCTGCCGACATGCTTCCGTCGGCGAAGGAGGCTCCGTCGAGCGTCACCCTGGCGAGGTGGCTCCCAGGGGAGACGAGCTCGGAGCCGGACGGTCTCACGACGGTCAGTTCGACGCGCACTCTGCCCGGCCCGGTTTCGGCCAGCTCGAGGACCGTATCGGCTCGTACGGCGTTGGATCCCAGACGGGCGGCCTCGTCCACCATCTCGTAGGCGCGCGCGAGGACACGAGCGGCGTCGGCTCCCGCACGCGACGCGACCTCTTCGGGGCTGTGCCCGTTCAGCCCGGCGACGAGCCAGGTGGCGATCTGTCCGGCTGCCGCTGTCAGCTGGTCGCCCGTTCCGGCCCAGCTTCGGGAGATGTAAGCGAGCGAGGCCACCTGCTGAGGCGTGTACCACCCGAGCGCCGAGGCGTCCGCGTAGTCGAGGCCGTGGCCCGTCGGGCTGGGCTTCCCGGCGTTGAGGCAGAACCCCTGGGCCCCGTCGTCCATGCGATAGGTGCCGAGCCACCAGCCGTCGCGGGACAGGTAGCCCGGCCCGTGCCCGGCGCCCGTGAGCGCACGGGCATCGGGTGCCATCACGAGAACCTGCAGGATGCCGAGGAAGATGGCGAGGCCGGCGAGGGCGAAGGCGGTCACGAAGGTCGATATGCGATGTGTCATGCCCTCCACGGTCGCGGTCGCCGACCCGGTCCGGGCCGGCCGCGACCAGATCAGTGGAGTAGTCGCCCGCGCCGCCCGCTGTGGAGGAGTAACGGATTCGGGCTGTTCAGTCGAACGCGCTAAAGTTCTCACTGGCGAATTTATCTCGGCGTCGAGCTATTCTCCCGCCGGACCGCCCAGGAGATATCAGCCGGAGCGACACGAGCGCGCCGGGCATCAGCGGATTGGATAACCGTGGATCTATTCGAGTACCAGGCCCGTGACCTGTTCGAGAAGTACGGCGTCCCGGTCCTTCCGGGCATCGTCGCCGACACTCCGGAAGAGGTCCGTGCGGCCGCGGAGCAGCTCGGCGGCGTCACCGTCGTCAAGGCGCAGGTCAAGGCCGGAGGCCGCGGCAAGGCGGGCGGCGTCAAGGTCGCCAAGACGCCGGACGACGCGGAAGAGGCCGCCAAGGCCATCCTCGGCCTGGACATCAAGGGCCACATCGTCGCGCCGGGTCATGGTCGCCGGCGGCGCCCGACATCGCCCAGGAGTACTACTTCTCAGTGCTGCTCGACCGGGCCAACCGCTCCTACCTGTCGCTGACGAGCGTCGAGGGCGGCATGGAGATCGAGGAGCTCGCCGTCGAGCGGCCCGAGGCGCTCGCCCGCGTCGAGGTCGACCCCCGCGGCGGCATCGACACGGCCAAGGCGGTCGAGATCGCGTCGGCGGCGGGCTTCCCCGCCGACCTGGTCGACGAAGGTCGCCGACGTGTTCGTGAAGCTCTACGAGGTCTACACCGGCGAAGACGCGACCCTCGTCGAGGTCAACCCGCTGGTGCTGACCGAGGACGGGCGACATCGTCGCCCTCGACGGCAAGGTCTCGCTCGACGAGAACGCCGACTTCCGTCATCCCGACCACGAGGCCCTCGAGGACAAGGACGCGGCCGACCCGCTCGAGGCGAAGGCCAAGGCGACGAACCTCAACTACGTCAAGCTCGACGGCCAGGTCGGCATCATCGGCAACGGCGCCGGCCTGGTCATGTCCACGCTCGACGTCGTCGCCTACGCGGGCGAGAAGCACGGCGGCGTCAAGCCGGCCAACTTCCTCGACATCGGCGGCGGCGCGTCCGCCGAGGTCATGGCGACCGGCCTGGACGTCATCCTGAGCGACCCGCAGGTCAAGAGCGTGTTCGTCAACGTCTTCGGCGGCATCACCGCGTGCGACGCGGTCGCGAACGGCATCGTCAAGGCGCTGCAGATCCTCGGCGACGAGGCCAACAAGCCGCTCGTGGTGCGTCTCGACGGCAACAACGTCGAGGAGGGGCGCGCGCATCCTCGCCGAGGCGAACCACCCGCTGGTCACCCTCGCCCTCACCATGGACGAAGGCGCCGACAAGGCCGCCGAGCTGGCCGCGAAGTAAGCAAGGACGAATCAGAGTATGTCGATCTTCCTCAACAAGGACTCCAAGGTCATCGTCCAGGGCATCACCGGCGGCGAGGGCACCAAGCACACCGCGCTGATGCTGAAGGCCGGCACCCAGGTCGTCGGCGGCGTCAACGCCCGCAAGGCCGGCACCACGGTGCACGCCACGGCGATGCGCGAGCTGCCCGTGTTCGGCACGCGTCGCCGAGGCCATCGAGAAGACCGGCGCCGACGTCTCGATCGTCTTCGTGCCGCCGGCCTTCGCGAAGGACGCGATGATCGAGGCCATCGACGCCGAGATCCCGCTCCTCGTCGTGATCACCGAGGGCATCCCGGTGCAGGACTCCGCCGAGGCCTGGGCGTACGCCAAGGCGAAGGGCAACAAGACCCGCATCATCGGGCCGAACTGCCCCGGCATCATCACTCCCGGTGAGTCGCTCGTCGGCATCACCCCGGCGACGATCACCGGCAAGGGCCCGATCGGTCTGGTCTCCAAGTCGGGCACGCTGACCTACCAGATGATGTACGAGCTGCGCGACCTGGGCTTCTCGACCGCGATCGGCATCGGCGGCGACCCGATCATCGGCACCACGCACATCGACGCGCTCGCCGCGTTCGAGGCCGACCCCGAGACCAAGGCGATCGTCATGATCGGCGAGATCGGCGGCGACGCCGAGGAGCGCGCGGCCGACTTCATCAAGGCCAACGTCACCAAGCCGGTCGTCGGCTACGTCGCCGGTTTCACCGCGCCCGAGGGCAAGACCATGGGTCACGCCGGTGCGATCGTCTCCGGCTCGGCTGGCACGGCGCAGGCCAAGAAGGAGGCCCTCGAGGCCGCGGGTGTCAAGGTCGGCAAGACCCCGTCCGAGACCGCTGCGCTGATGCGCGAGGTCTACGCAGCGCTGTAACGACGCTGCCGCATCAACAGGAAAGGGCCGGACTCCTCCACGGAGTCCGGCCCTTCCTGGTTCTCCACGGCCGGTTTCGGGGCCTGTTCGTGCGGCCTGCCCCGGCGCTACAGTGAGCACCACCGCCCGGAAGGGGATGCTGCCGATGCCACGCCTGACCAACGCCGAACTCGCGCGGCGGGTCGCGGCCCTCGAAGCGGAGAACACCGCGCTCAGGAACCGCCTCGACGAGAACGCGACCGAGCCACTGCCTGCGACCGTGGTTGCGGCCGAGCCGAAGCACAAGCGCGGCTGGGCCTGGACGCTGTTGGCGGTCGTGCTCATCGTGATCGGGGCGATTATCGCCCCGGTCGCCGTGGTCGCGTCGTGGGCCAAGGTGCAGCTGACCGACACGGACACCTTCGTTGCCACCTACGCGCCGTTGGCGAAGGATCCTGGCATCCAGCAATACGTGACCGACCAGGCCGTCAAGGCGATCCAAGAGCACGTCGACATCCCGCAGCTGACCTCCCAGGTGATCGACGGCATCACGGGTCTCGGCACCGGCCCCATCGCCACGAAGGCCTTGAACGCGCTCAAGGCGCCACTCGCCCAGGGCATCGTGTCGCTGATCCAGACGACCGTCGGGCGGTTCGTGTCCTCCGACGCGTTCGCGCAGGTCTGGCAGGACGCGCTGCGCGCGAGCCACACCCAGCTGGTCGCCACGATGCAGGGCGATCCGAAGGCGGCGATCGCGGTCGGGTCCGACGGGTCGGTCGGCGTGCAGCTCGGCCCTATCATCGATCGCGTCAAACAGCTGCTGGAGGATCAGGGCATCACGTTCGCTGCGCAGATCCCGACGATCGACAAGACCATCACGGTGGCGCAGAACTCGTCGATTCCTACCCTGCAGGTCTTCTACAACCTCGCCATCGCCGCCGGGGCCTGGCTGCCGTGGGTGTCGATCGGTCTGCTCGCTCTGGGGGTGGTTGTCGCGCGGCGGCGTTCGCTCGCGCTCATCGGTGCGGCGTCGGCTCTCGCGCTCGCGATGATCGTCGTCGTCGCGGGCATCAGCATCGGTCAGATCGTGTTCATCGCGTCGGCATCCCCCGCGTTAGTGCCGGCAGGTGTCGCCACGACGCTGTACACCACCGTCTCGACGGCGATGAAGGACACCGGAGTCGCCGTGCTTGTCCTCGCGATCGTCGTCGCGATCGTCGCCTGGTATTCGGGTCCGTTCGGCGTACCTCGACGTCTGCGCGGCTTCTTCGGCTCGGGCGTCGCCTGGGTGCGGCAGTCCGCGGAGCGCCACGGCATCACGACCGGCCGGGTCGGCGAGTGGATGTATGCCCAGCGGGTGCTGCTGCGCAGCGCCGTCGCCGTGATCGCGGCTGCGGTCGTACTGTTCGTGCGTCCGCTCACCCCAACGCTCATCATCTGGACCCTGGTGATCGCCGCGGTGGTCATCGCGATCCTCGAGCTCGTTCAGCGGCCGGTGATCACCATCCCGGAGGACACCGACGACGACACGCCTGTGATGACCGTGTCGTAAGCGCGCCGACACGGCGGTGGGGAGCCAGCACCCGGATCGTCAGCGCGCTTTGAACAGTGCGAAGAGGTCACTCTCGCGCACGGTGGAGGCCGCCGCCGCGACGCCGGTGACGAACATCGCCGCGGCGGTCCCGGCGGAGAGCGCCAGTGCCGGAAGCAGCGTGGCTACGTTCACCCCCAGCAGGAGGACGAGGACCCCGTAGGTCAGCGCGGCCATCCCCAACGCGGGGACGCCGACGAGCATGGCCTCGGCGATCATGGTCCCGGTGACGAACCCGCGGCTCGCGCCGGCGTGCAGCGAACTGGCCAGCTCGAGCCGTCGCGCCCGGGAGTACACGACACCCAGGAGAAGCGCGGCGGCGGCGGCCGCGGCCGGGGCGAACCGAGTCGTTCGCTCGAGGAAGGCCTCCGCGCCCGTGAACTCCTGCCCGACGACCGGATTCAGCGGGTCGACCGATGTCTCTTTCGACGGGGCATCGGGTGAGAGCGCGGTCAGCAGGAGGGGGTCGCGGTCTCGGCTGGCCGGCCAGGTATCCGCCCAGCACTCCGATGCCGTTCCCGTCGCCGGGACGATCGAGACGAGAGCGGACGAGAGCCGCGAGGCCCCGCCATCGCGCGGGCCCGGGGCGAACGTGCCGAGAACCGGCACATGACCTTCCCGCGTCATCAGGACGGTGCCACGATCAGCGCCGAGCTCGGCCGCGAACGTCGTGGCGAGGTACACGCCGCCGAGTCCGACGTCGACGATGCCCAGACGAGCGGCCAGCCCCCGGCTGACCTCGTAGACCGGGATGGCGCTCGACCCGGGCTCGAGCAGTGCGATCGAGTCCTTCTGCGCGAGCGATCCGGAGGCGGCGAACCCGGCCGCTGTCGGAAGCCGTTCGCAGCGGTCTCGGTCGACCGCATCGGGCGACGAGAGTACTCGCGTCGCGCCACCCGCCGCTCGGAACGTCTCCGCCTGACGCTCCAGCCCGGCGATCGTGAGGGTGTCGAGCAGGGCGATCGCCACGACGACCGACGAGAGGACCGCGCCGTGAATCAACGAACGCAATGGACTGGTCGAGACATTGCGTCGACTCTCACCGACCAGCGATCGGAACCGGGTGCGTCTCACGGCCGGGTGCCTTCCGACGCAACCGGCGCTCTGTCGAGCGTCAGCCGATGGCTGCACGCGGCGACCGTGTCCTGATCGTGGGTCGCCACCACGACGATGGCGCCGATACCGGCGAGCGACCGGAGCACACCGTTCACCGTCGCGGCATTGGTGCGATCTAACTGGGCGGTCGGCTCGTCGACCAGGAGGAGGTCGGGCTCGGTGGCGATCGCCCGGCAGAGCATGAGCCGCTGCGCCTCCCCGCCCGAGAGCTGCGCGAAGGTCCGCTCGGCGAGGGCGCGGAGTCCCAGCTCGTCGAGGATGCGCTCCGCCCGCCGGGAGGCCTCCGGGCGCGCTGTGCCGCGCGCGATGATCGGGTACACCACGTGATCGAGCGCGGTGCGGTGCGCCTGGCCGTGCGGATTCTGGAAGACCCAGCCGACCTTGTCGATCTCGATGCGTTCGATGATTCCGGCGCTCGGGGACTCCCAGCCGGCGAGGAGCGAGAGCAGTGTCGACTTGCCCGACCCGGACGGTCCGGTCACTGCCCAGACCTCACCAGGCGACATCGTCTCGGTGAGGCCCTGGAAGATCGGCGCGCCCTGGCTGAAGGCGTGTGCGACGCCGCGGAGCTCCAGCCGTGCGTCGCTGCCCGTGCTCACTCGCACCCTTTCGCGGTCACCGCGGCGCCGATCCGGATGCGTTCCGGGATATCCCCGTCGAAGGCGACGAAGGAGGAGCCGAGACGGCTCGCCACGATCCGCACGGCGGCCGTCGCCCCGCCCTCCAGCTGAACGCACCGCGCGTTCGCCGCGCCTCCCACCAACGCGCCCGGTGGCACGGCTACGACGCGGAGCGGTGCGATGAGACGCGCCGAGACCGAGAGCGGTGAGTCCTTCGTCTTCGCGGCGTTCGCCAGATACTCCGGCGATGCGGCGACCGCGTCGAGGACGGCGCGATCGACGATCACTCCGCTCTCGGGCATCGCGAACTCCTGGGCGCCGAGCCGGATGGTGCGGTCGCCCGGGACGACCGCGGCGGTCTCGCCGGCCACGAGGGTGAGGGAACGGAGGGTGCCGGGCACCTCCGCGAAAGGGCTCCCGAGTTCGTAACGTTCGCCAACGGCGACCTCGCACGAGGAGACCGGGACCGTGCGCGCGGGGAGCCACGCGACGGAGGAGAGCCGGAGCGACCCGTCGGCGGGTGCGACGCCTGCGCGGCGCTGGACCTCCTTCACGGCGTCGCGGACTGCCGCGCTGTAGCGGCCTTCGGCGTCCACATCGAACCCGAGACCGCGCAGCGCCTGCCGCAACGCAGTGACGTCGGTTCCCTCGTCGCCGGGGGCGAGATCGCGGAAGAGCGGGGTGCTGCTCGCGAGCGCCACGATCGGCGCCGAATCGATGTGCGCGATCACGCCACCGCTCTCGATGCTCCCGCGGGACACGCAGCCCGACGCCGTCACCATCCCGCTCGTGTTCAGAGCGATGGCAGCGGTGCGGTCGACGTCGGCAGTCAGACCCATGGAGCGTTCGTCCCGGAACTCGGTCTCCTGGAGGCCGAGCGTGCGCGGGGCGGTCGGCGTCTGGAGGCTGTCGGGTGCCGATGGCGCGAAGGTCGTCACGAGAAGGACGCCGACCGCCAGCCCGGCGAGAGCGGCGGCGACGGGGAGGAAGGCGCGGCGGATCAATCGGTGAATCCGATCACGATGCCGGCGACGTAGAGGCACATGTGCACGCGTTCGTCTCGAACGTCGAAGGGGAGGCTGCTCCATGCGCTGGAGCGACCGGGGCCGTCGAACGCCGTCGCGAAGTCCTCCCGAGAGAATGACGCCGGCGCGATCCCCTCACGGACCAGGCAGGCGGCTCCCGCCTCGTTCCGGTCCCGCAGGAGGTCGGGGTTGCCCTGCTGCACGCTGTAGAGCTGATCGATGGCGGCGATCGTTCCCACAGCGCAGATGAAGTCGGCGTCAGCGAGGTCGTCGATCGTGGAGGCGTCGTCCGGACCCGGAGGTGTGGAGTGGATGATCCCGTTCGGGTATCGACGCTCCTCGGCGGTGATCCCTCTTCTGGCCATGCACTCCCGATACCGATCGTGCGCGGCCTCGTAGTCGCTCTGTGAGATGGTGCCGCGGTCCTTGGCGCGCTTGAGCAGTTCGGTCTCGAATTCGCTCAGGTTGCCGCTGACGAGATCCTCCTCGATGAGAGCGATGTAGGAGGACGCGAGCTTTCCGCCGGGAGAAGGCGGTTCGTACGCTGCGCACCCGGTAATCGCTGCGAGAGCACCGAGCATGCCGATCAGCGCAACTGCCGGTCGCCGAGTATTTGAGTTCATGGTGGGTCGAACGATCAATCAGCGAACGTGATGGTCTGGTGGGCAACGAACAGGCACATCTGTGCGCGCTCGTCGCGGACGTCGAAGGGGAGTCCCGAGAAGTCGGTCTTGCCTTCACCGAAGGAGGCCGCGAACTCGTCGCGACCGAAACCTTCCGGCGCGAGCCCTTCGCGCACGAGGCAGGCCGCACCTGCTGCCTCGAGGTCGCGAAGCAGATCCGGATTGCCCTGTTGCACCACGTAAAGCTCGTCGATCACCACGAGAGTGCCGACCGCGCAGCTGTAGTCGATGTCTGACAGTCGCTCGACCGTGAATTCTGGGCTAGGCGCGCCGGGAGTCGAATGCATCACACCGTTCGGAAAGCGACGCTCCTCGGCGGTGACACCGGACAGAGCCATGCACTCTTTGTAGCGATCGTGCGCCGCTTCGTAGTCGGCCTGCGAGATTGTTCCACGCTCTCGCGCCCTGGTCAGCACCTCGGTCTCGAAACCACTCACGCTACCGCTCGCGAGCTGCTCCTCGATCAAGGCGGCGAATGACGACGCGAGCTTCGCGCCGGAGCCGGCGGTCATCTGGCCGGAACATGCGCTGGCACAGGCGATCAGAGTTGCGGCGGCGATTGTTGCCACTGCTCGCTTCCACGTGTTCTTCATCATCTCTTTCGTTGTCTCGTCGCGGGCGCGTAGTGGTGGGGTCGGACACCGGGGAGCGCGTCCGACCCCACTGGTGCGATGGGTCAGCTCGAGACGATCACGACGTTGTTCCGAAGGATTCGTGCCTTGTGCGTGAAGTTGAACCCGAGAACCTGGGCCTTCGACGACGAGGTTGATCGGTATCCCCACTCGACCGCGCTACCGAGCTGTGCAGACGCTTGCAGGACTCCGTCCTGGTGGGTCGACGACGTCGCACCCGCATACGCCTCGACCCAGCTGGACGAGACGTAGTGGATGATCGCGGCGGCGATGTGGGAACGGACCTTGCTCACTCTGGTGTTCACTCGCCGAAGCCGATGACGATGTGAGCGGTGAACAGACACATCTGCGCCCTGTCGTCCTTGACGTCGAAGGGCAGGCCGTCGTAGTCGTCCGCGCCCGGCGCGAACGCCTTCTCGAAGTCGTCGCGCGTGAATGACTGTGGTGCGAGTCCTTCTCGGATCAGGCATGCGGTGCCGGCCGCTGACGTGTCGCGGAGCAGGTCGGGGTTTCCCTGCTGTACGACGTAAAGTTCGTCGATGACGAAGATCGTTGCTTTCGCGCACCTGTAGTCGAAGCCGACGAGTTGCTCGACAGCGAACTCGTCATTCGGAGCGGGTGGAGTCTCGTGAATGACTCCATTGGGGAATCGTCGCTCCACCGTTACGACTCCGTGTTGAGCCATGCACTCGCGGTATTGCTTGTGCGCAGCTTCGTAGTCGCCCTGCGAGATAGAGCCGCGATCCCGAGCGCGCTCGAGGACCTGTGTCTCGAACTCCGTCAGGGTGCCATCGAGCTTCTCGTCGATCAGTGCTTCGTACGAGCTTGCCAGCTTGTGTCCGGTGGACTGGGACTGAGCTGAACAGCCGCCGACGATCATTGTGAGTGCGGCCGCCGCCAGGAATAAGTAGACGCGCTTCAGTGGGTAGGTCATAGGTGCTTTCCGCTAGGGCGAGAGCGTCGGGAGACGGAGCCAGGGTTCACCCTGGCTCCGTCTCAGCGGGTCACGTGGAAACGATCAACTTGCCGTCCCGGAACAGCTGGGCCTTGTGGGTCAGGTTGAACCCGTTCACCTTGGCGAGGGTCGAACTCGACGAACGCGCACCCCACTTGAAATCGTTGCCGAGCAGGGCATAACCCTGGATCATCCCGTCTCTCCCCGTCGACGACGTCGCACCCGCATACGCCTCGACCCAGCTGGACGAGACGTAGTGGATGATTGCGGCCTCCGCCGGCACCGCCGTGCCCACGACGAGGCCGACCGACGCCGCCGCCGCGACGGCGCCGGCGCGATGCGGGAACGGACCTTGCTCACTCTGGTGTGTTTCTTCATGGCCACAGCAAATCAGAACGTCAGGCATAAATGCAAGAGGCGCAGATGCAACATGTTTGTGGAACCTTCCACGGTCGCCTGGGAGTCGAAGTGTCTACCGGATGGACGCCCGCGCGACCGGTAGGCTCCATCCGGTCATGAATCGCACAACCGTCGCCCTGCTCGCCGCGCTGGAAGCGGTCATCGTCGCGACGGTCGGCATCGGGATCTGCGTTGTGCCGCTCACCGTGCTCTGGGCGGCGCAATACCACCTGACCGGGGATTTCTTGGTCATCTGGAAGGCCGCGGCCGACATCTGGTTGGTGGGGCACGGTGTCAACCTGACGGTGACGCTCGATCCGCAGACCGTCGGGTCCCTCGGACTCCCCGGGGCCGCGGCCCCGTTCCAGGTCACCATCGCCCTCCTGGGTTTCGCCGCGCTCACCGCCGGCCTCGGCGTCCGCACCGGCCTACGCGCCGCGGAGACGCCCTACCGCAGCACGGGCGCGATCTCCGCGCTCGCCGTGTTCGTCGCCGTCTCGGTACTGGTGACGCTGACGGCCGGGAGCCCTCTGGTGACTACGTCCCTGTGGCAGGGGATCGTGCTGCCTCCGTTCGTCTACGCGCTGGGCATCGGGATCGGCCTCGCGTTCGCAGCCCTCCGCGACACCACCGAGCGCGCGACAGCCCGCGCAGGCGACCGCTCCGCCGATCGTGCGGATCGACCGGACGATCACATGGGCGACCACGCCGGCGACCACACGGACGACCGAACCGACGGCACGTCGACCAGCGCACGAGCAGGCGCGACTCCGGTGGTCGTCGCCGTCCGCGCCCGCGTGGGCGCCATCCCGGAACCCGTGCGCGCCGGCCTGTTGGGCGCCGTCCGGGCCGGGACGGCGGCGTCCGCCATCGTCATCGGCGTGTCCGCGCTCATCCTGGCGCTCCTGATCTTCGGCAATTACGGCGCGATCATCAGCCTCTACGAACAGCTGCAGACCGGTGTCGCCGGCGGTGTCGCCCTCACCATCGCGCAGCTGGCGTTCCTTCCCAACCTCGTGATCTGGCTCATGTCGTGGCTGGTCGGCCCGGGCTTCGCAATCGGCACGGGCTCGGCCGTGAGCCCGATCGGCACCGCGCTCGGGCCGCTCCCGGGCGTGCCGCTCTTCGGCGTCATCCCCGCGCACGGCTACACGTTCGGGCTCGTCGGCGTGCTCGTGCCGCTGCTCGCGGGCTTCGTCGCCGCCGCGCTGCTGCGCGCGACCAGGAAGGCGCAGGTCGACGGCGCGCCAGCTCTGCTCCTCACCGCGCTCGGAATCGGTGCGGTCGCGGGCATCCAACTCGGCCTCCTCGCCTGGTGGTCGTCGGGAGCGCTCGGCCCGGGCCGCCTGCACGACGTCGGACCCAATCCGTGGCTGGTCGGCGCGTTCGCCGCCGTGGAGGTCGCCGTCGCGGCGAGCATCGGGCTGCTGGCCGGAGGTCGCGCGAGACGTTGATCTCCACGATCGCCCCGTCGCGTCGGGGGCTGCGATTGGTCTGAGCGCACCTCCCCGGATGGGTAGGCTTGTCGCGTGCTCTCGATTGTCGTGCTGATCTCCGGCGGTGGCTCCAATCTGCGCGCTCTGCTCGAGGCTGCATCCGACGCCGAGTTCCCCGCGCGGGTGGTCGCGGTCGGCGCCGACCGGGAGGCCGACGGGCTCGACCACGCCGAGACGTTCGGCATCCCGTCGTTCACGGTGCCCCTCACGTCGTACGACAGCCGCGAGGAGTGGGGCGACGCCCTGCTGGAGCAGATCCGGCTCTGGGAGCCCGACCTCGTCATCCTGTCGGGCTTCATGCGCCTCGTGCCGCCGCGCGTCGTGCAGGCGTTCTCGCCGAACCTCATCAACACGCACCCCGCCTACCTGCCGGAGTTCCCGGGCGCGCACGGCGTCCGCGACGCCCTGGCCGCCGGCGCCACCCAGACCGGTGCCAGCCTCATCGTGGTCGACGACGGCGTCGACGCCGGGCCCGTCATCAGCCAGGAGCGCGTTCCGATCGTGCCGGGCGACACCGAGGCCAGCCTGCACGAACGCATCAAACCCGTCGAGCGGCGCCTCCTGATCGGCGCCGTCCTCGACATCGCCAACGGACACATCGACCTCAAGGAGCTCTCCCGAGTATGAGCGGACCCCGTCACGACGCCAGCCTCTACCGCGAACGGGACGTCGTCCCGATCCGTCGCGCGCTGATCTCGGTCAGCGACAAGACAGGCCTCCTCGAACTCGCCGCGACACTGGCGGGGGCCGGGGTGGAGATCGTGTCGACGGGCTCCACCGCCCAGACCATTCGCGACGCCGGCCACGCGGTGACCGACGTCGCGGCGGTGACCGGCTTCCCAGAGTCGCTCGACGGGCGTGTCAAGACGCTGCACCCGGCCATCCACTCGGGGCTGCTCGCCGACCTGCGCCTGGCCTCCCACGAGGAGCAGCTGAGGGATCTCGGCATCGAGCCGTTCGAGCTCGTCGTGGTCAACCTCTACCCGTTCGTCGAGACGGTCGCGTCCGGCGCGGTCGGCAACGACGTCGTCGAGCAGATCGACATCGGCGGGCCCGCGATGGTGCGGGCGTCGGCCAAGAACCACGCCAACGTCGCGATCGTGGTCTCGCCCGACGACTACGCGGAGATCGCTGCCGCGGTCGCCGCCGGCGGCACCAGCTTCGACCAGCGCCGTGCCCTCGCGGCGAAGGCGTTCGCGCACACGGCCTCCTACGACGGGGCGGTCGCGGCCTGGTTCGCAGGGGAAGCTCCCTCCACCGACGATTTCGCCGAGCGATTCGAGGTGCGTGCCGAGCTGAAGCAGACCCTCCGCTACGGCGAGAACTCGCACCAGGCCGCGGCGCTCTACGCCGACCCGGTCGGACGCGGCATCGCCCAGGCCACGCAGCTCGGCGGGAAGGAGATGTCGTACAACAACTACGTGGACGCCGACGCGGCCCTCCGCAGCGCCTACGACTTCGCCGAGCCCGCCGTGGCGATCATCAAGCACGCCAACCCGTGCGGCATCGCCGTGGCAGACGACATCGCCGACGCGCACCGCAAGGCGCACGAGTGCGACCCCGTCTCGGCGTACGGTGGCGTGATCGCCGCCAACCGCACGGTCACGCTGGCGATGGCCGAGACGGTCAAGGGCATCTTCACCGAGGTCCTCATCGCGCCCGGCTTCGAGCCGGAGGCGCTGGAGCTGCTGCAGACCAAGAAGAACCTGCGCATCCTGCAGCTACCCGCGGAATACGCGCGCGCGACGACCGAGTTCCGGCAGATCTCGGGTGGCCTGCTCGTGCAGGACAGCGACCGCTTCGATCAGTTCGATTCGTCCGGCTGGGCGCTCGTCTCCGGCGAGGAGGCCGACGCGGCCACCCGCGCCGACCTCGAGTTCGCCTGGAAGGCGTGCCGCGCTGTCAAGTCGAACGCGATCCTGCTCGCCACGGACGGCGCCTCCGTCGGCGTCGGCATGGGTCAGGTCAACCGCGTCGACTCGTGCAACCTGGCGGTCAGCCGCGCCGGCGAGCGGGCGGCGGGATCGGTCGCGGCCTCCGACGCGTTCTTCCCGTTCGCCGACGGCCCCGAGATCCTCATCGCCGCCGGTGTCTCGGCGATCGTGCAGCCGGGTGGCTCCATCCGCGACGAGGACGTCATCGCGGCCGCTAAGGCCGTCGGCGTCACGATGTACTTCACCGGAGAGCGGCACTTCTTCCACTGACGGCTCCGCCCGTTAGGGGCGTGCTCATCCGGGCGACGCATTGCATCCCCTCCTGGGGTCGCGGAGAATAGACGACGGTCCACAAGACCCTCTGCATTCACCGCGATCCCACGAGGAGACACTGATGTCCGTCCTGCCCGCAGACCTGCCGCACGAAACACTGCACGTCGTGAAGGGGAGGCGGAGCGGCCTCACCATCAGCATCGCGGTGCACTCCACCGTCCTCGGCCCCGCCCTCGGCGGGTGCCGGGTGTGGAACTACGACTCCTGGCAGGAGGCCGTCGCCGACTCGCTCCGCCTTGCGGAGGGGATGACCTACAAGAACGCGGCTGCGGGCCTGGGCCGCGGCGGCGGCAAGGCCGTCGTCTACCTGCCGCGGGGCCACCAGCTCAGCCCCACCGAGCGCTACGAGGTCATGCTCGACCTCGGCGACGCGGTCGAGAGCCTCGGCGGCAGCTACATGACCGCGGAGGATGTCGGCACGAGCGCCGAGGACATGTCGGTCGTCGCGACCCGCACCGCGAACGTGTGCGGCCTCCCGCCCGCCGAGGGCGGCATGGGCGAGCCGAGCGACGCGACCGCCGCCGGCGTGTACGCCGCCCTGCTCGCGACTCTGGAGCGCGCCACCGGCAGCCGCGAGGTCTCCGACCGCCGCGTGACCGTGCTCGGCCTCGGGCACGTCGGCTCGATCATCGCCATGCGTCTCGCCAGCGAGGGTGCCGTGCTGACGGTCACCGACGTCAACCCGGCCAAGCGGGCTCTCGCCGACGCGCTCCGCGCCGCGTGGGTCGAGCCCGACGAGGCGCACCGCGTGGAGGGCGACCTGTTCGTGCCCGCCGGCGTCGGCGGCGTGCTGACCGACGCCGTCATCGACGAGCTGCGCGTGAAGGCGGTCGTCGGGCCGGCCAACAACCAGCTCGCCGAGCGCGCCGGCGCCGAACGGCTCGACGCCCGCGGCATCCTCTGGGCACCCGACTTCGTCGTGAACGCCGGCGGGGTGATCTTCCTCTCGATGATGAACGAGGAGGCGCCCTCCGCCGAGGCCACCCGCGAGCGTGTGGAGGCGATCGGCGCCACCGTCGCCCGCGTCTTCGATGTCGCTGCCGAGCGGGGCATCACGACGCTGGAGGCTGCTGACGAGATCGCGATGGCGCGCCTCCAGGAGCCGGCGCGCGCCTGACCGTCCGTGCGTCCCGCTACCGGCCGCAGTGCGCGGTAGCGGGACGAGCGCGACGGGATGACGGTGGCGGGGCCGACGGTGCCAGCATTCCCATAGGAATCGGTCGGATAGGCTGTGGTCTCATGACTTCCTCGTGGGCCCGCCGGCTCGTCGCCTCCCTCGTGTCCGCCGTCGCCGTGGCCGCCATCGGCCTGGTCGCCGCCACGTTCGTCCTGCTGGCGGCCAACCAGCTCAACGCCGGCGTTCTCGGAAGCATCACCCAGTACGTGGTCTGGAACGCGCTCGCCGCGTTCGCCCTGGGAGCGATCGCCACCCTCCTCGGTGGCACGGAGCGCCGCTGGATCGCCGTGGTCGCGGGCATCCTGGTCGCCCTGGTGAGCACAGCGATCGGCACCATCGTGCTGTTCTCGACTCTGAACGTCACGCTCAGCGCGGCCGCATGGGGTCAGATCGCGCAGTCGTTCATCGGGCTCAACCTGCCGTTCTGGCTCGCTGTGGCGATCGCGTACCCGACCGCCGGCTATGCGGTGTACCACGCCGTCGACGGGCAGGGTGTCGCAACCGCCCGCAAGATCGCGCTGGTCCGCATCCCCGCCGCGAACCTCGCCGACGGCCTGGTGACGCACATCGAGCGGGAGGCCGTCGACAACGAGCTGGCCGACAAGCAGTGGGACGACTACGTGGCCGCGCTGTCCGCCGCCGGCTGGCAGACCGTAGAGGTGGCCAGCGCCGATCAGCTCGCCGACTCGGTGTTCGTGGAGGACACCGCGATCGTCTTCGGCGACACCGCCGTCATCTCGCGCCCCGGAGCCGACTCGCGTCGCGCCGAGACCGTGGGCACCGAGGCCGCCCTGCGCGCTCAGGGTCTCCGGCTCGCGCGCATCGAAGAGCCGGGCACCCTCGACGGCGGCGACGTGCTCAAGGTGGGCGACACCGTCTACGTCGGCCGCGGCGGCCGCACGAACGCCGAGGGCATCCGCCAGTTGCGCGCGCTCGTCGCGCCGCTCGGCTATACCGTCGTCGCGGTGCCGGTCACCAAGGCCCTGCACCTCAAGACGGCCGTGACCGCCCTCCCGGACGGCACCGTGATCGGTTACGAGCCGATGGTGGACGAGCCGCGGATTTTCGAGCGTTTCCTCCCGGTCCCGGAGGCGCACGGCACCGCCGTCGTCGTCCTCGATGACGAGACCGTGCTCATGTCGTCGTCCGCCCCTGGCTCCGTCGCGCTGGTGGAGGACCTCGGCTACACCGTCGTGCAGGTCGACATCTCCGAGTTCGAAAAGCTCGAGGGCTGCGTCACCTGCCTCTCGATTCGCATCCGCTGACGCGCTTCGCTCGCGCGATTCGGCACGAATCGCGGCTTTGACGCCTCGATTCGCGACATTCGGCACGAATCTTCAAATCTGCTCTTGCGCTCGACTCGACCCTGGGAATAGCCTGTAGGGCTGTCTTGTCGCAGCATTCGGAAGAAGCATCGGGCCCTGGGAGGACGCCATGACAACGACTGAGAAGACACGAACCGTGACCGTGTTCGGGCTCGTCGCTGTTGCGAACGCGTCCCCGGAGCCGGCCCCCGCCTGGTAGGTCCCAGGCTGGAACGCGCTTCCGGCTGACCGTCGCCGCCACATCGCTCGGGCATCCGAGGCCCGGGCTCGTCGCGCCCGCGCGAACGACCCCTTCGGCGACCTCTCAGCACGCTTCACCGGGTCGGAGCCGACCCAACGCAGAAACCGAATTCACGCACTGCACTACAGAGAAGACGGAGCTCATGTCCATCGCTGAAACCCATCAGCACCCGCCCCAAAGTGAAGAGAAGAAGCGCCTGGGAACCTTCCGCACGCTTCTGCGGATCCTCCCGTTCGCCACGTCGGCGGCGCCCCGCATCCTGCTCGGCATGGTCGCCGCACTGCTGGCGAGCCTGGTCGCGTTGTTCATCCCGCAGGTGCTCCGCTGGCTGGTCGACGGCCCGCTGTCCGCAGGCGATCCCAGCGCGGTCTGGCCGGCCGCGTTGCTCGTCGTCGGGCTCGGCGCCGCCGAGGCCGTGTTCATCTCGCTCCGCCGCTGGTTCGTGCTCACCCCGGGCACGCACGTCGAGGCGCGGATGCGCAACGCGCTCTACGAGAAGCTCCAGGACCTGCCTGTCGCGTTCCACGACCGCTGGCCGAGCGGCCAGTTGCTCTCGCGCGCCATGAGCGACCTGAGCCTGATCCGGCGCTGGCTGTCGTTCGGCATCGTGTTGCTGGTCGTCAACGTCGTGACCATCATCGTCGGTTTCGCGATCCTGATCGGCTGGAACTGGATCCTCGGCCTGATCTTCCTCGTGCTGCTCTGTGCCGCTGTGGATCTACGGGTTCGTGTTCGAGAAGAAGTACTCGATCGTCGCCCGCCGCAGCCAGGACCAGGCCGGCGACCTGGCGACGGCCGTCGAGGAGTCGGTGCACGGCATCCGCGTGCTCAAGGCCTTCGGGCGCGGCAAGCACGCGCTCCAGAAGTTCGAGTCGCAGGCGGAGGAGCTGCGCGGTACCGAGATCGAGAAGGCGAAGGCGGTCGCCGGCCTCTGGCTGTGGCTGCTGCTGATCCCGGACGTCGCGTTCGGCATCTGCCTGGTGGTCGGCGTCTGGCTGGCCGCGCAGGGCGAGCTGTCGGTCGGCGAGCTGGTCGCGTTCTTCGCGACGGCGACCGTGCTGCGGTTCCCGATCGAGTCGATCGGCTTCCTGCTCTCGATGACGTTCGACACGCGCACCGCGGCCGACCGCTTCTTCGAGGTCATGGACGAGGTCAACGCGATCACCGACCCCGCCGAGCCGAAGCGCATCGTCGATCCCCGCGGCGAACTCGTCTTCGACCACGTGCACTTCCGCTACCAGGACTCGCCCGAGCGCTTCCCCGACCTCCTGAACGGTATCGATCTCACGGTGCTGCCGGGGGAGACGATGGCGCTCGTCGGTCTCACCGGAAGCGGCAAATCCACGCTGACCGCGCTGACCACCCGCCTGTACGACGTGACAGGAGGGGCGGTGCGCGTCGACGGCGTCGACGTGCGCGACCTGACCCGGTACGACCTCCGCAAGGCCATCGCGATGGCGTTCGAGGACGCGACGCTGTTCTCGGCCTCGGTGCGCGACAACGTGCTCCTCGGGCGCGACGGGCTCGACCCCGGGTCGGCCGAGGCCGAGCACATCCTCACGGAGGCTCTCGAGATCGCCCAAGCCGGGTTCGTCTACGAGCTGCCGGACGGTCTGGACACGAAGGTCGGCGAGGAGGGGCTCAGCCTCTCCGGCGGTCAGCGTCAGCGTCTCGCGCTCGCGCGTGCGGTCGCGGCGGCTCCGAGCATCCTGGTGCTCGACGACCCGCTGTCGGCGCTCGACGTGGACACCGAGGCGCTGGTGGAGGCCGCCCTGCGCCGGGTGCTCGCCTCCACGACCGCCCTGGTCGTCGCGCATCGTCCGTCGACGGTCATGCTCGCCGACCGGGTTGCCCTGCTGGAGGACGGCCGGATCACGGCTGTCGGCACCCACCATGACCTGCTCGCGACCAACGAGCACTATCGTTTCGTCCTCTCCTCCCTCGAAGAGGAACAGGACGAGGACTTCCTTCAGGAGGTGAACCTGTGAGCACCGCGACAGTACTGGGCGTCGAGGGCGAAGAGCGCAACGACCTCAGCAGAGAGGAGAGTCGGCAGATCCGCCTGCGCTCGCTGCGCCTGCTCGGCTCGCTGCTGCACCCGCTGCGCCTGCGGCTGGTGCTGACCGCGATCGTCGTCGTAATCAGCACGGCCGGCCAGGTGGCGGGTCCGGCGATCATCGCGTTCGGCATCGACAACGGGATCACGGCTCTGCAGTCGCAGAACTGGCTCCCCGTCGCTGCCGCCGGTCGTCGCCTACCTGCTGACCGGCATCATCGGCGCCGTGCTCATCTCGTGGTACACGGTGCTGAGCGCGCGCATCAGCCAGGCGATCCTGATCGACCTCCGCAAGCGGGTCTTCCTGCACACGCAGAAGCTCTCGCTCGAGTTCCACGAGTCGTACACGTCCGGCCGCATCATCTCGCGGCAGACCAGCGACCTGGACTCGATCCGCGAGCTGCTCGACTCCGGCATCAACCAGCTGGTGCAGGGCGTCCTGTACATGCTGTTCATCGCGATCGCGCTGTTCTGGCTCGACTGGGTGAGCGGCGTCGTGCTGCTGTGCTCGCTGGTTCCGCTGTACTTCCTGACGCGCTGGTTCCAGAAGCGCTCGCAGGTGCTGTTCCGCATCTCGCGGGTGGCGTCGGCGAAGCTCATCGTGCACTTCGTGGAGTCCATGACCGGCATCCGCGCGGTCAAGGCGTTCCGCAAGGAGAAGCGCAACGAGAAGGAGTTCGGCGGACTCGTCGAGGACTACCGCGACGTCAACGCACGGGTCATCCAGCTGTTCGGGATCTTCGACCCCGGTCTGGTGATGATCGGCAACGTGACCGTCGGCGTGGTGCTGCTGGTCGGCGGCTTCCGGGTCGCAGACGGCCAGCTCGCCATCGGTGTGCTGCTGGCCGCGCTGCTCTACACGCGCCGGTTCTTCGACCCGATGGAGGAGATGGCGATGTTCTACAACTCCTACCAGTCGGCCGCCGCCGCGCTCGAGAAGATCTCGGGCGTGCTGGAGGAGGAGCCGAGCGTGCCCGACCCGGTGAAGCCGGTCGACCTCTGGACGGCCGAAGGCCACGTGCGCTTCGACGAGGTGACCTTCGCCTACAAGCGCGACCGTGTCATCCTGCCGGAGTTCAGCCTGGACATCCCGGCGGGGCAGACGATCGCGCTGGTCGGCTCGACCGGCGCGGGCAAGTCGACGCTGGCCAAGCTGATCTCGCGGTTCTACGACCCGAGCGAGGGCTCCGTCGCGCTCGACGGCGTCGATCTGCGGGACATGCACCCGAAAGACCTGCGCCGGGCGATCGTCATGGTCACCCAGGAGGCGTACCTGTTCAGCGGGTCGGTCGCCGACAACATCGCGCTCGGCAAGCCGGATGCGACCAGGGACGAGGTGGTAGGCGCCGCGAAGGCGGTCGGCGCGCACGAGTTCATCGCGGGTCTGCCCAACGGCTACGACACCGACGTGAACAAGCGCGGCGGCCGGGTGTCTGCCGGTCAGCGTCAGCTGATCTCGTTCGCCCGGGCGTTCCTGGCGGACCCGGCAGTGCTCATCCTGGACGAGGCGACCAGCTCGCTCGACATCCCGAGCGAGCGCCTGGTGCAGGAGGCGCTGCAGACCCTGCTCGCCGACCGCACCGCCGTCATCATCGCGCACCGCCTGTCGACGGTCGCGATCGCGGACCGGGTGCTCGTCATGGAGCACGGCCGGGTTGTCGAGGACGGTTCGCCGGACCAGCTGATCGCGGGCACCGGCCGGTTCGCGCAGTTGCACGCCGCCTGGCGGGACTCGCTCGTGTAGGTGCAGCTGCGCCACGAAGGTCCCGGGAGGATCGCTCCTCCCGGGACCTTCGTACGTCGGGTGCGGGATCAGCCGCGAACGACCTCGACGGTCAGCGTCGCGCCGGAGTAGGGGCCGGTCGACCAGTCGACGGTCACCGTGTTCGCGCCGGACACCAGATCCGCGAGGGTGATGGTGCGGGTGCCTGCAGAGCTCAGGAGGGACTTCGCGGGAATGGTCGACGTGGTGCTCGGGCCGCCGTTGACGGAGTAGGCGACGTTCACGACAGCCGAGGTCGTATTCGCCAGCGTGAGCGTCGCCGAGCCGGTGGCGGAGACCGTGCCGACTGTCGCCGTGGGCGCCTTGAGGGTGGCAAGGCCGAGGTCTTGGCCGATGGTGTTCGCCGTGCCGTCGCCGGGGAGCCGATACGAACCGATCAGGGTCACGTCGGCGAGTGCGACGGGAACGGTGCCCGAGAATCGCACCGACGGCGTCTTGGCGGTGTCGCTCAGCCCGACGTAGATGTCGGTGTCGTAGGGGAGACCTCCCAGTTTGTACGAGCCGAACAGGGACGGGGTGGTGGTGCGTGCGAGGACGGCGCCGTCTGCGCGGTACGCGGTCAGCGTGGTCGCCTCGGCCAGCTCGAGGCCGTCCTTCCTGCCGTTGGCGTTGGAGTCGGTGAACACGGTGCCCGCGATGCTCGCGTGCTGGCGGACGCCGAACAGGAGATCAGTGGTCTTCGTCACTTTCAGCCCGGTCAGCTGCCAGCTGGTGCCCCAGTGGTCGACCACCGCGAAATGCGCGGCGGGAATCGCCGCGATCAGGCCTGCGGCCTGAGCGATCGTGCCGGTGACGTAACCGAGCTGCGCCGACGCGTCGGCGCCGAGCAGTCGCTCGGTGTCGGCCTCGTCGACGACCGCGACCGCGCGGGACAGCCCTGATGCGAGCTTCGTAAGGTACTCATTGCGCGGTGTCGTGCTGATGTCACCGGTGTCGAGCAGGGCCGGGTCCATGGCGAGGAGCGCGTCGGCGCTTCCCGCGCCGATGAGGTCGATGAGGGCGGTGATCCGCGAGCTGTTGGAGATCACGTCGCCGAGCGTCAGGTTGAACGGGGAACGCAGGACCACATACGCGCCTTCCGGCACGTCGGAGTAGGTGATGGGCTGCCCTGCCGTGGTCGTGCGGAACCTGATCGCGTCGCCGAGGTCGAGCGAACCTCCGATTGCAGCGCCGACGGCGGCTCCGACGTCGATCGACGCGAGGGAGCCGTCGGCGATCGCCTTCTGCGTCGCGAGCACGTCGACGAAGATCAGCGTCTTGCCGCCGAGGAGGCCCTCGCCGGAGTCGCGGACGCCATTGCCGTTGCTGTCGTCGAAAACAGTGCCCGTGAGGTCGGTCTGCTTGGTGGCGCCGACATTCGCGACGCCGATGAGCGAAAGACCCTTGACGGTCACCTCGGCGACAGCGTCGGACCGGTAACCGTCGGCCTTCGCGGTCGCGTAGTAGGTGCCGGCGGTGAGCGCGGCGGCGGAGTAGACACCGAGCGCGTTGGACGTGACCGTGCGTACGGCGCCCATTCGGGCCGCGGCGTCGGCGGCGCTGGAGTAGATGTCTACGGTTGCCGAGCGGACCGGGAGGTCACCGAGGCCGTAGGAGCCGTCGCGGTCGGCGTCGAAGTAGACGGTGCCGGTCACGGTGTAGAGGGCGGTCGCGGCGGTCGCGGGCGCGGTCGCCCCGACGACGCTGATGGATGACACAGCGAGGACGCCCGAGGCGAGAGTTAGAGCTAGAGGAAATTTCACATCTTTTACGATAGTGAAAGTACGGACAACCCCGGACCCTCCGTTCGGGGAGCGGATCCGGGGCCTGTCGTCGTGGTCGGGACGGCCAAGGGGTTGGAGTGGGTTGAGTTATCGGCCCGTCCGGCCAGGTCTGCGGGTCAAGTGCGTGCGGCTCGGCGCAGCACCCGATGATCGGAGGAGCCTCTGCCGCGCAGCAGGGGCAGGCGCCTCAGGAACGAGGGGAGGTCGTCGTCGAGGACGACGACCTCCGCGCCGGCGTCGATGCAGGCGCTGGCGACCGCGGGCTCCACGTCGCGCCGGACGTCGCCCGCCACGATGGTCAGGCAGCCGCCGGTGATCGCGCGGCCGGCCGAGGCGGTCACCGCGATCCGGGAGGTCGCCGGCGCGATGATTCCGCGGATCGCCCGCGCCAGCTCCGGTCGCTCCTCGGACGATCTCGCTCACGTATTCGGCGGGGCTGCTGTCCTGCGGCAGGGTCAGGGAGAGTCCGGGGACGCGCACGCCGAGGCCGCGAGCCGCACGAGCTGCGGCGACGACCGCCGTGGGAGCCATGCCCCGGGAGGCACGATGCGCGGGACGCGGGGCTAGCGCGGGCTGGAGCTTGAGGACCACGCGCAGGTCGTCGGGCGCTCCGGCGAACACCTCCAGGGCGCGCGCCCCATCGATCACGAAGCGTCGCACGCCGGCGTCATAGGCGGCGCGGGCCTCGTGGGGGTGGGCGACCGGGGTGGCGTGGAGGACGTGATGGCCGGCGGTGCCGGCGAGCAGCAGCGCGGGCAACGCCTGGTCGTGCGTGACCTCGAAGCCGCCGTCGGCGATCGCGGCGAGCAGCGCAGGGTGCGCGAGCGCGCTCACGTCGTAGTGAACGTCAACCCACGGGAAGTCGTCCCGCAGCGCGCGGTACCGCCGGCGCGCCCTCTCGAGGTCGATGACCACCAGGGGAGGTCGTGGACGCCCACCGCGACCGCCTCGGAAGCCGGGACGGCTGCTCCGTTCGGGTCGGCGGTTCGGGTTGCGGTGGGCATCGCATCCTCCTCGGGTTCGGGCCGGTGAGCTCAGGGTCGGGCCGGTGAGCTTGTCTCATATCTTCCTGCCGGCCGGGGATGCCCGCATCCGGGGGGCCACCCGAATGCCGCTGCGTGCTGGCACGGATCAGGTCCGTGCGACGTCATTCAAGGCCGTGGCAATCACATAGCCCGCGATGACCGTCGCGAGTCCGATGCACGTCACCCACCACATGCTCCGCCCCCGTACCGCGCGGAGGACGACAAAAAACGAGCGACACGATGAATGCGAGCACTGCGACGATCGCCGTGAGGTACCCAGCGAGGCCGAGGAGCGTGTAATCGCACTCGGTCTCAGAGCAACTTGCGACGCTCATCAGCTGCCTCGCGAACGCGGCCAAGCACGCCGAGGCGCGCAACTGCGCCGTGCTGGTCACGCGCGCGGGCGACCTGGTCACGGTGACGATCAAAGACGACGGCCGCGGCGGCGCGCGCGTCGAACCGGGCGGCGGCCTGGAGGGGCTCCGCGACCGCGTGGAGACCGTGGGCGGTCACGTCGACGTGCGCTCGGTCGTGGGCCTCGGCGCCATCGTGGAGCTGGTGGTGCCGGCGCACGCTTCCGAGGGCGGCAGGCCGACGGCCTGAGGGAGTCCTCCCGGAAGGCTGCTACGTGGTGGCGGATCGCATCGCGTACACCTGTTGCCCGATCGCGAACGCGACCCAGTTCCCCGGGCATGTGGAGCCTTCGGCAGGGATCCCGGAGACCGGCCACCAGCTGTCCTGGATGCTCGGTGTCGTCGTTTTGGCGGCGCCCGTGCAGACGTCGGGCCGCAGTAGTGTGGGCGACGTGTACGTCATGATCGCCTCGTTGGTCTGCGTGTCGTAGTCGATGCGAATCACTGTCGCGTCGTCGGGAACGAACGTCGTCGATCCGATCGACGTGTTCTTCGACGCCTGGAGGTCTTTGGCCGTGTCGTAGATCGCAGGTTCGACGTGCGGCGTGAACGTCGCCATGACCGAGCACCCGGAGAGGGCAACGACGAGAGGGACGGCGGCGACGGCGAGGCCGAGTCGACGGGTACGGGGCACGGACGCTCCTGGCGGGATCATGGACAGACCCATTCAGTCAACACCATCAACCTGAGCGCTGCATCGGCCCCGAGGATGATTCGGCGTCAGGCAGCGTCGTGGCGGGCGACCCCCAGATCGACCCGATAGGGCCGATCGCCTCCTCCGAGAAGCGGTGTGCCCTCTGCGCGGTAGTGCTGCAGGGCGATGTGCTCGTGGTTCGCCGGGGGATGGCCGCTCGCCCGGACGACGCGCCACCACGACACCTCTGCGCCGTAGTAGGCCATCACCTGACCGACCATCCGCGAGGCGCGGGAGCCGAGTGCCGCCGCGACGTCGCCGTAGGTCATCACGCGACCGGGCGGGATGCTCTCGACGACGGCGAGGACCCGCGACGCGAAGTCGGCGCCCGCGGCGGCCGTCTCGTCAGAGCTCGAGGGCACCAATCGTCTCGCCGTACTGCGTCTCGCCGACGGGCTGGAACCCGGTACGGAGGAAGAACTGCTCGGGACCGAGCTCGCCGGCCTCCCAGATCACGTAGAGCCGCTGGACGCCGCGCTCGCGTGCCTCGTCGGCCAGCGCCTGTACCGCGAACGTGCCGATGCCGCGGCCCTGGTCGTCCGCGTCCACGTTGATCCGCCAGAGGATCGCCTTGAACTCGTCGTGCTCGGCGTACGGGTTGAAGTCGCCCATGATGAAGCCGACGACTTCGTCGCCGTCGAGGACGACGCGCTGCCAGGAGGTCGTCGGGTCGGCGACGGCGGCCGCGGCCGAGTACGACACCGGAGCGATGAACTGCTCCTGACCAGGCTTCAACGAAAGCGCGTTCGCCGCCACGACGGTCCTCGCGCTCAACTCTTCCAGTCTCAACTCAGCCATAACGAAAGGGTAACGTGCGCGGAGCGGCCCCGCATAGTCGGCGAGGGCGCTGACCGAACGCTGGCAAAAGTGTCTCGATGTCAAGATAGTTGCCCGGCTCGGGTAGGCTGTCTCCGGCTGAAACACGGCACAGACCCCAGGAGAACCAGTGGACAAGATCAAGGTTGATGGAACGGTCGTCGAACTCGACGGCGACGAGATGACGCGGATCATCTGGAAGGCGATCAAGGACTCCCTCATCCACCCCTACCTCGATGTGAACCTCGAGTACTACGACCTCGGTATCCTGAAGCGCGACGAGACAGACGACCAGATCACGGTCGACGCAGCGCACGCCATCCAGAAGCACGGCGTCGGCGTGAAGTGCGCGACCATCACCCCCGACGAGGCCCGTGTCGAGGAGTTCGGCCTCAAGAAGATGTGGAAGAGCCCGAACGGCACCATCCGCAACATCCTCGGCGGCGTCGTGTTCCGCGAGCCGATCATCATCTCGAACATCCCGCGACTGGTCCCGGGCTGGAACAAGCCGATCGTCATCGGCCGTCACGCCTTCGGCGACCAGTACCGCGCCACCGACTTCACCTTCGACGGCCCCGGCACGCTGAGCATCAGCTTCCAGCCGAACGACGGCTCGGAGGCCAAGAGTTTCGAGGTCTACCAGGCTCCGGGCGCTGGTGTCGCGCTCGCCATGTACAACCAGGACGCGTCCATACGCGATTTCGCCCGCGCCTCGTTCAACTACGGTCTCGACCGCCAGTACCCGGTCTACCTGTCGACCAAGAACACCATCCTCAAGGCCTACGACGGCCGGTTCAAGGACCTCTTCCAGGAGGTATTCGACACCGAGTACAAGGAGAAGTTCGACGCGGCCGGCCTCACCTACGAGCACCGCCTGATCGACGACATGGTCGCCTCCAGCCTCAAGTGGGAGGGCGGCTACGTCTGGGCGTGCAAGAACTACGACGGCGACGTGCAGTCCGACACGGTCGCGCAGGGCTTCGGCTCGCTCGGCCTGATGACCTCCGTGCTCACCACCCCGGATGGCAGCGTCGTGGAGGCCGAGGCCGCCCACGGCACCGTGACCCGTCACTACCGTCAGCACCAGCAGGGCAAGCCGACCTCCACCAACCCGATCGCGTCGATCTACGCCTGGACGCGCGGCCTCGCGCACCGCGGCAAGCTCGACGGCAACCAGGACCTCATAGGCTTCACCCACACCCTCGAGGACGTCGTGGTGAAGACGGTCGAGGAGGGCAAGATGACCAAGGATCTCGCGCTCCTCGTCGGCCCCGAGCAGACATTCCTGACCACCGAGGAGTTCCTCGACGCGATCAGCGAGAACCTCAAGGCGCGCCTGGGCTGACATGTCTCCCCAAAGGGCCCGGCAGACTTCGGTCAGCCGGGCCTTTCGCATATCCGTCGGAAGACGGACGTCGAATGCAAGTAAACAATTCTAGGCTCGGAGGGCGATATCGAAATGTAACCACGTAACGTTGAAAGTGGATGTGATATGAACCCCAACGTCAGACCTAATCGCGTCGCCTCCAGGCACGTTTCCCGACGGCGAGTCGTCGCAGCGGGTGCGTGGTCCGCACCGGCCATCGTCATGTCGACCGCAGCGCCCGCCTTCGCCGTGTCGACATCGGTCGAGCTGCGCTTCCGGGTGCCGCCGACCGGCGTCGCTGTCGGCGAGTACTCCTCCGATGGCGTCGTCCTCGTCCTCGTGGGCGGGCTCCCGGCGTCGAACCGCTCGATCCTCATCCGCCTCGCAACGGGGCTCAGCTGGCGCGACGGCACACAGTTCGAGCGCAGCCTGGCCACATCGGATGGCGAGGTCGCCCTCGTGGGAGTGAACGCGATGACAGCCTCCGCCGCAGGAACCTACTCGATCACTGCGGTCGACGAGCTCACCGGGAGATCGGCCGTGGCGGAGCTCACCGTCGCTGCGTCGCCTGAGCCGGAATCCGGGCAACTGCAGTGGTCGCTCAACGGGAGCGCTGCATCCGCGATCGTCACGGCCCCGACTCCGATCGTGGCGGCGGCGATCGGCGTCAGCGCGATCCATGTTCGCAGCGACGACAATCGCTGGTACCGCTGGACCTGGGGTGGGACGACGTGGGACCGGTTCACCACTCCGGGTGGCATCGAGGCGGTCTACGTCAACGAGTCGGGCGATTACGGCTGGGCTCTGTCGAGCGGTTCGGTCTACGTCGCGAACCCGGGCAAGACTCCCCAACGTGTCGGCGGACCGAGTGACTTCGTCCAGCTCGCTGTCGGCACCACTTCCGTCTACGGCAGATCGCGAAGTGGCGACTGGGCGCATTACGTGTGGAGTGTGAGCGGCTCGGACCCCTGGACGAAGATCTCTGCGCCCGGCGCCGCCGAGAAGATCTTCGTCAACGAGAACGGCAACTACGGTTGGGCGATCATCGGCGGGCAGGTGTACTGGAGCAACGCCGGTTCGGCTGCCGCCGCTGTCCCAGCCCTTCCCGACAGGGTGGTGGACCTTGCCGTCGGGGCGTCGCACGTCTACGCTCTCACCGAGATCGGCGCCTGGTACGTGCTCCCCTGGTCGTCCAAGACCTGGTCCCTGCTCGCCCCGAGCGGAATCGCGGCGATCACCGTGAACGAGAGCGCGGGATACGGCTGGGCGATCCGTACGGATGGAAGGGCCGTTTGGGTGAACTCGGGGAAGACGATGGTCAACAGCACCGATCCACTGCCGTCGGGAGCCGCGCAGCTCGCTGTCGGATCGTCGCAGGTCCACGCCCTCACGAACGACGGTCGGTGGTATCAGCTCGCTTGGCCGGCCACGGCGTGGACAGCGACCCCTGGCGTTATCGGAACGGTGAAGTGGGTCGGCGTGAACCAGGGCGGCAACTATGGATGGGCGCTTGGCTAGGAGCGCCGGAACGGTCGCCCACCGCTGAGCCCCAGGGTCATCATCTCCCGCGCGAGCCGGACGCGCCGGCAGGTGCACGCGCGCGCCCTGTTTGCCGAAGAGGCTGAGGAATTCCGCGGCGTCCTCGCCCCGCTCGAACCAGTGCGGCACGCGGGTGTCGAACGCGGCGGCCTCGCGAAGGCGCTCCCGAGCGGGAAATACGGCCCCCACGCGCTCGGCGCGACGCCGTCGCAGGTCGGGCTCGCCTGGCTGTTGCAGCACGTGCCGAACGTCCTGCTCATCCCCGGCACCGCCGATCTCGGGTATCTGTAGGCCAACGTGGCTGTGGGGTCGGTCGCACTCGACGCAGAGACGCCGGTGTGCCTCGACGCCGTCTCCGCACGGGAGATCGACGTCGAGGCATTCCGCGCACGACGTGACTGAGTCTCGGTGCTGCGGGTCAGAGGACGAGGAGCGTTCCGAGCGAAAGACTTCCATTTTCGCCGGCTGTGGTGAGGGCGAGGTGGCGGTTTCGGGGTCGGCGACGTCACGAGTATCGCCCGGCGGGTGTCATTTCCGCCCGCCCGCCGGACCGTGGCTAGGAGTGTGTGACCGCGACCCTCCACCGAATGCGGAGGGGTCGCGGTCAGCGTCGGGATCAGAGGACGGCGAAGATTCCGCGCGACGACCAGCCTCCACTTTCGCCCCCCAGTTGGAAGACTCCAGTGGTGATGTACTCCGGGGCCTTCACGCCGCGGACGATGTAGACACCACTCGCATCGGGGGTGACCGTTGTGGGCCCCGTGAACCCTCGGGGCAACCATACCTCGCGCGGGGTGTCGCCCCGATTCGAAACTCCCGTCACGTCGCGAGTCTCGCCCGCAGCGAAGACACTCATCGCTGGTGTAGTCGACATGTTGTTCCAGCGATCGACGTTGGCCTCCGTGTCCGTGTTCATCAGCGAGATTTCGATCGCCAGGTAGCCGGGCGCGGAGATCGTGATGTAGCCGCCTTCCATCCACCCGTCGGTGACGCGGCCATTGTCGATGGGGGTCAGAGTCGGCAAGGTGAAGTTGCCGGTGCTCTGGTCCACCGGCACGGTCTGACCGCTGGTCACCCCGGTCGCAACCTGGTAGCTCGGGGCATTGGTGTTCCAGGTGACAGTCACCGTCGCGGGCAGAGCACCGGGCGCGACTCGGACGACCTCACCGGAGATCACGTATGTGCCCCGCGAGCCGGCAAAGCCCTTGCCGGCGCCGTAGCACGCCTGTGTGGTTGAGATGTATCCGAGCACCAGGGTGATGGCGACGGTCGCGCTCCCGAAACCGGTGGCGCTCGCGCCGATGGATCCGTCGGCGGTGCCCGCAGTGACACCGGGAACGATGAACTCGCCGGTGGCCTGGTCGACCGGGACCGTGGCGGGGCCGGTGAATCCGGCCGGGTACACCAGGCGCACCTCAGTCGGGTAGCCAGTCCCGGCCGTGCGGGTGAGCGTTCCGGCCAGGGTGAAGGTGGAGGCCGCTGCCAAGTTGATCTTGGACTGGTTGAACGCCATCGTGCCGGCCGTCGCTACCACGTTCGCCACGGCGATGAACGCCGTCGCAGTGCGATCACTCGCCGTCGCGGTGATCTGCACCAACTTGGCAGCCGTCAGCAGCATCGCCGGCGGGTATGCCCGACCGGATTCGTCGGTGAGAACCGTCACCGACTGCTCACCGTCCGGACCGAAGCCCCCACCGGAGGCGGCGTCGGCGACCGTGAACGTTACCGCCACATTCGCCGCGGGGGCGCCATCGGCCAGAACGGTCGCGTATACGGCATCCGGCGCCAGCGTGCCGACCTTCGCGGTGGCCGGCGCCTGCAACGACAGCGTCACGTTTCGCAGCGACGCCGCATAGGCGGGCGAGGCGACCGATATCGCGATCGCCGGGGCGGCCCAGGCGGCCGCGCCGATGATCGTGCGCCGCCGCAGCACGCTGTTCGTGGTCGTAGTGTCTTCAGTCGTGGTGATCTCGTTCATAGCATCCTTAATCAGGGTTATTGGAGCCAGCCCGCATCCACGTCGTGTGGACTGCGCGCCTGTGCCGGGTGAAGCAGGTCGAAGTGTCGATCGGGGGAAACAGAGCCGACATATCTTCGGGCGCTGAGGCACGGGATACGACGAATGACCTAGGTGTTATATATTAGCATGTCGAGTGTTACGTGTGCAACTGCATGGATGGGATGGGTGCTGCAGTGGCGGGGAACCTGTGCTGGGCGAACCCACGGGCGCAAACCCAGAACGCGGTCGCGGTATCCTTGCGTTCGTCAGCCAGGACTTCGGAGGAGGCCAATCGAGCGCAGTCATCGAGGGCGTGGGGCAGGAAGGCGTAGCCCCGCCCTCGGTTGCCGTTGTCGGGTCGACCGGCCTGTCTGCCGACCGTGTGCCACCCGCCGCCTTCGGGGCTCTTCCCAAGCTTCTTGACGTCGACAGGGGACGCGCTGGCCGGGCACGACCTGCATATCGCGTCGGGTTGGCTTGGGTTTGCGCACGATCCGCCGCTCGCGCCCCATATCGTCCCGGAGGTCTTCGCTCACCTCACCCGCTCACAACCTGTCGGGAAGAGCGCCTACCGAGCCGTCCAGCCGCCGTCGATCGCCAACGTCTGGCCGGTGATGAGGGAGGCGGCGGGGGAGGCCAGGAAGGCGACGGCCCCCGACACCTCGGCGGGCACGCCGATGCGGTGGAGGGCCGCGATGCGCTCGATCGTGTCGGCGCGGAAATCATCGTCGGAGAGTGCGTCGGCGGTGCCGTCCGTGGCAATGAACGTCGGAGCGACCGCGTTCACGCGGATGCCGAAGCCGCCCCACTCGACGGCCAGGCAGCGGGTGAGGTGCACGACGGCGGCCTTGGCGGTGCAGTAGGACGACTCGAGCGGGAGGGCTACGAGGCCGGCCTGGGACGCGATGTTGACGATAGCGCCGCCACCATTCGCCCGCATGCTCTTCGCGAGGTGCTGCGAGAGGAAGAACGTCGAGCGGGTGTTGAGCCGCCAGACGTGGTCGAAGTCGTCCTCGGTGACCTCCAGCGCGGGCGCGTCGATGCCGCCGCCCGCGTTGTTGACGAGGATGTCGATCGGGCCGAACTCGGCGGTGACCTCGTCGATCGCGGCGCGGCAGGCGGCGAGGTCGAGCACGTCCAGACGGATGGCGCGCGCCGTCACGCCGAAGGCGCTCAGCTCATCGACGAGCTCGGCGGAGGCGTCGGGGTCACGTACCCCGAGCACGACGTCGGCGCCCTGGCCGGCGAGCTCGAGCGCGATCTCGCGGCCGAGTCCGCGGCTGGCGGCGGCCACGAGGGCGCGAGCGCCGGTGAGGGCGAACGGAGTTCGGGCGGGGGCGGTGGATGCGACGGTCACGTGCAGGAGTGTAACGAGTTCGTTTCGGAGCTTGCGCTTCTTTTGTTCGTAAGCTTTACTAACAAACATGACCACGATGGACGTGCGGGGAAGCAGCGGCGGGCTCGGTCCCGGCCGAGCGCTCCGACCGCGCGCCAAGGTCCTCCCGGAGCACGCGCGCAGCCACAACCGCTCGCTCGTCCTGCAGACGCTCTACCGGTCGGGGCAGCGCAGCCGCGCCGACATCGCGCGCGAGACCGGACTCACCCGGGTCACGGTATCCGACCTGGTCGCGGAACTCCTGAGCGAAGGCCTGGTCATCGAGCTCGGTCAGCGCGAATCCGCGCGCCCGGGCAAGCCGGCGGTGCTGCTCGACATCAATCGCACAGCGCACCAGATCGTCGGCGTCGACCTGAGCGACCACGACCGGTTCCGCGGCGCTGTGATGAACCTCGACGGCGAGCTTCAGCACTCGGCCGATGTCCCGCTGGAGGACGACGAGGGCCGCGCAGCGACTGGCGAGGAGGCGCTCGCGAAGGTCGTCGAGCTGGTCCGCCACCTCGTCGACAGCGCGACAGCACCCATCCTCGGCATCGGCGTCGGCTCCCCGGGCGTCGTCGACCTGACCGGGACCATTCTCACAGCCCCGAACCTCGGCTGGACGGGTGTGCCACTGCAACACGACCTTCACCTCCTCACCGGGCTGCCGGTCGTCGTCGCCAACGACGCCAACGCCGCCGTGCTCGCCGAGCACAGCTACGGAGGCGCCACGGGCGACATGATGCTCATCCGCGTCGGCCACGGCATCGGGGCCGGCCTCATCATCGCAGGCGCCCTTGTCTACGGCAGCCACTTCGCCGCGGGCGAGATCGGCCAGGTCATGGTCGGCACCGACCTCGGCCTCGACGCCACCTACAGCCGCGACCAAGTGCTCGAGCACTGGCTGAGCGTCCCCCAGCTGCGCCGCGGAATCCACGCGGCCGAGGCTGCCGGGGCCGACGCGACGCCTGTCCTCCGCGAGGCCGGCAGCCGGCTCGGAATCGCGCTCGCCCCGGTCGTCGGCGCCCTCAACCTGTCGGAACTCGTGCTCAGCGGGCCGACGGACCTTCTCGATGGCCCTCTCGCCGAGGCGACCATCCACACGCTCCGGAACCGGACGATGGCAGAGAACCACGCCGACCTCGCGGTCCGGATGACCACGCAGGGGCAGGACATCGTCCTGCGCGGCGCGGCCGTACTCGTCCTCTCCGGACAACTCGGGGTCTCGTAGCACAGCACCGCGCGATCCACGACCCCTGCACCGACGGTGTGACGCAACCCGCACACACTGACCACCCAAGAAAGCCCGAACACTATGAAGGGAAACGCAATGAAGAGAAAGCTCGTCGGCCTCGCCGCTGTGGCTACGGCTTCCGCTCTCGTGCTCGCCGGATGCGCCTCAGGCGGAGGCCAGGCCCCGAGCACCGACGGGAAGGGGAAGACCGTCACGCTGTGGCTCGTCGGATCCGACACCCCGGACGCGCTGCGCAACTACCTGAAGACCGAGTTCAACAAGGAGACCGGCGCGACGCTCAAGATCGAGCAGCAGGACTGGGGAGACATCGTCACCAAGCTGACGACGTCGCTCCCGGACGCGAACAACACCCCGGACGTCACGGAGATGGGCAACACGCAGTCCCCGACGTTCACGAACGTTGGCGCGTTCCTCGACATCTCCGACATGTACAAGGACCTCGGTGGCGACAAGCTGCTGCAGTCCTTCGTCGACGCCGGCAAGGTGGACGGCAAGAACTACACGCTCCCGTACTACTTCGGGTCGCGCTACATGTTCTACCGCAAGGACATCTACAACGAGGCGGGCGCCACCGTTCCCACCACGCTCGACCAGTTCAACACCACCGTCGCCGACATCACCTCCAAGAACCCGCGGAACATCCCGAACTTCAGCGGTTTCTTCCTCGGCGGCCAGGACTGGCGCGACGGCATCTCCTGGATCTTCGCCAACGGAGGTGACATCGCCAAGAAGGAAGGCTCCAAATGGGTCGCCACCCTCGACTCGGCGGAGTCGCTGAAGGGCCTCCAGCAGTTGCAGGACATCTACAAGAACGCGTCCAAGGCTCCGAACGACGCCAAGGACTCGAACCAGTACATCTACCTGAACGACAGCGACCAGACGATGGACGCCAACGGCAACAAGACGGGTGACACCTCGCTCGCCGCCGCCACCATCATGGCTCCGGGCTGGGCGCACTGGTCGATCGGCGACCTGTCGACCAAGGATGGCAAGGCGGTCCGCACCTGGAACGACAGCACCTTCGGCACCTACGTGCTGCCGGGCAACGACGGCAAGCCGGCTCCGGTGTTCGCAGGCGGCTCCAACATCGGCATCTCGGCCAAGTCCAAGAACCCGGGCCTGGCCAAGACGCTGCTGAAGATCATCTTCGGCAAGGAGTACCAGGAGATGCTCGGCAAGAACGGCCTGGGCCCGGCGAACTCGGACTACATGTCCTCGCTCGGCGACGACCAGTTCGCGAAGGCGCTCATCGAGTCGGCCTCCAACTCGAAGCTGACCCCGGCCGCTCCGGGCTGGGCCTCCGTCGAGGCGGCCAACGTGATGGAGGAGTTCTTCTCCAAGATCCGCGACTCGTCCGACCTGAAGGGCCTCGCCCAGCAGTACAACACCAAGATCGACGCTCTTCTCAACGTGAAGAACGGCTGATCGGCACCACCTAGCAGCACCTAGCACGCGCAGTGGCGAGGGCGCGGAAGCAGCACCACCCTTCCGCGCCCTCGCTCGTGCCCCCAGACTCTCAACACAACCGGAAGGAGGACCGCCGTGACCACGACCAGTGAGACCGTGACCGCCTCGCCGACCGCGAGCGCACCCAAGCCGACCGCACCCCGCAAACGCAAGGCCCGCCTCACGCCCTACGCACTGCTGCTGCCGGCCATCCTCATCCTGCTGCTCGCGCTCGGCTACCCGATCGTCTGGCAGCTCGTCACGTCGATGCAGCACTTCGGGCTCGCCCAGCAGTTCGGCCAGCCCGCGCCGTTCGTCTGGTTCGAGAACTACATCACGCTGTTCTCTGACCCCTACATGTGGGTCGTCGTCGGGCGGTCCATCCTGTTCTGCCTGGTCACGGCCGGCGTGACGGTCGTGATCGGAGTCGGCCTCGCCCTCCTGATGACCGGCATCTCGCGGTTCCCGCGCATCTTCCTGCAGATCACGCTGCTGCTCGCCTGGGCCATGCCCGTCGTCGCCGCCATGACCGTCTGGAACTGGCTGTTCGACTGGCGCCGCGGTGTCATCAACAACGTCCTGACCTCCTGGGGCCTGGACTTCCAGAACCACAACTGGCTGCAGAACCCGATCTCGTTCTTCTTCGTGGCGGGCGTCATCGTGACCTGGATGAGCGTGCCGTTCGTGGCCTTCTCCGTCTACGCCGGGCTCACGCAGGTCTCGTCCGAGGTGCTGGAGGCCGCCCAGATGGACGGCGCGAAGGGCTTCCAGCGGCTGCGCTACATCATCCTGCCGATGATCCGGCCGGTGCTCGGCATCGTGCTGCTGCTCCAGATCATCTGGGACCTCCGCGTCTTCACGCAGATCAAGCTGCTGCAGGACAAGGGCTCCATCGCCAGCGAGACCAACCTGCTCGGCACCTACATCTACCAGCTCGGCGTCGGATCGAGCGACTTCGCGATGGCCAGCGCCGTCTCGGTGTTCGTGCTCGTCCTGACCATCGCCCTCAGCTGGTTCTACGTCCGCCACCTGCTCAAGGAGGACCAGTCGTGACCACTGTCACCGCCGACCGCAAGCTCAAGCAGAAGGTCCGTCCCGCCCGCATCCTCCTCGGCGTCCTCGCCGTGGTGCTCGGGCTGATCTGGGTCTTCCCGGTCTACTGGATGCTCAACTCCTCACTGCTGCCGAACGTCGTGTTGCAGAGCTCGACGCCCACCTGGCTGCCGTTCGGCGGCTCGTTCGACAACTTCACGGCCGTCATCCAGGGCGGGACGTTCTTCCCGGCGCTCGGGATGAGCCTGGTCGTCGCCCTCACCACCGTCGTGTTCTGCCTGGCGTTCGCCTTCCTGGCCGCGCTTGCGATCAGCCGGTTCAAGTTCCGCGGCCGCACATCGTTCGTGCTCGCGGTGCTGCTCATCCAGATGCTCCCCGCGGAGGGTCTGTTCATCGCGCAGTACAAGCTGATGGGATCCCTCGGCCTCCTGAACACCGTCGTCGGCGTCAGCATCATCTACATCGCCGCGGTGGTGCCGTTCACGATCTGGATGCTGCGCGGCTTCGTCGCCGGCATCCCCGCCGACCTCGAGGAGGCCGCGATGGTGGACGGGCTGAGCCGCACGCAGGCCTTCCTGCGCATCACCTTCCCGCTGCTGGCTCCCGGCCTGGTCGCCTCGGGCGTCTACGCCTTCCTCCAGGCCTGGAACGAGTTCACGGTGGCCCTGGTCATCCTGCAGGAGAACAGCAGCCAGACCCTTCCGCTCTGGCTGCGCGGCTTCATCCAACAATCCGCGTCGCGGGCGACGGACTGGGGAGAGGTGATGGCGGCCTCCACGCTCGTGGCCGTGCCCGTCATCGTCTTCTTCCTCATCGTCCAGGGACGCATGACCAGCGGGCTGGTCAGCGGGGCGGTCAAGGGGTGAGCGGGATGTCGGTCACGCGGCCAGAACCGACCGCGACAGGAGCGCCCAACCCGACACTCACCGCCCTCCGCCGCAGCATCGCACCGACCCTCCTCCCCGGCTTCGTGGGCACGACCCTGCCGGCGTGGCTCGAGGAGAGACTGCGGAACGGGCTCGGCGGGGTGTGCCTCTTCGGTCAGAACGTCGAGTCGGTCGCGCAGCTGCGCGCGCTGACGGACGCGATCTACGCCGCCAACCCCGACGCGATCGTCGCGATCGATGAGGAGGGCGGGGACGTCACGCGTCTCTACTACGACAGCGGATCGCCGTTCCCCGGCAACGCCGTGCTCGGCCGTCTGGGTGACGCCGCGTACACGGAGGCGGTCGCGCGCCGCGTCGGAGAGGAGCTCCACGCGGTCGGGGTGAACCTCGATCTGGCTCCGGACGTCGACATCAACTCCAACGCCGACAACCCGGTGATCGGGGTGCGCAGCTTCGGCTCGTCCCCCGAGGTGGTCGCCGAGCAGGGCGCCGCGTGGACGCGCGGCCTGCAGTCCGCCGGCGTCGCCGTCTGCGCCAAGCACTTCCCCGGTCACGGCGACACCGCCCAGGACTCCCACCTGGAGCTCCCGGAGGTCGACCTCACCGCCGAGCAGCTGCGCGAGCGCGAACTCCTGCCGTTCCGGGCGGTCGTGGCGGCCGGGGCGCGAACGGTCATGACCTCGCACATCCTGCTTCCGCGCATCGACCCCGACCTCCCTGCGACCTTCAGCAGCGTCGTCGTCGAGGGAATGCTGCGTGGCGAGCTGGGGTTCGCGGGCGTGGTCGTCACCGACGCGCTCGACATGCACGGAGCGAGCGGCGAGCGGGGCATCCCCGAGGCGGCCGTCCTCGCGCTCGCCGCGGGCTGCGACCTCCTGTGCATCGGGACCGAGAACACCGACGCCCAGCTCAGCGAGATCGAGGACGCCGTCGTCTCCGCGATCGTCGCGGGCCGGCTCACCGCGAGCCGCGTCGAGGAGGCCGCAGGCCGTGTCCTCGCGCTGGCGGAGGGCGCCCGCGCCGACGCCGCCGCCCACGCGGCCGCGCCGTCGACCGGCGGGGCCACTGGCCGGGCGGGAGACATCGACGAGGCGGACGTGCACCGTGCGCTCGAGGCCTTCGACGTCTCCGAACACGCGGCTGTCTGGCTGCGCGACCACCACGCCCGGTATTCGGTCGTGCGCATTGACACCGTCGCGAACATCGCCATCGGCCAGGCTCCGTGGGGGCCGTTCGCCGAGGCGGCGGCCGTCGGCACAGAAAGGGCGAGTTCCCGGTTCGCTGCCCGCCCGCTGGTGGTCTTCACTGAGGGGGACGATCCCGAGCACGTGCTCGCGGCCTCCACGCCCGTGCTCGTCGTCGGCAAGGACAACCACCGGCACGCCTTCGCCCGCGCGGCGATCGATCGGCTGCGCGCGGAACGCGACAGCGTGCTCGTCGTCGACATGGGCTGGCCGAGCGACGACCGCGCTTACGCGGACATCGCGACGTTCGGCGCCTCCCGCCTGATCGGCCGCGCGCTCATCGAACTCCTGGACCGCGACCCGGCGACGAACGCGGGGGAGACCCGGTGAGACTCGGCATCGACATCGGCGGCACCAAGACCGACGCGGTCGCCGTCGACGACGGGGGAGCGCTCGCGCAGCGCGTCCGTCTCGCCACGGGATTCGGGCACGCGGCCGTCGTGGAGACGGCGGTGACCGCCGTCGCCCGCATCGGCGAACTCACCGGGCTGGCGGTCGGCAGCTTCTCCTCGATCGGCATCGGCATCCCCGGGATGGTCGACAGCGACTCCGGGCAGGTTGCCCACGCCGTCAACCTCGGCGTGGAGAGTCTGGCCCTGGGCGGCGAGCTGGCCGGGAGGCTCGGGGTCGGGGTGCGGGTGGAGAACGATGTGAAGGCCGCGGCCCTCGGCGCGTTCCACGTGCTCGGTCTCGACGGGTCGATGGCGTACCTCAACCTCGGCACCGGTATGGCGGCAGGCATCGTCGTGGACGGCTGCCTGTGGCGCGGCGCCACCGGCGTCGCCGGTGAGATCGGGCACCTCCCCGTGGACCCTGCGGGCGCGCTCTGCCGGTGCGGCCAGCGCGGCTGCCTGGAGACGGTGGCCAGCGGTTCCGGCATCGCCCGGCAGTGGCGCACGGACGACCCATTGCCCGCGCGAGCGCTCTTCGCCGCGGCGGCGGACGGCGACCGCGAGGCGCGCGTCATCGCCGCTAGGCTTGCGGAGGGTATCGCCGCAGCGGTGCGGGTCCTCGTGCTAACCGTCGACGTCGACACCGTGGTGATCGGCGGCGGCCTCCGTCATCTCGGGGACCGGTTGTTGAGCGATGTCCACGAGGTGCTCGACGGGTGGGCGCGGACGTCCCCGTTCCTCGCGTCTCTCGCGCTGTCCCGGCGAGTGCGCCTCGTCCCGGAAGGAACGCCAGTCGCCGCGCTCGGAGCGGCGCTCGTAGGAGGAACAGATGGCTGAAGTCGTCGTCGTCGCAGACAAGGACGCGGCGGGCGAGCTCGCGGCGGAGTCGATCCAGCGGCTGATCGCCGCCAAGCCCGACGCGGTGCTCGGGCTTGCGACCGGATCCACCCCGCTCCCGGTGTACCGGGCGCTGGCCCGGCGGATCTCGGAGAGCGGCCTCGACGTCTCGCACGTGCGCGGCTACGCGCTCGACGAGTACGTCGGCCTTCCTGCGGGTCACCCCGAGTCGTACCGCGCCGTCATTTCCCGGGAGGTCGTCGAGCCGCTCGGACTCACGCCGTCGCTCATCCATGTGCCCAACGGCGCCATCGCGACGATCGAGCACGCCGGAGCCGACTACGAGAAGGCGATCGCCGAGTCCGGCGGCGTCGACGTGCAGATCCTCGGCATCGGAACCGACGGGCACATCGGGTTCAACGAGCCCGGATCGTCGTTCGCGTCGGTGACGCGGGTGAAGACGCTGACCGAGCAGACCCGCAAGGACAATGCGCGCTTCTTCGACAGCGAAGACGACGTGCCCATGCACTGCATTACCCAGGGTCTCTCGACCATCCTCAAGGCGCGGCACCTGCTGCTGTTCGCGTTCGGCGAGGGCAAGGCGGAGGCGCTCGCCGGAGCCGTGGAGGGTCCGGTGTCCGCCTCCAACCCGGGCTCGGCCGTTCAGCTGCACCCGCACGTGACCGTGCTGGTGGACGAGGCGGCGGCCTCCCGCCTGACGAACATCGACTACTACCGGTACGCCTACGATCACAAGCCGGCCTGGCAGAAGCTGTAAGGGCGCGGGCGCGGGTAAGCGGAGGAGTTCCGGCCCACCTGGTCGCCGATCTCCTCCGTTCACTGCGTTTCGCGGGTACTCAGGCCAGGAAATCCTCCGTTGCCGACCACTGGGGCAACGGAGGAGATGCAGGGCGACACGCCCGGGAATGGCAGTCAACGGAGGAGATGCGGGGCATCGCTGGGCGGATGTCCTCCGTTGGCTGCAGGCTTCGCGTGAGTCGTGCGCGGCTAGAGGAGGCGACCGTCGGCGAGGACGCGGCGGACGCGCCACTCGTGGTCGAGCAGAATGGCGTCGGCGGCGAAGCCGGTGCGGAGGCGGCCGAAGCGGTGCGCCTCGCCGAGAGCCTCCGCCGGCGTATGCGTCAGCGCGGTGACCGCGGTCACCGGGTCGAGGCCGACGAGCGTGATCGCGTTGCGGAGGGCCGCATCCTGCGTGAGTGTCGAGCCGGCGATGGTCGTCGTGCCGGAGAGCACCGCGAGCCCGTTGCGCACGCTGACGTTCAGGCCGCCGAGGCGGTAGTCTCCGTCGGAGGCTCCCGCAGCCGCCATCGCGTCGGTGACCAGCGCGACCCTGCCCGGCGCCTCCCGGAACAGCAGCCCCGCCACCGAGGGGTGCACATGCAGGCCGTCGAGGATGAGCTCGAGCGTGACCTCCGGGTTCTCGATCGCGGCCATGACCGGACCGGGGGCGCGGTGGTGGATGCCGTTCATCGCGTTGAACGCGTGCACCAGGAGGCGCGCGCCGACCTCGAACGCCCGACGGGCCTGCTCGTAGTCGGCCGCGGTGTGGCCGATGCCGACGACCACGCCGGCCTCGGTGAGCACGCCGATGGCCTCCAGCGCGTTCGGCAGCTCCGGCGCGATGGTCGCCGTGCGCAGCGTGCCGCGTGCCGCGCCGATCAGCTCCTCCACCATCTCCGGCCCCGGCTCGCGGAGGAAGGCGTCGTCGTGCGCGCCCCGGCGCTCGCGGGTCAGGAACGGGCCCTCCAGGTGCGAACCGAGCACCATCGGATCGACCGCGGTCAGGTCGGCGACGACGCCGAGGCTTTCGCGCAGCGAGGCGAGCGGGTTTGCGACATGCGAGACGAGCGCGCGCGTGGTGCCGTGCGCGCGATGCGTCGCCAGCGCCGCCAGCATCTCCTCCGGACCGTCGTCGTACGGGTGTCCGCCGCCGCCGTGGCAGTGCAGGTCGATGAAGCCCGGCGTCAGCCAGTGGCCTCCGGCGTCGACGACCTCGGCGCCCGGGGCCCGCGCCGCTTCGTGCCAGCCCGTTCCGGAACCGGTCGCGACGATGCGGTCACCGTCGGCGACCATCCAGAACTCGTCGACCAGTCCGCTCGCATCCACTTTGCGGGCGTCATGGACGACGACACCGGTCATGCGAACTCGCGCCGTCCGTTGATGACGCCGCTCACCGTGGCCACCACGGCGAAGACGATCGCCACGATCGGCTGACCGAGGCTCCACCAGGCGAACGCGGCCGACCCCATCACGACGAGCTCGACGATCGCCTTCACGAACGGGTCGACGTGCAGCACGGCCTTCGGCGACCGGAACAGCGCCCACAGCAGGATCGCCAGAACGGGAGCGACGATGCCGACGACGATGTTCCACGGCAGCGGCCAGGCCACGAATCCCCAGATGCCGAGCGAGACGATCGCGAAGATCTCCAGGAGGAAACGCACGATGTCGTTGGCCCGCAGGGCGACCGGGCGCTCTGCGGCGGGAGTGTTCGGGTCGTGCGTGGAGGTCACCGCACCAGTGTAGCCGCGCGGTGTCAGCGGAAGATGATGGTGCGGGCGCCGTCGAGCAGCACCCGGTCCTCCGCGAACCACTTGACCGCCTGCGTGAGGGTGCGGCTCTCCTCGTCCTGGCCGATCGCGACCAGCTCCGGCACGCTGCGCGTGTGGTCGACGCGCACCACGTTCTGCTCGATGATCGGCCCCTCGTCGAGGTCGCTCGTGACGAAGTGCGCGGTCGCGCCGATGAGCTTCACACCGCGCGCATGCGCCTGCCGGTAGGGGTTGGCGCCCTTGAAGCCGGGGAGGAACGAGTGGTGGATGTTGATGGCGCGCCCCGCGAGCTTCGCGCAGAGCTCGGTGGAGAGGATCTGCATGTAGCGCGCGAGTACGACCAGCTCGATGTCGTGCTCCTCCACCGCCTCGAGGACACGGGCCTCGAATGCGGCCTTCGAATCCGGGTCGGTGACCGGCTGCGACTCGAACGGAACGCCGTAGAACCCGGCCAGGTCGCGCAGGGCTCCGTGGTTCGACAGCACCAGGGGGATCGTCACGGGCAGCTGGCCCGCGCGCTGCCGGAAGAGGAGGTCGTTGAGGCAGTGCGCAGCGGTGGAGGCCAGCACGAGAGTGCGCAGCGGGCGCCCCACGTTGTCGACGTTGTGCGTCATCCCGAACCGCTCGACCACCGGAGCGAGCGCGCGCTCGAACTCGGCGCGGTCGGCCTCGGACTCCACCTGCAGCCGCATGAAGAACCGGCCGGTGTCGGTACTCGCGAACTGCTGGCTTTCGGTGATGTTGCCGCGCGCGGCGACGATCGCGCCGGAGACGGCGTGCACGATGCCGGGCTGGTCGGCGCAGCTGAAGGTCAGCACCCAGTGGTTGGCGGAGCCGGTGGAGCTGGAGGGGCTGAGAGAGCCAGTAAGGCCGGTGGAGTCCATCCGTCCAGGGTAGCGGCCGCGCCAGCCCGATCGGTTGACGGCGGGTGGCCGGTGCACTTGGATCGGTTCATGACGAGCGGTGACGATCGGCCCGACCCCGCCGCCGGTGCAGCGGCGACCTTCGGCGTGGAGCTCAACGGGCTCAACACCATCCACGAGAGCGAGCGCAGAGGGCGCGCCCGCGACCTGTTCTGGCCGTGGTTCGGCGCGAACGTGTCGGTGTTCGGACTCAGTTACGGCTCGTTCCTGCTCGGGTTCGGCATCTCGTTCTGGCAGGCGACGATTGTGGGCGTCGTCGGGATCGTCGCCTCCTTCCTGCTCTGCGGCGTGATCGCCCTCGCGGGCAAGCGCGGCTCCGCTCCGACGATGGTCTTGAGCCGCGCGGTCTTCGGCGTGGAGGGCAACAGGGTGCCGTCGGCGCTGTCGTGGCTCCTGACCGTGGGCTGGGAGACCGTTCTCACGGCGCTCGCCGTGCTCGCGACGGCGACGGTGTTCACCCGGCTGGGGTGGGAGGGCGGTACGGCGACCAAGGTGGTCGCTCTGGTCGTCGTGGTGGGCCTGGTCGTCGCCGGAGGCGTGATCGGCTTCCACCTCATCATGCGCATGCAGGTGGCGATCACGATCGTCACCGGTGTGCTCACCGTGTTCTACGTCGCTCTGGTGCTCGGCCACATCGACCTCGGGGCGGTCTCCGCCCTTCCGGCCGGCGACATGCCGCACGTCGTCGGCGGCTTCGTGTTCATGGTCACCGGCTTCGGGCTCGGCTGGGTGAACGCGGCAGCCGACTACTCCCGCTATCTCCCGAGGCCGACCCGCAGCGGCGGCGTCGTCGGCTGGACCACGTTCGGCTCGTCGCTCGCGCCCGTCTTGCTGCTGATCTTCGGGATCCTGCTCGCCGGCTCGTCCGAGTCGCTCTCGAAGGCGATCGCGGCCGACCCGATCGGCGCGCTGGCCTCCCTGCTGCCGACGTGGTTCCTGGTGCCGTTCGTGATCGTTGCGGTGCTCGGGCTGGTCGGCGGCGCCGTGCTCGACATCTATTCCTCCGGGCTCGCGCTGCTGAGCGTCGGCGTCCGGGTCCCTCGGTATGTCGCCGCGGGCATCGATGGTCTGATAATGACGGCCGGCGCCGTCTACGTCGTCTTCTTCGCGAGCGACTTCCTCGGACCGTTCCAGGGCTTCCTCATCACGCTGGGCGTGCCGATCGCGGCGTGGTGCGGGGTCTTCGTCGCGGACATCGCCCTGCGCAGACGCGACTACGAGGAGGCCGAGCTCTACGACCGTCGCGGTCGGTACGGGTCGGTGCGCTGGCTTCCGATCACCCTGATCGTGGTGGGGACCGCAGTGGGCTGGGGCCTCGTCACCAACAGCTCCGCCGAGTGGCTGCGCTGGCAGGGCTACCTGCTCGGGCCGGTGGGGCTCGGCGGCACGACCGGCGACTGGGCCTCTGCCAACCTCGGCGTGCTGGTGGCGCTGGCGATCGGCTTCGTCGGGATCGTGCTGTTCGGACGCGGCGTCATCCGCCGTCAGGAGGAGCGATGACGGAGCCCGTGCTCATCGTCGTCGACATGCAGCAGGTCTTCGGCGACCCGGCGAGCCCCTGGTTCACGCCGCGGTTCACCGAGGCGGAGGCCGTGATCGCCGGGATGTTGCCGGCGTTCGGCCGGAGAGTGGTCTTCACCCGGTTCGTCGCCCCCGAGCGCCCCGAGGGTGCGTGGGTCCGCTATTACGAGCAGTGGCCGTTCGCCCTGGTGTCCGCGGACGACCCGCTGTACGACCAGGTGCTGGCCCTCCGCGACACCGGCCATGCTGTCGTGACGCTGCCGACGTTCGGCAAGTGGGGGCCGGAGCTGCTGGAGGCGATCGGCGATGCGGACGAGCTCGTGCTGACCGGCGTCGCCACTGACTGCTGCGTGCTGTCGACGGCGCTCGCCGCAGCCGACGCCGGCCTCCACGTGCTCGTCGTCGCGGACGCATGCGCCGGGATCACCGACGCGGATCATCAGCGCGCGCTCGACGCGATGGCGCTCTACGCACCGCTCATCGAGATCGTCAGCAGTGCCGACGTGCTCGGCGCCTCAGCTCCTCAGTAGCTGAGGCGTTCCCTCAGCGGGCGACGGGCGCGCCCGCGGACCACACCTGCAGCACGCGGAAGTCGTCGTCGAGCAGCACGGCGTCTGCCGCAGAGCCCGGGGCGAGCCGACCGAGGTCGGCCGCGCGGCCGATGGCGGCGGCGGGCGTCGCGGTGAGGGCGCGCACGGCGTCCTCGACGCTCACGCCGACCTCCTGGACCGCGCGCCGGAGTGCGTCGTCCTGGGTGAGGGTCGAGCCGGCGATCGAGCCGCCCTCGGCGAGGCGGGCGACACCATCGCGCACCTGCACGTGCAGAGCCCCGAGCAGGTAGTCGCCGTCGGCCTCCCCGGCCGCCGCCATCGCGTCGGTAATCAGCGCCACGCGGCCGGCAGCCGCGGCGAAGGCCATGCGCACCACCTCCGGGTGCACGTGGATGCCGTCGTTGATGACCTCCACCGTGACACCGGGGGTGCGGGTCGCGGCGGCGACAGGACCGGGCGCGCGGTGGTGGATCCCGTCCATGCCGTTGAAGGCATGCGTCAGGATGGTGGCTCCCGCGTCGAACGCCGCGCGCGTCTGCTCGTAGTCGGCGCCGGTGTGACCGACGGCGACGGCGACTCCCGCGTCGGAGAACGCGCGCACGGCCTCCATGCCACCCGGCAGCTCGGGGGCGACGGTGATCTGGCGGATCGTGCCTTGACCGGCGTCGAGCAGCAACTCGATGTCGGCGGGTGTCGCGGAGCGCAGCAGCGCGGGGTCGTGCGCGCCCTTATGACCGACGTCGAGGAAGGGGCCCTCGAGATGCGAGCCGAGCACGCGCGGGTCCTCCGCGGCGAGAGCAGCGACGACGCCGACCCGCTCGGCGAGCTGCGGGACGGTCGCCGTGACGAGCGACACGACGGACCGCGTCGTGCCGTGACGCTGATGGAGGTGGAGGGCGGTGCGGATCGCGTCGGGTCCGTCGTCGAAGGCCGCGCCGCCTCCACCGTGGCCGTGGAGGTCGATGAAGCCGGGCGTCAGCCAGCCGCCGTCGGCGTCGGTGACGACGGCGTCCGGTGCCCCGGCGACGGCGGCGACCCAGTCGTCGCCCGTGCCCGTCGCGCCGACGCGGTCGCCGTCGAACAGCACCCAGGCGTCGTGGGCGACTCGGCCTTCGCTGACGAGACGGGCGGAATGGATCACATGCACGGTCATCCCCTCCAACCTACGCGACGATCACCTCGATGCCCTGCTCGATGAAGGCGGCGCGCTGCTCGGCCGTGATGCCGTCGTCGGTGATCAACGTCGTCAGGATCGTGGGGCCGCCCAGAGTGGCGAAGGCCTTGCGCCCGATCTTGCTGGAGTCGGCGACCACCACGGCGCGCGTGGCACGTCGCGCCATCAGCGAGTTGACGCTCGCCTCGCCCTCGTCGTGCACCGTCGCGCCGACTACGAGGTCGATGCCGTTGACGCCGATGAAGGCGATGTCCATCGTGATCTTCTCCAGCACGACGTCGCTGTACGGCCCGACGAGCTCATAGGAACGCGCGTGCACGACGCCGCCCGTCACCACCGTCTTGATCTGCGGCCGCATCACGAGCTGGGCGGCGATGTTGATGGCGTTGGTGACGACGGTGAGATTGGGATGCGGCGACGGCTCCATGAGGTCGGGGCGCGAGCCGAGGACGCTCGCCACCGCGGTGCTGGTCGTGCCGCCGCACAGGCCGACGACGGATCCACGCGGCACGAGCGCACTCGCCGCCTGTGCGATCCGGAGCTTCTCCGGCGCGTGCTGCTCGCGCTTGTAGCGGATCGGGAGGTCGTAGGCCACCGACTGCCCGACCGCGCCGCCCCTGGTGCGCGTCAGCAGCTGCTGCGAGGCGAGCGCGTCCAGGTCGCGCCGCGCTGTCGCGGCCGAGACGTCGAGCTTCGCGACGATTTCCTCGACCTCGATCTGGCCCGTCTCCGCCAGGAGGTCGAGGACCGCATTGAGGCGTTCCGCTCTGTTCATGGGCGTGCAGTCTCCGTTTCGTCCGGCGTGCGCGTCGCGACGTCGAACAGGGTCATCAACCGGGCCGCCTCCGCCGCGACCGCGGTGCGCCCCTCGCGCACGTAGCGGCGCGAGTCGACGACGTCCGGATTCGCGCCGAGATAGGCGCGGATCGCATCGGTGAAGAAGCGGTTGAGATGGGTGGAGACGTTGACCTTGGTGATGCCGGCGCGGATCGCCGCCTCGATCGTCTCATCCGCGACCCCGGAGGAGCCGTGGAGCACGAGCGGAACGGGCACGGCGTGTCGCAGCGAGCCGATCAGGCCGAGGTCGAGCTGTGCAGTGCGCTCGGTCATCGCGTGCGAGCTGCCGACGGCGACCGCCAGCGCGTCGACGCCGGTCTCGGCGACGAAGCGACGCGCCTCGACCGGGTCGGTGCGAACCCCCGGTGCATGGGCGCCGTCCTTGCCGCCGACCTCGCCGAGCTCGGCTTCGACCGAGACGTCGTTGGCGTGCGCGTATTCGACGACGCGCACGGTCGCCTCCACGTTGGCGTCGTAGGGAAGCTTCGAGCCGTCGAACATGACGGACCCGAACCCCAGGTCGATCGCACGGCGCGTCAGCTCGGCGTCCTCCGCGTGATCGAGGTGCACGGCGACGTGTGCGGACGACTCGGACGCGAGGGCGAGGGCGCCGCGCGCGATGGGCTCGAGAGCGCCGTGGTACTGCACGCAGTTCTGCGAGATCTGCAGGATGACCGGGCGGCGGGACTCCTCGGCGGCCGCGACGAGCGCCTCCGCCGTCTCCAAGTGGATCACGTTGAACGCGGCGACGCCGGTGCGCGCTGCGACGGCTCCGTGCAGAAGGTCGAGAGTGGGGACGAGGGGCATGGGATCTCCGGTTGGTCGGCGTACGCGAGGTCAGGAGAGCACGAGGCGGGCCTCGTACTCCGGGTAGTCGGGGTCGAGTTCGCCCGCGAGCGGGGAGACGACGGCGGCGGCCGACCAGGCGGTGGCGCGCCTCACGAGGGTCGCAGGGTCGGTGATGCCGGAGGCGAGGGCGGTGGCCACCGCCGCGACGGCGGCGTCCCCCGCTCCGGTCGCGTTGCCGGCGAGCGGCTGCGGGAGGCGGGCGGAGGAGACGCCCGTCTCGCTGACCGCCAGCATCCCGTCGGCGCCGAGCGACACCAGGACGAGCCGAGCACCTGCGGCGAGCAGCGCGCGGGCGCCGTCGACGGGGTCGTCGTCGCCGACCGTGTCGGCGAGCTCGCGGCGATTCGGCTTGAGCACGTCGGCGCCCGCCTCGGCGGCCGCGAGCAGGGGGAGGCCCGTCGCGTCGATGACGCACGGGACGCCGCGCCGACGGGCGACCTCCACCAGGTCGGCGTAGAAGGAGTCGGGAGCGCCAGGGGGGAGGCTGCCGGAGCCGACGATCGCCGTCGCAGGCACCGCGAGCCGCTCGACCGCTTCTCCCAGCGCCGTCCACTCGGCGGGCGACAGGGCGCCGCCCGTCTCGTTGAAGATCGTGGTCACCCCGGAGCCCTCGTCGACGATCGCGACGCTGCTGCGGGTGGGGGCGGCGACGGGAACGAGCTCCGACGGCAGCCCGGCGGCCTCCAGGTCGTCTGCGAGCCGCAGGCCGGGGACGCCTCCCGCCGTCGTCAGCGCGAACGCGGCACCACCGGTTTGCGCGATGACGCGGGCGACGTTGACACCCTTGCCACCCGCACGTGCGGCCGGCGCCCCGACGCGATGGGTCTCCCCGGGTTCCAGGGCGGCGACGCGGTACGTCAGGTCGATAGCGGGGTTGGGGGTGACGGTGAGGATCATCGTGCTCTCTCGCGAACGGGGATGTGGACGGAGTCGGGTGCTAGGAGTTCCCGCGCGCGCAATGCGGCGCCGATCACACCCGCGTTCTCGCCGATGCGCGCGGCGAGCAGCATCGGGCGTCGGTGGAAGGTCAGGATGCCGTCGAGCCGTTCGGCGAGGGGGATGAAGAGGGACTCGCCGGCCTGGGCGAGCCCGCCTCCGATGACGATCGCCTCCGGGGCGAGCAGCGCGACGGTGTGCGACAGGTCGAGCGCGAGGGCGTCGAGCGCCGAGCCCCAGATGCGCTGGGCGGCGGGGTCGCCCGAACCGGCGCGCTCCAGCACTTCCCGCGATCCCGCGACAGGTACGCCGCTGAGCGCGGTGTAGCGGCGCGCGATGGCGGCGGCGGAGGCCACGGCCTCCAGGCAGCCGCGGCCGCCGCACGCGCACTCCGGGCCGTCCGCGACGCGGGAGTGCCCGATCTCGCCGGCCATGCCGCCGCCGGTGAACAGCGTGCCGTCGATGAAGATCGCGCCGGCGATCCCGGTGCCGATCGCCATCACCACCACGTCGCGGAAGTCCTTCGCGGCACCGAGCCGGTACTCCGCCTCGCCGGCGGCCCGCACATCGTGGCTGAACGAGACCGGGATACCGAGTGCCTCCGACGCGCGGTCCCGGAACGGGTACTCCCGCCAGCCCAGGTTCTCGGCGAGGACGCCGACGCCCCGCCCCTCGTCGACGTGGCCGGGCACGACCAGTCCGGCCGCCGCCGGCTCGATCTCGGGATGCGTGCGGCGGAAGTCGTCGAGGAGCGCCGCGGTCGCCGCGACGACGGCGTCGCCTGTGCGCTCGCCGTCGAGCGGGGTGGGACGACGGAGGAGTTCGACGATACGGCCGGAAGAGTCCACCAGGGCGGCCTTGAGGTCCGTGCCTCCGACATCGAAGGCGAGCACCGGGAGCCCGGCGCCCAGCCGGTCGTCGAATCGAGTGTCGGACGCCACTGCTCACTCCTCTGCGACGACGGTTCGGTCGCGTCAATGATCGCTTATGAGCGTAATTGTTGTCTAGTAATCATTTTCGATCGCCGCGCGGGGAGAATGGCTCGAGACGGGGGCGTGTTTCCGATATGTAAAGAAGTCGAACTAATTCCTTGACGTGGGTCGTGCGATGCGCAAGTATTCGAGCAACCACTGAGTGCATCTGATTGTTTTTGCTCAAAACAAATCATGAAGAATCATCCACGAACGCACCGTCGCGCACCGCACCACCTTCCGCGACGGTCGTCGCCAGAGCGAGAGTGAGGAAAGTCGATGAAGAAGTTTGTGCGGTGGGGAGCCACCGTGGCCACGGCGGCGGTTGCCACCCTGACGCTCGCGTCCTGCGGCTTCAGCGGGGGATCGGGCGACTCTGGCGGCGCGGCCAACGACCTCAACCTGATGGTCGCCAGCTACTCGGACAACACCAAAGCCGAGTGGCAGCAGATCATCAAGGACTTCGAGGCCAAGAACAAGGGCATCACGGTCAACCTCGACGTCGAGTCGTGGACCGACATCAACAACGTCATCAAGACCAAGATCCAGGCGGGCAAGCAGCCTGACATCCTGAACATCGACGCGTTCGCCGGATTCGCGGCCGACGACCTGCTCTACCCGGCGAAGGACGTCGTCTCGGCCAAGACCCTCGACGACTTCCAGCCGGCGTTCAACAAGAACGCGAGCATCGACGGCACCCAGTGGGGACTCCCGTTCATCGCCTCCGCACGCGCCCTGTTCTACAACAAGGACGACTTCACCAAGGCGGGGATCTCCGAGCCGCCGAAGACCTGGGCCGACTTCGAAGCCGACGCAGCCAAGCTGAAGGCCGCGGGCGTCACCCCCTACGGCATGCCCCTCGGATCCGAGGAGGCCCAGGCCGAGACCGCGATCTGGTTCTACGGAGCAGGCGGTGGCTACGGCGACGCCAAGACGCTCACCATCGACAGCGCCGAGAACGTGGCGGGCGCGACCGAGATGCAGAAGATCATCGACCAGGGCTTCACGGAGGCGAACCCCGGTTCGACCAACCGCACCCCGCTGATGAACGTCTTCATCCAGGGCCAGCTCGGCATGCAGATCGGCCTCCCGCCGATCGTCGGCCAGATCAAGGACAAGAACCCGTCGTTGAAGTACGGCATCGCACCGATCCCGACCAAGGACGGGTCCTCGTTCACGCTCGGCGTCGCCGATCACCTGATGGCGTTCAAGAACAAGACCGACAAGAAGGCCGCGATCACGAAGTTCCTCGACTACTTCTACTCGTCGGCCGTCTACACCAAGTGGGTCGGCGAGGAGGGCTTCCTGCCCACCACCAAGTCCGGCGCGGACTCGATGGGATCGAACGCGGACATCAAACCGTTCCTCGACCTGCTGCCGAACGCGAAGTTCTACCCGTCGACGAACTCGAACTGGTCGGCCGCCCAGGGCGCCATCCAGAGCCAGATCGGTCAGCTGGGCCAGGGCGCCAGCCCGTCCGACCTGCTGAAGTCCATCCAGTCGAAGGCCATGGGCCAGTAGCACCGGCATGAGCTCGACGATCGAAACCACCGCGACGGGGACGGCCACCGGCCGTCCCCGTCGCGGGGCACCGCGCACCAGGCACGGCAATACCACCACGCTGTGGAACGCCGTGCCCTGGACGCTCCCCGCGCTCATCCTCATCTTCGGCATCGTGCTGTTCCCTGCCGGCTACATGATCTTCAACTCGACCAGGAAGATCTCGGTCGCCGGCGTCGACCACGGCTCGGCCGGCCTCCAGAACTACATCACCGTGCTCTCCCGCCCGGAGATCCCGCAGATCCTGCTCAACACGTTCATCTGGGTCGTGTCGGTCGTGGTCGTCACCGTGGTGATCTCGCTGGCGCTCGCGCAGTTCCTCGACAGGAACTTCCCGGGGCGGCGTTGGGTGCGGATGGCCATCATCGTCCCCTGGGCGGCGAGCGTGGTCATGACGACGACCGTCTTCGTCTACGGTCTCGACCCGTTCTACGGGATCATCAACACGTTCCTGGTCGACATCCACGTACTCGCGCAGCCGTTCGGCTTCACCAAGGAGCCAGTGCCCGCGTTCCTGTCGTCGATCGCGATCGCGGTGTTCGTGTCGCTGCCGTTCACGACCTATACGATCCTCGCGGGACTCGCCGGCATCCCCGGCGACATGCTCGAAGCGGCGATGGTCGACGGCGCAGGCGCCGTCCGCTCCTACTTCGGGGTGACACTGCCCAACCTGCGACCGGCGATCGCCCTGGCCAGCCTCATCAACATCATCAACGTCTTCAACTCCCTGCCGATCCTCAAGCTCATGACCGGGTCCATCCCCGGCTACAAAGCCGACACCACGACGACGTACGTGTTCAAGCTGCTGCAGAACGAGCAGCGCATCGACCTGTCGAGCGCGCTCAGCGTGATCAACTTCCTGATCGTGCTCGTCGTCGTCGCGCTCTACCTGTGGATCGTCAAGCCGATGAAGGAGGTCTCGTGACCGCACCGGCCCCCGTCCTCGTCGGAGCCGGCGCTGCCTCACCGGCTCCGCGCCGCCCCCGCTCGCGCTTCTCGTGGCGCGTCGCGGGCAAGGTGATCGCCGGCATCGTGATCGCGCTCGTGTTCATCGCGCCCTACCTCATCATGCTGGTCGGGTCGTTCAAGAGCCGTGACAACATCCTCGCCGTCCCGCCGACCTACCTGCCGACGCAGTGGCACCCCGAGAACTACCTCACGATGTGGTCGACGCCGGAGACGCCGCTCCCCCTCAACCTCATCTCCACGATCGTGATCTCGGTGTTCGCGACGGTGCTGGTGCTCCTGGCCTGCGTCCCTGCCGCGTACTACACGGCGCGGTTCCGCTTCCCCGGGCGCGGGGTGTTCCTGTTCCTCGTGATCGTGACGCAGATGCTGCAACCCACGGTTCTCGCGACCGGCCTGTTCAAGGAGATGGTCGCGCTCGGGATCAACGACACCTGGCTCGCGATGATCCTCGTCAACGCCGCGTTCAACCTCGCGTTCGCCATCTGGATCATGCACACCTTCTTCGCCGGCGTGCCCAAGGAGGTCGACGAGGCCGCCCAGCTCGACGGGGCGGGCAAGTGGACGGTGCTCCTGCGGGTGCAGCTGCCGCTCGTGTGGCCAGGAATCGTGACGGCGATCATCTACACGTTCGTCGCCTCGTGGAACGAGTTCGCGGCCAGCCTCGTGATCCTGTCCACCGACGCCAACCAGCCGCTGTCGGTGGCGCTCACCAAGTTCGTCGGCCAGTACGACGCCGCATGGCAGTACGTGTTCGCGGTGTCCGTCGTCGCGGTCATCCCCGTCGTCATCCTGTTCGCGCTCATCGAGAAGAGGCTCGCCGGGGGTCTCACCGCGGGCAGCGTCAAGTAGCCGTCGCGTCCCACGGCATCCTGCTGAGGGCACCCGCGCGTGTGGCGCGATGCGGGTGCTCCCTCCTCCAGACCGCTCCACCGATGAAAGACCTCAGCCGGGGTGATCCCGGGAGTAGCATCGAGTCGATGACGGCCGGTACCTCCAGTTCGCTGCGCCCGGCGAATCCCGCTGGGCACGCAGCCGATGTCGGCCATGTGCGGCTGTTCGGTCGTGAGCTGCCCTGGTGGGCCGGAATCCTCGGCGTCTACGCCGCGTCGCGTGTCGTGACCACGGTGTTGATGCTCGCGCTGTACCTCATCGCGGGCGCGTTCCACTGGGAGGGCGGCAGCCCGCAGTCCCACCCGACCTTCCTCGGTTTCGCCGGCACGTGGGACGCCTCCTATTACCGGCGTATCGTGGAGGACAGTTACCCGGCAGCGCTTCCCACCGACGCCGACGGCGACGTGGAGCAGAACGAGTGGGCGTTCCTGCCGTTGTATCCGCTGGTCGTCCGCGGCCTGATGCTGGCCACCGGCCTCGGCTTCGCGCCCGCGGGCGTCCTGGTCGCGGTGCTCGCCGGTGGCGCAGCGGCCCTGGTGCTGTACCGGCTCGTCGCCTCGCGCGTCGGAGCGGTGAGCGGGCTGTGGGCCGCTGTGTTCTTCTGCTTCGGGCCGCTGTCGTTCGTGCTGCAGATCGCGTACGCCGAAAGCATGTTCTTCGTCCTCCTGTTCGCGGCGCTCTGGGCGATCATGGCACGGAGGTACTGGACGGTGATCCCGCTCGGCGTGGCCGCGGCCTTCACCCGCCCCGGCGAGCTCGCCCTCCCGCTGACGCTCGGGATCATGTTCGCGATCCGCGCGATTCGTGCGCGTCGGGCCAAGGAGGTCTTCTCCGCTCGCGAGCGCGTGGCGATGATCGTCGCGGGGGGCGTGACCGCTGCGGCGGGTCTGGCGTGGCCACTGGTCGCCGCCACGGTGACGGGAATGCCCGGAGCCTATGTCGAGACCGAGCTGTCGTGGTGGACCGGGTTCATCGGCAGGGTCGCGTTCGTTCCGCTCACTCCGTGGTTCCTCTTCACCTGGCGGTACGCGAGCGTCGCGGGCGCCCTGCTGGTCGTCGCGGTCATCGCAGGCTACGCGTGGCTGCTCAACCGGCCGAGCATCCGCGCGCTCGGGACGGAGGTCGTCGCCTACGCCTCCAGCTACGCGCTGTACCTCTTCGCGGTGTTCCTGCCGCAGCAGAGCCTCTTCCGCCTCCTGATGCCGCTGGCCCCGCTGGCGGGCGCCCCCGGTCTCACACACAGTGCGCGGGCGAGGCGGATCGTGCTCGTGGCCGGCATCGCCCTGCAGCCGGTCGCGCTCGTGCTGCTGTGGTTCATCGGCTACCCGTGAGCGCGGTCACAGGGCTCCGGACAGGGCGAGCTCCGCGAGCTCTCTGCGGTCGCGCAGCCCCAGCTTGCGGATGATCCGCGCGGCGATGCCCTCGACCGTGCGCGCGCTGAGGTGGAGTCTTGCAGCGATCTCCCGATAGACGAGACCGTCGGCGACGAACCGGATGATCTCGCGCTCCCTGTCGGTCAGCGCGACCGGTGTTGAGAAGAAGCCCGCATCGTCCCGGCCGCCGACAGCCAGTCGCTCGAGACCGGCGGCGACGAGCCGGGGAACGAGAGCGCGCTGGGCGTCGTGATCGTGCCGTCCGCGCGCCACGAGGTGGGCGAGCTGCACGTCGAACAGCTCGGACTGCTGCCCGGCGAGCAGCGTCCGCGCCTCCTCCAGTCCGTGTTCGGCCGCGGTGTGCTCCAGCGCCGTCAGGAGGGCGAAGGCAGCTGCGGACTCCTGACGGTTCGACCGGAGTCTGCCCGCGAGCTTGCGCAGCAGGGCCGCCGCCTGATCGGAGCGCCCTCGGCCGGCGGCCAGCTGAGCGTCGATCCAGTCCAGTGCCGCCCGGCTCGCGGCCGATCGCGCGCCGGTGCCGCCGCCGAGCTCGTCGCGGATGCGCTCGGCGCGCGGAAGGTCGCCACGGCGAGCCGCGACGACCGCCGCGAGCCCGCGCAGGCCGATCTCGACAACCGAGCCGGGAACGGGCGGAGCGCCGAGCGCGGTCGCCGTCGCGATGGCCGACGACGCGTCGTCCGTGCGGCCGGAGAGCACGTGGCACAGTCCGACGACGAGACTGTGGAGTCGCAGCGCGTCCACGTCCAGGCGTTCCCGCGCGGCCTCCGCCCCTCGTGTGGCCCACGCTGTCGTCTCGGTGCTGCGCCCGGAGCCGAGCAGCGCGAGCCCGTGCAGGGCGTCGGCGACGGGGGAGACCTCCGCGTCGGGGAGCGAGCCCATCCGCTCATGGAGCTTGAGCGCGTCGGCGAAGCGCCCGCGCTGGAGGGCGACGGCCTGAGCGGCGAGAAGCACGCGGCCGCGGACGGCCGGCGGCAGCCCGGGGTCGTCGTCCGACCGGTCGACGGCCCTGACCGGTGCCGTGCCGACCTCCACTGCGAGCAGCGCGGTCGTCGCGTCGGCGACGCGTGAATACGGCGGGCCGAGCGCAGAGACAGCGGCGTGGAGGGCTGCCGACGCCGTCTCGAGGTCGTGCCCGAGGCCGAGCTGCCGGCGCGCGCGCAGCTCGGCGAGCCCGATGAGGGCGACGGGATCTCCCGAGTACCCGGATGCCGCCGTCAGGACCGCGTCGAGCCCGGTGGCGGCACCGGGCGCAATACCCGTCGGCGCCATCAGTGCTCGGACGAGAGCGAGCGCCGTCCCCGGCGTCGGCGAGGCGTGCCATTGCGCAGTCGCCTCTGCGCGGCTCGCGTCCGCCTCCTCGTGGACGAGCCGGACGAACAGCGCGTCGGGCGCGCGGGTGGTCGCGGCGGTGCGGCGGAAGTGCTCGGACAGCAGCGGAGGATCGAGCACGATCCGGCGCCTGCCCCGTTGGTCGACCGTCTTCACGATGCTGGCCGCCTCGAGTGCTTCCAGGGTCGCCGCTGCGTCGCCGCGGTCGCCGAGGGATGCCGCATCGCCGACCGGTGCCATCGCGATGGCCTCCACAGCCGACCGCTCCCTGGGCGCGAGGTCGGCGAGGTGATCGAGGGCCAGCCCCCGCAGCGACGGACTCCAGAGGTCGCCCTCCGCGGTCCAGATCCCGGCCCGACGCGTGAGGGCGCCCTCCACCACGGCGAGCTGGACCGTCGAGATGGCGACGCCGACATTGCCGCCGGCCACGGCGTAGAGCCTGCTCATGGTCGCGACGTCCACCGAGCCTCCGAGGCGCCGGGTGACGGCCGAGGTCAGCTCGTCGTACGACAGCGGCGCCAGCTCGACGACGTAGCCGGACTCTGACGCCTCGGCCAGCCGAGCGCGGGTGCGCAGCAGCGGGACGCCCGTCGCGCGCCGGACGGCGTCGACGGCTCCTGTCGACGCGTCGTCGAGGAGGTCGGCGTCGTCGACGAGGATGACGGAGTCGGTGCGCGCGACGGCCGCTGTCAGCGCGTCGATCGCCTGCTGCAGGGGAGAGGGGGTCCGGCGGTCCTGGCCGGCGTTGGCACCGAGCCCGGCGGCGTGGAGCGCGGCGAGCGGCGTCGTGCCGAGGGAACGCACGCCGTTCACCCGGATGGCGGTGCGCTGGGCATCGCCCGCGAAGACGGTGATCGCATCGACCATGCTCGAACGTCCGCTGCGCCGCGGGCCGATGACGTCTACATCGGCGCCCGCGGAGAACAGGAGGTCGCGAGCGAGCGTCAGCGCGCGGTCGCGTCCCTCGAGGCTCGGTGCTGCGGCGGCACGGGAATCGGTCAACGTCGAACTCCGGAAGAGACTAAGGAACGGTAGAGACCAGACTCCCACGCAAGTAATACGCATAATGCTAATGACAGGCACGCAACATCGGGAATCCATCCCGGTTCGTCGGTTCAGGTGCCCGGTGTTCTTCCGATTCGCGCGTCCGCACCGTGTTCCTGACGGCACCATAGGTTCGAGTGAAGGGGACCCGTGGCATGAGTGATCGAGCACGCCGTCGAGCGACAAGGGCAGGCTCCGCGAAGACGAGACGTCTCGTCTTCGTCGGCGTCGGTGCTCTCGTGCTCGTGCTCGTCGCGTGCGCTGCCTGGGTCGGCGTGCGGCTCATGATGTCGTACGAGCAGGTGTCGGCCGTTCGAGCAGAGGCCAAAGGCGTCATCGCGACGGTCTCGGCCGCTCCCGCCGAGGGCGCGTCCTCCGTCGACCGGCTCCGAGGTCTCGACGCCCGTCTGCGCGACGCGCAGGGGCTGACCTCCGACGTCGTGTGGCGGTCGGCCGAGTTCATCCCCCTTCTCGGCGACAACCTCCGCGCGTACCGCCTGACCGTCGAGGCTCTGACCGCCGCGGTCGGTGACGGTCTGACGCCGGTCGCCGCGGACTTCTCGACGCTAGCGGCCTCCGTCTCGCTGTCGAGCCGCACGGTCGACGTCGCGGCCCTCGCGGGCACGGCGGGCGACCTGCGCAAGGCCGAGGGTGCCCTCGCGCGCAGCGAGAAGACCTTGGCCGACGCTGACTCCGGTGCCCTCGTGCCGGTGCTCTCCTCCGGCGTCCGCGAAGCCAGGGAGCTCGTGGGCGACCTCCACACCACCGTGTCGGCGCTCTCCACCGCGGTGGAGGTACTTCCTGGTGCCCTGGGCGCCGACGGGGCCAAGCGCTATGCGCTCCTGTTCAACAACAACGCCGAACTCCGGACGACAGGCGGGATCGCCGGCGCTATCTCCGAGCTGACGACCGACTCCGGCCGCATCGATCTCGGCCGTCAGCTCGTCCCCGCCGACCTCAATCCGGCCGAGGGCGACGGCGTGGCGGTGACTCCGGAGGAGCGTGCGTTGTTCGGCGTGCAGTTGGGGGAGTACATCCAGAATGTCAGCCTGACCCCGGACTTCGTCCGCAGCGGCGAGCTCACTGCGGCCCTCTGGCAGAAGTCGCAGGGCATGGGGCTCGACGGTGTGGTGTCGATCGACACGGCCACGATCTCCCACCTCCTCGCGGCGACGGGGCCGATCACCGTCGGAGGCCGTGAGATCAACGCCGACAACGCGACGGCCGTGCTGCTGACCGATGTGTACCGCGAGATCGGCGATCGCGACCAGCAGGACGTCTTCTTCGGGGAGCTGACCCGCGCCATGTTCGACAAACTCTTCAGCAGCAGCACGCCTCTCGTCACGCTGGCGAAGCAGTTGGGTGCCGCAGCGGACGAAGGCAGGATCTCGGTCTGGTTCGCCGACCCGGCATTGCTGAAGGTGACGGCGGGCGGAACGCTCAGCGGCCCGCTGGCACAGCTGAGCGACAACGGTGCGCCTGTCGGGGTGTTCCTCGCTGACGGCACGGCAGGCAAGATGGACGGCTATCTCGAAGGGACCGTCACCGCGACGTGCTCCGCGCAGAAGGACAGCCGGTCAATCGCAGCGACCGCCACTCTGGTGTCCACCGCCCCGGAGGACATCGCAACGGCGCCCTGGGTGGTGACCGGTCCGGGAGTGAGCGGCCTGCCCGCGGGACACGTCCGGACGATGGTGCAGTTCGCGGGCACGGACAGCCTGCGTCCCGTCCGGATCACCGTCGACGGCGAAGAGGTCCGGATGGTTACCCGCATGATCGATGGTCACCCGGTCGTGGTCGCCATGGTCGACCTCGCGCCGGGCCAAGTGTCGGTCCTAGAGACGGAGTTCACCGTCCTTTCCACGCGCACGCCGGTCATCGACCGCGTCGTCGCGACCCCCACTGCCACCTCGTTCGAGCACTACGCCGAGCGCGGAACCTGCGGCTGATCGGACCCGTTCCGATCGACCGTGCCTACCCACACAAAGGAGAACCCATGCGAAAGAAGATCTTCGGCGGCCTCGTCGCCCTGGCGCTGGCCCTGGCGCCGGCCGCGGGCGCGAACGCCGCGCCGTACCCCCCGGGAGCCGGCGACCCGGGGCAGCACGGCGTGCTCAGCGCGTACATCGGTGCACCCGGCGAAACGATCACCTACACCGCAGACCCCCAGACCTACAACGCAGGCGAGGCCCTGACGCAGACGGTCGTCGCCCAGGGGCAGACCAACCCCCTGCTGTCGACCTCCAAGCCTGCAGAAGCTGATGGATCACACACGTTCACGTTCACGATTCCGGCGGATGCGAAGCACGGAGACGAGTTCGTGGTCGATGTGTTTCGGGCCGACGGCACCGGGTGGGATCACTTCATCGTGACCGCAGTCGTGACCCCCGGCGGGACAACCGATCCGGAGGCCGGTGCAGGCCCGGGCTCCGGCGCAGGTCCGGGCTCCGGCGCAGGCTCCGGTTCGACGTCGGGCTCCGGCTCGAGCGGCGGCCTCGCGATGACCGGTTCGGACATCGCGATCACCGGCATCGCCACCGGCGCAGTCCTGCTGTTCGTGGGTGGAATCGTGCTGCTCATCGTCCGTCGTCGTCGCTCGCGCGCTGCCGCCGCGGCCTGATAACGACACGACGACCTACTCGGCGTCGAACAGAGAGCCGGCGATCCTCACGGGTCGCCGGCTCTTCGTCGTCGCGGTCAGGGGGTCGCCCGACGCGAAGTCGTCGAAGTCACGGGCGGTCTCTATCGCTGCGCTGTCGGTCGGCGCAGCCGACCAGCCGATCTCCGCGACGGCGGCAAGGCGCGGGAAGACCATGTCCTCCACCTCCTCGATCGTCGCGATCGTCTCCGTCCAGACGGGTGCCTCGACGCCCAGGATGTGGACCTCCCCGAGCCCGGGGACGACCCGACCCGGGGTCCCGTTCGTAGGCGCTGCGGAGATCCATGGCGCCGTCGGCCCAGTCCTGGCCGATCGTGTCGCCCTCCTCGTACACGATGTCGAGGTACGTGACATCCGCGGGGGACATGATGACAGCCCCGCCGGCCCGGACGAACGACAGCGTCTCGTCCGCCGTGCCCTCCCTCGGCGTCCGGAAGGACCAGTACTGGCCCACGGTGCCCGCCGGGAGCTCGGTGTTGCGCCCCATCTCGTGCCAGCCGATCGGGATCTTGCCTGCATCCGTGTTCTCGAGCTGGGCGGGGCGAGGCACGACCACGGATGCTCCCAACGCAGTAGGGGAGACTCGGGTTTTCGGCCGGCACTGCCCACCCGCGCGACGACCACCAGCGAGTATTGCAGGGCACTTAACTCATCAGCAAGCCTCCCACTGATGAGCACGACTCGGGCGGCCCCGATTTTGCTATGCTTGCTCACGTCGCGACTGGCGCTCAGATGGTCACCATCGGGGAGCGACGACGGTACCTCGAACGAACGGATGGATTCGGCCGCGCGCCTGGGTCGATGCAGTATTCATCCCTGTTTTGAAGGAGCCGATTGTGACCGACACTCTTCCGTCCACTTTCACCGCGCCGTTGGCGGAGGTCGATCCGGAGATCGCGGAGGTGCTGGCTCTCGAGCTCGGCCGCCAGCGCGACTACCTCGAGATGATCGCGTCCGAGAACTTCGTGCCACGTGCCGTGCTGGAGTCGGTCGGCTCTGTGCTGACCAACAAGTACGCGGAGGGCTACCCCGGCCGTCGCTACTACGGCGGCTGCGAGTACGTCGACATCGCCGAGCAGCTGGCGATCGATCGGGCCAAAAGCCTGTTCGGCGCCGAGTACGCCAACGTCCAGCCGCACTCCGGTGCGTCCGCCAACGCCGCCGTGCTCTCGGCGATCGCCACCCCGGGCGACACCATCCTCGGCCTCGAGCTGGCCCACGGCGGCCATCTGACCCACGGCATGAGGCTCAACTTCTCGGGCAAGCTCTACAACGCGGTCGCCTACGGCGTCGACCCCGAGTCGTTCCTCGTCGACATGAACGTGGTGCGCGACAAGGCGCTCGAGCACAAGCCGCAGGTCATCATCGCCGGCTGGTCGGCGTACCCGCGCCAGCTCGACTTCGCCGCGTTCCGCGAGATCGCCGACGAGGTCGGCGCCAAGCTCTGGGTCGACATGGCGCACTTCGCCGGCCTCGTGGCGGCAGGACTGCACCCGTCGCCCGTGCCGTACGCCGACGTCGTCAGCTCGACCGTGCACAAGACCATCGGCGGACCGCGCTCGGGCTTCATCGTCAGCCGCGACATGGAGCTCGCCAAGAAGCTCAACTCGAACGTGTTCCCCGGCCAGCAGGGCGGGCCGCTCATGCATGTCATCGCCGCCAAGGCGACTGCGTTCAAGCTCGCGGCGACCGACGAGTTCAAGGACCGCCAGGAGCGCACCATCCGCGGCGCCAAGCTGCTCGCCGAGCGCCTGACCGCGGACGACTCGCGCGCGGCGGGCGTGGACGTTCTCACCGGTGGCACCGACGTACACCTCGTGCTGGCCGACCTGCGCACCTCGGAGCTCGACGGTCAGCAGGCGGAGGACGTCCTCCACGAGGTCGGCATCACGGTCAACCGCAACGCGGTGCCGTTCGACCCGCGCCCGCCGATGGTCACCTCCGGCCTCCGCATCGGCACGCCGGCCCTCGCGACCCGCGGTTTCGGCGATGTCGAGTTCACCGAGGTGGCCGACATCATCGCTCTCGCGCTGCGCCCCGGCGCTGACGTGAAGGCGCTGCGCTCCCGGGTGGACGTGCTCACCGCGGCGTTCCCGCTCTACCCGGGACTGACCGCGTCCGGCCAGGACGCCGTCCAGGTCGAGCTCCCCTCCTCGATCTGACCGCGGCCGCCGAGACGGCGAACAATCAGCCAAAAACCGTCGAGTGGGCGGATTCTCCGCCCGCTCGACGGTTCGTATCGAGTGTGGAGGCCGGCGTGACGGCGAAGATTCTGGATGGCAAGGCGACAGCCGCCGAGATCAAGGCGGAGCTGAAGGAGCGCGTCAGCGCGCTGCGCGAGCAGGGCGTCGTGCCCGGGCTCGGCACGATCCTGGTCGGAGACGACCCGGGGTCGCAGTGGTACGTCGCGGGAAAGCACCGCGATTGCGCTGAGGTGGGCATCGCCTCGATTCGCCGCGACCTGCCGGCGGGCACCTCGCAGGCCGAGCTGGAGGCCGTGGTCGAGGAGCTGAACGGCGACCCCGACTGCACGGGCTTCATCGTGCAGCTGCCGCTGCCGCCGCACATCGACACGGACGCCATCCTGGAGCTCGTCGACCCCGCCAAGGACGCGGACGGCCTCCACCCCACGAACCTCGGCCGCCTCGTGCTCAACGTCAACCGCCCGATCACGACGCCGCTGCCGTGCACGCCGCGCGGTGTGATCGACCTGATGCTGCGCCACGGGATCGACCTGAAGGGCAGAGACGTCGTGGTCGTCGGACGCGGGGTGACCGTGGGCCGGGCGATCGGCTCTCTGCTCACCCGCCGCGAGTACAACGCCACGGTCACTCTGACCCACACCGGCACCGTCGACCTGGACGCGCACCTGCGCCGCGCCGACATCATCGTCGCCGCAGCCGGAGTCGCCGGCCTGGTTACGGCCGCCAACGTCAAGCCGGGTGCCGTGGTGCTCGACGTGGGCGTGAGCCGCGTGGAGGACCCGGTCACCGGCAAGAGCATCGTGGCCGGCGACGTGGCGGCGGATGTCGCCGACGTGGCCTCGTGGGTCTCGCCCAACCCCGGCGGCGTCGGACCGATGACCCGCGCGCTGCTGCTGCAGAACGTCGTCGAGTCGGCGGAGCGGGCGCTGGCATGACCGACGCAGCCGCCGAGAGCAGCCACCCCGCGGTCGAGCGGGTGGAGGCCGCGCTCCTGGAGGCCGGGATCGAGCCGCGCGTGCGCTGGTTCGAGTCCGCGACGCCGACGGCGGTCTCGGCCGCCGCCGAGCTCGGCGTGGAGGTCGGCGCTATCGCCAACTCCCTGGTCTTCACGATCGACGGTGAACCGCTGCTCGTCATGACCTCGGGCGCTCACCGCGTCGACACCGCCTTCCTGGGGGAGCGGCTCGGCGGCCGCATCCGCCGTGCGGACCCCGAGACCGTGAAGGCTGCGACGGGTCAGACGATCGGCGGCGTCGCGCCGCTCGGCCATCCCGAGCGCCTGCGCACGGTCGTCGACGTCGCCCTGGCCGGCTACCCGGAGGTCTGGGCCGCCGCGGGCCACGCGCACACGGTCTTCCCGACGACCTTCGACGAGCTCGTCCGCATCACGGGCGGCGAGCCCGCTCCCGTCGAGCCGTCCTGACCGTCGAGGGGCACGCAAACGCCCCTAAACGCGAGTTTTAGGGGCGTTTACGTGCCCCTCGGCATCAGCCGGCGGGGTGCTCGGTGACGTGGGTCAGATACGCTTCGGCGTTGCGGAGGATGCCGGCGCGCTCGTCGTCGGTAAGCACGCGGCGCACTCTGCCGGGAACTCCGGCGACGAGGGAGCCGGGCGGGATGACCGCGCCTTCGAGCACGACCGTGCCGGCCGCGAGCAGCGATCCGGCGCCGACGACGGCGCCGTTGAGGACGGTCGCGTGCATCCCCACCAGCACGCCGTCCTCGATCGTGCAGCCGTGCAGCACCGCATTGTGGCCGACGGAGACGTCGGCGCCGATGGTCAGCGGGAAGCCGCGGTCGACATGGCAGGACACATTGTCCTGGAGGTTGCTGCGCTCACCCAGGACGATCTCCTCCGCCTCGGCTCTCAGCACGGCGTTGTACCAGACGCTGGAGCCGGATAGGAGGCGCACGCGCCCGGCCAGCACGGCGCCGGCGGCGACGAACGCGTCGGCGGCGACGCTGGGGGCGGATCCGTCGGTGAGAGTCACGAGGGTCATGCGTTCCACCTTAGAGGGGCCACGCGAAGCTCTGCGGCACGTCGTCGTCGCTTCTGGCGCGAAAAGTGACGACGACGTGCCCTCGGCGCCCGCGCTCACTCGTTCACGACCACGAACCGCTTGCGCACGACCCGTTCGCCAGGCTCGCCGAGGAGGTCGTCGAGCGCTGAGTGCACCCGGTCGAGGATGCGCGGAGCGAGCGCGAGCGGAAGCTCGTCCGGCTGGTCGAGCGTCCCGGGCGGATAGACCTCGCCCGGTGTCGCCGACATCTCGATGTGCGCCCCGCGCAGCTCTCGCACGGGCGCGGTCGGCGCGTCGCGGAAGCGCTGCAGTCGCTCGATCGTCGCCACGTACTGGGCGCGGTCGCGCACGTAGAGGTGACCGGGGAGGACCGTGTCGCCCGTGAAGAGGATGCCGGTCTCCCGATCGAAGAAGGCGACGGCCGACGGCTCGTGACCCGGGCCTCCGATCACATCGACGGTGCGTCGCCCCAGGTCGAATTCCACGGTCTCGTCGGGCCAGGAGCGGAAACCGAAGAACGCGATCACCTGCGCCGGCGTCGTGCCGACGACGGTCGTGCCCGGCCGAGCAGCGAGGAGGGCGTCGCCCGCGATGTGGTCGCGATGCGCGTGACTGTGCGCCACGACGAGCGGGTAGGGGCGCGTGAAGACGACCGGGTTGCGCCGCAGCCACGTGTCGGTGAGGGAGTCGACCGTGGCGCGCAGTGGAAAGACCTGCTCGTCACCGGTGGCGCCGGTGTCGATCAGGAGTGCTCGCGCCCGCCCGAAGAGCAGGAACAGGAACGGCGCCTCCCAGTGCGACGACTTGGGCTGACGGATCTGAACCGTGTCAGGATTCAGCCAGGTGATCTCCGCATCGCTCATCGTCCCATTCTGGCGAAGGCCCATGACGAATGGATGAACGCCGCAGGATCGGTCGACCGCCGCTGAGCTTTCGCGGCGGTCGCGCTCAGCTCTCGCGGCGGGCGCCTTCGGACGCGGTGACCGTGAACAGCTCCGGTTGGCCGAAGCCGTGCTCGGCGAACGCCCCGTCGAGGGCGACCTGCACGCGGCTGAGCGTGTCCGCCGGCACGAGCGCGAGCGCCGAGCCGCCGAACCCGCCGCCGGTCATCCGGGCTCCGACAGCGCCGTTCGCCTGAGCCGTCTCGACGGCGAGGTCGAGCTCCGGCACCGAGATCTCGAAATCGTCGCGCAGGGAGACATGGGAGGCGTCGAGCAGGTCGCCGATGGCGGCGGGGCCGCTCACGCGCAGGGTGCGCACGGTGTCGAGCACGCGCTGGTCCTCGGTGACCACGTGGCGCACCCGGCGGAAGGTCACGTCATCGAGGATCTCCCTGGCTCGGGGCAGGTCGTCCACGTCGAGGTCGCGCAACGACTCGACGCCGAGCGCCCGCGCGCCGGCCTCGCACGACGCGCGCCGATCGGCGTAGCCGCCGGTGGCGTGGGCGTGCGTGACGCCGGTGTCGACGATGAGGATCGTCAGCCCGGCCTCCTCGAGCCCGAGGGGCACGGTCTGCGCGTCGAGGGAGCGGCAGTCGAGGAACACCGCGGCGTCCTGTTCGCCGAGCAGGGAGGCCGACTGGTCCATGATGCCGGTCGGGGCGCCGACGACGATGTTCTCGCTGCGCTGGCCCACGCGCGCGAGCGTGCGACGGTCGAGTCCGAGCCTCCATATTTCGTCGAGGGCGAGCGCCGTCGCGCCCTCGATCGCGGCGGACGAGGAGAGTCCGGCGCCGACGGGGACGTTGGAGTCGAGCAGCAGGTCGAATCCGGGCACGGCCTGGAGGTCGGCGCCGAACTCGCCGAGCGCCCAGGCGACCCCGAGCGGGTAGGCGGACCAGCCCTCGAGCGCCTCGGGGGAGAGACGGTCGAGGTCGATCTCGACGAGCTCGTCGGCGAAGGTGCTGCCGACGCGGACCGTGCGGTCGTCACGCAGGCCGAGCGCGGCGACGGTGCGTCGGTTGATTGCGAATGGCAGGACGAAGCCGAGGTTGTAGTCGGTGTGCTCGCCGATGAGGTTGACGCGGCCGGGGCTCGACCAGACGCCGTCGGGCTCGCGGCGGAAGATCGAGACGAAGTCGTCACGGACGCCGGTGCGCAGGTCGGTCATGCGGAGATCTTTCCTTCGGGGGTGTCGGAGGCGGTCGTGTCCGGGACCGTGACCAGGCCGGCGATGCCGGCGGGCAGCTCGCCCACCGGGTTCACGCGGTCGGCCCGGGCGACGGCCTCCCGCAGCGCGGCGGCCGCCTGCTCGGGCGGGATGTCGCCGATCCACGCGCCCATGGCCGACTCTGAGCCGGCCAGGAACTTCAGCTTATCCGCGCCGCGGCGGGGAGAGGTGATCTGCAGCATGAGGCGGATCTCGTCGCGGTGCGAGTCGACCGGCGCTTGGTGCCAGGCCGCGATGTACGGCGTGGGGGAGCCGTAGAGCGCGTCGACGCCGCGCAGCACGCGCAGGTACAGGGTCGCGAGCTCGTCGCGCTCGGCGTCGGAGGTCGCCGCCAGGTCGGGGATGTGGCGATGCGGCAGCACGTGGATCTCGATCGGCCAGTGTGCGGCGAACGGCACGAACGCCGTCCAGTGCTCGCCCGCGAGGATGACCCGCTCGGAGGCGCGCTCGCGCTCCAGGAGGTCAGCGAACAGGGTCGGGCCGTAGCTCTCAAGCGACCGGATGAGCGCGCTCGTGCGCGGCGTGATGTAGGGATACGCGTAGATCTGGCCGTGCGGGTGGTGCAGTGTGACGCCGATGGCCTCCCCGCGGTTCTCGAACGGGAACACCTGGCGCACGTTCGGGAGGGCGGCGAGCACTGCGGTGCGGTCGGCCCAGGCCTCGATGACTGTTCGCGCCCTGGTCGGGGTGAGGCTGCCGAACGAGCCGCTGGTCGCCGGGCTGAAGCAGACCACCTCGCAGCGGCCGACGGAGGTGCGGGTGCGGCCGAGGCCGATGGTCGCGAGGTCGCCCTGGCCCCCCTGCTGGTTCGCGTCGTCGAGCAGCGGCCCGAACGACGGAGACTTGTTCTCGAAGACCGCGACGTCGTAGAGGCTCGGGATCTCGGACGGATTGCCCGCAGTCGCGGGGGCGAGCGGATCGAGCTCGGCCGGGGGGAGCATGACGCGGTTCTGCCGCGCAGCCGCGATGGACACCCAGTCGCCCGTGAGAGGGTCCTGTCGCATGGTCGCGGTCGCCGGTCGTGGCGCGGGCTCGCGGAGGTCGATCGCGCGCTCCGGTTCGAGTGCGGAGTCCGCGTCGTCGTAGTAGATCAGGTCGCGACCGTCGGAGAGGCGGTGTGGGCGCTTCGTGATGGTGGCCATGCTTACCTTTCGTTTGCGAAAGCAAATGTACTCAATTCCTTACGGATTGACAAGAAAACGCAAGCACAGGAGCATTGCGGTATGAACGAACCTCTGCCCGCCGCCCTTCGTCGCGAGAGGATGCTCGAACTGATCGGGCGGGCCGGCTTCGTGCGCGTCGCGGAGCTGAGCGAGGAGTTCCAGGTCTCCGACGTGACCGTGCGCACCGACCTCGACGCCCTCGACGCGCGGCAGAGCATCCGGCGGGTCCACGGCGGCGCAGTGCTCCGCACCGCAGGAGCGCGTGAGGCGAGCTTCGAGGAGGCGCTCGAGTCGTCCGCAGACGAGAAGCGTCGCATCGGCGCCGCGGCGGCCGCGCTGGTGTCGTCGGGCAGCAGCGTGCTCCTCGACGTCGGGACTACCACCGCGGCAATCGCCCGCGCGCTCGTCGACCGCGCCGACCTGGAGGACGTGACCGTCATCACCAACGGGCTGACGATCGCGCTCGAGCTGGAGCGTGCGATCCCGCGGTTCCAGGTGGTGGTCACCGGAGGCACGTTGCGGCCGCTGCAGCACTCGCTCGTCGAGCCGCTCGCCTCCGTGCTGCTGGAGCGCGTGCACGCCGACGTGGCCTTCATCGGCTGCACGGGCGTGCATCCCACCGGCGGCGTCACGAACGTCAACCTGCCGGAGGCGGACCTGAAGCGCGTCATGGTCGCGACCTCGGGGCGAGCGCTCGTGGTCGCCGACGGCTCCAAGCTCGGCCGCACGCACGTCGGCCGCATCGCCGCGATCGATGAGGTGGCCGGGCTGATCACCGGCGAGTCCGCCGACGCGGACGATGTGCGTGCGCTGCGCGCCACGGGCTTGCGTGTGACCATCGCCTGAGGAATACGCTGTCCCCATGCGCGCACCGACCGGAGAACAGTACGAACTCGAATTCGGCGATCTGACCGCCACGATCACCCAGGTGGCGGCCGGCATCCGCACCCTCCGCTACGGGGGCGCGGACATCGTCGAGCCGTTCCCGGAGGACTCCACGCCCCCCGCCGCCGACGGCATCGTGCTGATGCCGTGGCCCAACCGCGTGAAGGACGGCGTGTGGGAGCTGGACGGTGTGCCCCAGCGGCTGGCGATCACCGAACCGGCGCTCGGGAACGCCTCGCACGGCCTGCTGCGCTTCCGTCCGTACGCGCTGGTCGAGCGCTCCGACTCCGCGGTCACCCAGGCAGCGACCATCTACCCCGAGTCCGGCTACCCGTTCGTGCTCGACACCACGGTCGCTCATGAGCTCGACACCGAGGGGCTGACCGTGACGCACACGGTCACCAATCGCAGCGCCCGAAGCGCGCCCGTCGCCATCGGAGCGCACCCCTATCTGCGCATCGGCGACGTGCCGCCCACGCAGCTGACGCTGACCGTGCACGCGGGCACGCGCTTCGAGACCGACGACCGGCTGAATGTCGTCGGCGAGACGCCGGTCGCTGGCAGCCCGTACGACCTCTCCGGCGGGCGGGTCGTCGCCGATCTGGACGTGAACGACGGTTTCGGCGAGCTCGCCGCCCCCGTCGAGCACACTCTCGCCGCGGTGGACGGCCGGACCGTCACGCTCTGGGGCGACGCATCCTTCGCGTACGTGCAGCTGTTCACCCATCGGGCCTTCGCCACCAAGGAGGCGGGGGAGGTCGCGCTCGCCGTGGAGCCGATGACGGCCCCGGCGAACGCGCTCAACACCGGACGGGGCCTGCGCTGGCTGGAGCCCGACGAGACCTGGACGGCGCAGTGGGGCATCCGCCCGCAGGGATTCGCCGGCGATTCCTACCTCGCGAGCTGGGGGTAGAGCGCGCGCACGTCCTCGTGCAGCACGGACTTGACGCGCTGCGCGGTCTCGCCGACGATCGCCTCGGCGTCCCCTGCGGCGACCGCGTCGAGCGCCTCCGCCACCACCTGCTCCGGGGGCACCTTGTAACCGTCTGCGTGCGCTGCCATCTCGGTGTCCACATAGCCGACGTGGACACCGACGACCTGGATGCCTTGCGGCGCCAGCTCGACGCGCGCCGAGTTGCTCGCCGACCAGAGCGCCGCCTTGGTCGCGCTGTAGGAGCCGATCGCATACCAGCTGAGCGCGGAGTGCATGTTCACGATCGCGCCGCCGCCGTTGCCGGCGATCGCCGGGGCGAACGCCCGGGTCACGAGCACCGGTCCCCAGAAGTTGGTGTCGAACTCGCGGTGGATCTGCTCGAGGTCCCCGGTCACGAGCGACTGGTTCACGCCGATCCCCGCGTTGTTGACCAGGACGGTCACGTCCGGAGCTGCCTCCGCGGCTCTCCGGATGCTGTCCGCGTCGGTCACGTCGAGCTCGAGCGGGACGACGCGCGGGTCGCTGACGGTGACGGACTCGGGGCGCCGGGCCGCGGCGTAGACCTTTGCCGCGCCGCGTGCCAGGAGCTCGGCGACGAAGGCGGCGCCCAGGCCGCGGTTGGCGCCGGTGACGAGTGCGACGCTGTCGGTGAGATCTGTCATGAGGTCCTCCAAAAGTAAACCGATCTGTTTCCGACAATGTACACAGGTCGGTTTACTTTGCGCAACCCCACACGTAGAATCGAGCGCATGACGTCGACGACCTCCACTCGCCCCCGGCCGAAGGAACGCGTGCTCGACGCCGCAGCGCGACTCTTCATCCGCGAAGGCGTGAACGCGGTCGGCGTCGACCGTCTCGCCCAGGAGGCCCAGGTCTCCAAGCGCTCGATCTATCAGCACTTCGAGAGCAAGGATGCGATCGTCGCCGACATGCTCCGGGAGTACGGGCCGCGTGTGGTCGCGGGGTACTTCAGCGACGAGGACGACGGGCGCTCGCCGCGGGAGCGCGTGCTGCACGTGTACGACGCCCTCCATCGTGCCGCAGAGGCCGGTGACTACTTCGGCTGCCCGTTCGTCAACGTCGCCACCGAGCTGCGTGACCGCGACCATCCGGCCGCCCGGGTGGCGCAGCACTTCAAGGGCGAGCTGACCGCGTACTTCCAGCGCCAGGCCGAGGCGGCGGGCGCCGCGTCGCCGCACGTCCTCGCGGTGCAGCTGACGCTGCTGTTCGACGGCGCCTCCGCGAGTGCCGCGCTGTGCGGCGGCACTCCGCTCGCCGCTCGCCTCGCGGCCGAGCAGCTCTGGGACACGGCCGTCAGCGCCGGCCGGTGAGCTTCCGCCACCCGCCGGCGCGGTTGTCGGCGATGAGTCGGCGGAGGAAGACCAGCAGCGCCTCGCGGTCGATCGGGTCGCCCTGCCGGAAGCCCATCGTCCGGGCGGTCGCGTTGTCGTGGCCGGCGGTGATGAGCCGGCTCGGGTCGGGCACGATGCCGCCGTCGTAGACGAACAGGTTCACGTGGTCCTTCGTCGCCAGAAATGCGGCCACGGTGCCGTCGAGCACGAAGTACGGCTGCACGGAGCGCTTGATCGTCTCCTCGATCTCCGGGTCCGCCTCGTGGAGGATCTCCCGCAGTTCGCCGAAGACCTCCCGCTGCCACGCGGGCAGGCCGGCCAGGTACGCATCCACGCGCGGGTCGCGCTCGCTCATGGCGTCACCCTATGCCGTCACGAGGGCGACGGCGCGGTCACGGCGCGATCGAGAGGAAGATGAACGCCGCGAAGATGATGAGGTGGATGCCGCCCTTGATGCGCGCCGCCTGCCCGGGCATGATGGTCAGGATGCTGATCACGACGGTCAGCATCAGCAGCACGATCTGGCTGGAGCCGAGGCCCAGGTGCAGCGGGCCGGGCAGCCAGATCGACGCGACCGCGATCGCCGGGATCGTGAGGCCGATGCTCGCGATCGCCGACCCCAGCGCCAGGTTCAGGCTGGTCTGCATGCGGTCGCGCCGCGCCGCCTTCGACGCGGCGATGCCCTCCGGCAGCAGCACCAGGAGCGCGATGATCACGCCGACGAACGACTGCGGGAGGCCGATCCCGGTCACGGCGCGCTCGATCGGTGTCGACTCCAGCTTGGCGAGCCCCACCACCGCGACCAGCGCGACGAGGAGCAGGCCGACGCTGATGAGCGCCGTGAGGGTCGACGGCGCGTCGGCGTGGGAGTCCTCGGGTTGCGGCGTGCCCTTGGGCGTTACCGGCAGGAAGAAGTCCCGGTGCGCGTAGGTCTGTGTGAGCACGAACATCGCGTAGAGCGCCGCAGAGGCGATCGCCGCGAACGTGAGCTGGCTCGTCGAGAAATCGGGGCCGGGGGTGGCCTGGGTGAACGTCGGGAGCACCATCGTGAGCGTCGCCATCGCCGTCACAGTGCCGAGCGCCGCTCCGCTGCCTTGCGCGTTGAAGGTGGTCGTCTCGCGGCGGGACGCGCTCAGCAGAAGGCTGAGGCCGACGATCCCGTTCATCGTAATCATCACAGCGGAGAAGACCGTGTCGCGCGCGAGCGTCGCGCTGTCTTTGCCCGTCGTCATCAGCGTGACGATCAGGGCGACCTCGATGACGGTGACAGCCACGGCGAGCACGAGCGATCCGAAGGGCTCGCCGACGCGGTGGGCGATGACCTCGGCGTGCTGCACCGCCGCGAGCACCGTGCCTGCGAGCACGACGGCGATCACCGCGACCGCGACCGCCTGCAGTTCGACCGACCAGAAGGCGATGAGCACGATGATGCCGACGATCGGCACGAAGACCGTCCAGTAACGGGCGAACCAGTGTCCTAGCGGTTTCATAGGTCCATCGTGCCAGGGCATCTGCAGGGAGGGCGGCGCGCCGTCGTGCGAGCCCAGGGTACGGCGTGCTGATAATAGGGCATGTCCGTGTCCTCCCGCCCAGCCCGCGCTCGAATCGCCGTCACGCTCACGCTGGCCGCAGCGCTCGCCGTGGGCGTCGCCGGATGCGCCGCGGGGACGGGTCCGTCCTCCTCCCCCACCCCCTCGGATTCGCCCACGGACACGGGCTCCTCCGCTCCGCGCCCGACGGGAACCAGCACGTCGCGGCCCATCGAGGGACAGTGCGCGACCTCCGACCTGACCGGCACCATCGGTCAGGGGGGAGGCGGTGCCGCCGGCAGCGTGGAGGTCACCCTTGTTCTCACCAACAATGGATCCGGCCAATGCTCGCTGCAGGGCTGGCCTGGCGTGTCATTCGTGGGCAACGGCAACGGCACGCAGCTCGGCAACCCGGCGGACTTCGACCGAAGCGCCCCGCACGCGACCGTCGTCCTCCAGCCGGGCGGCACCGCGCAGGCGCCGCTGAAGATCGTCCAGGCCATGAACTACCCGGAGGCGGACTGCAAGCCGCAGAAGGCCGACGGCTTCCGCGTGTACCCGCCGGGGTCGACCGAGTCGCTGTTCGTCAAGGACGGCAACGTCACGGCCTGCACGACCACGACCGTCAACCTCCTCACGGTCGGCGCGCTGGCCGCGCCGTGACGGGTCGCCGCGGCGGGCGATAGCCTGATTCCGTGCCCACCGTCCGCCACCAGCCAGGACCCACCACGCCCGGCTGGCTGATCCGGCTCGTCGTCGTGACCGCGCTCGTCGGTGTCGGTGCGGGAGTCGGTGGCGGGCTGGTCTACCTGGGCCTCCACACCATCCAGCACCTGGCATTCGGCTACTCGGAGGGAACGTTCCTCGAGGGTCTGCTCGATGCCCCGCCGGTGAACCGCGTCGTCGCCCTGGTCGTCGCCGGCATCGTCGGAGCAGTCGGCTGGTACTTCCTGCGCGCCTGGGGCCGTCGTCGAGCCGACCACGCGGTGGTGTCGGTGGAGGCCGCGGTCGGGGGCAAGCGGATGCCCGGTTTCGTCACACTGCTGAATGCCGGCCTCCAGGTGGTCATCGTGGGCCTCGGCGCCTCCATCGGCCGCGAGGTCGCGCCGCGCGAGGTCGCGGCGTGGTGGGCGTCGTGGCTGGCCGAGCGCGCGGGAGTGAGCGCCAGCGAGCGTCGCGTCCTGGTCGCGTGCGGTGCGGGCGCCGGTCTCGCCGCCGTCTACAACGTGCCCTTCGGCGGTGCGGTCTTCGCGATCGAGATCCTGCTCGCCGAGATCAGCTTCGCCACCGTCCTGCCCGCGCTCGCCACCTCGGCGATCGCGGCGCTGGTGGCCCGGCTGGTGGTACCGGCCAATCCGCTCTACGCCGTCGAGCAGGTGCCCCTCCACCCGCAGATCGTCGTCTGGGCGATCGTGGCCGGACCGATCATCGGGCTCGCCGCCGTCGGCTTCGTGCGCCTGACCCGCTTGGCCCAGAACCACCGGCCGAAGTCGTGGGGCATCCTGATCGTGATGCCGCTGGTCTTCGCGGCCGTCGGGGTGGCCTCCCTGTGGCTGCCGGCGATCCTGGGGAACGGGCGGTCGCTCGGCCAGCTCGCGCTGTCGGCGTCGCTGCCCGTCGTGGTCATCCTCGTGATCACGCTGGCGAAGACCGCGGCGACGGTCGGGACCATCGGGGCGGGAGCCGCGGGTGGCACGCTCACCCCGTCGCTAGCGATCGGAGCTGGCCTGGGCCTGGCGCTGGGCGGCGTCTGGCAGCTGCTCTGGCCGGGCGAGCCGCTCGCCGCGTTCGCACTCCTGGGGTCGGCGGCGTTCCTGGCCGTGACCATGCGGGCGCCGCTCACGGCGTTGCTCCTGGTCATGGAGTTCACGAACCAGGGGCCGGACATGCTCGCCCCGATCATGCTCTGCATCGCCGGCGCTGTTGCCGTGGGCTACGTGCTGGAGCGGGGGCGGGTCACCGGGGTCGCCTGAGGTGACGCCCGGCCGCGCGAGCACGGTGCCGACGCGCGCTCGTCCGCATGCAGCAGAATGAGCGGGTGACCCAGGCGGCGCTGCAGACCGAGCGCATCCGGCTCGTCCCCCTGGCCGACGAGCATTTCGAGCTCGAGCTGGAACTTCACTCCGACCCTGAGGTGATGCGGTATCTCACCGGTGACGGTCGCACCCGCGAACAGGTGGAGTCGGCCCATCGGATGCGGATGGCGACGGCGGAACCGGTCGACGGTCTCGGCTTCTGGGTCCGCTTCGTCGACGGCGAGTTAGTCGGCTGGTGGCTGCTCGAGCCGGTCGGCTGGGCGGACGGCGACCTCATCGAGGGGCAGGCGGAGCTGGGCTACCGGTTTGCTGCGAAGGCACTGGGGCCGCGGCCTCGCGGCCGAAGGCTCGCGGGAGGTGCTGCGCCACGCTTTCGACGGCCTCGGCCTCCCTCGCGTGTTCGCCCTGACCATGACGGTCAACGAGCGGTCGCGGGCGACGATGGCGCGCATCGAATGTGGTACCCGCGCACGTTCCACGACGACACAGACGGCCCTGCCGGCATCGAGCACGGCGGGGTGGAGTACGCGATCACGGCGGACGAGTGGCGGTCGCCCGGGCTGGCCTCCGATCGATGGTCCGCGTGAGCGTGCCCGACTCCGCGAGGATGAGGGGATGCGGACAGGTCGGGTCTACGTCCTCTTTCCCGAGTCCGGAACGGACGTCACCTTCCGGATCGTGAACACGCCGACCTCCGACGGAGCCCGCTGCTCGGCGAGTGGTTCCACTACGCGGGGGAGTTCGACTACACGATGGAGGACCGGCCGACCCGCAACCATGACCTCCCTCCCTCCCTCCCTCACAGCAAACCCTGGGTTTCTCCCGGCCAGGCCATAGGTCGTCCATGAGGGCCTCTCACTCGGCCGCGGTGTGCTGTGGCCATCAAGCGAGAAGCCGAGAGGACACGAGCCATGGACACTGTTGATGGGGCTCCCACGGGTACGACGAACCACCAGGGCGGCGTGCCGCCCGTCGACATGCGGTCGGCCGCACGGCGCGGCCGACGTCGACGCATGATCGTGCTGTCGACCGCGGTCGCGGCGACAGCCGCGGTCGGCGCGGCGTTCGGGCTCGCGGCGGGCGGCTCCACCTCCGCCACCGCGGCATCGACGTCCGCCGCCGCCTCCTCGGCGAGCATCCACGCCGCCCTGGGGCAGAACAGCTTCGGCTACAGGTACGGCTCGGGAGGCTATGGATACGGAGGCTACGGCTCCGGCAGCAGTGGTTCCGGCTCCTCCTCGAACTCCGCCGGAACGGCCACCCTGGCCAGCGCGACCGCCGCGGAGGAGTTCGGCGTGGTCGACATCACCTCCCAGTTGACGTATGACCAGGCTGAGAGCGCGGGCACGGGTCTCGTCGTGACCTCGAGCGGCGAGATCCTCACCAACAACCACGTGGTCGAGGGGGCTACCAGCATCGCCGTGACGGTCGTGTCGACCGGAGCCCAGTACACCGCCGCCGTGGTGGGAACCGACGCCACGGACGACATCGCCGTCCTGCAGCTGAGCGACGCCTCCGGCCTCAGCACCGCCACCCTCGACACCGCGTCGGACGCGACCGTCGGCGACGCGGTCACGGGCGTCGGCAATGCCGGTGGCGCAGGAGGGACGCCCTCCGCATCGCCCGGGACGATCACGGCGCTCGACCAGACCATCACGACGCAGGGCGAGCAGACGGCCGCCTCGGAGACGCTGAACGGTCTCATCGAGACGGACGCCGACATCCAGGCCGGAGACTCCGGAGGCCCGCTCTTCAACTCCGCCAACCAGGTGATCGGCATCGACACCGCCGCCGAGGAGGGCGGAACGACCACCGCGGGCTACGCCATCCCGATCGAGACCGCGCTGACCATCGCCGGCCGGATCGAGTCGGGCCAGGCCTCCTCGACCGTGACAATCGGCTACCCGGCGTTCCTCGGCGTGGAGGTCGGCTCGGCGGGCGACGCGAGCACGGGGCCAGGATCCGGGTCGGGTGACGGCAGCTTCGGCTACGGCTCCTCGAACGGCGGAACCTCGGACGGCGGAACCTCGGGCGCCGCGACCTCCGGTGCGACGATCGCCGGTGTCATCGACGGCGGCCCCGCCGCGACGGCCGGGCTCACCGCAGGCGACACGATCACCGCGGTGAACGGCACCGCGATCGACTCGGCTTCGGCCCTGACCACGGCGCTCGGCGCCTTCGCCCCGGGCCAGAGCGTCAGCGTCACCTGGACCGACGCGTCCGGTGCCTCCCACACCGCCACGGTCACACTCGCCCGGGGGCCGGTGGCCTGAGCCGAGCGGGTCGCGTAGCGCGCGGCACCTGGCTACGCCGTCGAAGATGTGAGGAGTTGTACCGGGGCCGTCACCTCGACGGACACTGTCGGCGGCGGCTCGATCGCGGCAGGATCGATCGCCGCCGCCGTCCCTGTATGCCCGGCCGTCGGAAGGCGGTATGCGCTCAGCGGTGTCGTCGACTGGAACGGCAGCGCGGCATCGTGCGCCTTGCTTGTCTCGACCCGCCCATCGCTCGACAGCGGCGCCTCCCGGAGCGGGAACACGTTCCAGACGTAGTTCTTCCCCGCCTGGGCGAAAGGGATCGGAACGCTCTTCGTGCCTGCGTTGAAGTCGAAGTCGGAGGTGACCGAGTCCCGACCGACCGTGACGAGGGGCTCACCGCTCTGGTCGAAGAGCTGGAGGTGCTCGATCGGCTTTCCGTCCGCGTCGTAGCCGAAGACGTTCGTGACGGGTTGGCCGTCCTGGGTGAGGCCGACCGGACCCAGAGGGGAGTACTGCGGCTCGGCGTAGGCCGAGTTGGTGACGGCGTCCTATACTCCCGAGACGAGGACGGGCGCGGCGACGACGGCGACGACCGACATGAGCATTCGGACGCCCTTCAGTCATCGCAGCGGCAGCCACCTCCCGCGACCCCACTCGACGCTGACCAGCACGACCGCGACGAGCACAGCCCAGCCGGCGATGCTGTTCGGCAGGAGCCGCGACTCGCCTGTGGTGAACGTCCAGCCCGCGACGTAGACCGCCCAGCCGCGGAACACCCACCAGACGGGTCGCAACGCCAGGAGCAGCTCGGCCAGCCACGCCCCGAACCGGCTCGACCGCACGAGCTCGGACGCCCTCGTCCTGGCCTGGTCGGCGAAGCCGGAGAAGCGGCTCCGCAGCGACAAAGCTGCCGGGCTCGGCCGATCGGGCAGGCCCGCGGAGGCCCGAAGCTCCGCTGCGTAGTGGGCGGCGTCCGTGTCAGCGAAGGTCCCGTCGTTGTCCTCGGCCTGCTCGAGGAGGTCCGACTCCAGCCCGTCGGTGAGGTCGTCGAGATGCGCGCGAATAGCGGCGGCGAACGCCGCGACTTCGTCCTGCAGGGTGGTCGTGGGCATCATCGTTCTCCGATCGTCGGGAGGGCGGTCAGGTTCTGCGGCTGGTCGAGCAATTCGGACATGGCGGCCGCGAACGATGTCCAGGTCTCCTTCTGGCGCGCGAGCATCTCGCGGCCGGCGGCGCTGATCGCGTAGTACTTGCGGTTGGGGCCGCCCTCCGAGGGGGCCATGTAGCTGGACACCGCACCGGCGGTGTAGAGCCGGCGCAACGTGCCGTAGACGGACGCGTCGCCGACGTCGCCGAGCCCCGCCTCCCGCAGCCGGCGCACGATGTCGTACCCGTACCGTAGCCGTCCTCGTGCTGGACCACTGCCAGCACGGCCACGTCGAGCACTCCCTTGAGCAATTGCGTCGTATCCACATGGCCTCCACTGTGTCGTGTCACACGACACCACGGAATGCGTTGTAGTGCGCGATGGAGCATAGTGCGAACGCGCCGAGTTTTTGTCGAAGATGAGGCACGACGTCGACCGGGGCCGGATGTTCGGGAGTGTCCCGTTAGTAGTGGTAGCGAGCCTGGAGGACGATCACGTTGGCGTCGTCCACGAGATACACGAGACGATTGGCTTCGTCGATCCGTCGTGACCACGCGCCGGCCAGCGCGTGTTTCAGCGGTTCCGGTTTACCCACGCCGTCGAACGGGTCGTCGCGGAGGACGTCTTCGATCAGCAGGTTGATGCGCTTGAGCGTCCGCCGGTCTTGTCCCTGCCAGTAGAGGTAGTCCTCCCATCCGCCGGCGGTCCAGGCGAGCTTGCGGTCACTCACCGGTCAGGTCGTGCTCGGTGATGCTTCCCGCTCGGGCGCTCTCGATCGCATCGATGAGGCGGCGGGCGTTCTTGGGGGAGCGGAGCAGGTAGGTGGTCTCCAGCAGGGAGTCGTACTCGTCTTTGGACATCAGCACCGCGGAGCCGCGCTTGGATGTGATCTCGACTTCGGTTTGGTCGAGGTTGACGCGCTCGATGAGCCCGAACAGGTCGCTACGCGCTTCGCTTGCGGTGATGGCCATGAATCCTCCAAGTGGTACAAGATACCGTACCACTTGTTCACTCGGTGCAGCCGTCGACGTTTCTTCGCTTCGGGTAATCAAGGGGCTGACCGCGACGCGTGCCCACGAATTTGACCACGGGGCGGTTGAAGCGTGCCCCACATTTACCCACGCGCGTCTCTTTGCCTGAGGACACGTAGGCAAAAACGTACCCTGACCAGCAAATTTAAGGGTGGGCCCCGTGGGGCTCGAACCCACGACCCGCGGATTAAAAGTCCGATGCTCTACCGACTGAGCTAGAGGCCCTCGCCCTCTAATCTAGCGTGGATTCCGAACCTCCCCGTGCGGGGGCAGAATGGGGAGATGTCTGACCGCTATCACAAGCCGACCCTGTTCCCCGGCGGGATGTTCGAGGCGTTCCTCGGTGGGGACGACCCGGCGCAGATCAGCAAGGTCGCCCATGAGACCGCCCAAGCGCTTCTCGCGCGCGTGCGGGAGGATCCCGATCCGGGCATCGTGGATCGGCTGGTCGCGTACACCGACGAGCATGGGATCGACGCGATCGCCGAGCTGTGGTCGCGGTCGAACGCCAAGAGTCTGCCCGGCGCGCTCTGGCGCATCTACCTCCTGCGCCTGCTTATCCGGCAGGACGCGGCCGGCACCGCCCTGCTCTACCAGCGCGGCACCGAGGTGATCGCGTCGATCGACCCGGTGGTCGCCGGGGCGCCGACGCCGGCGGGACCGGGGGAGGTCACCGAGCTCGCCGACCGCATCCTCCGCGGAGTGTTCGAGGGGGATTTCGCGGTCGCGCTCGACCGCGCCGCCGCCTTCTGCAGGGTGACAGCGGCGGGGTGCCTCTCCGTCGCGGACGATCGCGACCCGCTCGACCCGGAGCGTGCGAGCGAGCTCACCACGCGCGCGCTGCGCTTCACCAGCACAGCGGAGGAGCTGACGGCGTGCGCACGACTCTGGCGCAGCGATTCGCTCGACTGATCCGCCCTCGACCGGTGTATTCCCGGCTGGTGTTCTCGGGCCGCGAACGCCACGGCGTGAAGGCATCTCGCGCCTCCTGTACTATAGACGAAGCCGGACCGCAGTAACCCCGGGCTCCAATACTTGCCGCTTCGAGCGGCCTCGCGCCGAGAGGCGTTCTGCGGTCCGGCTCTTTCGTACCCCAGAAGCAGTCGATCCCGCCGAGTGGGTCTACTGTCGACGACGACAGCGGCCGACGATCAGCGCGGGAGAACAGCTCGTGGACGACACCCCCGCCTCCGACGGCGGCTCGGCGCCCGACCTCGATGCCCTGCTGCTGCGCACCGCTCGCGGCGACCAACGGGCGTTCTCCGACTTCTGCGACCAGACCGCCTCCCGCGTACTCGGCCTCGTGCGCCGGCTCCTTATCGACTCAGCGCAGGCCGGGGAGGTCGCGCAGGAGATCTTCTTGGATGCGTTGCAATCCGCCGGCAAGACCTACGAGCTCTGGTACATCCGCGACGGCGCCGCGACGCGGGCCGGAACGATGGACTCCAGCGGCAAGCTCGCCACCTGGCGGGTGTTCAGCGGCACGATGACCGCCGGCGACACCGTCGTCATGACCGTCGAACGAGTGGAGGCGCGGAGCAGCCGACGACGAAGCCGATCGTCGTGATCAGCTCCTGACGACCCGCCCCGCACCGCACCGGTGGCGTCAATGACGAGAGGCCTACAGGACAACCCGTGGACCTCTCGTTTTGCGGGGCGGCCGATCAACCGAACCGGCCGGAGACGTAGTCCTCGGTGGCCTGAACGGTGGGGTTCGAGAAGATCATGTTGGTGTCGTTGTACTCGATGAGCTTGCCCGGCTTGCCGGTGCCCGCGATGTTGAAGAACGCGGTGCGGTCCGAGACGCGCGAGGCCTGCTGCATGTTGTGCGTCACGATCACGATCGTGTAGTCGTTCTTGAGCTCCTCGATGAGGTCCTCGATCGCCAGCGTCGAGATCGGGTCGAGAGCCGAGCAGGGCTCGTCCATCAGGAGCACGTCGGGGGAGACGGCGATCGCGCGGGCGATGCACAGACGCTGCTGCTGGCCGCCCGACAGACCGGAGCCCGGCAGGTTCAGACGGTCCTTCACCTCGTTCCAGAGGTTGGCGCCCTGCAGCGACGTCTCGACCAGGTCGTCGCTCTCGGTCTTGGACATGCGACGGTTGTTGAGCTTGACGCCGGCCAGCACGTTGTCGCGGATGCGACATCGTCGGGAACGGGTTGGGCCGCTGGAAGACCATGCCGACCTGGCGGCGCACGAGCACCGGGTCGACACCGGCGCCGTACAGGTTGTTGCCGTCGATCAGCACCTCGCCCTCGACGTAGGCGCCGGGGATGACCTCGTGCATGCGGTTGAGCGTGCGGAGGAAGGTGGACTTGCCGCAGCCGGACGGCCCGATGAACGCGGTCACGGTGCGGGGCTCGATGGTGAGCGACACACCCTCCACGGCGAGGAACTTGCCGTAGTAGACGTTCAGGTCGTTGACTTCGATGCGCTTGGACACGTGTTTCCTTGTCTGCGTTCTTCGGGTGAGTCGGAGGAGATCGCGATCAGCGGCCGTACTTGGGTGCGAAGGCCTTGGCGATGATCCGGGCGATCAGGTTGAGGAGCATGACGATGATGATCAGCGCGAGCGCGCACCCCACGCCCGATCGATGGAGGCCTGGGCGTGCGGCCCGCGGCCTGCGTGTACTGCGTGTACACGAACACCGGGAGGGTCATCATGCGGTCCGTTGAACGAGGTCGTAGTTCATGCTCGTCGGTGAATCCGGCCACGATCAGCAGCGGCGCGGTCTCGCCGATCACTCGGGCGATCGCGAGCATGACGCCGGTGACGAGGCCGGCGACCGAGGTCGGCAGGACGACCTTGAGCATCGGTCAGCCACTTCGGCACGCCGAGGGCGAACGAGGCCTCGCGCAGCTCGTTCGGGACGAGCCGCAGCATCTCCTCGCTCGAGCGCACGACGACCGGGATCATCAGCACGGACAGTGCGACCGAGCCCATGAAGCCGCTGCGGATCGCCGGGCCGAAGAACAGCGCGAACAGCGCGTAGGCGAACAGGCCGGCGACGATCGACGGGATGCCGGTCATGACGTCGACGAAGAAGGTGATGCCGCGCGCGAGCATCCCGCGACCGTACTCGACGAGGTAGATCGAGGTGAGCAGGCCGATCGGCACCGAGATGATCGCGGCCATCAGGGTGATCTCCAGCGTGCCGACGATGGCGTGCAGCGCGCCGCCGCCGTCGCCGATGACGTTGCGCATCGACTCCGAGAAGAATGCGACATCGAAGCGGGCGAGGCCCTGCGCGACGACGGTCCAGCCGAGCGAGATCAGCGGCAGCAGCGCGATGATGAACGCGGTGGCGACGAGCGAGGTGACCAGGCGATCCTTGGCCTTGCGGTTGCCCTCCACCAGCAGGGAGGTCGTGTAGATGGCCACGTCGAAGAGCACGGTGCCGAAGAAGATCGCGCCGACGACGTTGAAGCCCTTGGTGGCGCCGCTGGCGGCGAGCATCGCGAAGACAGCGGCGAGGACGACCCACGAGCCGACGAGCATCACCCAAGGTGTCCAGCGCGGCAGTTTGCCGGCCGTGTAGGAGTTGGCGAGCGGGCGGGGGACCGCGGTCGCGGTGGTGGTGGCCATCAGTTCGCTCCAGAGAAGGCCGCGCGGCGGCTGACGATGTAACGGGCGAGCATGTTGATCAGGAGGGTCACCACGAACAGCACCAGGCCGGAGGCGACGAGGGCGTTGACGCCGAGGCCGGTGGCCTCCGGGAACTGGAGCGCGATGTTCGCGGCGATGGTGTTCGGGCTCTGCGCCTGCAGGACGGCGACCTTGACGATGAGCGCGGGCGACAGCACCATCGCGATCGCCAGGGTCTCGCCGAGCGCACGGCCGAGGCCGAGCATCATCGCCGAGACGATGCCGCTGCGGGCGAAGGGGAGCACTGCCATGCGGACCATTTCCCACTTGGTCGCGCCGAGCGCGAGCGCGGCTTCCTCGTGGAGGCGCGGAGTCTGCAGGAAGATCTCGCGGCAGATGGCCGTCATAATCGGGATGACCATCACCGCGAGCACGATGGCCGCCGTCAGGATGGTGCGGCCGGTTCCGGAGACCGGCGGCGCGAAGAACGGGATCCAGCCGAGGTATTGGCCGAGCCAGACGTAGAACGGCTGGACGAACGACGAGAGGGTGGCGATGCCCCAGAGGCCGAAGACGACCGACGGGACCGCCGCGAGCAGGTCGATGATGTAGCCGAGGGTCTGCGCCACGCGGCGCGGAGCGTAGTGCGAGATGAAGAGCGCGATCCCGATCGACAGCGGCGTCGCGACGAGGAGCGCGATGAGCGCCGCCCAGATGGTGCCGAAGACGAGCGGCCAGACCCACGACCAGAAGTTGGTGGCGTTGTTGGGCAGCTCGCCCGTGCCGGCGAACAGGGCGGGGATGCTCTGGATGATGAGGAAGAGCGCGACGGCGGCGAGGGTGGCGAGGATCAGCGAACCGGCGACGACGGTGCTGGTGGAGAAGACGCGATCGCCGAGGCGGATCTTCGCCTTCGGCTTGATGGCTCCTGCGGTTCCGGCGGTCATTCGTTGCTTTCTCTCATCGGGTCCCCGGAGGGTGAGGGTGATGCGCCGCTCGGCCCGGACCGTGGAGCGGTCCAGGCCGAGCGGCCAGTGTGCTACTTGATGCTGGCGACGGCCTTGCTGACCTTGGAGGCCAGGTCGCTCGACAGCGGGGCCGAGCCGGCCTGCTCCGCGGAGGCCTTCTGGGCGTCGCCGCTGATGACGTAGTCGACGTAGCCCTTCACGAGGTCAGCCTTGGCGGCGTCCTTGTACTCCTGGCAGGCGACGACGTACGAGACGAGCACGAGCGGCCACGCACCCTTCGTGGTGTCCTTGCGGTTGATCTGGATGGCCAGGTCGTTGGTCTCGCGGCCCGAGGCGATCGGCGAGGCGGCGACCACGGCGGCAGCACCGTCGGCGCTGATCTTCTCGAAGTTGTCGCCCACCTTGAGCTGAGCGATCGAGAGGCCGGCCGAGCCGGACTCGTCGATGTAGGTGATCGAGTTCTTGGCGTTCTTCGTGGCGTCCGCGACACCCGAGGTGCCCTTGGCAGCGTCACCGACCTGGAACGGGAAGGTCTGCGAGGCCGGGGCCGTCCAGACCGACGGGGCGTTCGCCGCGAGGTAGTCGGTGAAGTTCTGGGTGGTGCCCGAGTCGTCGGAGCGGTGCACGACGGTGATCGGGACCGACGGGAGCGTGGCGCTCGAGTTCAGCGCCTTGATCTTCGCGTCGTCCCAGGTGGTGATCTTGCCCGAGAAGATGCCGGCGATCGTGTCGGCGTCGAGCTTGAGGTCCTTCACGCCGTCGACGTTGTACGCGATCGCGATCGGGGAGATGTAGACCGGGAGGTCGATGCCCTTGCTGTTCGCGGCGCAGCCGGCGAACGTGCCGCCGAGCTCGGTGTCGTTGAGGGCCGCGTCGGAGCCGGCGAAGTCGGCAGCGCCCGAGATGAAGCTCTTGCGGCCGGCGCCGGAGCCCTGCGGGTCGTAGTTGACGGTGACCTTGGGGTTGGCTTCCTGGAAGCCCGCGATCCACACGGTCTGGGCGGCGCCCTGAGCGGACGAGCCGATGCCGTTGAGCGTTCCGGACAGGTTGGACGGCTTGGCTGTCGTGGTCGCCGGGGTGCTGCCCTCGTTCGACGCACAAGCGGTGAGGGAGATGGCGGCGGCGGCGAGGAGTGCCACGGGAACGCCGAGACGCTTCAGTTTCACAGTTGTCCCTTCCGGGGATCAGTAACAACAGGACGGGGTCGGTGCGACCCGCGTGAGACGCTATTCCCGGTGTCTGTCCAGAGTCCCCCGCACTGGTAAACGGAAGGTAAACACAGGTTGGCTAGCTGGTGCGTGTTCCCAATGGTCCTGCGTCAGTCCACGATGCTGATCGGTGTTCCGAGCGGCAGGTGGTCGACGGCGTCGATTGCCGTGCTGCCCAGTCGGATGCAGCCGTGTGACACTGCTCCGGAGGCGACATCCTGGTAGTGCACTCCGATCAGTCCGCCGTCCGAGCCTCCGTACGGCTCGTCGGCCGCTGTGGAGTGCAGTGAGGTGAGCTGGATGCGGTGGACCGACTGCCCTTGGGTGGGGTCGAGGTACCGTGCCTGCAGGTATCCGGTCGTGCCCGCCGGTGTCGCGGTGGCGGGAGCGCCCACGCCGGCCGTGAAGCTCTGCAGCGTGTTCCCGGCCGCGTCGGTGATCGTGAGGGTCTGCGCGGAGACGGATATGACGATGCGCGAGGGGAGGTCGCCGAGCGGCCTCAGCGCCGAGGTCGGCAGCCACGCCGCGGTCTGGGCCGGGGCGGTCGCGCCCGTGCTCACCTGCGACGGGAGCGACTGGCGGCTCGCCGTGAGAACCAGCGACCATCCGCCTTTCGCGGCGACCGGCACGACGACGGTCGGGTTGCCCAGGAAGTCCCTGGCCGGCACGCGGGCCACCGGGATGATGAAGTCGGCGCCGTAGACGGCGGAGTCGGCGGCCACGGTTCCGGCAGCGGTGAACCGGAGGTCGGCCGGGGCGGCCAGAAGACCGGGGATGACCGCGTCATAGACGGCGGCGGGAAGCGCGGCGATCGCCGATGGTGCGAGCTCCGGGGGAAGAGGCGGGAGCGCTTCCGCAGGAGGCGTCGTGGTCGGGGAGGCGGTTCGCGAGGTCGCCGACGCCTTGGCCGGCGTCTCCGCCGGTGCCTTTGGTGTGCAGGCGGTGAGGGCGAGACCCACGAGGAGGTACACGGCGGCCACGGCGCCGATCCAGGGTCGCTTTCGACTGGCGGTGTGCATTGATCCCCTCGGGGGTGGCGGACGGAGACGGTGATCGGGGCGGGCGCCGACGGCGCCCGCCCCGATCACCGTGTGCGGACCGGTCAGCCGGCGACGACCGGCAGAGTGCCCATCGCATCCGGAACCGGGACGGGCGACGTCCTGTTGCCTGCTGCGAAGCGCAGGGTCGTCCCGCCGCCCGCTGCTGGAGCATCGGGGCCGGTGACCGTCACTGTTGTCGTCAGAACCACGCCGGAGGTCGCGCCGGTGAAGGTGAAGGTGATCGTGCCGGCGGTGGCGGTCCCCTCGGCGAGGTAGTAGTAGTCGGTGGTGAGGATGCCGCGAAGGCCTGCCCGGAGATCGTCCAGGCCGCTGACAGCGACACCGTTGTACGTCGCGGCCGCGGTCACGACCTCGTTGTCATCCAAACCGGTGAGGCTGAGTACGAACCCGCTGGCAGGGTCGACCAGCGACGAGGTCGGGAGCTGCAGCACATTGGCGAAGATGCTCGGAGCCCATCGCACGTCGAGAGCGGCTGTCGCGGACCCTCCCGCTCCGTCCGTCGCCGTGACGTAGTGGTTGTCATTCACTCCCGCGGCGAACGGCGCGGTCGCGGGCGTGAAGGTGAAGTTCGAGAATGCGCCCCCGGCGTCGGTCGTGGTGGTCGCCGTGCCGAGAGGCAGGGCGTGGCTGTAGGTGACGGCGAGCGTGATGGTCGAGTTCGCGGCGAAGCCGCTTCCGCTCACCGTGATGCCGGTGCCCCAGCTCCCAGGATGGTAGACGGCAGGCTGCACGCTGAGCTGGGCCGCTGGAACGGCGACGGCCGGTGTGGCGCCGACGACCCCGGTGGCGATCATGCCGATTACTGCGATGAGCACGCCGAAGCGCGCGGAAAGATGACGTTTCATCGGATCCCCCGGTTGACTCTGGTATTGAATCGAAGCGCAGAACTTCTAAGATCTAACGTACTGGATCGGGACTCCGAACACGATCTCGGTTCGGTGTCGGGCCGAGGACCAGACTCGCGCCGTTCGGCAGCGGCGGAGGTCAGCTCACTACCGGTGTGTACGTCTCGATCGAGACGATGCCCGAGGCCGGGTTGGTCGCCGAGAGGTGCACGACCGAGAATCCGCCCGTGTCGAGGTCCGCCGCGTCGGTCAGGTAACCGCCGGGCATGGTCCCGGTGGCGAGGGCGATCTCGCGGAGGATCTCGGGCAGCACCGGCCCGTGGCTGCAGAGCACGGCGGTCTTGCGGGAGCGCACGCGCTTGCCGACGACCCTGCGGACATCGCCCTGGCCCTCCTCGTACGCGTCCTGGCTGATCCCGGCCTCCCGGCGCGGCTTGACGCCGGTGGCGGCGGCCAGCGGGGCGATCGTGGCGACGCAGCGCACCGCGTCGCTGGTGATGATGCGTCTCGGCCGCCAGGCGCGCAGGGTGGGCACGTCGCCCGCCGCCTGCTTGACACCGCGGTCCGTGAGCGGGCGCGACGCGTCGGTGCCGTCCCAGCCTCCACGGGGCTCGGCCTTGCCGTGTCGGAGCGCGATGAGGGCGAACGTGGAGGTGATGCCCTGCTTCACGAGCGCCTCGAACGCGTCGAGGATCTCGACGTCGCGCTCGTAGGTGAGGTAACCGCGCGCCTTCTTGAGCGTGACCCACTCGATCGCCGCGATCTCGGAGTTGGGAACGAAGGTCGACTGCGCGATGGCCTGCTCGGTGACCTCCGCGGCCCAGTAGTGCACGATCTTCTCGCGGCCGGTGGCCAGCGGGTACGCCGAGACGCCGAGCGGGACGCCGAGGGCGACCGGCCAGGCCGGTCTCCTCCAGGATCTCGCGCACCGCGGTCTGCGGCAGCGTCTCGCCCGGGTCGACCTTGCCCTTGGGGATCGTGACATCGCCGTACTTGGTGCGGTGCACCACGAGCACGACGAGCTTGTCGTCCACGACGCGCCAGCACACGGCGCCCGCGGCGTAGATGGCGAGGTTCACCGCCTCGATCCCGTACGGGTGCTGCGTGGACGGTGGCTGGCCTGCTGCTGCAGTTTGGTCTGCAGGTCGGTGAGCGGCTCGCCGTTCTCGTCGACGTGGTGCCGCGTCCAGACGCCGTCCTCGGACCGAGCCTCCACGCGGCGGTTCGCTCGTCGAACGCCAGGTCGAACAGGCGGTCGAGCTCGGCGAGGTGCTCGGGGTCGGCCGAGCCGCACCAGCGCCTCGACCCGGCGGTCGAGGTTGCGGTGCATCATGTCGGCGCTGCCGATGTAGACCTGCGGGTCGCCGTCGTTCACGAACGAGAAGATGCGCGAGTGCTCCAGGTAGCGGCCCAGGATGGTGCGCACCCGGATGTTCTCGCGACAGCCCCTCGACGCCCGGGCACCAGGCCGCAGATGCCGCGCACCCACGAGCTCGACCGGGACGCCGGCCTGGCTCGCGCGGTACAGCGCGTCGATGATGGCCTCGTCGACGATCGAGTTGAGCTTGATCCGGATGCCGGACGGCCGGCCGGCGGCCGCGTTGCGCCGCCTCGGTGTCGATGCGCTTCAGCAGGCCCTTGCGCAGGTGCAGCGGAGCGACCAGCAGACGCTTGAACTTCTTCTCGATCGCGTATCCCGAGAGCTCGTTGAACAGTCGGGTGAGGTCTTTGCCGACCTGGTCGTCGGCCGTGAGCAGGCCGAGGTCTTCGTAGATGCGCGAGGTCTTCGGGTTGTAGTTGCCGGTGCCGATGTGGCTGTAGTGCTTGAGGACGCCCTTCTCCTCGCGGACGACCAGCGCGAGCTTGCAGTGCGTCTTGAGGCCGACGAGGCCGTAGACGACGTGCACGCCGGCCTTCTCGAGCTTGCGCGCCCAGGAGATGTTGTTCTGCTCGTCGAAGCGTGCCTTGATCTCGACCAGGGCCAGAACCTGCTTGCCGGCCTCGGCCGCGTCGATCAGCGCCTCCACGATCGGGCTGTCGCCCGATGTGCGGTACAGCGTCTGCTTGATGGCGAGCACGTGCGGGTCGGCCGCCGCCTGCTCGAGGAACGCCTGCACGCTCGTCGCGAACGACTCGTACGGGTGGTGCAGCAGGATGTCCTGGCGAGCGATCGCGGCGAAGACGTCGGGCTTGGCGTTCGGCTCGCTCGGCATGCAGCTGCGGCGCGGTCGTCGGCACGTGCGTCGGGTAGTGCAGCTCGGGTCGATCGATGCTTGGCAGATGTCGAACAGGCCGCCGAGGTCGAGCGGCGCGGGGAGGCGGTAGACCTCCTGCTCGGTGACGTCGAGCTCGCGCACCAGCAGACCGAGGGTGACGTCGTCCATGTCGTCGGTGACCTCGAGCCGGATCGGCGGCCCGAACCGGCGTCGCAGCAGCTCGCGCTCGAGCGCCTGGATGAGGTTCTCGGTCTCGTCCTCGTCGACCTCGACGTCTTCGTTGCGCGTGACGCGGAACACGTGGTGGTCGAGGATCTCCATGCCGGGGAAGAGGTCGCTCGAGGTGGTTGGCGATGAGGTCCTCGAGCGGGATGAACCGCACCTGGCCGAGGCCCGTCGTCGCGCGTCGAGCGCACGAAGCGCGGCAGCATCTGCGGCACCTTGAGGCGGGCGAACTGCTCCTTGCCGGTGCGCGGGTTGCGCACGCGGATCGAGAGGTTGAGCGAGAGCCCGAGATGTACGGGAACGGGTGCGCCGGGTCGACCGCGAGCGGCATCAGCACCGGGAAGATCTGCTGCGAGAAGACCTCGCGCATCTGCACCCGGTCGGCCTCGTCGAGCTCGTCCCACGACGACGACCGTGATGCCGGCCTCGTCGAGAGCGGGCAGCACCTGCTCGCGATAGGCCCTGGCGTGGCGCACCTGCAGCTCGTGCGCCTTCTCGGAGATGTCGGCGAGCACGTCCTGCGGCGCGCGGCCCACGTTCGTCGGCACGGCGAGCCCGGTGGCGATGCGGCGCTTGAGGCCGGCGACGCGGACCATGAAGAACTCGTCGAGGTTGCTGGCGAAGATCGCGAGGAAGTTGGCGCGCTCGAGCACCGGCAGGCTCGGGTCCTCGGCGAGCTCGAGCACGCGCTGGTTGAACGCCAGCCAGCTCAGCTCGCGGTCGAGGTAGCGGTCGTCGGGCAGCGTGCGGATCCGGCTCGTAGATGAAGGGGGCGAAGTCGTCGTCGAAGTCGCTGCCCAGGCTGCCGCTCAGCCCGTTGTCGAGTAGGCCGTTCTCCAGTGTGGTGCGCTCGCCGTCCATGTCCCCCATCATGGCACCGGAGAAGCAGAGAGCGGCACGAGTCTCGGTTAACTGTGGAGAAACGACCGCGACAGCGGGGTGTGCACAACAGTCGGCGGCGTAGCCGGTCGGCCGATCCGGGGTACGGGGATCAGGGGTGCACGGAGGACGGCAGGCGGTCGTTCTCGTCCTCGTAGACGTTGAAGCGGTAGCCGACGTTGCGCACGGTGCCGATCAGCGACTCGAGGTCGCCGAGCTTGGCGCGCAGCCGCCGCACGTGCACGTCGACCGTGCGGGTGCCGCCGAAGTAGTCGTAGCCCCACACCTCGCTCGAGCAGCTGCTCGCGCGTGAACACCCGCGACGGGTGCGTCGCGAAGAAGCGCAGCAGCTCGAACTCCTTGAAGGTGAGGTCGAGCGGCCGGCCGTGCACCTTCGCCGAGTAGCTGGCCTCGTCGATCGAGACGCCGGACGCCTGGATCTTCGACTGCGAGCTGCTCCTGGCCATGCCGGCCGATGGCGAGGCGGATGCGGGCGTCGACCTCGGCGGGCCCCGCGCCGTCGAGGACCACGTCGTTGACGCCCCAGTCGGCGCTGACCGCCGTGAGGCCGCCCTCGGTGAGCACGAGCAGCAGCGGCACCGTGATGCCGGTCGTCGTTGAGGATCTTGCACAGCGACTTGGCGCTCGCCAGGTCGCGACGGGCGTCGACGAAGATCAGATCGCACGCCGGAGCGTTGACCAGCGATGCCGGCTCGGCGGGGATCTGACGGGTGCGGTGGCTGAGCAGCCCGAGGGCGGGCAGCACCTCGGCATCGGGCGCAGAGGTGAGGATCAACAGCTGCGCCACCCTTTCCCTCCTTGCCCTCTTCGTGCCGCAATGCTACCGGAAACGCTTGCACCACCGGACCGCAGCGCATCCGCCCCCGCCGGGTGAGGGAGCGGTGAGGAGACAGGAGGGGCAGCGCGCGCGTCGACCGCAGGGCACAATGGAAGGATGAGCGAGACGCCGCAGGACCCGGGGCCGCTCGGCCCGGCCGCAGCCGCAGGGCCGCAACCGGAGCCGCTGCCGTGGGCCGCCGTCGCCTGGAGCGTCGGCGCGGTCTGGGCGCTCGCCCTCGTGCTCGGGATCCTGATCGCGCTTCTGTCGCACCCCGTCCAGTACGCGTCGTGGCTCTCGCTTGCCCTCGGCGTGTGCGTGGTCGCCTCGTTCGGAGCGCAGCTCGCGACGCAGCAGAAGGACGGCTTCGTCAACCGGCTCGCGACGACGCTCACCGGCAGCTTCGTCATCCTCGGCATCATCGGCGCGATCCTCGGCGTCATCGCGCTCGGGCACTGATCTAGACTGGCCGTATGCTCGTCGCTCTCGAACTCTTCTTCATCGGCCTGCTGGGTCTGGCCACCCTCGCCATCCTCGGTGTCTCCGGAGTGGTGGTCTACAACCTCTTCCGCGGCCAGCGCTAGGCATGATCGAGCTCCCCACCGACCTTCCGGCCGAACTCGTCCCGCTCTCCTGGTTGATCGGCGTCTGGGAGGGGAGCGGCGTCGTCGACTACGCGGTCGGCGACGAGCACACCCAGTTGGAGTTCGGCCAGCGCATCAGCTTCAGCCATGACGGTGAGGCGTACCTCAACTACTCGGCCACGTCGTGGGTGCTCGACGAGAGCCGCACCCCGCTCGCGGCCGAGACCGGATACTGGCGGCTCAGCCGCACGCTGGTGGAGGGCGACCCCGGCCCCGCGATGCTGCCCGGCCAGGGCGCGCGCCCGTTCGGCACCGCGCAGGCCGTCGAGACGCTGCGCGCCTCCAGCGGCGGCTTCGACATCGATGTGGCGATCATCCACCCCGACGGTGTCAGCGAGCTCTACATCGGCCAGGTGAACGGCCCGCGCATCGACCTGGCGACTGACGCCGTCGTGCGCACCGCCGGCGCCAAAGAGTACAGCGCGGCGACCCGCCTCTACGGCCTCGTCGAGGGGCACCTGCTCTGGGCCTGGGACATCGCGGCCCTCGGCCACGACCTCCGCACGCACGCGTCGGCCCGTCTCGCCAAGGTCGACTGACGTGTCCGCCTCGCCTTTCCTCGTGCTTCCCGGCGCCGTCGACACGGCGCAGAGCGGTGTGCCCTCGCACTACGGCAACCCGCTTGCCGAGCAGCGCACGCTCGTCGAGGGCGGAGCGATCGTCGACCTGTCCGACCGCGCGGTCCTCTCGATCACCGGTCCGGACCGGCTGAGCTGGCTCAACTCGCTGACCAGTCAGTCGCTCCTCGGCCTCCAGCCCGGAGAGTCGTCCGAGACCCTGCTGCTCGACGTCAGCGGTCGGGTCGAGCACGCCGTCCGGCTGGTCGAGGACGGCACGGCGCTGTGGCTCCTCGTCGACCGCCCGGAGGCCGCCGGCCTCCTCTCCTGGCTCGACTCGATGCGCTTCATGCTGCGTGTCGAACTGGCCGACCACACCGAGACCCTCGCGACGATCGGCACGCTCGGCGAGCCTCCGCTGCCGCTCGCCGCGCCCCACGGCGTGCCGCTGGTGTGGCACGACCCCTGGCACGCGGTGACACCGGGAGGCCACCAGTACGCCACGGGCGACCACCCCGGCGCCGGCTGGAACTGGAGCGAGCGGGTGGTGCCGCGAGAGGCCCTCGCGTCGATCGTGTCGCGCGTCGAGTCGGGTGAGCTGGTCGTGGCGGGCACCCTCGCGGCCGACGCGCTGCGGATCGCCGCCTGGCGGCCGCGCTTCGCCACCGAGGTCGACGAGCGCACCATCCCGCACGAGCTCGACTGGCTCCGCACCGCGGTGCACCTGACCAAGGGCTGCTACCGCGGGCAGGAGACGGTCGCGAAGGTGCACAACCTCGGGCACCCGCCGCGGCGTCTGGTGATGCTGCACCTCGACGGGTCGGAGGGCGTGCATCCCGTCGCCGGCGCGGAGGTCACCCTCGACGGCCGGGTCGTCGGAACGGTCACTTCGTCCGCGCTGCACTACGAGCTCGGCCCGATCGCGCTCGCCGTCGTCAAGCGGGGGACTGACGCGGCGGCCACGCTGACGGTCGACGCCGACGGCACCCGCGTCGCCGCGGCCCAGGAGGTCGTGGTGCCGCCTGAGGCGGGCGCAGAGGCGCACGTCCCCCGCTTGCCGCGCCTCGGTGCCACCACGCGCACGCCGCGCACCTGACGACAGTCGCTAACGGAGGACGTCCGCGTACTGCGGCCCCGGGATCGCAGGCAGCGGAGGAGACTCGGCCTCCGGAAGCCCTGACCTCCTCCGTTGCACGCCGCGCGGCTGACGCCGGCAGCGGAGGACATCCGGCCCCCGGACGCGCCACTCTCCTCCCGTGGCTGCCGTCGCGCGGCGTGCCGGCCCAGATCTCCTCCGTTCGCTACACCGGCGCCACCGCGTCCCATGCGACCGTGAGCTCGCCGAGCCGCCAGCGGGAGCGCCCGCCGACGATCGGCCAACCGGCGTCCCGCATCCCCTGCGCCGCGGCGATCCACCGCTGCTTCGGCCCGTACGCGGCCAGCGGCGAGTGGACGCGCCAGAGTCGGTCGAGGTCCTGGAGGAACACGTGCACGCGCTCGCCGGGGACGTTCCGGTGGATGAGGGCCTTGGGCAGCCGCTCGGCCACGACGCCCGGCGCCTCCAGCCCGCGGAGCCGCAGCGAGACCGACAGCGTCTGCGGTCCGGTCGCGTCGAGGGTGATCCAGCTGGCGATCCGGCCGATCTCGTCGCACGTGCCTTCGACCAGCGCGCCGCCCAGCTGCAGCCTGCCGAGCATCCGGTCCCAGGCGGCGGCGACCTCCGACTCGTCGTACTGCCGCAGCACGTTGAAGGCCCGGATCACGGCGGCGTGCCGGCCCTCGGGCAACGGCACCTCGAAGCCGCCGACACGGAAGCGGACACGCGCCCGCGGATCGAAGCCGGTGCTGCCCGCGCGGACCTCCTCCAGCTGGGCGAGCGCCGCCTGCACCCGCCCGGGGTCGATCTCGAGTCCGAGCACTTCGACGCCGGGACGGACGCGTGCCAACCGGTGCTGGAGTTCGAAAGCCGTCACGCCGCTCGCACCGTAGCCGAGGTCGACGACCAGCGGATCGCCCGTCCGGCGCAGCACGGGGAGGGCGGCGATCCAGCGATCCACACGGCGCAGCCGGTTCGTGTTGGTCGTGCCGCGAGTGATCGTGCCGACGGCGCGGGAGGACGAGGGCGGCATATGACAAGATTAATCGCATGCCCGCTCCCCACACACTGATCCTCCTCCGCCACGGCAACAGCGAGTGGAACCAGCAGAACCTGTTCACCGGCTGGGTCGACGTCCGGCTCAGCGAGCAGGGCGTCGCCGAGGCGAAGCGCGCCGGCGAGCTGCTGGCCGAGTCGGGCCTCGAGCCCGACATCCTGTACACCTCCGTGCTGACGCGCGCCATCCAGACCGCGGACTACGCGCTCGATGTGGCCGACCGCCTCTGGATCCCCGTCGAGCGGTCGTGGCGGCTGAACGAGCGCCACTACGGCGCCCTCCAGGGCCTCGACAAGGCGGAGACGCTCGAGAAGTACGGGCCGGAGCAGTTTCAGCTCTGGCGCCGGTCGTTCGACGTGCCGCCGCCGCCCCTCGCCGACGACAGCCAGTGGTCGCAGGCGCACGATCCGCGCTACGCCGGTCTCGGCGACGACCTCCCGCGCACTGAGTGCCTCAAAGACGTCATAGCGCGCATGCTGCCCTACTGGGAGTCCGACATCACGGCCAGCCTCGCGGAGGGCAAGACAGTTCTCGTCACCGCGCACGGCAACTCGCTCCGCGCACTCGTCAAGCACCTCGACGGCATCTCGGACGATGAGATCGCCGAGCTCAACATCCCGACCGGCATCCCGCTGGTCTACAAGCTCGACGAGACGTTCGCCCCGATCGAGCCCGCCGTCTACCTCGACCCCGAGGCCGCAGCGGCCGGAGCCGCCGCCGTCGCCGCCCAGGGCAAGAAGTAGCCTGCCGGCAGAAGCCGCCACGGCCCCTCATTCCTTCGTCGTCGTCGCGTTCCTGCCGGAACGCGGCGGCGACGTCGTCGTTCCGGGGGAGTTCGGCGCCGGAGACTGGCCGCTGCACGTCACGATCGTGCCGCCGTTCGAGACGGTCCACGACGCAGGGGCCGTGGCCGCGCGCCTGCCGCACGGCCCGCGCCTCCCGATCGTCGCCGGTGCGCGGGCGTCGTTCGGGCACCGTCGCACTGTCCCGGTCACGCTGATCCGGCCGTCGCCCGCGCTGCTCGCGTTGCACGAGATGTGCGTCGAGGCTCTGGAGGCCGACGGCGCGGTGATCTCCGACCCGCGGCACATCCGGGCCGGGTACCGCCCGCACGCCTCCGACCAGCTCGTGGGCGCGCTTGCCCCCGGCCATCACGCCTCCCTCTCCGAGCTCGCGATCGTCGAGTGCACGCCCGGCTCGCGCCGCCGGGTCGCCGCCCGTGTCCCCCTGAGCTGACCCGCCCTGCGGACCCACCGTCGAGTACGCCCGAACTCATGCGAGTACGCAGAGAATCCGCGTACTCGGCGGTTGACAGCTCCGGAGGGCTCAGGTCAGACGGCGACCTCGGGGGCCCAGTCGCCGGTGGCGAGGTATTGGACCTTCTTGGCGATGGAGACCGCGTGGTCGGCGAAACGCTCGTGGTACCGGCTCGCGAGGGTCGCATCGACGGTGTCGACGGCCTGACCCTTCCAGGTCTCGCCGAGGACCTTGTCGAAGACGCTGGCGTGCAGCTCGTCGATGTCGTCGTCGCCGTTGCGGATCTCGTCGGCCAGGCGGATGTCCTGCGTGCGCAGCAGCTCCGCGAGCTTCTCGGCGATCTGGACGTCCAGACGCCCCATCTCGGCGAACGTCGAGCGGAGGCTCTTGGGCACGACCTTGTCGGGGAAGCGGTACCGCGCGAGCTGCGCGATGTGCTCGGCCATGTCGCCCATCCGCTCGAGCGACGCGCTGATGCGCAGCGCGCTGACGACGATGCGGAGATCGCGGGCGACGGGCTGCTGTCGGGCGAGGATCTGGATCGACAGCTCGTCCAGCACCACCGTGAGCTCGTCGATGCGGTGGTCGTTGGCGATCACCTCTTCGGCGAGGCTCACATCGGACTCGTTGAACGCCTCCGTGGCGCTGCGGATCGAACGTACGACCAGCTCGGCGATCTCGACCAGTCGGTCCTGGACTTCGGCCAGCTCCTGCTGGAAAACTTCGCGCATGGGATGGGTCCTTCCTGGGCGTGCGCGCGCACGCGGAATACGGAGGTCGATTGACCCCGTGAGCATGCTCGCGTCGTGAGGTTAACGGTTGGTGCCGTCCACCTGAACACTGTCTAACGTACCCGCGAAAACACGCGGCGCAGAGGCGGATCGGTCACGGCGCGCCCGATCCGATCACCTACGCTTTGGGTATGGACTCCGCCTGGTTGGTGCTGCTCTCGCTCGGGCTGGGGCTGGCCGTCGGCGCAGGGTTCGTCTGGATCCTCCACATCGCCGCTCGGCGCGGAGATCACGCGGCCGCTGTGTCGAACCCCGCGGTGCCCGACGGCGTCGACCAGGTGCTCGACGCGATGGAGTCCGCGGGTGTCGTCGTCGACCCGTCCAACAACGTGATCAAAGCCTCCCCCGGCGCGCACGCCATCGGCCTGGTCTGGAACGGGCTGCTCGTGCACCCGCACCTGGTGCAGTTGGTCGACCGCGTACGGCGCACGGGCGAGCCGGTGACCGAGGAGTGCGAGCTCGCGCGCGGCCCCTTCGGCGACGCCAACATCCATCTGAGCGTGCGGGTGGCGCGACTGGGTTCGCGCTACATTCTGCTGCTGGCCGAGGACCGCACCGAGTCGTTCCGGCTCGAGTCGGTTCGCCGCGACTTCGTCGCCAACATCAGTCACGAGCTGAAGACGCCGATCGGCGCGGTGGGCCTGCTCGCGGAGGCTCTCGACGACGCGTCGGACGATCCGGAGCAGGTGCGCCGGTTCGCCCTGCGACTGAGCGAGGAGGCCTCCCGGCTGGCCCGCATCACGCAGGACATCATCGAGCTGAGCCGCCTCCAGGCCGCCGACGCCCTCGGCGACGCGGAGCAGCTCTCGGCCAAGAAGGTCGTGCGGGCCGCGGTCGACCAGAACCGCGTCGCCGCAGAGGCCCGCCAGATCGAGATCGCCATGCGCGGCGAGAAGGACGCCAGTGTGATCGGCAACGAGGCGCTGCTCGTGACGGCGGTGCACAACCTCATCGCGAACGCCATCCAGTATTCGCCGGAGGACTCCCGCATCGGGATCGGTGTGCGCACCGTGGACGGCGTCGTCGAGATCGCGGTCACCGACCAGGGCGAAGGAATCCCGGAGGACGACCTCGACCGCGTATTCGAACGATTCTTCCGCGTGGACCAGGCCCGCTCGCGCAACACCGGCGGAACCGGGCTCGGACTCGCGATCGTCAAGCACGCCGTGCAGAACCACGGCGGCGAGGTCCGGGTGTGGTCTCAGCCCGGACGCGGCTCCACCTTCACCATCCGGCTGCCTGAGGCGGCCACCGTGCGTCCCCCGATTGGAGAGAACCTGTGACAGCCATCCTGCTCGTCGAGGACGAGGCCGCCCTCAGCGAGCCCCTCGCGTATCTGCTCAAGCGCGAGGGATACGAGGTGACGGTCGCCGAGGACGGGCCGACGGCGCTCGCCGAGTTCGACCGCATCGGAGCCGACCTGATCCTGCTCGACCTGATGCTCCCCGGCATCCCGGGAACCGAGGTCTGCCGGGAGATCCGCACGCGGTCCACGGTGCCGATCATCATGCTGACGGCCAAGGACTCCGAGGTCGACATCGTCGTGGGGCTCGAGCTCGGCGCCGACGACTACGTCACCAAGCCGTACTCGTCGCGCGAGCTGCTGGCGCGCATCCGCGCCGTGCTGCGTCGACGCGTGGACGAGGCCGAGCTGGAGGACGACGGCATCCTGGAGGCCGGCACGGTTCGCATGGACGTCGACCGGCACACGGTCGCCGTGAAGGGCGGCGAGATCTCCATGCCGCTGAAGGAATTCGAACTGCTGGAGTTGCTGCTGCGCAACGCCGGTCGCGTGCTCACGCGCGGTCAGCTCATCGACCGCGTGTGGGGCAGCGACTACTTCGGCGACACCAAGACACTCGACGTGCACATCAAGCGCATCCGGTCGCGCATCGAGGAGAGCCCGTCCGACCCGCAGATGCTGGTCACCGTGCGCGGACTCGGCTACCGCTTCAACGCCTGACCGCCAGCTGGAACGCCGAAGCAGGTGCGGGCCGGTGGCCGGCCGAACTCAGTTCTGCGCGGGCAGGATGGTCGGCGGCACCAGGCTCGTGTAGTCGGGGAGGCCTCCGTCGAGAACGGGGACCTGCAGCTTCACGCCGGTCGCGTCGCCGTACTGGAAATACACGGGGTAGAGGCTGCCGGGCAGCGCGTCGAACGGGGTGAGGAAGACGTTGCTCGAGGATGCCTTGTCTGGCTCTTTGCCGATGACCTTGACCTCGCCGGGCTCGACGGTGACCTCGGCGGCGGAGCCGGAGGAGCCGGAGGTGATGGCGACGCGGTGGCTCTTCGTGTCGGTGTTGACCAGCGAGACCACGAGGTTGCCGACCGTGCCGCCGACGCCGTCGGTGACGATGAAGGCGTTGCGCACGTCGATCGAACCGACGCTGCCGCTCACGCCGTCGCTCGCGTCGTAGTGCTTCGTGGTTGCCTGCGGTGCGACGAGACCGCATCCGGCCGTGCCGGCTGCGACCGCCAGGGCGAGGACGATGGACGCCGCGACGCGAGCTTTCACTGGAATGACCCTCCGAATCGTTCCGCTCGACGGCGCGCTGATGCCCTGGTACGAAGCGGATTTCAGCACGAGTTTACCGTATGCCGACAGGCGTTCCCGGCCCTCTGGCGGAGGCGCGGGGGCGAACCTTAGCATGTGCCTCGTGTGGTATCCTATTCGTTGCTGAAGGGACAACATATCTATGCTTTTCGAGGTTGGCGAAACCGTCGTTTACCCCCATCACGGTGCTGCAACGATCACCGAGGTCAAGAAAAGAATCATCAAGGGTGAAGAGAAGCTGTACCTCAAGCTCAACGTCACGCAGGGCGATCTGACCATCGAGGTCCCCGCTGAGAACGTCGACCTCGTCGGCGTTCGCGACGTGATCGGCAAAGAGGGTCTCGACCGCGTGTTCGAGGTGCTGCGTGCTCCGTTCACGGAGGAGCCGACCAACTGGTCGCGACGTTACAAGGCGAACCTCGAGAAGCTCGCGTCGGGCGACGTCATCAAGGTCTCCGAGGTCGTCCGCGACCTGTGGCGCCGCGATCAAGACCGCGGACTCTCCGCCGGTGAGAAGCGCATGCTCGCCAAAGCGCGGCAGATTCTCATCTCCGAGCTCGCCCTGGCCGAGAAGACGGACGACGAGAAGGCGTCAAGCCTCCTCGACGAGGTGCTCGCCTCCTAGCCCGCGTTTCACCCGCTCCGCGATTCATTCGCGTTCGACGGCCCCGCTGCAGCAGCAGCGGGGCCGTCGGCGTTCCGGGCGGTAGTCTCGGGACATGGACACCGACACCGGGCCGCGCGTCGCGGTCATCGTCGTCGCGGCCGGGTCGGGTACGCGGCTCGGAGCCGAGCTGCCGAAGGCGTTCGTGCGGCTCGACGGCCCGACGCTGCTGGAGCGCTCGCTCTATGCCGTGCGCGGCATGCGCCACTCAGCGGATCCCGTGCTCGTGGTTCCGGCCGATCGTGTCGACGAGGCGTCGGCGATCGCCGTCGCTGTCTTCGGTGGTCCTGCCCGCGTCGTGCCGGGTGGCGAGACCCGGCAGCAGTCGGTCGCCGCGGGGCTGGCCGTGCTCGCGGACGACGTGGAGGTCGTGCTCGTGCACGACGCAGCCCGCGCTCTCACCAGTTCCGGGCTGTTCGACGCGGTGGTGGAGGCCGTGGTCGAGTCGGGGCACGGCGTGATCCCCGGCCTGCCGGTCAGCGACACGATCAAGTGGATCGCCTCCGACGGGTCGGTGCACGCGACGGTGGACCGCTCGACCTTGGCGGCCGTCCAGACGCCGCAGGGATTCCCGCGCGACCAGCTCCTGGCCGCCTACGCGGCGGCGACGACCGACGAGACCGACGACGCCGGCCTGGTCGCCGCGGCCGGTTTCGCGGTCACGGTGCTGCCGGGGGAGGCGCGGGCCTTCAAGATCACGACGCCGGGCGACCTCCGGCGCGCGCACGACCTGGTCGCGCCCCCGTCGCAGATGTTGCCGCCGCTGCCGCGCATCGGCCTCGGCACCGACACGCACGCGTTCGACCCGTCGGCGGAGCTCTGGCTCGCGGGCCTGCACTGGCCGAACGAGTCGGGCCTCTCGGGCCACAGTGACGGAGACGCCGCCTGTCATGCCATCGTGGACGCCCTCCTCGGAGCCGCGGGTCTCGGCGACATCGGCGGTGTCTTCGGGACGGGTGATCCGCGGTTCGCGGGGGCGCATGGGGAGGTGTTCCTCACCGAGACGCGCCGGCTGGTCGAGGAGGCCGGCCTGCGCATCGGCAACGTGTCCGTGCAGATCATCGGCCGGCGTCCCACGTTCGCGCCGCGGCGGCGGGAGGCGGAGGAGCTGATCTCCGGCATCCTCGGGGCGCCCGTCTCGATCGCCGCGACGACCACCGACGGCCTGGGCTTCACCGGCAGAGGCGAGGGGATCGCGGTTTTCGCGACCGCACTGCTGCGCTGAGGCCGTCGACTCACTAGCCTGGCGCGTGGAGAGGATCGACATGACCCGGGCAGCGAAATGACACAGACGCAGAGCGCGGCGATCGCGCGACGCTACATCGAAGCGGTCGGCGACCACGACCTCGACACGGTCGGCGGCCTCCTCGCCGACGACCTGTCTTCGATCTTCGCGGGCGGGACGCTCGGCAGGGACGAGTGGCTCGGGGCGCTGAAGCGGCTGCTTCCCGCGCTGGTCCGCAACGACATCCGAGAGGTCTTCGCGGACGGCGACCGCGCGTGCGTGGTCTACGACTTCGTCACGGACACGGTGGCCGGCGCGGTGCCGTGCGTGGAGCTCGTGACCGTGGAGGGCGACACGATCACGCGGATCGAGCTGATCTTCGACCGGGTGACGTTCGCGCCGGTCAACGAAGCGCTCGCCGCGCGCGCGGCCCCGTAGGCTTAGGCCGTGACTCTGCGACTCTTCGACACCAAGGCCGGCGCACTGCGCGACTTCGTGCCGCTGCGCCCCGGCGCGGTGGGCATGTACGTCTGCGGCCCGACGGTGCAGTCGTCGCCGCACATCGGCCACCTGCGCTCGGCCCTCGTGTACGACCAGCTGCGGCGCTGGCTCGCCTACCGCGGGCTCGACGTCACGCTCGTGCGCAACGTCACGGATATCGACGACAAGATCCTCGTCAACGCGTTGACGGCGCTGGCGCAGGGCGGCTCCGAGGAATGGTGGGCGCTGGCATACCGGTTCGAACTGGAGTTCACGGCCGGGTACACGGCGCTCGGGGTGCAGCCTCCCACCTACGAGCCGCGGGCGACCGCGAGCATCCCGCAGATGCAGGACATCATCGGGCGCCTGATCGAGCGCGGCCACGCCTACGTGGCGGACGACGGCTCCGGCGACGTCTACTTCGACGTGAAGAGCTGGCCGGCCTACGGCGAGCTGACCCGGCAGGGCATCGACAACATGGAGGCCGCGGCCGACGCCGACCCGCGCGCCAAACGCGACCCGCGCGACTTCGCCCTCTGGAAGGGCCGTAAGCGCGACGAGCCGGAATCCGCGGCGTTCTCTTCCCCGTGGGGCGACGGGCGTCCGGGCTGGCACATCGAGTGCTCCGCCATGTCGCGACGCTATCTAGGTCCGGAGTTCGACATCCACGGCGGCGGCCTCGACCTGCGGTTCCCGCACCACGAGAACGAGCTCGCCCAGTCGACGGCGGCCGGTGACGGCTTCGCGTCGTACTGGATGCACAACGGGCTCGTGCACGTCAACGGGCAGAAGATGAGCAAGTCGCTCGGCAACTCCGTCTACGCGGCCGACCTTCTCGGCGCGGCCCGGCCGCTGGTGGTGCGGTACTACCTCGGCTCGGCCCACTACCGGTCGACGATCGACTACCACGACGGCTCGCTCAGCGAGGCGGAGGCCGCGCTTGAGCGCATCTCCGGCTTCTTCGAGCGCGTCGACCGCCGCCTCGCCGGCACCCGGTTCGCCGGCAGCGGCGTCGAGACCGTTCCCGGAGCGTTCGCCGAGGCGCTGGACGACGACCTCGCGGTTCCGCAGGCGCTGGCCGTCCTCCACGACACCGTGCGCTCAGGAAACGCGGCTCTGGATGCGGAAGACTTGGAGGCCGCCGCGAACGCGCGCGGCCACATACTGGCGATGACCGAAGTGCTCGGCATCAACCCGCTGTCGCCTCACTGGCATTCCGCGGGATCGAGCGCGGCGGAGCACGCGCTCGGAACCCTCGTCGAGCGGCTGCTCGACGACCGGCAGGAGGCGCGGCAGTCGCGCGACTTCGCCGCCGCAGACCGCATCCGCGACGAGTTGACCGCCGCGGGTATCAGTATCGAAGACTCCCCGACGGGGTCGCATTGGAGTATCGAAGCATGAAGAACTCGGGTGGCAAGCCCCGCGCGGGCGCCGTGAGGAAGAGCAAGAAGGGCGCTCAGGTCGGCACAGGCGGTCACGGCCGCAAGGCCCTCGAGGGTCGCGGGCCGACCCCGAAGGCGGAGGACCGCGAATACCACGTCGCCTACAAGAACAAGCAGCTGCGGGAGCGCTCGGCGGCCAAGGCCGAGCAGCGCGGCGGTCGCGACGGCGCGCCGCGCGGAGCCTCCGGTGCCGCCCGCCGGGCGAAGACCGGAGATGAGAGTGAGATCGTCACCGGCCGCAACTCGGTGCTGGAGGCGCTGCGCGCGGCGATCCCGGCCTCCACGCTCTACATCGCGGCCCGGATCGAGATGGATGACCGGATGAAGGAGATCCTATCGATCGCCACCAGCCGTGCCATCCCAGTGCTGGAGGTCATGCGCCCGGAGCTCGACCGTCTCGCCGGCCGTGACGCGGTGCACCAGGGCGTCGCGATCAAGGTGCCGCCGTACGAGTACGCCCACCCGGGCGAGCTGCTCGACCTCACGCTGCGCAGAGGGCAGACGCCGCTGTTCGTCGCGCTCGACGGGATCACCGACCCGCGCAACCTCGGCGCGATCATCCGCTCGACCGCCGCGTTCGGAGGGCAGGGCGTGATCGTCCCGCAGCGCCGTTCGGTCGGGATGACCGCTGCGGCCTGGAAGACGTCCGCGGGCGCCGCGGCCCGGACCCCTGTCGCGATGGCCTCCAACCTCACCGCGACGCTCAAGGAGTTCAAGCGAGCGGGTGTCTTCGTGCTGGGCCTCGACGGCGGCGGCGACATGTCGCTTCCGGGGCTGTCGTTCGCGGACCGCCCGGTCGTGGTCGTCGTCGGGAGCGAAGGCAAGGGGCTGTCGCGACTGGTGACCGAGACCTGCGACGCCGTCGTGTCCATCCCGATCTCGGCCTCCACCGAGTCGCTGAACGCGGGGATCGCGGCGAGTGTCACCCTCTACGAGATCGCGAAGCTGCGCGCGGAGGGCACGGCCGCGAAGCGCTAGGGTGTGTCTCCCAATTCTGCGGCTACTGCGCTGGTGCTGGTGGTCGTCTCGCGGCGTTCTCGTCGGTCATCGATGAAACCCGAATCGACTCCCTCCTCGGCCTTGCGAGACGACCACCAGCACCATGCTCGCTACGCCGCAGAATTGAGAGACACACCCTAGTGCCGGGGCCGACGGTTAGCTCGAGATCCCCGACGTCGACATGCTGTGGCTCATGATCGAGAAGACCAACGTGAGCCACACGATGAAGAAGAGTGCGCCAGCGGCCACGCCGACGTAGCCGATGATGAGGCCGGCCAACGCCATCCCGCGGCCGTTCTCGCCGGTGCGCTTGATCTGCGCCAGCGCGATGTGCCCGGTGATGACGGCGGCGATGCTCACGATGAAGGCCGACACGAGCGAGATGATCGCGAGCACGTTGGTGCGCGGCTCAGGAGCATACGCGTACGGGTACCCCGGCTGGGCGCCGTATTGGGGCTGACCGGGGTACTGCTGCTCGGCCCCGTACTGCTGCTGACCGGGATACTGCTGCTGCCCCGGGTGCGGCGGCACGCCTCCGGGCTGTTCGGGATCGGACATCCTGCTCCTCGTTCTGGTTAATCAGAGCGTAGCGGTGCGGCGCTGGTCCAGCGGCCCGGCGGCACAGCGGCCAGACGACACGCGGCCCGGCGGCACAGCGACAGAGCGGCGCAGTCAGACCTTGGAGCGCCAGTCGTCCTCCTCGTCGTCATCGTCGAGTCCGGCGGCGCGCCGGATCACCGGGATGCTCATCGTCTCGGTGGGCGGCCCGACGACGGTGGCCTCGTCGCGGCGGTGCCGGAGGATGTCGTTGATGTACGAGGTCAGCGCCTCCGCCAACGGCACGTCGCGTCCCTCGTTCTGCGACAGGAACCAGCGGTGCTCGAGCACCTCGTGGAAGACCTCGGCCGGCTCGAGCTTGCCGCGCAGGTCGCGCGGGATGGCGCGGACGACCGGCTCGAAGACGCGCGGCGAGCCAGTCGTGGGCGACGATCTCCTCGTCGAGCTCCCGCTTGCCGAGCGGTCGCGCGGTACGAGTCGAGGTCGTTCAGCAGGCGCCGGGCCTGGTTCTCCTCGACGTCGAGACCGGTCAGGCGCAGCAGCCGCCGCGAGTGGTGCCCGGCGTCGACGACCTTGGGCTGGATGCGGACCGTCGTGCCGCTCGTCGGCGGTCGTGATCGCGAGCTCCTCGATGTCGAAGCCGAGGTCGTTGAGACGCTCGACGCGTTGGCTGATCCGCCAGCGCTCGCGACGACGAGAACGACTCGCGGCTCGGTGAGCTCGTTCCACAGCGACCGGTACGCGGCGACGATCCCGTTCGGCGATCTCGACCGGGTCGAGCGTCCTCGTCGACGCGGCCGCCGGCCTCCAGGTCCATCAGCTCGCCGGCGATGTTGATGCGGGCGATCTCGAGGTCGTTCTCGCGCTGCCCGTTGGAGAGGCCGCTCGTAGCAGCTCGCCCGGTCTCGGCGTCGACGAGGTACGCGGCGAACGCGCCGGCGTCGCGCCGGAACAGCGTGTTCGACAGCGACACGTCGCCCCAGAAGAAGCCGACGAGGTGCAGCCGGACGAGCAGCACGGCCAGGGCGTCGACGAGGCGGGTCGCCGTGTCGGGCCGCAGCGTCTGGGAGAACAGCGCGCGGTAGGGCAGCGAGAACTGCAGGTGCCGGGTGACCAGCGCGGCGTCGAGCGCGTTCGCCGTCCGTCGTCGGCGCGGCTCGGTGATGACGGCGACGGGCTCGACGCACGGGCACGTCGAGGCGCTGGAGCGGTGCGGAGCATGTCGTACTCGCGCTGCGCCATCTCGGCGGTCGATCTCCTTGATGGCGATGACGTAGCCCGAGAGGTTCGACGAAGCGCACGAGGTGCCGCGAGATGCCCCGCGGCAGGGCGGCGATGTGCTCGTCCGGCCACTCCTCCAGCGGGAGGTCCCACGGCAGGTCGAGCAGCGCCGGGTCGGCGGTCGCCGCGGTGATGTGGAGCGAACCGGCCATGACGAGCCTCCAGGCACGAGCGGTGCGTAGAGCACCTGCCGCAGCCCGAGCACGGACCGCGGCAGAGTCAGGGCCGTGCTCCGCAGGCTAGTCGACGACCGCGTCGCCGAGGCGCTCGCCCGACTCCGGCGTGGAACAGGTGCACGTGGCCCGGCTTCGGGGTGATGTAGACGGTCTCGCCCGCGTTCGGGTGCTGGCGGCCGTCGACGCGCGCGACGATGTCGGTGCGCTTGCCGTCGACCTCGCGAGTGGCCGTACAGGTAGGCGTCGGCGCCGAGCTCCTCGACGAGGTCGACCGCGACCGGGATGCCGCCGCTCTCGGCGGTGGAGACGTCGACGTCCTCGGGACGGACGCCGAGGGTGACGTTGTCTGCCGGCGCTCGGCGAGCGATCGTCGCGCGCGATCGGGACGACCGTGCGTGCCGAACTTGACGCCGCCGTCGACGACATCGGCCGTGAACAGGTTCATGGCCGGGCTAGCCGATGAAGCCGGCGACGAACACGTTGTTCGGGCTGGTCGTACAGGTCGCGCGGGGTGCCGACCTGCTGCAGCACGCCGTCCTTGAGCACCGCGATGCGGTCGCCCATGGTCAGGGCCTCGATCTGGTCGTGCGTGACGTAGACGGTGGTGACGCCGAGACGGCGCTGCAGCGACGCGATCTGGGTGCGGGTCTGCACGCGCAGCTTGGCGTCGAGGTTCGACAGCGGCTCGTCCATGAGGAACACCTGGGGCTGAGCGGACGATCGCGCGGCCCATGGCGACGCGCTGACGCTGGCCACCGGAGAGGGCCTTCGGCTTGCGGTCGAGGTACGGCTCCAGGTCGAGCAGCTTGGCGGCCTCGAGCACGCGGGCGGCGCGCTCGTCCTTGGCGATGCCGGCGATCTTGAGCGCGAAGCCCATGTTCTCGGCGACCGTCATGTGCGGGTACAGCGCGTAGTTCTGGAACACCATCGCGATGTCGCGGTCCTTCGGCGGGACGTCGGTGACGTCGCGGTCGCCGATGAGGATGCGGCCGGCGTTGACCTCTTCGAGGCCCGCGAGCATGCGCAGCGAGGTGGACTTGCCGCAGCCGGAGGGGCCGACCAGGACGAGGAACTCGCCGTCGGCGATCTCGAGGTCGAGCGTGTCGACCGCGGGGCGGTTGGCACCCGGGTAGATCCGGGTCGCCTTGTCGAACGTGACAGTCGCCATGTTCTGTTTGTCTCCTTCACCGGCAGGTACGTGCCGGACGATCCGTTGTGAATGGAATAGACGTGGCGTCGACGTCCAGGGGCGTCGATGCCACGACCCCCATAGTAAGGCATCCGAAGGGGTGCTTTTACCACCCGCGTCATCACCCTGACGTGCCGCTCTCGGGGGACACGTGCAGGTCGTGTGCGGAGCTCGAACGGCGTATGTCTGGTCTATTCCCAGACTGCCGGAATACGATCGTCCGGTTGCGTCTCGCTCCGCACGTCCTCGCTGAGGCGTCCCCCCACGCACAGCGCCGCCTACCCCGAGAGCCGATCCTCCTGAAGATATGAGTTCCATGACCGACCTCGACGAGAGCCGTAGCGGCGACGTCCGCGCGGCAGCCCGGGAGAAAGCCCGACAGCTCCGCACGAACCAGCAACGCAAGGACCGCAGGAACAAGACCCTCCTGTCCGGCGGCATCGTGATTGGAGTCCTCGCTGTCGCGGCCATCGTCGCCGTCGTCATCATGGGCGCCATCCGTCCGACCGTCCCCGGCCCGAAGAACATGGCCAGCGACGGCGTCGTGGTCGGATCCGGCCTGAAGGTCAAGGCGACCCCGGCGCTCGCCGCCGACGCGAAGCCCGTCGCGAGCGCTCCCGATCCCTCCGGCAGCACCGTCGACATCCGCATCTACTCGGACTACCTGTGCAAGCTGTGCGGTCAGTTCCAGCGCACGAACCTCAAGCAGCTGCAGCCCCTGGTGAAGAACGGCGCCGTCACGGTGGAGATGCACCCCGTCGCCATCTACACCAGCCACTCGGCCGGCACCCGCTACTCGCTGCGCGCGGCGAACGCCGCAGCCTGCGTCGCCAACTACTCACCGAAGTCGTTCTGGGCGTTCAACGAGTCGCTGTTCGCGGACCAACCGGCCGAGGGCGGCCCCGGGCTGAGCGACCAGGAGCTCAAGAAGCGCGCAGCGGCCGCGGGAGCCTCCGCGTCCGATGTGAACGCGTGCATCGACGACGGCCGCTTCAAGACGTGGGTCGGCACGGCGAGCGACCGCGCGCTCAGCGGCCCGATCCCCAACTCCGACGTCAAGAAGATGACGAACGCGCTGCTCGTGCTCGTGAACGGCAAACCGTACACCGGCTCGCTCACGAACGCGGACGATTTCAAAGCGTTCGTGCTGCAGGCCCAGGGCGACGAGTACTCGTCGACATCCGCCCCGACCCCCTCGCCGACCGCGGGCAGCTGACCCCCGCCGCTTGTCCCTCCCGGCACCGGGGCGTCCGTCGCGCATCCCCTAGGATGGTTCGCGACGGCTCCCGTCACTGCCGACTTAGCTCAGCTGGTAGAGCACTCGCCTTGTAAGCGAGCGGTCGCGGGTTCGAACCCCGCAGTCGGCTCTGTGTTACAGCGTCGCGTCCTCATCGAGTCGCGGCGTTCTCCGGACGCTCACATTCGTCACGAATGTCGATATTCGTGGCACGAATGTCGCGATTCGTGACGAATGTCGGCGGCTCCGGGAGAGGGCGGGGAGGAGATCGTCGTCGGGGTCGAACAGCATGCTGATCGGGAGTTCATCGCGACGCGGTCCCCCCGTCACGAGTTCACGCGGATGATCTCCTCCTGGTACGGCGCGACGACCGCGCCGGAGATCCGCAGGTCGAGCATCAGGAACGGCCGCTCGCCCGCCGGGCGTGCGGCCCACTCCGCGAGGGCCTCCAGGTCGGCGAGCGTGCGCACCACGACGCCCTCGGCGCCGACGGCCGCTCCGAGAGCCGCGAAGTCGACCTCCGGGATGCGCATCGGGCCCTGCGCCAGACCCTTCTTTCCGTACAGGTTCACTTCGGCGCCGTAAGCCGCGTCGTTCCAGACCACGGCCAGGCCGCGGCCGCCGGCCACGCGCACTGCCGATTCCAGGTCGGCCAGGGCCATCAGGCCGCCGCCGTCGCCGGTCGTGAGCACCACGGTCGACTCGGGATGCGCCAGCGCTGCGCCGGCGACGCTGGGGAAGCCGAGGCCGATCGACTGGTAGGCCGTGCCGACCATTATCATGCGGTCGGGGGAGGCGACCGGCCAGTACATGTTGGCCCAGCCGATGAAGTGCCCGCCGTCGGAGACGACGACCCGGTCGGAGGGCAGCAGCTCGCCGATGCGGACGGCGGCCGAACGCGGGTCGAGGCGGCCGTCGGCGGCGAGGCCGCCACCGGCCGGGCGGGCGATGAGGTCGGCCAGGTCGACCGACTCGCGCCAGCCGGACGGCGTCGCGCCGAGGGCGCGCAGCTCCTCCACGAGGGCTTCGGCAACGAGGCGGGCGTCGCCGCGCAGGTACGCTCCCACGTGCGGGTGGGTGGCCGCTGGGGCGATGTCGACCTGGATGACCCGGGTGCCGGGTGCGAACAGGTCGCCGAACCGCATCGTGAACTGGTTGAGGGAGGCGCCGAACACCACCGCGACGTCGGCCGTGCCCACAGTCTCCATCGCCCGCTCCGCGCCGAAGCCGCCGGTGACGCCGAGGTCGTAGCGGGTGTCCGGGAAGACGCCGCGGCCCAGCGCGGTCGCCGCGGTGAGCGCGCCGGTCGCGTCGGCGAGAGCGCCGAGGGCGGTCGCCGGCGCCGGCGATCCAGGCGCCGCGCCCGGCGAGGAGGAACGGCCGCTCGGCGCCGGCGAGCGCCGCAGCGACGTCGGCGATCGCCGCCGGCGGAGAACGGCCCGGCGGGCGCGAGCGGGGCGGGCGCGGCGGGGACGGGCGCGTCCGGCACCGGGCCGGCCTCGCGGCGTCGCCGACGTCGTACGGAATGGCGAGCACGGTCGGCACCCGGTAGGTGAGCGCGTGCTCGACGGCGATGACCGTCGTGGCCGCGGCGTCGGTGCGGCCGACCGTGTAGGTGCGCGCGCCGACAGCGCTGGCGATCGCGATCTGGTCGACGTCCCAGGGGCGCGGGCCGGAGGTGGGCTCGTCGCCGACGACCAGCACGAGCGGGATGTGCGCCTGCATCGGCCTCCGCCAGCGCGGTGAGGGTGTTCGTGAAACCGGCGCCGTAGGTCGTGGTCGCGGCGGCGAGCCTCCCGGACGTCCGGTAGTAGGCGTCGGCGGCGACGACGGCGCCGGCCTCGTGGCGCATCGCGGTGTACGCAACGGCGCCCGTCGCGTTCGAGGGCGTCGAGGAAGTACGCGTTGCCGTTGCCCATGACGCCGAAGACTGGTCGACGTGGTGGGCGAGAGCTGTGGCGACGTGAGCGGAGACGGAGGGCATGAGGGTGCCTTTCGAGACGGAACGGAGGTGCGATGATCCGTATGTGTCTCGCGCGCTTGCCGAGCGGAGCGCGGCTTCGTGCCCATTTTTCGAGCACCGGGCCGGGTGAACGGCCGGACGTCAGCAGTATAACCGGGAGGCCGGTGTCGAAAACCGCCTCCCCTGTTCGACGTGAGGGTGTTCAGGACATTCGACGAAGGGGAAGACATGACCGAGTACCTGATCCTCATCCACGGCGACGAGAGCCGCTGGGGCACGCTGAGCGGCGACGAGCGCGCCGCGGTCGACAAAGCGCACCGGGCGTTCAACGAGAAGGCGGCCGGCCGCGTGCGCGCCGCGGGGGAGCTGCAGGCGACCTCCACCGGGACGGCGGTTCGTACGGGGGCGGACGGCGAGCCGCGATCCACCGACGGGCCGTTCTCGGAGGCGAAGGAGGTCGTCGGCGGGTTCTACCTGATCGAGGGCGACGACCGTGACGAGGTGGTCGCGCTCGCGGCCTCCCTCGCCGAAGCGCGACAGGGTCACGGCGGGATCGAGGTGCGGCCGCTCGTGAGCCGAGGCTGAATGCGTCGGCGAAGGAGGCGATCCGGTAGTGCGAAGGCCGGATCTCCTCCGTTGTGGTCATCACGTGGCAGGAGGAGGATTCGCACATGACGGAAACAGGCATCACCGGGGTCAACACCATCGGGATCCCGGTCGTGGACCAGGACGTCGCACGCGCGTTCTATCGCGACACGCTCGGTTTCGAGCTGCTCGTGGACGCGCCGCTGCCCACGGGCGGGCGCTGGATCATGCTGGCGCCGCCGGGATCGGCGGTGTCGGTCTCGCTCGTGGTGTCGAGTGACGACGTTCCGGCGGGGGTCGAGACGGGCATCCGGTTCGAGAGTGTGGACGCAGGGAGCACCCACGAGGAGCTCACCCGGCGCGGGGTCGCGGTGGGGGAGCTGCTGCGCTGGCCCGGCGTCCCGGCGATGTTCCAGGCTGTTGACCCCGACGGGAACCGGTTCGAGGTCGTCGAGCGGGGGTAGCGGTCGCCGTCAGACCCGCGCGCCGGCCAGACAGGCAGGGTCGAACAGCACGTCCAGCCCGACGATGCGGCCGCCGTCGATGTCGAACGCCATCACCGACACCACCCGGCCGTCGACGACGGCGGCCACACCCGGGCGGCCGTCGATGAGCACCGGCACGGAGCTCTGCGCCAGGCGTGCGGCCAGCGTCGCCTGCTCGGCGATGGCGGAGGCGCCCTCGATGGTCTGCAGCCGGCCGCGCCCGTAGTCGGCGTGCAATACAGCGCCCTCGTCGAGCAGAGCGAGAAGAGCGGAGAGGTCGCCCTCCTGCACCGCGCGCAGCCAGGCGTCGAGCACGCCGCGCTGTTCGCGCCGGGCCTGGCGCTCGGGAGGCGGCGCGTCCCGGAGCCGGCGACGGGCGCGGGAGGCCAGCTGGCGGGCGGCGGCGGGCGAGCGGTCGAGTGCGTCGGCGACCTCCTCGAACGGGAGGCCGACGATGTCGTGGAGCACGAACGCCAGGCGCTCGGCGGGTGACAGCGTCTCCAGCACGAGCAGGAGCGCGACGCTCACCTGGTCGCCGAGCGCGGCGAGCTCGGCCGGGTCGCCGAGCTCGGACACGGGCTCGTCCTGCCACGGCAGCACCTCCCACGACCGCTCGCGCGTGCGCCGCGCGCTCTTCAGCTGGTCGAGGCTGACGCGGGAGACGACGGTGGTCAGCCAGGCGTCCAGGTTCTCGATCGCGGACGCGTCCGAGCGCTCGAGGCGCAGCCAGGTCTCCTGCACGGCGTCGTCGGCGTCCGCAGTCGAGCCCAGCAGCCGGGTCGCGATGGCATGCAGTCGCGGACGCGTGGTCTCGAAACGACGGGCGAGCAGATTATGCTCCTCCGTCTCGTCCCGCTGGGTCATGTCACATCCTCCGTCGTCCGCTCGTCACCCTACCGACGAGGCAGCGCGCCTCGATGTGACAGGAGGGTGGAGACCATGGGCGGACGGATTCTGGTGACCGGGGGGACGGGCACGATCGGGAGCCGACTGGTGCCGCTGCTGGAGGCGCAGGGCGCGTCGGTTCGGCTGCTGACCCGGCACGCGCCGGAGGGCTCGGCGGATCACGTGGCCGGCGACGTGATGAGCGGGGCCGGCCTCGACGACGCGATGGCCGGGGCGGAGGTGGTCGTCCACCTGGCCGGCGGCGCGAAGGGCGACGATGTGGCCGCGACGAATGTCCTCGCGGCCGCCGAGCGCGCCGGCGTCGGCCATGCGGTGACGCTCTCGGTGGTCGGGGCCGCGCGGATGCCGATCGGCTACTTTCGTGCCAAGGAGCAGGTGGAGGCGATCTTCGCGGCCTCCCGTGTGCCGACGACGGTGCTGCGGGCGGCGCAGGCGCACCAGCTGGTGCTGCGGATGGCGGTCGGGATGACGAGACTGCCAGTCGTGCCCGCGCCGCGCATCCGCTTCGAGCCCGTGGACGCGGGAGAGGTCGCCGCGCGGCTGGCGGAACTCGCGCTCGGCGAGCCGGCGGGTCTCGCCGGCGAGATCGCCGGACCGGAGGTGCTGGAGGCCGAGGAACTGCTGCGTCGGTTCGCCGACGCCCGCGGGTTGCGGCGCCGGTTCGTGCGGTTCGGGCTGCCGGGGAAGGTGGGCGCCGCCTACCGCGCCGACGCCAACCTGGCCGCCCCCGGCGCCCTCCGGGGCCACCTCACCTGGCAGACCTTCCTCAACACCCCCACCTCCCTCACCCGCACCGAGCTCGCGAGGTGACCTGAGGGGCACGTCTACGCCCGTGCCCTTCGGCGGTTGTCGCTGGTCAGCCGAAGGGCACCGCGCCCAGCAGCACGCCGACGGCGAGCATGACCAGCGAGACCAGGAGCGCACGCCACAGCACCTTCTTGTGATGGTCGCCGAGGTTGACCTTCGCGAGGGAGACCAAAAGCAGGATGGCCGGCACGAGCGGGCTCTGCAGGTGGACCGGCTGGCCGATGATCGAGGCGCGGGCCATCTCCACGGGGCTGATGCCGTAGTTCACGGCGGTCTCGGAGAGGACGGGCAGGATGCCGTAGTAGAACGCGTCGTTCGACATGAAGAACGTCATCGGGATGCTGAGCAGCCCGGTGATAACGGCGAGGAACGGCCCCATCGACGGGGGGATGACCTCCACCACCCACTCGGCCATCGCCGTCACCATGCCGGTGCCGTTGAGCACACCGACGAGCACGCCGGCGGCGAGCACCATCGAGACCACGCCGACGATGCTCGGGGCGTGCGCGACGATCTCGTCGGCCTGGCTGCGCAGCTTCGGGAAGTTGATGACGAGGGCGATCGCCGAACCGACCATGAAGATGTACGCGAGCGGGAACAGGTCGGCGACCAGCAAGACCATCACCGCGACGGTGAGGATCAGGTTGAGCCAGATGAGCTTCGGGCGGAGGGTGGGTCGGTTCGGGTCCAGAACCGTGCCGGACATCCGATCGTCAGCGTCAGCGTCGGCGTCGACCGTCGCGGTCGCCGTCGCGGTCGCGGTCGGGCGCACGGTGACGATCCCCGTGGTGTCGACCGAGCCGCGGGCGCCGGGTGCTGACTGGGCTCCGCGAAGGAGCGGGCCACCGCCCAGCAGTGTGAAGCGACGACGTCCCGATGCCTCCGGCCCCGAGGTGCGGGGCTCCGTGCTCGCCCGCTCGGAGAGGAACGGGTCGCTGAGTGTCAGCGTCCGCAACCGGTTCCGTTCGCGCACACCGAGGAACCAGACGAGCGCGAAAGCGACCGCGAGCCCGACGACGAGCGAGGGGAGCATCGGGACGAAGATGTCGCTCGGCGAGACCTTGAGCGCGGAGGCGGCCCGCGCGGTCGGACCGCCCCACGGCACGATGTTCAGCGTGCCATTGACCAGGCCGGCGACGCACGTCAGGACGACCGGGCTCATGCCGAGCCGCAGATAGATGGGCAGGAGCGCCGCTGTGGTGATGATGAAGGTGGTCGAGCCGTCCCCGTCGAGGGAGACCGCGCCGGCCAGGATGGCGGTGCCGAGCACGACCTTGGCCGGGTCGTCACCCAGGAATCGCACGATGAAGCGGATGAGCGGATCGAACAACCCGACATCGATCATGATCCCGAAGTACATGATCGCGAACATCAGCAGTGCCGCCGTGGGGGCGAGACCCTTCAGCGCGTCGATCACCATGTCGCCCATGCCGAGACCGGCCCCCGCGAACAGCCCGAAGATCGTCGGCACGAGGATGAGCGCGACCATCGGCGTCAACCGCTTGGTCATGATGAGGGCCATGAAGACGAGGATCATGGCGAATCCGAGAATGACGAGCACGTCGACTCCTTCGTCGAGGCGGACGGAAAGTCCCCGCGGGACCATCAACACCATACGGAAGCGGCCGCCATCGCACCGGTTATTGCTGGTTTCTGGGAGATCAGCTCGATCATCCCGTTTTGCTCGTTCTGCTCAACAGAGGTTCGGCGCGCGGCGCGCATACGATGTTCGGACCATGCGGTTCGCGTCCCACGTCCTCCTCCTGCAGCTCGCGACGGTCTCGGCGGTCGTCGTGGTGAGCGCGGGAGTCTTCGCGTGGCACGGCGTGCAGCAGCTCCAGCGTGACGCGCAGAGCAGCGCGCTCGCCATCGCCCGTACGGTCGCGGAGGACTCTGACGTTCGAACCGCCGTCGCCGCGTACAGCGCCGAGACAGGGGTTCCTGCGGCGGAGGCGCTCCACAGAGGTCCGCTCCAGCCCCTCGCCGAGAGCATCAGGGTGCGCACCGGAGCGCTCTTCGTGGTGCTCGCCGACGACCAGGGCATCCGGCTCGCGCATCCGGATCCACGCAGGCTGGGGGAGCAGGTGAGCACGAGCTTCTCGGACGCGCTGGCCGGGCGCGAGTCTGTCGCCTGGGAGTCGGGAACCCTCGGCGAGTCAGCGCGCGCCAAGGTCCCGGTGCTCGCACCGGGGACGGCGACGCCGGTCGGGGAGGTGAGCGTCGGATTCGCCAGCGCCAGCGTCTTCGCAGAGGCGCCGGCGCTACTCATCGCGATCGGGACGACGGCGCTCGTCGCGCTGGCCATCGGTTCCGCGGCGTCGATGCTGATCCGGCGCAGGCTGGCGAGGCTGACCCTCGGGCTCCAGCCGGAGGAGTTCGGAGCGCTCCTCCACGAGCGCGCGGCCGTGCTCGACGGGGTGGGCGAAGGCGTGATCGCCGTCGATCGCCACGGCGGCGTGAGCGTGTGCAACGGCCGAGCGGCGGAGCTGCTGGGGCTGGTCGACCCGCTCGGAGCGCCGGTGGAGTCACTGGGACTGCCTCCCGCCCTGGCCTCGACGCTCACTCGCGGCGCCGCCGCGGAGCCGACGACACTGACGGCCGTGGTCGCAGGGCGCGTCCTCTACGTCGATGCGCGGCGGGTCACGCGCGACGGGTTCGATGTCGGCGCGGTCGCCGTGGTGCGCGATCGCACCGATGTCGTCTCGCTCACCGAACGGCTCGACGCCGTCGCTGCCATGACAAACGCGCTGCGAGCGCAACGCCACGAATTCGCCAACCGCCTCCACGTGGTGGCGGGTCTGTTCGACGCCGGTCGGCCGGACGACGCTCGCGGCTATGTGGGCGAACTCGTCGCGCGGGGGCCGCTCAAGTTCCCGCTCGAACACGCCGACCGGCTGCAGGAGCCCTATCTTCAGGCGCTCCTCGGCGCGAAGGGAGTGGAGGCGGCCGAGCGCGGCGTGCTGCTGTCGCTGGGGCCCGAGACGCTCGTCACCGGAACCATCTCCGAGCCGGAGGATGTCGCGACCGTGGTCGGCAACCTCGTCGACAACGCCGTGCGTGCGGCTGTCGACGGCGACGAGCCGCGATGGGTGGAGGTGGAGCTCATGAACGATCGGGGCGACCTGTTCGCGACGGTCGGCGACTCCGGCACCGGGATGCGCGATCCCGCGTCGGCGTTCGACCCGGCGCTGGCCGCGACCGATGCGCGCGCCGCGAGCGTCCACGGCACCGGGTTCGGACTCCCGGTGAGCCGCGACCTGGCGCGCCGCCGCGGGGGAGACGTCTGGGTCATCGACCCGGGAGGTACGTCAGGCGGCGCCGTTCTCTGCGCCCGGCTCCCCGGCGTCGTCGATGTGACGGTGACGGCGTGAGCGGGGAGTTGACGGTCCTGGTGGTCGACGACGACTTCCGGGTCGCGGGGCTGCACCGCGACATCGTCGACGCGCGGAGCGGCTTCGTCGCGCTGGAGCCCGTCATGACCGCGCGGGCGGCGCGCGCAGCCGTGCGCGATCTGGCGCCCGATCTCGTGCTCCTCGATGTCTTCCTGCCCGACGGCGACGGCCTGGAGCTGCTCACCGAGCTCGACAGCGACGCGTTCGTGATCAGCGCCGCTCTGGAGGGTGCCACGATCCGCCGGGCGCTCCGAGCGGGCGCGTTGGCTTACATCATCAAGCCGTTCGACGCGCGTGTGCTCTCGGAGCGCCTGGGCGCGTACCAGCGCTTTCGGCATGTGCTCCGCGACGACCGGTCCGCCGACCAGGAGGCGGTCGAGCGCGCGCTGCGCATCCTGCACTCCGGCGATGTCGCGTCGTCCGCGCCGCGGTCAACGACGGAGCAACTGGTGCTCGAGCAGTTGCAGGGTGGCGAGCTTACGACGGCGGAGGTCTCCGTGGCCATCGGCGTCTCACGGGCGACCGCGCAGCGCTATCTGGCGGCGCTGGCCGCCCGTGGGGTCGCGGAGGTGGCGCTCCGTTACGGAGCGACCGGGCGGCCGGAGCACCGCTACCGCATCACTCCCACACCATGAACGGGCGCAGCTCGAGCTGGCCGTTGCGCGCCATGGGGTGACGGGAGGCGATCTCGATCGCCTCGTCGAGATCGTCGACGTCGAGGATGTCGAAGCCGCAGATGACCTCCGTGGTCTCGGTGAACGGTCCGTCGGTGACGTAGCGCTTGCCGTCGCGTACACGCACGACGCGCGACTCGGTCTGCGGCTGCAGCACCTCGCCGATGAGCCGTTTGCCAGACGCGTCGAGCTCGTCGACCCAGAGGTCGACGTCGGACTCGTCCGTCTGGGTGTCGGGCTGAGAGTCGGTGATGACGAACATCATGTACTTCATCGGTCTTTCGGTCCTTTCGAATCGGTGTCGGTTCACTGGGACGTCGAACGGAGGCGCCGGCTCTCGACATTCCGTGCGGACCGGATGAGGCGGACGACCACGACCTCCACGGTCGCCGCGGTGATAGCCGCGCCGAGCGGCTCGCTGAGCCGGCCGATGAACGTCGGGGGTGTGGTGGTCCAGAGCAGGCTGTAGCCGGCGAACGCGACGACGAAGGCGCTCGCCGTGCCGCAGACGTGCCGCCACCAGTGCACGGCACTCGGGCGTGCCCGGGCGAACCAGGCGTAGAGGGCGGCCGCCGCAACGAAGCCGACCCCGGCTGCGGCCGGACCGTAGAGGAAGAGCTGCGGGCTGAGCAGCCGGCGCTGGGTGTCGCTGCCCACCTCGTAGTCGATGATGTGCAGGAAACCGACGGCGGCGCCCGCGAGGACGCCCGTGATCAGGATGACGAGGCGTGCATCTTTGCCCAGAACGGGGTGGATCCGCACGATCGTCACGCGGCCGACGATACTGCCCGGGCTCCCGAGCGTCCAGCATCGCCGCGGGCCGGGCCGGGCCTGGCCGCGCGCTCAGGTCGCGTGCTCAGGCCCGCGCGAAGGCGGTTAGTGTAGCCTCACCTTACTCACCCCGCCCCGGCCCGAAAGGTTCGACGTGACCGCGCTCGCACCGCCCCTCACGGACCGTCCGGCGTACCGGCCGTATCGTGCTGCGGTGTCGGCCATCCGGAGGCTGAGCCCGGGCTTCCTGCGCGTGAGCCTGACCTGCGACGCGTTCGAGACGTTCGGAACGGAGCGTCTCGACCAGCGCATCAAGCTGGTCTTCCCGCTGGAGGACGGCAGCTTCAGCCCGCTCGACGCCGGCGACTGGTACGACGAGTGGCGTGCGCTGCCCGAGCACAAGCGCAACCCGTTCCGTACCTACACGGTCCGCGATGTCTCGCAGGAGGAGTGTCGGGTCGACATCGACTTCGTCGTGCACGGCGACGGCGGCCCCGCCGCGGGCTGGCTGAGCACTGCTGCTGTCGGAGACGAGCTGGTGGTCATCGGCCCTGACGCGCTCAGCCCCTACTCCGGGGTCGGCATCGACTGGCGGCCGGGGACGGCGACGGACCTGCTGCTCGTCGGCGACGAGACGGCCGCGCCGGCCATCGCCTCCATCCTCGAAGCGCTCCCCCCGACCCGTCGCGCCCACGCGTTCATCGAGGTGCCGGCCGAGCAGGACGCCCTCCCGCTCGCCGTCGGACCGAACGTGGAGGTCGCCTGGGTCGCCCGGGCCGGCGGAGAGCACGGCTGCCGCCTGCTCCCTGCCGTGACCGCCTGGCTCGCCGAGCGCCCGGAGCTGGTCGCGGCGGCCGCAGCGGGCCAGGTCCAGCAGCTGGAGGAGGTCGACGTGGACCGCGAGATCCTCTGGGAGCGTCCCGAGAACGCCGCCGGCGGATTCTACGCGTGGATCGCGGGGGAGTCCGGGGTCGTCAAGACCCTCCGCAGACTGCTCGTACGCGGGCACGGCATCGACCGGCAGCGGGTCGCGTTCATGGGCTACTGGCGGCTCGGGCGCGCGGAGCGGGTCTGAACCCGCAGAGCACGTGTGAGGCTAGGGCTCCTTGCGCTCGGTGCCTGCGAACGTCTCCGGGTAGTTGTCGAGCCACGACCAGTGGCTCACCGGCCAGCTGACCACGAAGGCACGCCCGACGACGTCGCCGAGCGGGACGAAACCCTTGGTCGGATCGGCCATGTGGTAACGGGAGTCCGCCGAGTTGTAGCGGTTGTCGCCCATCACCCACACCTTGCCCTCCGGGACGGTGACGTCGAACGATATGCCGGAAACCGACTGCTGGCCGGCGGGGAGCAGCACATACGGTTCCTTGAGCGGGACCCCGTTGACGCTCATCTGACCGAGCGCGTTGCAGCAGGTCACGTGATCTCCCGGCAGCCCGATCAGACGCTTGACCAGGTGTTGGTCGCTGTCCGACGCGCCGAGCCCGACGAAGTCGAGCACGGCGCCGATGCCCTGCTGGATCGGGTTGCCGCTGCGCGGGGCCGTGGGCGGAAGCCAGCCGCCCGGGTCTTTGAAGACGACGACATCGCCGCGCTGCAGGGGGAAGACGTTGGGCTGCAGCTCGTTGACGATGATCCGGTCGTTGATCTGCAGCGTGTTCTCCATCGACCCTGAGGGGATGTAGAAGGATCGCGCCACGAACGTCTTGATCAGGAACGAGACCAGGACGGCGACGACGAAGATGATCGCGACATCCCGCAGGAGCGCCTTCCACCCGGACGAGCGGGTGGAGCGGCGCGGTCGGACGGTCTCGGTGCTGTCGGTCACAAACGTTCACGCTAGCGTGCCGATGCTGTGAGACGCATCCGATCCCCCCCCATGAGGGATTGTCCGCGGGCAGCGCGGATGACAGGATGCAAGAACGGGCCGTTCCGGCGCCCGACCGGGGGCTCGCTCGATAATGCGAGACGTGTTGGCACGCTTCAGACTGCAGACACGACGCGAACGCCCGCGCCGCGGCGATGGAGGTCGTGCTCGTCGCCCCGAGTCCCTCCTTCGCAATGGGCCATTGCTCGTGCCGGACTCTCCTGGTGGACGGCGGCCCGCTGCCTCGCTCCCGGACGGCACGCCTCTGCGCCGTGGACTGGCGTATGCGGCGGCGCTCGCACTGGCGGTCGGGCTCGTGCTCGCGCCGTTGCCCGCGGCGGCCGACGACTGCTCCGGCGACGACTGCACCACCTCCACTCCGACGCCCGACCCGACGCCGACGCCCGGACCAACTGGATCGACCGAATCACCCGCGCCGACACCCACGCCGACGCCCACGCCGACGCCCACGCCGACACCGACACCGACGCCCACGCCCACGCCCACATTGACGCCGACGCCTCCGCCGACGCCCACCCCCACCGACGACGTGCCCCTCCTGGTGCCCGACCTCGTCGACACGAGCCCGGAGGTCGACACCGCCGACGCGGAGCAGGCCGCGCAGCTCGCCAGTCAGTTGGCCGAAGCGCAGCAGGCCCTGGTCGATGCGACGGACGCCAACCTCGCCGCGCAGCGCGAGCAGCAGCAGGCAACGGCGTCGGCGGACGCCCTGGCCGCCCAGGCGAAAGCCGCGAAGAGGCATGCCGCGGCGTCTGCGGCGTTCGCGACCGCCGTCATCCGCGCCGCAGGCTGGAAGGGCATCACCGACGACCCGCTGGCCGCCGTCCTCGGAACGAACGGCCACCTCCTCACCAAGCTCGGCGCCGTACAGCGCCTGCGCACTCTGAGCGACGACCGCACGGCGGCGTTGCGCGATGCGGCGGCCGATGCGGCGGCCGCGAAGTCGCTGAGCAGCCAGGCGAAGCACGCCGCGGATGCGCTCGCCAGCATCGACGTGGACGCGAGTCGGCAGGCGGTCTCCGACGCCCAGCTCCAGGTGGACACCGTCTCGGCGGCCCTGGACCAGCTGCCGACGCTGCTCACCGCGGGCGCCGGCTGGCAGGCGCTCACCGTCGACGCGTCGGCTATCCCCATCGGGTGGGTGCTCCCCGCCCGCGGCCCGATGACCGACCCGTTCGGCCCGCGGCCGTCGCGGCCGGCCGGCACGGCCCCCTTCCATCCCGGCGACGACATCGGCGCCGGTTGCGGCACCACGATCGTGGCCGCGTCGGCCGGTGTCGTGGTGGATGCCGGCCCCAACGGGTCCTACGGCAACTTCGTCCTCATCGACCACGGCGGCGGCGTCGAGACCGCATACGGGCACATCCGCGACGGTGGCATCGGGGTGACCGTCGGCGAGCACGTCGTGGCGGGCCAGCCGATCGCGCAGGTCGGCTCGACCGGCGCTTCCACCGGCTGCCACCTCCACCTCGAGGTACGGGTGAACGGCGTGCAGATAGATCCGTACCCGTTCCTCGCCGCACGCGGAGTCATCGTCGGATCGCGCTGACGGGCGTACGGTTCAGGCATGACGGAACTGACGGAGCTGGTGGGCGCATGGATGCGCCGCCAACGCTGGTACTCGACCAAGACCGTCGAACCGCGGCTGCGCCTGCTGGGCTCGTTCGAACTGCAACGGGCGCAGGAGACGGCCGACGACGGCTCGCGCATCGTCACCTATTTCTTCTGCGACGACGCCCCGCGCACGCCACGGGTGTACCAGGTGCCGCTCGTCGCGCGGGTTCGGCGTGACGGCGAGCCAGCGGGGTTCGTCGGCGAGGCGGGCGGACGCTACCTGTACGACGGACCGGCCGAGGAGGCGTACGTCGCGGCGCTCGCCGAGCTGATGACGGGCGCGGGAAGCGCTGACGGCGAGCATGCCAGGGCGTCCGGCCACTCGTCGGGCGGACCCATCCCGGTGTTCTCGTCACGGAGGCTCTCGGCGGAGCAGTCGAACACCTCGATCGTCGCCGAGATCGGAGACGGCGTGCTCTCGCTGGTGAAGGTCTTCCGGGTCGTCCAAGACGGTGAGAACCCGGACATCTCCACGCTCGCCGCTCTCACGGCCGGTGGATCGGAGCGGACGCCCGCCCTGCTCGGCTGGCTGTCCGGCTCGTGGCCCGGCGCCGACGGGGGCAGAGCGGCGGGCGAGCTGGCCCTCATGCAGGATTTCGTCCCCGGCGCCGAAGACGGCTGGGAACTCGCGGTCAGCGCCGCGGAGCGAGGGGAGGACTTCACGGAGCGGGCCTTCGCGCTCGGAGCAGGCACGGCAGAGCTGCATCAGTTGCTGGCCGATGTCCTCCCGACCCGCCCGGCCGCGGCGGAGGACGTCAGGGCCGCTCTCGACGGCATGTTCCGCAGGCTCACCATCACGACCACCGAGGTGCCGGAGGTCGAGGAGCTGCGGGCCGCGATCGCGAAGGTCTACGAGGCGGCTGCGGCTGCGGCCCTTCCGGTTCTGCAGCGCATCCACGGCGACCTCCACCTCGGCCAGGTGCTTTTCTCGCCCGACCGCGGCTGGCAGTTCATCGACTTCGAAGGCGAGCCGTTGCGGCCGCTCGCCGAGCGCGCACTGCCGGACGCGACGATGCGCGACGTCGCCGGGATGCTGCGCTCGTTCGACTACGTCTCGGGGTCGCTCGCCCAGCGGGAGCCTCCCGTCGACGCGCGAGCCTGGGCCGCCGACGCGCGGGAGGCGTACCTCGACGGCTACGCGTCGATAGCGGGAGACGTGCTGCGCGAGTTCGCGGAGCTGCTGACCGCCTTCGAGCTCGACAAGGCGGTGTACGAGATCACCTACGAGGCCCGGCACCGGCCGAGCTGGATCCCGATCCCGCGCGCCGCGGTCGGCCGCCTCCTCTCCGACGCCGACGACATCACGCCGAGCACAGCTGTTCGACATTCGTGACGAATATCGTCTTTCAGCGCGCGTGACGCGACATTCGTGACGAAGGCGCGGCGTCGGAGCCGTCAAGCCGCGACGTCCGGCGTGTTACCCGCACGCCGGGCGCCGCGTGGAACGGACATCTTCGAAGCCCATGCCCGTCCCTACGCGCATTGTGCGGCGGCCGGGAGGCTGCGGGCAGACAGAACACCTGGTCTACTCCGGTGGGAAACCCGGCGCTCGGCGTGCCGGTTCCCGGGGTCGGTTACGCCTTCGCCGCGGGGGCGCCGATGCGGTACTGCGCACCGCGGTGGTTCTCCGGCAGGCGGTCGCCGGCGCCGTGCAGCTTGTTGCGCAGCCACGACAGGTCAATCGCCTCCGGAGTTGTGTACGCACTCTCCCGGCGTGTTGCGTGCACAACTCCGGGAGAGATGGCGTCAGTGGCCGCGGAAGCGTGGCGGGCGCTTGTGCTGGAAGGCGGCGAAGCCCTCGTGGTAGTCGGCGGTGTCGCGCAACGCGACCTGCGCCTCCGTCTCGGCGGCGACCGACGACCACAGGTCGAGGCTGCCGTCGCGGAGGCCCGCGACGATGCGCTTGCTCGCGAGGTAGGCCTGCGTCGCCCCGCGCGCGGCGACCGACGCGGCCTCGTCGACTGCGGCGTCCACCTGGTCGGCCGGCAGCGCCCGGCTGAAGAGCCCGCCGGCCACGGCCTCCGCCCCGGAGATCAGCCGCCCCGAGTAGATGAGGTCGAGCGCGCGGTGCGGGCCGAGCCGCGAGACCAGCAGCCAGTGGCCTCCCGAGTCGAGGGCGGCGCCGAGCGCGGCGAACGGTGAGCCGACCTTGGCGTCCTCGGCGACGACGACCACGTCGGTGGCGACCAGGAGGCCGAGGCCGACACCGAGCGCCGCACCCCGCGCCGCCGCGAACGTCGGGGCGGGGAACGCGCTCATCCGCCGCAGCAGCGGCGTAACCAGACCGTCGAGGTAGCCGGACACGTCGTCGGTGGCAGGATCGACCCCGACGATGTCGCGGCCGGCGCAGAACGAGCGGCCCTCCCCGCGCAGCACGAGGGCGCGAACGCCCGCAGCCTCGGCCTCCGTATAGGCGGCGTCGAGGGCGCGGAGGTCGTCCGGGCCGAGCGCGTTGAGCCGCTCCGGCGCGTTCAACGTGACGCGTGCGATGCCGTCGTGGATGCTCAGGTCGATCACGGCCCCTCCTCGAACGTCGCGGTCTCGAACGTCGCGGTCTCGAACGTCGCGGTCTCGAACGTCGCGGTCTCACACGTCATAGTCCACCGCCACCGTGTCCGTCAGCGGATGCGACTGACACGTGAGCACGTAGCCGGCCTCCAGCTCCTCCGGCTCCAGCGCGTAGTTCTCGGTCATCCGCACGTCGCCGGAGAGCAGCCGCGCGCGGCAGGTGCCGCAGACGCCGCCGGTGCAGGCGAACGGCACGTCCGGCCGTACCCGCAACGCGGCGTTCAGCACGGACTCGTTGGCGTCGACCGGGGTGGTCACCGTGGAGGTCTGCCCGTCGAGCGTGAACTCGATCTCGGCTGTCTTCTCGCCGTCGTGCACGACCACCGGGTGTCCGACGTCGCCGCGCACCTCGCCGGGCTCGCCGGTCGTGAAAAGCTCGAAGTGGATGCTCGAGCGCGGAACCTCGTACGTCTCCAGGACGTCGCGGCAGAGCTGCACGAGCTCGAACGGCCCGCACAGGAACCACTCGTCGACCGTGCTCGGCGGCAGCAGCGCCTCCAGGATGGTGCGCAGCCGCTCCTCATCGATCCGTCCCGACAGCAGAGGAGCGGTCCGCTGCTCCCGCGACAGCACGTGGTGCAGCGCCAGGCGCGACGGGTAGCGGTCCTTCAGGTCGGCGAGCTCCTCCAGGAACATCACATCGATCGCCGTGCGGTTCGTGTACACCAGCGTGAACGAGCTGGTCGGGGAGGCCGCGAGCACGCTCGAGGCGAGCGCCATCAACGGGGTGATGCCCGATCCGGCGGCGATACCGGCGACGTGCGTGCCGTCGAGGTCACCGAGGTCGATCGTGAACGTGCCCTGCGGGCTCATCACATCCACCCGGTCGCCGGCCTGCAGCTCGCTGGTGGCCCAGGTCGAGAACGCCCCGCCCAGGTCGCGCTTGATCGCGACGCTGATCCCGCCGGGCGACGGAGGCCGGCAGATCGAGTAGCTGCGCCGCAGCTCCCGTCCGTCGACGGTGGCGCGCAGGGCGACGTGCTGACCCGGAACGTAGTCGTACTCGCCGTGGAGGCTCTCCGGAATCGCGAAAGTCACCTCGACGCTCGCCGCGGTGAGCGGCCGCACCTCGGCCACGGTGAGCGTGTGGAATCGCGCTCGCGCCATCAGCGGGACCTCACAGCGCCTTGAAGTGGTCGAACGGCTCGCCGCACGCGTCGCAGACGTAGAGCGCCTTGCACGCGGTCGATCCGAAATGCGAGACCTCGTGCGTCGTGAGCGAGTCGCAGTGCGGGCACTTGACGCCCAGCGTCAGCCGCACCGGCCCGGTGCCGGGTGGCGGTGCGATGCCGTAATCGCGCAGCGCGGCGCGGCCGTGGTCGCTGATCCAGTCGGTCGTCCAGGCCGGGGCGAGCGCGAGGCTCACCCGTACCGCGCCGAACCCTTCCGCGGCGAGTGCGCGCACGACGTCCTCGCGGATGGCGTCCATGGCAGGACAGCCGGAGTAGGTGGGGGTGAGCACGACCTCGACTCCCGTGTCGGTCACCGTGACGGCCCGGAGTACGCCGAGATCGTCGATCGTGAGCACGGGGACCTCCGGGTCGAGCACCGCCGCAGCGGCCGCCCAGGCCCGTCCCGCCTCCGCGGCGTGGCCGGTCACCAGGTCGCTCCCGGGTGCGCGCGGGTCAGCACCTGCATCTCCGCCAGCAGCGGCGCGAGGTACTCGGAGTGCCGGCCGCCCCGGCCTCCACCCGTCGCGGTGAACGTGCTGGGGAGCTCGAGCTCGGCCTCCGCCACGATCGGGGCGACCGACGCGTCGAACGGCTCCCGCAGGGTCGACGGGCGGGGCGCGATGTCTTGGAGCCGGTCGATCAGCGGCTCGTCGCGGAAGAGCTCGCCCACGTACGGCCACAGGTCGTCGAACGCGGTGAGGGTGCGGCGGCGTGACTCGTCGGTGCCGAGAGCCAGCCGGAGCACCCACTTGTCTGCGTGGTCGCAGTGGTACGCGACCTCCTTGACCGCCTTCGCGGCCACCGCGGCGAGCACCGGATCGGCCGAGGCGCGCAGCCGCTCGTACAGCTCGAAGAGATAGTGGGAGGCGGCGAACTGCCGCACGACCGTGTGCGCGAAGTCGCCGTTCGGCTGCTCGAAGAGGTGCGCCGAGCGGAAGTCCTGCTCGTCGCGCCAGTAGGCGAGGTCGTCCTCCGAGCGGTCGGAGGCCGTGCCCGCGTATCGCAGGAGCGACCGTGCGTGGCCGAGCAGGTCGAGGGCGATGTTGGCCAGCGCGACGTCCTCCTCCAGTTCGGGTGCCCGCGAGATCCACCAGCCGAGCCGCTGCGCGAGCACCAGCGAGTCGTCGCCCAGCCACAGCGCGTACTCGGCGGCGTCGGGGGAGGCCGCAGCCTCGGTGGCGACGAACTCGGCCGACAGGGTCACGGCGCTGAGCTCGACGTGGCCGTGCTGGTCGGCTGCGTCCGTCGTAGCGGGGTCGGCCGGGGCCGGGCGGTCGTCGGTCACAGGTGCTTCACCCCCTCGCTCTCGGTGTAGTAGGTGGCGTGCCGGAAGTTCTTGCCCTCCGGCGAGGTGAAGAAGGCGTCCTTGGCATCGGGGTCGCTCGCGGTGATCGCGTCGGAGCGGACCACCCAGATCGACACGCCCTCCCCGCGACGGGTGTAGAGGTCGCGGGCGTTGCGCACGGCGAGCTCCTCGTCGGGGGCGTGCAGCGAGCCCACGTGCACGTGGCTCAGGCCGCGGGAGGCACGGACGAAGACCTCCCAGAGCGGCCAGACCTCCTTGTCGGTCATGCGGCGACCTCCCGCGCTCGAGCGTTCGCTTTCTTCTCGGCGTAGGCCACGGCGGCCTCGCGCACCCAGGCGCCGTCGTCGTGGGCCTCGCGCCGGCGCTGCATCCGTTGCGCGTTGCACGGCCCTTCTCCGGCGATCACGCGCTGCAGCTCGCTCCAGTCGATTGGGCCGAGATCGTAGGCCTGGCGCTCCTCGTTCCAGCGCAGGTCGGGGTCGGGGAAGGTCACGCCGAGCACCTCCGCCTGCGGCACGAGCATCCCGACGAACCGCTGCCGCAGCTCGTCGTTCGAGAACCGCTTGATCTTCCACGCCATCGAGCGTGCGGAGTTGGGGGAGTCGGCGTCGGGAGGCCCGAACATCATCAGCGACGGCCAGTACCAGCGGTTCACGGCGTCTTGCGCCATCCGCTGCTGCTCCGGCGTTCCGCGCATCAGCGTGAGCAGGATCTCGAAGCCCTGGCGTTGGTGGAACGACTCCTCTTTGCAGATGCGCACCATCGCGCGGCCGTATGGCGCGTACGAGCAGCGGCACAGCGGGACCTGGTTGCAGATCGCAGCGCCGTCGACGAGCCAGCCGATCGCGCCGATGTCGGCCCAGCTGAGGGTCGGGTAGTTGAAGATCGAGGAGTACTTGGCTGCGCCGCTGATGAGCTGCTCGGTCATCTCGTCGCGGGTGATGCCGAGGGTCTGCGTCGCCGAGTAGAGGTAGAGCCCGTGGCCGGCCTCGTCCTGCACCTTGGCCATCAGGATGGCCTTGCGCTTGAGGCTCGGAGCGCGGCTGATCCAGTTGGCCTCCGGCTGCATGCCGATGATCTCGGAGTGCGCGTGCTGCGACATCTGCCGGATGAGCGTGCGGCGGTAGGCGTCGGGCATCCAGTCGCGTGGCTCGATGCGCGAGTCGGAGGCGATGAGCTGCTGGAAGAGGGCCTCGCCGGCGTCAGGCGCCGTGGTGCGTTCCGCTGTGTTCGTCATGCTGTGTTCTCCATCGAACCGGGGCACTGTAATCAATACTGACTGATCGTTCGTTCAGTATATGCGTACCCGCCCGGTTCGTGCCACACTGTCCAGGTGACCGACACCCGGGAGGCCGAGCCCCTGCGCCGGGGCAGGCCCGGCTACGACCAGCGCGGCATCCTCGAGGTCGCCGTGGCCGCGTTCAACGAGCACGGCTACGATGCGACGTCCATCGGCATGCTCGCGGAGCGCCTCGGGCTGTCGAAGTCGGCGATCTACCACCACGTCGCCTCCAAAGACGAACTGCTCGCGCTCGCGCTCGACGAAGCCCTCGACGGGCTGGAAGGTGCCCTGCGAGCGGCCGAGGAGGCATCGGGCACGGCGGCCGAGCGGCTGGCGCTCGTGCTCCGCGAGGCGGTGCTCGTGCTCGCCGACCGCCTTCCGTACGTGACCCTGCTGCTGCGCGTGCGTGGCAACACCGACGTCGAGCGGGCCGCGCTGCAGCGACGGCGCGCGTTCGACCACGCCGTCGCGGCGCTCGTCGCCGAGGCCCGCGACGAAGGCGCGCTGCGCGCCGACGCCGACCCCGCGGTCGTCGCCCGCCTGCTTTTCGGGATGATCAACTCGCTCACCGAGTGGTACGACCCTTCCGGCGCGCTCACTCCCGACGAGCTCGCCGACACCATCCTCGCCCTGGCCCTGCGCGCTCCCACCCGTTAAGCACTCCTCCGCCCCCCGAGCGCGCGCACGTCACCGTGCCCCTCGGCGCCAGGTTCACTCCTTCGCGACGAGCGTGAGCACGTCGTAGGAGGCGACGAGCTCGTCGCGCTGGTTCGTGATGCGCGCGTCCCAGCGCACCTCGCCGTAGTCGTCGGTCTCGCGCGGCGTGATCTGCTTGGCCGTCAGGGCGACGCGGATGCTGTCGCCCGGCGACACCGGCGTCAGGAACCGCAGGTTCTCCAGGCCGTAGTTCGCGAGCACGGGGCCGGGCGCCGGGTCGACGAACAGTCCGGCAGCCCACGACACCAGCAGGTAGCCGTGCGCGACGCGTCCGGGGAAGAACGGATTGGCGGCCGCCGCCTCCTCGTCCATGTGCGCGTAGAAGGTATCGCCCGTGAAGGTCGCGAACGTCTCGATGTCGTCGAGGGTGACGCGGCGTTCGCTGGAGCGCACCTGGTCGCCGATCCGCAGGGTCGCGAGCGACTTGCGGAACGGGTGCGGCCCGCTCGCCGTTGCTGCGGCCCCGGAATGCCACACCCCCGTGATCGCGGTGAGCATGTCGGGCGAGCCCTGCACGGCCGTGCGCTGCATGTGGTGCAGCACCGCCCGGATGCCCCCGAGCTCCTCGCCGCCGCCGGCCCGGCCGGGACCGCCGTGCACCAGGTGCGGCATCGGCGAGCCGTGGCCGGTGGAGGTGCGGGCGTCGTCGCGGTCGAGCAGCAGGACGCGCCCGTTGTAGGCCGCCGTCCGGAGCACGAGCTCGCGCGCGAACTCCGGATCGTGCGTGGCGACGCTCGTGACGAGCGAGCCGCCGCCGAGCGCCACGAGCTGCGCGGCCTCCGCCGCGGTCGCGTACGGCAGCACCGCCGCGACCGGGCCGAACGCCTCCACCGTGTGCGCCTCCGGGGTGCGCGCGTCGGCGAAGCGCAGCACGATCGGCGCGACGAACGCGCCCTCGGGCTCGGCGCCGAGGCTGCCATCGGCGCGCCGCACGCTCGGCTGGTCGAGACCGCCGATCGCCAGCTCGCCGCCGGCCTCCACCAGCCGCGCTACCTGGCGCAGCACCTCTGACCGCTGCTCGCGCGAGGCGAGCGGACCCATGGTGACGCCCTCTGCCCGCGGGTCGCCGATGACGACGCGCTCGTCGATCCGCGAGCGGACGGCCGCGAGCACATCGTCGACGGCCGCCGCCGGCACGATCGCGCGGCGGATGGCTGTGCACTTCTGGCCGGCCTTGGCCGTCAGCTCGACCACGAGCTGCTTCACGTAGGCGTCGAACTCCGGCGTGCCGGCGAGGGCGTCCGGGCCGAGCACCGAGGCGTTGATGGAGTCCGTCTCGCTCGTGAATCGCACGCCGCCGGTCTGCACGGAGTCGTGCGCGCGCAGCCGTTCCGCGGTGGAGGCCGACCCGGTGAAGGCCACCAGGTCGCCCAGCCGCAGGTGGTCGAACAGCCCAGGGACGCCGCCGCACACCAGCTGCAGCGTGCCGGCCGGCAGGAGGCCCGACTCGACGAGGATGCGCACCATCGCCTCCGCGACGTACACGGTCGGCGTCGCGGGCTTGGCGAGCGTCGGCATGCCGGCGAGGAACGATGGCGCGAATTTCTCCAGCAGACCCCAGACCGGGAAGTTGAACGCGTTGATCTGCACGGCGACGCCCGGCAGCCGGGTGTAGATGTGCTCGCCGAGGAACGAGCCGTCCTTCGAGAGCGGCTCCACGGCGCCGTCGATGACGACCTGCGCGTTCGGAAGCTCGCGCCGGCCCTTCGAGGAGTACGTGAACAGCGTCCCGATTCCGCCGTCGACGTCGATCCAGGAGTCGGCCCTGGTCGCGCCGGCGCGTGCGGACAGGTCGTAGAGCTCCTGCTTTCGCTCGGTCAGCACCTGAGCCATGCGCTTGAGCAGCACGGCACGCTGGTGGAAGGTCAGCTCGCCGAGGGAGGCCTGGCCGACGGTGCGGGCGTACTCGAGCGCGCCCGCCAGATCAGCGCCCGCGGCGCTGACACGGGCGACCAGCTCACCGGTGGAGGCGTCGCGCACCTCGGCCGAGCCCTCGTCGTCGGCTGGGCTCCACCACTGATCGCGCAGGTAGCTGGGCAGACTCATTCGGTACCTCCCGGGAGGTCAGGGGCCGGTGGCACGTAGGCTGGTGCCGTGGCCGATGAAGACTGGACGATCGAGCTCGGCGAGCTCGACGAGAAGATAGGTGTGCGCATCCTGGAGCAGTCGGCGCAGCGCGTCGTGGCGACGATGCCGGTGGAGGGGAACCGCCAGTCGTTCGGGCTGTTGCACGGCGGCGCGTCCGTGGCGTTCGCGGAGGCGCTCGGCTCGTGGGCGGCCGTCATCCACGCGGGCCCGGGCCGGAGCGCCGTCGGGCTGGACGTCAACGCCACGCACCACCGGTCGGCGCGAAGCGGGCTCGTGACCGGTGTCGCGACGGCGATCAGGCTGGGACGCACGGTGACCTCCCACGAGGTGGTGCTGACGGACGAGGACGGCAACCGGCTGTGCACCGTGCGCATCACGAACCTCATCGTGGAGGCTCCGGAGCGCGCCTGACGGCCCCGCTGCCTCTGCCTTCGACGGCCTCGTCGCTCCAGTCGTAGAACCCGCGCCCGCTCTTGCGGCCGAGCAGGCCGTCCGCGACCATACGCCGCAAGAGCTCCGGAGGCTCGAAGCGCGGCCCGAGTTCGCTCGCGAGGTATTCGGCGATGTCGAGCCGCACGTCCAGGCCGACGATGTCGGTGAGCCGCAGCGGGCCGACCGGGTGCCTGTAGCCGAGCGTCATCGCCGCGTCGATGTCCTCGGGGGAGGCGACGCCCTCCTCCACCATGCGCACGGCCTCCAGACCGAGCAGCACGCCCAGGCGCGACGACGCGAAGCCGGGGGAGTCCCGCACGACGACCGGGGTCTTGCCGAGGGCGGTGACCCAGCCGGCGGCGAGCTCGACGGCGCTCGGCGCGCTCGCCGTGCCGGCCACGACCTCCACGAGGGCGGAGGCCGGGACCGGGTTGAAGAAGTGCATACCCAAGAAGGTGCCCGGCCGTCGCAGCCCGGTGGCCAGCCCGTCGATCGACAGGGAGGAGGTGTTGCTGGCCAGCACGGCGAAGGGCTCCAGCAGTTCCTCGGCACGGTGCAGCGCCTCCCGTTTGAGCTCGGGGAGCTCGGGCACGGCCTCCACCACCAGGCGGCAGCCGCGGAGCGCGTCCCAGTCGACGGTCGTGACCAGCCGGTCAGGGGCGGGCGCCGCGGCGCCGCGGCGGACGCTGCCCTCCACGGCGGCCAGCACGCGGTCGCGGGCGGCTGCCGCCGAGCCGGCATCGCGCTCGACCACGGCGACCCGGGCGCCGGCCATCAGGAAGGCGTGCGCGATGCCCGCGCCCATCCGGCCGCCTCCGAGCACGCCGATGTGGCTCGGGAGGCTCTCGGCACCGGCCGCTCTCGCACCCGCGCTCATCGCCGGCTCCTCTCCAGGAACGCGGTCATCCGTCGGCGCTTCTCCTCCGACTCGAAGAGCACGGCCTGCGCCTCCTGCTCGGCGGCGGGATGCTCGGCGAGCGGCGCGCGCAGCACCCGCTTGGTGTACTGGGTGGCGAGCGGGTCGTTCGCGGCGATCCGGTCGGCCAGAGCGTGAGCTCCCGCGAGGAGTTCGGCCGGCTCGAACAGGTCGCTCACCAGCCCGGCGGCGAGCGCCTCCTCGCCGGTGAGGACGCGCCCGGCCATCGTCATCTCCGCGGCGAGGGGGTGGCCGACGAGCTGGGGGAGGCGCCAGAGCGCACCGGCCGCCGCGATGATCCCGAGGGAGGTCTCCGGGTTGCCGATGCGGAGGCGCGGGGTGCCGATCCGGAAGTCCGCCGCGTACGCGAGCTCGGCGCCGCCGCCCAGCGCGTAGCCGTCGAGGGCGGCGATGACGGGCATCGGCAGTTCGGCGATGCGGGTGAACACGGTGGCGTTGATGCTGCGCCGCGCGTCGTCGGCCGTGCGGTCGCGCAGCTCCGCGATGTCGGCGCCGGAGGCGAAGACCCCGTCTGTTCCGGTGATGATGAGGAGGCGCGGTTCGCGTTCGAGACGCTCGCAGACCGTGTGGAGGTCGTCGACCATCCGCTGGTCGATGGCGTTCCTCCGTTCGGGACGGTCGAGCGTCACGACCAGGCGGTCGGTGAGCTCGGTGACGAGCAGGGTCTCGGTGGTCACAGGGTCTCCGTTCGCGTCGCCCGGGGTCGGAGCGCCGGCCTTCACGGGGCCGGCGTTCACCGCGCCGCCGTTCCCGGCGCCGCCGTTCACAGCGCCTCCACGATCAGCGCGGCCCCCTGGCCCACGCCGACGCACATCGTCGCCAGGCCGTACCGCGACTGTTCGCGCTCCATCCGGCCGAGGAGGGTGACCACGACGCGGGTGCCGCTCGAGCCGAGCGCATGGCCGAGGGCGATGGCCCCGCCGTCGGCGTTGACGCGCTCCTCGTCGAGCCCCAGCCTCCGAACGCATGCCAGCGCCTGGGAGGCGAACGCCTCGTTGAGCTCAACGCTGCCGAGGTCGCCGATCTCCAGACCGGCCCGCTCCAGCGCGCGGTGCGTCGCCGGGACCGGGCCGAGACCCATCGCTTCGGGCGCGACGCCGGCGCTCGCCGAGGAGACGATCCGTGCGCGCGGCCGGAGGCCGTAGCGGCGCACCGCGTCGCCGCTCGCCACCACGATCGCGGACGCGCCGTCGTTCAGCGGCGACGAGTTGCCTGCGGTGACGACAGCGCCGCCCGCGACGACGGGACGCAGGGCGGCCAGCGCGTCGACGTCGGTGTCGCGGCGGATGCTCTCGTCGGCGACGACCTCGCCCCGCACGGTCGTGACGGGCACGATCTCGTCGGAGAACCGTCCGGCGTCGGTCGCCTCGGCAGCTCGGCGGTGGCTGCGCAGGGCGAACGCGTCGGCCTCCTCGCGGGTGATCCCGTCGATGCGGGCGACCTCCTCGGCCGTCTCGGGCATGGTGAAGGTGGCCTTGTCCCGTTCGAGCAGTCGCGGATTCGCGAAGCGCCAGCCGATCGACGTGTCGAACTGCGGCCCCGGCTTGGCCCAGGGTCGCTCGGGCTTCGCCTGGACCCACGGAGCACGGGTCATCGACTCGACGCCGCCCGCCACGATCAGGTCGGCGTCGCCCGCGCGGATCGCCTGGCCCGCCAGTGTCACGGCACTCAGGCCGGACGCGCAGAGCCGGTTGACCGTCGCGCCGGGCACGCTGTCGGGGAGCCCCGCGAGCAGTACGGCCATCCGGGCTACATTGCGGTTGTCCTCGCCCGCCTGGTTGGCGGCCCCGAGGATCACGTCGTCCAGGGCAGCACCGTCTACTCCCGCGCGGCGCACGGCCTCCCCGACCACGAGTGCGGCGAGATCGTCGGGCCGGATTCCGGCGAGTGCGCCCCCGTAGCGCCCGACCGCCGTGCGGACTCCGCCCACCAGGTAGGCCTCGGGCATCGCAGCTCCTTCGAATGCGAATTACCGAACGAACGTTCAGCTAGTAAATAGTCGCAGAACCCTGCCGGTCGGGCAAGCGACGCGCACGCGACGCGAGCTCCGAGGAGGTGACGACGAGGGCCAGGATGGCCACCCCGCACCCGACGGAGGCCGCAGCCGGCAGCCACACCGCGGCCACCGCCAGCAGCGCGGGCAGCACGACGGCCGGCGCCGCCCAGCGCAGCACCCGCCGCCACGGGTCGCCGTAGCGGCGGGCGATGATCGCGTTCGTCAGGTAGAACAGGGCGATGCCGCCGCCGAGCGAGACCGCGAGCGCCGCGGGCAGCGGCTCTGCTGGGTGGGCGATTGCTCCGGCCAGGGCTCCCGAGATCGCGGTGACGCCCGCCAGCAGCAGGAACGGCAGGAAACCGACGGTGTCCCGGATCCCGCGGGCGTCTCCGGCCTCGAGGAGCTTCTCGAGGCCGCTCGTCATGGCGTCCACTCCGTAGAGGAAGAACGACCAGGCGAGCCCGGTGGTCAACAGCAGCCCCAGCACGCCGACAGCGCCGGCGGCGATCGACCAGGCATCGCTGACGGCCGCCACGATGCTCAGGACCGATTCGCCCAGCACGATGATGACGAGCAGGCCGAACCGCTCCGACAGGTGCTCCACGTTCATCCGGTCGAGGGCCAGCGACGACCACGCACCGGAGGTCAGGGTGAGGAGGACGATCTCGATCACGATGGCCAGCGCCCACAGCGCATAGTTCGCCGGCGACGGGAGCCAGATGGATACCAGCCAGATCACCGCCGTCACTCCGTTGTACGCGACGATCCGCACCCGCGACGCAGTGCCGTTCGCCCACGACATCCGCACCCAGACCACGAGCAGCAGCACACGCAGCAGGGCGTTGCCCGCAGCGAACAGCCAGGCCCGGTCGCCCACGGCCTCCGGAGCGGCGACCGCCAGCGCGCCGACGGCGAACATCGCGATCAGCATCACGATCGAGAGACGCCGCGCGCTCAGCTGGGGCGAGACGTCCACGACGAAGGTCAGGTTGACCCACGACCACCACACCGACGCGAACAGGGCGACGAAGATGGCGAGCGTCGCGAACGAGGGGTGCACATGGAGGCCGTGCGCCAGCTGCCCGACGAGCGCGACGAACACCAGGTCGAAGAACAGCTCCATCCAATGGGCGCGCGACGGGTCGCGATCGCTCGCGACAGGAGGGCGCGGGAGCGAGAGGGAGCTCATCGCCGCCGACCGGCCGCGAGGAACCCGTCGACGGCGCTCCGCACCCGCTTGTCGTCGGCGTAGCCGGAGAGCGAGATGCCCGCGAGCGCGCTCCAGGCCGTGGGGGTCCCGAGTGCGGCGGCGCGCGCCCGGTCGCTCTGCAGCCGGGAGGCGCGCGCGATGACGGCGGTGAGCGCGAGGGCGAGCGCCAGTACGACCACGAACGAGGCCAGCACGACGACGATGGTGGTGCTCACGGTGCCGCTCCGGGCTGTGGTGGTGGCGGAGTCGCGGGTCGTGCCGCTCCGGGCTGTGGTGGTGCCTGCCCCGGTGCCGCCTGCTGCAAGGCGAGCAGCTCCGCGAGGAGTCCCTGCGCGAGCATGAAGGTCCGTTGCGCACGTCGAGCGAGCATATAGAAGACCCCGCCGCTCAGCATCGTGACCGTCCCGGCCACGAGCACCCACAGCCAAGCGGCCACCGGGATCGGGTTCACCGCGGGGTTCGACTGCAGCACGGGCACGACCAGCGACAGGATGACGCCGGACCCCGCGGCCGCGAGCGCCTTCGCGAGCGTCATCGTGTGCTCGTACCGCCACGTGAGTGCGACCGTGAGCCCGTCGACTGCCGCGCGGTCGTCCAGTTGCGCGAGCGCCATCAGATCGGCGATCGTGAACTCCGACGTGAGCGTGCCCGCCCCAGGGTTCGCCATAGCGCGAGCGTACACGGCGCGACACTCGTCACGAATGTGCGTTTTCGTGGCGCGAATCATGACATTCGTCACGAATGTGCGGAGGCTCCCTCACCGCAGGTCGTGATCCTCGAACACCAGCGACGTCTTGGTGTCGCGCACCGACGGGATGCTGGTGAGCTCCTCGAGCACGACGCGGCGGAGGTCCTCGTTGTCGCGGGCGCGCACCAGCAGGATCACATCGAAGTCGCCGCCGACCAACGCGAAGTGCTCCACCTCTGGGATGCCGCGGAGGCGTTCGCGCAGGTCATGCCAGTCGGCCTGCTCCACCCGCATCGTCACGTACGCCGATGACGCGCGCCCCGAGCGGCGCGGGTCGACCTTGGCGGTGAACCCCGTGATGACGCCCTCCTCCACCAGGCGGGAGACCCGGGCGTAGGCGTTGGCGCGCGAGACGTGCGCGGCCTCTGCGACCGCCGTGATGGAGGCCCGGCCGTCCGCCCGCAGCGCGTCCACGATCCGGGAGTCGATGTCGTCCATGATGAAAGACAGTTTGGCACCCAAGAGGCGCGAATGCACCCATTCGTCTCGAAACCACGCAACCGGTGGCAAATCGGGTCCAGCAAAGTCATCCTGATGATCAGCGACGTCTTTCGAAGGAGAACAGATGCACGCCGACGATCTGATGCCGGGCGACACCCCGCTGCGGCTCATCGACGAGCACGGCGCAGGCCACCCGCACGAGCACTATGCGTTCCCGTCCGCCGAGGTGCTCCGCGACGGCTACGGCCAGCTGGTGCTCGGCCGGCGCCTCAACGACCAGGCCGACGCACTCGTGCGCCAGGGCAAGCTGGCCGTCTACCCGTCGTCGCACGGCCAGGAGGCCTGCGAGGTCGCCGCGGCGATGGTGCTCGACGAGGGCGACTGGCTCTTCCCGACGTACCGCGACTCGGTCGCCGTCGTCAGTCGCGGCGTGGATCCGTTCCAAGCGTTCCTGCTGCTGCGCGGCGACTGGCACTGCGGGTACGACCCGAAGCAGTACCGGGTCGCCCCGCAGGCGACACCCCTCGCGACCCAGCTGCTGCACGCCGTCGGGTTCGCCCACGCGGCGCGACTGCGCGGCGAGGACACCGTGGTCGTCGCGATGTGCGGCGACGGTGCCACGAGCGAGGGCGACTTCCACGAGGCGCTCAACTTCGCGGCCGTGTTCCACCTGCCTGTCGTCTTCCTGGTGCAGAACAACGGGTACGCCATCTCGGTGCCGCTGAGCCGCCAGACCGCTGCGCCGAGCCTTGCGCACAAGGGCGTCGGCTACGGGATGCGCGGGCGCCTGGTCGACGGCAACGACCTCGCGGCGCTGCTCGCCGTGCTGGGGGAGGCTGTGACGGAGGCGAGAGAAGGCGGCGGGCCGACCCTGGTCGAGGCCATCACCTACCGCATGAAGTCGCACACCAACGCCGACGACGCCACCCGCTATCGCAGCGCTTCCGAGGTCGAGCCGTGGATCGCGCGCGACCCGCTGCTGCGGCTGCGCACCTGGCTGCAGGCTGAGGGCGCCCTCACCGACGACGCCGACGCCGGGTTCCGTGCCGACGCAGAACGCGTCGCCCTCGACCTCCGCACCCGCATCATGGTCGACGCCGAGCCCCAGCCGCTCGATCTCTTCGCCTACGTCTACGCCGAGCCCACCCCGCAGCTGCGCGAGCAGGCCGACCTGCTGGCCGCCGAGCTCGCCGCCGAGGCGGCATCCCGAACCGAGGAGGTCGCCCGATGACGCTCACGCACGACGCCCCAGCCGACCACTCCGCCGGCGACGACCGCCCGTCCGACGCCGTGGAGGCCGCACCGACCGTGACCACTATGACCATGGCGCAGGCTCTCAACCGCGCGCTCGCCGACTCCCTCGCCGCCGACCCCGACGTGCTCGTCTTCGGCGAGGACGTCGGCACCCTCGGCGGCGTCTTCCGGATCACCGACGGCCTCACCGCCCGGTTCGGCGAGCAGCGCTGCTTCGACACGCCACTGGCCGAGTCCGGGATCGTCGGCACGGCGGTCGGCATGGCGATGAACGGCCTCCGCCCGGTCGTCGAGATGCAGTTCGACGCGTTCGCGTATCCGGCGTTCGAGCAGATCGTCGACCATGTGGCCAAGATGGGAAACCGCACGCGCGGCGCTGTGCGGCTGCCGATGGTCATCCGCATCCCGTTCGCCGGCGGGATCGGCGGCGTCGAGCACCACTCCGACTCCTCGGAGGCCTACTACGTGCACACGCCCGGCCTCACGGTCGTCACGCCGGCGACCCCGCACGACGCCTACGGTCTGCTTCGCGCGGCCATCGCGCATCCCGACCCCGTCGTCTTCCTGGAGCCGAAGAAGCTGTACTGGTCGACGGGGGAGGTCGACGTCACGGCGCCGCTGCCGCGGATCGGCAACGCGCGAATCGCCCGCGAGGGCACCGACGCGACGCTGATCGCCTACGGGCCGACCGTGCCGGTCGCGCTCGCCGCAGCGGAGGCCGCGGCCGAGGAGGGCCGTAGCCTCGCGGTCGTCGACGTGCGCACGCTGACGCCGTTCGACGATGAGACGGTCTGCGCGGCGGTCCGGGCGACGGGTCGGGCGGTCGTCATAGCCGAGGCCCCCGGGTTCGCCAGCGTGGCGTCCGAGATCGTCGCCCGCGTCTCCGAGCGCTGCTTCCACTACCTGGAGGCGCCCGTACATCGCGTGACCGGCTTCGACACCCCGTTCGCGCCGCCGAAGCTGGAGCGTTTCTACCTGCCCGGCGTCGACCGGATCCTCGACGCCGTCGATGACCTGCAGTGGGAGGACGCATGAAGGTCTTCGCGCTGCCCGACCTGGGCGAGGGGCTCGCCGACGCCGAGCTGGTCCGCTGGATGGTGGCGGTCGGCGACACCGTCGTCGTCGACCAGCCGATCGCCGAGGTCGAGACCGCCAAGTCGGTGGTGGAGGTGCCGTCGCCGTTCGCCGGTGTCGTCGCGGTCTGCCACGGCGAGGAGGGCGAGACCCTCATGGTCGGCTCTCCGCTGCTCGAGGTGGAGGAGGATGTGGCGGCGGACGTCGACCTGGCGCTGGCCCGTGACGCCGCGTCCGAGCCCGTCCGGGAGCCCGAAGCGGTCGCCGCCGGCTCCGGTCAGGTGCTCGTCGGCTATGGCACGACCGATCACGCCACGGCGCGCCGGCGCGGTCGTGCCGCCCTGCGCAACGGTGCCGCTGCGGGAGCACCGAGCCGCATCGTCCCGGTCGTCTCGCCGGTGGTGCGCGCACTCGCCCACACGCACGGCATCGACCTGGCCTCCCTGACTCCGACCGGCGCGGGCGGTGTGGTGACCCGGCGCGATGTGGAGGCCGCGCTCGCCGCGTCGGCTGCACTCGCCACGGACAGGGGGACCGCCCCCGCGGCGCCCCCTGTCCGCCCGGCGTCCGTCGGCTCTGCGCCCGCAAGGCCCGCGGCGCCCACCGTCACCGGAGTCGACCAGCGCACCGGCCTCAGCATCGCCGCGGTCACGCCGTTCTCGCGCCTCCGTCGCACGGTCGCCGTGACCATGACGCGCAGCCGCTCCGAGATCCCCGAGGCGACCGTCTGGGTGGACGTCGACGCGACAGAGCTCTGGGAGGCCCGCCGCGCGCTCGGCCGCGCGGGTCGGCCGCCGTCGATGCTGGCGTTCGTCTCGCGGTTCGCGCTGAGCTCGCTCGCCCGGCATCCCGAGCTGGCCGGCCGCGTCACCGCGGCCGGCGACGGCATCGAGACCTTCGAGGGCGTCAACCTCGGCTTCGCCGCAGACACACCGCGCGGGTTGCTCGTCCCGGTGATCCGAGGCGCTGACGCCCTGAGCATCCGCGCCCTCGACGCCGAGCTCGGCCGGCTCGCCGGCGCCGCTCGGGAGGGCGCACTGCCGCCCGCCGACTTCACCGGTTCGACCTTCACGGTCAACAACTACGGCAGCCTCGGCGTCGACGGCAGCGCCGCGATCATCAACCATCCGGAGGTCGCCATCCTCGGCATCGGCCGCCTCATCGAGCGGCCGTGGGTGGTCGACGGCGCCGTCGTCCCGCGCCGCCTCCTGCAGCTCAGTCTCGTCTTCGACCACCGGGTCACCGACGGCGGCGTCGCGGCGCGATTCCTGCGCGAGATCGCCGACGCGATCGAATCGCCCGTCTCCTTCCTCGCCGACGAGGCGCCGGGTACGGTGAGGTCGTGAGCGACAAGCAGCGCGACGACGACAAGCCCGACGACGACTACGACCTCGACTTCGAGAAAGACGTCGCGCCCGAGGAGAACATTCCCTGGCTCCCGCACCCGGAGCCCAGCGACGGCGAGGCGCCCGCACCCTGATCCCGATCGGTGCGACGCCGCCTCCGCGGTGACCGGCGTCGCCGCGCCGTAGGCTAGGGGGAGTGACCTCCCGTACCTTCCCGCTCTGGCTCGCGCTCGTCTTCGCCATGATCTGCGGGGCCGGCATCGCCCTCCAGTCGCGCATCAACGGGGAGCTCGGGAGCCGGCTCGGCGACGGGGTCACCGCCGCCGTCATCTCGTTCGGCTCCGGCCTGCTCATCCTGATCGTCGCGATGGCGATCGCTCCCGGCGGCCGCCGGGGGCTGGGCCGCGTGATCGCAGCGCTCCGCGGCCGGGAGCTGCCCTGGTGGTACGTGGTCGGCGGCGCGGCCGGCGCGTTCCTGGTGCTGTCGCAGGGGGTCGCCGCCGCGGTTCTCGGAGTGGCCCTGTTCACGGTGTCCGTCGTCGCCGGTCAGACGGTCAGCGGCCTCGTGCTCGACCGGATCGGCCTCGGGCCGGGCGGCCGACGGCCGATCACCCCGGCCCGCCTCGCCGGGGCGATCATCGCGCTCGGCGCCGTCACCTGGGCCGTCTCGTCGCAGTTCGGCGGGGGAGTCCCGGTGTGGCTCATGCTGCTGCCGCTGATCGCGGGACTCGGCCTGGGCTGGCAGCAGGCCGTCAACGGCCAGGTGCGTGTCGTCGCCTCCAGCGCTCTCACCGCGACCTTCATCAACTTCGCCGTCGGAACGACGGTGCTCCTGGTGCTCATGGCGATCGACTGGAGTATCCGCGGCCTCCCGAACCCGCTGCCAGCCGAGCCCTGGCTCTACGTCGGCGGCGCGATCGGCTGCGTCTTCATCGCGGGCCGCCGCCCTGCTCGTGCGGGTGACCGGCGTCCTGCTGCTGGGTCTCGCGACGGTGGCCGGTCAGCTGGTCACGGCACTGCTCCTGGACGTCTTCGCCCCGACGTCGTCGCAACCCGTTGCGGCCTCCACGATCGGAGGTACGCTGCTCGCTCTGGTCGCGGTCGCTGTCGCGAGTGTCCGCTGGGGGCGCCGCCGCGAACCGGAGACACCCTAGTCCTGCACGCTGAGGAAGCGCTCGGGGTCGACCGATATGCGGTGCCCCTCCTTGCTCTCCTCGGGCACGCCGCCGACGTAGAGCCAGCCGAGCAGGCGCTCGTTCTTCGTCAGCCCGTGCATGCGGTGCACGGCCTTGGATCGCGTGTGATGTCCGGTGCGCCAGATGACGCCCCAGCCGGCATCGTGGAGCAGCAGGCTCAGGACGTGCGCGACACCCGAGGCGACCGCATCCTGCTCCCAGCCCGGCACCTTCTCGCTCTTCGTCCGCACCGACACGATCGCCAGCAGCAGAGAGGAGCGGAGCGGCTTGGAGGCGAGCTTGTCGGCGGCTTCTCCGAACCGCGGCGTCCTTCACGAACGCCTGGCCGAGCCGCACGCGGGCGTCGCCGCGCAGCTCGATGATCCGCCACGGGTGCAGCGCGGAGTGGTCGGCGACGCGTCCGGCCGCGGCGACCAGCGGCAGCAGCTCCTCGTGGCTGGGCGCCGTCGGCGTCACGCGCGAATACGAGCGCCGTGCGACGACCCGCTCGACGGTCGCTCGCCGCGCCCCCGCTCACCGGGCCGTCGCTCATCCGGCTCCGGCGCGAAGTTGAGCGAGATCGAGTTCATGCAGTAGCGGTCGCCGGTTGGCGTGCCGAAGCCGTCCGCGAAGACATGGCCGAGATGCGAGCCGCAGTCGGCGCAGCGGACCTCGGTGCCGGACCATTCCCAGGCTGTCGTCTTCGAGCAGCTGCACGGCCTCCGGCCGGATCGACTCGTAGAAGCTCGGCCAGCCGCAGCCGCTGTCGAACTTGGTGCCCGACTTGAACAGCTCGGCGCCGCACGCCGCGCACGTGTAGAGGCCGGCGCGGCCCTCGTCGATGAGCTCGCCCGTCCACGGCCGCTCGGTGCCCGCCTGGCGGAGCACCGCGTACTGCTCGGGGGTGAGCTCCCGACGCCAGTCGGCGTCGGTCTTGTTGACCCCGTACGTCTGGTGTGCTGCGTCGTCCTGCGGTGCACTCATCGTGCGATCCTTTCGTCGTGGCGTTCCCCAGCCTAAACGGCCTGGCGCGCCTGGCTGTTCCTTGTTTCGGCTCGCGACGTGCCGCGTCGCAAACGGGGAACACACAGAACGGCGCCCCTAGGATGACTCGCGAGGCGGGGACGGGCTGACGTACGAAGAGGGCGAGGGGAGGCGGTGCGCGTGGCGGAAGCCGCTGACCACCGGATCCCCCAGCCCGACGCGGGCGGTCTGACCGACCGTGAGGCCGCAATCCTCGCGTTCGAGCGTCAGTGGTGGCGGCATGCCGGCGCCAAGGAGCAGGCGATCCGCGACGAGTTCGGCCTGTCCGCGGCACGGTACTATCAGCTGCTCGGAGCGCTGATCGACCGCCCCGAGGCGCTCCGCAACACGACCCCATGCTGGTCAAGCGCCTGCTCCGACTGCGCGAGACCCGGCTGGCAGCACGGCGATCCCGGACACTCCCGTCCGGCGACTGACACCGCGAGGAAACCACCCCTAGATGGCAGAGAAGTACCCGAGCGACCGGTTCGATGACATCCCCGACGACCTCCAACGCGTCGGGGCGCACCGGGCTCCGCGGCCGAAGGGCCGAGGCTGGATCGCCGTGGGCTGGGCCGCGCTCGCCGTCGTCGTGCTGGTCGGCGCCGGCATCTTCGGCCTCTCCCTGGTGAGCGGCTCCATCGCGTTCCACGGCACGCCGAACTCGTCGTCCGGCACCCCGACGCCGACACCGACCCCGACGCCCACTCCGACGATCGTCCCGACGGTCGACTCGTCGCTGTCGGTGAACGTTCTGAACGGGACGTTGACCTCTGGCCTCGGCGGCAAAGTGAGCGATGTCCTGACCACGGCGGGCTGGAAGATCGGTGCTGTCGCCAACGCCGACAAGCAGGACCTCACCCAGACGATCGTCTACTACTCCGATCCGAAGAATCAGGCCGCGGCGCTGGGCGTCGCCCAGTCCCTTCCGGGAGCGACCATCGAGGCGTCGCAGGCCTTCGTCGACACCGGCGCCGACCTCACCGTCGTCGTCGGGAGTGACTACGCCGGCTGATTCCGCGTCATCCTGCGGGTGGATGCGATGTGATCCCTTTGTTTCATGCGCGTTTAAGTTTCGCCCTTTTTGGTAACGGAATGGCCGAAAGACTGGCGCAACCAGGCATTGCAAGCATTAGGATCGGGAGTCAACGCGCGGCGCTGGACCGCGCGAGCGACACAGCAATGGGAGTTATGCATGGCGAACGGGACCGTGAAGTGGTTCAACGCTGAAAAAGGCTACGGATTCATCACCGTCGAAGGTGGGGGGCAGGACGTTTTCGTTCACTACTCCGCAATTGACATGAACGGCTACAAGGTTCTCGAAGAGGGCCAGCAGGTGCAGTTCGAGGTCGGCTCGGGCAACAAAGGCCCGCAGGCCGAGTCGGTGCGTCCGCTGTAGTACGCAGCGATCGGCAAGACCATACATAAGGAGAGCGTCGCCCCTCGGGGCGGCGCTCTTCTTTTTGGCCGGTCACGCGGCAACCTCGGTCGCAGGCTCCCTCGGCGCTGGGGTCGCGGCATCGCTTCGCGCTGCTCTGAGCTCCACCGCGCGCTCCGCGCTGCTCATAGCTCCACCGCGCGCTCGCCTTGCACTCCACGGGCGCGAGTGCCAGAATCGCTTTAGCACTCCATCTGATCGAGTGCTAATAAACGGAATCTTTCGCAGACGTCCGGGAGGGACGAGAAACACATGGCAAAGATCATTGCTTTCGACGAGGAGGCCCGTCGCGGCCTCGAGCGCGGCCTCAACATCCTGGCCGACACCGTCAAGGTGACGCTGGGCCCGCGCGGTCGCAACGTCGTCCTCGAGAAGAAGTGGGGCGCCCCCACGATCACGAACGACGGCGTCTCCATCGCCAAGGAGATCGAGCTCGACGACCCGTACGAGAAGATCGGCGCGGAGCTCGTCAAGGAGGTCGCCAAGAAGACCGACGACGTCGCCGGTGACGGAACCACCACCGCGACCGTGCTCGCCCAGGCGCTCGTGCGCGAAGGCCTGCGCAACGTCGCGGCCGGCGCCGACCCGATCACCCTCAAGCGCGGCATCGAGAAGGCCGTCGCGGCCGTCACCGCCGAGCTCGTCGCCAGCGCCAAGGAGGTCGAGACCAAGGAGGAGATCGCCGCCACCGCGTCCATCTCCGCCGGTGACACCGACGATCGGCGAGATCATCGCCGAGGCGATCGACAAGGTCGGCAAGGAGGGCGTCGTCACCGTCGAGGAGTCGAACACCTTCGGCACCGAGCTCGAGCTGACCGAGGGCATGCGCTTCGACAAGGGCTTCCTGTCGCAGTACTTCGTCACCGACCCGGACCGCCAGGAGGCGGTGTTCGAGGACACCTACATCCTCATCGCCAACCAGAAGATCTCGAACGATCAAGGACCTGCTGCCGATCGTCGACAAGGTCATCCAGGCGAGCAAGCAGCTCCTCATCATCGCCGAGGACGTCGACGGCGAGGCCCTCGCGACCCTGATCGTCAACAAGATCCGCGGCATCTTCAAGTCCGTCGCCGTCAAGGCTCCGGGCTTCGGCGACCGCCGCAAGGCGCAGCTGCAGGACATCGCGATCCTCACCGGCGGCCAGGTCATCTCCGAGGAGGTCGGCCTCAAGCTCGAGAACGTCACCCTCGACCTGCTCGGCCAGGCTCGCAAGGTCGTCATCACCAAGGACGAGACCACGATCGTCGAGGGTGCCGGCGACCCCGAGGCCATCGCCGGTCGCGTCGCGCAGATCCGTGGCGAGATCGAGAACACCGACTCGGACTACGACCGCGAGAAGCTCCAGGAGCGTCTCGCCAAGCTCGCCGGCGGCGTCGCCGTCATCAAGGCGGGCGCGGCCACCGAGGTCGAGCTCAAGGAGCGCAAGCACCGCATCGAGGACGCCGTTCGCAACGCGAAGGCCGCCGTCGAGGAGGGCATCGTCGCCGGTGGTGGCGTCGCGCTCATCCAGGCCGGCAAGACCGCGTTCGAGAAGCTGGAGCTCGCCGGCGACGAGGCGACCGGCGCGAACATCGTCAAGGTCGCCATCGAGGCTCCGCTCAAGCAGATCGCCCTCAACGCCGGCCTCGAGGCCGGCGTCGTCGTCGACAAGGTGCGCAACCTTCCCGTCGGTCACGGCCTCAACGCCGCGACCGGCGAGTACGTCGACATGCTGGCCGCCGGCATCAACGACCCGGTGAAGGTCACCCGCTCGGCGCTGCAGAACGCCGCGTCGATCGCCGGCCTGTTCCTCACCACCGAGGCCGTCGTCGCCGACAAGCCGGAGAAGAACTCGGCGCCGGTCGGCGACCCGGGCGCGGGCATGGACTTCTAAGTCCTTCCGACACGACACAAGGGCGCCTCCCGTTCGCGGGAGGCGCCCTTGTGCGTCATTTGGCCCCACCATTGCTAGAGTCTCCAGGTGGCACTTGAAACCTTAGATGTAGAACGTACGACGTCAACCAGCCAGAAGCAGCGGGTCTCCGGAGGCTTCCGCGGCGACCTGGAGGGGCTCCGTGCTGTCGCCGTCACTCTCGTCGTCGCCTATCACGCACAGCTGCTCGGCCTGGTGGGCGGCTACGTCGGCGTCGACGTCTTCTACGTCCTCTCCGGGTTCTTCATCACCGGTCTGCTGATCCGTGAGTTCCAGCGCACCGCGCGACTCGACCTCGTCGCGTTCTATGTCCGGCGAGGTCGCCGCCTGCTTCCCGCCGCCGCCGTAGTCCTCGTCGTCGTCGCGGTGGCCGGCTATGTCATCCTGCCGTTCGTCCAGTGGACCTCCCTGGGCTGGGACATCGTGGCGGCCGGGCTCAACGTCGCGAACTTCCGGTTCGCCGCGCAGTCGACCGACTACCTCGCCCAAGGCGTGGATCAGTCCGCCGTGCTGCATTTCTGGTCGCTCGGCGTCGAGGAGCAGTTCTATCTCTTCTGGCCGCTAATCATCCTCGTTCTGATGGCGATGGCCCGGCGGATCAGGGCACGTCAGAGCGATGGAGGTCAGCAGACCGCGACGATCGTCCTGCTGACCGGGATCGGGGCGATCGCGACGGTGTCGCTCCTCGCGAGCATCATCCTCACGGCGACGGCCCAGTCCTGGGCCTTCTTCATGCTGCCGACACGTGCGTGGGAGCTCGCCGTCGGCGCCATGATCGCAGTGATCGCGCCGGCACTCGGCCGGATTCCGGACATGCTGGGGCGGATCCTCGCCGTCGTCGGGGTCGTGGGCATCGTCGTCTCGGCTGTGGTCTTCGATGACAGCACGCCCACGCCGGGCATCGCCATGCTCCTGCCGGTCGTCGCGACCGCGGCGGTCATCGTCGGCGGCGACGCGAGGGGCATCGGTGCGGGAACGGTCCTGCGGTGGGCTCCGCTGCGATGGATCGGCCGGTGGAGCTACTCGATCTATCTCTGGCATTGGCCACTGCTGGTCTTCCCCGCCGCGCTCCTCGGCGTGCACATCGGCGACCTCCCCGCGTTTCTTCGCGTCGGACTCTGCGTTGCGTCGATCGCGGCAGGGATCCTCTCCTACGTGTGCGTCGAGCGTGTCTTCCGCACGCCCTCCTCCCGTCCGACCCCGTCAGCACGCAGGGGGACGCGCGCCGGATTGGCGATCGCGGCCGCCTGCGTCGTGGTCGCACTCGTGCCGGGCGCCGCGCTGATCGCGCTTCCCGGCACAAAGGCCGGCGCACCGGCCACAGCTTCTTCGCAGGCGCCTGCCGAGGCCGACGACGCAGCTCGGCAGCTACGGGAAGGGCTCGGCCTCACGTCGCTGCCCGCGTCCCTTTCGCCCTCGCTCACGGCCGTGGCCGACGCGCTGCCCGCCACGTACGCCAACGGCTGCCACCTCGAGTTCGCGCACACGGAGTTCGGTGAGTGCGTCTTCGGAGATCAGGAGGCCGAGCGGACGGCCGTCCTCGTCGGCGACTCGCACGCCGCCCAGTGGTTCCCCGCCCTCGAGCGCATCGCGGCGCAGAACGGCTGGCGTCTGGTGTCGCTGACCAAGTCCGCGTGCGCACCGACGACCGCCCGTATCCCGCACCCGTCCGACTCTGGCCGGAACTACACCGAGTGCACCGAGGCGCACCGGTCGGTGGTCTCGCGCGTTGCCCAGCTGCGGCCGCAGCTGGTGGTCGCTTCGTCGATCGTGTCCCACAAGATGTCGGGGGACGCGACGTCCAAGGCCTGGTTCGCGGGGGCGACGGACTTCCTCGGACAGTTGCGAGACGCGGGCGCGGAACAGATCGTGATGCTCGGCGACACCCCCCGTCCTGCCGTGGACGTTCCCTCGTGCGTCGCCAAGAACACCAATGCCGTCCGAAAGTGCAACGCGTCGACGAAGACCGCCAGCCCCTCCGCGCTGACCGGTTGGATGGCGGCCGCGGCCGACGCCGCCGGTGCCCGGTTCGTGCCGACGACCGACTGGTTCTGCATCGACGGAGCCTGTCCGGTCGTCGTCGGGAGCACGCTGATGTACCGGGACGAGTCGCACATCACACCGGAGGCCGCCATCTGGAGCTCGGGGCGTCTGGCGGGTCTCCTCCCGCCTCCCGCGGGATGATCCTGCCCGCTGCTATCGTCGACTCGATCGAGGGAGAGAATGCGAGCGAGGCGACTGGCCGGGGCGGCCGCACTGGCCGTTGCGCTGTGTCTGTCGGGATGCGACGCGCGTGTCGGAGGCGGTGGGGCCAAATCGACGTCGCCGCGACGGGCTGGACGCGTTCACCCTGGGCCTGGGCAAGGAGGTCGGCCCGCAGGGCATCCGTGTGGTGGCCGTCGCCCCGGCCTGGTGGACACCGAGCTCCACGCCACGACCGGCGACGCGGATCGGGTCGCGCGGATGGCCGCCGGAATCCCGTTGCAGCGCGCGGCCGAGCCGGATGAAATCCCGGCCGCAGTCGAATGGCTGCTGGGGCCGAACGCGGGCTACGTCACCGCCACGACGCTGCGGGTCGCGGGAGGGCGCTGATCAGTCGCCGACGCGGGAGGCCTCTGCCGCGCGCGCCGGATCGGCCAGCGGCAGCGATACCCGGAACGTCGCCCCGCCCCCGTCGGTCTCCACGACCTCCACGGTGCCATGGTGGGCGGAGACGATCGACGACACGATCGCCAGGCCCAGCCCGCTGCCGCCGGTCTCGCGAGCGCGGGAGGTGTCGGCACGCCAGAAGCGCTGGAAGATCTTATCGCGGATCTGCGGCGGGATGCCCTCGCCGTGGTCGCGGACCTCCAGGAGCGCGCGGTCGGCGCGGTGGTCGACCTGCACCGCGATTTCGATCGGGCTGTCCTCCGGGGTGTAGCGCAGCGCGTTGCCCATCAGGTTGGTGACGACCTGACGCAGCTTGTTCTCCTCCGCCATGACGATCGCCGGTTCGGCCGGCGGGGCGGCGAGGACGACCCTCTCGGACGTCGTCATCACCGGGATCGGCCCCGTGGTGCCACGGCGTCCGCGGCTGCCGCGGCGCAGGCGGGCGAGTGCCGAGCCGGCGAACGCGATCGGCCCGGTGGCGTTGGAGGGGCGCGCGACGTCGTCGGGGATCGTGTACGGCACTGTATCCACGCCGGGCTCCACGAAGTCCGACGTCTCCGAGGGATCGGCGGCGGGCACCGGGCTCGGCGTCAGCACGGTGACCGTGCGGCCCGGGGAGCCGGCCATCGCGTCCATCGCGGCGTCCCGCGAGATCCGCACGAGATCGACCGGGTGCAGGTCGAGCGGCTTGGTCTCGTCGAGCCGCGCCAGCTCGAGCAGGTCTTCGACCAGGAGACCCATTCGGATGGCCTCCTTCTCGATGCGGTCCATCGCCTGCGCGACGTCCTCGGGCGTCTGCAGGGCGCCCATCCGGTACAGCTCGGCGTATCCCCGCACCGAGACCAGCGGCGTGCGCAACTCGTGGGAGGCGTCGCCGACGAACCGGCGCATCTGATCGATGGTGCGAGCGCGGTCGTTGAACGCGCGGTCGATGCGGTTCAGCATCGTGTTGAGGGAGCGATTGAGGCGACCGACCTCGGTGTTCGGCGTCGCCCCGCCGAGTCGCTGGCTGAAGTCGCCGTCCGCGATCGCCGCGGCCGTCAGCTCCACCTCGCGCAACGGCGAGAACGTCGTCGTCACGAGCATCCGGGTGAGGCCGGCGCCCACGATGATGACGATGACGCCGAAGCCCAGGAAGATCGCCAGGAAGGCCGCCATCACCGTGTCGATCTGACTCGTCGTCGTGGCGATGATGACGGTCGCCAGCTCGCCGGTGCCGGCGAACGTCTGGGTCGTGACCAGGGCGCGATATGACGTCCTGCCGTCGTTGCTCGGCACCGGGTAGCCGCCGACGGGCATGGCCTTGGCCTCGGAGAGCGAGAGACTGCTGGGGATCGCCGGCCTGTGCGCGAACGGGATGTTGGTCCAGTTCGTCTTGACCAGCTTGCCGTTGGAGTCGTACAGGGCGGCGAAGTAGTCCGACGGGCTCGCGTCGGTCGCGATCTTGTCCTGGTCCGACGACGAGCCGTACAGATACGTGTTGACGTATGTGGCACCCGAAGCCGCAGAGAGCTGCGCGTCCAGCTGCTCGAGCAGCACCGGCTTCAGCATCGCCATCGTCCCGATGCCGGTCACGAGCAGCCCGAGCGTCAGCATGAGCACGGTCACCCCGGTGATCTTCGTGCGCAGGGAGATCGCGTTCCAGCGGTCGAGCAGGCGTGAGTGCATCAGGCCGTCAGTCTATGCAGCGGATGCTGTGCCGCGGATGTGCGCGGCAGGTCACGCTTTGGCGGCCTTGAGCATGTACCCGAACCCGCGCTTGGTCTGGATGAGCGGCTCGCTGGAGTGCGCATCCACCTTGCGGCGCAGGTAGGAGATGTACGACTCCACGATGCCGGCGTCGCCGTTGAAGTCGTATTCCCAGACGTGGTCGAGGATCTGCGCCTTGCGACAGCACCCGGTTGGGGTTGAGCATCAGGTAGCGCAGCAGCTTGAACTCGGTGGGGCTGAGCTCGATGGGGGTGTCGCCGACGAAGACCTCGTGGGTGTCCTGGTCCATCGTGAGCTCGCCGGCGCGGATCACCGCGTCTTCGTCGGCTTGCATCGTGCGGCGCAGGATGGCCTTGATGCGGGCGACGATCTCGTCGAGGCTGAACGGCTTGGTGACGTAGTCGTCGCCGCCGACGGTCAGGCCGGTGATCTTGTCCTCGGTGTCGTCCTTGGCGGTGAGGAACAGGATCGGCGCGGTGTAGCCCGCGCCGCGGAGTCGCTTGGTGACGCCGAACCCGTTCATGTCCGGGAGCATGACGTCGAGGATGATGAGGTCTGGCTCCTCTTCGAGGACCGCGGAGATCGCCTGGGCGCCATTGCCGACCGCGCGCACGGCGAAGCCGGCGAAGCGGAGGCTGGTGGTGAGGAGATCGCGGATGTTCGGCTCGTCGTCGACGATGAGAATGCGGGGTCCTGCGTTCATGCGAACCAGTATCTGCGCGTCTGCTGAATTCTACCTGTGAGCCGACGGTGCGCGGTGAGTGTGAGGGGCTGGCGCGGGCAGTGTGAAGAGTGGATGCTGAAGGAACCAGCGATTGGAGGGCCGCTCCCATGTCTCATCCCACCGTGGTCATCGCAGGAGCCGGCCTCGCCGGGGCGACGATCGCTGTCGAGTTGCGCGAGCGGGGGTTCACCGGTCGCATCCTGCTGCTGGGAGCCGAGGCGCACCACCCGTACATCCGGCCCCCGCTCTCCAAGGAGTACCTGAAGGGGGCGGCGCCGTTCGAAGACGCCGCCGTGAAGCCGGAAGACTGGTACGCCGACAATCAGGTGGAGTTCCTGCCCGAGTCGGTGGCCGGATCCTTCGACCCCGCCGCGCACGAGCTCTTCGTCGCCGGTGGCGCCAGGATCACCTTCGACAGCCTCGTGCTGGCGACCGGCGCGTCCCCTCGGCCGCTGGGCGTGCCGGGCAGCGGGCACGGTGCCGTCTTCTCGCTGAGAACCATCGAGGACTCCCAGTGGCTGCGCTCCGCCTTCGAGGTGGGAGGCCGCCGGGTCGTGATCGTGGGCTCCGGCTGGATCGGCCTGGAGGCCGCCGCGGCCGCGCGCGGCTATGGCAACGACGTCACCGTGGTCGGAAGGGCGGCGGTGCCCCTCGGATCGGCGATCGGCCCTGAGCTGGGCCACGTGTTCGAGACTCTGCACCGCGACAACGGAGTGTCGTTCCGCAACGACGCGCACGTGGTCGCCGTCGAGGGCATCGACGCACAGGCGGTCGTGCTGGCGTCCGGGGAGCGCATCCCGGCGGACGTGATCGTCGCGGGCGTCGGCGCTGCACCCAACACCCTCGTCGCCGAGAACTCCGGCCTCGCGCTCGATAACGGCGTACCCACCGACCAGGGGATGCGCACCGTCATCGAGGACGTCTACGCGGTCGGCGACGTCGCGAACCCGTTCCTCCCGGCGATCGGCCGACGCCTGCGCAACGAGCACTGGGCCAACGCGATCGCCGGCGGCACGGTCGCCGCCCGCTCCATCGTCGGAGAGGACGCGAGTTACGACGACATCCCGTACTTCTACTCCGACCAATACGATCTGGGGATGGAGTATTCGGGCTATGCGCCGTCGGCGACGGGAGCGGACCTCGTGTTCCGCGGCGACGTGGAGGCGCGCGAGTTCATCGCCTTCTGGGTGCGCGACGACCGCGTGGTCGCCGGGATGAACGTCAACGTGTGGGATGCGCAGGAGCAGATCCAGCGCCTCATCCGCGCCGCGGAACCGGTCGACCGCCAGCGGCTCGCCGACGAGAGTGTCGACCTTGCCGCACTCTGAGACCACTGAGGAATCCGGGACCACTGAGCATTCCATGACCGACGACGCCATGTACCTCCCGCCGCTCCGCATCCCTGTGCGCACCATCGGCGCGCGCACGTTCGACTTCTCGCGACGGGTAGCCGTGATGGCGGTCGTGAACCGCACACCGGACTCCTTCTTCGACCGGGGGCGCACCTTCGCGCTCGACGCCGCCGTCTCCGCCTGCTTCGACGCCGTGGAGGCCGGCGCCGACTGGGTGGACATCGGTGGAGCGCCGTTCGCGCCAGGGGCTCCCATCCCGGCCGCCGAGGAGGCCGACCGCGTGGTCCCCGTCATCGCGCAGCTGCGTGCCGGGTCCGACGTCGTCATCTCGGTGGACACCTTCCACGCGGAGGTGGCGCGCGAGGCGATCGCGGCCGGCGCGACCGTGATAAACGACACCACCGGCTTGAGCGACCCCGACCTGGCGCGGGTGGTCGCCGACAGCGCCGCGACGCTCGTGCTCACGCACAGCCTCGCGACCCCGCGCACCTTCTACCCGCGACCGGTGTACGACGACATCGCCGGTGAGGTCGCCGCCTTCCTGCTCGATCGGGTCGGGCGCGCGAACGCTGCAGGGGTGCCGGAGGATCGGATCATCCTCGACCCCGGTCACGACCTCAACAAGAACACTCTCCAGTCGCTGGAGCTGACCCGCCGGTTGTCCGAGATCGCCGACCTCGGCTATCCCACGCTCGCCGCGGTGTCGAACAAGGACTTCATCGGCGAGACGCTCGACGCCCCGCGCGCCGAGCGCCGCGACGGCTCGATCGCAGCCGCTGTCGTCGCGATCGTCAACGGAGCCCGCATCATCCGCATGCACGATGTCGCGGGTTCGGTCTCCGCGGCGCGTATGACGGAGGCCATCCTCGGGCTCCGCGAGCCCGCCTACCTCAAGCACAACATGGGCGACGTCAATGACTGAGGCCGCGATCGACGCGATCTTCCCGCTGCCCGCGGAGGAGGGCATCGGGGACGCCAGGATCGCTGAGCTGTACGGCGCCGGAACCGAGTCGACCTGGGTCCGCGTGAACTTCGTCTCCAGCGTCGACGGCGCCGCCACCCGGCAGGGGCTCTCCGGAGGCCTCTCGGACGACGCGGACCACCGTGTCTTCGACATCCTGCGCCGCCTGTGCGACGTCGTGCTCGTCGGGGCGGGAACAGTTCGCGCGGAGGGGTACGGCGCCATGCGCGTCGACGAGGTCTCGCAGCGTGCACGCCAGGAGGCCGGGATGACCGCGCACCCGATCTTCGCGATCGTATCGGCGAGCCTCGACCTCGACCCGGCCGGCCCGATCTTCCGGGACGCGCCCGAACGCCCGATCGTCGTCACGACGCGGCTCTCCCGGGGGGACACACGGGAGGCGCTCGCCGAGGTGGCCGATGTCATCGTCTGCGGCGAGGAGCGCGTGGAGCCGCATCGGCTCGTGGAGGCGCTGGTCGCGCGCGGGCTGACGCGCCTCCACTGCGAGGGCGGCCCGCACCTGTTCGGCGACCTCATCACAGCTGGCGCCGTCGACGAGCTCTGCTTGACGATCGGCGCAACCCTGGAGGGCGGCGTCGCCTCGCGCATCTCCGCAGGGGCGGCTCCGATCCTCCCCGTCGGAATGCGGCTCGCCCACGTCCTCCAGTCCGGTGACACCCTGCTCCTGCGGTACGTGAAGCGCGGATGACGCAGCGCGTCCGCGACGCTCCCGCCTGCGCCGACGCCGTCGCCGACGCCGAAGGGCACGTAGACGCCCCTAAGACCCGCCGGCTTTAGGGGCGTTTACGTGCCCTTCGACGGGGGTCGCGGTCAGGCCGCGGCGAGGGCGTGCGCGTCCAGGATCGTGTACGAGTAGCCCTGCTCGGCGAGGAAGCGCTGGCGGTTCTGGGCGAAGTCCTGATCGACGGTGTCACGCGAGACCAGCGTGTAGAAGTTCGCGGACAGCCCCGACTGCTTGGGCCGCAGCAGCCTGCCCAGACGCTGGGCCTCCTCCTGACGCGACCCGTACGACCCGGAGACCTGGATGGCGACCGTCGCCTCGGGGAGGTCGACCGAGAAGTTCGCGACCTTGCTGACCACCAGCACCGGCGTCGTCCCTTCGCGGAACTCCTGGTAGAGCCGCTCCCGCTCGTTCACGGGTGTCGCACCGGTCAGCTGCGGAGCGCCGAGCGCCTCCGCGAGCTCGTCGATCTGGTCGAGGTACTGGCCGATCACCAGGATGCGCTCGCCGGCGTGCCGGTCGACCAGCTGCCGCACGACCTCCAGCTTGGCCGGCGCCGTCGCGGCCAGACGATACCGTTCGTCGTCCGCCGCCGCCGCGTAGCTCAGGCGGTCGGAGGCGGGGAGGTCGATGCGCACCTCGAAGCACGAGGCGGGCGAGATGAAGCCCTGCGACTCGATCTCCTTCCACGGCGCGTCGAAGCGCTTGGGGCCGATCAGGCTGAACACGTCGCCCTCGCGGCCGTCCTCGCGCACGAGCGTCGCCGTGAGCCCGAGCCGGCGCCGCGCCTGCAGATCCGCCGTCAGCTTGAACACCGGCGCGGGCAGCAGGTGCACCTCGTCGTACACGACGAGGCCCCAGTCAAGCGCGTCGAGCAGGGCGAGGTGCGCGTACTCGCCCTTCCGCTTCGCCGTGAGGATCTGGTAGGTCGCGATCGTGACCGGCTTGACCTCCTTGACCTGGCCCGAGTACTCGCCGATCTCGTCGGCGGTGAGGGAGGTGCGCTTGAGCAGTTCGTCGCGCCACTGCCGCGCCGACACCGTGTTGGTCACGAGGATGAGCGTCGTGGTCTTCGCGGTGGCCATCGCGCCTGCGCCGACGAGGGTCTTGCCCGCGCCGCACGGGAGCACCACGACGCCCGAGCCGCCGTCGAAGAAGTTGCTCACGGCCTTGCGCTGGTAGTCGCGCAGCGCCCAGTCGCTCTCGTCGAGGTCGATCGGGTGCGGGGTGCCCGGGGTGTAGCCGGCCAGGTCCTCCGCGGGCCAGCCGAGCTTCACGAGCTCCTGTTTCAGCTGGCCGCGCGCCCAGGCCTCCACCGTGAAGGTCGTCTCGTCACGACGTTCGACCAGCAGCGGAGCGATCCGCTTGGCGGTCGCGACCTCCAGCAGCACCGGCCGGTCGGCGGAGCGGAGCAGCAGAACACCCTCCTCGTCGCGCTCGATGACGAGGCGTCCGTAGCGGGCCACGGTCTCGGAGACGTCGACCGAGACCGTCTGCGGAATCGCGAACTTCGAGTACTTCTCGAGCGTCCCGAGCATGTCTTCTGCGGTGTGACCGGCTGCGCGGGCGTTCCACAGCCCCAGCCGCGTGATGCGGTAGGTGTGGATGTGCTCGGGAGCCCTCTCCAGCTCGGCGAAGACAGCGAGGTCGTGACGGGCGTCCTCCGCCGCGGGATGCGCGACCTCGAGCAGGACGGTGCGGTCGCTCTGGACGATCAGGGGGCCATCGGACATGACCGTTCAGTCTACGCTGCGCAGACCCTTGACGCTGGAGAGGGGCAGGGTCCGTTCGATGTCGGCTGCCCGGTCGCGGCCGCGGAGCCGGCCGCCGCCGATGCCGGTCGGCTCGAGCAGGTAGTCGACCAGGCGACCATCGGGCATCGCGACCTGCACGACCACGGTCTGCCGTGCGCGCACGGCCTGGTCGAGCTGGCGGGCGAGCCATTGCTCCCCGGTGTCCTCGTCGGCGACGTCCTCTTTCCGCAGCCGGGCGACCAGCTCCGCAGCAGGGTCTCGGGCCTCCGCGACGGCACGAGCGGCGACGGCGCGTCGCTGCGGCGTCACGATACCGCCGGAGGCGTCTTCGGCGACCACGGGATAGCGCGCGTCGCTCAGCGCCCAGAACACGACGTCGCGCGGGAACCGGCTCGACAGCGTCGCGTCGTCGACGCGCAGCAGCCGCAGCGACGACAGCGACTGGTCGACAGCGATCGTGCCGAGCAGCATCGCGTCGTCGGAGCGCACCAGCCCGTGCCCGTCGTCCGCTGCCCGCACGCGCACCCGGCCGTGACGCTCGACGGCCTCGGAGATGAGGTAGTCCAGCGGCTGGGGCACCCCGGTGAGCGAGACCGCCGCGAGGAAGTCGTGGATGCTCGCCGCCGACTCACCGGCCGTCACCGCCCGGTCGACGGAGGCCGCCGAGAATCGGAACGTCGAGGCCAGCGCACGGCTCTCCAGGTCGGCCATCGTGCGCAGCCGCGACTCGACCTCCGGAGCGAGCGGGCCGGGGGAGATCACCGTCAGGTCGTGCTGGAGGTAGACCTTCGAGACTTCGGCGGGGAAGTGCGCGACCATCGCCTTGGTCGCGGCGGCGGGTCCCGCCTCCAGCAGGGCTGTTCCCGCACTGCTCGGGAGGCGGCGGGCGGTGATCCCCAGGAGCTCGGCCTCGGCGACGTGCTCGGCGACGCGCTCCTGCGCCTCGGTCGCCGAAGCCGGGTAGAGCCAGGCGATGTGCGCACGCACGCTGTCGTCCCACGGGGCCCGGCTCTGGGAGGCGAAAAGGGCCGACAGGTCGGCAGGGAGCGCGGCGAGCCAGGCGGATGCGAGAGCTCGCCAGCGATCGGGCGTCGTGGCGTGCTGCCAGGCTGCCGCGTCCGCAGTGGGGAGCCACAGGCCGTCGGCCAGGGCGGCCAGGCCGGCACGGCCCGCGACGCCGAGGATGGTCGGAACCGTGGTGGCCTCGACCGCGAGGGCCTCCGCAAGCCGCTTGGAGGCCGGCAGCGCGAGCCCGCCCTTCTGCAGCTCGCGCGCTCCCTCGCGCCCCAGCTCGGCGAGCAGCTCGGACACGCTCGCGACCGCCTCGAACGCGCGATCGGCGGCCAGCCGGTCGATGGCGGGGAGGTCGGCCTCCGCCGCCGCGGGCCGGACGGGGGGAGGCGCGGTCGCGAGCAGCGTCTCCGGGCGCGGGAAGCCGCTCTGCCGACCGGCGTCGAGCCGAGCGGTGACGGCATCGTAGGGGGCGGCGCCTGCGTCCGCAGGGTGAACGAGCAGGAGGCCGCTGAGGGCCGCCAGTGCGGCGGCAGCGCGCCGGGCGTCGGCTCCGGCGGTCGCCGGGTGCTCGCCGAGGCGTTCTCCGAGCCATTCGGGGGAGCGCGGACCGTCTTCGCGGCCGAGCACGATCAGTGCGGCGAGCTGCAGGCGGTCGAGGGGAGCGAGGGCGCGCTGCACGGCCTCCGGATCGAGGAGGGCCTCCGCGAGATCGAAGAAGTCGGAGATGCCCGCCCGGCGCACCGGACGGGCGCGCAGGGCGGCGACGAGTTCGTCGTCCGACATCGCGCGGAGCCGCGCCGTCAGAGCGAGCGTCGTCGTCATCGCGCCGGTCTGGCGGGCCGCGTCAGCGACGGCCCTTGGGTCCGGTCTTGGGCTTGGTGGATGCGGCGATGGCTGCTGCCTCCGCCGCGGCCTTGGCCGCCCTGCTGCGCTGCCGGCCGGTGATGACGAGCAGCGCGATGAGGAGGAGAAACGCGATCGGCAGCGCGATCAGCGGGAGGAGAATGACCGCCGGCCACACTCCCTGCCCGGCGCCCTGCGCCGGCATCGCGCCGGCAGCCGACCCGATGAGGATGGCCGCGATGCACACCAGCGACACGACGACGAGCGCCGCCACGATGTACGAGAGGACGCGTTGGAGCCGCGATGCCGGAGGCGGGGTCTGTTGGGTCACGAAATCAAGGATAATTGAGGTTGGTCATTCGATCCCCCATGTGAAGCGAGGTTTCCATGCCTACCGGCAAGGTCAAGTTCTACGACGAGGAGAAAGGCTTCGGCTTCATCAGCTCCGATGACGGCCAGGAGGTCTTCCTGCACGCCTCTGCGCTTCCCGCCGGTGCGGTGGTGAAGGCGGGATCCCGACTCGAGTTCGGCATCGCCGACGGCAAGCGCGGGGCGCAGGCGCTCTCCGTGCGCGTGCTGGAGGCCCCTCCGAGCCTGGCGAAGATGAAGCGCAAGTCGGCCGACGACATGGCGATCATCGTCGAAGACCTCGTGAAGTTGCTCGACGGCATCGGCGCCAACCTGCGCCGCGGCAAGTACCCCGACAAGGCGCACGGCGCCAAGATCGCGGCGGTGCTGCGCCGGGTTGCGGACGATCTGGATGCCTGACGAGGGTAGGAGCGAGGAAGCCGTCGACCGCGAGCAGATCGGCGGCGGCGACATCGGCGACCTCCTCGCGGCTCTTCCGCTCGCGCGGGCCGCACTGGCCGAGATCACTCCGGAGGCCTCCATCGGCGAGCCCCTCGGGCATGTCGTGGAGGCTGACGGCGTCGTCTCCCTGCAGTTCGCCGCCACCCTCGCCGGTTACCCGGGCTGGCACTGGACCGTCACGGTCGGCCGTGCCGACGAGGACGCCCAGCCGACCGTGCTGGAGGCCGAGTTGATGCCCGGCGACGACGCGCTCCTCGCGCCCGACTGGGTGCCGTGGTCCGAGCGGCTCGCCGAGTACCAGGCAGCCCAGGAGGCGCTTGCGGCCGAGGCCGAGGGGGCCGGGGCCGAGGGCGACGATGAGGACGGCGTCGACTCTGACGACGACGACGACGAGGACGAGGACGACGAGTCCGCCGACTCCGACGACGACGATCACGACATCCACGACCTCCACGGCGACGACGACCTCGACGGCGTCGATATCGACTCGATCGACGTCGCGTACGACGAGGACACGGACGTCGACTCGGAGCTCGACCTCGCGTCGGAGGAGGCTGCCGCGCTCGCGGACGACGAGGATGCGGTGGACGCGGACGACGAGGACGCGGACGCGGACGCGGACGAAGCGGACACCGAGGCCGCAGACGTCACCGATTCCGACGACGAAGGCGACGCCGAGGACTCAGCGGTGGCGCCGGGCGCGGGTGATGCTGAGGGAGGCGAAGCCGAGTAGGCCGAGCGCGATCCCGACGATCACCGTCCAGATCCACCAGCCGCCTCCCGCGGCCGTGATGGGCGCGGCGAAGACGAGCGTCGGGATCAGCGCGAGCGCCCAGAGGCCCAGGCCGACGAGCACGGCCCGCCGGTCGTCCGTGGGAACGGGCACCGGATCGGGTCGGCGTTCGTCGTCACGCAGCCACAGCCGCATGGTCGGCCCTCCCGATCAGCCCAGTCGCTCGACTACGTACTCGACGCAGCCGATGAGCGCACGGACGTCCGCCGGCTCGATGGCGGTGAACGTGGCGATGCGGAGCTGGTTGCGGCCGAGCTTGCGATACGGCTCGGTGTCGACGATCCCGTTGGCGCGCAGCGTCTTGGCGACGGCAGCCGCGTCGATCGCGTCGTCGAAGTCGATGGTGACGACCACCTGGGAGCGGTGCGCGGGGTCGGCGACGAACGGGGTCGCGTAGTCGACGTTCTCGGCCCACGTATAGAGCGCGTCCGACGACTCCTTCGTTCGCGCATCGGCCCAAGCGAGACCGCCGTTCGTGTTCATCCACTCGATCTGGTTCTCGAGCAGCACGAGGGTGGCCACGGCCGGCGTGTTCAGCGTCTGATCGAGGCGGGAGTTGACGATCGCGTTCGTGATGCTGAGGAACTCGGGGATGTAGCGGTCGCTCGCGGCGATGCGCTCGACGCGCTCGATCGCCGCCGGCGAGAAGAGCGCGAGCCAGAGCCCGCCGTCCGCCGCGAAGTTCTTCTGCGGCGCGAAGTAGTAGACGTCGGTCTCGGTCGCGTCGAAGTCGACGCCGCCCGCCGCGCTTGTCGCGTCGATCACCGTGAGGGCGCCCGCGTCGCCGTTCACGCGCTTCACGGGCGCCATGACACCGGTGGACGTCTCGTTGTGCGGCCAGGCGTAGACGTCGACGCCGGCCTCCACCTCGGCCTCGGCCCGCGATCCCGCTGGCGACTCGATGACGCGGGGAGCCTGCAGCCACGGCGTCTTGGCCGCCTTGGCGAACTTGCCGCCGAACTCGCCGAAGACGAGGTTCTCGCTGCGCTGCTCGATGAGCGAGAACGCCGCGGCGTCCCAGAAGGCGGTCGAGCCGCCGTTGCCGAGGACGACCTCGTAGCCGTCGGGCAGGCGGAACAGGTCGGCGAGACCCGAACGGACCCGACCCACCAGGTTCTTGACCGGCGCCTGCCGGTGGGAGGTGCCGAGCAGCTCGGCACCGGGGCCGGCGAGGTAGGCGACCTGCTCCGGGCGCACCTTGGACGGGCCGCAGCCGAATCGTCCGTCGGCGGGCAGAAGGTCGGTGGGAATCGTCACGTCCGGCATAACTGAAGTGTATTGGCTGTCCGACGTTGAGTCGGCCTGCCGTCAGCGCTGCACGGGGCGCCGTCACTCCGCTGTCATCTGCAGCAAGTAGGCTCGTACGCGATATTCGCGCGCCGGCACGTGGAGGGGTTCATGACCGACCTGATCGACACGACCGAGATGTACCTTCGCACCATCCTGGAGCTCGAGGAGGACAACATCGTCCCGCTGCGCGCGCGCATCTCCGAGCGACTGGGTCACTCCGGTCCGACCGTCTCGCAGACGGTCGGGCGCATGGAGCGCGACGGTCTGGTCGTCGTCTCCGGCGACCGGCACCTCGAGCTGACCGACGACGGCCGCAGGAAGGCCGTGCACGTCATGCGCAAGCACCGTCTCGCCGAGCGGCTGCTCAGCGACGTGATCGAGCTCGAGTGGGAGTACGTGCACGAGGAGGCCTGCCGCTGGGAGCACGTGATGAGCGAGCAGGTCGAGCGCAAGCTCCTGACCATGCTCGGCCACCCGACCGAGTCGCCGTACGGCAACCCGATCCCGGGGCTCGGCGAGCTCGGGGCGCCCGACGCTGCCTCCACCGAGAACCTGGTGAACCTCGTCGACGTCGTGCGCGGAGGCGATTCTGAGGTGACTGCCAGGATCCGTCGTCTCGGCGAGCCGGCCCAGGTCGACCCCGAGCTGCTCCTCCAGCTCAAGCAGGCGGGCGTCTTTCCCGGTTCGACCGGCACTTTCGCCGCAGCGGGTTCGTACGTCTCCGTGCAGATCGACGGCTTCGAGAACGGGCTGGAACTGCCGAACGAGCTCGCCGCGCACATCTTCGTCGAGGCGTGATCTCCGTTACCGATTCGTTAAAGAGTACATTAAGACCGCATGAAACAATGTGACAAATCGCGGGTCGTCCCGTAGTCTCTAACGAGTCCGAACGGGTCAGAAGCCGGCCCATCAGGACCCCGACCGGGACGCTCCAATCCCCCTGAGCCCGTCTCCCGGCCGGTGAAGCCGAAAGCGAACGCACCAGACGGGGGCAGCTCCCTAGTGCTGCCGGAGCGCAGGAGGATGCACTTTGGCACACTCTGGTACGCCCGATCCTGCCCAGGACCGAGCCCCTCAGGACCCGGACATCGCCACTTCGACTTCGTCGACTGCGTCCAGACCCCCCGATCTCGCCTCGCGCCGGTCGTTGCGCACCGTGAAGGCCGCGTCCTCCGCGCCGCGCGCACCGAAGCAGCAGACCGCACCGTCGACCTCCGTCGCCGTCGCGACCCAGCACAAGCCCGCCCCTCAGAAGCGCAAGGGCGGGTGGGCTCTCAACGTCGCCGTCATGACCGTGGCGACGGGCATCATCGCCACCATGTCGATCCCGGCCTTCGCCTTCAACCCCGCCGGTGCGGAGTCCTCCGCCTTCGGCCCGAGCGCGGCCGACAGCATGAAGCGGGCACAGGCGCAGTCCGTCGAGGTCGCCGAGGGAGTCGCCGCGTCCGCGGTGAGCCGCGACGCCGCCTCGGCGACCAGCCAGCAGCAGCTCGACGCGCAGAAGGCCACCACGGCCGCGGCCGCCGCTGCGGAGGCCGCGCGCCAGCGCGCGGCCGTCTCGTTCGCGAGCTACTCCAGCTACAGCGGCCCGACCGTCTCCGACTTCCTCGCCAACCCGCCCTACCCGAGCTTCAGCCTGTCGCAGGTGTTCTCGGTGGCGCAGCAGTACATCGGCACCCCCTACGTCTATGGAGGCTCCACGCCCGCCGGCTTCGACTGCTCGGGCTACGTCATGTACGTGTACGCCCAGTTCGGCATCTCGCTGCCGCACTCGGTGTCGGGCCAGGCCGCGATGGGCAAGCGCATCTCGATCCAGGACGCGCAGCCGGGCGACATTGTCATCATGCCGGGCCACGACGGCTTCTACGCGGGCAACGGCAACATCATGGACGCTCCCGACTCGGGCCGCTCCATCTCGATCCGGCCGATCTGGACCAGCGACTATTACATCGTCCGGCTGGGCATCTGACCGTCGAACCCGCGGTGAACCCTGCCGATCACGCTCCCGAGATGGCGCGCCACGAATAGGTGGCGCGCCATTTCTGCGTTACTCTGTTGCCCTGGCGCAGTGCCAGGCAGCCGTGCAGATCGGAGCATCCGATGGCCGAGTGGACCCGAGTGCGGTCACCGCAGGTGACCACCGGGAACGATCGCGGCCTCCGCGCGGAGGCTCGCGAGGGCCGCCTGCCGTTGCCTCGCCGCGACTTCCTCGCCTGCCGCCACCATGTCGAGGCCTGCCGCCGCCACCATGCCGCCGTCTTCCAGGGCGCTGTCCGTTCGGACAGTGCCCTTTTTGTTTGCCTCGCACTCCCGAAAGGTCGCAGATGAAGACACTTGTCCTCAACGCCGGCTACGAACCACTCGCGGTCGTCTCCTTCAAGCGCGCAATCGTGCTCGTCATCAATCAGAAGGCCACCGTGCTCGCGAGCGATGCGGATCACCCCGTCTGGAGCATCTCCGGCCGGTACGACCGCCCGTCGGTGATCCTGCTCGCCCGCTACGTGCGCATCCCGCACGGCCGGGAGGTGCCGGTCTCCCGACGCGGGGTGCTGCGACGCGACGGCCACCACTGCGGCTATTGCGGCAAGACGGCGACGACTATCGACCACGTCCTCCCGCGCTCCCGCGGCGGGGCGGACAGCTGGGAGAACCTCGTCGCCTGCTGCCTACGCTGCAACAACGTGAAAGGCGACCGCACCCCGGCCGAGATGGGCTGGACGCTGAAGCTCACCCCGCGCGCCCCGCACGACAGCTCGTGGGTGGTCCGCGGCGTGGAGGGCGGCCAGGCGGAGTGGCGCGACTACCTGGGCGTGGCCGCGTGACGGCGCAGGCGCAAGGCGGCCTCCGGTAGGCTTGGCGAGCCAGCCTCTGTAGCTCAATGGAAGAGCAGTTCCGTCCTAAGGAAACGGTTGGGGGTTCGAGTCCCTCCAGGGGCACTTTGAAGGTCCAGGAGAACTGCTGGTCAGAGTCGATTTTCGAGGATATTAGAATCGCCGATATTCGTTTTTGCCCACAATTTGCCCAGAGGATCGCCGAAAAACTCGAAGAAACTCTAAGAGATCGCAGGTGATCTCAATCGACCTCATACGATCGTTCGTATGGGGGCGCTGCCGTTATCTGGATCGCTACTACTAGGCTGTGTTGATCAAGTCGCCTTTTGATCCAGATCGGGGTGGTGGCGATGCTGATGGCGGCTCGGTAGCTGCGGGCGGTCTTGTCTGATCGCATGGCGATCCCGCGCCACTGCTTGAGTTTGTTGAAGGAGCGTTCGACGACGTTGCGGCCGCGGTAGCGGAGCTTCTGCCCGTCGCCGAAGTCGATCGGGCGGCCCGGCCTCTTGCGGCGGTGCGCGATCTGATCGTCACGCTCGGGGATGGTCGCCGCGATCCCGCGCTGACGCAGCCAGGCGCGGTTCGTTTTCGACTGGTAGCCCTGTGTGTCGTCGCATCGTGATAGACAACTCGTTGTGAGTCCCGATTCGGTGCCAAGCCAACTTGGCGTGTTCAGCCATTTGAGCGCGCCGAACGCGGAGCTGTACCGAAAGGTGCTCGGCGCGTTCGTGGTGGCGAAGGAACGCTTCCAACTCCACCTTCGGCCGGACGACGTGTTAGCCCAGATTCGACGGTCGTCCATGGGTGACGAGCGCACCGACGATCGGAGGCGACGACGTCCGCGCTCGAGGCCCTCGTCGAGTGGGGGAACCTCATCGCCACCCCGGACACGGGGCGCGTCATACAGGTCGAGGACTTCTATTCGAAGCGTCAGCTCTTTCCAGCTGAGCCGGGCCGGCGAAGCGGCCGAACTCGCCCTGCAACGATTCGATGAGGCGTTGGGCCGGCGAGGCTCGTTGCAGACGGTCGCACTCGAGGACATTGTGGCGACGCTGGGGCAGTTCCTCGAGTCGATTGGCGCCGACGATCTCGACCTCGCGCGTCATTGCACACCAGCCTCACCGCTCTCACGACACGCTTCGCGGAGCTTGCCGAAAATGCGAGCGCATTCATGGGATCTCTGCAGCGAACGATCGACCTCACCGAGACTGACGAAGACGCCTTCGTCGCCTACAAGTCACGCCTCGTCGAGTATCTTGAGCGATTCATCCGCGACCTCACCGTTCGTGGGCCCCAGATCGCGTCGATGCTGACCGCGAGCCGACGCTTCCCGCGTCGAGCGCGCGCTCCGCGCACTCGCGGCGAGGGACGCCTCCGCTGACGCGCCCGCGCTCGACGTCGGCGAGACTGAAAGTCAAGCCGACCGCTACTTCTCTGCGTGGACGAACCGATGGGAGGGACTGAGCGGCTGGTTCCTTTCCGACGGGCGTCGTGACAGCCAGGCAAAGCTGTTGCGGATGGCGGCACTCGCGGCGATTCCCACGCTCCTCAATGCGGTTCAGTCCGTGCACGCGCGTCGTTCGGGACGTTCCGATCGGTCCACCGACTACCTGAGGCTTGCGCAGTGGTTTCAGGAAGCCGCGCACCGATGAAGACCGTCATCGTCTCGCTCGTGCCGCGTTCGGTCTCTACTCAGCTCGCCACCTGACCGTCGACCCCGAGACGTGGCAGCGATGGAACGATGATCAGGCATCGGTAGGCGCACCATGGGCGGCGGCACCGCCGGTCGAGATCTCCCCGCAACTTCGGCGCACCGGGAGTTATGAGCGCAAGGGGCGCCCGAATCAGGTCATCGATCGCTCAGCCGAGCGAGCCATGCTCGCCCTTCGGGTTAAACAGGAGGCCGAACAGATCACGTTGGCCAGACGACGACTGGCGACTCACGGCGAGGTAAAACTGAGCGCGCTTGCGGGGCTTGATCGTACTGCTTTCGGCCTGTTCCTCTCCCTGCTCGGGGACGCGCTGGTGGCGAAGAAGCCTGGCGAGAGATCGGTCAGTACCGCCTCCAGTGATGGCATGATGCAGATCGAGCTCACCGAACTCGCCTCGAGTGATCCGGTGGGTCTCGTCACGGCTTCTGGCACGCTGTGGGGGCCCGATTACCGCGTCCGAATCACCGACCTGAGTCAGCTCGAATCGACCGGACGGGGCTCTCATCGCGCTCGAGGAGGCGTCATGAGTGCGACAAGCATCGATGACCGGTCAACGAGCGGCGAGGCTGTTGTTGCGCCAGCCGCTCATCCGCTCAACGGATGCAGAGCGGTACCGGCTTGTGCGCAGGCATGCCAGCGAGTTGGCCGAATGGTTCGAGATCAACACAGGCTGGGTACTCCGCAGAGACAGCGAAGTCGTGCGACTCGACCGCGAGCCGGCAACCGACACGGATGCGTCGCATCCGTTCGCGACGAAGGCTTCGGCGACCCCTTTCTCGAGGCGACGCTACGTTCTCCTGATGCTGTGCCTCTCTGTGCTGGAGCGGAGCGACAGTCAGATCGCGTTGGGCCGTTTGGCGGAGCAGGTGATCCTGGCGGGAAGCGCAGACGAGCTGGTCTCGGCCGGATTCTCGTTCGGTCTCGCCGAGCCGGGAGGAACGCGGCGATCTCGTCGCGGCAGTCCAGTTGCTTCTGCAGTGGGGCGTGCTCGCTCGGGTCGCCGGTGACGAACAGGATTTCGTTCGCGAGACCGGTGATGCTCTCTACGACGTGTCGCGTCGGGTTCTTTCGCAGCTTCTGGTGACCCGTCGGGGACCGTCGACCGTCGCCGGCGCAGACGCTCGACGAGCGATTGAGCGGGAATCCGTGACCGCGGATCTCCTCCCACCGACGATCTACGCAACCTTCGACTGCGGCAGAGCCTGACTCGGCGCTTGCTAGATGATCCGGTGCTCTATTTCGACGACCTGTCCGACGACGAAAATGCCTACCTGCGGAGTCAGCGAGCAGCGATCTGCCGTCGCATCACCGACCTGACGGGACTGGTTCCCGAGATCCGGGAGGAGGGACTCGCGATGGTCGACTTCGACGACGACCTGAGCGACGTGCGAATGCCCGAAAAGGGCACCGAGGGTCACGTGACGCTCCTCATCGCTGAACACCTGGCTCGCTCGGGTGAGGTCTCCCACACGGTGGACGGCCTCGTCTCCCTTGTCCAGTCTCTGGCGCCTCGCTATCGCCAAGTACTGGCGGGCGGGCGCGCTCGAGCCGGCCGCCGCATCCGGAGCTCGTGGACGTCGCGATCACTCGACTCGCCGCCCTCCGCCTCGTGGCCCGGGATGAGGAAACCGTCGTCGTACTTCCGGCACTGAGTCGATTCGCCCTTGCCGAACCCACCATTCTGGGAGAACCGAAACCGTGACCCTCGAAACCACTGCACCGCTGCGCCGGATGTCGTGCAGCTTGCCGACACCGACGAACGTTCGTTGGCAGCCGCTCAGGCTCGGCATCGTCGATCTCTTCTACTACGAGAACGAGGAGTTCCCCTTCGTCGACGGTCGCCTGCTTCTGCGCGGCAACAACGGCGCCGGCAAGTCGAAGGTCCTCGCCCTCACACTGCCGCTGCTTTTCGACGGCGACTTGTCGCCGCAGCGCGTCGAACCGGACGGTGACCGGCAGAAGCGTATGGAGTGGAACCTCCTGCTGGGGGACGAACATCCGAACAACGAACGCGTCGGCTACAGCTGGCTGGAATTCGGGCGCGTCGACGAGAACGGCGAGCAGCACTTCACGACGATCGGGCTCGGGCTCAAGGCCGCGAGAGGTCGCGCCATCACCAAGCATTGGTTCTTCGTGACCGAGCAGCGAGTCGGTGAGCAGTTGCAGCTCATCGACGATGGACGACTGGTGCTCGGGCGAGACCGCCTGGCGTCCGCGCTCGATGGCTCCGGCCGTGTCTACGACAGCAAAGGCGAGTACCGGCACGCGGTCGATCAGCGACTTTTCGGCTTGGGGGAGCGCCGGTACGCGGAACTGATCGAGCTCTTGCTGCAGATTCGCGCCCCGCAGTTGTCGAAGAAGCCGAGCGAGGCTGCGCTGTCGGAGGCTCTCACGCGAGCGCTCACTCCGGTCGGGGACGACGTGATCAAGTCTGTGGCCGATGGGCTGCGGTCGCTCGACGAGGAGCGCGACGAGGTCAAGCAGCTCGTCGCAGACCAGAAGGCGGTGCGCGGATTCCTGGAACACTACCGGGAGTACGCGCGGGTGATGCTCAAGCGCCAGGCGGAGCCGCCGCGCGCCCATCAGTCGGAATACGAGCGCTATGGTCGGGACATCATCCAGGCGACCGCGGAACTCGACCGACTGAACGAGAAGCTCGCGGACCTCGGAACGCAGCTTGCCCTCTTGCGTCAGAACGCGTCGAACTGAGCGGCGAACGTGAGGCTCTGCGAGACAGCGAGAACGCTGAAAGCGAGCGCTTGCTGGAAATGGCAGCGAAGGCAGCCCAGGAGGCAGACGACCGCGCTGACCTCGCGAGCGACGCGAAGAAGCGCGCGGAAGGCCGCCTCAACGTAGCGCGGGAGGAGGCTGATGCCGATCGAGACCGCACAGACCAGGCGCGTCGTCGTGCACACGACGCGATACGCGCTGCCGATCAGGCGGGCGTCGCTGCCGGGGTCATGCGTCGCCACGACGAGTTGGCCCAGGTGGCGGCTGAGCAGCTGGCTGTGGCGCTTGAGGAAGATCGTGCGGCCACCAGCGCCGAGATCGGCCGCACGCGCGAGGCGTTGGGTCGGGTGAAGGCGCTTCTCGAGGCAGTGGCCGAAGCCGAGGCCGCCGTGGCCCAGAGCGCGCTTCGCGAGGCCGAAGCCGAGAGCCGACGGTCGGATGCGATGGAGGAGCGCGTCGTCGCCGATGCTGCCGTCGATGAAGCGGTTGACTCCTATCTGTCTGAGGTGGAGATCACGCTCGCCGCTCTCACGGAGCTGTCGATCTCCGATGCTGCTTTCGGAGAGTTGGCCGATTGGGTCCGGGTTCGGACCGGTGAGAACCCGGCCGTCATGGCAGTTCGCGCGTCGGCGGACGAGGTGATGGACGATCTGCGAGCGCAGCGAGCCTCCACTGCGGTCCAGGTGGAGGAGCTGGTGCGTCGACTTGACGACCTCCAGACCGAGATCGAGGCGCTGGAGTCCGGAGAATCCGTCGAGCCTGAGGTGCCCTCGACGCACCGCGCCGCACCGGCGGAGTCGATCCCTCTGTGGCGGGCGGTCAGTTTTCGCAACGAGGTCGACGACGCATCTCGTGCCGGACTGGAGGCGGCGCTCGAGGCGAGCGGATTTCTCACGGCTGCCGTCGTATCCGACGGTTCCGTTCGGAGCGCGGAAGACGGCCAGCTTCTCCTTCTCGCGACCGGGGCACCTGCGCTGGGTCGTACTCTCGCTGATGTCCTCATCGCGGAGCCTCCGACGGGTTCTCCTGTGACGGAACCCACGATCACAATGGTGCTTCGAGGCATTGCTCTGAGCGAGGCGCCAGATGCGGATCCCGCGCCAGTGTGGGTGGGTACCTCCGGCCGTTACCGTCTCGGATCGGCCTACGGTGCATGGTCCACCGAGACGCCACGGTTCATCGGCGAGACCGCGCGATCGGCCGCGCGCGAGCACCGGCTGGCTGAGGCGCGCCTCGAACGCGACCAGCTCCTCGCCGAGCGGTCCGCCCTTCAGGAGATCCTGGTCGCGATTGCCGGACGTGCAGCAACGGTCGAGCGGGAGAGAGGAGCGATTCCGTACCCGCAAGCGCTGCAAGACGCGGATCGGGCCGCTCACGCCGCTGCCGAGCAAGTGAGACGCTGCGAGCTGCAGCTAGCCACCGCTCGCGAGGCCGTCCGAGTTGCCACGGACCGCGCTCGGTCGGCTGCGGAAGATCTTCGGTTGGACGCGGAGGTCCTCGGGCTTCCCGCGGACGCGCAGAGCATTCAAGCGCTTGATGGGGCGCTGTCCTCCTATGAGCGACGTGTCGAGGCCGCATGGAATGACCTCGATCGGCTCGCAACCGCAGTGAGAGAGTCGGTGCGCTCCGCGGAACGGCTAGAGCAGGCTCAGCAGGATGCTGCTCGTGCCTCCGAAGCGAAGGAGTCCGCGGATACCGATCTGATCGCCAAACGTTCGCACGCCGACGCCTTGCGGATGTCTGTGGGCAGTGACGTGGAGCTCCATCGGCAACGCGTCGCGGAAAACGCACACCGTATCAAGACGGTGGAAGGAGAACTCTCGGGTCTGGATCGGGAGGAGCGTGGGTTCAGCGACGCGCGCATCCGGCTCAGTGAGAGGCTCGAAGGACTGCGAGGCGACCAGGAGCGCAGCAACACCGCCCGAGTGGCAGCAGTCGAGGGCCTGCGTCGAACGGCGGCACTCGGGCTGGCGCGCGTGGCCGAGCTCGCGGCGGAGGAACCCGAAGGAGTGGAGTGGCCGGTGACCTCCGGCGTGCTGTTCGCGCGCGCCCTCGATGCCGAACTCGCGAACGTCGACGCGTCGGTCGAGCGGTACAACCGGCTTCTGTCGCAGGTTCACACCGAGTTCACCGAGCTCCAGCGTTCGCTTGGCCGTCACGGGGACGAGGCGGCGTACATCCCGAGTGACGACGGCGTGCGGGTGGTCGTCACGGTATCGGGCAAAGAGATGCTGCTTGTCGACCGAGCAGCCCAGCTGCGTGAGCGTATCGAAGAGCATGAGCGTCTGCTCAATTCCAAGGAGCGGGAGATCATCCAGACCCACCTCGTCGCCGAGGTCGGGGCTCAGCTGTCGGAGCTGATCGGCGAGGCCGACCAGCAGAGTGTCCAGCTGAACAACGAATTGCGTAGCCGCCCCACCTCCACGGGCATGATCTTGCGAGTTCTGTGGAAGCCGCGCGCAGACGGTCCGGCTGGCCTCGCGTACGCGCGGCGGATCCTCGGAACGACGGCGGATGTCTGGAGCGAAGAGGACCGCACCGCTCTGGGTGCGTTCTTGCAGGCGCGGATCGCTGAGGTCCGGGACGCGGACGAGGGCGGCAACTGGTACGACCACCTCGGTGAAGCGCTCGATTACCGGCGCTGGCATCGCTTCACCGTCGAGCGTCAGCAGGGCGGAAAGTGGAAACCGGCGACGGGTCCCGCTTCGGGTGGTGAGCGCGTGCTCGCGGCGAGCATCCCGCTCTTCGCCGCCGCCTCGTCGCACTACCGAACCGCTACGAACCGCTATGCGCCGCGGCTGATCATGCTTGACGAGGCTTTCGCGGGTGTCGACGACAGTGCTCGAGCCGACTGTCTCGGACTGTTGGCGGAGTTCGATCTCGATGTCGTCATGACCAGCGAGCGGGAGTGGGGATGTTATCCCGAGGTTCCCGGGCTTTCCATCGCACAGCTCACGCGCTTCGACGGTGCTAACGCCGTTCATGTGCAGCGCTGGAGGTGGGATGGCCGGCAGCGCACGCAGGTCGCCGAACGCATGTCGATCGGCGAGCCCGCCAGCACGGCGGGTGAACTGTGGTGAGCGAGGATGCTTCCCGAATTGAGCGGCTGCGCCGGGTTCTCGGCACGCCGGACACCGCGTGGTTGCTCAACCGATTGCGAACGCGCCTGGAACAGAAGGGTTCTCTGACCGGCACCGTCACGAATCAGACCGCGAGCACGGCGGAGCGGATCGCCGTCTCCCGGCTTTTCGGGAATCCCGTTCGCACGGGCTCCAGCGCCACGGTCTCGCTGGAGTTGCTCGACGCGCAGCTGCGTCGCGGAGCGTGGCCGGACGGGCTGGAGTCCGCCCTCGTCGCCCTGACAGGGCCGGTGATCGGACCAGACGAACGCCGAGCCGAGCGCGAAGCCTGGGATCAGGCCTCCCAAGTGCTCCGCCAGGTCACCGGCGTCCACCTTCAGCTCGCAAATTGGGCGGAGCAGGCCCAGCGCATGGGCACGCTCAAACGTGCCGTTCGGACGCCGGCCGAGGCCAGTCGTCTGGCAGGTCAGCTTGCGATGCTGGCCAAAGCGCTCCCCGCAGAAGGGGAGGTCCTGGGTGTGCTCGCTGCGCGACTCTTCGGGGATGCCCACGCGCTCGACCCGAAGACGACGCTCGGTGCGCTAGCGGCTGGCCTCGCCGCAGCGCTCGGCGGGCGGCCCAGCCCGTCGAGCGCCCACGACCGACGGGAAGTATGGCTTGCGTGCGGCGTCGTTGTGGACGACCTTTCCTCGACAGCCATCGCACTGGGGCTTCCCGGCGGCGACTGCTCACCTACGGCCAGAGCGCTGGCGGCACTATCCGAATCGGGTCAGCCGACTGTGCTGACCTATCGGCAGCTGGCCGTCGATGACATCGGCGTCTGCCCGGGGGTCGTGTGGGTGTGTGAGAACCCGGCAGTCATCGCATCCGCTGCAGACCGCTTTCGGGGGTCGGCCCCCGCGCTCGTCTGTGTCAACGGGCAGCCAGGCGCTGCTGTCGTCCGCTTGCTGACTCGGCTGATCGAGGGCGGTTCCAGTCTTCGCTATCACGGAGACTTCGATGCGGGCGGTATCTCGATCGCTCGAACCTTGGCGCGTATGGTGCCTTGGTTGCCGTGGCGCTTCGACGAAGAGCACTACCGTGCCGCGTGCGCGGATGGGGAGCCGTTCTCGAGGTTCACGGGAACGGTGGGGGAGACACCCTGGGATCCCGGTCTGTCAGCCGCTATGGATGAGTTTCGTCTTCGGGTTGAAGAGGAGTCGGTTCTTCAGGAGCTCTTGCGAGATCTCGGGGAACGCTAGAAGGCCGTTGGTCCGTGTCCCTTGCGCGCCGACCTTTCTGTCCGATTGGAGCGGCGCGGTCAAAGACCGCCACGACTCACGGCGCCTTCGGATTCAACTTCGGTTCGGGAAGGGTCATGACGTGGAATTCTGCGCGGTGCGCCACGGCGCGTTCCACGAGTGCGTAGACACGGTCGTTCAGCGCGTCGCCAGGATAGTAGGTCGAGAAGATGGATTCGGCGTCGTCGGCGCTTTCGATGTCAAGCTCGGCGACGAGGCTGACGATGTCGGCGGTGTCGCGTCCGGGCCGGCTCATCGCGGCGCGGAGTTTCATGGCGAGGAGCGCGTCCGCGGGCGCCACCACGACCCGGATGCCGTCTCGGTCGTAAAGGGGTCTCCAGTCCACGGACTTGCCCCAGTCGGGGAAGAACTGGGAGGCATTGGAGTTCAGCCAGTCTGCAGGCCAATCTCGCTCGACTGCTATCCGCTCTGCGATACGAATGAGTGCGTCGTGGGGGTCTAGTCGCGCGTCGACCGTTCGGCGGCGGTCCATGTGGGAGAGCGCGAGAGCGGCGCCGCCGACGATACTGATCCGAACGGGCACAATCTCTGCGGCCCGTATTAGCTCGATGAGATCGTTCAGTCCGGCAATGAGTGATCGCGGTCGAGCCCTGGAGTTTGATCAGACACTTGCCAGCGTTCCCTCCTCGATCAGGATGCCGCGCTCTAGGAACTCGGGCGGGACACGGGAGACGTCTGGGGCATCATCCAACGGGTGCAGGTGTGGGGCTCGCAGTTCACGGTCATCGGTAATCGCTTGTTTCGTCCAGCTGGCAGCGGGGAGGCCCGCCTGGCGAAGGCGGTAGGCAACAGTTCCGGACAACGCGGCGTCCCACTCTCGGCTGCCAGTGCTTCGTGGCTGGGCGACGACGAGCGCGGCGATGACCAAGGGAGCTTCCTTGACTAGCCCATCGGAGAGGTCGAGAAGCGCCCGGATTGCGCCATCTCTGCTGTCTTCCTCGAGGGCGTCCGCGATTCTCGCCGCAGTTTCCACTGCGCTCGGATGTGTCGTTGGAATGAGAAGAAGGCGGTGCCGGGCAGCGCGGGCGAGGTGGGCTGCGGAGGCGACCCCGGTGTCTCGCCTGCCGCGTTCCACACCAGAGACGATCGGTTGGTACGTGTCCGCCCGGTCGGCGATCTCCGCCTGACTATACCCGGACGCCGCACGCGCAGCGCGAATGAGATCTGCGAATGCCATGCCGATCACCTCCTTGCGGTTATACTCAATCCAGTATAGCTGCCCCCGGCGACCCAGAGTGTCAGTCGGTCCACAAGCTTCCTCCGCTCTCGGCAAGAACCCGCTCGTTGAGTCGGTCGGCCACCGAGCCAAGGTCATCTTCGAAGAGATCCGCGTAGGTGTCCAGTGTCATCGCGGCCGACTTGTGCCCGAGCATTCGCTGAAGGGCTTTGACGTTGGCGCTGGCGCTCACGGCCAGACTGGCGGCAGTGTGCTTGAGGTCGTGCGGGGTCATGTGCTCACGTCCCACATCGCGCAAAGCGGTCAGCCACCAGGATTGCCGAACCGGAAGACCTCCTCGTTGGTGAGATACCGGCGACGCTTCTTGGTCCCCTTACGTGGAAGGTTGCTTGCACCCCGAGCGGGGTTTGACAGTCCAGGGCACTAACCCCGAAGATCCCGATATGCGATCAGACGATGACCAATGGGATGTCCGTTCAAGCGTCGGCAAGACGGCCCTTGTCCTCGCCCAAGGTCGTGCGCTGGAGGCGCTGGCAGACGATCCGCTCATCGTCGACGAGTACGCCGCGCGCTTCCTGTTGGCGGCGGGGGAAGAAGTGCCGACGGTGGATGCACGAAGGGATCGTGCGGCACTCGCCTTCGTGACGTCGATCGTCTCCGTGCGCGCCCGATTCTTCGACGACTATCTTCTGTCCGCCTCCGCTGCAGGCATCAGGCAAGTCGTCAGCCTCGCTGTCGGGCTGGACTCGCGCGCGTACCGGATACCCTGGCCGGCGGACCTGGCTCTCTATGAGATCGACCAGCCGGCGGTGATGGAGTTCAAGAACCGAGTGCTGACGGATGTCGGGGCTGCGCCCTCCTGCGTTCGGCATCCGATCGGGATTGATCTCCGCGACGACTGGGTCAGCGCTCTGCAGGCCAGCGGATTCGACACAACCCGACCGGCCGCGTGGCTCATCGAAGGGCTGACGCCTTATCTCACCGCCGCAGCCTTGGGGCGGCTCTTCGAGCGCTTCGCATCCCTCTCGGCGCCCGGGAGCCGGTTGGGCATCGATGTGGCCGGCCCTGCCATGCTGAGCGCGGCAACGCGCGACGACGCACTCCGGACGATCGAGAGCGAGTTCGAGGTCGACATCGATGAGATCACATATCCAGAGGGCTTCGACCACGAGGCCTGGCTGGTGCAGCACGGCTGGACGCCGGAGACCGAGACTCTCGCTTCGATCGCAGGCCGATACGGACGTCCCCTCACGGAGGGTCTCGCCGGTCTGGCGGCCGACTACCCGTTCACGATCGCCCACCTCGCTGCGGCCTGAAAACCCACGGAAGGGTCTGTCAGCTGGCATCGACGTCGACGAGCTCGGCGAGCTCGGCGAGCAGCGCCGGCAGGCCTCTGGAGGGTAGGTCAAGAAGGACGTGACCGGTGCTTGCGGCGATCGCATGGATCGGCGTCTGTTCTGGAGCGGGGAGTGTCGAGCGCACCGGCGGCCAGTGCCCCCAAGGAGGAGACCGCCGATCCAGATGGCGTCGCAATCGGTCACGCCGACCGTGTACATGGGCGGGCCGTGAAGCGAGTCTCGACCTCTGGGCTCACGACTGAGATCCGAGACGCTTCTCGATTGAGCCCTGGAGCTAGGATCTGTCCACGCCGTTACGCGCTGGGCCGGAATCGCAGCGCGGTCACCCCTGACCGGAACTCCTGGCGATCCACGAGCTCGAGCTGGATGCGCTCGCGAAGCCCCGCGAGCAACGTCGGCCCGTGTCCGGCCAGGACCGGCTGCACGACGAACACGTATTCGTCGATCAGCCCCAGATCGGCCAACGCCAGGGGAAGCGTCACCCCACCCACGAACAGGCACTCGCCCGGCTCCTGCTTGAGCCGCTCGACCGCGTGACGCAGGTCGCCCCGCAGCAGCTCGGCATTCCAGTCGACCCCGCTCAACGTGCTCGACACGACATGCTTCTTCGCCCCGTCGATGGCCTCGGCGAACGGGATCTGCCACTCATCCATCCACGCAGGCCACGTGCCCGTGGCCGGCCGCCGCCACGCCGACTCCATCATCTCGTAGGTCACCCGGCCGAAGAGCAGGGCATCGGCTCGCTCCATCTCAGCGGTCCAGAACCGCATCGACTCCTCGTCGGGGGCGAGCCCGGCCTCGTGATGGCAGCAGCCGTCGAGGGTGACGTTGATGGAGTATCGAAGTGCTCTCATCGCGCTCTCTCCCTTGAAGTACGCGGCGCGTTTTCACCGGACCGTACTCAAACTACCCTCGTCGCCATCGCAGATCGGGTTAGCATTTGGGGATGACCGACCCGGCTCCCATCGACGACATCCCGATCGGCGGTGAGGTCATTCGCCTCGGGCAGTTCCTGAAGTTCGCCGGGCTCCTCGACTCCGGTGGAAACGTGAAAGAGTCCATCATCGACGGCTACGTGACCGTGAACGGCGAGGTCGATCGCCGACGGGGTCGGCAGTTGCAACTCGGCGATATCGTCGCCTTCGAGGGACGCAGAGTCCGCGTCTGCCCGTGAGAGTGGCGCGGCCGAGACGGCACGATCAGCTCAGGACGTGTCCGTCGGAGCGTCCTGCAGCGCGGAGCGCCGTCGATGCGGCGCCGAGTTCGGCCCACGGTCCCACCACGCCGAACTCGGCTATGCCGGCGGTGCGCATGATCACACTCTCGCAGGCGAGAAGCGAGGCCAGCTGTTCCATGCCCGGGTTGTGGCCGACCAGAAGCACCGTGCGGACGTCGTCCGGCACCTCGAGCACGACATCGAATAGCCGGCCGGCGGATGCCGCGTACACGCGGTCGTCGAATCGCACGGGAGGCGCAGGCGGGAGCTGGGCGGACACGAGCTCCCAGGTCTCGCGGGCACGCTGAGCGGGCGACACGACGGCCAGCTCGATCCGGTCGGCGTGATTCGCGAGCCAGAGCCCGGCGAGTGGAGCCTGAGCTCGTCCGCGTTCGGCCAGCGGACGTTCGATGTCTGGGGAGGAACCGGACCAGTCCGACTTGGCGTGGCGCAGCAGGATCAGAGTGCGTTCGGTCGTCATCACGCTGCCAGTGTGCCGCACGATCAGCCACCCCAGTACCGTCAGCGTGACTTCGGGCTCGGTCGCGTCATCGGTGTTCGGGCAGCAGCGGCGTCGACCAGCCGGGATCACGGCCGAGTTGTGCGGCACGAGCGACCGAGGCCGAACCAAAACGGTCGCGAACGGCGTCGAGGACGGTGTCGAGGCGTGCGCCGTCCTCCCAGTTGATCGGGAGCTCGGGCTGGAAGCTGTCGGATCGCCCCAACTGCGAAAGCGAGACGCCGATGAGGGTGATGCCGCGCTCCGCGATGTCCACCTGAGCGGCCGCCAGGAGGCTCCGGGCCACGGTGAGCAACACCGACGTGCGGTCTGTCGGGAAACCGAGAGTGCGCGACCGGGTGGCTTTGGCGAAGTCGCCGTAGCGGAGTCGCAGCACGATCGTGCGACAGGTGCGGTCGCCATCACGGAGCCGACGAGCGAGTCGATCGAGGATCTGCGTGAGGATGAGGTCGAGTTCCTCTGCCGTGCGCGGGCGGGTTCCGAGCGCACGCTGAGAGCCGATGGACCCTCGTCGTTTCGTGGTGTCGACCGGGCGCGGGTCGCGCAGCCGGGCCAGCGCGTGCAGGTGTGCGCCGGTCGACTTGCCGAGCAGCCTCTCGGCCGTTGCCTCTTCGAGCTCGGCGAGCTGACCGACGGTGCGGATGCCGAGTCTGTGCAGCTTCTCTGCGGTGACGGCTCCGACGCCCCACAGGCGCTCTACCGGCAGGGGGAGCAGAAACTGCTGTTCCCGCTCCGGCTCGACCAGCAGGAGGCCGTCGGGCTTGCTCACTGCGCTGGCGACTTTGGCGAGGAACTTGGTGCGGGCGATCCCCACCGATATGGCGAGACCGACCTCGGCACGAACTCGCTCCCGCAGACGCGTCGCGATCTCCTCCGGTGTGCCCGCGATGCGCCTCAGGCCTCCGACTTCGAGGAATGCCTCGTCGATCGACAGCCCCTCGACGAGCGGAGTCGTGTCGCGGAAGATCGCGAACACGTCTCTACTCGCCGCGGAGTACGCGTCCATGCGGGGCGGCGGGACGACCACGGCCTCCGGGCAGAGGTCGCGAGCCTGCCTGCCGCCCATCGCCGTGCGCACTCCGCGCGCCTTCGCCTCGTAGCTTGCGGCCAATACGACGCCGCCGCCGACGATGACCGGGCGGCCGCGCAGCGCGGGCGCGTCACGCTGTTCGACCGAGGCGTAGAAGGCGTCGAGGTCCGCGTGCAGCACCGTCGCCTCGCCCCGCATCCGGCCCTCCGATCGGTCGTGTGTTCACAGGAATGGTCGCAGGGACCGCGGACATCGGCCCCGGTGCGGACCGGGGTCGTCTTGCTCGGTGGTCGAAGAAGGACTGCCTTCGTCCCCCAGGGCGCCGTGAGTGGCGGAGACGATCGACCTGACGGCCTCGATCAGCTCAGGACCTGGCCGTCCGAGCGTCCGCAATGCGGAGCACTGCCGACATCGCGTCGAGTTCGGACCAGGGACCATCGACGCCGATCACGGCGATGCTGGCGGTGCCTGCGGTGCGCACGATCACATCCTCGCCGGTGAGAAGGGACGCCAACTGTTCCATGCCGGGATTGTGGCCGACCACGAGCAGGGTCTGCACGTCGTCCGGCACGTCACGCACGATGTCGAGGAGTCGATGCGCGGGCGCCGCGTACACGCGATCTTCGAGTTGTGCGGGAGGCGCATCCTCGAACTGGGCGGACGCGAGCTGCCAGGTCGCGCGGGCGCGTCGCGCGGGCGACACGACGACCAGGCCGACCCGGCCCGCGTGACTCGCAAGCCACCGACCGGCACGTGGGGCCTGCGCCAGGCCACGATCGACGAGCGGCCGTTCGATGTCCGGGACGGACCCCGACCAGTCCGACGTGGCATGGCGAAGCAGGATGAGGGTGTGCGCTCGATCGTTGTCACGCTGTCAGTGTGCCGCGCGATCTGACGGCTCGGCGTCCGGAAGGTGACGGGTGGCCTCAGCCGTGCTCCGGCCCGAGCGCGCCCTCTCCGGACGGACCTTCGCCGGACAGGCGCTCGCCGGCCTTCAGCTCGACGATGATCGTGTGCGTCGGGGTGGCGCCGGTGTTGCGGCCGGTGTGCGACTGGGCGGGTATCCACACCGCCCGCTCTGCCTCCAGCGTCACGTCCCGTGCGCGACCGCCGGATCCGAGCTGTCGCGAGAAGGATGTCAGCGTGACCATCACCGAGTCCGGGTGATGATGCGGGGTCGTCTCGTCGCCGGGCACGTCGCGATACTCCAGCACGCGCACTCGATCGTTCTCCCAGAGCAGGGTGTAGTGGTCGGGATTGCTCGCGACCGGGTCGTCGTCGTCAACGCCCGCAGGTTAAGCCAGGGGAACGGGTCGCGGCCAGAGGGGTTTCACCGACCGGCGAGGGCGATCATGTCAGCGCCCGGGCGCGGTCAGCGCCATCCCGCGAGCTTATCCCGACTCGCGACCACCCACACCCGCGAAACGGCGCACGCACGGCTCTCCGCCACGACCACCGCGTGCACACACCCGCCCGCATCCACCACCACCCGCGCGTCCGGTCCGAGCGCGTGCGAGAACGCCTCTGCGCGGCCGGTCGCAGCGGCCGCGAACAGGGCTGCGCCCAGCCCGGCGCGGTCACTCCACTCCCGCCGTCGGTGCGTGGCTCTCATCCGTCCGCCCTTCGTCGTCGGTGAAGAGCTTCTCCAGCTCGACCATGTCGCCGGACTGCGCCGCCTCGAGGAAGGCCTCCAGCATGCGCCGCTTCTGTGCGGCGTCGACCTCGCGCACGTGGCGCTCCTCCCGCGAGATGCTTGCGCGCACGGCTGACCAGCTGCCGCGCGGACGCCTCCGAGGCCTGGATGCTCTGCGCGGTCTGCGGGTACGGGTAGTCGAACACCTCGCGCAGCACGTAGGCGGCCCGCCCAACGGGCAGGCTGTACCGCTTACGTAGACGGTGCGGGTATCCACTGCCGTCTGAAAAGTCTCACAGTTTCTCCGAGCCGCGGCCACCGAGCCGTGACCCGTTCACCGGGTCACGGCTCGTCGCGGTCGGGCGGCCGCGTGAAGCGCTCGCAGCGGTCAGGGCTTGACCGCGGTGAGATCGTCGACCGACATCGTCACGGGCGTGTTGACCACGCCGCCGGACAGGTACCCGGTGATGGCCAGTCCTCCGCCGGTCTGGAGCGCGGCCGTCGTGTCTGTCGCCGACCGTTGCCACGCCGTGGGCTCCGTCGTGCCGTCGAGCCAGACCTTGGTCTGCACGGTCGTCGGGCTGGTGCCGGTGACCAGCACACGGATGTCGAGCTTCTGTCCGGCGGTGTAGGTGATCCCCGCGACCGCGACCGAGGACTGCACGACGACCTCGTTTCCGCCGTTCTGGTCCACCCGGACGATCTGGATCGTGACCTTGCCGGCCGACGACACGATCACCTTCGACGCGTAGGCGCCCGTCGTCGCGATCCGCCGGCCCTGGACGGTCAGGTAGGCGTTGCCGGACGATGGCACCTTGTCGAGCGCGACCGAGAGCCGCAGGTCGGTGTCGGTGGAGGTGAACCCGGGCAGGCGGGTCGTGCCTCCCGAACCCGTGGGCAGCTGGATCAGACCCGCGACGCCGTTGACCGAGTAGAGGGACGACGATCCCGCGACGCTCCAGGCGCCTCCGGCCGTGGCCGTGCCCCAGCCTCCCGTGACGGAGCGCGAGAAGGTGTCAGCGGCCAGCACGTTCGGCGGAGGTGGCGGCGCGGTCACCGTCGTCGATCGGTTGGCGCTGCCCGTGGCTCCGCCGTCGTCGGTCACCGTGAGCCGTACCGGGTAAGTCCCCGCGGCTGCGAACGTGTGACTGATCGTGCTCCCGGTGCCGGTGGTGCCGTCGCCGAAGTCCCACGCGAAGGAGGTCACGGCGCCGTCGGGGTCGTTGGAGCCGGTCCCGTCGAACGAGCAGGTGAGGTCGGTGCACGATGCGGCGGCGACGGCATTCGGAGGTTGGTTGCCGCCGGCGGCGGGCGGACCGATCGTGAAGGAGTCGTTGAAGCTCGCCCCGGCCGCGCGTGCGTAGGAGGCGTTGAGCTGCGTCGCGGTCGCGGTGACGTCCATCGACCCGAAGACCGGGGCGGTGGAGTTCCCGTACGTCGTGGCGAAGTAGCCGGCCTCGGAGTCGGCCGGGTTGATGTCGTAGTTGTTGTTGCCTCCGGTGCCGACGGTCGCGAAGACCGTGCCGGCTCCCTTGACGAGCGTGTTGTCGGAGTCGGCAACGCACGCGGCCGTGTAGGTGCCGGGCGTGATGGCGGAGCAGGAGGCTCCTGTCGCGAGCTGCTTGGTGCGCTGGTAAAGGTGCTCGTGCCCCGTCAGAACCAGGTCGACCCGTTTCGACACTAGGAGGTTCATGATGTCCGGGCCGGCCTCGCACGTGTACTGGCCCATCGAGAGGCAAGGCTTGTGCATGCCGACGACCACCCAGGGGATGTTCGCGGCGTGGGCGCTGTCGATGGCCGCGGCCGTCCAGTTGTAGTGGTCGGTCCCGGCCGCGTACGTCCACGTGCCGTCGGAGAACGGCAGGCCGGGCGAGACCAGGATGAACCGGATCAGCGGCGATCCCTGCGGCACGTCGACGTAGTACTGGCGTCCGTACGTGCCGACCGCCCCGGGGAGCTGGTTCGGCAGGCAGGCGGAGAAGTCGTTGATGTTGCCGTTCTGCCCGTTGCTCTCGTGGTTGCCGGAGACGAGCTCGAACGGGAAGCCGGCGCCGACGGTCTGGGTGACCAGGTCGCACCAGGCCTGCTCCTGCCCGGCCGTCGAGTACGACAGGTCGCCGAGCGCGAGATTCAGGTCGGGATTCAGCGTCTTCACGCCCGAGAGCACCGCCTGCGTGTTCGCGTTGGCGGCGTAGTCGCCCGCCGCCGTGAAGTGGATGCTGCCCTGGCCTGGTGCGATGCCCTGGACGCTCTGCGGCGCCCCGAAGGCGATGAAGACAGCGGCGGCGATCCCGGCCGACGCGAGGACTCTGTGCTTGGCCATCGCAGGTGCTCCCTGGCCCGTTCTGGTCCGGGCCTTCGAGCACAGGCTAGACCTGTTGGTGCGGGGAGGGGAGTAGAAGGTGAGGTCTCCTCAAGAATCTCGGGTTGCGGAGCGCCCACCCGTCACCGGCCGCATTTCCAGGATACCGGCCGTCCCGGGGTTTGCCGCAAGCCCCCCGCGTCGGGGAGAATAGCCGGTCGCGGCCGGAATCACGAGCTTCGCGCGGCTGAGAAGGAGCGTGCTGGATGGAGACCCCCCTGTTCGACGTCATCATCAGCGGAGGAGGGCCGACCGGCTCCATGCTGGCGGCCGAGCTGCGACTGCACGATGTCGACGTGCTCGTGCTGGAACGCGACGAGCAGCCGAGCCTGCTGGCCCGGTCGCTCGGCCTCCACCCGCGCAGCATCGAAATCCTCGACCAGCGCGGGCTGCTCGACCGGTTCCTGGCGCTGGGTACGCGCCACCCGCAGGTCGGCACGTTCGCGGGGATAGCCGGGCCGCGTCCCGTCGAGCTGGACTCGGCCCACGCGTACGTCCTCGGCATCCCGCAGACCATCACCGACCGGCTGCTGGAGGAGCACGCCGTCGAGCTCGGTGCGCACGTGCGCCGCGGCACTGAGCTGGCCGGCTTCGAGCAGGACGACGACGGCGTGAACGTCGAGCTCGTCGACGGCACACGGCTGCGGTCACGCTGGCTGGTCGGCTGCGACGGCGGCCGCAGTCTCGTGCGCCGACTGCTGGGCATCGCGTTCCCCGGCGAGGCGGCCACGACCGAGTGGCTCCTCGGCGAGGTGCAGGTGACCGCGTCGGCCGACGACATCGCCGCGATCTCGGCGGAGGTCAGGAAGAAGCACCGCGGATTCGGCGTCGGGCCGGCCGCCGACGATCTGTTCCGGGCCGTCGTGCCGGCGGCGAGCATCGCGGAGGACCGCAGCCTGCCGCCGACGCTGGAGGAGTTCCGAACGCAGCTGCGCGCGTTCGCCGGCACCGACTTCGGCGCGCACTCGCCGCGCGCGCTTTCGCGATTCACCGACGCGACCCGGCTCGCCGAACGGTACCGCGCCGGGCGGGTCCTCCTCGCCGGCGACGCTGCGCACGTGCACCCGCCGCTGGGCGGTCAGGGCCTCAACCTCGGCATCCAGGATGCGTTCAACCTCGGCTGGAAGCTGGCCGCCGAGCTCGACGGCGGAGTGCCGGAGGGACTGCTCGACAGCTACGAGACCGAGCGTCGCCCCGTCGCCGACGACGTGCTGACGCTCACCCGCGCAGAGAGCGTCCTGATCGCGCCGGAGCCCGGGCCGCAGGCCGTGCGGCGCCTGGTCACGGAGCTGATGGCGTACGACGATGTCGCCCGGTATCTCGCCGAGCGGGTCAGCGGCACCGGCATCCGCTACGAGTTCGGCGAGCCCGAACTACGGTCCGAGCTCGTGGGTCGTCGGCTGCGCGACCTCCCGCTGGCCCCTGGCAGGCTCTACGAGCTGCTGCGCGGCGGTCGCGGGCTGCTGCTCGACCGCACCGGCCGTCTGAGCGTCGCCGGGTGGGAGGGGCGGGTGGATGCGGTCGTCGACCCTGACGCTGAGCTCGCCGTGTCCGCTGTGCTGCTGCGACCCGACGGCTATGTCGCCTGGACCGGCGACGATCAGGGCGATCTCGAGAATCACCTCCAGCGCTGGTTCGCACAGAGAAGGTAGACGACCGGGTCTTGCCAAACGTCTCCGCCGGTGGCGACCCTGGAGGCGACGCGGACCTCCGCGGGATCGGACGTGCACCATGGCTGTCGGCTTCTCGCCCGCCACGCGCGCGGCGTCACCTGTGCGGTGGCGGCGGAACGCGCAGTTTCTCACCCCGGACCAGGCCAGCCTCCTGCGCGAGGCCTTCACGAAGTCGATGGCCGTGAACGACGACCGCGGCTACCAGTACTTCGCGGGCGTCCACGGCCTCCCGATGCCGATCGGCTGCTCGGTCGCGCACGGCACACCGTACTTCCTGCCCTGGCATCGGGCCTACTTGTACTCGTTCGAGCGGTCGTTGATGGATCTGGTGCCGACGGCCACACTGCCGTGGTGGGACTGGACCGTCCACACCATCCCCGACATCTACACGGCGGAGAACGCACCGGACAACCCGCTCGCCAGTGCACCGGTCGACCCGCGCGCGCTGCAACAGGCGAAGGCCGGTCATCCGCCCGTCGTCCTGCCGGCGCAGACGGTGCGGTTCCCCGGCCAGCCGGGGTCGCCGCCGCTGCCGACCGCCACGGACGTCGCCGACCTCCTCGAGATCACCGACTTCCTCGACTTCACGAGCCAGCTCGAGAACCTCCACAACAACGTGCACGTCTGGACCGGTGGCGATGGCGGGGACATGTACTACATCTACCTCGCCGCCTTCGACCCGATCTTCTGGGCGCACCACGCCATGGTCGACCGGATCTGGCGGATCTGGCAGCAGCGGCACTCCGGGGCCAACCCGCCGGCCGATATCCTCGACGACGCGCTGCCGCCCTTCGGCCTGACGGTGCGGCAGACGCTCAACGTGACGACGCTGGGCTACGACTACGCGGTCACGACAGCGTCCGTCGAGGTCGACTCCGCGCCGGCGGCCCCCGCCGCCGCGCACGCGACGCACTCCCACTGAGGACGGAGAAGGATCATGGAACGCTACACGTCACCTCCCCTCACCGTCCCGACCGACGTGCGGGACTCGCTCTACCGGGCCGACCTGATCTTCTCGGGCATCGACCATTCCGGCGTCTCGTATGAGGCGCGGGTGTTCTTCGACAACGCCGACGCCGGTCTCGACACGCCCCGCGACGCGGCCTCCGGCTACGCGGGCTCGTTCACGGTCTTCGGGCACTCCAACTGCGTCGGCGACGACGGGCACTGCGACCCGCAGTGGAGATACACGGACCCGTTCGACATCCGCGGACGGCATCCGCTGGTGCCGGTCACCAAGGTCGTGATCGTGACGGACGCCCTCCGCCGACTGACAGCGGGGGAGGTGTCGGTGACCGTGGTCGTCGCGGTCCCCGGTGCCGATAATGCGCAGACGGCCGACGTGCTCTTCTTCGACCGGCTGCGGCTGACGACCTACGACGCGCTCGGCTGACGCTCACCCGCCGGGCCACCCCGAAATGGGAGTGGTCGCGCATCGCGTTGCGCGGGACCCAAGCGTGCCAGGATGTCCACCGCGCCGTCGCCGGACGCTGCAGCACGATGTCAGGGCATGAGCCCGTCTCCGCGGCCGGAGGCGGCACCCCGGAGGAGGTGCGGCATGGCGCGGAACAGGCCATGGTCACGGGACGCTCCACGGCGCCGGGGAGGAGGTTGGTGCGCTGGTGGCGATGCTCGCGAGCCCGGTGCTGGGCAACATGACCGGATCGGACGTCGTGATCGACGGGGGCATGCGGCCGACGATGTGAGGGGCGACCGTGTGACGGTGCGGGACGTCGCAGTTCGGGAGGTCGCAGTTCAGGAGGTCACGGTGCGCAGATGACGTAGGTCGTCAGCGTGAACGTGTTGGAGCCCGGACCGACCTGGAGTGCTTTCGCTTGCCACCCTCCCGCTGTCGACCCCGTCGTCGCCACCGAGCCGCTGGCGAGTACTGGGGCACTCGACCAGATCACCACGTTCTGGCCGACGCCCCAGCCGCTCGTCGATCCGCCGCCGCCCAGCGCGCGTTGACCGGCCGGGCAGAGCGCGGTCGTCACCAGCTGCAGGCCGCTAGAGCCAGTGCCGCTGGTGTTGGCGTCGACGACGACCGTCGGAGTCACAGGGCCGGGGATGCCCTGCGGCCCCTGCGCGCCGGTAGCTCCGGCCAGTCCCTGCGGGCCGGTGGCTCCGGTTGCTCCGGTTGCTCCGGTCAGGCCCGTGGCCCCTTGCGGGCCTGCAGGGCCGACAGCACCAGCGCTGCCGATGGGACCGGCGGGTCCCTGGGGTCCGGTGGCTCCGGTGTCGCCGGTCAAGCCGATGGGTCCGGCGGGGCCTTGGGGTCCGGTTGCTCCGGTGTTGCCGGTCAAGCCAGTAGGTCCGGGAGGGCCTTGGGGTCCGGTCGCGCCGGTGGGTCCGGCGGGACCCGTCGCGCCGGTGTCGCCAGGGAGGCCTTGGGGTCCGGTGGCTCCGGTGTCGCCGGTGGGTCCGGCGGGGCCTTGGGGTCCGACGGCGCCGGCTGCTCCGGTGGGGCCGGTGGCTCCGGTCGCACCGGTGTCTCCGGCGGGACCTTGGGCACCCGTCGCGCCGGTGTCGCCAGGGAGGCCTTGGGGTCCGGTGGCTCCGGTGTCGCCGGTCAAGCCGATGGGCCCGGCGGGGCCTTGGGGTCCGGTGGCTCCGGTGTCGCCGGTGGGGCCGGTGGGTCCGGCGGGGCCTTGGGGTCCGGTGGCTCCGGTGTCGCCGGTGGGGCCGGTGGCTCCGGTCGCACCGGTATCTCCGGCGGGACCTTGGGCACCCGTCGCGCCGGTGTCGCCAGGGAGGCCTTGGGGTCCGGTGGCTCCGGTGTCGCCGGTCAAGCCGATGGGTCCGGCGGGGCCTTGGGGTCCGACAGCGCCGGTGGCTCCGGTCGCACCGGTGGCTCCGGCGGGACCTTGGGCACCCGTCGCGCCGGTGTCGCCAGGGAGGCCTTGGGGTCCGGTGGCTCCGGTGTCGCCGGTGAGGCCGGTGGGCCCGGCGGGGCCTTGGGGTCCGACGGCTCCGGCTGCTCCGGTCAGGCCGGTGGCTCCGGCGGGGCCTTGGGGTCCGACAGCGCCGGTGGCTCCGGTCGCGCCGGTGTCTCCGGCGGGGCCTTGGGGTCCGACGGCGCCGGTGGCTCCGACAGCGCCGGTGTCGCCAGGGAGGCCTTGGGGTCCGGTGGCTCCGGTGTCGCCGGTCAAGCCGATGGGCCCGGCGGGGCCTTGGGGTCCGGTGGCTCCGGTGTCGCCGGTGGGGCCGGTGGGTCCGGCGGGGCCTTGGGGTCCGGTGGCGCCGGCTGCTCCGGCTGCTCCGGTGGGTCCGGCGGGGCCTTGGGGTCCGACAGCGCCGGTGGCTCCGGTCGCACCGGTGGCTCCGGCGGGACCTTGGGCACCCGTCGCGCCGGTGTCGCCAGGGAGGCCTTGGGGTCCGGTGGCTCCGGTGTCGCCGGTCAAGCCGGTGGGTCCGGCGGGGCCTTGGGGTCCGACAGCGCCGGTGGCTCCGGTCGCACCGGTGGCTCCGGCGGGGCCTTGGGGTCCGACGGCGCCGGTGGCTCCGACAGCGCCGGTGGCTCCGGTTGCACCGGTGTCTCCGGCGGGACCTTGGGCACCCGTCGCGCCGGTGTCGCCAGGGAGGCCTTGGGGTCCGGTGGCTCCGGTGTCGCCGGTCAAGCCGATGGGTCCGGCGGGGCCTTGGGGTCCGGTGGCTCCGGTGTCGCCGGTGAGGCCGGTGGGTCCGGCGGGGCCTTGGGGTCCGACGGCGCCGGTGGCTCCGACAGCGCCGGTGGCTCCGGTCGCACCGGTGTCTCCGGCGGGACCTTGGGCACCCGTCGCGCCGGTGTCGCCAGGGAGGCCTTGGGGTCCGGTGGCACCGGTGTCGCCGGTCAAGCCGATGGGTCCGGCGGGGCCTTGGGGTCCGGTGGCTCCGGTGTCGCCGGTGAGGCCGGTGGGTCCGGCGGGGCCTTGGGGTCCGACGGCGCCGGTGGCTCCGACGCGCCGGTGGCTCCGGTCGCACCGGTGTCTCCGGCGGGACCTTGGGCACCCGTCGCGCCGGTGTCGCCAGGGAGGCCTTGGGGTCCGGTGGCTCCGGTGTCGCCGGTCAAGCCGATGGGCCCGGCGGGGCCCTGGGGTCCGGTGGCTCCGGCTGCTCCGGTCAGGCCGGTGGGTCCGGCGGGGCCTTGGGGTCCGGTGGCTCCGGCTGCTCCGGTCAGGCCGGTGGGTCCGGCGGGGCCTTGGGGTCCGACGGCGCCGGCTGCTCCGGTGGGGCCGGTGGCTCCGGTCGCACCGGTGTCTCCGGCGGGACCTTGGGCACCCGTCGCGCCGGTGTCGCCAGGGAGGCCTTGGGGTCCGGTGGCACCGGTGTCGCCGGTCAAGCCGATGGGCCCGGCGGGGCCCTGGGGTCCGGTGGCGCCGGTGTCGCCGGTGGGGCCGGTGGGCCCGGCGGGGCCTTGGGGTCCGGTGGCTCCGGTGTCGCCGGTGGGGCCTTGGGGTCCGGCGGCTCCGGCTGCCCCAGTCGCTCCGGTGAGGCCGGCAGGGCCTTGGGGTCCGGTCTGCCCGATGGAACCGGCTGGGCCCTGGGGACCCGCCGCTCCCGTCAGCCCAGTGGGTCCCTGAGGTCCGGTCGCGCCGGTCGTGCCGGTCGCACCGGTCGCCCCTGTCGCTCCGATCGGTCCGGCAGGTCCCGCCGGTCCTTGTGCTCCTGGCGCACCGGCTGCGCCGGGCGCCCCCGCTTCGCCTGGTGTGCCGTCCGCGCCTGTTGCACCGGTCGCGCCCGGGAGTCCGATGGGACCTGCCAGTCCCTGCGGGCCGGTCGCGCCCTGTGCTCCGGTCGCGCCCTGGCCCCCCCCTGAAGTCCTGTTTGCCCCACGGGTCCGGTCGGTCCTTCCCAACCCGCAGGCCCGGTGGCACCAGTCGCTCCCGCCGCCCCGATAGGCCCCGCCGGCCCGCGCACACCCGCAGCTCCGGTTGTGCCCCGAGCTCCTGTCGCTCCGGTTGCTCCTGTAGCCCCATCGGCCCCGGCCGCGCCGGTCTGGCCGGTCGGCCCCTGTGCGCCTGTGCTTCCGGCAGTGGCGTGCCCCCACTGCGGTCCCGCAAGGCCGGGGGCGAGCGAGTGGAGACCTTGGTCCCACGGTTGCGTCGGGCCGTCGGCGGCCGCGGCCGCGACCGAGAGCAGACTGCAGACGACGATCGCCAGCGGTACGGCCGCGAAACGGCTACCGCGAGGCGATGGGTGTGATCGAGCCATCGTTCACCAGCTTCGTGGACTCTCCGGACATGGGTGAGTAGACCTCTACTTCGAAGGTCGAGCTCGGGAAGGCGAAATACGTGCTGAGCGGGTCGCTGTCCTTGACGGCGATGACCGCGCCCGATTGCGCCTGCGATGCCGTGGACTGTGCGGCCAGGGACTCGTAGCCGTTGATGTCGCGGTAGGTCGCGACGGTCAGGGCGGGTTTCGCCGAGTCGGCGGCAGCCGACGGTGACAGGTAGCGCACGTAGATCGTCGACTCCGTCACCGTGAGCGCGATCTTCGTGTCGGGTCGCTCGCCCGCCCAGTATGCGACGCCGATCACCGGGGCCAGTTGCGTCAGCGTCGAGGGGCTGACGATGTGCGGTTTCCCGTCGCTCAGCTGGGTGACCTGCGCCGCAGCCGACTGGTTCGTGGTGGTTGTGGCGGCCAGATATCCGCCGAGGGCGCCGAGTACCAGCGCCAGGATGACGACGGCAGTGATGCCGAACACAGTGCGCTTCTTCACAGGTGACCTCCTCGTCGAACGGGGGCAACCTACCGTGCCGCACCGGCCGGTCAGCCGGGTACGGAGGCATCTCAGGCGGAATCCCGCCCGGCAATGCTCCACGTTTTCACCCATCGGCTCGCGCACACCGGTAGGGTCTCGCACGTAACCGTCGTCAACAGCGAGGGAGTCACGCGATGACGAAGTACATGATCTCGTTCCCGGGTTCGGCGATGCACGTGACGGAGGAGGAGCTCCCTGCGGTGTCGAAAGCGGCGCACTCCGTCATCCACGAAGCGCAGGAGGCCGGCGTCTACATCTTCGGTGGCGGAGTGAACGAGAGCGTCGGGACAGTTCTGGTGTCCGGCGACGGGACGATCACGCCGGGCACGTATCCGGAGACCCGGCTGATGGACGGCGGCTTCACGGTCCTCGACCTGCCGACGCGCGACGCGGCCCTGGAGTGGGCGGCGAAGATCGCCACCGCATGCCGCTGCGCCCAGGAAGTGCGTGAGTTCCAGTACGACTCGGAGGCCTGACAGCCCAGCCGGGAAACGTCCTCAGCCGGCGAGGGCAGGCGAGTCGAAGTAGATCTCGTCGAAGCAGGCGAGTGCCTCGCCCCAGGTGCCCCCGGCGTCCTCGATGGCGCGCGCCTCGTCGAGCGCTGCCATCGTGGCGAACGGGACGGTCAATCCGTGCGCGGCGAGGTCGAGGACCGACTCCACCGGCTGTCCGGAGTCCGCGGTCTCGACCGTGACCAGGTGCGAGTACACGTCCGGCGCCAGCTCGCGGATGGCCTCGCCGATGAGGTCGCCGTGCCCGTGTCCTTCGGCGTCCCACGTGAAGCGCACGAGACCGTCGTCGGGGAAGGAGTAGCGGTGGCGTTCGCCGACCACGGCCACGGCACGCTCGAGGGCGGCGCGGACGGCGGCAGGGGCGATGATCTCAGTCATGGGGCTCTCCTTCGTTGCGTCGTCGTCAGCGCGGTTCGGGCCTCAGCTGCCCGCCGTCGTGCAGCGGGTTCCGTGATTCTGGCACGACAGGGCTACCCCCAGGAAGGGGTCACTCGCGAATATCAGCAAACTCTGACGGAACGCCATCGGCGCCCGCTGTCGGTTCTCCCAGAGTGGGATGTGAACCGACGATCCGAACTGGACGCCGTGTCGATCGATCACCGCTCAGTGGACACGGTGTCGATTCGCTCGGATCGTCGACGCGCCTAGCATCCTGCCATGGCCGCCATCGTCGTCGAGCACGACCGGACTCTCACCGTTCCCGCAGAGGGAGCGAAGATCGGTGTGCTCGGCGGGCTTCCCGGCGGGATTCCGGAGTGATGCCGACGTCGTGATCCTCGGCTACGACTGAGCGAGGTCGCCTCCGAGCGACGCCGAGACCCCCTGGAGGAGGTCGCCGGGGCGGCATTCGAGCGCCTCCGCGAGCTGCACCAGCACGAGCACCGACGGCATCGTCGTGCCGCGCTCGAAGCGCCACAGGGTGTGCTCTTCCAGACCGGCTCGACGAGCCAACTCGTCGAACGCGAACAGCAGCCGCTCTCGGCGTTCGCGGATGTTCTCCCCGATCCGGCCGGCGATGGCGTTGCTCCGGTTCTGCATCGGATGAATGCTAACAACGAGTCAGAGAGTAGCCTGAACGTGTCGGCCGGTTCAGCGGTCGGTGAAGACGACGAAGGAAGACACGATGGCTACAGGCACCGTCAAATGGTTCAACGCGGAGAAGGGGTACGGGTTCATCGCCCCAGATGACGGCAGCGCCGACGTCTTCGCCCACTTCAGCGAGATCCAGTCGCAGGGCGGCTACCGCTCGCTCGACGAGAATCAGAAGGTCGAGTACGACCTGACGCAGGGTCCGAAGGGGATGCAGGCCTCCAACATCCGCGCACTCTGAGATCGGAGGTCGGGCGTCGTCACGGCTGAAGCCGGGCGGCGCCCGATCCACCCGAAGCGCCGACCGTCGTCCACCGGTCGGTCGCCCTGGTCAGCGTACGGCCTCCTCGAGCGCGAGGGCGGCCGATGCGATCGCGGCCGGGTTCTCCCAGGCGGTGAAGTGACCGCCGTGCGGCAGCCGTTCGAACGAGCGGATGTCCGAATAGCTCTTCTCGGCGAGCGAGCGCGGGTACCCGGCCTCGTGCGTCTGGATGAGGATGTTCGCCGGCACCTCCACGATTGGGTGGAGGTCGTCGTCGGCCGACGACTCGCTGTACGGGCGGAAGCTCGTGCCGATCGTCCGCGTCGCCCAATAGACCATCACGTTCGTGAGGATGTCGTCCGGATCGAACGATTCCAGGTGATCGCCGTCGCTCCATGCGGCGATCTTCTCCGCGATCCAGGCGAGCAGGCCGCTCGGCGAGTCGACGAGGGCCGCCGCCAGCGTGTCGGGTCGCGTGCCCTGCTGGTGGGCGTAACCGGACTCCACCCCGGTGGCCACCGAGGAGAGGAAGGTGCGCTCGGTCTCGTCCAGCTCGACCCCTGGTCGGCTCCTGGCTGAGAAGGAGGCGTGGCTCGCGACGATCCCGGCCACGGCGGGGTGCGCGCCGGCGAGCCAGTCGCTGACGCCTGCGCCCACGTCCTCCCCATAGGTCAGATAGCGGTCGTACCCGAGCTGCGAGGTCATCAGGGCGTCCCAGCGGTCGGCGACCGACGCCGATGAGAACGCGGTGGGCAGGACGCTCGAGAATCCGTACCCGGGCAGCGACGGCACGACGACGTCGAGCTCGCCGTCGAGGGCGTCGACGAGCGGGAGCATTGAGGCGAACGAGTAGGGCCAGCCGTGCGTGACCACGATCGGGAGCCTCCCGGTCGCGCCACCGCGGGCGACCACCGCGTGCACCTCGCAGCCGTCGATCGTGACGCGCACCTGCTCGAAGCGGTTGAGCCGGCGCTCGGCCTCCCGCCAGTCGTAGGCCTCACGCCAGCGGTCGACCAGAGCGCCGAGCACGTCGGGCGGGATGCCGTTGGACCAGTCGGGGCCGGGGGACTGCTGCGGCAGGATGGTCGTCGCGAGCCGGCGGTGGAGGTCGGCGAGGACGTCGTCGGGGACTGCGATGCGGAACGGCTCCATGCGCCGAACGCTACGCCCTACCACCGACACGTGGGAGCCCCGCCGAAGGGCGGTCGAGGGGCACGCAAACGCCCCCAAAACGCCCGCGTAGAGGCGTTTACGTGCCCCTCGGCGGCGGGCGAGCCCGCGGCGTACGCTGGAGGCATGGCCGACGAGCGCTCTCGACCCCTGCCGGACGCGCGGGTCGAGGTGTCTCGCTACCGCCTCGACCGGGACGCCCGCGCGCGCGGCGAGGAGGTCGAGGAGGCCAACACCGGTCAGCCGACCACGGATCAGCGCGCCCACGTCATCGAGAACGCGATCCAGCAGGCGATCCGCCGCGGCGACTTCGACGACCTCCCCGGAGCAGGCAAGCCGCTGCCGGGGCTGAGCGGCACGCACGACCCCGACTGGTGGATCCGCCGCAAGATCGAGCGCGAGCAGCTCACCGGGCTGGGGCCGCCCGCGCTCACCCTCCGCACCGAGTACAGCGAGCTCGACTCGACCCTCGACCGGCTGGGCTCGGAGCGCGCCGTGCGCGAGCACCTCGCCGACTTCAACCGGCGCGTGGTCGACGCCCGCCGACAGCTGCAGGGCGGCCCGCCGGTGGTCACTCCGACGCGCGATGTCGACGAGGAGGTCGAGCGCTGGGCCGAGCGCCGCGCGACCCGACTGCGCGAGGCGGAGGCCACACGGCTCGCGGAGGCCGAAGCGCTGGCGGCGCTCAGCCGCCGGGAGCGACGACGGCGCCGCACTGGACGCTAGCAACGTGCGAGGGGCACGTCGTTGTCCTCTCGGAGCCCGACAGGGACCACGACCTGCCCCTCGGCGTCACTCGGACAGGTGCTGCTTGGTGTTCGAGTAGGTGATCGAGTCGGCGCTGGTCCCGACGAGGCCGAGCGTCACCCGCAGCAGCTGCGTCGGCAGCCCGTCGTTCGGGGGCGGGGTCGCCGCGCCCACAGTCAGCGATCTTCCGTCCGGTCCGGTCGCCGTGACTGAGTCGAGGTACACCTGCACGTGGCCGCTGAGCGTCATCGTGTCGGCGGTCGTGGGCCAACGACGGCCCGCTCTGTTTATGCACCGTGAGGCTGAACCCCTGGATCGTGATCGTGTCCGCCGAGATCTTCAGAACGGGGATCCTGCTGCCGTCGGCGAGCGGCACGGTCACGACGCTGATGCTCTGGAGGCCGGTGAACGACAGCGACTGGCTGCCCAACTGGGCGGGCGGCCGCGTGAACACGGGCGCCGAGCCGTCGGGTGCCGCCGGTGTCGGCGCGGGCGTCGGCGTCGCAGCGGTGCCCGGGACGGTCGGCGTCGGTGTCGGGAGGCCGGGAAGCGGCAGCCCGGGAGCGGGGGACCCGAAGACGGTGAGGGCGACGGCGTGGGGGTTGGCGAGCTGCACGACGTGAAGATCGGGATGCAGAGCGACGCGGGGGCTGCCGTCGTGCGCGCGGCCTGCGCGGCTTGGGGCACGGCGCCGATGCCGCTCAACGCTCCTGCGAGCATCAGACCGGCGACGAGCGCGCCGCCTGCTGCTCTGCCGCTGCGCCTCACGCGTCCCTCTCCTGCCCCAGCTCCGGCTCGGCCGCCGACTCCGCCGCGGCTCCCTGCTCCGACGTCTGCGTCCGTTTCCGCGGCATCCACGCGACCGTGAGCACGCCACCGATCGAGCTCAGCAGCATCCCGATGAAGAAGCCGCCGAGGTTGACGCCGATGAGCGAGTACACGGCGACCGCGAGCGCGATCACACCGTAGAAGATCCGGTGCGCGGGCATCGCGATGGCGAGCACGCCGAGCAGCACCAGCACGACGGGGATGATCGTCGCCTGCAGTCCCTCGATCCCGAGCTGCACGTGGATGCGCCCCAGGTCGAGCTGACCGGAGAAGAACATCTCCACGCCGCCGAGCGCCGTCAGCAGTCCGCCGACGAAGGGGCGCTGCCGCCGCCAGGCGCGGAACTGCTCCCGGCGCGTCGGCCCGGTCGCGTCGTCTGTCGCGGTCGCCGCGTGCACGGCCGGGCGGCTCAGAAGCATCCCTTCGATCCGTCCGTGAGCTGCACGTGCATGCCGGTGAGCGTGAAGACCGAAGCCTGGGTGCTCCACGCCGTCTGTTGCAGGTGGGTGATCGTCACGGTGTCGGCGTCCTGGGCGAAGTCGCCCGGAGCGCCCTTGGCCGCGGTGTTCACCGTGGAGGAGTCGACGCCGATGCGCCACTGCGTGCAGGTGGATGAGATCGAGCGGGTTCGGGTCGAGCTGGACGGGTTTGTCGGTGAGGCTTTCGTGTCGTTTGGCGCGGAAGGATCAGCGGGCGAAGGGGTGGCCTTTACGTGCAGGGGCTGATGCGTGAGGGGCGGCGGAAGTCGATGCAGCCGATGGGTAATCGGCTCGGGATCGATTTCCAGCAGTTGCAGCAGTTCGTTTCGTCCTCGCCGTGGCCGGTCGGGCCGGTGCGTCGGGTCCTTGCCCGCAAGGCGACCGAGGTTGTCCAGCCGGAGGCGTGGGTGGTCGATGACGCTGGATTCCCGAAGGACGGTTCGGCGTCTCCGGGGTGGCCCGGCAGTACTCGGGCACGCTGGGGAAGGTGGGAAACGTGCAGATCGGTGTGACCGTTCATGCGGTCACCGACCAGGCGTCGTGTCCGTTGGGGTGGCGGCTGTTCATCCCTGAAAGCTGGGACGATACCTGCGCGGACGCGAACGAGGACGCCGAACAGATCGCGGCCAGGCGGGTGAAGGCGCAGATCCCGGACAGCGTGCGGCATCGGCCGAAGTGGGAACTCGCGTTGGAGATGATCGACGAACTCGCTTCGTGGGGCCAGGTTCCGCCGGTGCTGGTCGTGACGCCGGCAACGGGGACACCGGCCTGTTCCGCACAGCCTTGACCGATGGCCGGGTCATCGGCGCCGTCCTCGGGGGATGCGGTCTATGCTCGTCTCCTCACCTCGGCGTTCGGGCCGACCGTACACCCGCCGCACACCCCCGGAAGACGACCGGTCCCGGCACGCCGCGACGGCGGAGGCCGCGGCGGCGTGTCGGGACCGATCGATCGTGCGGGGGCGGGTCAGCTCGCCTTGGGGAAGGTGTAGGTGCCGCTCGACCCGGCGTCCTTGACAGCCGACTGGACGAACGCGGCGAACTGGGTCGCGTCGGTGAAGCCGCCCTGGTAGCGCTCGCCGTTGACGAACACCGTCGGGGTGCCGAAGCTGCCCGTCTGCGGGTTTTTGAGCTGCGAGTTCGACGCGGCGTCGGTGGTCCGGTTGGCGACGAACTTGGCGAAGGTCTGGTCGTTCACGCACTTCGTGATCGCCGACGAGCTGACGCCCGCGCTCTTGAACAGCTCCAGCATCTTGGCGTTCGTGAGGCCCGAGCCGGTCTGCTCGTCGGGCTGGTTGGCGAACAGCGCGCTGTTGACGTCGAAGAACTTGTCGGGGTCGTAGTTGGCCACGCACGACGCGGCAGCAGCAGCCCGCGTCGAGTACTCGTTGTTCGTGCTGGAGTCGAGGATCGCGATCGGGTGGATCTCGAGCGTCGCCGCGCCCTCCGACATCCACTGCTTCATCTGGTCGGAGTTGGCGGTCTCGAACTGATCGCAGTACGGGCACTGGTAGTCGAGCCAGATCTGGATGTGCGCGGTCTTGCCGTCGAGCGTCTGCTTCGTCGGAGTTGGCTTGGCGCCCTGCGCGATCGCCGGCGTGGTGACCGCTTTGTCGGACTGCGTGAGCAGGATGCCCCCGCTCAGCATGTTCTTCGGGTTCGCGACGCTGTTGGACGCGCTCACGCTGGTGAAGATCACGACGCCGACGATCGTGAGCACGGCGATGATGCCGACGATGACCGAACTCTGGACGATGATCTTGCGACTCTTGGCCTTCTTGGCGGCCTCTTCGCGCATCCTCCGCGCTGTCTCGCGCGCCTCGGCGCGGCGGTCGTTCTTCGTCGGGGTGTTAGCGCCTCTGCCTGTAGCAGCCATTCAGGTCATTCCGTTTCAGACGGTGGACAAGTCTCCACGACAAGCGTATGGGTCTTTTCCTTTGGATGCGCTGTGGCGCGGTTGCGTAACGCGCCGGAGCGGGTCGTCGAGCGCGAGCAGA
>CAVTGP010000011.1:0-327100 GCA_963734315.1 uncultured Actinomycetota bacterium | reverse complement strand
ACGACCCACGCCGCGGCGAAGCCCGCGAAGATGCTCGGGTGGAGGCGCGCGGGATAGACGCGCGCGACGATCACGTAGAGCGCCACCGTCAGGGCGCCGCCGCCCAGCCCGTGGACGAGCCGCCCGGTGACGAAGAGCGGCATGGTCGGCGAGGCTCCGGCGAGCGTGAGGCCGGCGGCGAACAGCACGACGGACGCGTAGAGCACGGTGCGGGGGTTCCCCCGGTCGCACCAGGTGCCCGCGACCACCATCCCGACGACGCCGACGGCGAGGGGCCCGGCGAACGCGAAGGCATACAGTGCGTCCCCGTCGAGCTCCCGGCTGACGGCAGGCATGATCGTCGTGACGGCGAGCGCCTCGAACGCGGCCAGGGTGACGAGCAGGCACATGCCGATGCTCACCCAGCGATAGCGGGGCGCGAGCACCCCCTCCGGCTTCGAGAGCTGCCCGGCCGCCGTCGTCGAACCCCGGTCGGTGCTCATCCTCAGAGCCTATGGCCTCGGTGCGACATCAAACAGAGAACGTCGAGCCCCGCACGATCAGCTCCGGGACCAGGCTCGCCGGGCCGGGGACCTCGCCGCCCTCGATCTCGGCGATCAGGCGTTCGACACTGCGGCGGCCGAGCTCGGTGAAGTCCTGCAGCACGGTCGTCAGCGGAGGCCAGAAGTGGGCGGCCTCCGGGATGTCGTCGAACCCGACGACGCTCAGATCATCGGGAAGACGCCGGCCGGCCTCCCGCGCCGCGTGGTAGACGCCGAAAGCCATCTGATCGTTCGACGCGAAGACCGCGGTCACCGCCGGGTCGCCCAGGAGTTCGCGGGCGGCGCGATAGCCGGACTCGGCCGACCAATCGCCCTCCAGTAGTGGAGGCACAGGCAGCCCGGCGGCCTCGAGCTCGCTCGTGTAGCCGGAGACCCTGGCCTGCGACTCGAACCACTCGAGCGGGCCTGTGATGTGATGGATCGAGCTGTGACCCAGGCCGACGAGATGCGCCGTCGCCGCCCGGGCGCCGGCCTCCTGGTCGACGGTGAGCTCGCGCGCCACGTACTCGGCGCCGCCCTGGAGGGTGACGTACGGCACGGTGAGCCCGGCGCCGGCGATCTGCTCGAGCACGAGCTCCTGCGGCGCGATCACGATGATGCCCTCGACGGCCTGGGACAGCAGGTGGTCGAGAGCCGCGGCGATCCCCTCGGCGTTCAGCTCGGCGAGCTGGGCGACGGCGAGGTAGTACCCGGCGTCGCGGGCCGCGCCCTGAACGGCGTTGACGCTCGAGACCGGCCCGTACAGAGCAGCGGCCGTCGTCGAGAGCACGCCGAGCGTGCGCGACCGTGCCGTGACGAGCGCGCGTGCCGCGCGGTTCGGACGGTAGTGCAGCGTCTCCATCGCGTCGAGCACCCGCTGCCTGGTCGTGTCGCGGATGCTCGGATGATCGTTGATGACGCGCGAGACCGTCTGATGCGAGACGCCGGCCAGCTGTGCGACATCGCGCATGCTGGCCGCGCGAACCCCGTGTCCATGGGCCACAGGGTCGTGGGTCACGGCGCCCTCCCCCCGATGTCGCGTGCGGGCCGCTGCCCGCGCCGCTCCTCCGGATGAGGAACGTGCACCCATTATGCGGGACGGGGCCTTCTGCGCCGGGCGAACGCTCCGATCACGACGGCGATCACCGCGATGCCGGCCGGAAAGACGAGGTTCCGCCCGGCCAACACCAACAGGCCGGCGGCGAACACGCACGACAGCACCGCCATCCACCACCCGACCGACCGCGTGGGCAGCAGGACGATCGCGCAGGCGGCTCCGAGGCCGTAGACCGCTGCCGCGATGCTGGTGTGCACGAGGATGAACGGCTGGAGGTCGCCACTGGCGAGCACGACCACCGAGTACAGCGCCATAACGACCGCCGAGAGCAACAGCCCGCGGCGCGCGACCGCGCCGTTCTCGGCGCCGCGGCCGAACCAGCGCGGGAGGTCGCCGTCGCGTCCCATCGCCGCGCCCAGCTTGCTGAAGGCCGCGAGGTAGGCATTGAACACACCCGTCACGACGATCGCGGCGATCACGGCGACGACCACGCCGCCGCCGCCGGAGCCCGTCGCCGTTTCGACGAGGTCGAGCAGCGGCACCGCGGAGGTGGTGGCGGCGCTGCCCAGCACCGTCACCGTGACCGTCTGGATCGCCAGGTAGGCCACCGAGACGATCACGAGCGCGAGAGCGGTGGCGCGCGGGATATCGCGCCGCGGGTTGCGGAACTCGCCGCCGATGCCGGCGACAGCCTCCCAGCCGGCGAACGCCCAGATGTAGAGGCTCATCGCGACCCCGACACCGGACCAGCCGTGCGGGAGGAGCGGCTCGAGGTTCTCGACCCTGCCGTGCGGCGCCGCGGCGGCGAGGACGAAGACGAGAACCGCGACCAGCGCGCCGGACAGGACGAGCTGCACCGAAGCCGCGAACCGCACCCCGAAGGCGGTCACGACCACGGGGATGACCATGAGCGCGATCGCGATGAGGATCGTCTGCCCGGCGTCGCCGCCGATCACGGCGACGACGTAGCGCGCGGTCATCAGCGCGGCGATCGGGGCGCCGATCGGTGTGCCGAAGAAGAACCAGTAGCTCACGATGCGCGCCGACGTCGGACCGTACGCGCGCCGGGCGAAGGTGGCGACGCCTCCCGCATCGGGATGCCTGCGTGCGAGCGCAGCGAAGGTGGCCGCAAGCGGCACCGAGATGAGCGCGAGAGCCGCGACGGCGAGGATGGCGCCCGGCCCCGCGGCGGCCGCGGCGAGTGACGGGAGCACCAGGATGCCCGAGCCGAGCACCGCCGCGACATAGAGAGCGGTGCCTCCGGCCACGCCGAGGTGGCCGCGATGCTCGACGGTTTCTCCCCCGGGCGGCCGCGTGGTCGAGGGCGCGCTTTTCGTCACCCGACCATCCTGGCGCGGGCCACCGACATCCCGCCGCCCATCCGCTGCCATCCTCCGCTCATCCTCCGCCAGCCCGCGCGCATCCGCCGCCGGGGGGCACGTAACCGCCCTACCCGGGTCGGCTGGGGGCGTCTCCGTGCCCCTCGAGGGAGGTCGCCCCTCCCAGGCGAAGCCGTCGGGGTCCACGACACTGACGCGGCTGGCGCTGCCGCCGCCGATGACGATGCGGTGCGAGCCATCGCCGTCCTCGGGCACGCCCGCGTCCTTCGCGAGAGCGCGTCGCTTGTAGAGCCCCCGGCGCGTGGCGGGGCCGGTGTCCTTCTTGGCGGTGGTCGCGATCTTCCAGATCGCCCCGTCGGGCGCCTGCACGGTCGCGCCGACGCCCCAGAGCGAGGTGACGATCGGCTTGATGACGGTGGTGCCTGCGGTCGACCGCCGAGTCCACGTCAGGCGCTGGACGGTCCGCGGCGCTGCGACACCGTGATCGACACGGTATAGCCGCGGAAGCCCGAGGTGGGCGCGTCGGAGGCCCGGACGCGCACCCGGTCGCCGAGCCCGAATGCCGCGGCGTAGGAGCGTTCGACGGCGGACGCGTCCGCCACCTCGAGGGTGATGTGGTCGATGGAGGTCATGGACACCACGGTAGGAGCCGTGCCTCCTGCCGTCCTTCTCCATTCCTGCTCGACGGTCCCTGCTCCCCCTGTTCGATGGCCCTCCTGTTCGATGGCCACAGCCTCCCGTGGTACCACAGCGAGACGGCGGAAATCAGACCGCGATCCGATGTCGATGTCAGGTGCTTTACGTAGCATTTCAGAATGGATCTCACCACGGGACGACCTCCCACACTCGACCGCCTCGGCTTCCTCGACGCGTTGCGCGGCGTGGCGATCGCCGGAATCCTGCTCGTCAACCTCCCCGACCTGACGATGCTCGGCACGGAGACGACGCGCGCGACCACGCCCGCGGAGGTCTTCCTGTGGTTCGGCGTCCAGAGCAGGGTCGTCGTGATCTTCTCGCTGCTGTTCGGGGCGAGCATGTGGTTCGTCGTGCGCAGCGCCGAACGTGCGGGTCGGCGGCCCTGGTCGGCCCTGCTCTGCCGGCTCGCCGCGCTCTTCGTCTTCGGCCTGCTCCATGCACTCGCCTACCCCGGCGACATCCTCCGCGTCTATGCGGTCTGCGGGCTGCTCGTCCTCCCCCTGGTGCTCTTCACACCCCCGCTCGTGCACTGGATCGTCGGCGGCGTGTTCACGGCGACCGCGATCATCGTGCTGGGAGGCGCTGCGCTCGCCACGCCCGGGCTCCTCCTGCTCGGGTACGCCGCCGCCGGCGCCGGCGTGCCGCTGGCGCTCGAGAAGGGCACCCGCGCGGTGGGCTGGTCGTTCGTCGCCGCGGTGGTCGTGGCCGTCCCGCTGCTCTGGTGGCAGACGACCCAGTCGGGCGACCCGCGCTTCCAGGCGGCGGGCGTCATCTCGGCCGCCGGCATCATCGCGGGAGCGGCGGTGGCCGCCGCCTACGTGACCGGACTCTCGCTGCTCTGGCGCACGCGCTTCCGCGCCGTGCTCACGGCCTGCTTCTCGCCGCTCGGCCGGATGGCGCTCACGAACTATGTCGTCGCGTCGCTCGTCGTGTTGGTCGTCGCTCCCCCGTTCGACTTCCCGTCGCAGGAGTCCGCCGGTGTCGCGATTCTGCTCGCCGTCGTGATCATCGCCGTGCAGAGCGCGGTGAGCGCGATCTGGTTGCGCCGCTTCCGCTACGGGCCGCTGGAGTGGCTGTGGCGGATGGCGACCTGGCGGTCGTTCGTCCCGCTGCTGCGGCGCGAGGGCTCGCCGGCCTGAGCGGACTGCGGGAGGTCGGGGAATTCAGCGGGACGGCGTACCGTTCCACTGGATGCGGCCGATTCGACCCGACGGCCGCAGCATCCACCTCGACCTTTAGGAGACACCCATGGCGACCGTCGAGCTGACCGCGCAGAACATCGAGTCGAAGATCACCGAGAACGACATCGTGTTCGTGGACTTCTGGGCGGAGTGGTGCGGCCCGTGCCGCATGTTCGGCCCCATCTTCGACAGGGCCTCGCAGGAGCACGCCGACGTCGTGTTCGGCAAGGTCGACACCGAGGCGGAGCAGGCCCTCGCCGCCTCCGCCGGCATCACCTCCATCCCGACCCTCATGGCGTTCCGCGACGGGATCCTGGTGTTCTCGCAGCCGGGCGCCCTTCCCGCGCCCACCTTCGAGGAGCTCATCGGCCAGGTGAAGGGGCTCGACATGGACGCCGTCCGCGCGTCCATGGCCGAGGCCCGGGCCGCCGAGCACGCCCCGGAGGCCTGACCCCGATCGAACGGGCAGAACACGCCGTCATGCCCTCCTGTGAGACGGCGTGTCCTGCCAACTGGATCAATAGCCGGTGGGCTGGGTCACGGTGTACGGCTCCTCCAACTGCCGCACCTCCCCGTCGGTCAGCTCCAGGTGCACTGCGGCGACCGCATCGGGGAGGTGATGCGGTTTGGTCGCCCCGACGATCGGCGCGTCCACGACCGGCTTGCGCAGCACCCAGGCCAAGGCGATCTGCGCCATGGGCACACCGCGCGCCTCCGCCACGCGTTGCACGGCCTCCGCGATCGGCCTGTCGTGCTCCTCGGTGAACCGGGCCTGCAGCGGGTCGGTGTCGCCGCGCAGCGTCTGCTCGCCCCACGGACGCGTGAGCCGGCCCTTCGCCAGCGGACTCCACGGGAGGCTGCCGACGCCCTGGTCGGCTAGCAGCGGGAACATTTCGCGCTCCTCCTCGCGCATCATCAGGCTGTACTGGTCCTGCATGGTCACGAACCGCGTCCAGCCTCCGAGGTCGGCTGCATGCTGCAGCTTGGCGAACTGCCAGGCCCACATCGAGGAGGCGCCGATGTAGCGGGCCTTGCCGGCCTTGATCACGTCATGCAGAGCCTCCATCGTCTCCTCGACCGGCGTCAGCGGGTCGAAACGGTGGATCTGGTAGAGGTCCACGAAGTCGGTGCCGAGCCGTTGCAGCGACGCGTCGATCTGCTCCAGGATCGCCCGGCGGGACAGGCCCGCGCCGCCGGGACCGTCATGCATCCGGAAGTTCAGTTTGGTCGCCAGCACGACGTCATCGCGGCGCGTGTACTCGCGGATGGCACGGCCGACGATCTCCTCCGAGCTGCCATAGCCGTAGATGTTGGCCGTGTCCCAGAACGTGATCCCAGCCTCCACCGCCTGGCGGAAGATCGGGGCGGCGCCCTCGTCGTCGAGCGCCCACTCATTGAAACCTCGCGTCGTGTCTCCGAAGCTCATGCAGCCCAGCGCGAGGCGGCTGATCGTGAGGCCGGTCGAGCCCAGTCGGGTGTATTCCATCGTTCGTTCTCCTCTCGTCCCAGACGTTACCCGCCTGCGGTCGTCGACTGGGAGGTTCTGCCGGTACCCCCGTTCGGCCTACCATCACGGCATGACCGATGCGAAAGAGAACTGGCCCGAGACGCCGTCCGGCGAGCCCATCGACGTCGACGCCCTCGCCGAGGGCGAAGGCGGCGGCCCGTACGACGCCGACGGCGTCTTCGAACCCGAAGACGACGCGGCAGCGGACGACGAGGACGACCCGGCGATCTGATCCCCGCCGGCAGCCGCCGGATCCGTGTCCCGAAGCCGTCCACTGCCGTTCACCTGAACCCTCTTGTCCCCCGGGCTTGTACCCCACTAGGGTCTAGTGCAGGAGCCAGTCCCGAGCTGACGGAGGGGCGATCGGTCGCGCCTCCACCGGAGGGGACCGGCTGCACAACTGGGGAGGGGTGCAGCGTGACGACCTATGAGACGCCGATCGGGAACGCGCCGAAACCGGGGCAGGACATCCATCTGGTGCGATGGATCCGCTCCGCGAACGGCTGGAGCAGCGAGACGGTCCTGTGCACATATCTGGCGGGGACACCATCGCACTGGGTGGTGGAGCGCCACGGTGAACGCGTGAACCTCGCGCGAGCCGAGTGGGCGCAGTTCGCTTTCTGACGCCTGGCAGCCGGCCGAGTTCGAACGGGTGACGGAGCCCGTGCCGGCCCCCGACGAGTAGGGGCGGGACGACAGCTCAGAGCCCCGCGCGCGCCGCCAACAGTTCCACGGCGACCCGCCAGTCGCGGGCGGGGATGCCGTCTCCGGTCTCCTCCTCGCCGGGAGGACGGGCGACGAACGACGGCCACGGGTCTCCGGCGGTGTGCGCCTCTTCGACGAGTCCGAGGTAGTCGCCGCCGAAATACACCTCCCACGCCGCCGTCGCCGTCGGGCTGTACATGAGGGTCAGCGGAAGCGAGCCGTACGTGTAGACGGCGTGCTGGTGGGCGAGTTCCTTCCCCGTCATGTCCGAAGGATAAGCGCGGATGGGCGCGTGCGGAAGGGATTGCTACGCGACGAAAACGTCGTCGTCTTCCTGACCCGCATCGTGGGTCATGGCGATCGCTTCGGCGACCACGTCGCGCATCCTCCCACGCCGCTCGAAAGCCGCTCGCTGCCGGCCGGCTCCCCCGCCGTTCTGCAGGACCCGGATCACTCCGCGCCGCACCAGCTCGAGGTCGCCGTTCGCCTGCAGGGCGGTGGCCGTGTGCGTCAGGAGGGCGTCGATCGCGGCGGCGGCGGTGCCTTCGCGGCCGGACACCGGGTGCGGCAGCATCCCGCCGACACCGGTGAGCGCCGCCTGCCATTCGGCGAGCCGCAGTGCCGCGGACGGGGTGGAAAGCGGAGCGACTCCCGAACGCCACTCGTCGACGGCGGTGTCGACGAGGGCGCGCACCAGAGCGGCGAGCACGACGGTGTCGCGCGCGTCCAGGCAGACGTCGGCGACCCGCACCTCGACCGTCGGCTGCTTGTGCGAGACGCGCGCGTCGAGGTAGAGCATCGCCTTGTCGAGGATGACGCCGGTATCGACCAGCAGCCGCTCGAAGCGGTCGTACGCCTCCACCGAGCCGAAGACGTCGGTCGGTCCGGCGCTCTGCCACTGGTGCCAGGCGACGAACCGGTAGCTCGCGTGCCCGGTGTCCACCCCGCCGACGAACGGAGAGTTGGCGCTGAGCGCCAGCAGCGTCGGCAGCCAGGTGCGGATGCGGTCGAGGACGGCGACGCCCTCCTCACGCGAATGGATGGCGACGTGCACGTGACAACCGCACACCAGGGTGCCCTTGGCGGTGAGCCCGTACCGCGCCATCATCTGGTCGTAGCGCGGGTCGGGCGTCGCGTGCGGACGCAGTGGCAGCGGCGACATCGCGACGGCGACGGCCCTGGCACCGTGGCGCCGGGCGAGAGCGTCGGCCAGGGCACGACCCTCCACGATGTCGGCGAAGAGTTCGTCGGAGCCGAGCTGCGGACGCGTCTGCGTCTCGATCATCTCCTGCTGGATCTCGGCACCCAGGCGTTCCTCGGATCCGGCCGGAGCATCGGCCAGAGCGAACGGCGCGACCGGAGTCGCGACGCCGCGGTCGTCCACCAGGAGGAGCTCCTCCTCCACCCCGAAAGTCCTCACGCCTCCACTATCGGTGAGAGGCCCTCAGTGAGCAATACCCCGGATGCCGAGAATCCGCCGATGCGCGCCCGTTGGCGAGGCCCACCGCGGGGCACCTCAACGCCCCAAAACGCGGGTTTTAGAGGCGTTTACGTGCCCCTCGGCGAGTCAATGACGGGCGAGCGACTCGGTGGCGATCGCCCCGACCGCCAGCACGCCGACCGCGACGATCCCGCCGAAGAGCACGCCGCCGCGCGCCGCCTCCGCCAGCCCTCGGTCTCCGGCCGCGAGCAGTGCCCCCAGCGAGATGCCGATGCTCAGGATTCCGGTGATGGCCGCCGCTACGGCGCCGTCGCGTTCGCGCCGCTGCCGCGTCGTCCTGATCGACCAGTCTCGGCTCGAACCGCTGTCGTCCCCCGTCTGCCACGCTCCCTGCACGCGCATGTGTCCACCATCCCCATGACGGGACAGCCGCTTCCGGACAGGAGCGGCCTCCGTCCGCTCAGTGAGACGCTCTGCGCCCGGATTCGTCACGTGCGCGACGCGCCCGCACCCTAGACTCCCGTCATGGGCACCCCCGCCGCCGGCGCCGCATCGGACACCGCCCACCACCTCCTCACCGCAGCGGCCGGGGACGAGCGCTGGCGGGTGCGTGAGCTGGCCGCGACCGGGATGCAGCGCGTCCTGCGCACCGACTGGGCCTCCGGGCTCGCAGCGGTACGGGCCTGGCTGCGGTCGGACGACCCGCTGGAGTGTGTCGGTCGATGACTTCATCGAGGGGCACGTAAACGCCCCTATTCCCGCCCGCGTTTTAGGGGCGTTTGCGTGCCCCTCGGCGGGACGCGGCGTCGTCAGGCGACCGTGACCGTGAGCGTGCCGTCGTCGGCCAGCGCCCAGCCGGGGTTGTACGCGATCTCCCAGACGTGGCCGTCGGGATCGGCGAAGTAGCCGGAGTAGCCGCCCCAGAAGACGCGTTCGGCCGGCTTGAGGATGCGTCCGCCCGCCGCCTCCGCCTCCGCGAGGACGCGGTCGACGGCCTCCTCGTCACGCTGGTTGCACGCGAGCGTGATGCCGCTGAAGGAGCCGTCGATGGGATGGCGGGCGTCCTCCGCCAGATCGTCGCGGCCGAACAGAGCGAACGCCATGCCCGGCAGCTGGTAGAAGACGACGCCCTCCGGAGCGTCGGCGGGCGACCAGCCCAGACCCTCCTCGTAGAAAGCGCGAGAGCGGGCGAGGTCGCGGACGCCCAGAGTGACGAGGCTGATGCGCTGATCCATGCGTGCAGGCTAGCGTGCACCTCCGACGCCGTCGCGCGAGGCGGCCGACCCAGCGCCGCCTCGCCGGCTGCCGGCTAGCGGGCCAGCGCCTGCTCGACGTCGGCGAGGAGGTCGGCGACGTCCTCGATGCCGACCGACAGGCGGATCACGTTGTCCGGGACCTCCAGCTCGGTGCCGCGCACCGACGCGTGCGTCATCTCCGAGGGGTAGCCGATGAGCGACTCCACCCCGCCGAGCGACTCGGCCAGCTGGAACACCTCGGTCGATTCGGCGAAGCGGCGCGCGGCGGTCGCTCCCCCGCTGAGCGCGACCGAGAGCATGCCGCCGAAGCCGCTCATCTGGGCGGCGGCGAGGTCGTGACCGGGGTGGTCGGGCAGCCCCGGATAGTACACGGCGTCGATGCCCGGACGGCCGACCAGGGCCTCCGCGATCGCCTGCGCGTTGCCACTGTGCCGCTGCATGCGCACGTCGAGGGTCTTGATGCCGCGCACGGTGAGCCACGCGTCCATCGGCGCCGAGACCGCGCCGGCGGCGAACTGGATGAACTGGGCCTTCTCGGCGAGGTCGGCGTCGGCGAAGACCAGGGCGCCGCCGATGACGTCCGAGTGGCCGCCGAGGTACTTCGTGGTCGAATGCACGACCACGTCCGCGCCGAACGAGAGCGGCTGCTGGAGGGCCGGCGACGCGAACGTATTATCGACGACGACGAGCGCTCCCACAGCGTGGCCGAGCTCGACCAGGGCCGCCAGGTCGCTGATCTTCATGAGCGGGTTGCTGGGCGTCTCGATCCAGAGCACGCGGGTGCCGTCGACGGCGAGCGCCACGCGCACAGCGTCCAGGTCGCCGAGGTCGACGGTCGTGTTGCGCACATCCCAGGCGCCGTGGATGCGGTCGATGAGCCGGTGGGTGCCGCCGTACACATCGTTGCCGAGCACCACGTGGTCGCCCGGGCGCAGCACGGCGCGCAGCAGCGCGTCCTCCGCCGCCAGACCGGACGCGAACGACAGCGCCCTCACGCCGCCCTCCAGGGAGGCCAGCAGCGTCTCGAGGGAGGTGCGGGTGGGATTGCCTGCCCGGCCGTACTCATAGCCGCCGCGCAGGCCACCGACGCCGTCCTGCACGAACGTCGAGGTCTGGTAGATCGGCGGGATGATCGCGCCCGTCGTCGGGTCGAACTCCTGGCCGACGTGGATGGCGCGCGTGGCGAAACCGTGGGTCATCGGGATCCTTGCTCCTACGAGGTCGAGGGGGAGGTGCGCGAGCTGCTACTCGCTGAGATAGGTGAGGAGGTCCTGCCGGGTCAGCACAGCGACGGGCTTGCCGTCCTCCGTGACCAGCAGTGCGTTGGCGACGGCGAGCGCCGCCCGCGCCGCTGTGACCGGCTCGTTGACGCCGATCAGGGGCAGGGGCTCTCCCAGGTGGGCGCCCACCGGGTCGCTCATGCGGGCGCGGCCGCTGAAGACGGCGTCCACGAGCGACCGCTCGTCGAGCGCACCGGCGACCTCGCCCATGACCACGGGAGGCTCGGCGGTCAGGACCGGGAGCTGCGAAACACCGTAGGTGTTCATGATCCCGATGGCGTCATGCACGGTCTCGGTCGGGTGTGTGTGCACGAGATCGGGGAGGTCGCCGCGCTTGGTGCGGATCACGTCGTGCACGGTGGCCTCATCGGGGACCTCGCTGAACCCGTAGGAGCGCATCCACTTGTCGTTGAAAATCTTCGCCAGGTAGCCCCGGCCGCCGTCCGGGAGGATGACCACCACGATGTCGTCGGCGCTGAGGTCTCTCGCCGCGCGCAGAGCGGCGACGACGGCCATGCCGCTCGACCCGCCGACGAGGATGCCCTCCTCGCGCGCGAGTCTCCTGGTCATGTGGAACGACTCGGCGTCGGTGACCGGGATCACCTCGTCGACCACCGACGGGTCGTATGCACCCGGCCAGAAGTCTTCGCCGACGCCCTCGACGAGATAGGGGCGGCCGGTGCCTCCCGAGTAGACGGAGCCTTCCGGATCCGCGCCGATGATCCGCACGCGGCCGTCGGATGCCTCCTTGAGGAATCTGCCCGTGCCGGAGATGGTGCCGCCGGTCCCGACGCCCGCCACCAGATGGGTGATGCGGCCGTCCGTGTCGCGCCAGATCTCGGGACCGGTGGTCTCGTAGTGGCTGCGCGGGCCGTTGGGGTTGTCGTACTGGTTCGGCTTGAACGCGCCGGGGATCTCGGCGGCGAGCCGGTCGGACACCGAGTAGTAGGAGTCCGGGTGCTCCGGGGGCACGGAGGTGGGCGTGACGACGACCTCCGCGCCGTAGGCGGTGAGCACGTTGCGCTTGTCCTCGCCGACCTTGTCGGGAAGCACGAACACGCACCGGTACCCGCGCTGCTGGGCGATGAGCGCGAGCCCGACGCCCGTGTTGCCGCTCGTCGGCTCCACGATCGTGCCGCCGGGCCTCAACAGCCCGTCCTGCTCCGCGGCATCGATGATGCGGGAGGCGATGCGGTCCTTCGACGAGCCTCCGGGGTTCAGGTACTCGAGCTTGACGAGCACCGTCGCCGCGATCCCGTCGGTCAGCCTGTTGAGCTTCACGAGCGGGGTGTCGCCGACCAAGTCTGTGATGGTCTCTGCGTACTTCACGCCGTCAACCGTAACAGGGCACGTCGGGGCGCGTTCGCTCTGTTTCGGCTCCGCTGCCTAGACTCGTGGTCATGCCGGTGTCCGATCTCTCCCCCGTGGCACAGGATTACCTGAAGTTGATCTGGTCGGCGACCGAGTGGTCTGGCGACCCGATCACGGTCAAGCAGCTCTCCGAGCGGATGGGCGTTCGCGCCGCGACGGTGTCCGACGCGATCCGCCGGCTCGTCGATCAGGGGCTTCTGGCGCACGAACCGTATGGCGGGATCGAGCTCACCGACGCGGGCCGCCACGGCGCGGTGGCGATGGTCCGCAGGCACCGGCTCATCGAGACCTTCCTCGTGGCGGAGCTCGGCTACAGCTGGGACGAGGTGCATGACGAGGCTGAGGTGCTGGAGCACGCGGTCTCGGACGAGCTGGTCGACCGTATCGACCGGCGCCTCGGGTTCCCGGCGAGGGACCCGCACGGCGACCCCATCCCGACCGCCGACGGCACCCCGCGACGCCCGGAGGCCGAGCCGCTGCTGTCGGCCCAGACCGGTGTCCCGTTGACCGTCGTGCGCATCTCGGACGCCGACCCGGCCGTCCTCCGCTATCTCGGCGAGCGCGGTATCGGCCTGGACACCGAGGTCAGTGTCGACGAACACCGGGAGTTCGCGGGCGATGTCACCGTGCGCGTCGCCGGCGCTCCCGTCGTGCTCGGCGCGACCGCTGCGGCTGCGGTCTGGGTGGCCCCGCCCCCGACTGCGTGACGGAGCCTCAGGCGCCCGACGGACCTTCGTGAGCCGACCAAACGGCCAGTTGCGCACGGGAGGTGAAACCCAGCTTCATCAGTCCGTTGGCGACGTGGCCTTCCGGGGTCCGCCGTGAGATGACCAGGCGATCGGCGACCTCACGGTCGGTCAGCCCCTGGCCGACGAGCGCGGCGGCCTGGCTCTCGCGCGGCGTGAGCACTTCCGACCGGCGCGCGGGGCCGGATGCCAGCGCGCTCCGCCGGTGTCGGAGGTCCGCGGTCTTCATCGCTGCGGTACCCGGCTTCCTTGGCTCGACCCGACAGAGTTCTGCTCCGTCCAGGCGGCGAGCTGGGCACGGGAGGTGAAGCCGAGCTTCATCAGACTGTTCGCGACGTGTCCTTCCGCCGTCCGTCGCGAGATGACGAGACGTTCGGCGACCTCCCGGTCGGTCAAGCCCTGGCCGACGAGCGCGGAGACCTGGCTCTCGCGAGCGGTGAGCACTGACGATGCCTCGCTTCGCGGAGCGACGGATGATCTCCCGGGAAGGCGCGCTCCGAGCGCGTACGCGACGCCGTCCGTCTCCGTCATCCCGACGCCGTCGGCGTAGGCCGCCTCGAAGGCCCGCGCGCCGAGCGCAGCCTTCACGGAGTCCTCGATGTCGCGGCGGAACCCGGTCATCCCGGGGAACGCGGACTCCAGCGGCCCGACAGTGCCGACGACCATGTCGGTGACGCCGAGAAGCGTCGCCGCGCGTACGAAGTCCTGGCTCTCGACCGCGACCCGTGCCAGCGCTTCCTGGACGATCGCGAAGCCGAACCTGTCCTCGAGATTCTGTGCGAGGCTGAGCGACTGGCGCAGGAGCCGGACTGCGTCGTCGTACTCGCCGCGACGCGCGGCGACCATCCCGGAGTTGAGGAGCAGGAAGGAGGTCTCGTACGATTCGCCCGCCCGCACCGCGCGGGCGATGAGCGCTTCGCGCATCAGGGCGGCCTTCACCCGGTCCCCCAGGCTGTCCTCCACGAGCACGAGCCGCTCCTCGATGTTCGTGCGCGCCGGGTACGGGTTGGCCCCGTTCGCGAGGACGATCTCTGCCGCCTCGTAGAGGGCGGGGCTCTCGGAGTCGTGCAGGAGGGTGCCGCGCTCGTCGATGACGAGCGCACGGCAGTAGCCGTCGTCGAGCTGCTCCGCGAGCTTCTCCGCCCGCGCGAACAGTGCGGCCGCCTCGTCGGGCCGGTCGCGCGTGACCTCCAATGCCGCGAGCATCGTCAGCAGCTGGCAGCCGTCGGAGGTCGTGGGCTCGGCGATGGCGACGATGCGCGTGCTCCACCGGTAGAACTCGTCGAGTCTGCCGTGGGCCTGCCACACGACGCGCCACGCCGACATGAGCAGCTGGGCGCCTCCGACGGCGTCGCCTGCGGCGATGCAGTACTCGAGCGCGACGCGGATATTGGGGAGCTCCGTGCGGGTCAGGGCGAGCCAGTACGCCTGGTTCGGGCCGTACCAGTCGGCGTCGAGCCGCTTCAGCCGTTCGAGGTACCAGTCGCGCAGGCGGGCTCGATCCGCGTCGAGCTCGTCGGGAGTCGTCATCTCCCGCCCGAACTGGCGCACGGTTTCGAGCATGTCGTAGTAGACGACACCGTTGTGCGGGCGCCGGCTGATGATCGACTTCTCGAACAATGACTGGACGACATCGAGCGGGAACTCGTCGTCGATGACGCCCTCGCTCATCCACTCCGCGGTCCCCAGTTCCCACTCGCCGACCGCGACCGACAGGTGTCGCCAGAGCGCGCGCTCTGGCTCCGTGCACAGCTCGTAGCTCCAAGAGATGGCGTCCCGCAAGGTCTGCTGACGACCGGGCGCGTCGCGGGCTCCGCCGGTGAGGAGCGCGAGCGGCTTCTCGAGGCGGTCGAGCAGCTGCACCGGCGTGAGCACCCGCACTCGGGCGGCCGCGAGCTCGATGGCCAGTGGCAGGCCGTCGAGCCGCCGGCAGATCTCGACGATGGCCTCCCGCTCCTCCGGGCTCGGGTCGGGCAGGACCGCCGAGCAACGCTCGAGGAACAGCGCTACGGCCGGCGAGGACGCCGGCTGGTCGGCGTCGGACTCGAACGGCTGGATCGGGAACGCGGTCTCCGATGCGACGCGCAGGAGCTCCCGGCTTGTCGCGATGACCGTGATCTCCGGGCAGGCCTCCAGGATGCGGAGGACGATCCAGGCGCACTGGTAGATCACGTGCTCGCAGTTGTCGATGACGAGGAGGCCGCGCTTCGTGCCGAAAAACCGGACGAGCGCCCCCACCGGGTCTCCTGTGCCTGAAGCGCCGACGATCCTCCCGACCTCGTCCGCCACGAAGTCCGTCGCGCTCAGACCGCTCAGATCGACGAACCAGCAGCCGTCCGGATACAGCCGGCGCACCGTCTGCGCCAGCCGGATGGCGAAGCGTGTCTTGCCGACGCCCCCGGGGCCGATGATTGTCAGCAGTCGCGTCTGCTCGAGAGAGGTGCGCGCTGCGACGATTTGGGTCCTGCGATCCACGAACGACGTGTACTCCGCCGGGAGGGCTCCTCGACGGCGCGGCTCAGGTTCAGTCATTCCAGCGAATCCCCAAAAAACGCACTCAATATCTCAGTTTCTTCTATTCTTTCGAAACGATGAGGCGAAGGCAATCACCGTGGACACGCAATCTCGTTCACGAACATTTATATATGAATACTAGAACATAAACGTATTTCGCACAGCGATCATCCGCCGGCGAACACGGTCAAAGCCACCAGCGTGAGGTTGAGGACGACGACGAGAGCGGCGACTCCCGCGCCGACACAGCGCACCCACACCGCGTCGACCTGCGCACCCATAACCTCCCGCGATCCCGTGAGGCGCAGCAGCGGGATCATCGCGAACGGGATGCCGAGGCTCAGGAGCACCTGCGACAGCACGAGAGCCCACGTCGGGCCCACCCCCAGTGCGAGGATCACCACCGCAGGGATGAGCGTGACGACCCTCCGCACGAGCAACGGCACACGCACGTGCAGCAACCCGCTCATGATGGTCGCTCCCGCGTAGCTGCCGACCGACGTGGAGGCCAGGCCCGACGCCAGCAGCCCGATCGCGAAGACGGCGGCGATGACCGGCCCGAGCGCCTCGCCGATGGCGGCGTGCGCGCCCTCGATGGTGTCGGTTCCCGCCACCCCAGGCAGCGCCGACGCGGCCAGCAGGAGCATCGCGATGTTGACGGCCCCCGCCAGCACGAGGGCGAGGACCACGTCGAGACGCGTGGCGCGCAGCAGCGTCCGCACCCGACCGGCGTCGCCGCTCGATCCGTGACGATCGCGAGCGAGCGCGGAGTGGAGGTAGATCGCGTGCGGCATCACAGTCGCTCCGAGCATGCTCGCCGCCAGCAGTACGGTGGGGGCGCCGTCGAACCGCGGGACCAACCCGCTCGCCGCGGCCCGCCAGTCCACCGGGCTGACGACGAGCCCCGCGAGGAAGCCGACCGCGATCACACCGAGCAACGCGAGGATCACGGCCTCGAACGGCCGCTGGCCACGTCGCGACTGCACCGCGAGGATCCCGATCGCGGCGGCGCCGACGATGAGAGCGCCGAGCGGCAGCGGCAGCCCGAACAGAAGGTTGAGCGCGATCGCGCCGCCGATCACCTCCGCGATGTCGGTCGCCGCCGCGACCAGCTCGGCCTGCGCCCAGTAGGCGCGGCGGCCGGCCGTTCCCAGCCGGGCGCCCAGCAGGTCGGGGAGACTGCGGCCCGTCACGATGCCGAGCTTCGCGGACTGGTACTGCACGAAGACAGCGATCGTGTTCGCGGCGACGAGCACCCAGACGAGCAGGTAGCCGTAGCGCGCGCCCGCGGTGAGGTTGGCGGCGACATTGCCCGGGTCGACGTAGGCGATCGCCGCGACGAACGCCGGGCCGAGGAGCAGCCACAGCCGCGGGCGGGCGCTCGACCGCCGCTCCGCGACCTCCAGGGCCATCATCGCCTCCGCTGATCAGAATGTTAGGCGAGTCTAACATCGGGGAATCGTCAGGCAAATGAACACCAGCGGCCCAACGTCCGAAGGGAATTCAGGCACCCTAGTAGTACTTGGTTATGTTGGTCCGGCGCGTTGGCAGTAGGGGCAGTAGCTGAGCAGGCGGATGACCGCGGTCTGGAGTGAACAGTGCGTGGCGGTGACGAGGTGACGTGGTGGTGCCAGCCTTGCCAGGTGCGTCCTTCGAAGTGATCCAGGCCGAGGCCGTGTTTGAGTTCGCGATCGCCTACCCCGACCGCATCGAACCCTACCTATGAGCAGCGCCGCTTACACAAACAACTTGACAGGCTCGCGTGGGCGGGCCACTCGATCAGGAGCACCGCCCCTTACACAAACCATCTGACACCCTCCCGTATCCGGCATCACCGACCATCACCGGCGGGACAAGACCCCCAGTGCGAAGCTCGTCAATCATCGCCAATGCCAGTTCCCATGTGGGCCGGTGGCGGACGGTGTCCGGGATCTGCGCCCTGGCTCGGCGGGCGGCGACCAGTTCGGCGTCCTCGTTGGTGTCCGAACAGGTGTCGTCCCACGCCTCGGGCAGGAACAGCCGCCAGCCCCTACGACCGTAAACAAGAACCAAACCAAGTACTACTAGTCCCGGTCGAGGATGGCCGTCTCGGTCTGCTCGTGGTACAGGCGCGCGTACACGCCGCCGACCTCCAGCAGCTCGCGGTGCGTTCCGCGCTCGACGACGCGGCCGTGGTCGATGACGAAGATCACGTCCGCCGCGACGATCGTGGAGAGCCGGTGGGCGATCGCGATCGTCGTCCGGCCGCGGGACGCCGTGTCGAGAGCCTGCTGCACGACCCGCTCCGAGATGGTGTCGAGCGCGCTCGTGGCCTCGTCGAGGATCAGCACCTCCGGGTCTTTCAGGAGGACGCGGGCGATCGCGATGCGCTGCTTCTCGCCGCCGGAGAGGCGGTAGCCCCTCTCGCCCACGATCGTCTCGTAGCCGTCCGGGAAGCCGACGATCGTCTCGTGGATGTTCGCCTGCCTGGCGGCGGCCTCCACCGCGTCCTGCGTGGCGTCGGGCCGCGCGTAACGCAAGTTCTCGGCGATGGAGGCGTGGAAGAGATAGGTCTCCTGGCTCACCACGCCGATGTGCGAGACCAGCGAGTCCTGCTGCAGCCGGCGCAGCTCGGTGTCGCCGAAGAGGATGCGACCGGAGGTGACGTCGTAGAAGCGCGGGATGAGGTAGCTCACCGTGGTCTTGCCCGCTCCGCTCGGACCCACGAACGCGGCGAACTCGCCGGGCTCGATCACGAACGACACGTCATCAAGCGTGTTGCGCTCGCCCTCCCTGGCGTCGGGGTAGCGGAACACGACATGGTCGAACTCGATGCGGCCGAGACCGCGACCCGGGTCGACGGGCGCGGCGTCCGGAGCGTCCGCGATCGCCGGCTTCAGATCCAGGTACTCGAAGATGCGGGCGAAGAGCGCACCGGAGGTCTGGAGGTCGAGCGCGACCCGCATCAGCGCCAGCAAGGGGAAGAGCAGCCGGGCCTGGACGGTCGTGAAGGCGACGATGGTCCCCGCCGTGATATCGGTGGCACCCCCGAGGATCAGCCAACCCGAGACCAGGTAGACGATCGCCGGGATCGACGACAGGAAGATGTTCACCATCGCGAAGAACCATTGGCCGCTCATCGTCTGCGACACCTGCAGCCGAATCTGCGTGCGGTTCTCGTCGGAGTAGCGCTCCACCTCGGAGGCCTGGCGGTTGAAGCTCTTGGAGAGCAGGATGCCGGACACGCTCAGCGTCTCCTGCGTGATCGCGGTCATGTCGGACAACGACTCCTGCGTCTTCGTCGCGATCCGCGCGCGCACCTGGCCCACGCGCCGCTGCGCGACCACCAGGATGGGCATCAGGATGACGGCCACGACCGTCAGCTGCCAGTTCAGCAGCAGCATCGCGACGAGCGCGGCGATCACGGTGACGGTGTTGCCGAGGATGCTCGACATCGTGTTGGTGAGGACGCTCGCGACGCCTCCGACGTCGTTCTGCAACCGCGACTGGATGATGCCGGTCTTCGTCTTTGTGAAGAAGCTCAGCTCCATCGACTGCAGGTGCGAGAACAGGCGCACCCGCAGCGCGCCCATCACCCGGTTGCCGACGGAGGCCGTCAGATAGGTCTGCCACACGCCGAGGAGAGCCGAGCCGACGAAGACCACGATCATCAGCGCAACGATCTCCGTGAGCACGGGCAGGTCGGGCTTCCCGCTCTTCGGGAACAGCCCCTCGTCGAACGCCCGTTGCGTCAGCAGCGGAGGCACGACCGAGAGCGCGGCCCCGATCAGCACGAGCACCATCGTGACCACGATCGCGCCCTTGTGCGCCGCGAACAGGGTCACGATCCGGCGGAAGAGGTGCGGTATCCGCGGGGCTTCGGCGTTGAGCGCGCGCTGGGCGTCCACGTCCCCCGCGCTGACGCGGGATCGCATCCCGCCTCCGCCCATCCCACGCATGCCGCTCACAGACGAAAGCCTAACTCCGTGGCGCGACACTCCCGGGCGCCCGCACGCTAGCGCGCACGACACTCCATTTGACCTCCTGGTCCCCCTAGTCGCTGCGCACACGAGCTATCGACGGATCGGTTCCGAGCGGAGCACCCACTCACCCGGCAGGCGCGTCCGCATGATCGAAAGATGTCCCGCCCTCGGCTGGACCGTGCTCCATCAGGAAGAAAGGCCAGCAGTGCAGCTCTTCGACCCCGACGTCCACGAGGCGCACCGGGCGCTCTCGCACGGACGGTCCGTCCGCATCGTCGGCGCGCGCGGCAGCGGGCGCTCGACCGTGCTCCGGGGCACGATCCGGCTGCTCGAGCGCTCCCGCCATCCGGTCGTGTCGGTCTTCGACGACGGCCTGGGCCTCGCCCATCCTGGCTATCTGGCCGCGCAGCTCCTGCGGTCGCTCGGCGCCGCACCGGTCAAGGAGCCCAGCGCGATCGCCGACGCACTCGCGCAGGCGGTGAGCGCCGACACGATCATCGCCATCGACGGCCTGGAACGCGTCGATGCGTTCTCGCTCCGGGTGCTGGAGACGGTCCGCCTGCGAAGGGGCGCCCGCGTCCTCGTCACCGAGCTCCCCGGCTTCGGACAGCACGATCCCGACCGCACGCTCAGCCCGTCCTGGCCGGAGCGGGTCGTCCGGCTCTCGGGTCTCGGGCTGGGCGACGTGCACGAGCTCGCGTCAGACGTGCTCGACGGAGAGGTCGACCCCGCCTTCGCCGCCCTGCTGACGGCCCAGACAGCGGGCAGACCGCTGCTGGTGCAGCTGCTCGCAGCGACGGCGCGTGATCGCGGCCGCCTCGTCCGCGGCGACGGAGTCTGGCGACGCGCGGCGACCACGCTCTGGAACGAGGACCTCCACCATCAGATCGACGGGCTGCTTGGAAGCTACAGCGCACCCGTCCGTCGCCTCGTCGGAGCGCTCGGCGAACGCGGACCCCTGCCGTTGCGCGAGGCGGTGGCCCTGGGAGGCGGTGACGTGCTCCGCACCTCGGAGGATTACGGGCTCGTCGTGCGATCGGGCAGCACGGGGAACGACGCCGTCCAGGTCTGGCCCCCGCTCGTCGCCGATCGCTTCCGCCACCGGGAGGCCGCCTCCGCCGGCCCCGGAGCGGCCAGGGCCGGGCTCTCCGCCGCGCTGCTCGCCGGCGGTCTGCGCCGGCAGCGGGAGTCGCTCCACCAGGTGACCGCGAGCATCGCCGCCCGCTCGCCGGAGTCGTCGGGCCGACGCATCCTGGCCACGCTGAGCCTGCAGGACGGGACCCGGCCCGACGAGCGCGAATGGCAGGACCGGCTCGTGACGGCGGCAGCGCGTGGAGATGCTCCGAGCCTGCGGCGGCTCGCGCAAGGGGCGGGTGAGGGTGGCCCCGATCGTCTCGGACCGGCAGCGGTCGCGGCCGACGCCCTGGCCGACCTCCTCGACGGCGATGCCGCATCGGCGGCCGCCAAGACCGACGTGCTACGCGACGCCGGTGGCTCCCCTGCTCCGCTCGACGACGTCGTCGCAGCCGCCTACGTGGCGACGCTCGCCGCCCATCAACTCGGTGACGTGCACCTGGTGGATCGCGCCCTGGAGAGCGCCCTCCTCGCCGGGGAGCCGCCCGCGGCGTACACGCAGCCCTACGCGGCTCTCCTCCAGCTCCACTCCCTGCACCGCTCCGACACGGGTCGGTCGGCGTTGCGCTCGGCGCTCAGGCGAGAGTCGCATCGGCTCGCACCGGCGCCCGGTCCGTTCTTCGGCACCGGCACCGACGTGGCCCGCACGCTGCTGAGCGACCCGGACCGCGACCCCGGCGTCTTCGACGCAGAGCTCGCTCGAGCGGGCAGGGCGCGGCGGGAGCGCGGGTTCCCTCTCGCAGCCGCGCAGACACTCGCCGCCGGGCTGGAGGTCGGCTTCGGCCCGCTCGCGGCCTCCGAGTTCGAGCGAGCCGTCGCCGAGCTGACCGCCCCCGGCTTCGACCGACTCGCCCGTCTGATCGAGCTGCTCGTCGCGGGGTCCGTCGCGGCGGTGCGCGCGAGCGCTCTCGACGGCGGCCACCGCCCGGCTCTCCCGATGGCCGACCTCGTGCTGGCGGCCGCTCGACGCGGAGAGGACGCCGACCGCCGCGCAGCGCTCCTCGCGCTGGCCGACGCGCTCGGAGGGCCGCGGATGCCTGGCGTCTGGCCGCCGAGCGCTGTGGGCGCCGCGCAGGACACGGTGGCCGCCAACGCCCTCACCGGGCGTGAGCAGGAGATCGCGATGCTAGCGGGCCGCTTCACGAACGCGCAGATCGGCGAGCTCCTGTCGATCAGCGGGCGTACGGTGGAAAACCACCTCGCCAGAGCCATGCGCAAGAGCGGTGTCCGCTCCCGCACCGACCTCTACGACGTCGTCAGCGCGCCGCGGGGGCCGCACCCGCGGCAGACGGCCCCGGGCGGCGCCTCCCCCGCGCGCGGGTAGAAACCCCTGTGACCGAATCGCAATGCAAGCGCTTGACGTAAACGCTTGCATGGAAAGTCGGCCGGGAGTACGTTGAGCGCGGGCGCACCCGCGCCTGCACCAAGAGCTCAACGAGGAGTGAAATGAAAGCAGCACGTCTCTCCGTGATCGCAGGGATGGTGGCCATCACGGGCCTCGCCCTTGCGGGATGCACCGGCGGCGGATCGGGAGGCGGCGGGGGCGGAGACGCCAACGCCAACCTCGACAGCAAAGGCCCGATCACCTACGTGCAGGGCAAGGACAACAACAACGTCGTCCGTCCCGCCGTCGACAAGTGGAACGCGGCCCACCCGAACGAGAAGGTCACCTTCAAGGAGCAGTCCGACCAGGCCGACCAGCAGCACGACGACCTCGTGCAGCACTTCCAGGCCAAGGACCCGAACTACGACGTGGTCGACGTCGACGTCGTGTGGACCGCGCGAGTTCGCGGCGAAGGGCTGGCTGCAGCCGCTGACCGGCAGCTTCGCGATGGACAACTCGAAGCTGCTCGCCCGCGACCGTGAAGTCGGGCACCTACAACAACACGCTGTACGCGGCGCCGCAGTCCTCCGACGGCGGCCTGCTCTACTACCGCAAGGACCTCGTCCCGACCCCGCCGAAGACGTGGGACGAGATGATCAAGCCGACTGCTCCATCGCCAAGGCGAAGAACATGGACTGCTACGCCGGGCAGTTCGCCCAGTACGAGGGCCTGACGGTGAACGCGGCCGAGGCGATCAACACCAACGGCGGCGACGATCGTCGGCGACGACGGCAAGACCGTCACCGTCGACAGCCCGAGGCCAACGAGGGTCTGAGCCGTCTGGTGGACGCGCTTCAAGAACGGCGACATCCCGCAGCAGGCCATCACCTACCAGGAGGAGCAGGGCCGCCAGGCGTTCGAGGCCGGCAAGCTGCTGTTCCTGCGCAACTGGCCGTACGTGTACAGCCTGGCCAAGACCGACGGCAGCTCCACGGTCAAGGACACCTTCGGCATCGCGCCGCTGCCGGGCATCAGCGCGGACAAGCCGGGCGTCTCGAGCCTGGGCGGTCACAACGCGGCGATCAGCGTGTACTCAGCAAGCACAAGGCGACCGCGTTCGCGTTCCTGAAGTTCCTGCAGAGCGAAGAGACGCAGAAGTTCTTCGTGACGCAGGGCTCGCTGGCACCGGTGCTCGCGTCGCTGTACGACGACGCGTCGCTGATACACGAAGCTGCCGTACCTGTCGACCCTGAAGACGTCGATCGCCAACGCGGTTCCGCGTCCGGTCGTCGCCGTTCTACCCGGCCATCACCAAGGCCGTGCAGGACAACGCCTACGCGGCGCTGAAGGGCGACAAGTCGGTCGACCAGGCGCTGAAGGACATGTCGGCCGCCATCAAGACCGCGAGCTCGGGCCAGTAGCGCCTGCGCCGCACCACGGTCGCCGGGCGGCGGGACCCTTCCCGCCGCCCGGCCCCTTCCACTTCCCGCTCTTCCTCTCGGAGGCACACATGTCAACGTCGAACGTCGTCGCCCCGTCATCGACGAAGAACGCCGGCAAGCCGCCTGAACAGCGCGCCGGGGTCAAGCACAATCGTCGCCAGCAGAGTCGCTGGGCTTTCTACCTGATCATCCCCACGCTCACCCTGCTCGCCGTCGTGATCGGCTACCCGATCGTCAGCGCCATCGTGATGTCCTTCCAGAAGGACGCCGGGCTCGACCCGGCGACCGGCCTGTTCGTGCAGGGCGGGTTCGCGGGCTTCCAGAACTACGCGCACTGGCTGTTCCAGCAGTGCGCCGGACCGAACGGCACCACCGTCACGTGCCCGCCCGGCAACCTCGGCTCCACGTTCTGGAGCGCGGTCGGGGTGACCTTCTTCTTCACCGTCACGACCGTGATCCTCGAGACCGTCCTCGGCCTCTGGTTCGCGCTCATCATGAACCGCGCCTTCCGCGGTCGCGGCTTCGTCCGCGCGGCCATCCTGATCCCGTGGGCCATCCCGACCGCCGTCACCGCGAAGCTGTGGTTCTTCATCTTCTCGTTCGCCGGTGTCGCCAACGCCGTGCTTGGGCGCCCACATCCTGTGGACGAGCGACGAATGGGCGTCCCGGTTCGCGGTCATCATCGCCGACACCTGGAAGACGACGCCGTTCATGGCGCTGCTCATCCTGGCCGGCCTCCAGATCATCCCAGAGGACGTCTACGAGGCGGCGAAGATGGACGGCGCCAGCACCTGGCAGCGGTTCTGGCGGGTGACCATGCCGCTCCTGAAGCCGGCGCTGATGGTCGCGGTGCTGTTCCGCGTGCTCGACGCGCTCCGCATCTACGACCTGCCGCAGATCCTGACCGGCGGTGGAGGCGGAACCGGCCATGCCACGACCACGCTGTCCATCCTCGTGGTCGATCAGATCAGGCAGGGCTTCAACAGCGCTGCCGCTCTGTCGACCATCACATTCATCCTGATCTTCCTCGTCGCGTTCATCTTCGTGCGGTTCCTCGGCACGAATGTGGTGCGAACGCAGGAGACGCAAGCGAAGGGAGCGAAGTGATGACCACCGTCGCCGGCCCCGCCTCGGCCACCGCAGAGGCCGACTCACTGCCCCGCACTCAGACGAAGAACCGCAGCAAGCAGCGCCGCAGGAACCAGGGCCTGCGCACTGGTGTTCAGGCGATCGTCGTGGTGCTCTGGTGTCTGCTTCCGTTCTACTGGATGGTCGTCACCTCGTTCCGCGATGTCGGCTTCACGAGCGACAACACGCCGTGGTTCACGCACGTGACCCTCGACAACTACGCGACGGCGCTGTCGACCAAGCTCGGGAACAACCTCGCCGGGGGCACTGCTGAACTCGCTGTTCATCGGCGTCTGCGTGACGCTGATCTCACTGGTCGTCGGCATCTTCGCCTCGTACGCTCTCGCCCGCCTCGACTTCAAGTTCAAGGGCATCATCCTGGGGATCATCCTGGCCGCCTCGATGTTCCCGGGCGTCGCGCTCATCACGCCGCTGTTCCAGCTGTTCACGAACATCGGCTGGATGGGCACGTACCAGGCGCTGATCATCCCCGAGATCTCGTTCGCCCTCCCGCTCACCGTCTACACGCTCGTCTCGTTCTTCCGCGAGATGCCGTGGGACCTGGAGGAGGCCGCGCGGATCGACGGGTGCTCGCAATCCCAGGCGTTCCGCAAGATCATCCTCCCGCTGGCCGCGCCCGCGGTGTTCACGACAGCGATCCTGGCGTTCATCTCCTCGTGGAACGAATTCCTGATCTCCAGCCAGCTGTCGAGCGACGCGACCCAGCCGGTGACCGTGGCGATCGCCTCCTTCACGGGGAGCCAGCCGCACCAGGAGCCGTACACGGCGATCATGGCGGCCGGTACGATCGTGACGGTCCCGCTCATCATCCTGGTGCTGATCTTCCAACGCCGGATCGTCGCGGGCCTGACCGCAGGTGGAGTGAAGGGCTGACCCGATGCGCAGGAACGACCCGAAGGAGTTCATCGACGTCGGCCTCGGCTTCGTCGGCTTCTTCGGGGTGGCGTTCGTGATCATCACCGCCGTCTGCGAGCTCACCGGACAGCCGGCTCTCGCCTGGGCGCTGGTCTCGCTCACGCTCGTCGTCATCTTCATCGCGCTGCTGCAGGCGCGCCGCCGCCTGGCGGCGGCGCGCCTGCGCGCGGAAGAGGCACGGGCAGCCCAGGACTCCTGACAGGACGGCGCATGGCTGGTATCGAGGAGGTCGCGCGCGCGACCGGCGTCTCCACGGCAACGGTCTCGCGGGCACTGCGGGGGCTCCCGAACGTGTCGGACACGACGCGTGCCGCGGTGCGCCGCGCCGCCGACGAGCTCGGCTACGTCGCGTCGTCGAGCGCGTCGGGGCTGGCCAGCGGACGGACTCTCGCGCTGGGGGTCGTCGTCCCGTCGGTGAGCCGGTGGTTCTACACGCAGGTGCTGGAGGGGGTGGACTCGGAGCTCCGGTCGGCCAGCTACGACATGATCCTGTTCAACCTCGGCGGCCACCGCGGAGACCGCGAGCGCGTGTTCCACCGCAGCATCCTGCGCAAGCGCACGGACGCCCTCCTGGCGCTGTGCCTCGACTTCACCCCGGACGAACGGGAGCAGCTCGCCTCCCTCGGCCACCCCACCATCGTCGTCGGGGGGCCGGTCAAGGGCCTCCGCAATGTCGGCATCGACGAGAAGGCGACGGCGCGGGCGGCGACCGAGCATCTCATCGGCCTCGGCCACACCGACATCGCCCACCTCGGCGGAGAAGACGAGGAGGGGCTGAACAGCAGCGTCCCGACCGGGAGGCTGCGCGGCTTCGAGAAGGCCATGCGCTCCGCGCATCTGCCCGTCCGGCCCGAGTGGGTCATCCCGGGCGGCTTCACGCTGCCCGAGGGCCGTTCGGCGATGAACCGTCTGCTCGACCGGCCGGGGCCGCAGCCGACCGCGGTGTTCGCCGGCTCGGACGAGATGGCGATGGGAGCGATCCTCGCCGCGGGCGATCACCGCCTCCGGGTTCCAGACGACCTGTCGGTCATCGGGATCGACGACCATGACTTCTCCGCGTGCTTCGGGCTGACGACGATGGCGCAGAACCCGTTCGAGCAGGGAGCGGCCGCGACCCGCATCCTGCTCGACGAGCTGGGTGGCGCCGAGCCGCGCTCCCACTCGGTGCGCGCGGAGGCCACGCTCATCGTGCGGGCGTCGACCGCTCCCCCGCGCTGACGGCGAGTTCGGGAATTCCGGGGACGAATTGTGAGTAATCGCGCGAATCGGGTCGGATATGAACGATCGAACCTCCCGGATCTGAAACAATGAGTCAACAGGCTGTTGGCCGATCGCGCCTTTCGGGTAGGCACGATCGCGCGCCGACGGCCGTCCGTATGCGGCGCTCTTAGCGTGTGTACGGGAAGAGCCGCCCTGACTAGGACAGGGCGGCTCTTCGCATTTCCGACGTCGACAGCGCACATTCGTCACGAATGTCGACATTCGTGGCACGAATGCGCGCATTCGTGACGAATGTCGGCGCTCAGTCGGCGTCGGCGAGCGCGAGGATCTCGGCCTCCTGCAGTTGCGTCTCGTGCGGGGCGTCGACGCGGCGGAGGTGCGTGTGGCCGAGCATGACGATGACTGCGGCTACCAGGACCGAGATGGCGCCGGCGTAGAACGGCGTCCCCCGGGTGAAGACGCTCGCGAGCAGGGTGGCCGCGGGCGGGGCGATCGCGCCGCCCAGGAAGCGGACACCGGAGTAGGCGCTCGAGGCGACGGAGCGCGGCAGCTCGGTGGCCTCCATCACGCACTCCGTCAGGACCGTGTTCAGGATGCCCAGGAGCAGACCTCCGACGATCACGCAGACGATCAGCGCGGCCATCGAGCCCACGAGGAGGCCGGCGGCGGCGAGGTCGAGCGCGAGCAGCGGCATGATGAGCCACAGCACCCGGGTCCGCGGCAACCGGGCGGTGAGCAGCGGGGCCACCCACACCGAGGTGACGGCGAGGGCGACGCCCCAGCCGAAGAAGATCACACCGAGGCCGATCGCGTCGGTGACGCCCAGGTCGGCGAGGGCGAACGGCGTGTACGCCAGGAGCACGAAGAAGCCGATGTTGTAGAACAGCGCGGCAGCGGCCAGGAAGCCGAGGGCCGGTCGGCCGAGGGCGCGGAAGGGTGCGGAGAGCGTCGTCGGCTCCGGCTTCTCCGGGTTCTTCTTGAGCATGACGACGATGGCGATGAAGCCGATGGCCATCAGGGTGGCAGTGCCGAAGAACGGGCCGCGCCAGCTCCAGCTGCCCAGCAGACCGCCGAGGAGCGGGCCGATCGCGATGCCGAGTCCAAGAGCCGCCTCGTACAGGATGATCGCCGCCGACGTCCCACCGGCGGCCGCACCGACGATCGTCGCCAGCGCGGTCGAGATGAAGAGCGCGTTGCCGAGCCCCCAGCCCGCACGGAAGCCGATGATCGACTCGACGTTCTGCGAGAGGCCGGCCGCGAGCGCGAAGACGACGATCAGTCACACTGACGGCCCTTCCCGCGTCGGCCCCGGCGACCGGACTCGGGGCGCTGCTCACGGCCGTGGTCTGGCCGGTCGCGTCCGCGGCGGCCTGCTCGACGGCGTCCAACCCGGTGCCGGGAGCGGTCTCGGCGCCTGGTCGAGCGGCGTCACGAGCTCAGCCGTCGCACTCGCCCCCCAGGCCACCGCCCTGTTCTGCGTCCGCGGGCATCCGACGGGAGGGTCGAGCTCGTCCGCGAACAGCGGCCAGAATCGGCAGACCCTCGCGTCCGCGCTGGGCTCGACCTCCGGAACGACGAGCTTCATACCCTCTTTCCGCGCCGACGTCGAACTCGGAGACCTCCATGGTCAGGCGACGGGCACCTCGGACGCGATCACCACCTCGCTGATCTATCCGTTCACGGTGCTGTCGAATGTCACGACGTATTACCAGGCCAAACCGCAGAACATCCTCAGCCCCGCCGTGCTCTGCCTCGACCTTCGCGGTGGAGTCGGGGTCGGGGCCGGGGCTCCGATCGACACCTTCACCTGCCACAACATCGGCACGGACGTGAGCCTCGGCAACCAGGCGATCTCGATGCTCCCGGTCAGCGGCGTGAACGCCATGCAACTGCGCGTCAGGACGACCGCCACGAACAACGGCTTCCTCACGGCGAGTAGCACCGGCATCGGCGCCGGCGTCGTCGTGAACGCCTCGAACACGTCGAATCTCCAGCAGCTGTGGATACCGCAGCAGGTGTCCAGCGCGGGCGGTTCGCTCCTCCAGCTCGTCAACGCCTCGTCCGGGCTCTGCCTGACCGCGCCGGCGACCGCCGGCGTGGTGACCCTGCAGACGTGCGCGAGCGACGTTGCGATGCAGACATACTGGTACTCTGTGGCCCTGCCGTTCCCGTAAGCAATTGTGAAATCTCACACCTTACCTGCTTGAATGAAGGAATGACCGCAACGGATCCCGCGAGCCGGGACACCTATCACAAGGGCCTCAAGCGACGGCACATCCAGATGATCGCCATCGGCGGCGCGATCGGCACGGGTCTCTTCCTCGGAGCGGGAGGCCGGCTCGCCTCGGGCGGCCCCGGCCTCCTCGTCGTTTACGCCATCTGCGGCGTCTTCGCGTTCTTCATCCTCCGCGCGCTCGGCGAGCTCGTGCTGCACCGCCCCGACTCGGGTTCCTTCGTCTCGTACGCGCGCGAGTTCTTCGGCGAGAGGCTCGCGTTCGTCACCGGGTGGATGTACTGGATGTACTGGGCGATGATCGGCATCGTCGACGTCACGGCCGTCGCGCTCTATATGAACTTCTTCGGCAAGTACGTGCCGGTCATGGGCGACATCCCGCAGTGGGTGTTCGCGCTGGCAGCGCTGGTGATCGTGGTCGCCCTCAACCTGCTCTCGGTGAAGGTGTTCGGCGAGCTGGAGTTCTGGTTCGCCCTCATCAAGGTGGCGGCGCTCATCGCCTTCCTCGCGATCGGCATCGCCTTCGTGGTCTTCGGCACGCCGGTGGACGGTCACACACCGGGCTTCGCGCTGCTCGCCGACAACGGAGGGCTCTTCCCCAACGGGCTCGTGCCTCTCGTCCTCGTCGTCCAGGGCGTCGTCTTCGCCTACGGCGCGATCGAGCTCATCGGCACAGCCGCCGGCGAAACGCCCGACCCCGCCACGACCATGCCGCGGGCGGTGAACACCATCATCGTCCGCATCGCCGTCTTCTACGTGGGGTCGGTGCTGCTGCTGTCGCTCCTCCTGCCGTTCGACGCGTACAAGGCCGGCGAGAGCCCGTTCGTCACGTTCTTCTCGTCGATCGGGGTAGAGGGCGCCGACGCGATCATGAACCTCGTCGTCCTCACCGCCGCGCTGTCGTCGCTCAACGCGGGCATGTACTCCACCGGGCGCATCGCCAGGGCGCTGGCCCTGCGGGGCGCCGCACCGCGGGTCGCGCTGCGGTTGAACCGGGCGGGCGTGCCGTACGGCGGCATCCTGATCACCGGCGGGGTCGCCTTGATCGGTGTCGGCCTCAACCTCATCATGCCCGCCGAGGCGTTCGAGATCGGAATCAATCTGACCTCCATCGGCCTGCTGTGGGCCTGGGGTGTCATCGTGGTCTGCCAGCTCCGGCTGCAGTCCCTCGCCAAGGCCGGCCGGATCGAGCGGCCCGCGTTCCGGATGCCGGGAGCACCCTTCACGAGCTACCTCACGCTGGGCTACCTGGCGCTGGTCGCGGTGCTGATCCTGATCGACTGGCCGACCGGCACGATCACGGTCGGCGCCGCGATCGTGCTCATCGTCCCGCTGCTCGTCGGCGGCTGGTTCCTGGTGCGCGGGCGCGTGCGCGAAGCGGCGGCTCAGGAGGCGGCGGTCGCGGCCTCCGAACCCGAATCGGCGATGGAGTCCGCCTCGAGCTGAGCGAGCACACTGCGCTGAGCAAGCACGAAGGCCTGCCGCGACTTCTCGGGCGCGATCGGATCGCGGACCAGCTCGGCAAGCGGCATGAAGCCGGCCTCGGCGAGTCGACGTTGCACGCGAGCGGGGGACTGGCGACGGGTGCGGAGATCGATCTCGTGTCCATACGCCTGACGTAGGTGCACGACGTCCTCGTCGCCGCTCTCGCTCACCTGGAAAGCGAGCAGCAGCCGCCCATCGGGGCGGAGCACCCGCGCGAACTCGGCGAACACCCGGTCCTGCAGCTCCTGCGGGACGTGGATGATCGAATACCAGGCCAGCGCTCCGGCGAGCTCGCCGTCCCGGAACGGCAGCGCGGCCATCGATGCCACCTCGAACAAGATGCCCGGATGGTCACGGCGCGCGACCTCGATCATGCCCGGCGACAGGTCGATTCCGCGCACGTCCGCTCCGATCCCCGCCAGGAATCCGGCCACCCGCCCTGGCCCGCAGCCGAGATCGGCGACAGGGCCTCCCCCTGCGGCATCCACGTGCTCGACGAACGCGGTCAGCATCGCCCGTTCGAGCGGCAGCTTCTCCAGCTCGTCCTCCAGAAGGGCCGCATAGTCGTCGGCCACCAGGTCGTAGGCGACGCGCGCCTCCTCTTCGCTCTCCACCCTCACGACCCTAGGCCTGCGCGCACGAGAACGCCCTCATCCGCACGTGCGTTCACACGGATGAGGGCGTTCGGGTTCGGGTTCTACCGCAGGTACCGGTCGTACAGGAGGGTCCTGCGGTACAGATCCGGCGGGTGAGCGCCGTCGTCGCGGTGGTCGCCGTGCAGGAGCGCGGACCCGAGTCCGCGCAGGGTGGAGGCGAATGCACGCCAGGTTTTCATCGTGGTTTCTTCTTCCGGTTGTGCGTCCTTGCACACCGATGCACGCAGGCAGGCGCGATCGGACGCTCTGGTGGGTGAGCGTCCGCGCGCGGACTCCGTGCTCGTTCTCGGCCTCAGCCTTAAACGGCACAGAGGGCGCCGCCCCGTTACGGGGGCGACGCCCTCCACAACGCGGAACACTCTGTTACAGAAGGAGTCCGCGTCGCGTGGCTGTGTCAGCCTGCGGTAGAAGAAGCCCCGACGGGGCGTCGACTACTTGAGGTTGACGGTGGCGCCAGCCTCTTCGAGCTGAGCCTTCGCCTTCTCGGCGGTCTCCTTGTTGGCGCCCTCGAGCACGGTGCTCGGCGCGCCGTCAACGAGGGCCTTCGCCTCACCGAGGCCGAGGCTGGTGAGGGCGCGCACCTCCTTGATGACCTGGATCTTCTTGTCACCGGCGGCCTCGAGGACGACGTCGAACGAGTCCTTCTCCTCGACCTCTTCGGCGGCGGCACCCGCACCACCGGCGGCCGGGGCGGCCACGGCGACGGGGGCGGCGGCGGTGACCTCGAAGGTCTCCTCGAACTTCTTCACGAACTCGCTGAGCTCGATGAGCGTGAGCTCCTTGAACGCGTCGAGCAGCTCCTCAGTCGACAGCTTTGCCATGATTTTCTCCTTAGTGTGTGTGGTTACTCACCGCTAGTAGGTCCCGGAGGCCGAAGCCCCATGAACACTACGCAGCGGACTCCTGCTTCTCACGCAGCGCGTCGACCGTGCGAACGGCCTTCGACAGCGGTGCGTTGAACAGATATGCGGCTCCGAACAGCGAGGCCTTGAAGGCGCCGGCCAGCTTGGCCAGCAGAACCTCACGGGACTCGAGGTCGGCGAGCTTGCCTACCTCTTCTGCGGTCAGCGGGTTACCGTCGAAGTAACCGCCCTTGACCACCAGCAGAGGGTTTGCCTTGGTGAAGTCGCGCAGAGCCTTCGCGACGGCGACAGGGTCGCCGTGCACGAACGCGATCGCGGACGGACCCACCAGCTCGTCGTCGAACGACGAGATTCCCTGGTTGTTGGCCGCGATCTTGGTCAGCGTGTTCTTCACCACGGCGTACGTCGCGTGCTCACTGATGGACTTGCGCAGCGTCTTGAGCTGAGCAACAGTGAGACCGCGGTACTCGGTCAGCAGAACGGCGGTCGAGCTCTCGAACAGTCCTTCGAGCTCGGCGACCGTGGCTTCCTTGTTCGCCATGGCTACTCCTCGGTTGTCTTCTCGCACACCACGGGAGCGGTGTGCGCCTCGACCGCGGGCAAAGAAAAGAGCTCCGGCACAGGGCACGGAGCTCGTCATCGCAGAGAACTGCGGGAAGTGCTTCACACACCTGCGCGGGCCTCCACCTGAGTGGAACTTCGGACGTGCATGCACGTCGACCAGCGGTCTTTGGCTCCGTCAAGAGTACGGGATCGACCCTCCAGCACGCAAATCACCCACCCGATCGAGGCGGCGACGGCGACTACCGGAGCGGGATGCGGGAGAAATCAGACATGTAACCTCGGCGTATTACATAATCCCGCTCGATCGAGAGGCTGCCATGACCGCTCCGACATCCGCTCCGGCGGACACCGCCGCTTCCGCCGAACGACCAGCCGGCCGATCGTTCATCGTCCTCTACGTGCTGGCCTATTTCGGCGGCTTCCTCGGGATCTTCGGCCCGGTCGTACTGGCGCTCTACAGCAGGCTCGCCGATGTCTTCCCCTCGAGCGGCGCCCCGATCACGCTGGTGGTCGCCCTCTCGATCGTGCAGGGCATCGGCGCCATCGCCGCCATGATCGCGAACCCGCTCATCGGCCGCCTCAGCGACCGCACGACCTCCCGCTGGGGCATGCGACGGCCGTGGATCCTCATCAGCTCCGCGATCTTCGCGGTCGGGATGCTGCTGCTCGCCTTCGGACCCGCCGACCTGGTCTGGCTCACGATCGGGTGGGCGATCACGCAGACCGGCTTCAACGGGATGCTGGCGGTCTACGTCGCGCTGCTGCCCGACCAGGTGCCCGAACGCCTCCGCGGCCGGGTGTCGGCCACACTCGGCATCGCGCAGAACCTGGCCACTCTCGCCGCTGTCTGGCTGATCGGGCTCTTCGCCGCGGGCACCATCCGGTTCGACGACGGGGGCTCGGTGGTCGGAGGCGAGCCGTCGAGCCCCATGCGATTCCTCGTGCCGTTGGCGATCGCGCTGATCACCGCGCTGCTCCTCTTCTTCGCCCTCGCGCGGATCGACCGGCGCATGGACCGCTCACAGGTGACCCCGTTCACAGCGGGGACCTTCTTCGGCTCCTTCGTCTTCAACCCGCGGAAGAACCCCGACTTCACGTGGGCGTTCGTGAGCCGGGCGTTCTTCATGCTGGGCATCGCCTATCTGATCGTCTATCAGGCCCCCTACTGGGAGGGCCACCTGGGCTTCCGCGGCGGCGACCTCGATCAGGCGGTGCTGTGGGGCACTCTGGCCACGGTCGGCGGAACCGTCATCAGCGGCTACATCGCCGGACGCCTCTCCGACCGGATGCAGCGTCGCAAGGCGTTCGTCCTGGGCTCGGCACTGCTCTACGCGGCCAGCCTCGTCGTGCTCTCCGCCGTGCCAGGCGACTCCTCGGGTCTCTGGCTCGCGCTGGCCGGATTCTTCGTCGGCGGCATCGCACAGGGGATCTACTTCGGCATCGACCTGGCCCTGGTCACCGATGTGCTGCCCAACCGCGAAGCGGACGCGGCCAAGGACCTCGGCGTCTTCAACATCGCGTCGGCCGGTCCGCAGTTCATCGCCCCGTTCATCGCCCCGGTCTTTCTCGGCCTCAGCCTGTTCGGCAACGCGGAGGGTCAGCACAACTTCGTCGCCCTGTTCGTCTTCGCCGCGGTGTGCTCGGCGATCGGAGCCCTTCTCGTGCTCCCGATCCGCAGTGTGAAGTAGGAGGAGTTCATGCAGATCTTCGTCGACACTCCGGAGGCCGAAGCCGACTACCGAAAGCGCCTCGGGCGCCTCACTGTGGAAGAGAAGGTCGCGCTCGTGTCGGGCAGCGGCTTCTGGACGACCACCGCCTGCGAGCGGATCGGACTTCGCTCGCTCGTGCTGTCCGACGGCCCGGCCGGAGTACGCGGTGCGGAGTACTCGGAGCTCGCACCATCGGCGGTCCTCCCGAACGCGACCTGCCTCGCGGCCGGTTTCGATCCGGCCCTCGCGCGACGTACCGGCGAGCTGATCGGATCGGAGGCCCGCAGGCACGGAGTGGACATCGTTCTCGGCCCGACTGTGAACCTCCACCGTTCGGCCAACGCGGGGCGGAACTTCGAGGCGTTCAGTGAAGACGCCCAGCTCACAGCGGACATCGCGGGCGCCCTCGTCGACGGCATCCAGTCCCAGGGCGTCGCAGCGACAGCCAAGCACTTCGTCGGCAACGACTACGAGACCGAGCGCCTCACGGCCGACTCGGTGATCGACGAGCAGACTCTGCGGCGCGTCTACGCGCTGCCGTTCGAGCAGCTGGTGCGATACCACGGCGTGCTCGCGGTGATGAGCTCGTTCAACCGCATCAACGGCGTCACCGGGTCGGAGTCGCCCCTGCTGGATGACCCGCTGCGGGCCTCCTGGGGTTTCGACGGCCTGGTCATCTCCGACTGGGACGCCGTCCGCTCGGTGACGGGCGCGGAGGCCGGCACCGACCTGGCGATGCCGGGACCGGAGACCGTGTGGAACGCAGGGCTCACCGAAGCGGTCCGCGACGGCTCCGTGAGTGAGGCCGCCGTGGACAGGAAAGTGCTCTCGCTCCTGCGCATCGCGGCCAGGGTCGGGGGGCTCGACGGGATCATGCCTCACGTCGACCGCTCACTGCTCGCCGCTCCCGTCTCTCCGTCCGCACCGGCGGTCCGCGACCTGCTCACGACCGCTGCGACGGCCGGCTCGGTGCTGCTGCGCAACGACGGCGACCTCCTGCCGCTTGCAGCGGAGGTCGGCTCCATCGCGGTCATCGGGCCGGCGGCGACCCGTCCGCGGATCGGTGGCGGCGGTAGCGCCATCGTCTTCCCCCCGCACGTGGTGACACCCCTCGATGGCATCCGCGACGCCTTCCCTCATGCCCGAATCACCGTCGCCGACGGCGCCGACCCGCACGAGCTGCTTCCGGGGCTCGGAGACCGGAGCCGCGCCGACGACGGTGAGATCGGCTACGACGTCGTCTTCGTGGACGCGGCGGGGAACGCGATCGGCCGGGACCGCCGCAGCGGCGGCGACCTCATCTACGGACTCGGCTATCCGGCCACGATCGACCGTGCGACGGTCGCCGGCTTCCGGGTCACCGGGCGCCTGACCGCCGAGGGGCGGTATCGTCTGGCCCTGGCCGGGGTCGGCCAGGTCCGGCTCCGACTGGACGGCAGGGTCGTCGCCGACCGACTCCTCGAAACCGAGGCGGAGGATGTCATCGCTGGGCTCTCGCGCCCGCCTCAGGTCGTCGTCGACTGCGACCTCGCCGGCGACGAGCGCTTCGAGATCGACTTCGAGCCGACGCCGGAGAGCATCCACGCCCTCCGGATCGGTCTCGACCGTCCGACACGCACAGCCGCCGAGCTGATCGACGAAGCCGTCTCCGCTGCACGGGAGGCCGACGTGGCCATCGTCTGCGTCGGAACCACCGAGACCGACGAGTCGGAAGGCTTCGACCGCCCGTCGGTCGCGCTGGACCCGCGCCAGGACGCGCTCGTCTCGGCGGTAGCGGCGGCGAACCCGCGCACTGTCGTGGTGCTGAACGTCGGCGCCCCGGTGGCGCTGCCGTGGCGCGACGAGGTCTCGGCCATCCTGCTCTCGCACTTCGCCGGACAGGAGGGCGGCACGGCCCTCGGACGCATCCTGTCCGGTGAGGCCGAACCCGGGGGTCGGCTCACGACCACCTGGCCGGCGAGCGTGACATCCGCCATGCCGAGCACGCGTCCGATCGGCGGCGTCCTCCCCTACAGCGAGGGCGAAGCCTTCGGTTACCGCGCGAGCGACCGCGACGCCGCTTACGACTTCGGGCACGGCCTCGGCTACACCACCTGGGAGATCGCCTCGCAGGCTCAGACCGAGGTACTCGGCGGCGTCGGGGTCACGGCCCGCATCCGGAACACCGGCAATCGGGCCGGTCGGCAGACGGTCATGGTCTTCGTCGGCGTGGAAGACGCACCGAGCGGGTTACGCTATGCGGGCGCGACCACGGTGGTGGCCGACCCCGACGAGGAGGCAGCCGTCGCGCTCACGGTCGATGCGGCCCGGTTGCGACGTCTGCTCGGCTCCGAAGACGCGTCTCGGGCGAAAGCACTGGTGAAGTTCTCGGCATCGACCACAGCCCCACCTCAGACCTGACGACGCAGGAACTCCCCCACGCCGCGACCGAACCGGGGGTGCAACGGGACTCCCGCGTGAGACGGTTCGGATAGACGACGTCTCGCCCGCCCGAGACCACCAGCGGGCGCGGACACCCGGGCGAGTCGATCGCGGATGTCGTAACCGTCCTCGGCTCCGCGAGCACGCGGATTCCCACCGGGTCGGCCGGCACCGGCGGCAGCCGCGTGATGAGTCGCACAGCGGGGGTCACGAACGCCGAATCCAACGTCGAGATGGGCGGAGCGCTCGCCGTAGGCGACGGTGGGCACGAAAACGGCGGTCACTCCCGCACAGCTCCGCGCGGTTCGGACGAGTCGACCAGGACTCCGGGTTCCGCGCCGGGCTGCGTCGCTCCCGCCTGAGCGGCACCCGGCGGCGCTCCCGGCGTCTCGCGAACCAGCGACAGGCGCACGGTGAACACCGTCGCGCCGGGCTCACTGGTCACCGACACCGCGCCGCCGTGGGCCTCCACCACCGCCTGCACGATCGCCAGGCCGAGACCGGTGGATCCGGTCGCCCGATTGCGGCTGCTGTCGCCGCGCGCGAACCGTTCGAACAGCGTCGACTGGAGCTCCTCCGGGATGCCGGGGCCGTTGTCGGAGACCGTGACAACAGCCTCCCGAGCGGCAGAGTCCACGGCCAGGGACGCGGCCACCCTCGTCCCCTCCGGTGTGTGGACGCGGGCGTTGGCGAGCAGGTTCATGACCACTTGGTGCAGTCGTGGGGCGTCGCCCGACACCTCCACCGGCTCCTCGGGCAGGTCGATGCTCCAGGAGTGATCGGGACCGGCGGCGTGCGCGTCGCTGAGTGCGTCGATCAGCAGGAGGGAAAGGTCGACGGGGTCGTGGTCGAGCTCTCGTCCCTCGTCGAGCCGTGCGAGCAGCAGGAGGTCTTCCACCAGCGAGGTCATGCGGGTGGCCTCCGACTCGATGCGGCCGATCGAACGGGTGATGTCCTGCGGCAGCTCGTGCGGCGAACGCCGGGTCAGCTCGGCGTAGCCGCGGATGGAGGCGAGCGGCGTGCGCAGCTCGTGGCTGGCGTCGGCGACGAACTGGCGCACCTTCTGCTCGCTCGCCTGGCGCGCGGTCAGCGCCGACGCCACATGGCCGAGCATCCGGTTCAGCGCAGAGCCCACTGTGCCGACCTCCGTGTGCGGGTCGGTGTCCTCTTCGGGCACGCGCACCGAGAGTGCGACGTCGCCGCGGTCGAGCGGCATGTGCGCCACCTGCTCGGCGGTGGACGCGACGCGCGCGAGCGGCTTCATGGCCAGGCGGACCACGAGGCTGGCGAACAGGAAGGCGAACACCAGTCCGGCGAGGGTGACGAGGACGATCACCAGGGTGAGCTGCTGGATCGTCGCGTTCACCTCGCTGAGCGGCAGGCCGATGATGACGCTGTCGCCGTTGTCGAGCTGGGCCGCCGCGATGCGATACGAGCCGAGGGAGTCACCGAGATCGACCGTCCGCGGCTGGGCGTCGGCGGGGACGGTGAGCAGCGCGAGGCCGTTGATGGTCACCTGCTTCGGCCCGAGCGGCTGATCGGTCGACTGCGACGGCCGGTCGGAGAGGATGACCGGCGGGAAGAGCAATCCCCCGTTCGCGCTCCGGACAGCGCCGAGCGTCCCCGTCGGCTGCCCGGGCGTCGTCACGACGCCTTGCGCCTCCGGGATCGTCGGGCCTCCTGCGTTGATGCGGTCGGCCGTGTGCTGACCGCGTTCGAGGGCGCTGGTCAGTTGCTGATCGAGCCGTTCCATCAGGTAGTTCTGCAGGGCGAGGACGCTGACCGTCCCGATCACGGCGCCGAGCACCGCGAGCATCGCGACCACGACCAGCACTACACGGCTGCGCAGCGTCCAGGCGCGGAACGGACGGAGGCCGAAGCGCGAGGCGCGCTCACGGCCGGGGGTCGGGGCGCCCGCAGTGCGGGCAGCGGTCATTGCGCGGCCTTCACCATGTAGCCGGCGCCGCGGACCGTGTGGATCATCGGGGGACGTCCCGCGTCGATCTTCTTGCGCAAGTACGAGATGTAGAGCTCCACGACGCTGGAGGACCCGCCGAAGTCGTACGACCACACCCTGTCGAGGATCTGCGCCTTGCTGAGCACGCGACGCGGGTTGCGCATGAGGAAGCGGAGCAGCTCGAACTCGGTCGCCGTCAGCTGGATGTGGTCGCCGTCGCGGTGCACCTCGTAGCTGTCCTCGTCGAGCACGAGGTCGCCGACGATGAGCACCGGGTCGTCCTGGTCGGCGACGGCGGCGCGTGACCGGCGCAGAAGGCCGCGGAGTCGGGCGACCAGCTCCTCCAGGCTGAACGGCTTGGTGACGTAGTCGTCCCCGCCCGCCGTGAGACCGGCGATGCGGTCGTCAAGGGAGTCCTTCGCCGTCAGGAACAGCACAGGCGCCTCATTGCCGTCGGCGCGCATCCGCGACAGCACCTGCAGACCGTCGATATCGGGGAGCATGATGTCGAGCACCACGACGTCCGGCTTGAACTCGCGCGACAGCTGCAGCGCCTGCTGCCCGTTCGAGGCCGTCTTGACCTCCCAGTCCTCGTAGTGCAGCGCCATGGCGAGGAGGTCGGTCAGCGTCGCCTCGTCGTCGACGACGAGCACGCGGATCGAGCTGCCGTCGGCGCGGCGCAGGAGGGTGCGGGGTTGGCTGGAGGGGCCGGAGGCGGCGCGGGCGTTGATGGTCACCTTTCCCATTATGAGGAGTGGACTTGACGATGTCTTTGCGAAACCTATGGACCGTCTGAGAGGAAGCCCTCACCGTGTGAGCGAATCGAGGCCGGCCTCGAAGACGGCGCGGAACCGTTCGAGCTCACGATCCACGACGTGATTGACACGCGCAGCCTCCCGCCAGCCACGGACCGCGCCGACGACCTCGTCCAAGACGGCGCGCGCGCGTGTCTCGCTCAGGCCGAATTCGGGAGCAATTCTCAGGAGGGTGGCGCCCTCCTCTCCCACAATGTCAACGCCTCCGATCGAAGTGACACGACGATCGCCGACGACCGGATTCGGATTGAGGTCGAAAGCGGGCGAGAGCCGCCACCCCCTCCCCTGCCGCAGGTACCCGAGGTTGCGCAGGTGGTCATCGGTGTTATGAATGGCCACGGAGAATTCGATGCGCCGCCACAATTGCTCGAGGTCGTCGTCGGTCCGGTCGCTCACGGTGGACATCGCATCCGCGACCTCGAGGTAGTCCCGCGACTGTCCGTCTTCGCTCGACAGAAGGGTCATCGCGCTGATGTACCCCACCCGATCCGCTCCGTCGCGATCGAACCGGTGGAGGAGAAGCACCGAATAGCCCTCCACATCGAGCAACTGCGACCGAGGAACCGCGATACCCGCGTCGGCGGCGAGATCGAGCGCCGTCTTCTCCCACGCCATCACATCCCATTCATCGTCTTGATGGGGAAATTTCGCGATCGCTAGCCCATCCCCGTCACGCACGGAGGCCTTCGGCCGGGCACCTCCCAGCGAGCCTGTGCCCGCATCGAGCAAGGCTTTGACGGCACCGAAATCGTCATCGTCATCGCGAACCACGGCCTCGGAAGCGCGGAGCAGCCGCGGAAGCTGGATCAGCTGGGGAACGTCATTGGACGGGTGCTGGAACGCGTCGCTCGTCTCGGTCGTGAAGCGGAGTGCCCCCTGCCTGGTCTCGTCGCTGACGCCGAGAAGGAAATCGCGATCGTCGAGTTGCGGTGCGGGTTGCCTCTCGATCACCGCCTCCGCCCGGGCGCGTCGGGCGATGAGGTCGCGCCCCCAGCGATCCGGTGCAGCGTCGTCGAGCGATCCCGGCAGCCCGCTCTGGATCGGCCACGCCCCAGCGGTCAGCGGCAAGCCTGGTTCCAGGGAATACGAGCGTGGGTCCGCCCGGAAGTCCGACTCGTAGGCGAAGGTCGAGCTCATCCGTCCGCGCCGGAACGAAGTGTGGAGGCGGCCAGCCGCCACGGTCGTCCCCGAGACATCGACGAACGCGCGGATGGCTGTCATCGCACTCGCTTCGGGAGGATGCGATCAGCCTGGGCGCGCCCGAGGTCGGTTTCGTACGGATCCGTGGCAGTCACGACGGCGTCGAGGAAACCCAACGCCCGCGCGACACGGAGCACCGCACCGAAATTCACCGAGACATCACCGCCTTCAATCTTTACGAGCGTGCTTCTTCCGATCCCCGCGCGTTGGGCGACCTGATTGGAGGTGAGACCGAGCAACTTGCGCCATGCGGCGAATTGCTCGCCGATATCGGAAGCGGCGCGGGAGATCGCCGCCGGCGTCGGTCGTACCATGATTGCCCCCATTTGTTTGCGTACGCGCACACTATATAGTTTAACGCCTGCGATCGCAATCATTAGACGACGAAGCGATGACGCGGCATGAGCAAGCCAGCCGCACACGGCAATTCCATAGCTTTGCCATAGTGCCCCGAAATCCGCCCCAGCTACTGTCCCGTTGAATCACCAAATCCGACCCCAGAGATATGGAAGTCAATGTTCGGGACATATCTGCGGCGCGAACTCCTCAACCGCCGCAAGCAGACGCTCATCATCGCGATAGGCATGGCGCTCGCGATCGCGCTCGTCATCATCGTCAACGCGGTCTCCGCCGGCGTCAAGGACGCGCAGGCGAGCGTTCTCCAATCCGTCTACGGCGTGGGGACCGACATCACCGTCTCACAGCCCGCGACCGCGCAGCACGCGACGACGCAGCAGGCGCAGGGCGGCGGCCCCCGCTTCGACTTCGGCGCCGACGCCGGGACAGACACCGGCGCCGGCCGCCAGGTCGACACGTCCCGCCTGGAGCCCACCCGCGGCGCGACGGTCATGGCTGCGAGCGCCCTGACCACGGCGAAGAAGGTCGAGAACGTCCAGGCGGCCGCAGCGGTGCTCTCCCTGACGAACACGAGCTTCAGCGGCACCCTTCCCAACTTCCAGCAGTTGAGAGAGCAGCGTCAGGGCGGAGGGGGTCAGGCGGGCGGCAGCCAGGCCGAGACCACCCCGGCGCCGACTGGTGGCGCCGACGGCGCGGGTGGCAGCTCGTTCTCGGTCGACTCGTTCTCGGTGATGGGGCTCGACCCCGCCGGCAAGTCCGTCGGACCGCTGTCCTCCGTGACGCTGTCGAGCGGACGCACCTTCACCGCCTCCGACACGGGCGCCGACGTCGTCGTGCTGGATGCCGCCTACGCCAAGAGCTCGAGCAAGGCCGTTGGCGACACCGTCACCATCGGCGGCGCCGACTTCACGGTCATCGGCGTCGTCTCGGCGACCGGCGCGGACTCCACGACCGCGGCGAACGCGTACATCCCGCTGGACGTCGCGCAGACGCTCTCCGGGCAGGCCTCCAAGATCTCCTCCGTCTACATCACGGCCGCATCCTCCAGCGACATCGACCAGATCAAGACCGATCTGAACAAGGCGCTGCCCGGCGCGACGGTCAGCACCCAGGCCGACCTGGCCTCCAGCGTCTCCGGCTCGCTCGGAAGCGCCGGCCAGCTCATCGCGAACCTCGGCACCTGGCTGTCGGTGATCGTCCTCGCGGCAGCCTTCCTCATCGCGATCCTGTTCACCATCTCCGGCGTCACGCGACGCACCCGCGAGTTCGGCACCCTGAAGGCGATCGGCTGGTCCAACCGCCGCATCACCGGCCAGGTCGCAGGGGAGTCGATCGTGCAAGGCCTCATCGGCGGTGTCATCGGCGTGGTCGTGGGACTCGCCGGCGTGTTCATCGTCAACCTGATCTCCCCGACTCTGACCGGCAGCATCGGCTCCGGCTTCGCCAATGCAGCCGATCGGACCGGCGCGGGGACGGGAGCCACGGATGGCGCGGGGACCGGAGCCGCGACGGGTGCCGAAGGCGGCTTCGGCGGCGGCTTCGGCGGCGGCGGAGGCGCGTTCGCTGGCGTTCGCCAGGCCTCCACGACCTCGGCCGACATCGCGCTGCATGCCCCGGTGACCGTGTGGATCATCGTCGGCGCCGTCGCGCTCGCCATCCTCGGCGGCCTGATCGCCGGTGCGATCGGCGGCTGGCGCGCCTCCCGCCTCCGCCCCGCCGCCGCCCTGCGCTCGGTCGCCTGAGCCGCCCCGTCCGACCAGAAGGAGCCATCGTGTACACCCTCACGAACGTCACCAAGAAGTACACCCAGTCCAGGCGCGAGGTGATCGCTCTCAACGACGTCACCCTGGAGATCCCGGGCGGCCAGCTCGTCGCCATCCAGGGCCCGACCGGTGGAGGCAAGTCGACGCTGCTGCAGATGCTCGGCGCGCTCGACCGCCCCACCTCGGGGTCGGTGGAGCTCGGGCCAGCGAGCCTGTCGAAGCTCGGCGACCACAAGCTCACCGGCATCCGTGCCAACGAGATCGGGTTCGTCTTCCAGGGTTTCAACCTGATCCCGACGCTGACGGCGCAGGAGAATGTGGAGACCGCGCTCGCCCCGCTCAAGGTCAGCGCGGAGGAGCGCAGGCGCCGGGCCGCGGAGGCGCTGGCCTCCGTCGGTCTCGCCGACCGCGGCAGCCACCTCCCCTCAGAGCTCTCGGGAGGTCAGCAGCAGCGCGTCGCGATCGCCCGCGCACTGGTGAAGAACCCGGACGTACTGCTCGCCGACGAACCGACCGGCAACCTCGACGAGGAGACCCGCGACGAGATCATGGACCTCCTCGAGGGTCTCTGGCGCGACCGCGGTCTCACCGTCATCGTCGTCACACACGACACCGCCGTGGCCAAGCGCGCGCAGCGCCGCCTCCACATCAAGCACGGCCAGGTGAAAGAGGTCGCGTAGCGCGACGCCGCGCCCTCCAGCCTCGACATTCGTCACGAATGTCACGTTTGGAAGCACTCTCGGCGACATTCGTCACGAATGTCACGTTTGGAAGCGGTGGTGGCGACATTCGTCACGAATGCCACGTTTAGAAGCGGTCGTGGCGACATTCGTCACGAATGCCACGCCCAAGAACACTCTCGGCAACATTCGTCACGAATGCCACGCCCGAGAACACTCTCGGCAACATTCGTCACGAATGTCACGTTTAGAAGCAGTGGTGGCGACATTCGTCACGAATGTGACGTTTGGAAGCGGTGGTGGCGACATTCGTCACGAATGTCACGTCTCGGCAACATTCGTCACGAATGTCACGTTTGGAAGCGGTCGTGGCGACATTCGTCACGAATGTCACGCCCGAGAACACTCTCGGCAACATTCGTCACGAATGTCGGTGGGGTCAGGAGGGGGTAGGGACGACGACGATGCCGGCGGCTTCGGCTAGGAGGACGGCCTGGCGCTCGTCGATTGTGGCGCCGCGGAGGGTGACCTCGGCGGGGTCGACGCCGGTGAGGTCGCTGCCCACCAGGTTCGCAGCGGAGAAGTCGGCGCCGGCGAGCACGGCCGCCGAGAGGTCGCAGCCGGCGAAGACGGTTTCCGCGCAGCGCGCGCGACTCAGGTCCGCCTCCCGCAGCCGCACACCCGTGAAGTCGACGCCGCGCAAGTCTGCGCGGCCGAGGTCGACGAACGACCAGTTGCCGCCCTCCACCTTCAGAAGCGCGAACTCGCAGCCGCTGAAGCTGCTGCCGGTGAGCTTGCAGCGCCGCAACGTCGAGTCGAAGAAGTTGCACCCGATGAACGTGCAGTTCACGAACGCGCTGTCGGTGTGCTCTCCGACGTTGAACCGCACGCTGCGGAACGTGCAGCCCGTGAACGTCGCGCCCGTCGACCGCAGTTCGGTCATGTCGACGTCCACGAACTCCACGCCGTCGAATTCGACGGTGTCGAGGTCACGTCCGTACCAGTCCTCGCCCCGGATGATCTCCACGGAGCGAGCCTACCGGCCGCACAGGACGCGTCGCGGCCCGATACCCTCGGAGCATGGCCCACGACCTCACGAACCTTCTCGGAGACGTAGGCCCGGTCGTCTTCTAGCTCGTGGTCTGGGGTCTGGTCCTCGCGGGCACGGCGTTGTTCGTCGGCGTCTTCATTCCGTTCATCACGGGTGACTCGCTCCTCTTCGGCGCCGGCATCCTCACCGGAACGCACTCCGAGCTCTCGATCTGGGTGCTCGCGATCGGCGTGAGTGTCGCCGCGGTGCTGGGCGACCAGGGCGTGCTGACGCTCAGTCCTGGTTGCTGAAGGCCGCGTCGAAGGACGCGGTCGGGAGCTTCCAGAGCAGCGAGCGGATGTAGCCCACCGCTTCTGCGGCGCCGTGCAGGCGGTCCATGCCGGCGTCCTCCCACTCGACGGAGATCGGGCCGGTGTAGCCGATCGACTCCAGCGCGCGGAAGGAGTCCTCCCACGGCACGTCGCCGTGCCCGGTGGAGACGAAGTCCCAGCCGCGACGCGGGTCGCCCCACGGCAGGTGCGAGCCGAGCACGCCCGCGCGGCCGCTCTTCGGGCGCAGGCGCGTGTCCTTGCAGTCCACGTGGTAGATGCGGTCCTTGAAGTCGACGATGAAGCCGACCGGGTCGATGTCCTGCCACATCATGTGCGACGGGTCCCAGTTGAAACCGAACGCCTCGCGGTGGTCGATCGCCTCGAGCGAGCGCACACTGGTCCAGTAGTCGTACGCGATCTCCGACGGGTGCACCTCGTGGGCGAATCGCACGCCCTCACCATCGAACACGTCGAGGATGGGGTTCCAGCGGTCGGCGAAGTCCTGGTAGCCGGCGTCGATGACGGAGGCCGGCACCGGCGGGAACTGCGCGACGTACGGCCAGATGCTTGACCCGGTGAAGCCGACGACAGTGTCCACGCCGAGCTTGCGGGCGACCTTCGCGGTGAGCTTCAGCTCCTCCGCAGCACGCTGGCGCACGCCCTCCGGGTCGCCGTCGCCCCACACTGTGGAGCCGACGATCGCCTGGTGACGGAAGTCGATCGGGTCGTCGCAGACCGCCTGGCCCTTGAGGTGGTTCGAGATCGCCCAGACCTTGAGGCCGTACGTGTCGAGGATGTCGAGGCGACCCTGCAGGTACGCATCGTCCTCCGCGGCGCGCCAGACGTCGAGGTGCTCGCCCGAGCAGGCGATCTCCAGGCCGTCGTAGCCCCACTCGGAGGCGTACTTGGCGACCTCCTCGAGCGTGAGGTCGGCCCACTGGCCGGTGAACAGGGTGACCGGGTGCGTGCGGCCCACTGTGTTGTCGGCGGCGGGGGCGTCAGTCATCAGTTGGTTCCCATCTCGATCCAGGTGCCCGACTCGGCCGAGTCGATCACGGCGTCGGTGATCCGGACGGCGCGCAGGCCGTCCTCGAAGCGCGGCAGTCCGTCGGGACTCTGCCCGGCGACGGCCGCATAGCTGTCGGCGACGAACGCGTTGAACGCGTCTTGGTACCCCTGCGGGTGACCCGACGGCACCACGCACAGGCGCGCGGCATCCGCGCTCAGCTGGTCGGCGTCGCGGGGCACCAGGAGGCTGCCAGAGCGACGGCCGACCCACAGCGTCTCCGGCTGCTCCTGGTCGAAGGCCACGCTCTCGGCGCTGCCCGCGATCTCCAGCCACAGCCGGTTCTTGCGGCCGGGCGCCACCTGCGACGCGAGCAGGGTGCCGATGGCACCGGACTCGGTCTCGATGACCACCGCTGCGGCGTCTTCGGTGGTGATGCCCGTGTGCGCGGCCCGCTCGGCGAACACGGTGCGGTTCTTCGCCGAGAGACGGGCGACCCGGTCGCCGCTGACGAACTCCACGAGGTCGACGAGGTGCGAGCCGATATCTGCGAACGCACGGGAGCGGCCCCCCTGCTCGGAGTCGACGCGCCAGTTGTCGTCGCCGGCCGCGAGCAGCCAGTCCTGCAGGTACGAGGCGTTGACGGTGAGCACCTGGCCGGAGGCGCCGGAGGCGAATCGCGCCCGCGCCTCCCGGACCATCGGATGGAACCGGTACACGAACGGCACGGTCGCGGTGCGTCCGGCCGCCGCGGCGACCAGGGCCTCCGCGTCGGCCACCGTGGTCGCCAGCGGCTTCTCGCAGACGACGTGTTTGCCGGAGGCCAGCACAGCTGCAGCCTGCGAGGCGTGCAGTGCGTTCGGCGTCGTGACGTGCACGACGTCGATCGAGTCGTCGCCGAGCATCTCCTCCAGCGAGGCGTACGCCCGACCGATGCCGAGGCGTTCGGCCGCCGCAGCCGAGCGCTCCGGCGTCGACGAGACGATGCCGGCCAGTTCGACACGAGCAGCGCGGGCGGCGCGCGAGTGCACCTCCGCCATGAAACCGCCGCCGACGATCGCGACGCGAAGCCGCGACCCCGCCGTGCCCTCGTCCGGTCGGCTCGGGCCGCCCGACTCGCTGCTGCTCACGCTTCTCCGTTCGTGGTGTGTCTTCGTCCGTGGCGACATCGTCTGGTCGGTGCCGGCCTCCCGGCGCGCCCCGACCTCAGACCAAGGTGGATGCGCGCGGGTCCCAGTCCTCGGGGAGGGCGGGGGCGAGCTGCACGGTGCTCTTCACCTCGACGGGGGCACCGGACTCGCCGGCCTCGATCGTCGCCACCATCACGTCCAGCACGTGGAAGGCCTGCTCCCCCGATGCGCGCTCCGGCACGCCGGCGCGGATGGCGCGGGCGAGCTCGACCACGCCGGTTCCGCGCGTGCTGGTCGTGCCGGTCGACGACAGCGTCTCGACGCCGTCAGCCTCCCCGTGCACGAGGAGGTCGCCCTCGAACGTGTTCGGGTCGGGCACGACCAGCGTCGCCTCCAGGCCCGCGACCTCGAACTGGGTGCGGCGGAGCTTGGAGTCGAAGCTGAAGACCGACTGCGCCGTCTGGCCGCTCTCGAACTCGTAGAGCGCGCTGACGTGCGTCGGAACGGTGACCTCGAACGACTCGCCGGCGCGGGGTCCCGAGCCGATCACGCGCGACGCCTTGGCCGCGGAGGCGACGGCGCTGACGCGCTTGACCGGACCGAACAGCTGCACCAGGGCGGTGAGGTAGTACGGGCCGATGTCGAACAGCGGGCCTGCGCCCTCCTGGAACAGGAAGTCCGGGTTCGGGTGCCACGACTCGGGGCCGGGGCTCTGCATGAGCGTCAGCGCGGTGAGGGGGGCGCCGATGGCGCCGCTCTCGATGAGGCGACGGGCCGACTGGATGCCGGCGCCGAGGAAGGTGTCCGGCGCTGTGGCGACGCGCAGGCCCTTCTCGTGCGCGACCTCCAGCAGCCGCACGCCGCTGGCGCGGTCGAGCGCGAACGGCTTCTCGCTCCACACGTGCTTGCCCGCGGCGAGCGCCTGGAGAGCGACCTCGACGTGCACTTTGGGGATGGTGAGGTTGACGACGATCTCGATGGCTTCGTCTGCGAGGAGCTCCTCGACCGTGCCGGAGGCCGGCACGCCGTACTTGTCGGCCTGGGCCTTCGCGCGCTCCAGGTCGATGTCGGCGACGAACCGTACATCGAGGTCGGGGAACGACGTGAGGTTGCCGAGGTACTCGTTGCTGATGACGCCGGCCCCGATGAGGCCGACGCCGACCTTTCCGGTGCCGCCGACGGTGTTCTCCGAGGTCATGCGAACGCCTCGGCGGTGAGGAAGGCGTAGCTGTCGGCGACGGCCTGGAAACGGTCGCCCCGGGAGTCGTCGAGCTCGATCACGCGGAGGGCGTTCGGGGCGGCGGCGATGATCTCCGCGATCGGGAGCGAGCCCTGGCCGACCGCGACCTGGTCCTTGGTCTCGGTCGTGCCGGCTCCGTCCTTGATGTGGAGGGCGACGACGCGGTCGCCGAGCTTCGGGAGCAGATCGACGGGGTTCTTGCCGCCGACGACCACCCAATAGGTGTCGACCTCCAGCACGACCTCGGGGTCGAGTTTGCCGGCGAAGTACTCGAGCGCGGTGACGCCCTCGATGGTGCTCTCGACCTCGTGAGCGTGGTTGTGGTACCCGACGCGCACACCGTGCTTCGCAGCGACCTTGGCTGCGGCGTTGAGCTGCGCTGCGGTCTCCTCGACGTCGGCGGCGGTCTGCCAGCGCTCCGCTGGCACGTGCGGGTCGATGACGGTCTGGATGCCGAGCTCGGCCGCGGTGGCGAACACGGTGTCGAGGTCGTCGCGGCCGATGAAGCCCTGGTGCGTGGTCGGGGCGGTCAGGCCCGTCTCGGCGAAGCCCTGGCGCAGGCCGTCGGCGAAGTCGAGGAGGCCGAATGGCTCGACCTGGGTGAATCCGATCTCGGCGATCCGGCGGAGGGTCCCGACCGTGTCCTCGGTCAGGAGCTCACGGACCGTGTAAAGCTGCACGGAGAGGTTTGAGTTCGACACTGTTCTCCTCGGTCGAAAGATGGGGATGGGAACGCACGATGCGGCGCCCGTGATCATTCAATCCCCACTTCTGTCGAATGTCAATCAAAAGTCGGCGCTTTGTCGTCGATCTTTGGACTGCCGAAGAGCGGTGTGGTTCAATACGAGCATGACCGACAGCGTCCGGGAGACCGGCATCGTCGCTGCGGACGCCTCGGACCTGTTGGCGATCCTGCGCGACGGCGTGCCGCGCACGCGCGCGCAGCTGGCCGAGCTCACGGGGCTCGCCCGCTCGACCATCGCCGTGCGCATCGACACGCTGACCGCCGCTGGACTGGTCGTGCCCGCGGGAGACGACGTGTCGACGGGAGGCCGACCTCCCGCTCGCATCCGATTCAACCCCGACTCGCGCGTGGTGGTGGCGATCGACCTCGGCGCCACGCACGGCGTCGTCGCCCTCGCCGACCTGGCCGGCACGATCACGACCACCGAGTCCCGGCGCCTGCTCATCGCCGACGGTCCGGAGCCGGTGCTCGATTGGGCACTGGAGGCGGCCGAGCGCTTGTTCGCGGCGACCGGGCGACCCCTCGCCGATCTCGTCGGCATCGGCATCGGAGTGCCTGGGCCGGTCGAGCACTCGTCCGGCCTGCCGGTCAACCCGCCGATCATGCCGGGCTGGGACCGCTTCGACATCCCGGCCTACGTCCGTCGCGTCTTCGACGTGCCGGTGCTGGTCGACAACGACGTGAACCTCCTCGCCCTCGGCGAGCACGCCCTCGCCTGGCCCGACCGATCCGACCTCCTGTTCGTCAAGGTGGCCACCGGCATCGGCGCCGGCATCATCAGCGGTGGGCAGCTGCAGCGCGGAGCACAGGGCTCCGCGGGCGACCTGGGCCACGTGCGCGTGCCCTTCTCGAGCGAGACGCCGAGCCACGGCGCCCGCGACGCCGACCTGGAGGCGCTCGCCAGCGGGCCGGCCATCGCCCGCGCGCTCTCGGCGGCGGGCATCCCCGCCGAGACCAGCGACGACGTCGTCGCCCTCGCCCGCACGGGCAACCCCGAGGTCCTCCAGGCGATCCGTCAGGCGGGCCGCGATCTCGGCGAGGTGGTCGCCACCTGCGTCAACATGCTCAACCCGTCACTCGTCGTGGTCGGCGGCAGTCTGTCCCGTGTCGGCGAGCAGTTGCTCGCCGGGGTGAGGGAGGTCGTCTACCAGCGCTCGACCCCGCTCGCCACCCAGCACCTGACCATCACCGAGTCGCGCTCCGGCGAGACCGGCGGCGCGATCGGGGCGGCCATCATGGTCGTCCAGCACACGCTCGGCCCCGGCGTCGCCTCCCGCCCCCTCCCCCGCTGACCGGCTTGCGCAGCCTCCTGGGCCGCCTAAGATCGAATCGATTCGACCGTTCCACCACCGCCCGCACCACCCTTCGAAAGGACCGCAGTGACCACCGCATCCACTCCCCTCCGCGCCGGAGTCGTCGGCCTCGGCTGGGCCGGCCAGCAGCACATGGACGCCTATGCGAAGCTCCCCGGCGTCGAGCTCGTCGCGATCGCCGGGATGGAGGACGGCCCGCGCGCCGAGCTCGGCGAGAAGTACGGCGTCGAGCGTCTTTACAGCGACTGGCGTGACCTGGTCGCCGACGGCGGCCTCGACGTCGTCAGCGTCGCCGTCCCCACCTTCCTGCACGCTCCGATCGCCGTCGGCGCGCTCGAGGCCGGCATCCACGTGCTGAGCGAGAAGCCGATCGCCCGCACCGCGACCGAGGCGCAGACGATGGTCGACGCCGCGCACCGCTCCGGCCGCGTGCTGGAGGTCGCCTTCAACCACCGCCGCCGCGGCGACATCGAGGCGCTCAAGGCGGCGATCGACGCCGGCCAGATCGGGCGCCCGTACCACGCCAGGGCGGTCTGGCTGCGCCGGGCCGGAATCCCGGCCCTCGGCAGCTGGTTCACCAATCGCGAGATGGCGGGAGGCGGCCCGCTGATCGACATCGGCGTGCACGTGCTCGATTACGCCCTCCACCTGTTCGGCGAACCCTCCGTCACAGCGGTCTCGGCCGTCACCCACGCCGAGCTCGGCGTGCGCGGGCGCGGCGGCGCGAAGAGCGACAAGCAGCATGTCGGCTCCGCCTACGAGGTGGAGGACCTGGCCAGCATGCTCCTCCGGCTCGAGGGCGGCGGCTCGATCGTCCTCGAGACGAGCTGGGCGGCGTACCGTCCCGCCGGCGACGAGTTCGGGATCACCTTGTACGGCACCGAGGGAGGCGCAGACCTCCGGGTCGTCGACTACGCCCCGGCGGGCGAGCTGACGATCTTCACCGGCGAAGGTGAAGAGGTGGAGGACATCGCGGTGACTGCGGACGCCGGCCGCGGCCACATCGCGGTCGTCGAGACCTTCCTCGAGCACGTCGCCGACGAGGAGAACTGGTCGAACTGGGACGGCTCCCTCGCCCTCGACCGCGCGCGCGTCATCGACGCGGCGTACGAGTCGGCTCGGCGCGGCGCGGAGGTGCGACTCAGCCCGGCGACCAGCGGCCTCGACGAGACCAACACCACCAGCACCGACACCACCAGCACCACGGAGGCATGACGATGACCGCACTGCGCGTGACCGTATGGAACGAAGGCGTCCACGAGACCACCCAGCCCGAGATCGCCGCGATCTACCCCGACGGCATCCACGGGGCGATCGCCGCCGGCCTGTCCGAGCTGCTCGGCGACGAGGTCGCCGTGCGCACCGCGACCCTCGCCGACCCCGAGCACGGACTCACCGAGGAGGCGCTCTCCGAGACGGACGTCCTGCTCTGGTGGGGCCACATCGCCCACGATCAGGTCTCCGACGAGGTCGTCGAGCGCGTGCGACGCCACGTGCTCGGCGGGATGGGCCTGATCGTGCTGCACTCCGGCCACTTCTCGAAGATCTTCATCCGGATGCTCGGCACCACGTGCTCGCTGCGCTGGCGCAACCCGGAGGGCGGCGAGCGCGAACTGGTCTGGAACGTGAACCCGACCCATCCCATCGCGCAGGGGGTCGAGCAGCCGATCGTCATCGACGCGCAGGAGATGTACGGGGAGTTCTTCGACATCCCGACCCCCGACGACCTGGTCTTCATCAGCTCGTTCACCGGGGGCGAGGTGTTCCGTTCCGGCGTGACGTTCACCCGCGGCCGCGGCAAGATCTTCTATTTCTCGCCCGGCGACCAGGAGTACCCCGTCTACTTCCACCCTCAGGTGCGGCGGGTGCTCGCCAACGGCGTGCGCTGGGCGGCCCCTGTCGTCGGCGTGCGCGCCGCCCCCGACGTCTCGAACCCGCAGCCGCTCTGACCGAAGGGCCTCGGCGGCCCATCGTGTTGACAGGACACGCCGCGTCGACGCGACGCCTGGCGGCGTGTCCTGCCAACTCGTCGGCCGGGCGGGACAGGGCAGACTGGAGGCATGAACGACGTGCTCTCCGTCCTGCCCTCCCCCCGTTTCCCCGATCCAGCCGACGCACCCGTGCTGCGCTGGGGCGTGATCGGCCCCGGCGGCATCGCCGCCGACTTCACCGACGCACTGCACGCGCACACCTCGCAGCGGATGGTCGCCTGCGGCTCCCGTTCGGCCGAGCGGGCCGCGTCGTTCGCCGCCGCGCACGGAGTCGAGCGCGCCCACAGCTCGTACGAGGCGCTGGTCGCCGACCCCGAGGTCGACGTCGTCTACATCTCCACCCCGCACAGCGAGCACCTCGAGCACGCCCTCCTGGCCATCCGCGCGGGCAAGCACGTGCTGATCGAGAAGCCGATCGCCGCCACCGCCGAGCAGGCGCGCGTCATCGCTGCGGCCGCCCGCGAGGCCGGGGTCTTCGCCATGGAGGCCATGTGGACGCGCTACCTGCCGCAGACGGACATCGTGCGCCAGCTCCTCGATGACGACGCTCTCGGCGAGGTACGCGTCGTCACGGCGGACTTCGGGGGCCGCGCGCCGTTCGACCCGGCCGGCCGGCTCTGGAACCCCGCTCTCGCCGGAGGTGCCCTCCTCGACCTCGGCGTCTACGTGGTGTCGTGGGCCTCGTTCGCGCTCGGAGCACCCGCCGGCATCATCGCGACGGGATCGCTGGCCTCCACCGGCGTCGACGAGCAGGTCGCCCTCGTGCTGACCTCGGCCCGCGGCGGTCAGGCTCTGCTCAGCACGGGCCTCCGCGCCGGCACGCCATCGCTGGCCACGATCGCCGGATCCGACGCCCGCATCGAGATGGACAGCCCGTTCTGGGGCCCGAGCGGACTGCGCGTGTTCCGCGCCGACGGCCGGCTCGCCGCGCAGTGGACCGACCCGTACGGCCGGCCGCACCGCCAGGGGATGTCGTACGAGGCAGCCGCACTGGCCCGCTACGTCGCCGAGGGCCGCACCGAATCCCCCCTGCACTCGCTCGACGAGGCGGTCTCGACGATGGCGACCATCGACGAGGCGCGCCGTCAGCTCGGCGCCGCTGGCGTGGGCTGACGGCGCGCGTCGGCCGCGCGAGGCACAATGGAGGGGTGTTCGACCGCTCCGCCGCCTCCGCCGCCACTGAATACCCCGGGCACGGCGGCTCCCGGCGCGAGCTCTACCGGCCCGGTGTGCTGGCGGACCTCGGGCCACGGACCTCCGCACCGGCGCCACGACCGGTCGTGCCCGCCGCGCCCGGAGCCGAGGGCCACCTCGCCCGCGTCGTGGCGTCGTCGAGCGATCGGGTGGGCTGGCTCCGCGCCCGCAGCCGCGGGATCACCGCGACCGACGTCGCCAAGCTGTCGACCCGGCAGTCGCTGCACGCTGCCGTCTCCGACAAGCTGAACGGGTCGGGATTCTCCGGGAACGTCTTCACGCAGCACGGGCGCGTCCGCGAACCGGAGATCGCAGCCTGGGTCGCGGCGACGCACGGCATCCAGCCCTCCGACCTGCTGTTCCACGCCGAGCGCGACCGCCGCCATCTCGCGACGCCCGACGGGCTGACCGTCCGCGAAGGAGGCCGCATCGAGCTCGCGGAGATCAAGACCACCAACAAGCCGTTCAACAGCATCCCGCGGCACTACCTGCGCCAGATCTGGTGGCAGCAGTACGTCCTCGGCGCTGAGCGGACGCTCTTCGTCTGGGAGCAGCACGACCGGTTCGTGCCCGTGCACGAGGAGCCGCAGTGCCAGTGGGTCGACCGCGACGATCGCGAGATCGCCCGCCTGGTCGCCCTCGCCGGCGACCTGATCGAGCTGTTGCGTCAGGCGACGGCGCCCCGGGTCCAGGCGACACAGCCGGCCGGCGCCGCCCGGACTGCCTGAGTCAGTCCGCCGCGATCGGCACCCTCGCCAGCGCCAGTGAGTAGACGGCGATCCACACGACCGCCACGGTCGTCCCGATCAGCTCCAGCCACGCGCCGACATCCGTGGCCACGTGGACGATCGCGAGCAGGCCGCCCACGATCGTGATGGCCGCCACCGCGAGACAGCTGATGAGCGAATACCGGGCGACGCGCGGCAGCCGCGAGGCGAACGACACCTGGAGCATCGCGAAGCAGGCGGCGACGAAGCCGAGAACGGCCGACACCGTGTGCACGAGATCCTGGACCGTCGACTTCGGGTCGACCATCGGCACCGGGCAGGAGGAGGTGCAGGTCACCTGGGATGCCAGCACGAAGCAGAGGGCGGCGAACCCGAGGCTCGCCGCGGGAGCCCAGCGGTCGAGCAGCCGGTGCGACGAACGCACGTGCCCGCTCGCGAGCGCGACGGCGAAACCGCCGGCGGCGATGAACAGAAGGGCGATGGCGAACGGCCCCGCGGTCGGCGCGCCGACCGCGCCGAGCTCGCTCACGTAGACCGGGTAGGGAACGGTCAGGCGTGCGGCCCAGATGATCGTCAGACCGCTCAGGACGCACACGGTCCCGACCGCGAGCAGCAGGGGTGCGGCGCGCTGCCAGCCGACGGCCAGCAGGGACTGGGCGAACGGCTGGCGAACGATACGCAGCAGTCGTCGCACGGTCGCTCCTCGGATGGATCGGGTCGAGGGATTCTACCCGGACCCACCCTGCGAACACCCTGGGATACGGCTCCGCGTCCGTGATCGCACTCGCAGAAGTCGGGCTCGGTCAGCCGAGTGCGCGCTCCATCACCCAGTCATGCTCCAGGCGCTCGCCGACCAGGAAGCGCTTGGCGCCCACCCGTTCGAAGCCGTGCTTGCCGTAGAACCGCTGGGCGCGCGCATTCTCCTCGTTCACACCGAGCCAGACCCCCGCGGCGCCGGCGACGGCGGCCGCGGCCAGGCTGGCCTCCATGAGCCGACCGGCCACGCCTTCACCGTGGTGGCCGGGCATGACGTAGCACTTGCTGAGCTCGGCGGTCGGGCGAACTGTGACGGCCGAGCACACGTCGTCGTCGCCCGGCTCTCCGAGGTTGAGGAGCGTGTAGCCGACGATCGCGCCGGTGTCGTCCTCCGCCACGAACAGGCGCCGCTGGAGATCGGCCGCGTACTCGGCGAACCGCTCCGACGAGAGCACGGCAGCGATGAACGAGGCCTTCGCTTCCTCCGTCGTGTGCGGCGGGCAGGCCAGCGGGAACGTCACGGCCGCGACCTCGGCGAGGGCGGCGGCGTCGGCGTCGGTCGCGGAGCGGATCGCGATGGTCATCCCGCCAGCGTAGCGGGGCCGGCCGCCTCCCGAACGGAGGCGGCCGGCTCACGGCAGCACAGCGGCTAGTGCCTGCCCTGTGCCACCAGGCTCAGGAGGGTGAACGAGACACCACCGAGGCCCGTCACGTCGTCATAGCCCACCGCGGTCTTCAGCGAGGAGTCCTGATCGAGCGAGACGAGGTACGAGTTCCCGCTGGTGCGGCCGGTGTAGGCGAGCGCCTGCGTCGGGTTCTGCGGGACCACATCGCGGAACGAGCTCGGCAGCACGCGCTTGACGGCGTAGAGGGTCGGGTTCGCGAACCCGATCGTCCGGCCGGTCGCCTGCTGCACGATGGCGATCTGGGCGGCGACGATCGGCGAGGCCAACGACGTCCCTCCCCAGGTCTGGTTGACGTAGTCACCGGTGGCCAGCGTCGTGTCGTCGATGATCGGACGGACGCCGATCTGGAACCCGGTGTACGGGTCGGCGACCGCCGCGACGTCCGGAGACACCCGGAAGCCGTTGCTCAGCGATTGCGGAACGATCCCCCGCTGGTAGTCGGGCGCCGAGAACACCGCGCTGATGCCGCCGCCGGCGCCTCCGCCGTCGTAGGCACCCGGAAGCGGTGCCTCGTAGGCCAGAGTGCCGTCTGCGTTCTTGATGATCTTGTCGAGCTGGTCGCCCCAACCGGTCTCCCACGAGATGGCGCCGTTCTTGCCGATCGCAAGGCTGGTGCCGCCCACGGCCGTGACCCACGGCGACGAGGCCGGGAAGTCCGGCGAGGCGTACCCGAGGTTCGCCGACTCGTCCTTGTTGTCACCGCTGGAGAAGTAGAGGCCGATGCCTTCGCCCGCAGCCTGGAGCTGGAGGTTCACCTCGCCCTGGATCACGTCGGCCGGCACGGCCTCCCCGAGGTTGCCGTAGCTGTTGCTCACGATGTTCGCGAGCTTGGCGTCGAGGATCTTGGACATCGCGATGTCCAAGCCGCCGCCGCAGTCGGTACCGCCGACGTAGAGGATACGAGCTCCCGGAGCGACCGAGTGAACCGACTCGATGTCGAGCGTCTGCTCGGTCTGCCACCCGCTCGGGTACTGGCACAGCGCCTGGTCGGTGAACTCGCTCGGGCTCGGGACGAGCTGCTGGTAGCTCGACATCGTCAGGCCGGGCTCACCGTTCTGCTGCGCCAGGCTGTTCGCGTCCTTCAGGATGCTGGGGCTCGCGTACGCGTCGATGATCGCGACCGTCTGGCCGCTGCCGTTGATCCCGCGCTTGGTCAGATCACTCAGGCCGTAGGCGCTGCGCAGCTGCTGCGGCGTGTACCCGCAGTTGTAGGTGCTGTACTGCGTCTGCCCGTTGTACGCGGGAGGCACGGTCACCACGTTCTCGCCGATGTAGTGGGAGCACGGGGTCTGCACCACCGGAACGGCCGCCGCCGACTTCCTGGACACCTGCGGTGCACCGGACTGCTGGATGTCGCCCTGCTGGACCGACTCGGGGCGCGTCAGGGTGCGCGACTGCTCGATGCTGATCGCGGAGACTTTGGCCCCGAGGGCGGTGGGCACCGAGGGCGCAGACGCCGGGGCGACCAGCTCGTGTCCCGCGACCTTGAACGAGTGCAGCGACGTGCCGAACACCGAGCCGAGCTGGTCGGGGGTGCCGCGGAACACCACGTACTGCCGGCTGGCCGGCTCACCCTGGATGGTCAGACCGGCCGCCTTGAGGAACGCCAGCACCGCGTCGTAGTCCGTCTGCGTCGGCGAGAACCGCGCGATCCACTGGGCCGGGCTCAGCGCCTTACGGTAGCCGGCCAATGACGGATTGGAGACCTGCTTCGCCAGGGTCTCCGCCCCCATCTGGTCGCGGAGGGGCAGGTAGATCTCGCCCTGTACGGTTTCGGCGGCGGGAGCCGCTCCCGCATCGTTCTGGGCTGTAGCCCACGACGGGACGGACTTGGCATAGGTCACCCGATCGGCGGCGTTCGCCGCGGATGCTCCTGCCAATGACAACGCCACCACGGCGGCCGTGGTGGCGATGATTCCGATCGACCTCTTGTGGAGGGCGGAGTTGGTGCGAGGTGTCATCAAACGTTCCTTCGCTCGAACTGACTCGACTGCGAGCCGACGCGCGGTGCGCGACAGAGCGAACATAGCCCGAGCGTTCTACCTCCGCAAGATGGGGTAAACAGGTCTGTCGAATTCGTTGCCCCTCTGCAAGGTTCTCGCGGCGTCCTCCCACAACGCCGAAGGGCCGGAACCGCGCTGCGGTTCCGGCCCTTTGAGAAGTGCGACGCGATCAGATGGCGTTGACGTCCAGCGGGATGCCCGGCCCGAACGTGGTCGACACTGCGCCCTTCTGGATGTAACGGCCCTTCGAGGCGGACGGCTTGAGGCGGACGATCTCGTCGAGCGCGGCCGTGATGTTCTCGTCCAGCTGCTCGGCGGTGAAGCCCGCCTTGCCGACGACGAAGTGCACGTTCGAGTGCTTGTCGACGCGGAACTCGATCTTTCCGCCCTTGATATCGGAGACGGCCTTCGCGACGTCCGGGGTGACGGTACCGGTCTTCGGGTTCGGCATCAGGCCGCGCGGGCCGAGCACCTTGCCGAGACGACCGACCTGGCCCATGAGCTCCGGAGTGGAGACGGCCGAGTCGAAGTCGGTGTAACCGCCGGCGACCTTCTCGATCAGGTCGGTGCCGCCAACCTCGTCGGCGCCCGCGGCGATCGCGGCCTCAGCGGCCGGGCCGGTCGCGAACACGATGACGCGCGCGGTCTTGCCAGTACCGTGAGGAAGAATGACGGTACCGCGGACCATCTGGTCCGCCTTGCGCGGGTCGACGCCGAGCTTCAGCGCGACCTCGACGGTCGAGTTGAACCGGGCGGAACCGGTCTCCTTCGCGAGCGTGACGGCCTCGGTCGGGGTGTAGAACTTGCCGGCCTCGATCTTGTCGGCCGCGGCCCGGTAGGCCTTGGACTTCTGTGCCATGAGATTTCTCCTCACGAGAATGTGGTGCGAGCCTGGCCGGCTCTGCCACGGTGATGTCTGGATGACGAGGGTGTCGGGCTTACGCCTCGACCGTGATGCCCATCGAACGGGCGGTGCCTGCGATGATCTTCGACGCCGCGTCGATGTCGTTGGCGTTGAGGTCGACCATCTTCTGCTCGGCGATCGCGCGCACCTGCTCCTGGGTCAGCTTGCCGACCTTGGTGGTGTGCGGGACGCCGGAGCCCTTGGCGACGCCGGCCGCCTTCTTGATGAGCTCGGCCGCGGGCGGGGTCTTCAGGACGAACGTGAACGAGCGGTCCTCGTACACGGTGATCTCGACCGGGATGACGTTGCCGCGCTGCGACTCGGTCGCCGCGTTGTACGCCTTGCAGAACTCCATGATGTTCACGCCGTGCTGACCCAGGGCCGGGCCGATCGGCGGGGCCGGGTTGGCAGCGCCGGCGTTGATCTGAAGCTTGATCAGACCGGTGACCTTCTTCTTCGGTGCCATGTCTCTTCCTTCTTTGTGTATTCGAGCTCGTGGGCGTCACGCCCGCGTGGCTCTCCCGGTTTCTCGGCCCTTCCGAGACCCGGTGGTTCGTAAAACAGTGGGGAGGCTCTGAGCGAATCCCGTCAGAGCTTCGTGACCTGGTCGAAGCTGAGCTCGACCGGCGTCTCGCGCTCGAAGAGGGACACCAGCACGGTGAGCTTGCCGCTCTCCGGCTTGATCTCGCTGATCGAGCCAGGCAGGCCCGCGAACGAACCCTCCTTGATCGTGATGGTCTCGCCGATCTCGAAGTCGACCTCGGCCGGGATGACCCGCGCCGTGGTCTTCTGGCCCTTGGCAGCGCCCTTGGCCGGGGCCTGCTCGACCTGCACGAGGCTCTTCAGCATCGAGAAGGCCTCCTCGAACCGGAGGGGCGTGGGGTTGTGTGCGTTGCCGACGAAGCCGGTGACACCCGGAGTGTGGCGGACGACCGACCAGCTGTCCTCGTTGAGGTCCATGCGCACCAGCACGTAGCCGGGGATGCGCACGCGGTTGACCATCTTGCGCTGGCCGTTCTTGATCTCGACCACGTCTTCCATGGGGACCTGGACCTCGAAGATGAAGTCCTCCATGTTCATCGACACCATGCGGTTCTCGATGTTCGACTTCACGCGGCGCTCGAAGCCGGCGTACGAGTGGATGACGTACCACTTGCCGAACTTGGCGCGCAGCTCGGCGCGGAACTCCTCGTAGGGGTCGGCGGCGACTTCGTCCTCGTCTTCGACGGCCTCCTGAGCAGCCTCGGCCTCTTCGGCCGAGTCGACCTCGAGGGCCTCGTCGACGGCACGGTCAGCCTCGGGGTCGACGGCCTCGGCCATCGCGTCGAGCACGGCGTCGAGGTCGATCTCGGTGCCGTCTTCGGCGACGATGTGCAGCGCCTCATGCTCCGCGGGGTCGGACGACTCCTCGTCGCGCTCCAGGACGTTGCCCGTCTGCGCCTCGTCGTCTTCAGACGACTGCTCGGCAGCGGTCGCCCAGTCCACGTCGTCGCGGTTCGTCTCAGACACTGAATTCATTCCATTTCTGTCGGTATGGCCGTGCGGCCGGTCGGCTGCGGGGTCTACTTCGGGTTACCGAAGACCCACACCACGCCGAGACCGAACACCCAGTCGAGCAGGGACACGATCGCCATCATGATCACCACGAAGACGAGCACGACGCCGGTGTAGCTCAGAAGCTCCTTGCGCGTCGGCGTGACGACCTTCTTGAGCTCGCCGATGACCTGCCGGATGAACAGGGCGATCCGCGCGAAGGGGTTGCGCTTGGCAGCGCGCTCCTTCTTGGCGTTGGCGACGATCTCCTCGCTCGGCTCGTCGATTACCTTTCGGGCCACCTCGTTACACCTTTCGTGGACCGGCATCGGAATGCCGGTTTGCAGGGCGGACAGGAATCGAACCTGCAACCTGCGGTTTTGGAGACCGCTGCTCTGCCAATTGAGCTACCGCCCTAAGGATCGTGAACCGCGAAACCCTCCTGGCATCGCGAAAATAGGCGCAGAAAAGCTTGGCGGATTCAACCACCGCACCCAAGTGTACGGGACACCGCACCCCCTCGCCAAAACGCGCCGGCGCCACCCGAACCCGCCTCCCGATCGGGGATCGGTCGCAAACTGCCGTGTTGCACACGTGGGTAGCGGTCGGGCACGGCGCGTTGCGACCATTCTCTCACGGCCATCGGGTCGGACCTGTGGATAACATCACCCGCATCGTGCACGACGAGAAGCTGGATGCATGGTCGACCCGCTCCCGAATTCGCCCTCAGCGCTGCGAACGCCCCTCCGCCGCCTGACGGCGAAGCGCCTTCGGAGCCCCGGCGTGACGCATCCTCGCCACGGCGTCGTCTCTTCCTTCCGCATCGACGCACTCGCCGGGTAGCGATTCCGAGGCGAGGTGGTGCTCGACGCGGACTACAGCAGCTTGCGCTCGAGCGCCCACGCGGTGAGCTCGTGGCGCGAGGAGAGCTGCAGCTTGCGGAGCACCGCGGAGACGTGCGTCTCGACGGTCTTGACCGAGATGAACAGCTCGGCGGCGACCTCCTTGTAGGCGTAGCCGCGCGCGATCAGGCGCATGACCTCCCGCTCGCGGGCGGAGAGGCGGTCGAGCTCGTCGGTGCTCTCGGCCTGCTCCCCCGCCGTCGCGCCGAACGCGTCGAGCACGAAGCCGGCGAGCTTCGGCGAGAAGACCGCGTCGCCGCCCGCCACGGCGACGACCGCGTCGCTCACCTGGCGCCCGGAGCTGCCCTTGGTGAGGTAGCCACGGGCGCCCGCGCGGATGACGCCCACGACGTCCTCGGCCGCGTCCGAGACGCTCAGCGCGAGGAATCGCGTTCCCGTGCTCTCGGCCACCGTGCGGCGGAGGACCTCCGCCCCGCCTCCCCCAGCGCCGCCCGGGAGGTGGACGTCGAGCAGCACGACCTCCGGGCGGATGCGGAGGATCGCCTCCACCGCCCCGTCGACGTCCTGCGCCTCGGCGACCACGTGGAGGCGGTCGTCGAGGTCGGCACGGAGGCCAGAGCGGAAGATCGAATGGTCGTCGACGATCACGACGGTGATCGGACGCAGCGTCTCGTCGGTCATCTGCTCATTCTCGCTCCCCCGGCAGGTCGACTGTCAGGTGCACCTCGGTGCCGGTTTCGCGCGACGTGACCGTGGCGCGCCCGCCTGCTCGCCGCATCCGGCCGATGATCGACTCGCGCACTCCCAAACGCCCCTCCGGCAGAGCGTCGATGTCGAAGCCGGGACCGCGGTCACGGACGAAGACGTCGACGGATCCCCCTCCCGATTCGATGTACACCGAGACGTCGCCTCCCGCGTGCCTGGCGGCGTTGAGCATCGCCTCGCGGGCGGCGGCCGCCAGCTCCGCCGGCGCCCTGAGCACAGGCTCGCCCGTGCTCACCACGTCGAAGTGCACGGCGTGGTCGATCTCCAGCGCAGCGGCCACGGAGCGCAGCTCTGTCGCGAGGTCGTGTGCGTCCGGCACGGCGCCCTCCGCAGCCTCGGCGTACAGCCAGTCGCGCAGCTCGCGCTCCTGTGCGCGGGCGATCCTGCCGACCTCGCTCGACGCCCCGGCACGGTTCTGGATGAGCGCGAGCGTCTGCAGGACCGAGTCGTGCAGGTGCGCCGCCATCTCCGCCCGCTGCTCCTCGCGGACGCGCGCGGTCCGCTCGGCGATGAGCTCCGTCCAGAGCCGCAGAGCCCACGGCCCGACCATCACGGCCGCCCCCGCGAACGCGACCCCGATGATCGCGAGCCACAGGAGGCCGGACGAGTGGCCCGCCTGCCCGCTGAGCACGAGCGCCACGGCGACGAGGAATCCGCCCGATGCGAGACGGAACCCGGTCGGAGTGAGGCTCGACGGTGCCGCGCTCACGTCGTCGACGAGCTGGTCCCACAGCACAGCAGCCACCATCAGCGCGATCGACGTGACGACGCCGCCGAACGCCGCGTCGGGGGCGCCCACAGCGACCAGGACGATCGCAACCACCCCGGAGGCGGCCCCGCCGACAGCGAGCACCCACGGCACATTCACCCGTCGCCTGACGCGCTCGTCCGAGCTCCCCGGGGCGGGGTCGCGCAACGGGGTGAGCGCCCACAGCCACAGATAGAAGAGCACGCCCGCGCCGCCGAGGAGGGCGGTGCCGACCAGGATCCAGCGCACGGCGGCCACGGGCCAGCCGAGGTGGTCGGCGAGCGCGACGCTCACCCCGCCGACCACGCAATCGCGCGGGCGCGCCAGCGGCGGGCGCGCCGCGCGCTCGCCGGGCAGGGGTGCAGAGGCCATACCTGGAATCCAAGCAGACAGGGCCGCCGTCCGACAGCCGAGCGAGGAGGAATCAGGGTCGGCTCAGGGTGACCCCGGATAGCGGGAGCGGCTCGCCGCGCGCCACGATCGAGTCATGGTGAACGACGGCACGACTCCTCCCCCTCCCGGACCGACGGCCCCGGGCTCGGCGCAGACGCCCCCCGCGCCGTACGGCGGGCCGCAGACCGGCTTCTCCGGCCGCGGCACGCGCTTCTTCGACTGGATGCGCAGCCTCGGCGTCACGCGCACCGACGGCTGGATCGGCGGCGTCTGCGCGGGCATCGCGTACCGGATCGGCATCGATCCGCTGATCGTCCGCGGAATCGCGGTCGTCGCCGCCTTGCTCGGCGCTCCGGTGGTCCTGCTCTACGCGATCGCCTGGGCGCTGCTTCCCGACCGCGACGGCCGGATCCACCTGCAACGGCTGTTCGAGGGCGAGTTCGAAGCCCCGACCGTGGCGATCGGCGTGCTGATCGTGCTCTCGCTGCTTCCGTGGACCAACGGGGTGTGGTGGTTCGGCGGACCGTTCGGCCACGATCCGGGTTGGTTCGACGTTGTCAGCCGCATCTTCTGGACCCTCGTCGTGCTCGGCGCTGCTGCCGCGCTCATCGTCGTCGCCGTCCGCAACGCGGACAAGCGCTCGGGCGGAGGCGGCGCCGTGCCGTCGACGTCCGCGGGCGGCGCTGCGCCATCGACGGGGACCGTGCCCACCGCTGCGGCCGCGCCGACGTCGGCCGCGCCCACGCCGACCGTCGCGACGGCTGCGACGACCGCAGCTGCGAACACTGCCACGGCGGCGACGCTGGCGTCCGTGCCGCGGCACCGGCGGTCGCCATCGGCTCCGAGCCGCCCGCGCCGCCCGCGCCCGACGCCAGAGCGACGGAGCAGGAGGTCGCCGACTGGCGCGCGCGTCAGGAGCAGTGGAGGGCTGAGCACGATCTGTGGAAGCAGCGCCTGGCGGAGGACATGCGCGCCGTGAAGGCGCAGCGCTCCGCCGAGCTGCGGGCGCAGGCGTCCGCGGCGAACGCGGAAGCCGTGGCCCGCCGGGCGTCCTATCGCGCCGCCAATCCGCGGGTGGGGGCGGCGATCGGCTGGCTCGCCGTCGGGTTGGCGCTGGTCGCCGGCGCACTCACCGGAGCGTTCTGGGGTGCGCTCACCGGCCTACCCGGTTACGCGCTCACGGCCTCCCTCGCCAGCGCAACACTCGTCTTCGGGGTGACCGTGCTCATCGCGGGGATCGCTCGCCGCCGCAGCGGGTTCCTGGTCTTCCTCGGCATCCTGCTGGCCGTGCTCACCGGGCTCGCGGCGCTCGTGCCGACCTCGCCCGGCGTGCGTCTGGACGGGAGCATCAGCACCGGATCCCACCTGTCCGTCACGCCCACCGGCAGCGCCGACTACCTGCAGGGCTGGGGCGGCACGACCATCGATCTGACCCGGGCGGTCACGGCCCCCAGAACGCCCGTCGTGAACCTCGCGAAGGGACCCGGCGCGACGACGGTCATCGTTCCCGATGACGCGACGGTGCGGCTCGAGGCCGCGACTATGTCGTCCGTGACGGTGACGGACCCGTCAGGAGGAGAGCAGGTGCACCACTGCGATCCTGCGTTCCTCGGCGGCTGCAGCACCGACTTCGTCGTCGGCCCGACGGCGGCTCCGCAGGTCGTCGTCCGGATCGCGCAGGTCGACGACGTCCACGTCGAACGAGTCCAGAAGTGAAGGAGAACGACATGACCCCGAACACCGACGAGCCGACCTCCGGCTCGGACGACACGGCCTCGCCGGAGCCGATGCCGCGCGAAACGATCCCGCTCGATGAGACCCCGGGCGATACGATCTCGCTGGACGATGCGCCCCTGGTTGCCGAGACCGCCACGCCGGCGCCCGTGGAGCCTCCTCCGGCCGCGCCGACTCCTCTGCGCACGACCCTGGTCTATCCGGCCTCGGTCCGGCGATCGCGAGCGCCGGTGCGCTGGGCCGGCATCGTTTGGGGCGTCCTGCTCGTCGCGTTCGCCGCTGTCACTCTGATCGTGGTCTCATCGCCCGCTCGGCTGGCCGGAGTGACGGTATGGATCGCGTCACTCACGCCAGGCACCGCCTGGGCCCTGCGGATTGCGCTTCTCGGACTCGTGCTCGTCGTATCAGCCCTGCTCGGAGCGATCGGCGCGGCGCAGCGCAGCCGCCGTCGCACTCTCTGAGCGTTCCCGTACGGGTGATCCTCGCCGTGAGTGCAGACGCACTGGACGCGGATCGTCCGGCCGGTGCTCTTTCATCGTGTGCGTTTCGACATGACCCAACATCGTCCTTCTCTCTGCTCGATCCGGTTCGCTGAGAAGCGACCGACCGAGACGCGACTCAGTACGCGCCTTTCGGCCGCAGAACTACTCCAACGGTCTGGAACAGGATTTCCAGATCACCGCTGACCGACCAGTTCTCCACGTAGAACAAGTCGAGTCGGACCCCCTGCTCCCAGGTGAGGTCCGAGCGACCGCTGACCTGCCAGAGCCCGGTCATGCCGGGCTTCACGATTAGCCTGCGGTGACTCGCCTTGTCGTACTCCGCGACCTCCGACGGCAGGGGCGGACGCGGGCCGACGAGGCTCATGTCACCGGCGAGGACGTTGAAGAGCTGGGGAAGCTCATCGAGCGACAGTCGACGCAGGTGCTTGCCCACGCGTGTGACACGCGGATCGTCTTTGATCTTGAAGAGCGGCCCGGCACCCTCATTGCGATGCAGGAGGTCGGCGACCTCCTTCTCGGCGTCGACGCGCATCGTCCGGAGCTTCACGATCGAGAAGATGGTTCCGTCCCGTCCGATTCGCGACTGCCGGAAGAAGATCGGTCCGCGGCTTTCCAGCCGGATCAGGATCGCGCACACGGCGATGACGGGAGATGCGAACACGAGCGCGATCAGACTGACCACGATATCGAAAGCACGCTTCCCCCGTCGCTTGCTCACGGATCGATCCGCGGGTTCGACCTCGACGATCGGGAGGCCGTCGATCGGATGGAACTCGGCGCGCGGGGCCGCGAGCTCGGGCACATCGACAGTGAGCCAGACCACAGCACCCGATCCTTCGACGTCCCAGAGGAGCTGGCGCAGGTTCATTTCTTCGCGTTCCTCGGTGATGACGATGATGTCGATGCGGTGCTCCGCGACGAGGCCGAGGACCCGCGCGCGCAGCTGGGTACTGTCCGTGATGGCGACGACCTCGACGGCACTCGGCCCTGAGACGTCGAAGAGCGCGGCCAGCTGGCTGGAGCGCTCGGTCGTGCCGACCACGAGAGCTCGTCTGATGTACCTCCCGCGCGCACGGTGGCCCGCGATCCAGGCTCTACTGACCAATCGCGCGATCAGGAGACCTCCGAGACCGAGGGGCAGCGCGCTCAGAAGGTAGGCCCGAGACAGGTCCAGGTTCATGACCAGCGACCCGATCGCGAGCAAGCCGATGACCAGGAACGTTGCCCGGAACGGAGGCCGGTAGGAGGGCCCGTTCAGTCGTTTGGGCCACGTGACGTAACCGCCGAACGTCGCGAGCGAGATGATCCACACCGCGCCGAGGATCACCGAGATGACCGAATACGACGAGCTCACGCCGACGACCGACAGCCCGTCGGCCCCCTCCCCGAATCGCAGCGCGTGAGCGAGTGTGATCGCGCCGGCGATGACGACCACGTCAACGGCCAGCAGGATGAACGACCGGCGTTCACGCTCGCTGAGCGCGCCGGGTCGGTTCGAGATCTCACGAAGCATCAGCGCGCTCCCGTTCCGAGCGATCCGCTCGTGATCGTTGTGACAAGGTCGTCGTTCCTCAGCGCCGCGCGGAGAACCTCGACCCGGCTCTCGTCGAGCTTGACGATCGATTGACCGTCAGGAGAGGTTCCCGTCCCCGCAGTGGGAAGGGTCATCGTGTGGATTGCCCCAGGGACAATCCCCTGAATCCGAGCGCGAGGGAGGCAACCGTTCCTGCCGTCAGCCCCTCGTCGACCGTGAGATATCGCGCTAGCGTGCTGATCGCAGCTTGCGTCTTGACGGGGTTCAGCAGCGTGTCGGTCTGGACGAAGCCCGTGAGGACGCCTCGGATAAACGACTGCTGGTTGCGTACGCGCTGGAAGTCGGCGTCCGCGAACGAGTACCGCTCACGCACGAATGCGAGTGCGGCGCTGCCCTCCACGCGGTTGGCTCCCTTCTGGAAGGTGTACCCCGGCATGTTCCTGGACGTGAAGGCGCGGTCCGAATGCACCTCGACCCCTCCGAGCGCCGTAGCGATCGCTCCGAAGCCCCCGAAGTCGACGACCATGACGTGATCGATGCGCGCACCGAGGAGCCCCTCGACGGTCTGAACCACGAGAGGGACGCCACCCCAGCTGAACGCCGCGTTCAGCTTCGCCGAGCCATGGCCGGGTATCGATACCCAGAGGTCGCGCATCAGCGAGACGATGACGACCCCCTTCCGGTCCGCCGGCAGATTGACGAGCATGAGCGTGTCGGAGCGCTGCCCGGTCGCTTTTCCAGAGGTCACATCATTCAGGCCGGACCGCGAATCCGACCCGATCAGAAGGATGTTGGTGGCACCGGCGACGGCACTCGGACGGGTGCTCGCCTCCGGGAAAGCGTTCGTCACGCGCCCGACGCCCTGGTCGAACGAGCTTCCTAACACGAGCAGATAGCCACCGATAAGAGCGAGAGGGAGGACGAGGACGACCGCGACAGCAGCGATCCAGATCCAAGCGACCCGCCGCTTGCGCCTCCGGTTCTCTGTGGCCGACCTCCTCGTCGACCCCGGCTGACCGTCGTCGAGAAGGTGCTCGAGCTCATCGATGTCCGACGTCATGGACGCGCCGCCGTGCGGGAGGCCAGGAGGTCGAGTGCGGGAACGACCGTGTCCGCCATGCGGTCGAAGGCATCGTCTGCGCTGCCATACGGGTCTGCGACGTCGTCGTCGGGGCCGATCGAGAGGCTCCCGCTCCGCCTGCACTCGATCGCCAAGCTTGTCAAGGCCCGCCAGCGGCCGGCAGGGCCGAGCGAGTCGTCGAGGATGGATCCCTCCGCCGCACGTGCGAACTCGAGGAGGTTGAAGATCCGGGCGAATGCCGAGGGCTGGAGCTCGGCGGCGCGGTCGCAGTGTTCCTGGGTCATCCCCAGAACGAGATCAGCGGACGCCAATGCGCGCTCGGTCAGCTGCGTTGCACTGAAACCCGTCGCGTCCCCTCCGAACTTCACAACCCTCGGGCGCGTCTGCGTCGAGATCGGCCGACCGACGACCGCGCGTGTGCCCGCGCTCCGAACCGTCACAGCCTCCGTCGGGCCAACCAGCCCAGCAAGGACACGCTCCGCGAACGGGGAGCGACAGATGTTTCCGGTGCAGACGAACAGGATCGAGAAACTGTCGATGGCCATTGAGTCCCCTTCGCGCAGGCGCGGCTCGTAGTAGTCGCGAGCCCTTCGGATATGGTCAGATAATGCATCTAACATCATGAACCAGGCAATGTGCGTGCGCGAACGGACATCCCGGCGTCGGGGAGGCGGCGCCTCACCCGTGAAATCGACTTCGATCGCGCACCGACAGCCGAGGTGTCACCCCTGACCCGGATTTTCCTTGGCGAGTGCGACCATGCCCGGCCGACCGAGGGTCACCCGGTAGGGGCGGATCCTGGATCGCGGCCACTCGATCAACTGAAGGAGATCATGCTCGACGACGACCCTGTACCCGACCGACTTCCACGACGCGAGCTCGTCGTGCGGTCGATGGGGCGCCGAGTACGCGTCACCGTCGACGGCGACGCCTCGGACAGCTTTCACTCCGCGTTCGTTCACGCGTGGGGACACCTGACCGACACGACCTCCGGCCCTGTCGACCATCACACCGTCGTCCGGGTCGACGACCGGTCATCGCAGGCCATCCGTCGGGCGGTTGCGAACACCACAGCCGAGATCACCCTTGCACTCATCGACGGCAACATCGGCGGCGGACACCTTCTGCATGCGGGCGCCGTCCTCGAGCGCAACGGTACGGCGACGCTCCTCGTCGGCGAGTCCGGTGCAGGCAAGACGACGGCAGTCGCCCACCTCGCCCGCACGGCCGGCTATCTGACCGACGAGACTGCGTTCGTGACCTGGGACGGTCAGTTGGTCCCCTACCCGAAGCCGCTCTCCGTCGTCGTGGAGGGCACGCAGGAGAAGGCCGAGCTACCGCCCGCCGACGTCGGCCTCATCGTTCCCGACGGGCAACGCTACCCCGTCGGACGGATCATCGAACTGGATCGTGGTCGGAATCGTGCCGGAATCGGATCGCGATGCGAGCGCCTGGACCTCACGGACAGCGTGCTGACCCTCGTCCCCCGCCTGTCGCGCCTCTCAGCGACGCCCCGACCTCTCTCGACACTCGTGCGCTTCATCGCCGCGATCGGAGGGGTCGAGCGGCTCAGCTACGACGACATCGACGACATCGATCCCGGCAGCATCCCCGAATCCGCCGCGCTCGAACCCGAGTCGCTGCATTTCACCACCCTCGAGGCTACGCACGCTCAGCCGGCCGCCGGCGGCGGGCCCGGATACGTCCGCGCCGACGTCGACGCGGTCGAGACATCGCGAGCACTGCTCGTCGCCGACGGGAGCACCGTCCATGCTTTGGACGGCATCTCGACGACGCTCTGGCACGAGACGGCCCAGCAGCAGTCGCGCGACGACCTCCTCGAAAAGCTACGGCGCGCGCACGGCGCGTACGAACACGACGGCTCGATTCTCGACAGCATCCTTCAGGCGCTCACCGAGGCTCGGATCCTCAGGCGGCTTCCGTGAACATGCGTTGTCAGGTGATCGCTCGTGTGAAAAGACCCCCCCGAAAGGAATCGTGAGATGACTGTGCAGCCCGACGCACTCGAACCGGTTTCCGGAGGGCTCAACCTCCGCGAGATCCTCAAGAAGGTCCGCCGGTTCTGGGTTGGCGAACTGTTGGTCTTGCTGGCGACGATCGCCATCGTCTCCCTTTACACGGCAGCCCAGCCACGCGTGTACCAGTCGACGGCCACAGGGATAACCCAGGCAGCCAGCGGCGAGAGCCTGTCGATGGCGTTCGCGGGCGAGAGCCTCGCGAAGTCGAAGACGGAATCCTACGTTCAGATCGCCCAGTCCGATGCCGTCGCGAAGAGGGCGGCCGAAACCCTTGGAGACGGCCAGTCCCCGTCCAGCCTCCTCTCCCGGATCTCGGCGAACCTCCCTTCTGATACGGCCATCATCCAGATCACCGCGAAGGCCGATACGCCCGAGGGCGCGGCGAAGCTGGCGAACGTCTGGATGCAGGCGCTCTCCGACCAGGTCAAAGAGCTGGAGACGCCGGAGGGCTCCATCGGCTCGGCCGCTCTGACCTTCCTGCCACTCGCCTCCGCCCGCCCCCCGTATCTGCCGTCGTCGCCGAATCTCCAGATCTACCTCGCGATCGCTGCACTGTCCGGCCTGGTGTTGGCACTCGGCTACGGGCTGATTCGAAGCTACTTCGATCGCCGTGTGCGAACGGTCGAGCAGATCGAGTCGCTGCTGGGCGTTCCGGTGATCGGGACCGTTCCGGAAAGCGAGGCACTCGCGGAGCGTCGACGTATCGTCAGCGAGGGAGCGAACATCGAGTCGGAGGAACTGTTCGCCATCGCCGAGTCGCTGCGGGAGCTGCGCACGAACCTCAGCTATATCGACATCGACAATCCGCCGCGCGTGATCGTGATGACGAGCACGATCCCGGGCGAGGGCAAGTCCACGCTGAGCTCCAACCTGGCCGACGCGATCGCGGCGAGCGAGCGGAATGTCGTCATCATCGACTGCGATCTGCGCCGACCGACCCAGTCGATCCTGTACGGACTGCGCGGGGGCGCCGGGCTGACCGATGTGCTCAGTGGCCGCGTCGCGCTCAATGATGCCCTTCAGGCCCCGTCAAACGATCCGCACCTCCGCGTGCTTGCCTCGGGCCGAGTGCCCCCCAACCCCAGTGAGTTGCTGGGCTCCCGAACCATGAAGGACTTGATCTCCGCAATCGGAGACGTCGCCACTGTCATCCTCGACGCGCCCCCGTTGCTGTCGGTCACCGACGCAGCGATCATGAGCACGATCGCGGACGGCGTGGTCATCACGGTCGGCGCGAAGCAGCCGACTGCCGAGCAGCTCGCGACCGCGTACCGCTCGGTTACCCGCGTCAACGGCAAGGTCCTCGGCGTGGTCCTCAACAGGATCCCGCGATCAGGAGCGGACGCGAAGGGGTACGGCAACTACCGGTCGAACTACTACTACCGCTCGGAAGAGACCGAAGACACCACGGGTCCGACTGAGTCGGGCACTGGTCCGACGACGGCGGAGGACACTTCGAGCACGAGCTCGAAGCAGGACCAGAACGTCGAGCAGGTCACGAGCACGGAGCACCTCACGAATACCGGCCCGAAGGAGATCGTCAATGCCGGCGCACCCGGACAACAGCCTGCTCTTCGCCGCCGGCGGGCGAAGTAAGCCACAAGAGCGAGTGAGCCGACCGGCGAGGTCAGCGGAGGCGAACCGAGGGCCGAGAGCCGAGAGCCTAAACAGGAAAGGCCGGTTGGCCGCGCACGCCGGGAATCAGGTGGAGCTCAGGTCCGAGCGAGCCGACCCTGGCGGTTATTTGAGCCGTTGCTGCCGGCGAATGGAACGGGGCGGCGGCGGAATCATCGGCAGGGATCAATACCCTCCTGTGGAAGCTGCGTACGGGGGCTCCGTGGCGGAACCTTCCGGAGCGGTACGGGCCGTGAAAGACCGCGCACGAGCGGCTCCGGAAATGGGCGATCGACGGGACGTGGGACACGATTCTCGAGGCCGCGATCGCCAAAGACGACGCCGCCGGGAACGTGGAGTGGATCATCTCGATCGACTCGACCGTCGTCCGGGCCCACCAGCATGCTGCCGGGGCCCGGATGAAGGGGGATCCTCACGAAGTGAGATCGCGGCCCTCCAGCTAGACGGCGATTGCATCGGGCACTCCCGTGGAGGACCGAAGCACCAAACTGAACCTCGCGGTGGACGGGCGCGGCCCGCCGGTCAGGCGCATACGGCGGCCGCCCGCCAGCAGCCGACCTCACCGAGTACACGAGGCGGCGCAACGTCATCGAGCGATGCTTCAACCGGCTCAAGCAGTTCGGCGACTTCGCCACCCGCTACGCCAAATGCGCCGCCTACTGGCGATCCGAAATCATCCTCGGCGCCACCATCGTCGTGCTCCGATGACTTACAGGACACTGCCTAGTACTACAGTCGCGTTTATTGGGGGGATGGTCGGCGTGTTAACGGTGGTCTGGGGTGTTTCCGTGTTAACCCTTGTCGGTGAGCGACGATATTGGGGTGGCGGATGTGCGGGAGTGGGCGGCGGGGCTGGATGAGATCGAGGCGCTGATCGGGCCTCGGTTTGCTCGTTCGGAGCCTCGGCGCAACGCGCTGGCGTATCTGCGTGGGTTGCTCTCGGAGCGGGAGCGGAAGAACTCGTGGACGCTCTCCGAGCAGGCTGGTCAAGCTGTCCCGGATCGGATGCAGCGGTTGCTATCGACGACGGACTGGGATCCCGATCTGCTGTGCAATGATCTCCGCTCGTATGTCACCTCTCATCTCGGCGACCGTGATGGGGTCTTGATCGTGGATGAGACCGGGTTCTTGAAGAAGGGCGACCGGTCGGCGGGGGTGGCCCGCCAATACACGGGCACGGCGGGCCGGATCGAGAACGCCCAGGTCGGCGTGTTCCTGACGTACTCGACAGTGCATGGGCGGACCTTCCTGGACCGTGAGCTGTATCTGCCGAAGGCGTGGACCGAGGATCGCGATCGGTGCGATCGGGCCGGGATCCCCGCGGAGCGCCAGTTCCGGACCAAGCCGGAGTTGGCGATGGAGATGCTCGCCCGCGCGATCGACGGCGGCGTCCCCGCGTCGTGGGTGACAGGCGACGCCGTCTATGGCCAGCACTACCGGCTCCGTCACACGCTGGAACAGCGCGGCATGAACTACGTGCTCGCAGCCCCGAGCAGCCAGCGCGTGATCGCCAAGACCACCGGGTCGATCATTGGGCGCCAGTACCGGGCCGACGCCCTCATCGAAGCATTGCCGGCGACCGCGTGGCGCACCCGATCCGCCGGCGCCGGATCGAAAGGCGACCGCCGATATGCGTGGGCGCGGGCACGGATCAACGGAGAACACGACCCCGACGCCGAGTACTGGCTCCTAGCCCGCCGCAGCCTGGCTGATCCCACGGAGTTGGCCTACTACCTCTGCCATGCCCCGAAACGAGTGAGCCTGGCCGATCTCGCACGCGTGGCCGGAGCCCGCTGGGCGATCGAGGAGACCTTCCAGACCGCGAAAGGACAAACCGGTCTGGACCACTACCAAGTCCGGCAATACACCGGCTGGTACCGACACGTCACACTCTCCATACTCGCCCACGCCTTCCTCACCGTGACCCGGTCAAAAAGGGGGCTCGAGACACCGGCGAGGACGGCCTCATCGCGCTGAGCCTGCCCGAGATCCGCCACCTCATCGCAACCCTCATCCTCCACCCGATCGCCGACCCCAGCCACACGCTGCGACGCTCACACTGGCGACGAAGACACCAGCACACCGCCCGAACCCACCACTAAAGGCGCCGCGGACACACCCCATAAACGCGACTGTAGTACTAGAAGGAGCGAGTCGTCTCCCAGAGCTGCTGCGGAGCACCAGCGTCAGGACGGGTCGATGACCCGGACGTCACCCAATGCGTTGCGAGCCTTGTCCAAGGCCTCGCCGATGTTGTGGGCGTCGATCGCCACGACAGCACCGCTCCCATCGGGGAGTCGCAGGCGCAGTTCGAACTGGCGGAGTCGGGTCTCGTGTTCACGGCGGGTATCGACAATCATGCGGGAACTCTAGGCCGTGCGCGACAGCCCCCGAGCGGGGGTGAGCGGAATCGTGCGGGGACGGCCGGTCCGTTTCATACGAGCGTTCACCCAACCCCGCGACCGTCGGTCGCTTCTGGAACGATGGCTGCATGAGCACCACCGATGCCGCGTCCGAGACCACCCGCGATCGATCACTCTCCCGCCTCCGCGCCCTCGTCGGCCGCACGGACGCGCAGTTCCACGACGGACAGTTCGAGGCCATCGAGGCGCTCGTCGACGACTGCAGCAGGGCACTGGTGGTGCAGCGCACCGGGTGGGGCAAGTCCGCCGTGTACTTCGTCGCGACGATGCTGCTACGCGAACGCGGCGCCGGTCCGACCATCCTCGTCTCGCCGCTTCTGGCTCTGATGCGCGACCAGGTGGAGGCCGCGGCGCGTGCCGGTGTCAGAGCGCAGTCGATCAACTCCGCCAATCGGCACGAGTGGGACGAGGTTGTCGCCCGGTTGAAGGACGACACGGTCGACGTGCTCTTGGTGTCACCCGAGCGGCTCAACAATCCCGAGTTCCGCGACCAGCACCTGCCGGCGCTCGTGGAACGGTGCGGGCTGCTGGTCATCGACGAGGCGCACTGCATCTCCGACTGGGGCCACGACTTCCGACCCGACTACCGCCGGCTGCGCGAGCTCGTGCGCGCACTGCCCGAGGGCGTGCCCGTGCTCGCGACGACGGCCACCGCCAACCAGCGGGTGGTCGCCGATGTAGAGGAGCAGCTGGGCGGCACGTCCGGAGCGGGCTCCGTGCGGACGATCCGGGGGCCGCTGGCCCGCCGATCACTGCGACTGGGCGTCCTCGCGCTCGACGATGCCACCGCCCGCCTGGCCTGGCTCGCCGGCCACCTCGCCGACCTGCAGGGCAGCGGCATCATCTACACGCTGACGGTGTCGGCCGCCGACGACACCGCTCGCGTCCTCCGGCAGGCCGGGCACGACGTCGCCGCCTATACAGGCCAGACCGATCCCGCCGAGCGGGAAGAGTTCGAGGCTCGGCTCAAGCGCAACGAGGTCAAGGCGCTCGTCGCCACGAGCGCTCTCGGGATGGGGTTCGACAAGCCAGACCTCGGTTTCGTCGTGCATCTGGGGGCGCCCTCGTCGCCCGTCGCCTACTACCAGCAGGTCGGGCGCGCAGGGCGCGCCACCGAGTCGGCCGACGTGCTCCTGCTTCCCGGCCCGGAGGACCGCGAGATCTGGCAGTACTTCGCCACGGCCTCGATGCCGTCGGAGGAGAAGGCCTCTGCACTGCTCGGGGCACTGGGTGAGCAGGCGCAGTCCACGCGCGTTCTCGAGAGCCGGGTCGACCTGCGGTCGTCCGCTCTCGAGCTCCTGCTCAAGGTGCTCGACGTCGACGGCGCCGTGCGGCGGGTGCAGGGCGGCTGGATCGCAACCGGCCAGCCGTGGACCTACGATCGCGAACGCTACGAACGCATCGCGGCGGCGAGAGAGGCCGAGCAGCGCGGGATGATCGACTACGAGCGCACATCCGGCTGCCGGATGGAGTTCCTGCAGCGCCAGCTCGACGACTCCGACGCCGGACCCTGCGGCCGATGCGACCCGTGCGCCGGGGTGTGGTACCCGAGCGAGGTGACGGCCGATGCGGCGAGCGCCATCGCCTCCGAACTCGATCGTGTCGGGGTCGCGGTCGAACCGCGAAAGCTGTGGCCGACCGGCGCGGACGCCGTGGGCGTTCCGGTGCGCGGCAAGATCCCCGCGGACGAGCAGCTGGAGACCGGCCGGGTGCTCGCCCGGCTGACCGACCTCGGCTGGGGAGGGCGGCTCCGCGGCCTTCTGGCGCCGGACGCGCCGGACGCGGAGTGCCCGCCGGAGATCCTGCGGGCGTGCGTTCAGGTGCTCGCGCAGTGGGACTGGACGCAGAGACCGGGTGCGGTGGTCGCTGTCCCGTCCCGCTCGCGACCGCGGTTCATCGAGAGCCTCGCCCGAGGCCTGGCCGAGATCGGGCGACTCCCCTACCTCGGCACATTCGCCCTCCGGCGAGGCGGGCCATCCGGTGGCGCGGGCGGCAACAGCGCATATCGGCTGGCCGGGGTCTGGGATCGGTTCGACGCCAGCACGCTCGACATCCCGCCCGGAACGCCCGTGCTGCTCGTCGACGACGTCATCGACAGTCGGTGGACGGTCACGGTCGCCGGACGGGAGCTGCGGCGTACGGGCGCGGGTGCCGTGCTGCCGTTCGCCGCAGCTCTGCGGGCGTGACGGGCGGGATGGTCAGATGAAGCCGCCGAAATCGCCGCCCCCGAATCCCCCGCCGAAATCGCCGTACCCGCCGGAGCCTCCGTCCCAGCCGGCGGCGCTGTCCCCGTCGGAGGTGTCGGCAGATGCTGCCTGGGCGTCGGTCCCGATGTCGGCGGAGCCGCCATCGTTAGAAGCGGCGTCGGGCGTCCCTCCGTCTCCGCCCGCCTGGTCCAGGCCGGGCGCGGGCAGGAACGCGCTGGCGAGGGTGGAGGCGATGACGTAGCCCGCCACGCTTCCGAGCAGCGAGCTCGCGAACATCCCGCCGAAGCCCATACCACCGGGGCGGGCGCCGAGCGAGCGTTCCAGGGTTCCGGGCTGGCGCAGCTCCGAGCGGGTGGCGGCCTGCGCGAGCGAACGCGCGTCGTCCGCGCGCGGCTGCTCACCGGACGGCGCGTTGGCGCTGAGCTGCTCGAACACAAGCCGTCGCTGATCCGGTGTCAGCGTGGCGAAGGCCTCCTCGTGCACCTGCTCGATGGTCTCGGGCGGCGCGGTGCGCAGGAGGTAGCGGTAGCGCTCCACGGCGATCTCGTCGTCCGTGCGCTGTGCGGACGGCGTGCCGGTCGGCGCCTGACCGGGCGGGTACGGCTGACCGGGCGGGTACGGCTGAGCGGACGGGTATTGCTGAGCGGACGGGTACTGCTGAGTGCGTTCTCGCTGCGGCTCTTCGCGGCCCAGGAGACGATCGAGGAATCCCATGCGCCACAGCCTAGGAACGGAGTGTGAGAGTCCTCTCAGAGGAGGCCGTCAGATCTCCTACAGCGACAGCCCGACCAGCACCGGCTCCGGCCGCAGCAGCACACCGAACTCCGCCTGCACGCGTGCCTGGATGAACGACGCCAGCTGGGCGACGTCCGCTGCGGTGGCGTGGCCGCGGTTGACGATAGCGAGAGTGTGCTTCGACGAGATGGCGGCGCCGGAACCCGGGAGCGCGAAGCCGCGGCGGATGCCGGCGTTCTCGATCAGCCACGCGGCCGAGAGCTTGACGTCGTACGGGCCGTCGGCCAGCGGCGGGATGTCGAGCGGATGCACGCCGCCCGCGGGGAGACCGATCACCACATCCGGATCGGGCGGTGTCACGGGCCAACGCGGCGCATTCGCGGGGAGGCTGCGCGCGAACGACTCGGAGACGATCGGGTTGGTGAAGAAGCTTCCCGAGCTGACCGAATCCGGGTCGCCTGGGTCGAGCACCATCCCTTTGGAGGCACGCAGAGCGAGCACTGCGCGCGTGAGCTCCGCCACAGGGACCCGGGAGCCGATGGGTACGCCGAGCGAGTCGGCCAGCTGCGCGTACGCGACCGGGGCGCTGAGCGGCGCACCGACACCACCCGGCACGGTGTTGTCCGACAGCTCGAGCTCCACCGAGAGCACCACCCCGAGCCTCCCGCGCTTCAGCACGGACGTACGGTAGCCGAGCTCCAGCTCGGAACGAGACAGTCGCACGATGTCGCCCGTCGCCGCGTCGAGGAAGTCGACGCTGACCAGCGCGGACTCCAGCTCCTGGCCGTAGGCGCCGATATTCTGCACCGGCGCCGCACCCGTCGAACCGGGGATGCCCGAGAGCGCCTCGATCCCCGACCAGCCGTTCCGCACGGTCAGAGCGACGACCTCGTCCCAGGGCTCGCCCGCCTGCACCCGTAGCCGCACGCGACCGATCGGGGAGTCGACCCGCTCGATGCCCCGCGTCACCACGTGGATGACCGTGCCCTCGAAACCGTCGTCGCTCGCGACCGTGTTGGAGCCGCCGCCGAGGAGGAGCCAGTCGTCCCCCGCGGCCCAGACGTCGCGGGCGGCCGCGACGAGCGCGGCGGAGTCCGCGGGCGCGATCAGGTTCTCCGGCACGCCCCCGACCCGGATGGTCGTGAGCTCGGCGAGGGCGGGAGCCTCGGTCATCGCGTCGTTCACGCGAGCGAGACGCGGACCTGCGCCTTGCCGAGGACCGTCTCGGCGTTGAACGTCGTCGTGAGGTCGATGCGCGCCACGCGGGCCTCCGCATCGAGCTGACCCACCGTGGCCGTCACCTGTACGCTCGCTCCGCGCTCAGGGTCGACGACCACCGGACGCGTGAACCGCACCTGGTAGTCGACGACGCGCGCTGGATCGCCCGCCCAGTCCACGACCGGCTGCACCGACAGACCCATGGTGAGCATGCCGTGCGCGATCACCCCGGGAAGGCCGACCGAGGTCGCGACGTCGTCGCGGTAGTGGATCGGGTTGAAGTCTCCGGAGGCGCCCGCGTAGCGGACCAGCGCGTCCCTGCTGAGCTCGAAGGTGCGCTCGGCGACCACGTCGCCGACGGTGAGGGACTCAAACTCGGGTGCGGACATCACTCGTCTCCTCGAACGACCAGGGTGGACACGGTGGTAACGACGTGCTCGCCGCCGTCGTCGACGATGACGGTCTCCGCGGTGACCATCGAATGGGCGCCGAGCGACTTGACGGAGGTCACCGTGAGCGTCGCGGTGAGCTCATCGCCCGCGACGACCGGACGGGAGAACGTGAACCGCTGGTCGCCGTGCACGACACGACTGAAGTCGATCCCGGCTTCCGGGTCGGCAAGCAGCTGGTCGAGGGTGAGCTGCTGCACCACGACCGCGAACGTCGGCGGCGCGACGAGGTCGGCGTGGCCGGCGGCGTGGGCGGTGGCCAGGTCGAAGCTGATCGGGTCGGTGGCGAGCACGGCAGCCGCGAACTCGCGCACCTTCTCACGCCCGACGAGGTAGGGAGGGGTCGGCGGGAAGCTGCGTCCCACGAGCTCTGGATTCACTGGCACCCGACGATTCTACGAACAGAAGAGCCCCGGCGCAGAAGCGCCGGGGCTCTCGAAGCTGTGTCAGCGGACTACTGGCAGCTGTCGCACTGCAGCAGGTCCATCGGGTCAACGGGAACTGCATAGCCGCCAACGCTGTCGTTTTCGTAGTCCATGATGGCCTCCCGATCTCGATGGTTCTGAAGTCTGCTTCACCGCGTGTCTCGCGGTGTTTACCCACTATATAACCCGAATGACACGATTGTCATTCCACTACATGTAGTGTTTTCGGGTTTTTTCTGGCCCCCTGTGCTGCACCCCTGACATTACGCGGAACCACCGACATCGCCCCCGGAGAAGTGGGGAATCGGCACGGCGTGTCGCGTCTGAGGGCCGCGTGTCGTTGAGCGTCGGTGCCGCCCGCGCAACCGTTACTCTCTCTCTATGCGACTCGGAGTCCTCGACGTGGGATCGAACACCATCCATCTGCTCGTCGTCGACGCCCACCCCGGCGCCCGGCCGCTTCCCGCGGCGACGCACAAGTCGGTGCTGCGCCTCATGCGCTACATCACCGAGGACGGGTCGATCAGCGCCGAAGGCGAGACCGCCATCCTGGAGGCCATCCGCTCGGCCGTCGAGGTCGGCAAGGCCGAGGGCATCGAGGAGTTGCTGCCCTTCGCGACATCCGCGATCCGGGAGGCCGCCAACGGTCCGGCGATCCTCGACCGCATCCGCGACGAGACCGGTGTGGCGTTGCAGGTGCTCTCGGGCGCGGACGAGGCGCGACTGACGTTCCTCGCCGTCCGGCGCTGGTCGGGATGGTCGTCCGGCTCGCTCCTGCTGCTCGACATCGGCGGCGGCTCGTTGGAGATCGCGGCGGGCGCGGACGAGTACCCGGACACCGCGGTGTCCCTTCCGCTCGGGGCAGGACGCAGCACGATCGGGTTTCTGCACGACGACCCGCCGACCGATGAGCAGCTCACGGCGCTGCGGGACCACGCCAGGGCCACTCTCGCAGACGCTGTCGGGCAGTTCTCCGGCCGCGGACGCGAGCACGTCATCGGCACCTCCAAGACCATCCGTTCGCTCGCCCGGTTGGCCGGCTCGACGGCGAGCGGTCCCGGCGGCACCGAGCGCAGCCTCCTGCGTCGCTCGGAGCTGGCGGACTGGGTGCCGCGACTGGCGCAGCTCCCCGCCGAGGCGCGCACCGCGCTGCCGGGCATCACTGCCGACCGCACCTTCCAGATCGTCGCGGGCGGCGTGGTGCTGCGGGAGGCCATGCGCGCCCTTGACGTCGCAGAGCTCGACGTGTGCCCGTGGGCGCTGCGCGAGGGGATCATCCTCCGCTACCTCGACCACCTCGACTGACGGCCGAGCGCGCGGGTCCCGGGTCAGCCGAAGGGCAGGTAAACGCCCTCAACAGGGCGCGATCCGGGCGTCAACGTGCCCCTCGCCGAACCTCCACAGCGGGCGGATCAACGCCGAAGGGCGGGGCGGGCGGTCGGTTTCGAGGTCAGGGGGTGGGGAGGGCCGACTCCAGGAGGTTGGCGCCGCCGCGGTAGCGGGCGGCGGCGTGCCGCTCAGGGAGGCGGTTGCGGCCGTCGCCGAAGAGGCGCTCGCGCAGCGTGGCCGAGCGCTCGCTCTCCTGTGGAAGGCGACCACGGCGGCGCAGCTCCGGGATGACCAGGTCGGCGAAGTCGCGCGCGGTCTCGAAGGAGTGGTACTGGCGCAGGTTGATGCCGTCCAGGCCATCCTCGTCGAGCCAACGCTCGATCTCGTCGGCGACGGTCTTCGCGTCGCCGACCACCAGGAAGCGATCGTCGCGGCCGTTCTTGACGAAGTCGAGCGCCTGACCCACGGTCTTGTCGAGCGGGAGGAACGGCACCCGCTCCGCCGGGAACTCCGCCCGCGCGAGCGCCTCCCGCACGGTGATGTCACGCGGGAACGCCGTCAGGTCGACCGGGAGGCTGCTGTGGGCGAGGATGCCGTCGAGGCTGGAGTGCTGCTGGTACAGCCTCCACTTGTCCTCGGCCTCCTCGGTCGTGCGCCCGACGATCACGCCCGCCATCGCGATGAACTTCACGTCGTCGCGCTGCCGGTCGTGCCGCTCCGCGGCGTCGCGCATCCCGTCGGCGTTGCGCCGGAACTCCTCGGTCGTGCGCCCTCCGGTAAACACGACCTCCGCGTGTCGGCCGGCGAACTCGATGCCCGCCGGCGAACCCGTCGCCTGGAACAGCACTGGCGTGCGCTGCGGCGACGGGTGCACGATGTGCGGTCCGGCGACGCGATGCCGCTCGCCCACATGGTTGATGTAGCGGACCTTGTCGGGGTCGGTGAAGACGCGCGACTCGCGGTCGGCGATGACGGCGTCGTCGTCCCAGGAGCCCTCCCACAGCTTGTAGAGCACGTCGAGGTACTCCTCCGCCCTGCGGTAGCGCTCGTCGTGCGGCACCTCGTCGTCCAGCCCGAAGTTGCGCGCGGCGTTCGGGAGGTAGGAGGTCACGATGTTCCACCCGATCCGGCCCTTGGTCAGGTGGTCGAGGGTCGACATCCGGCGCGCGAACGCGAACGGCGGCTCGTAGGTGGTCGAGAACGTGACGCCGAAGCCCAGGCGGTCGGTGACCGCGGCCATCGCCGGCACCAGCAGCAGCGGGTCGAGGTTCGGGCTCTGGAGGCCCTCCCGCAGGGCTGTCTCCGGGCCGCCGCGGAACACGTCGTACGCCCCGATGACGTCGGCGAGGAAGATCCCGTCGAAGCCGCCGTGCTCCAGCAGCTGAGCGAGCTCGAGCCAGTAGTCGAGGTCGGCGAAGCGCTCCCGGTTGTTGCCCGGCAGCGGCCACAGGCCGTGCGTGATGTGGCTGACGCACGCCATCTCGAACAGGTTGACGAAGAGCTGCTTGGGTTCGGTGGTCATGCGTCGCCTTCCGCTGGGGTGGTAGTGCCCGCGCCCGGTGCGAACTCCGGGATCGCGGCGATCAGATCACGAGTGTACGGCTGCTGCGGCCGCTCGAAGACGTCCTCGGTGGTGCCCTCCTCGACCACGCGGCCGTCCTTCATGACCAGCACGCGGTCGCTGAGGTGGCTGATGACGCCGAGGTCGTGCGAGATGAAGAGGTACGCGACGCCCGACTCGCGCTGCAGTGACGACGAGGAGGTCGAGGATCTGCGCCTGAATGGTCACGTCGAGCGCCGAAACGGCCTCATCGAGCACGATCACGTCAGGCCGCGGTGCCAGCGCCCGGGCGATCGCGACGCGCTGCCGCTGGCCTCCCGAGAGCCGGAGCGGGAACCGCGACAGCACCTCCTCGCTCAGGCCGACCTGCGCCAGCAGTTCGCGCACGCGGGCGTCGCGCTCCGCGACGGTCGTGAACGATTCCGCGCGGAGGGCGTCGAGGAGGATACGCTCCACGGTCCACCGCGGGTCGAACGAGCTCAGCGGGTCCTGGTAGACGACCGAGACGCGACGGCGCAGCGCGCGCCGGCGCGACTCGGGGAGCGACGACCACTCCCGGCCGAGCAGCCGAACGTCGCCGGTGTCGAGCCGCTCGAGCCCGAGGGCGAGCTTGGCGGTCGTGCTCTTGCCGGAGCCCGACTCGCCGACGATGCCGAGCGTCTCACCCGCGTGCAGCGTGAAGGAGACGCCGTCGACCGCGCGGGTCACCGTTCCGTCGGACGTGTGGAAGCGCTTCACGAGGTCGCGCGCCTCCAGCACCGGCTCGCCGACCGGCAGCCGGGGCGCGGGGTCGGGCGCGCCAGGGATGAGCGCGCGCCCGCGCGTCGCCTCGCCGGGGACAGCCGCGATGAGAGCGCGGGTGTACTCGTTCTCGGGCGCACCGAGCACTCGCTCGGCCGGCCCGTGCTCGAGCACCTCGCCGCCGCGCATCACCAGGATGTGGTCGGCCAGCCGCGCGACGACGGACAGGTCGTGGCTGATCAGGATGACGGAGGCGCCGCGCTCCTTCATCGCCTCCAACTGCGCGAGCACCTGCGCCTGCACGGTCACGTCCAGAGCCGTCGTCGGCTCGTCGGCGATCACGATGTCGGGGTCGAGGGCGATCGCCGAGGCGATCAGCGCCCGCTGGCGGAGGCCGCCGGACAGCTGGTCGGGACGCTGTCGCGCACGGACCGCGGGCGCGGGCACGCCGACCCGCTCCAGCAGTTCGATCACGCGCGCTCTGCGCGCCGCGCGGTCACCCCAGCGGTGCAGGCGCAGCGCCTCGGCGATCTCTTTGCCGACCGGGCGCAGCGGGTCGAGCGACACGAGCGCGTCCTGCAGCACGAAGCCGACATCGCGGCCCCGCACCCGCCGCCACTGCCGCGCGGTGAATCTCAGCGCGTCCTCGTGGTGCAGCTCGAGCTCGTCGGCCTCCACGGTGGCGCCCCGCCCGGCCAGCCCGACCAGGCTGCGCGCCGTGACGCTCTTGCCCGAGCCCGACTCGCCCACGATCGCGACGCACTGGCCGGGCAGGAGGTCGAAGCTCACGCCCGACACGATCGGCCGGGATGCTCCGTCCACGATGAAGCCAGTACGGAGGTTGCGTACCCGCAGGCGCACGGCGGGCCAATCGAGTGTGGCGACGACCTCGGCTGTGCCTGTCCTGGTGATCGGGCTCTGCTCGGCGACGCTCACGATCGCTCCCCTTTCTCCAGGCGCGCCTGGATGTGCCGGCCGATGGTGGTCGCGGCGAGCGCGACCGCGACGATGACGAGACCCGGGACGACGACGAGCCACCACGCCGTGGTGAGGTAGGCGCGTCCCGCGTCGAGCAGAGCGCCCCACTCGGAGGAGGGCGGCGCGACGCCCAGCCCGAGGAACGACAGGCTCGACGCCCAGACGATCGACTGGCCGATCGACAGCGCGAACACGGCGATCAGCGGCCGCAGCGCGTTCGGGAGGATGTGCGCGCGCACGATCCGCCATCGCGAGTGGCCGAGCGCAGTGGCGGCCTCCACATAGCCGGAGTTGCGCGCGCCGAGGATCTGCCCGCGGATCATCCGCGCGTAGCCGGGCGCCGTGCCGACGCCGACCGCGAGAACCTGCGTCGCCGCGCTCGGTCCGGCGATCGCGATGAGCAGCAGTGCCAGCAGGAGGGCCGGGAACGTGAAGAGGATCTCGACGAACCGGTCGACCACCACGGCGACGGGCTTCACACCGAGCGCGGCGAGGGTGCCGAGGATCAGCGCGAGACCGATGCTCACGGCTGCGGCTCCGACGCCGATGGCGAGCGAGTCGCGCGCGCCCCAGACGATGCGGGTGTAGAGGTCGCGGCCCGACTCGTCGGTTCCGAACGGGTGCGCCCAGCTCGGCGGCTGCAAGGCGGCGCCGTAGTCGATCGCCGTCGGTAGATGCGTGGTGAGCACCTGGGGCGCGATCACCGCGACGAGGAGCAGAGCGGCGAAGGCGACCGCGAGGTACAGGCCCCAGGGCGCCCGGGCGAGGCGCGCGGCGGCGGGTGCACCGCCCGACTGCCGGGAGGGCGCGGTGGTGAGGGAGGTCATGACAGCTCCAACCGGGGATCGAGCACGGTGTAGACGATGTCCACGATGAGGTTCGCTGCCACGTAGACGACGGCGACCAGGGTCACGATGCCGATGACGACCGGCAGGTCCTGGGAGTTGACGGCGGCCACGAGAACCGAGCCGATGCCCGGCCGGGAGAAGATCGACTCCACGATCACGGCGCCCGACAGCGTGGCGCCGAGTGCCCAGCCGGAGAGCGTGACGGCCGGGATGACCGCGTGCCGCAGCACGTGCCGGAGGCGGATGCCCCACTCCCCCATGCCGCGCATCCGGGCCGAGAGCACGAACGGCTGGTCGAGCGACCGCTCGAACTCGGTGCGCGACGCTCTGCGCCATGAAGCCGGCCAACGGGATGGCCAGGGTCAGGGCCGGCAGAACGATGCCGTTCGGGGCGGAGCCGCTGATGATCGGGAACCAGCGCAGCCCGAGCCCGAACACGAGCAGCAGGATGATGCCGAGCCAGTAGTCGGGCAGGCCGGCGGTGACGACGTCCACCGTCGAGCCGATGCGCCTACGCGCGGGCCGCGGCCGGCGGTCAGCGTGACCCAGACGACCATGATCGACCCACGCGAGCACGATCGCCGTCAGCGACAGCGTGACGGTCGTCGCCGAGCTGCTCGCCGATGATCGCGGTGACGGGCCGGTACTGCTGGTACGAGTCGCCGAAGTCGCCGCTGATCAGACCCCGCAGATAGTCGAAGTACTGCACGATGACCGGCCGGGTCAGACCGTACTGTGCCCGGATCTGCGCGAGCTCGGCGGGGGTGCGCAGCTGCACCTGACCGGCGCGGATGTTGAGGATGGTCGTCGCCCGGTCGCCCGGGAGGGCGAGCTGGGCGAAGAACGCCACCGTCGCCGCTCCCCAGAGCACCACGACCGCCGCCCCCGCCTTCTTCAGGATGGTGAGCGCGACCGCCCGGCCGCGCCGGGCCGGACGGTCGTGAGGACCGCCTCGGCCGCTGCCGCGGCCCCGGCCTCACTTGGTGAATAAGCGTCATAGAACGTCGGCCCTCCCTGTGCGTGCTCCTGCCAGACGTCGTGCAGCTTCGGCGACACGGCGAGCGTGCTCAGCCGGTCGTAGACGCCGATCGACAGCGCGTGCTGCGCGATGTAGTCCTGCGCCTTCTGGTAGTCGGCGTTCTGCTGCTCGACCGTCGCGGCCGAGTTGCCGTCGAGGATGTACTGCTCGAGCACGGGGTCGTTGTAGAACGCGCTGTTGCTGTAGTTGGGGTCGTCGGCGGTGGACGGCCGCCAGTTGATGTAGAGGATGCCCGCCGTGACGGACGGTCCAGTAGCCGGCGCTGGAGGTCGTAGGCGTGCGCGGTCCGAGTACTTGCCAGAGAAGAACTCGCTCTGCGGCACCGGGATGAGCTTCACGTCGAAGCCGACCTTGCTCGCCTGCTCCTTGACGCCCTGCAGGATGGCGGCGCCGTCGGCGTTGATGATCGAACCGGCGCCGTACGGCAGCCGCACGGTCAGCGGCTTGCCGTCCTTCTCGCGCACGCCGTCGCTGTTCTTCTGGCTCCAACCCGCCGCATCGAGGAGTGCGTTCGCCTTCGTCGTGTCCTGCGAGTACCAGTCGGCGGCCTTCGTGCTGTAGCCGGGGGTCGTCTGGCTGACACCTCCATTTCCCTCCGACGGGATGACGCCGCGGCCGATCGTGTTCACGATCTCCGGGCGGTCCAGACTGTACGCGAACGCCTGGCGCACCTTCTCGTCGGTGAACGGTCCGCTTCGCGGTGTTGAAGGAGATCTGCTGCGGACGGCCGGGGGTCACGTACTTCTCGACCTGGTAGCCGCCGCTCTTCAGCACGCTCCACTGCACGGAGGGCACGTCGTAGATCGCGTCGACCTGGCCGCCCTGCAGCGCGGCGACACGGGTGGTCGGGTCGGCGACGAACTTCCAGTCGATGGTGTCGACGTAGGCCGGGCCGGTGTGCTTCGCGTTCGCGGGCGGGGAGGTGTAGTCCTTGTTCTTCTTCAGGATGATGTCCTGGCCGCGGTTCCACTTGTCGACGACGAACGCGCCGGAGCCGATCGGCGCCTCGCAGTTCTGCTCCTTCGTCCGCGTCTCCAGGGCGTGCTGCGACTGGATGCCGAAGTAGCCCTGCGTGAGGTTGTCCGCCAGCCGCGGGTAGGGGCGGCTGAGGTTGATCTGCAGGGTCTGGTCGTCGATCGCCTGGGCAGACGTGTAGTAGCCGCCGAGCCAGACCTTGGCAGTGCTGTTGCCGCCCGTGACCCAGTAGTCGAAGTTGTAGGCGACGGCCCCGGCGGTCAGGGGGGTGCCGTCGGTGAACGTCACGCCCTTCTTGAGCGTGAACGTCCAGGTCAGCCCGTCGGCGGACTGCTTCCACGCCGTGGCGAGCCAGGGGACGACCTTGTGGTTCTCATCCAGCGAGGTGAGGTTGTCGAGCACCTGGTACGACAGGTAGGCCTGCTCGATCCAGCCACCGAACACGCAGGCGGGCTCCTGCTGATGGGCGTAGACGATGGTGCCGCCGTCGACCTTCTGGCCGCCGCCGGTCGCGGCGTCCGAGCCGCCGGCGCAGGCGGCGAGAGCGAGCACGCCGCTGAGCGCGACGGCGGCGCCGGCGAGGGTGCGGAGGGAACGGGAACGCATGGGATCTCCTGGAACCGTGTCGGGAATGCAGCGGATGCGGGACGGGATGCAGCCCAGGATGCGGCCGCACGCAAGCCCGGTCGAGCCAGCGTGACCGTCTGTTTCACCCGCGAAACACGGCGTCACGAAAGCTCGCGCGGAGCCCCGGAACATGCCATGAGCCGGGGGTGGTGCGATAGCGGTAGACCGTTCTATGCTCCGGTCGGGGAGCAGGTCGGGGAGCGCTCATGAAAGTCACCAGCAGCAGCGGACCATTGTCCGCACAGGCCATCGCCGGCAACGACGTCGTGCTGATCGGGATCGACCACGACCGGGCGACGATGCCGGGCATCCACGGCTTCGGCATCGAACGGCTCGACCACACCGAGGGCGAGCATCGCTGGTTGCCCAATCGGCTCCGGTTCACCGGTGCGCCTGCCGGTGCGTGGACGACCGACACGAACCCCCTGCAGACGTTCCTCTGGGGCGACTACACCGCCAAGGCGGGCCACGACTACACCTACATCGTCCACAGTCTGGAAGGGACCCCCGGTCAGGTGCTCACCGCCCGGGAGACCGTGACCCTGCCGATCTCGACAGGGCAGCCTCACCAGCAGGGCGTGTGGTTCAACCGCGGGGTCATCTCGTCGCAGGCGTACGCCGAGCGCTTCCACAACGCCGAACCGCAGGACGTCCCCAACGACGCGGCCTGGATCTGGCTCTCCCGCGGGCTCGAGGAGGCCCTCCTGGCGTTCATCGGGCGGGCGCAGGACGCCGACTGGGAGCTGCACGGCTCCTTCTACGAGTTCCAGCTGCCGACGGTGCTCGATGCGTTCGGCGTCGCCGCGCGCGCCGGCGCCTCCGTGAAGCTCATCGTCGACGACGGCAACCCGAACAACCACGACGCGGTGACCTCCGCCGGGATCGGCGACCTGGTCGCGCTCTGGCGGGCGCACGCGAAGATCCCGCACAACAAGTTCATCGTCGCCTCCCACGCGGGCACGCCCGTGGCGGTGTGGACCGGGTCGACGAACATCACCCCCAACGGCGTCTTCGGCCAGTCGAACGTGGGCCACTCGATCGACGACCCGACGATCGCCGCCGCCTACCTCGCCTACTGGGAGCGGCTGCTCGCCGACCCTCCCTCCAGCGCGCTGAACGACTGGGTCGACGCGAACGACGCGCTGCCGGACGAGTGGCCCAGCGGCGTCTCCGTGGTGTTCAGCCCGCACACGCACAGCACCGCTCTCGACCGCTACGCGGCACTCTTCGGCGGTGCGGAGACGATCGCGTGCGGCACGTTCCCCTTCACCCTCGACTCGCGGTTCGGCGACGACCTGCCGGGGGCGCACGACGCCCTGCGCTACCTGCTGTTCGAGGACGCGAAGGCGGCGGCCAAGGCCTCCGCCGTCGTCACCGACCAGAAGACGACCATCGCGGCCGGTGCCTTCCTGCCCGCGGGCGCTCTGGCCGGTTTCGTGGAGGAGATGAGGAACCCGCTCTCAACCAACGTCGAGTACGTGCACAGCAAGTACCTGCTCATCGACCCGCTCGGGGAGGACCCGGTCGTCGTGACGGGCTCGGCGAACTTCAGCGTGGCCTCCACAACGGGTAATGACGAGAACATGCTGATCATCCGCGGGAACAGTGCGGTTGCCGAGGCGTACCTCACCGAGTTCATGCGGCTGTTCGACCACTACCGGTTCCGGTACACGCTGTCGCTGAAGCCGCATGACCCGACGCCCGGACCGCAGAGCGGAGTGGTGGCGGCGGTCGGGCTCGACCCGACCGACACGTGGTGGGCGAAGTACTACGACGAGCCGGGGCGGGCACGGCAACGGGAGGTGCTGGCCGGGACGGCGCACTGAGCGGCCGCCGGTTGTCGGGGGCGGCCGGTACGTTCACGGCGTGACCGCCTCGTGTTCTTTGTGCGGCGCGCCAACGCATCCCGGGGCGCCGCTCGCGCTGTGCCTGATGCACCTGCTCGAGGCCCACGAGTGGATGGAGGCCGAATACGGTCAGACCGATCTGCTGCCGACTCCGTGCGCGTTGTGCGGGTCGAGGCTCGGGGTGCGCTACCCGTCGGGGTGGCTGTGCGCGGTGTGCGAGTGGAGGGTGGGCGAGCTCCCGCCGGACGGGGTGACGGCCTCCCGGGTGGACGTCGTCTACTACCTGCGGTTCCGCGACCGCATCAAGATCGGGACCTCGGCCAACCCCGCGCGGCGGTTCACGAGCCTCCCCCACGACGAGGTGCTCGCTTTCGAGCGGGGCGACCGCACGGTCGAGCAGCGGAGGCACGCGCAGTTCGCCACCCTCCGCATCCCGGGCACGGAGTGGTTCGAGACCGACGACGTGCTGCTCGCCCACGTCGCGTCTCTGCGGGTGCCCAACCCGTGGCACCTGCTCGCGCGCTGGCGCAGCGAGGCCGCCGCCCGCGCCTGAGGGGCGCCGCAGGCAACGGAGGAGATGCGGGGCGGGGCGCCGCCCCTCGGCAGCTAGAGGAGGAGATCCGCGGCGGCCGGCCCCCGAACTCCTCCGTTAGCTGCACGCCCCTGCCCCGCACGCAACGGAGGAGATCCGGAGACCCGCTGGTTCGCCGCGCCCAGGAGGCCGGCGAGCTGCGGCCCGACGCCTCCATCGGCGACGTCATCCGCATGGTTTCCGGCATCGCGGGCGTGGCGTTCGACGACGACGAGCAACCGCGTCATCGCGACGGCGATCGACGGGCTGCGCGCCCGCTGAGCCGGGGCGCCCGCCGAGCCGCCCGCCGCGCCTGAGAGTGCACACAGAGTTCTCATCTGTTCCCTAGGCTTGAGGGATGGAGCTCGGTGTCTATGCGGTGATCGCCGTCGCGGTGATCGTCGGCGTAGCCGCATTCGCCCCCAAGCTCGGCGTCGCCGCGCCCATCATCCTCGTGATCGTCGGCGTCACCCTCTCCGGTCTCCCCGGCATGCCGGAGATCGAGTTCCCGCCCGAGATCATCCTCGACGGCCTGCTGCCGCCGATCCTCTACGCAGCGGCGATCAGCGTCCCGCTCACCGACTTCCGCAGAAACCTCGCACCGATCGCCGGTCTCTCGGTCTTCCTGGTGGTTGTGACGGCCTTCGCCTCCGGCTTCGTGCTCTACACGATGCTGCCCGACCTCAACCTGGCAGCGGCCATCGCGCTCGGCGCGATCATCAGCCCGCCCGACGCCGTCGCCGCCACCTCCATCGGCCGCAAGCTGGGCCTCCCACCGCGCCTGCTCACCGTACTGGAGGGCGAGGGGCTCGTCAACGACGCCACCGCCCTGGTGCTGCTGCGCACCGCACTCGCGGCGGCCGTGGGCACCCTCGCGACGCCGATCGCGGGCGTGCTGGACTTCTTCTCGGCCGTCATCATCGCGCTCGTGATCGGCCTGGTCGTGGGATTCGTTTCGGTATGGGTGCGCTCCAAGCTGAACGACCCCGTGCTCGACACCGCCCTGTCGGTCGTCGTGCCGTTCGCCGCGTTCGCCCCCACCGAGGCGCTGCACGGGTCGGGCGTGCTCGCCGTCGTCATAGCCGGCCTCTACACCGGGCACGCGGCGCCCCAGCAGTTCAGCGCCCAGGCGCGCATCAGCGACCAGATCAACTGGCGTACCATCCAGTTCCTGCTCGAGAACGGCGTCTTCCTGCTCATCGGCCTCGAGCTGCGCACGCTCATCGCCGACGTCGAGCATCCGGAGATCCTGAGCGTGTGGGACGCCGTCGGGATCGGCCTGATCGCCATGGCCTCCCTGGTGGTGATCCGGTCCGTGCTGATCGGACCGCTCATCTTCTCCCTGCGACGACGCGGCGAACGGGCCGAGAAGCACGTGCTGCGGGAGTGGTTGATGATCAGCTACTTCCGCGACCATCCGGTGCGCTACCGCTGGCAGGCCCAGCGCAAGCACCGTGCCGAGCTGCGCTACGAGCGGCACCGCAGCGACCTCGAGGAGTTCCGGGAGGAGGCGATCGGCTGGAAGGGCGGCGTCGTGCTCGGCTGGTCGGGCATGCGGGGCGTCGTCACGCTCGCGGCCGCGCAGTCGCTGCCCGCCGACATCCCGTACCGCCCGCAGCTCATCCTCATCGCGTTCACCGTCGCGTTCGTCAGCCTGGTCGTCCAGGGCGGCACACTCCCCTGGCTGATCCGGGTCCTCGGCCTCCAGGGCGTCGACATCAAAGACGACAGGAGGCTGCTCGCCCAGCTCCTCGACGACCTCAGCGAGGCCGGGCTGGCTGTGCTGGACGACCCCGAGACCGCGGCCGGCACGCCGACCCCCGTCGACCCCGAGGTGGTCGAGCGGGTGCGGCAGACGACGTACCTGCGTGCCGAGTCGGCCTGGGAGCGCATCGTCCTCTACGACGCGCCCCCGGAGAACCGCCCGCACCACATCTACCGCACGCTGCGGCTCGCCGTGGTCGACGCCGAACGCGACCGTCTGCTCCTGGAGCGCGCTCGCGGCGCCTACCCGTCGCGCATCCTCACCGAGGCCCAGTCGATGCTCGACATCGAGGAGACCCGGCTGCGGTCACGCGCACGGTAGCGCGGGCAGGCCGCGAGCGCGCGTCCGCTCGATCAGCTGTGCCGCTCCACCCGGAGCACGCACGTGGCCCCCGCCTTGCCCGCCTGCAGCGTCTCCGACCACTTCTGGGTAGCGTGCCCGCCGACGTCCGCGACATCGACCTCCCGGACGCCGATGGTGTTGCCATCGGACTGGAGCGACACGTAGATGCGGTAGCTCTGCGACGTCGACGTGGGGTTGGTGACCGTTCCCCCGAAGTGAGCAGGGGCCTTGTCCGCGCTGCACGACGTGAGCTTGACGTCCTTCAACGCTCCGACATAACCGGTCGTCGTCCCGGGCGCGTGCGTGACCTGGGTGACCGTGCCGTCGTGCGCGGTCGTGATCCCTTTGGTCGGGGCGTGGCTGGAGTGGCTGTTGGTGGAGGTGTCCGGGGAACTGCACCCCGTCAGCCCCACCAGCAGAGCCAGTGGGACGACGACAGCGAGTGCGACAGCGCTTCGGGTGGCGGTGACTCTCATTCGGTTGCCTTTCTGCGGCGGTTGGCGGTGCGGGCGAACCAGAGGGTCAGCCCGAGGACGATCACCGCGAGGCCGATCAGGGAGGCGAGGAGCACGGAGCGGCGAATGACGGCACTGTATGTCGTGCATTTCCGGATGCTCTGGGCCTGGAGACCGGTGGCGATGACTCTCCCGCCGCGGCATCTCTAGGATCCGACGGCGTCACGGAGGCAGGGGTGCGATGGACGAGCGGTTCGCCGGATGCGGTTATCACCCGGGGATTCGTCTAAGCGCTACCCCTGGTCGGTGGGGTGAAACCGAAGCCAGCTCAGCTCGGGAGCGACACGTCGTCAGCGGGGAGGTCGTCGTGCTCGGCCGATCCGGCCTGCACTCGGCTCTCGTGCAATCGCACGAACCGGGCGGCGACGAACTCATCGAGCATGGCGCGGACAGTGGCCTGCGCGGAGTCGTCGGGCGCCGGTCCGAATACCGCCTCGGCCCGGGCGACGAGCGCCTCCAGCGGCTGCGGTGTCTCCAGGTCGTTCCAGAGCAATGAGCCGAGCGGGGAGAGCCGGGAGATCTTGCCATCGAGCAGAACCATGACCTCGCCGCCGGCCTCGATCCAGTCGTCGACCTCCAATCGCCCGTAGGCACCCGGCGGGATGATGCCGACCCCGGCCGCGATGGTGCTCGCCGCTCCGACCACCTCCGGCGTGAGGTGCGCCGCCGGCCGTCTCAGCAACGCGGACACCGGCTCGAGCAGATCGGCCGCGTGGTGATAGCGGATGACGTGCACGCCGCCGGAGACACGGATGAGGGCCTCCAAGCGCCGCAGTGCTCGGGGAAGCGAGGCGAAGTAGCTGGTCTGCTCGATGATGAGGGCCAGGACCTCTTCGAGGCCCAGGGTCTCGACCGTCGGAGCCACGGGCTCATTGCGACGGTCGAGGAGGGCGACGCGGCTGAGCCGCAGTGGGGTGTGCACCTCCATCAGGCCGAGCGCGTCGGGGCCGGCGATCCGCTTGCGCGAAGTGTCGCGCTGCTTGACCGCGAGCGGTTTGGGGAACGGGCGCACGCTGCCATCCGCGTCGACGGCGACCGTTTCATCCGACACATAGCCCAGGACTGTGCCGAGCGTCGATGCCGCAGTCGTCTTGCCGGCACCCGACGGACCGATCAAGGCGATGACATCGCCGGTCGACGGATCGGCCAGACCCGCGGCGTGGAACATCAGGAGCTCCTCCCGCCGGCTCTCGATCGCTCGGAGGTTGATCGTCTGCCGCAGGGCGACGCTGATCTCGTCGAAGTCCAGACCGGACACGTGAGCACCCGGAGCCTGCTCTCCGAGGACGGCGGAGATCGTCGCCGAGGGTGCCCCGTGGCCCGACACCCGCCGCCACTGGGCGCGCAGCAGTCGGAAGTCGGCGCGGGACATCCCGGCCACCTCGACACGCAGCGCGACGCCCAGCGCCTCGACGTCGAACTCGTGTGTCATGGGGACCATCTTCCATCTCATCGATATGTCTCATGAAAGAGTACGGGACGGAGATGCGGTATCCGGGTCGGCGGTTCCCCGCGAGCTACCCTGGAGGTCATGCACAAGATCTTCGCCTCGAGCTTCGCGAGCATCTATCCGCTCTATGTCGCGAAGGTCGAGCGCAAGGGCCGCAGCGGCGCGGACGTCGACACGGTCGTACGGTGGCTGACCGGCTACGACGAGAAGGGGCTGACGTCGGCGATCGACCGCGGTGTCGACCTGCAGACGTTCTTCGAGGAGGCGCCCGAGCTGAATCCCCGCGCCTCCCTCATCACGGGGGTCATCTGCGGCGTGCGGGTCGAGGAGATCGACGACCCGTTGATGCAGAAGCTGCGCTACCTGGACAAGCTCGTCGACGAGGTGGCCCGGGGCAAGAAGATGGCGTCGATCCTGCGCTGAGCCGCTCCCGTCCGACGGTCGCGCCACGCCCGGGATCCCAGCTGTTTTGAGTAAAGCAAAACTGTGTCGATAGCGTGGAGGAATGGACACGGCACAGCACGAGGACGCGCTCCGCGCGTCCGGGCTCCGTGTGACGCAGGGGCGGCTTGCCGTCCTCCGCGTGCTCGGCACACACCCGCACGTGGATGCGGAATCGGTCTACCGCGCGGTGTTACCCGCATTGCCCGGCACCTCGATCCAGAACATCCACAACGTGCTCGGCGACCTCACGGTCGCCGGCCTCCTCCGCCGGATCGAGCCGGCGCATTCGCCGGCTCTTTACGAGCGCCGCGTCGGCGACAACCACCACCACGTCGTGTGCACGTCGTGCAGGGCGGTCGCCGACGTCGACTGCGTCGTCGGTCACGCGCCCTGCCTGCATCCATCGGATGCCGGCGGTTTCGTGGTCGACACAGCGGAGGTGACCTTCTGGGGACTGTGCCCGTCCTGTCAGGAGCATGTGACGACAGCCCCGTCGCACGCCGAACGAGGTTAGGAGAACCATGACGCAGAACCACACGACCACCCAGACCGGCACCCCGGTCGGCAGCGACGCGCACTCGCTGGCGGCAGGACAGGACGGCGTCACCGCCCTCCACGACCGGTACCTCGTGGAGAAGCTCGCCCAGTTCAACCGCGAGCGGATCCCGGAGCGGATCGTGCACGCCAAGGGCGGTGGTGCGTTCGGCGAGTTCGTCGTCACCGGCGACGTGTCCGCCTACACGAAGGCCGCCGTGTTCCAGCCGGGCGCCACCACGCGCACGGTGCAGCGATTCTCGTCGGTCGCGGGCGAGCAGGGCTCCCCCGACACCTGGCGCGACGTGCGCGGCTTCTCGGTGAAGTTCTACACGACCGAGGGCAACTACGACATCGTCGGCAACAACACCCCGGTCTTCTTCATCCGCGACGGCATCAAGTTCCCCGACTTCATCCACTCGCAGAAGCGCCTTCCCGGCTCCGGGCTGCGCGACGCCGACATGCAGTGGGACTTCTGGACCCTGTCCCCGGAGTCGGCGCACCAGGTCACGTACCTCATGGGCGACCGGGGCCTCCCGCGCTCGTGGCGGACGATGCCCGGCTACGGCTCGCACACCTACCAGTGGATCAACGCAGCCGGCGAGCGCTTCTGGGTCAAGTACCACTTCCACGCCCTGCAGGGCAACGAGGAGATGCACGGGGCCGAGGCTGAGCGCATCGCGGGCGAAGACGCGGACTACTACCGTCGCGACCTCTTCGAGGCCATCGAGCGCGGCGACTTCCCGGCGTGGAAGGTGAGCGTGCAGGTGATGCCGTACGAGGACGCGAAGACCTATCGCTTCAACCCGTTCGACCTCACCAAGGTGTGGCCGCACAGCGACTACCCGCTCATCGAGGTGGGCGTGCACACGCTCAACGAAAACCCGGAGAACTTCTTCGCGCAGATCGAGCAGGCGGCGTTCTCTCCGGCCAACACCGTCCCCGGCATCGACATCAGCCCGGACAAGATGCTCATGGCACGTGTGTTCTCCTACCCGGACGCCCAGCGCTACCGCGTCGGCACCAACTACAACGAGCTGCCGGTCAACGCGCCGGTCGCTCCGGTGCACAACTACTCGCAGGACGGCGCGGGTCGCCACGGCTTCAAGCCGGCGTCGGCCCCGGTGTACGCGCCGAACTCGTTCGGCGGGCCGTCGGCCTCCGCTGCTGCTGCCGGTGAGGGCTCGTGGGAGTCGGACGGCGCTCTCGTTCGCGCGGCGGCGACCCTGCACGCGGAAGACGACGACTTCGGCCAGGCGGGAACGCTCTATCGCGAGGTGTTCTCCGCGGCCGCACGCGAGCGCTTCCTCGACACGATCGCGGGAGCGGTCGGCGGGGTGACACGGGAGGACATCCGCGAGCGGGCGATCCAGTACTGGACGAACGTCGACGCCGGGCTCGGCGTGGCGCTGCGCGCGCGACTGGAGGTCGGGGTCGCCGACCCCGACCAGGCGGCGGAGTACGTGGGCGTCGGCGAGTAGGCGACCCTTCGCACTGAGCTGACGCGAGCGGAGGAGATCCGGCCGATCCCGGCCGCGATCTCCTCCGTTCAGTGCGTTTCGGGGTGGTCGGGAGGCCGATCTCCTCCGTTGGCCGCGGGTGTCGCGAACGGAGGGGATCCGATCCGACTCGCCGGCGGGTGTCGGGCTACGGAGGGGATTCGGTCGGATCGAGGCCGGGTCTCCTCCTTTGGCTGCGGGAAGGTGAGGGCCGGAGGTATGTCCTCCGTTGGCGACAGGTCGTCGGCCGCAGGGAGGCGGTCAGCGGCGCACGCGCGCCAGCGCGCCCGAGACCAGCGCGGCCCAGATCACGCCGTCAGGCGCTACCGCGAGGCCGCGCGGGCCGGCGCCCTCCGGGAGCTCGATGCGCTCGGTCTCGCCGGAGGCCGTCACGTGCAGCAGAGCGTCGGCTCCCCAGAGCGACGCCCAGACCCCTCCCGCATCGTCGGCGACCACCGCGAACGGATTCGCGCCCTCCTCCAGCGGAAGGACGGTCACCGCGCGGCCCCGGGCGACGCGCGCCAGGGCGTCCGCCGCGTGCAGCGCCGTCCACACCGAGCCGTCATCGGCCACCGCGACGCCCAGCGGGCCGGAGCCCAACGGAAGCTCCACGAGTTCGATCGCGGCGTCGCCTCCGCGGACATGACCGAGCGCAGGCCGGTGCCCCTGCAGAGAGAACCAGATGCTGTCCCCTGACGCGGTGATGCCGGAGGGACCACCCTCCACCCCGACGGGGAACTCCTCGACGCGACCCAGAATGTCGATGCGCCCGAGCGCCTCGCCGAACACCTCCGTGAACCAGGTGGTCCCGTCCGGGAGGGTCACCGACGCCAGTGGCAGGGCGCCTGCCGAGGGGACGTCCGTCTCCCCGATCACGCGCAGGCCCGGGCCGACGTGCACCAGGCGATTGCCGGAACGGTCCACGACCCAGACGGTGTCCTCCGTCGCCGTGCTGACGCCGACGGGCAGGGAGCCCGTGCCGAGATCGAGGTACGCCACCGTGCCGACCGCATCGCGGCGGCCCACCCGGCCGCTCTCGCCGATGGTGAACCACACCGCGCCGTCGTCGGTCGCCGCGACGCCGACCAGCCCGTCGCCCTCCGGGCCGTCGCCCGGCGCGCCGACCGGGAACAGCTCGACGCTCACAGGGTGGCGTCGATGGTGCGGTCGTACACCACGGTCCCGCCGACCCGGATACGGCCGTCGCCGAGCAGCTCGGTGACCAGTTCGGAGCCCTCGCCCTGGCTGATGCGCAGGGCGCGGCCGAGCTTCGCGGTGAGGGCGATGGCGGCGGCGCCGGTCGCCTCGTCCTCCACGATGCCCATCGCGGGGGCGAACATCCGCGCACGCAGGGTGCCGGCCTCCTCGTCGATCCACGCGTAGGCGTAGTGCTGGCCCCCGGCGAACGCGAGCGCGTCGAGCGCGTCGACGTCGGCAGGCGTGGCGAGCGGCAGCCAGGTGAACGCGGGCGCCCACTCGGCGCGGGCCTCGATGGAGGCCGCGTCGGCATCGAGGTCGACGGAGACGGCGACGTCTCCCGCCTTCTCGGCCAGCGCTCCGACCGGGGTGCGCTCGTGCGCCAGCCACCAGGCCGTCCCGACGCTCGGGTGGCCGGCGAACGGGAGCTCGGACGCCGGCGTGAAGATGCGGATCGTCGCGATGCCGCCCGCCTCGTCCAGCTCATCGACGAACACGGTCTCGCTGAACCCGAGCGCCGCCGCGATCTCCTGCTCGCGCTGCGCCGTCGCCGGCGAGCTGGTCACGATGCCCAGCTCGTTCCCGTTGGCGCCCCGCTCGTCGGTGAAGACGCGGACGACCACTACCTCGATCTCATCCATAGCCTCCACCCTGCCACGCGCGTCATAATCTCGCTATGAGCGACGACCCCGCCCTGAGTGACGAAGCAGCGCCCGCCTCTTCGCCACACCTGGACGACGACATGACCCTCGTCGCGCCTCCCGGCGGGAAGGCCGACGAACAGGTCGCCATCAGTCACGCAGTCGATCGGCTGGCCGAGCGCTTCCCGGAAATCCCGAGGGACCGCATCGTCGACCTCGTGCACCAGCGCCACGTTGGCTACACGAGCGCGCCGGTGCGCGACTTCATCCCGGTGCTCATCGAGCACGACGTCAAGCGCGAGCTCGCCGCGGAGGTCGAGCCCCTGGCGTGAGGCACGACGAGGTGGAGGCCCGCGTCAGTACTCGCCTTTGATGACGAAGTAGGAGCCGCGGATCGTGCCGGCGAGCCGGGACTTCTGGCGCGCGAACCTGAACGCCGACAGCTCCTGGGGCACCTCCATGCCCTCCGACAGCTTGAAGCCGACCGCGCGCTTGCCCGCATCGTCGATCGTGTACATCACGTTGATCGACAGGCCGGACTCGTAGAACACGTACGCCATGCGGATGCCGTCGACCTCGAACGAGGTGACCTCGAGCGCAGGCGACGCGATCACGATGTCGCGCTCGTCCTTCAGGATGCGGCTGACCCGGTCAAGGGTCTCCTGCTCCTCGGAGGCGGGAGCCGTCGCGAAGTCGTGGTCGTACTTGTTCTTGAAGTACCGGGACTCGTTCGCGCGCAGCCCGGCGAGGGCGGGCGCGACCGGGCTCGAGTCGAGACCCTCCGTCGAGACGATCGTGAAATCGACGACCTGGCGCATGGGTGCCCTCCCTTTCGGCTGCGAGACAACCCTACAGAATCACCGCGGGCGCCAGAGGAAAACGGGGTCAGGCCCCGGCGGCGGTGACGATCGCGTCGGTGGCGAACCCCGCGACGAGACCTGCGAAGATGCACCATGCCACCAGCGTCTTCATCCCGGTGCGGCGGGCGACGGCGAGCAGCTCGAGGATCACGTAGAGGATGGATCCGGCAGCAAGGCCGAGGAACGCGATCGAGACGATGTCGCTGCTGAACGCCTGGCCGATGATCGTGCCGAAGAACGTCGGGCCGCCTCCGATGAGGCCGAGCAGGGCCAGGTAACCCCAGGACGGCCGGGTGCCGCCCAGTGGCGCGACGATGCCGAACCCCTCGGTGGCGTTGTGCAGCCCGAACCCGATGATGAGGAGCACGGCGAAGGCGAGCTCGCCCTGAGCCGCCGCGGTGCCGATCGCGAGGCCCTCCGCGAAGTTGTGGAGGCCGATGCCGATCGCGATCGTGAGCGCGAGGCGCCGGGCGCCGGCTCGCGACTCGGCCTCGGTCGCGGTGACGATCGCGACGCCGGTCCCGGTTCTCGTGGTAGCGCCGGCGGGCGGGAGGTCGGCACCGGCCTGCGCGACCGGGTGCGGCCCCTGCGAGTGCGGGCCGCGCGCCGGGTCCGAACCGGCGGGCGGCCGGATGGGCGACGCCAACGCCAGCGCCCGCCGCTTCAGGTACCGGTCGACGTAGGTGAGGCTCAGGAGCCCGATGCCGATGCACGCGGCCATGAGCAGGCCCTGCCCGAGCGCCGGGCCGATCCGATGCGAGGAGAGCGCCGTGTCCACGGGCTCCCATGCCTGCGAGAGCACGTCCCACAGCAAGAAGATCAGGATGCCTGTCGCCAGGGCGTTCAGGGCCGCCTTCAGACCGACGGCCTTCGACCGGATCCGGCCGACCGGGAGGCCGAGGAAGATCGTAAGGCCGGCGACGGCGCCGAGCGCGGCGACACCCAAGGGGGACATGACGGTCCTTTGCAGAGGCAGTTGATTCCGACCGGCGGACTGCGGCCGGATTCGATTGTAAGGTAAGCCTCCCCTTACAAAAGTTCAACTGTGAGGGTCGCAGAGAGCGTCACGCCGTGCGCGGCATCACGATCATCGGCACCGGGAGGTGTCCGGCATCGCCAGGACCACGTCGAGGTCCGCTCCGAACGAGGCGGCCAGCGCGGCTCCGGCGGCGAGGGCGTCCTCGCCGGCCGGGGTCGCGGTGTATCCCACGAGGATGCGCTGGGCCACGCGGCTGCGCTCGGTGCTGGTCACGGTTGCTTCTCTCGGGTCGTTGTCTCGGGATGGATCAGGCGGGGATGAGCGTGTACTTCGTGCTCAGGTATTCGTGGATGCCCTCGAGCCCGCCCTCGCGGCCGAGGCCCGACTGCTTCACGCCGCCGAACGGGGCGGCCGCGTTGGAGACGAGTCCGGTGTTGAGGCCCATCATCCCGGTGTCGACCCGGTCGATCATTCGCTGACCGCGTGCGAGGTCCTGCGTGAACACATAGCCGACCAGGCCGTACTCGGTCTCGTTGGCGCGCGCGATGGCCTCCTCTTCGGTGGAGAAGGTGGTGATCGCCAGCACCGGGCCGAAGATCTCCTCGCGGAGGATCTCACTGCCGGGCTGGACGTCCACGATCACCGTCGGCTCGTAGAAGTAGCCGTCGCCCTCCGGCGCCTTTCCTCCGGTGAGGACACGGGCGCCGCGCTCGACGGCGTCGCCGACCAGCGCTTGCATGGTGGCGACCGCGCGGTCGTCGATGAGCGGGCCGATGGTGATGCCCTCCTCGGTGCCGCGACCGAGCTTCATGGCGTCGACCTTGGCCGTGACGCGGCGCGCGAACTCGTCGGCGACCGACTCGTGCACGATGAACCGGTTGGCCGCGGTGCACGCCTGGCCGATGTTGCGGAACTTCGCGAGCATCGCGCCCTCGACCGCCTTGTCCAGGTCGGCGTCGTCGAACACGACGAACGGCGCGTTGCCGCCGAGCTCCATGGAGGTGCGCAGCACGTTCTGGCCGGCCTGGGCGAGCAGCGTGCGGCCCACCGGGGTGGAGCCGGTGAACGACAGCTTGCGCAGGCGCGGGTCGGCGATGATCGGCGCGGAGACCGCGCCGGAGGTGTTCGTCTGCACGACGTTCACGACACCGGCCGGAACGCCGGCGTCGGCGAGCAGCTGGGCGAAGAACAGCGTGGTCAGCGGGGTCAGCTCGGCCGGCTTGACCACGACCGTGCAGCCCGCGGCCAGCGCCGGCGCGATCTTGCGTGTCGCCATCGCCAGCGGGAAGTTCCACGGGGTGATGAAGAAGCTCGGCCCCACCGGTCGCTGCGAGACGACCATCGTGCCGGTCCCCTCCGGGTTCTGCCCGTAGCGGCCGGCGATGCGCACGGCCTCCTCGGAGAACCAGCGCAGGAACTCGCCGCCGTAGGTGACCTCGCCGTTGGCCTCCGCCAGCGGCTTGCCCATCTCGAGCGTCATCAGCAGCGCGAAGTCGTCGCGGCGCTCCTGGAGGAGGTCGAACGCGCGGCGGAGGATCTCGGCACGGGTCCGCGGCGGGGTCGCCGCCCAGGCCTCCTGAGCCCCAACGGCGGCGTCCAACGCGCGGATGCCGTCCTCGGGCGTCGCATTGGCGATGCGCTTGATGACGCGGCCGGTGGCCGGGTCCTGCACCTGGATCTGGTCGCGGGTGCCCTTTTCCCAGGCGCCGCCGATGAAGAGCCCTTCGGGGACGCGGGAGAGGAGGTCCACCTCGCGGGCGGTCAGCTCGGTGGCCGGTGTCGGTGATGGTGTCGACGGCGCTCATGCGTTGGCCACCGCCTCCGCCACGACGTCGAGCCCCTCGATGAGGAGGTGGTCGGGGATGCTCAGCGGCGGCAGGAACCGGATGACGTTGCCGTAGGTGCCGCAGGTCAGCAGCACCACGCCGGCGGCGTGCGCGGCCGCGGCGACCCTCGCGGTGAGCGCGGCGTCCGGCTCGCCCGGTCTCCGGGTCGACCAGCTCGATGGCGACCATCGCGCCCTTGCCGCGGACCTCGGCGACGCGCGGGTCGGCGTCGCGGAGGGCGCCGAGCTTCTCGAAGAGGATCTCGCCGATGGCGCGGGCTCGCGCGGCCAGGTCCTCCGTCTCGTAGGTCTCGATCGCGGCGAGCGCGGCCACGCAGGCGAGCGGGTTGCCGCCGTAGGTGCCGCCGAGGCCGCCGATCTGCGGGGCGTCCATGATCTCGGCGCGGCCGGTTACGGCGGACAGCGGGAGGCCGCCGGCGATGCCCTTGGCGGTGACGATCACGTCGGGGACGATGCCGAACTGCTCGGACGCGAACATGGTGCCGGTGCGGGCGAAGCCGGTCTGCACCTCGTCGGCGATGAAGACGACGCCGTTCTCGTTGGCCCACGCCTGCAGCGCCGGAAGGAAGCCGTCGGCCGGGACGATGAAGCCGCCCTCGCCCTGGATCGGCTCGATGATGACGGCGGCCAGGTTGGCGGCGCCGATCTGCTTCTCGATCATCGTGATCGCGCGCTTGGCCGCCTCGGCCCCGGAGAGGCCGCCGTCGCGCAGCGGGTAGCTGAGCGGGGCGCGATAGATCTCGGGCGCGAACGGGCCGAAGCCGTTCTTGTACGGCTGGTTCTTGGCGGTGAGGCCCATGGTGAGGTTGGTGCGGCCGTGGTAGGCGTGGTCGAAGGCGACGACGGCCTGCTTGCCGGTGTAGTGGCGGGCGATCTTGACCGCATTCTCGACGGCCTCCGCGCCGGAGTTGAAGAGGGCGGTGCGCTTGACGAAGTCGCCGGGCGTGAGACGGTTGAGCGCCTCGGCGACGTCGACGTACGAGTCGTAGGGCGCAACCGTGAAGCAGGTGTGGGTGAACGCGGCGACCTGCTGCGTGACGGCCTCGACGACGCGCGGGGCAGCGTTGCCCACACCGGTCACGGCGATGCCGGAGCCGAAGTCGATGAGCGAGTTGCCGTCGACGTCGACGATCACACCCCCGCCTGCTGCGACGGTGTAGACCGGAATGGTCGTGCCGACACCGGCGGCGACGGCCTGAGCCTTGCGCTCGGCGCGCTTGCGCGACTCCGGTCCGGGGATGGGGGTGACGAGCCGGCGCTCCTGCGGGAGCGAGGGTCCGCCGACGAGGGTTGCGGAGGCGGGGGAAGCGATGGTCATGGCGGCATCGTACGGAGCCGGGCGTGACCTCCGCCTGGACGGGCTGTACAATCTGAGAATCTGAATTCGACACCCTGGCAGATGGAGTGCCCGATGCCCGCGACCCTCGCCCAGCTCCTCGCCCGACCAGAGCTCGGCCTGCGCCTCCTCACACCGACCGACACCGGCGACCTCGACGCCCCGCTGTCGTGGGCGCACAGCTCCGACCTCCCGGACCCCACACCCTTCCTCTCCCCGGGCCAGGTGCTGCTGGTCACCGGAACGCCGGACGACGTCGATCCGTACGTGTCGCGGCTGGTGTCGCACGGGATCGCGGGGCTGGGATTCGGAACCGAAGTCGTGCGGGACACCCCTGGGCCGCTGGTGGAGGCGTGCACCCGGCACAGCCTCCCGCTGTTCGAGGTGCCCTATCGCACGCCGTTCATCGCCGTCGCCCGGTTCGTCGCCGACCGTCTCGCGGCGGACGCCTATGCGCGCAACACCTGGGCGCTGCGCGCCTCCCGGGCGATCTCGCTCGCCGCGCTGCGGCCCGATGCGCTCGGCGCCGTGCTCGGTGAGCTCGCGCGTCAGATCGAACGGCCGGTCGCGCTGTTCGGCGCCGATGGGAGGCTGGATCGCATCGCGCCGTCCGACGCGCTCGACCTGGCCGCGCGGGCTGCGCTGACGGCGGCCGCCGAGCCTCTGCTGCGCAGTCGCCGCCGCGCCGCCGGGACAGCGAGCACGGACGCGGGCGCGTTCGCCCTCCAGACCCTGGGCGCAGCCGGGCGGCTGCGCGGCGTGCTCGCCGTCGGGTCGGAGGGCCTCGATCAGGCCGCGCAGCAGGTCGTGACGGGCGTCGTCGCGCTCGTCGGCCTGGCGCTGGAGCAGAGCCGCGCCACGGATGCGGCGCGCGCCCGGCTCCGCACGGCCGTCTGGCGCGCCCTCCTCGCCGGCGAACGCGCGCTCGCGGAGGCGATCGCAGAGCCCGTTCTCGGCGCCCTGCCCGACGAGCCGGTGCGCGTGGCCGTGCTGCACGGTGCCGCCGGCGCATCCGCCGCAGACTGGTTGGAGGCCGCCGGCGAGGGCTTCTTCGCCCGCGACGGCCAGGACCTGGTGGTCGTCGGTGTCGCGCAGGAGACCGTCGCCGAGCTCGCCGCGCGGTTCGAGCTGCGCGGCGGGTCGTCCGCCCCCGTCGCACTCGACGCCCTGGCCTCCGGGGTGACGCAGGCCGGCGTGGCGGCGCGACGGTCGACACCCGACGAACCAGTGCCGTCGTTCGACGACGTGGCGGTGGCGGGCATGCTCGCCCTGCTGCAGACACCGGACGCACGGGCGGTCGCGGCGACCGCCCTGGCGCCGCTGGCGGAGGCCGACCCGGCGCTGCCGGGCGTCCTGCGCGCCTGGCTGGACGCCGACGGCGTGTACGACGTGGCCGCGCGCCGACTCGGTATGCACCGGCACACGCTGCGCGCGCGCGTCGCCGACGCCGAGCGCCTGCTCGGCCGCGACCTCGGCGGCTTCGCCGCGCGCGCCGACCTCTACGCCGCGCTGCGCGCCGGCGACTAGCGGCGCTGGCGATCGGCCGCCGAGTATTCGTCACGAATGCACCGTTTCGTGCCGCCAAACGCGACATTCGTCACGAATGCACGGTTTCGTGCCGCCAAACGCCACATTCGTCACGAATGCACCCTCCCGCCCCGCAAAACGCGACATTCCCTCTTCGCCAGGCTGGTTGTGAGTCAGTTCGGCTCTGGTGAGGAGGTCATGGTTTTGGGAACGACGACGGGGTTCACGGCGGAGGAGATCCGCGAGATTGTGCATGAGTATCACCTGCAACCGTGGGGAACGAAGCAGGCGTGGCTTCAGTCGCGTGGGATCTCGAGGGACAAGATCCGGCGATGGGGCGCGGCGATCTTCGAGGGCGATATCGAGCGGGCACTGTTTCCGCGGCAGGCTAGTCCTATGACACATCCAGCAAAGCGGACCTCGCTGGAACGACAACGGGCCAGGGAGCGCGCCGCGCATGAGCTCGAGGTGGAGCGGTTGAACGCTCGGGTGCAGGAGCTAGAGGCGATGAACGAGGCCTTGGGAAAAGCTATCGGGCTCTTGCACTCCAGGAGCGAGCAGGAGCCCGGCGAGAACCCGACACCGACCGATCCGTCCGATTCCTGACCGAAGAAGCCGATCTCGTCGGGAAGCTGACCGCGATCACCGGGTCGCAGCGGCAGGCGTTGCAGCTGGCCGGGGTGTCCCGATCGACGTGGCATTACCGCCGCAACCCCCGACCCCGGGTGGCCGACCCGATCCCGCAGAAAGCTCGGGCATATCCCTCGCGACTGAATGATCTGGACCGGGCCCGGATCGCCCAGCGGGTGACCGCCGGGTGGGAGAAGGGCGTGTCGGTGGATCATTCGTTCGCGTCCGCCTGGGACGACGGGGTCATGCTCGCCTCCCGCCGCTCCTGGTGGCGAGTCGCCGCAGGCATTGCCGACCAGTCCGCCCGCCCAGTGCTGCCCAGACGTCGCCAAGATCGGGCGCCGCGAGCAGCGCCCGTGCTGGAAGCGACCGGTCCGGGACAGGTGTGGTCCTGGGACATCACCGACCTGGCCAGCCCCTGGCGGGGCGTCTCGTTCAAGGCCTACTCGATCATCGACATCTACTCCCGCAAACTCGTCGGATACCGGGTCGAGAACCGCGAAGTCGACGACCTCGCCGTTGAGATGTTCCAGGACGCATTCGCCCGCCACGGTGTTCCGGATGGTGTCCATGCCGACTCGGGGCCAGCAATGCGCTCTAACGCGCTCAAAGAACTCCTCGAGACGCACGGGGTCACCCGGACCCATAACCGGCCGCGGGTCTCGAACGACAACCCGTTCTCCGAGTCCGAGTTCCGCACTATGAAATACCGACCGAACTATCCCGGCATCTTCGACACCCTCGAGCAGGCCCGGGCGTTCATGGACGTCTATGTGCCCTGGTACAACCAGCACCACAAACACTCCGGCATCGCCCTGTTCTCACCCGACCAGGTCCACGACGGCAGCTGGCGTCGCCTCTGGCAGAACCGCGAACGGGTCCACCAGGCCTACTACCGAGCCCACCCCGAACGGTTCCGCGACCGCCCCAGCACGCCCACGCCCGCTGGCTTCGTCGGCATCAATCTCCCCACCGAACGACTCCACGCAGCTTGACACCGACCGAATCGTCACGAATGCACCGTTTCGTGCCGCCAAACGCCACATTCGTCACGAATGTGCGGCTGCCCTCAGGCCTCGACGGTGACGGGAGCGACGGGAGGCGCTGCAGAGGTTTCTCCGTTGCGCCCGGAGGCGCGCAGGCGCGTGACGATGAGGGCGCCGGCCGCAGCGGCCGCGGCGATGAAGAAGAGCGAGGCGATGGCGAGATCCACCCACTGGCGGCGAGTGAACCCGACGTGGTGCTCGACGGCGACGGTGGCCAGGCCGTGGTCGACGGCCGGAGTGGTGAGAGCGCCCAGCGCGACAGCGCCGACAACCAACGCGAACCCGAACAACGACCAGCCGACACTACGCATGACCCCATTCAATCGGCCCCGGCTCCGGGAGCACCCCCCGACGGGCCGATCGTTACCGGTCGTTCAGCTAGGGAACGCCCGCCTCCTCACCCTTCCCGCGTGATCGACACCGACACGAACAGCTCGGACTCCACGGCCCCCGAGTACACGCCGCGCAGCGGAGCGACGTCGGTGTAGTCGCGCCCGTGGCCGATGCGCACGTGCCGGTCGCCGATCCCGATCCCGTTCGTCGGGTCGTAGCCGTGCCAGCCGCCGCAGAACCACTCGACCCAAGCGTGCGACTCCCCGACCACGGTCTCCCCCACGACCGCGTCGGCCTTCGGGTGCAGGTAGCCGGACACGTACCGGGCGGGGATCCCGGCCGAGCGCAGCGCGCCGATGGCCACATGGGCGATGTCCTGGCAGACGCCGCCGCGCGACTCCCAGGCCTCCGCGGCCGTCGTGCGCACCCCGGTGACCCCGCTCTCGTAGGTCATCGCCTCCGCCACCGCCACCGCGATCGCGTGCGCCGTCGCGCACGGGTCGTCGCTCGCGGCGCCCGCACCGGCCTCCGACGCCAGTGCGACGAGGGAGGTGGGAGGATCGGTCAGGGAAGTCTGCCGCAGGTGCTGCACGCACTCCCCCGATCGGGCCACCATCGCGGAGAGCTCCTCCCACCCCAGCCACCCCGGCGACCCCCACCCCGGCGACCCCGCCGCGTGCTCGACCTCCAGGACCTCCACGAGGCTGGTCGCCGTGATCGTGAGCTCACGATGCGGGTTCAGCAGGTTGAACGCGAGGACGCGGGTCCCCCAGCAGTCCGTGTACTGGTGATGCGACGACACCGGCTGAACGTCGAGCGTCGCGTGCAGCACCAGTGTCGTTCGCCGGTGACGGGCAGCATCCGCGCCTCGTTGTAGGAGGCTGACACCTCCGCGCCGTACCGAATACCCCGTCGGGTGCGTCACCCGGAGTCGCTTCACCGTCGCTCTTCCGTCCAGCTCGGCACGGAGTTCTCCGGGAAGTACCGCTGGGTGACCGCCGAGGTCGCCGCGCTCGTCGCGTCCTGGATGGTCGACATGTACGCCGGGAGGTCGCCGAGCACCTCCGCGACGGGCCGGAACTCGAGCTCGCTCTGCACCTGACCGAGCAGCCGCACCGCACGGTCGGACACCCCGGCGTGCTCGTGCCGCGGCTCGATGTCGCGCAGGCTCTCCACCGCGCGCGTCACCACGAACAGGATCGACCGCGGGAACAGCCGGTCGTGCAGCAGGAACTCGGCGGCGTTCCGCGTCGTCGGCACCCCACGATAGGTGCGCAGGTAGGCCTCGTACGCGCCGCACGAGCGCAGGATGGTCGTCCAGCTCGGGCCGCTGGCCTCCGTCAACGAGCGCGTCGCGAGCAGCCGCGCGGTCATGACGGCGCGCTCCAAGCTGCGGCCGAGCGTGACGAAGTGGAACGGCTCGCGCCCGAGTCCATGATCCCGACGGCGAGCGCCGTCCGCTCGCGCACCCAGGTGAAGAAGTCGTGGACCTTGTCGCTGGCCACCCATCGCGGCACCCGCGCAGCAGTCGTGTTGAGGCACTCCCACAGCTCGCTCGACACGATCTCGCGGGCACACCGGGCGTTCTCGCGTGCGGACGTGAGCGAGTACCCGATGGAGGTCGGGGTGCCGCGGACGACCGCGAGGATGCGCAGCACGTCCTCCCGCACGATCGGCCCCGGCACGGCGGCGGACCCCGTCACCCCGAGGAGCGAGCGGCCCGCGGTGTCCTCGTCGATCCACGGGTCTTCCAGCAGCAGCTGCAGGTGCACGTCGAGAATGCGCGTCGTGCCGTCGGCGCGTTCACGTACCGGCCGATCCAGAACGGCGACGACGCGATCCGGCTGAGCATCAGGGGGTCTCCTCTCGTCGCGCACGGCGTTCTGCGCGCCGGACACATCGCTGAGGAACGCCTCCAGCGCGCGGACGCGCTGCTTCACACCGCGCTCGATGCGCGTCCACTCGGACTGCTCGATCAATCGGGGGACCGCGTCGAGAGGGAACGGCCGTTCCTCCCCAGGGAAGTCGAGCGTGACGCCCTGGGCGAGGTAGGAGCTGGCGAGCGCCTCCGTGCGGCCGCGCAGCTCCTCCCGCGTCAGCGCGGCCAGCGCCGTGTAGAGCTAGCGGTAGGCGGGGCGCGTGCGCTCGGCGACGGCGCCGCGGGTGTCGGCGAACATCTCGTCGAACGGTCTCGCCCTGCTCCGCCGGCGGCGGGTCGCCTGTGCACCGTAGCCGCCGAACAGATCACCCATGTCAGGACGCTACCGAGGCGTGGTTTCCCGGAGGTTTCCCCCGGTTTCGCGCGCGTCACAAGCCGCCGAGTACGCAGATTGTCCGTGTACTCGTCGGTTGTCGCCGGGATTCGTGCGTACTCGCCGGTTGCGGCCAGAATGGGCGGATGAGCATCCCCATCTCCGGCACCCACTTCGGCCTGACCGCCGGCGACTACCACGCGACGGTCGCGTCCGTCGGCGCCTCGCTGCGCACCCTGGAGCACCGCGGCCGCCACCTCGTCGTGCCGTTCGACGCCGACGAAGTGCGCCCGGCCTTCCGGGGAGCCACGCTCGCGCCCTGGCCCAACCGGATCATCGACGGGAGGTACACCTTCGGCGGCGAAGAGCAGCAGCTCGCACTGACCGAGCCCGCCCGCGGCCACGCCCTCCACGGCCTCGCCGGCTGGCTCGACTTCGCGGCCGTCGACCGGTCGGCCAGCAGCGTCACCCTCGTAGCGACCATCGAGGCTCAGGCCGGCTACCCACACCGCGTGGGGGTCGCCGTCGCCTTCGAGCTCGACGAGGGCGGCCTCCACACGACAGTCACCGGAACCAACTCGGGTCCGTCGCCCGCGCCGTGGGGCACCGGACCGCACCCGTACCTCGTCGCCGGCAACGGCCGTGTCGACGACTGGACGCTCGAGCTGCCGGCCGAGCAGGTGCTGACCGTGACGGAGGACCGGCTCATCCCGATCGGGCTTGCCGACGTCGGCGTCGAGGGCGCGGGCGTCGTCGAGGGCGCGGGCGTCGAGGGCGCGGGCGTCGTCGAGGGCGCGGGCGTCTTCGACTTCCGCACGCCGCGGGCGATCGCCGACACCTTCATCGACCACGCGTTCACCGGCCTGCTGCGCGGCGACGACGGAAGCACGACCGTCACGGTGCGCTCGGCCGAGGGGACCGGTGTCGCGATGACGTGGAACGAGGCGTGCCCGTGGGTTCAGGTCCACACCGCCGACCGCGACATCCCGGAGCTGAGCCGGTTGGGCCTCGCGGTCGAGCCGATGACCTGCCCGCCCGACGCCTTCAACTCGGGCAACGATCTGATCGTGCTCGCCCCTGGGGAGTCCGCGACAGCGTCCTGGACGATCACCGCGCTCTGAGCGACGCTGGCGCCGCGCGCCCGTTCGCGCCGAAAGCGTATTCGCGAAACCGCGAAGCCGACATTCGTCACAAATGTACGGTTTCGCCACACCAAAGTCGCGATTCGTCACGAATGTACGGTTTCGCCACGCCAAAGCCGCGATTCGTCACGAATGTCGGCTCAGCTCCGATAGTGACACTCGCGGCGAATGAGGTATCCCGCCACTGCGAAGACGAGATTCGGCAGCATGTGCCCTTCCGCCACGTCAAAGCCGCGATTCGTCACGAATGTCGAAGCGACCCCACCAACGACACTCGCCGCGAGCGACGCACCCCCGCCCGCGCCCGCGCCCGCGCCCGCGAAAGCGACATTCGTCACGAATGTACCCCTCCGCCACACCAAAGCCGTGATTCGTCACGAATGTGCGGTTTCGCCACACCAAAGTCGTGATTCGTCACGAATGTGCACTATCGCCGCCGCGAATTCAACATTCGGCACGAATGTGCGGTTTCGCGGCGGCGGAGTCGCGATTCGTCACGAATGCCTGCTCGCGGCGGTGCGCGACGAAACGGGCGATGCCCCCAGCGGAACCCGACCGGCTGGGGGCATCAAAGCGCTGCACTAGGAGCAGCATGGTGATCGACAGGAGGTGCGTACCCGTTCGCGCCTCCGTCTACCAGTGAGCCGATGGATGAATCAACATCGGCTCGTGGGTACGACAATACATGACCCATGCGACATTCCGCATCTTACGCGGATGCTACGCAAGCATTACGAGGCGTTCGCGTCCGAGGCGTGGCGTGCCGGCACAGTGCCCTTCGAGGGGTGGGAGACGAGCGAGGTGGCGCCGAAGGGCACGTAGATGCCCTTATGCGGACGTTCTGGGGGCGTTGACGTGCCCCTCGGCGCAGAGCGCGCAGCGCAGAGCGCGCAGCGCAGAGCGCGCAGCGCAGAGCGCGCAGCGCAGAGCGCGCAGCGCGCAGCAGCGCGCAGCGCAGAGCGCGCAGCGCTGCGCTGCGCTCGCGCGGCTGGGACGCGCAGCACGACGGTGCGCGTCCCGGCCGGGAGTGGTGCGCGCGGCCATCCACGACTGGCCGCGCGCGGTCGGTGAGGCCGCCTACCGGGAGGCCGGCTGCAGCGCGGCGATGATCGCTGCCGCCGTCTCGCGTCCGACGCGGATCGCGCCGTCCACGTGCTGGTAGCCCTTGCCCGCCATGTCGCTGCAGGAGAAGTGGATGGGGCCGACCGGGGCGCGGAGGTCCGAGCCGTAACGGGCGAGGCCTCCCATGTCGAAGCTGGCGGCGTAGGCGCCGCGCGTCCACTCCTCGCTGCCCCAGTCGCTCTCGTAGTAGACGACGGGGCTGAGCGCCTCGACGCCGTAGTAGTGCGACATCGACTCGAGGATGCGCGCCTTGCGCTCCTCCGGCGACAGCCGGAACACCTCGTCCGCCGCCTCGTCGGAGACGAAGCCGACCAGGGTGCCGCGCGGGTCGCCGTGGTAGCTGTTGTCGTACGCCTCGTGCACCAGCTCGTACGGGCTGAAAGCGGTTCCGCTGTAGCCGAGGTCACGCCAGAAGGGCGTCTCGTAGACGGCGTGCACCTTGATGACGAAGCCCATCGACAGGTGCTGGTGCAGCTGCTGCTGGCGACGCGGCAGCGGTGGCTCGTACGAGATGCGGCTAATCAGTACGGGAGGCACGGCGAGGATCGCGAACCGGGCGCGCACCTCCACGCGGTCGGCGAAAGCGGTGACGCCCGACTCGTCCCAGCGGAGGGTGCGCACCGGAGCGTTCAGGTGCACGTCGCCGCCGAGGCGCTCGGCGAGCAGCAGCGGAACCTGCTGGAGGCCGCCCTTCACGCGCTTGTCGAGGATGAAGTCGGCGTCCACCAGGTGGCTGAAGCTCCCTGCGCTGGCGGCCATGAGCAGGGCCTGCAGCGCTGAGAAGGCGTGCGCCGGCTTGGTGAGCATCGCGCCGGCGATGAACATGCCGATGTTGAGGCGGGCCTCCTCGTCGTCGGTCTGGGTCTCCAGCCAGCGGCGGAACGAGATCTCGTCGAGCTCCTCGGCCTGCGGGTGGTCCCACGGCCGGTCCGGGTCGATCTCGGCGACCAGCGCGTCCAGGCGCTCGATCAGGCCGACGATCTCCTTCTCGGTGGTCGGGGCGACGGGGAAGATGTCGCCCTCGAACGTGCGGCGCGCACCGTTCTCACCGAGGTAGATGTTGATGCCCTCGCGGTGCCGGGAGTAGGTCTCCAGCCCCAGCTCGTGGAGGGTCTCGATGAGCGCGTCCTGGTCGGGCGACACCCACTGGCCGCCGATCTCCAGCGTCGCGCCGTCGATGTCGTTCGTCCAGAGGCGGCCGCCGACGCGGTCCCTGGCCTCCAGGACGGCCACGCTCAGTCCGGCCTTCTTCAGCTCCGCCGCGGCCGTGAGGCCGGAGGCTCCAGCGCCGACGATGACGACGTCACGTTCGATGCTGTCCATTGCCATCAACTCCTCCATCAGGTCACGAGGATGCTAGGCGGGTGCGCACCACCGAATCCTGTACACGCTGTCGAAGGAGTGCGTCACTCCTCGACGACGTGTACGTTCTCCGCTTCCGCAGCGGCGGCTCCGCTCACGCGGAGGTAGACGATGAGCCAGCTGAACACCAGGACGCCGGCGACGAGCTCGGCCGCGGTCAGCACGTAGTAGCCGACGGCGAAGAACACCAGCATCAGCACGATCGCGCCGAAGAACGCATAGCCGAGCACGAAGAACGATGCCGGCGCGTTCGGGAGCGCCCTGCGCACCCAGAACACCACGAGCGCGAACACCAGCACCATCCCGACAGCCGAGACATTGTGCAGGGTCACCGAGATGTTCAGCGTGAAAATGCCGACGCACGCCAGCAGCACGCCGATCAGGATGAGCCCGACGCGCACGCGCAGCACGGCCGACCTCCGCTTGGCGTCTTGGATGCCGCGGGCGTCGGTGGCGTACCGCGCGATCGCCGTGACGATGACCCCGGCGACGATCAGCGTGATGTTGAAGGCGAGCGACGACACGCTCTGGGTCATCCCGAGCGCGCTGAGGTGCAGCTGCCACCAGTGCGGGTCGGGGGCGCTGAGCATGGAGGTCAGGATGCCGACGACGGCGAACGTCGCGAGCACCGTCGACAGCCGCATCAGGTCCATCTGGGCGGCCGAGAGGAACACCGCGTACCCCGTCACACCCGCCGCGGCCGCGGCGAGCACGGTCGCCGAGAGGTGGTAGACGGTGGCGTCCTGGAAGCCGTTCGCGAGCACGGCCCCGAGCACGAGCCAACCGAGCAGGGCGAGGATGCCGTGCGCGAGGGCGATGGCGAAGGTGTCGAAGATATCGACTCCCGCGGTGGAGCTCGCAGGCAGCGCGGAGCCCTCCCGCGACCCCAGCGCCGAGGGAGCCTGCGACCGAGGGACTTGCGCTCGGCTCGATTTGCCCGTCTGAAACGGCGTCAGCCCCTCGCGCCTCCACAGCCTCCCGGCGATGTAGGCCAGGAAGGCGATGATGCCGCCGGCGATGGCGACGAACTGCCCGACCGAGTTCGGCCCGGCGATCGGGAGGGTGCGGCCCCAGAACAGCAGCAGCGCCACCACTCCGACGACGACGAACACCGCCGCCCCGGCGACGATGCCTGCGCCTTCGACGGTCAGCCGCGCAGGCGCAGACAGCCCGCCGAACGCCGGCCGGACCCGATTCGTCGTGCTCACGACGACCACCTCCCGCGCACCCGACGCGGCCCCACCAGCCGGCGTCGCGCACAATGTAACTCCGCGCCCGGCTGCTCGGCTACAGGAGATCCGGGCGCCGCATGCCCGCGATCTCCTGTCGAAGCGCTGACCAAGGAGATTCCGGGGTGGGTCTCCTTGATTACGCAGGCGTCTGCGGGAGGCCGCGGTCGTGGAGGAGCGCGTATCGTTCTCCGGAGATCGGGCCGCCCCACAACGCCGGGTCGTCGAGGCGCCGCAGCTCGGTGCGGCCGTCGAGCGGGTCGAGCAGCGCAGCACATTCGGTGGGCTCCAGCTCAGCCGGCGGCGCGCGAGCGGCTCGGGAGGCCGCCCTGGCTCGACGAGACCCTGCCGGAACGCGACGTGGTCGTGATCGGCAGCGGGTCGATCATCACCCGGCTGGAGGCCGCCGGCCGGGTCGACGAAAACCGCCTTCTGACGTTCCCGACGGCGGTCGGGGCAGGCCGGCGACTCTTCCCGGACGGACGTGTGCTGACACTGCTCTCGTCGGAGCAGGTGGGGCCGGCGGGCCTCACCCGCTACAAGTCGGCGACGGTTCCCGCGGTTACGTCCGCGTCGGTTCCCGCGGTTACGTCCGCGTCGGCGTCCGCCAGCTGAGCGAAGTCGAGAAGCCGTTGCTGCGAGTCCGCGTAGGAGGTCGCAAAGGGAACCTCCTCGCCGTCCCGCACCGCGATGGCGACGCCGACGGCCGCGTCGATCGCCACCCGATACGGCAGCGACCCAGTGCTGACCCGCCGCACGCCGAGATCCCTCAGCTGTGCGAGGGTCAGGCCCGGCACGACCAGCACGTTGAGCGGCAGCGGGCACCCCGCGGCCAGCTGCTCCAGCACGGCGGGATCGGCCGCTCCTGGCACGAAGAACCCGTCGGCGCCCGCCTCGGCGTAGACCGCAGCGCGGGCGAGGACGGCCTCCACGGTGTCGTCTTCGTGGAACCAGTACGAGTCGACGCGTGCGTTGACGAACACGTCTGGTGCTGCCCGTTTGATGGCAGCGATCTTGGCAGCGGGGATGGCCGGGTCGACCAGGCGGCCGCCGGCCGAGTCCTCGAGGTTCACGCCGGCCGCCCCGAGCCCGGCGACGAGTTCGCCGACCGCGTCGGGATCGTCGCTGAAGCCGTCCTCGATGTCGGCCGTCACGTGCACGGGCAGCACCCGCAGCCGGCGGATCAGCGCGATCGTCGCCTCCCTGCTCGCGCCGGCGGCGTCGGGCCTCCCGGTCGACGCGTTCACGCCGAAGCTCGTGGTGCCCACCGCCAGGAACCCGGCGGCCGCGAACCCGAGCGCCGAGCCGACGTCCCACGCGTTGGGCAGCAGCAACGGCTCGTCGCCGTAGTGCAGATCACGGAAACTGGGCTGGCCACCGGAACCGACCAGGTCACCGAACGTCGTCGCCATCGCAAGGCCTCCTCGCACTCGCCCCTCATCCTCCTCCTCCCCTCGCCCCCTCGGGGAGCGTCGGAGGCCGGGAGATTCGTCATAAATGTCGTGATTCGTGCCACGAATGTGCATATTCGTCACGAATCTCAGGGGCGCGGGTCAGCGCGGCGCGGTCAGCACCCCGTCCGCGCCGATCACGGCAGCGGTGGCCGGGAAGTCGCGGGCGCTGAACTCGCCGACCAGACGGGCCGCCCGCCCGCCCGGATCGGGCAGCGGCCGGCCGTCCTCGTATCCGAACTGCACTGAGAGCATCCGACCGCGCACGAAGGTACCATCGGGCCGCAGGCTCACGTCCAGGTAGACGCCGTGACGAGTGGCCTGCTCCGCGCCGAACACCCCGCCGCCTCCGAAGTTGCCGAGGCTGTATGCGATCAGACGCCCCTTGTAGAACTCCGCCCCGCGGAGGGAGTGCGGGCCGTGACCGATCACGAGGTCGGCTCCGGCGTCGACGGCGGCGCGGGAGAACGCCATCGGGTCGCCGCGGTGCTCGCCGAACATCGTCTCGCCGCCGGGGCGCACGACGTTCGCATCGGGACCCTCCGCCCCCATGTGCGCGTGCACGACGACGAGATCCGCGGAGGCTGCGGCCGCGGCGACCACGGCACGGACGTGCCGCAGGTCGGTCAGCCGGTTGGTGCCCTGGTAGGGGGCGAAGCCGACCATGGCGACCGTGCTGCCGCCGATCGTGGTGCAGACGATCTCGTTCCGGTCGCCGACCGACCGGATCCCGTTCGCCGCCAGATCCGCCCTGGTGTTCGCGTAGCCCTGCGGGCCGAAGTCGCCGGTATGGTTGTTCGCCAGGTTCAGGATGTCGAAACCGCGGAAGAACGCCGCCGTCTCGGGGGCGCTGCGAAACGCCAGGCAATCCGACCCCGAACCGCACTTGTCGAAGCCGGTGTCGGCCGAGATCGCCTGTTCGAGGTTGCCTGTCACCAGATCCTGAGTGAACCAAGGCCGCACCGCGTCGAAGTGGTCGGCACCGCCGTCCGCTGGAACACGGTGGCCCACGTCGTGGATCAGCACATCGCCGACCGCCCCGATGCCGACCTCCCCCGGCCGGGAGGCGGCCTGGCTCGGCGAATCCGCCCCGCACCCGCCGATGGCGGTCGCCCGGGTGGCCACGACACCGCAGGCGACCACCAGCGCCACCGCGAGCGCAGCCCGCCAGGGAGCACCGCGCCCGGCGAGGACGGGCCGCGCGGCCGCGCCGCGCCGCGCCGCGTCGAACAACCAGCCGAACCCGCCGCGAACGAGGTACCGGTTCAGCACCAGGCACACGGCCACCAGCAGCGCTGTGAGCACCACCGGCAGCGCTGCGGCGGCGATCATCTGGACGGCGACCCTGGCCTCCGAGAGCCACGCGAGCAGCACGACGTCGGCGATGGCCAGCAGCGGCATGTGGATCAGATAGATCGGCAGGCTGCGTCGACCGAGCGCTGCGAGCCCGGTGCCGAGCAGCCGCGTCCGCGCGATCAGCGGAGCGACAGCAAGCCCCATCGCCACGCCGGCTGCCGACACGACCGGCCAGACACCGGGAAGGGTCTCCGTCGCTGTCAGCCGCATCGCGGCGAAGGCGAGCGCGTACACCGCGACGAACAGCAGGGCACGGGAGGGTCGCATCCAGCCGACGAAGCGCCGGAGCTGCGGCGCCAGGTGGAGGCCCAGCAGGAAGAACACGAAGTTGTAGAGCAGGGAGCCGCGGTTGCTGACCACCTCCACGAAACCGGCGGAGACGACGATCGACAGCAGGGCCGCCGCACCGATGACCAGCCAGGCAGGCACACGTGACAGGGCCTTGGCCACGAGGAAGTAGACGGCGAGCGCATAGAGGTACCAGGTGTTCGGCGGGCTGATCGTGACGAACTCCACGAACTCGGAGACGCTGCGCGGAACGAGCGTCGGCAAGTCGGGGAACGCCCACAGGGCGGCCATGTGGATCAGGGACCACAGCAGGTAGAGGTAGAGGAACCGGACGACCCGTGTGCGGGCGACGACCCGCCAGGGGCGAGCGAACGCGTTCGCCGCGAAGTAGCCGGAGACCAGCAGGAACAGCGGCATCAGGAACGGCCAGATCGCGTCGCCGGCCAGGCCCCAGACTCCGGGAATCGGCACTCCGAGCCGCCAGTCGACCTGCAGGTAGCTCTTCATGACGACGTGCCAGAAGACGACCAGCAGGATCAGCACCCCTTTGAGTGCGTCACCCCACGTCTCGCGAACGGCAGGCGGGCGCAGGGCATCGGTCATTCCGGTGGTTCTCCGATCGGTTGCGGGGTCGGCTGAGCGGCGGCGACGGTCAGGCGGCGACGGCCGCGCCGCCGACGGCGGCTTCGAGCAGCGCGGCGACGAGAGCCGGGTAGTCGAGTCCGGTCGCGGCGTACATCCGCGGCACCTGGGACTGCTCGGTGAAGCCGGGCGCGGTGTTCACCTCGTTCAACACGACGCCGTCCGCGGTCACGAAGAAGTCGAAGCGGGCGACGCCGGCGCAGCCGAGCGTGGCGTAGAGGGCTCGCGCGGCCCGGTCGATTTCGGCGTGCTCGTCGGCGGTGATCCGCGCAGGCAGAGTGAACTCCGCCGACCCGTCGTACTTCTGCTCCCGGCCGAAGACCGCTCCTTCGGGAACCGCGATCTCGAGGGTCGAGCCGACGCGCAGTTCGCCGTCGCTGTCCCGGAACAATGCGATGTCCACTTCGCGTCCGGCGACGAACGCCTCGACCAGCGCGGCGCCGCCGGCCGCCCGCGCCGTCTCGATCGCGGCATCGAGCCGGCCGGCCTCCGTGACCACGGAGACCCCATTGCTCGAGCCGCCGGTCGTCGGCTTCACGACGAACGGCGGCTCGAGGTGGAGGCGTTCGACGACGCGCGTGCAATCGTCGACGAGCGCACCGGGTGCAGTGCGGATACCGAGCGTCCCCGCGACGAGCTTGGTGACCCACTTGTCCATGCCGAGCGCGCCGGCGCGCACCGGGGAGCCGACGAACGGCACGCCCGTCAGGCGCAGCAGCCCGGCGACCGCGCCGTCCTCACCGTCCACCCCGTGGAGCACGGGGAACGCCACATCGCACGAGGCCAAGCGGGCGATCGCCTGCGCCGGGAGCACCGCGCCGAGATCATCGAGCCGCCAGCCTCCACGCCGGTCGATCGTCAACGGGACAGCGGTCAGGCCGAGGGTGCGGACGGCGCGCACGACGGCGGCAGCCGAGGCGAGCGATACGTCGTGCTCGTCGTTGGCGCCGCCGCCGATCACGGCGACGCGGCGGATGCTCGGCTCAGGCATGGGCGGCCTCCTCAGTCGCTGTGCTCGACGCCGTCGACCGGTGGATGCGTGCGACCCGGCTGCCGATCCGGGTGACGATCTCGTGCTCGATCGTGCCCGACCAACCTGCCCATTCGGCGACGGTCGGTTCACCGTGATCGCCCGGGCCGAAGACCGTGACCGTCTCACCGGGTGCAAGGAGGTCGTCGCCCGTGTCCACGACCACCATGTCCATCGAGAACCGTCCGACGACCGGCCGACGACGGCCGCGCACCAGCACCTCGGCGCGCTCCGAAGCCGCGCGCGGGAGGCCGTCGCCGTAGCCGACGGGGAGCAGAGCGAGATTCGTGCGTCGATCGGCGATGTGCTCCAACCCGTAGCCGATGCCGGTTCCCGCCGCGACCTCCCTGGACCCGACGACGGTCGTCGTCAGCGAGAGCGCGGGACGGAGGCGGTCGGACGTGCCCGACGGGTCGATCCCGAACAGCCCGGCGCCGATGCGGTGCAGCCCGAACCCGGAGCCGACCCCGGTCACGGTCGCAGCCGTCGCAGCCAGGTGGACGACCGAGGGCGACAGGCCGCGCCGCTGCGCAGTTCTCACGGCATTGGTGAAGACCAGCCGCTCACGCCGGTTCTGCGGGTGGTCAGGCCGGTCGGCGCACGACATGTGGCCCATCACCCCGACGATACGGACGCTGCCGAGCGCCTCCAGTTCGCGCGCGACGCCGCAGAGCGCGGGCCACTCGGAGGCCGGAGCGCCGTCGCGCGCCATGCCGACGTCGATGTGCAGGTGCACGCGGGCGCACCTCCCGAGACGCGCCGCCGCGCGGCTGACCGCGTGCAGCAGCCGGGTGCTCTGCACAGCGAGGTCGATGTCAGCGCTGACGGCCGCCGCGAAATCGGCGTCGACGGGATTGAGCCAGCTCAGGATCGGCGCCCGCACTCCGGCGGTCCGCAGAGCAAGCGCCTCGTCGATGGAAGTGACGCCGATGGAGGTGGCGCCCGCCTGGAGGACGGACTGCGCGATCGCACCGTGCCCGAACGCATCGGCCTTGAGCACGGCCATCAGACGGCCTCCGGTGGCGGCGGCGAAGTAGGCGGCATTCGAGCGGATCGCTTCGTCGTGGACGACGAGCTCGGAGGTCCACGACATCATCGGCCCCCGTGGCTCGCGAATCGACGCGCGCTGGTGTCATGCATCCCACCAGAATGTGGGATTTCTGCTGCCGTTCCATCCGTCCAGGGATGCGGACCGGTCATCCGGAAGGATGAGCTCCGAGCACCCACGCGATGCGATTCGTCACGAATGTCGTGAAAACGCCGCGCGAACGCGCGATTCGTCACGAATGTCGGTCGCCTACCCGATCGGGGCTGAGGCCGATCAGCTTGCGGGCCGGATGCCCATGGCCGGCAGCAGCACGCCGTCGATGAGCGAGATCAGGATAGGCGCGGTCGACGGGCTGCTGCAGGATGAGCACCCGGTAGGCCGTCATCGACGGCATGATCATCGCCAGGGTCTCGACGTCTGTGTCGGCGGAGATCTCGCCGCGCTCGATCGCGCGGCGCATGAAGAGCCGGTTGACGGAGGCGCGCGGCTCCACGATCGCCGCCGTCACCGCGTCCACCAAGTCGGGGTCGCGGGCGAGCATGGAGGTGAGCCCCGCCATGATCTGCAGCTTGCGCTCGCCGTCCTCGATGGCGTGCGGCTTGATCATCGCGACCAGGTCGCCGCGCAGGGTGCCGGTGTCGGGCAGATGCTCGAAGTCGATGTCGTTCTTCTTCATGCACGCGATCGCGTCGACGACGAGTTCGCCCTTGGAGGCCCAGCGCCGGTAGACGGTCGCCTTGCCCGCCTTGGCGCGAGCGGCCACCATGTCCATGGTCATGCGGTCGTAGCCGGTCTCGGCGAGGACCTCGAGGGCGGCGTCGAGGATGTCGGCGTCGCGCGTGTGGTCGCGCTTTCGGCCGAGCCGCGGAGCGGACCCGGTGGTGTCGAGCTGCGTCATCGCGGCCGTCTCCCTGGTGTCGATGTCTGGTGTTTCGATGTCGTTCGGACCATTCTAAGGTTAATTTTAGAACTCAGTAGATCCGAAACTGCTGAGTTTCGTATATGCTGACCGGCATGACCCAGACCTCTCCCGTTTCTTCGGCCGCGCCCGCGGCCCTCGGCGGCACCGTTCCGCACTCGCGGCGCTGGTGGACGCTCGTCACCGTCGCCCTGGCTCAGCTCATGGTCGTGCTCGACTCGACGGTCGTGAACATCGCCCTCCCCGCTGCCCAGCAAGACCTCGGCTTCTCCAACGCCGACCGCCAGTGGATCGTCACCGCCTACTCGCTCGCCTTCGGCAGCCTCCTGCTGCTCGGCGGCCGCATCTCCGACCTCATCGGCCGCAAGCGCGCCTTCATCATCGGCCTCATCGGCTTCGCCGGCGCCTCCGCACTGGGCGGCGCCGCCGGCACGTTCGGGCTGCTCGTCGGCGCCCGAGCGCTCCAGGGCGCGTTCGGCGCGCTGCTCGCCCCGACCGCCCTCGCCGTGCTCACCACGACCTTCACCGTGCCGAAGGAGCGCGCCCGCGCGTTCGGCATCTTCGGAGCGATCGCCGGAGCCGGCGGTGCGGTCGGCCTGCTGCTCGGCGGTGTGCTGACCGAGCAGTTCGACTGGCGCTGGAACCTCTACATCAATGTCTTCATCGCGATCGCCGCGATCATCCTCGCGACGGTCTTCGTCGCAGCCGGCCACCGCACCGAGCCGCGCCCGAAACTCGACATCCCCGGCACCGTGCTCGTGTCCGGAGCGCTGTTCTCGCTGGTCTACGGCTTCTCCAACGCCGAGAGCGACGGCTGGGGCTCGCCGATGACGTGGGGCTTCCTCGCCGCCTCCGGCGTGCTGTTGATCGCGTTCGTGCTCTGGCAGCGCCGAGCATCGCACCCGCTCCTCCCGCTGCCGATCGTGCTCGACCGCAACCGCGGCGCCTCCTACAGCTCGATCCTCATCGCCGGCTCCGGGATGTTCGGCATCTTCCTGTTCGTCACCTACTACCTCGAGACGACGCTGAAGTTCAGTCCCATCCAGACCGGCCTCGCCTTCCTGCCGATGATCGTGATGCTGGTCATCGCCGCGCAGTTCTCGACCAACCTGTTCGTGCCGAAGTTCGGTCCGAAGGTCATGGTGCCGATCGGTATGGTGATCGCCGGCTCCGGGATGCTGCTGCTGACCCGCCTCGGCGTCACCGCGAACTACGGCACCGAGATCCTCCCCGCGCTCATGGTGATGGGCGTCGGCATGGGCTCGATCATGCCCGCGGCGATCCAGACCGCGACGCTCGGAGTCGACCGCCACTTCGCCGGCGTGGCCTCCGCGCTCGTGAACACGAGCCAGCAGGTCGGCGGCTCGATCGGCACGGCCCTCCTCAACACGCTCGCGGCGACCGCGCTGACCGGCTACCTGTCGGCGCACCTGCCGCCGACGCCGCAGGTCGTGCAGGAGGCAGCCGTGCACAGCTACGCGACCGCATACTGGTTCAGCGCGGGGCTGTTCGCCTTCGGCGCCGTGCTCTCGGCCCTGCTCTACCGGCGGCGGCAGCCCGCGCCGGTGGCCGCGCCCGATGCACGCGCCGACACCCCGACCGACCCGGCGCCCGTGCACTGACCGAGGGGCACCCAAACGCCCCTAAAACCCGCCACCTGGTTTTAGGGGCGTTTACGTGCCCCTCGGCGCGCGGGCTTCGAGCGTGCGCCCGAGCGTCAGTAGATCCGCCGACCGCGCTCGTCCGGCGATCCCGATGCGCGGAAGAAGTACGTGCACACCTGGTCGCGCCACTCTCGAGCGTTCGCGAGTTGCCGATCGAGTCGGGAGGCGACCTCCTCGTGCACCGCAGCCGGCACGGAACTGCGCAGTTCGGCCCAGGTCCGCCCCATCGCCTCGACCCGCTCGACGCCTCGGAAGTGGCTGTCGTAGATGTGCTGGATGACCGTCGAGCCCGAGTGCAGGAGGTGCTCGTACGACACGTGGTGGAAGAAGAGCAGCAACTCGTCCGGACACCGCTCCCGAGCTCTCGTAGCACTCGGCCCAGTCGGGCGCGTACTGTCCGGCGAAGCCGGTGCCGGTGGCGAGGGTCCTGTCGACGCCGATTCCCGCGTGGTCCGCGAAATGGTACGTTCCCCACCGCGAGTACTCGTAGCCGTCCACGCTCGGGCCGTAGTGCACGTGCGGGGTGACCATCCAGCCGACGCCGAGCGGCGCCGTGTAGTCCTCATAGACGACCGGCGACTCCCACATCAACTCGTGAACCGAGCGGGCGGCAGGCTCCGGGAGGTCGAACGTGAGCCGGATCCACTCGTCCAGGATCTCCGAGCTCGAAACCTCGTTCGACCAGGCCAGGCGCCCGAATCCGTACAGATTCGCCTGGGCGAGTGGATGCCCTGTCCACGACGGGTCGGCCCCCACGTTCGAGACGGCGACGATCCCGGTCCGGCGCGCGCCGTCCGGCGACGCCGTGATGGCGGCGACGGTCCGTGCGCCACCGGACGGAACCCCTGGTCCGTCGAGGTCGAACCGGAGCACCTCCTCCCACGTCCGCGGCAGGTAGAAGAGGTCGATCTGGTGCCCCGTGTACTCCTGGGTGATCTGCAGCTCGACCACGACATTCGTGGCCTCCAGCGCACCGAGCAACGGCGAGACCGGCTCGCGGACCTGGAAGTCCATCGGGCCGGCCTTGACCTGCAGGATCACATTGTCGTCGAAGGTCCCATCCAGCGGCGCGAAGTGATCGTAGGCGGCACGCGCGCGATCGGTCGACCGGTCGCGCCAGTCCTGCTGCGAGTCGTAGACGAAGCACCGCCAGAACACCGTCCCGCCGAAGGGGCGCAGTGCCCGGGCGAGCAGGTTGGCCCCGTCCGCATGTCCGCGCCCGTACTCGAACGGCCCCGGCCGACCCTCGGAGTCCGCTTTCACGACGTATCCGCCGAAGTCGGGGATGGCGCGGTACACGTTTGCCGTCAGCTCGGCCCACCAGGTCTGCACCTCCGGCGCGGCCGGGTCCGCAGTCGCGAGTCCGCCGACCCGAAGCGGGGCTGCGAAATCCACGCTGGCGAACAGCGCGATCCCGTAGCGGCGGAAGATCGCGGCGACGATCGCGAGATCGGCCAGGTGGTCGACGAGGAGTCGCGCCTCCGCGTCGTGGACGTTGACATTGTTGATCGCCACCGCGTTGATCCCCACCGAGGCAAGCAGACGGGCATAGTCGACCAGCCGGCTCCTATCCGCGACGATCCGACCCTCCTGGAAGAAGATCGAGGAGCCGGCGTAGCCCCGCTCGACACTGCCCATCGGGCCGTCGGCGTTCAGGTTGTCCCAGTGGTCGAGCATCCGGACGGGCCGAGCGGGGCTCTCCACGATCTCGAGCCCTGCATCCCACTCGCCGTCGCGAAGGGACTCGCGGAGGAGTCGGAAGAGACCGTAGACGAGTCCGGGCCCGCTGCGCGCCGTCACGTAGAGCGTCTCGTCGACGACCTGGAGCACGAACCCCTCGTCGGAGATGCCTGCGCACCGCTCCGCGAGCGCGGCGACGGCCGCCGGTTCGACCCCGGCCTCCCGCAGCGCGCCGATCGTCCCGAAGACGACATCGCTCCCGGAGCGGAGCGACCGGGAGACGCCCTGGGCGCCGATGGCCGCCAGCTCCCCGGCGACCGTCCGGGTCAGCAGCCCGTCGCCCAGCACGTCGACCGTACGCTCCCGCACCGGGTGATGAAGCGCCGACGCGAGCCAGCACGGGTCGCTCGTCGCGAAGAAGGCATCGCCACTCATCTATTTCAGCGCCCCCGAGGTGATGCCGCTGCGCCAGTAGCGCTGAAGCGTCAGGAACAGGACGACGAGCGGGATGGTCGACAGCATCGATCCCATGACGACCAGCCGCACGAGGTCCGGGCTGCTCTGGGCCGACTGCTGCATGGAGTACAGCCCGAGCGTCACCGGCCACAGGCTCTGGTCGTTCAGCACGATGAGCGGGAGGAAGAAGTTGTTCCAGATCGATATGAAGTTGAACAGGAAGATCGTCACCAGGCACGGCACGATCATCCGCATCACGATCGTCGCGAAGACACGGAACTCGCCCGCGCCGTCGACGCGCGCCGCCTCCAGGATCTCCCGGGGCACGGACGCCGAGATGTAGATACGGGAGAGGAACACGCCGAATATGCTCCCCAGGCACGGCAGGAGAACCGCCCAGTAGGTGTTCACCAGGCCGAGGGAGTTGAGCAGGAGGTAGGTGGGAAGGGCCAACACCGTCTCCGGGATCAGGACGCCGCCCAGGATCACCGCCATGATCGCGTCGCGGCCGCGGAACCAGTACTTCGCCAGTGCGTAACCGGCCGCGGCCGAGATCAGCGTCGCACCCAGGGCACCGAGCCCCGAGTAGATCAGCGAGTTCCCCATCCACCGGAAGAAGATGCCGTTCTGATAGGCGAAGAGATCCTGAACGTTCTGCACGAAGTGCGGCTGTGCGAACCAGAATCCGAAACTGGTGTTCAGATCGCTGGTGCTCTTGGTCGAGGCGAACACCATCCACAGGATCGGGATGAGGAAGTACAGCGCCAGGGCGATCGCCACGGCGGTCAGGATGGTGGTGCCTGCCCGCGCGTGCGCGGCCGGCGTGCCGGAGGCGCCGGGGCGCGCACTCCGGGGACTGCGCGGCGACGGGTCGGCCGGTGGCCGAGCCGTCTCGATGGTCGGCGCTTCAGTCATCGTCCGATCTCCTCTGCAGCAGTTTGAGCAGCCCGAGCGACAGCAGGAAGGTCGCGACGGCCATCACGACGGAGACCGCGGCTGCGTAATATGCGTCGTTGGTGCCGAACGCGAGGTTGTAGACGAACATGTTCGGCGTGTAGTTGTAGGTCACGTTGCCCGTCAGGGTCTTCAGCACCATCGGCTCCGAGAAGAGCTGCAGGGTCCCGATGATCGAGAAGAGCGCTGTCAGCACGATCGCCGGCATGACCAGCGGGACCTTGATCAGCGTGGCGGCCTGCCATCCCGTCGCGCCGTCCAGCTTCGCGGCTTCGAAGATGTCGCGCGGAAGCGCCTGCAGCGCCGAGAAGATGATGATCATGTTGTAGCCGGTCCACTGCCACGTCGTCACGTTGGCGATCGACCACAGCACGGTGTGCGGCGACAGGAAGTCGGCGGGCAGGTCCAGGGACTGCAGCGCGTTGACGATCGGGCTGATCCCCGGCACGTACAGGAACGCCCAGATGATCGACCCGATGACGCCGGGCACCGCGTACGGGAGGAACGAGAAGAGCTGGAGCGCCCGCTTCAGACGGACCATCCCGGAGTCGAACAGTAGGGCCATCGCCAGCGCGAGCACCAGCATGACCGGCACCTGGACCACACCGTAGAGCAGGACGCGACCTGCGGCGGTCAGCAGGGTGGGATCGGTGAGCGCGCGAGCGTAGTTCGCGAGGCCGGCGAAGTCGACGGTCGCGGCGCCGAAACCGGTGCCGCTGCTGGTCTGGGTGAAGAGGCTCTGCCCGATGGCGAACACCACGGGGACGATGCGGAACAGGAGGAAGAGCAGGAGGAAGGGGGCCAGGAAGATCCAGGCGAAACGCCAGTCCCGTGATCCCCTCTTCCTCCGCGCCGTTCTCGTCTCCGCCGTGAGGAGGGAGCTGGACACGGCTATTCGACCTCGAGGCCCTTCTGCTTCATGGCGGCGACCGTCTGCTTCTGCGCCTCGCTCAGCACGTCCTTCAGCGTCGTCGTTCCGTTGATCACGCTCGCGAAGCCGTCGTTGAGGACACCCTGGGTGTCGGTCTCGGTCGGACCCCACGTCCACGACGACGCCTTCCCGGAGGATGCCTCGGCGAACACCGGGCCGAGCTTCTGGCCGGAGAAGTACGGGTCGGGTGTGGTGAATGCCGCGAGAGTGCTGCCGTTCTCGGCGGACGGGAAGATCCCGAGCTCGTCGTTGAGCAGTTTCTGGGCCTCGGAGGAGGTGTTGACCCAGGTGATGAACTTCACGGCATCCGCCGCCTTCGTCGAGCTCGTCGTCACCGACAGGGCGGAGCCGCCCCAGAACGCCGATGTGCTCTCCCCGGCTTTCCAGGACGGGAGCTGGGCGACGGCCCACTTGCCGCTCAGGTCCGGGGCGTTGGTCTTCAGCGCGGCCGTGCCCCACGCCGGGCCGATCCAGGTGACGTACGTTCCATCGGCGAACCGCTTGAACCACGCCGGCTGCCAGTTCTGGTCGCCCTTGACGTACTGGGAGTCGAGCATCTTCTGCCAGTAGTCGGCGACGGCCGCGCACTGCGGGTCGTCGATGTCGACGGACCAGGAGCTCTTGTTGACCGTGTACCACTGGGCGCCGTTCTGCTGGCACAGGGCGGCGAACCAGGCGGCTCCGTTGCTGGCGAACGACGAGATGTACGACTCCGGCTGCTTCGTCTTGAGCACGGCGGCGGCCTTCTCGTAGTCCGACCACGTCTCCGGTACGGCCAGGCCGTTCTGCTCGAAGACATCGGCGCGGTAGTAGAGCACCAGCGGCGCGGTGTCCTGGGGGATGCCGTACACCCCGGACCCGACCTCGACCTGGTTCCAGTTCGCGGCGCTGAACCGGCTCTTCACGTCGCCGGTGTACGTCGAGATGTCCTGCAGAAGCCCGGCCACGATGTTCGATGGCAGGTTGGTATAGTCGACCTGCACGATGTCGGGGGCGTTCTTGCCGGACTTCACGGCCGCGGAGACCTTGCTGAAGTAGTCCTGCTGGGAGGCGAGCTTCTCGAATTGCACCTGAAGGTCCGGGTTGGCCGAGTTCCACGCTTCGGTGGCCGGGCCCATGTCGTTCCACGACCAGAACTTCAGGGTTCTCGAACCGCTTGCGCTCCCTTCGGCGTCCGCCCCCGCGCTGCATCCTGCCAGCGAAGCGGCCGCCGCGAGCGCGGCGACGGCCAGCGCCAGCCTGCGCGTCCTGCTCTTCATCTCGTTCTCCTTCGAATGTACGTCGCCGTCGCCGAAACCCGCCCAGGCTCGTGCCAACTGCGCGACCGAGACTGCCATACAAGCACTAGCATGCAGAATGTGTCAATGCGACCGGGCGGCGTCGGCTACGACGGCCGCGTTCAGGAGAGCGTCGCGACCATCCTTCGGGTGGGCCGATCCTCGCCCGTCGAGAAGAGCTCCGGATGCCGTGCGCGGATCTTCTCGATGTCTTCGAACACCATGCGCAGATGCTCGCGGAGGGCCTCCACCCCAGCCTCGACCCGACCGTCCCGCACCCCGTCGACGACAGCCGCGTGCTGTTCGATCAGGGTGCCGATCGGACGCGCGTCGACCAGGCTGAGGCGGCGCGCCCTGTCGAGGTGGGCCTTCTCGGCGACGACCGTCGACCAGATGCCGTCGTGGCCCGAGAGCCGCAACAGGTGCAGGTGGAACTCCTCGTCGAGCTCGAAGAAGCGCTCGCCATCCCCCTCCCGCTCCGCGGTCCGTTGCGCCTCGAGGCTCTCGTACAGCGGTGTGAGGAGGTCCGCGGACACATCGGATACGACCTGCGTGAGCGCGGCGCACTCGAGCGCCTCGCGGATGAACTGCGCCTCGGCGACGCGCCCCACGTCGATCGGGGCGACGAACGAGCCGATCTGCGGGTAGACGCGCACGAGGCCCTCCTCGCGCAGGATGATCAGGCTCTCCCGCACAGGCGTCCTGCTCACGCCGAGCTCGCTTGCGAGGTCGTTCTCCGACAGCGACGCGCGAGGAGCCAGATCGAGGGAGACGATGCGCTGGCGCAGCTGGGCGAGCACTCGCCCCCGCGTGGAGCTGCGCTCTCCGGACTTGCTGTTCATGGCCCGAGTATAAGCGGTCGTTTTGGCACTGGGATTGCAGTACTTGTATGGTAGTTTGCACCGCCGACCGGAAGGACCTGGACAGGCACATGAAGATCACGGACGCCCGCGTCGTCGTCACCTCGCCCGGCCGCAACTTCGTCACCCTGGTGATCGAGACAGAGGACGGCGTCGTCGGAGTCGGCGACGCCACGCTCAACGGCCGGGAGCTGGCGGTGGCCTCCACCCTCACCGACCACATCCGTCCACTGCTGATCGGACGCGACGCCCGCCGCATCGAGGACACCTGGAACTATCTCTACAAGGGCTCGTACTGGCGCCGCGGCGCCGTCGCGATGACCGCGATCTCCGCCGTCGACATGGCGCTGTGGGACATCAAGGGCAAGCTCGCCGGCCTCCCGGTGTACGAACTGCTCGGCGGCGCCTCCCGAGACGGCGTGCTCGTGTACGGTCACGCCAGCGGGCACACGTTCGACGTCCTCGACGGGTCGGTGCAGAAGTTCCTCGACACCGGGTACAGGGCGATCCGCGTTCAGGCTTCCGTCCCCGGGCTAGACCACACCTACGGAATCGCGGCAGGATCCGCGACGACATACGAGCCCGCGAACGGGTCGCTTCCGGACGTGGACGTCTGGGACTCCGCGCGCTACCTTGACTTCGCGCCGCGACTCATGAGCCACGTGCGCGAGCAGTTCGGCTCCGGCGTCCACCTGCTCCACGACGTGCACCATCGGCTGACGCCCATCGAGGCGGCGCGCCTCGGCGCACAGCTCGAGCCCTATCGGATGTGGTGGCTGGAGGATCCGACGCCGGCGGAGGACCAGAGCGCCTTCCGCCTGATCCGCTCGCACACGACGACACCGATCGCGGTGGGCGAGATCTTCACCTCGATCTGGGACTGCCAGCAGCTCATCACGGAACGGCTCATCGACTACGTCCGAGCGTCGGTGACGCACGCGGGCGGGATCACCCACCTCCGCCGGATCTTCTCCCTCGCCGAGCTCTACGGCGTCCGCACGGGATCGCACGGGGCGACCGACCTCTCCCCGATCTCGCTGGCCGCCGCCCTCCACCTCGACCTCGCGGTGCCGAACTTCGGCATCCAGGAGTACATGCCGCATCCGTCGCCCGCCGACGAGGTCTTTCGCACCGGCTACCGATTCGACGACGGGTACCTTCACCCGGGGGACGCTCCCGGACTCGGCGTCGAGTTCGACGAGGCCGCCGCCGCCCGCTATCCGTACACGCCGCGCTACCTTCCGGTCAGCCGTCTCGCCGACGGGACGGTGCACGACTGGTGAACCGGACGACGCCCCTCCCCCGACTCGACCGCAGCGGGCCCGCGGCACGGCTGATCGTCGACGGCGCCTCCTTCGTCATCCGCGGCGGCGAGCTGACCAACTCGGGTGCCGAGCGCACCTACCTGGCCGAGTTCTGGCCGAAACTCGAAAGCCTCGGACTCAACACCGTGCTCGCTCCCGTCTACTGGCACGTCGTGGAGCCCGCGGAGGGCGAGTTCGACTGGACACTCATCGACGAACTGCTCGACGACGCACGCACGCACGGGATGCGCCTGGTGCTGCTCTGGTTCGGCAGCTGGAAGAACAGCATGTCGTGCTATGCCCCGGGTTGGGTGAAGACCGACACCCGCCGCTTCCCACGAGCGCGCACCTCCGACGGCCGGGCGCTGGAGATCCTCACCCCGTTCTCCGATGCCAGCCGCGACGCCGACGCCCGCGCCTTCGCCGCCCTCCTGCGGCACCTGCGGGAGGTCGACGACCAGCACACGGTCGTCCTCGTCCAGGTCGAGAACGAGATCGGCATGATCCCCCAGGCGCGGGACCACAGCGACGCGGCCGAAGCGGCCTTCCGCGGTCCCGTTCCCGCCGACGCGCTTCCGAAGGACACGGAGCCGGGGACCTGGACCGAGGTGTTCGGCGACTCCCCCGCCACCGAAGAGCGCTTCATGGCCTGGGCCTTCGCCCGGTACGTCGAACACGTCGTGGTCGCAGGGAAGGCCGAGCTGGCCCTCCCGATGTACACCAACGCCGCGCTCATCCGGCCGGGGGCGCAGCCGGGGCAGTACCCGAGCGCCGGGCCGCTCCCGCACCTCGCCGAGATCTGGCGCGCCGCAGCTCCGAGCCTGGACTTCCTGGCGCCCGACATCTACTTCCCGAACTTCGCCGACTGGGCGGACGCGTACGTGGACGCGGGCAACCCGCTCTTCGTGGCGGAGGCGCTGCGCAGCATCGACGCGGCGGCGAACGCCCTGTATGCGTACGGAAAGCACAGTGCTCTCGGGTTCTGCCCGTTCGGCATCGAGACGATCTCCGAGGAGGCCGGCAGCTACCTGACCCAGGCGTTCGACGTCGTGGAACAGCTCACCCCGCTCATCGCCGAGCACGCCGGAACCGACGCCATGACCGGGCTCCTCCCGCCGACGAACGACATGCGATCGCCGCACCGCGTACGCCTCGGCGATGTGGTCCTCGAGGCGACGTACGAGCACTCCCCCGCACCCGACCTGGCCGACGGCGTCCTCAACGAGTCCGGCGACGCCCGCGGCAGCACTCGGCTGCCCGCGGCGGCGATGGTCGTCCGCACCGGTGCCGACGAACTCGTGGTCGCCGGCATTGGCGTGACGCTCACCTTCCACCCGGTCGACCCGGCCGGCGACCTGGTCGGCATCCTCTCGTGCGCGGAAGGTCGCTTCGAGACGGAGAGCAGCACCGCGGCGAGTTGGCGGCATGGGCGCTGGCTGGGCGGCGACCAGACGCACCAGGGCAGGCACGTGCGTCTCGAGCCGGGCCGGTTCGCCGTGCAACGGGTCCGGCTCTACCGGTACCGCTGACCGGCGCCGGATCAGGCGATGTCGTCCTTGAGGATGGTGGGAAGGAAGCCGGCGCGATCGAGGCTGATGATCGTCGCCGCGCCGCTCATGCAATAGCGGCGCAGCTCAACCGGGGTAGCGTGGCCCGCGTGCACGAGAAACACGCTGCCGTCACGCACGAAGACGTGGACGACGAGCTACCCGCTCCGGCGCGGACAGACCGCCGCAAGCGGATCATGTACGCCGCCGCCCTCTCGGCACTCGGCGTGGTCTTCGGCGACATCGGCACCAGTCCGCTCTACGCCCTGAAGACCGTCTTCCTGCTGGACGGCGGAGCGGTCAGGGCGCAGCAGGACGATGTCTTCGGCGTGATCTCCCTGATCTTCTGGAGCGTCACGATCATCGTCTCGATCAAGTACATCGGGATCCTGATGCGCGCCGACAACGACGGCGAGGGCGGCGTGATGGCCTTGGCCGCGCTCGCGCAGCGGCTCTACGCCTCGAAAGCGGGCAAGGCCGGCACCCTGCTCGTGATCGGCATCGTCGGCGTCGCCCTCTTCTACGGCGACTCGATCATCACCCCCGCGATCAGTGTGCTGTCCGCGGTCGAAGGCCTCCACGTCACCGTGCCGGCGATCTCGCACCTCGTCATCCCGATCGCGGCGGTCATCCTGGTCGCGCTCTTCGCGGTGCAGCGGTTCGGCACCGGCAAGGTCGGTGCCCTGTTCGGCCCGGTCATGGTGCTGTGGTTCCTCGTCATCGCGGCGGCCGGGCTGGCGATGGTCGTCCAATTCCCCTCAGTGCTGCTCGGCCTTTCGCCGACCTACGCGTTCGCCTTCATCGTCGAGCGTCCCGTGCTCTCGTTCGTCGCGCTGGGCGCGGTCGTCCTCGTCATCACCGGTGCGGAGGCGCTCTACGCCGACATGGGCCACTTCGGCCGCTCGCCTATCAGCCGCGCCTGGTTCTTCCTGGTCTTCCCCGCGCTCGTGCTCAACTACCTCGGTCAGGCCGCGCTCGTGCTGCACGACCCGGCCGCGCGCGCCAACCCGTTCTTCCTGCTCATCCCGGAGTGGGGACGCCTCCCTGTCGTCATCCTCGCCACCGCGGCGACTGTGATCGCGAGCCAGGCCGTCATCTCCGGTGCGTACTCGCTGTCGCGGCAGGCGGTGCAGCTCGGCCTCCTGCCGCCGCTGAAGATCCAGCAGACCTCCCTGCGCGAAGGCGGCCAGATCTACATGCCGGCGGTCACCATCCTGCTGTTCATCGGCGTCATGGCGGTGACGCTCTCGTTCGGCTCCTCCGACCGACTGTCGACCGCGTACGGCATCTCCGTCACGGGCGCGCTGGTCGTCGACACGGTGCTGCTGCTGCTCGTCGCGCGCCCGCTCTGGCGCTGGGCGCCGTGGAAGATCGTGCTGGCCGCCGTCGCCTTCGGCGGGCTCGAGCTCTCGTTCCTGGCGGGCAACCTCTCCAAGATCATCAATGGAGGCTGGGTGCCGCTGCTGATCGCGGCCGTCGTCATCCTCATCATGACGACGTGGCGTCGCGGACGCTTCCTGGTGCAGGCAGACCGCAAACGCAAGGAGGGCTCGCTCGCCGACTTCATCGAGGAGGTGCGCCGGCTGCAGCTGCCGCGCGTTCCGGGGATCGCGATCTTCCCGCACCCGAACAAGGACACGACCCCGCTGGCCCTGCGGGCCAACGTCAAGCACAACCACATCCTGCACGAGCATGTGATCATCGTCTCGGTGAGCGTCGCGCCGGTGCCGCACGTGCCGCCCGAGGAGGCCTTCGAGTACGACGCCCTCGGCTACGGCGACGACGGGATCGAATTCCTCGGCATCCGGTTCGGCTTCTCCGACGACCCCGACATCCCGCGCGCCCTGCGGTCGGCCGTGCGGGTCGGGGTACTGCCGCTCGACTCGGCGAACTTCAAGAAGGCCTCGTACTTCATCTCGCGCGGCGCGATCCGCGAGACCCGCCACCACGGCATGGTGCCGTGGCGCCGCGGGCTGTTCGTGGCGCTCGCCCACAACGCGGCCGACCCGGCGGCCCGGTTCGGCCTCCCCGCCCTCCGCACCGTCACCATGGGCAGCGACGTCGAGATCTAGCCGGGCGCGACCGCGCGCGAGGCAGGGCATCGAGTTGGCAGGACACGCCGCGAGCGCACGCGCCGAGACGGCATGTCCTGCCAACTGGATGCGATCGCCGTCAGGACACCAGGTCGGCGGCCAGGCTGAGGGCGCCGACCAGTCCGGACTTCCCCTCCAGGCCCGGGGCGACGAGGAGGTCGCGCGGGTCGCCCGTCGCGACCTGCGGCGGGCCGTAGCCTCCGGCGATGGAGGTCAGCACCGGCCAGGTGCGCTCGAGCAGCCCGGGGGCGAGCATCACACCGCCGCCGAGCACGAGGCGGTCGAGGCCGAGAGTCACCACCGTCGTCCACGCGAGCTGCGCGATGTAGTAGGCGAGGATGTCGAACGCCTCGTCCTTCTGCTCCGCAGGGAACGACGACGCGTCGACGCCCCAGCGGGCCAGCACGGCAGGCCCGGCGGTGAGGCCCTCCAGGCAGTCGCCGTGGTACGGGCAGTGGCCCTCGAATCGGTCGGCCGGGTGGCGACGCACCAGCAGGTGCCCGAGCTCCGGCCAGCCGTTGCCGATGAGCGCGTTGCCGTCGACCACCAGGCCGACACCGACACCGGTGCCGATCGTCGCGTAGCCGACGTTGCGCGCTCCCCGCCCGGCGCCGGCGCGGGACTCGCCGATCGCGGCGCCCGTGACGTCGCTGACGAACGCCGCGGGGGCGTTCGCGGCGGCGCGCACTGCGCTGAGCACGTCGGTGTTCTTCCAGCCCGGCTTGGGGGTGGAGGTCACGAATCCGTAGTGCGGCGACGCCGGGTCGGCGTCGACAGGGCCGAAGGAGGCGATGCCCACGGCCTCCACGGGGCCGACCTCCGCGAGGAAGTCGGCGATGCGGCCGAGGGTCTCCTCCGGCGTCGTCGTCGGGAACCGGCGGATCGAGGTGGGCTCGGTCAGGTTCTTCCGGTCGGCCACACCACAGACGATCTTCGTCCCGCCGGTCTCGATCCCTGCGATCATCGACGCACCTTCCTCACGTGGCCCCGGGGGCGTTCGCGGACGCCCCCGAAGAGAACGCTAGTCGACGCGGGCGCGCCGCCGGAACGCACCGGGCGACGGGACGCACCTCACCCCAGCGCCCGCGCCAGCGCCTCCCGAAACGCCACGACCGCGGGGTGCCCGACACGCGCGACGCGCGTCAGCGTGAACAGCATGCGCTCGGGGCGGCCCGGAAGCTCCACCAGCCGGACGCCGCGCGAGTCGCTGCAGTTCGGGGCGCTGGGAGGCCGCCGAGGGGCACGAAATGGCCCCCAAAACGCGGGCGTCTGAGGGGCGTTAACGTGCCCCTCGGCGCACGGTCACCGCGGGCGGCGACCGGAGCGAGCGGACCGAAGAAAGCGCATTGCCGATGCCGCGACCCCGGGAGCACCCTGGGAGCATGAGCACCGACGAGCGTGCAGCGAAACCGCGCCGCCTCCCACGCCGGCCGGCATCGAGTCTGGCGGAGCACTGGACGCGGATCGACGGCATCGACGTCTTCTACCGGGAGGCGCCCGGACCGCCCGGTGCGCCCGTCATGATGCACGTGCACGGTTTCGGGCTCTCCGGCCGCTACCTGCTGCCGACCGCCGAGCGGCTGGTCGACACCTTCCACACATTCGTCCCCGACCTCCCGGGCTTCGGCCGAAGCGGCGGTTCGCCGCGCGGACTCGACATGCCCGACCTGGCGCACGCGGCAGCACGGTTCCTCGACGACCGCGGCGTCGAGCGCGCGACGCTCGTGGGCAACTCGATGGGCTGCCCGGTGATCCTGGAGTTCGCGCACCACTATCCCGACCGCATCGAGCGGGCCGTGCTCGTGTCGCCGGCCGGAGGCGCCTACAACCGGCCGATGACGCGGGCGGTGATGCAGCTGGCGCGCGACGGCGGTCGCGAACCCGTACGGATGGCCAGGGTCGCCGTGCCCGACTACCTCCGGTTCGGCATCGCGAGCACGATCGTCATGTTCGACGCGCTCACCAACTACCCGTCGCTCGAGCGGCTGCTCGAGCTGGACGTTCCGACGCTGGTCGTGATCGGCGACCGCGACCCGTTGATGCCCGACCCGGAGCGGGTGCGCCAGATCGCGGCGGAGACGGACAACCACGTCCTGATCGTCCGGTTGGAGGGCGCCGCGCACGCGATCAACTTCAGCGAGCCCGACGAGCTCGCCCGGCTGATCAAGCGATTCATGGCCGACCGCCCGATGGCTGCCGACGACGACCCGGACACCCCCACGCGCTCCTACGAAATCCACCGCAGCCGCCACCTCCCGACCACCGGCGACGACAGCCCATCGAGGGGCACGTAAACGCCCCTAAAACGCGAGCGTTTGCGTGCCCTTCGGCGGGTCGGGGCGGCGGGTCAGGGCCGCGGGTCAGACCGCGGGTCAGACGTGTGTGCCGAGCTTGAAGCCTTTCGGTTCGTCGTCTTTGCGGGTGTACGAGAAGCCGTCGGCGCCGATGGTGACCGTCCATCTCGCTGAGTCGTCGGTGCGCGCGATGACGCGGCTGCGGGTTGCCGTCGAGGTCGAGCACGAGGGAGGCCTCGGTGTACCAGGAGGGCACGACCGGGTTGCCCCACCAGTCACGGCGCTGGTTGTCGTGGACGTCCCAGGTGACGACCGGGTTGTCCGGGTCGCCCGTGTAGTAGTCCTGCGTGTAGATCTCGACGCGGTGGCCGTCGGGGTCGCGCAGGTAGAGGTAGAACGCGTTGGAGACGCCGTGCCGGCCGGGGCCGCGCTCGATCCGGTCCGACATGCGCAGCGCGCCGAGCTTGTCGCAGATCGCGAGGATGTTGTGCTTCTCGTGCGTGGCGAACGCGACGTGGTGCATGCGCGGCCCGTCGCCGCCGGTCATGGCGGTGTCGTGCACGGTCGGCTTGCGGCGCATCCACGCGGCGTAGGTGGTGCCGGCCGTCGTCCTGGATGTCCTCGGTGACCCGGAAGCCGAGATCCTCCATGTACTTCACGGCGCGCGGCACGTCGGGGGTGACCTGGTTGAAGTGGTCGAGCCGCACGAGCGCGCCCGGGCGTGTACAGGTCGTAGCGCCAGGCGAGCCGCTCGACGTGCTCGACGTCGTAGAAGAACTCGTACGGGAACCCGAGCGGGTCCTCGACGCGCACGCGAGTCGCCGACGCCCGTCGTGAAGCCGTCGGCGCGACGCTCGACGCGGCAGCCGAGCTCGGTGTAGAACGCGACGGCCCGGTCGAGGTCCTCCGGCGTGCGCACGCGGTAGGCGAAGGCGGCGACCGCGGCCACCGGTCCCTTGCGCAGCACCAGGTTGTGGTGGATGAACTCCTCGAACGCTGCGCAGGTAGACGGCGCTCTCGTCCTCCTCGGTGACGACGAGGCCGAGCACGTCGACGTAGAAGTCGCGGCGACGCCGCGAGGTCGGTGACCACGAGCTCCATGTACGCGCAGCGCAGGATGTCCGGCGGGGCGGCCGTCGGGGTCGGGATGGGGTCGGTCGGTGCGGATCGGGTCGGTCAGCCGACCACGGGCTCCGGGCCGTCGGGGTGATGCTCATGGTGCTGTGTCCTCGTCGAGTGCGTCGGGTGGATGCGGTGCGTCAGTTCGCGCCGAACGGGGGTGTGGACGGGGCCGAGCGTGATGTGCACGGCCTGCTGGTCGGTGTAGAAGTCGATCGAGCGGTAGCCGCCCTCGTGGCCGAGACCCGGACGCCTTCACGCCGCCGAACGGGGTGCGCAGGTCGCGGACGTTGTTGCGAGTTGAGCCACACCATGCCCGGCCTCGACGTCCTGGGCGAAGGTGTGCGCGCGCTCGCAGGTCGTTGGTCCAGATGTAGGCGGCGAGGCCGTAGCTGCACGCCGTTGGCGAGCGCCAGCGCCTCGTCGTCGGTGTCGAACGGCGTGATCGCGACGACCGGGCCGAAGATCTCCTCCTGGAAGATCCGAGCGTCGGGCGGCACGTCGGCGAACACGGTCGGCGCGACGTAGTTGCCGGTCTCGAAGCCGTCGGGCCGGCCGCCGCCGGCGACGAGGCGACCCTCGCTCCTTGCCGATCTCGACGTAGCTCATGACCTTGTCGAAGTGCTCGGGGTGCACGAGCGCGCCGACCTCGGTCTTCGGGTCGTGCGGGTCGCCGACGACGATGTGCTTCGCGCTGGGCGGCGTAGCGCTCGAGAACTCGTCGTAGATCGCCCGCTCGACGAGGATGCGGCTGACCCGGCGGTGCAGCGCTCGCCGTTGAGCGAGAAGACGCCGAAGATCGTCGAGTCGATCGCGGCGTCGAGGTCGGCGTCGGCGAACACGACGGCGGGCGACTTGCCGCCGAGCTCCATCGACAGGCCCTTCAGGAACGGGCGCCGCGTTGGCGAAGATGAGCTGGCCGGTGCGGCTCTCGCCGGTGAACGAGATGAGCGGAACCTCCGGGTGCTTCACCAGCGCGTCGCCGGCCTCCTCGCCGAGACCGTTGACCAGGTTGAAGACGCCGTCGGGCACGCCGGCCTCCTCGGAAGATCTCGGCCCAGAGGCTCGCCGACAGCGGCGTGAACTCGGCCGGCTTGAGCACGACGGTGTTGCCGGTCGCGAGCGCGGGGGCGAGCTTCCAGCTCTCCAGCATGAACGGCGTGTTCCACGGTGTGATCAGGCCGGCGACGCCGATCGGCTTGCGGTTGACGTAGTTGAGCTGGCTGCCTGGCACCGTGTAGGCGTCGTCGGCCTGCGCGACGATCAGGTCGGCGAAGAAGCGGAAGTTCTCCGCGGCCCGACGGGCCTGGCCGAGCGCCTGGGTGATCGGCAGGCCGGTGTCGAAGGTCTCGAGCTCGGCGAGCCGGGCGTCCTGTGCCTCGACGGTGTCGGCGATACGGTTCAGCACGCGGGCGCGCTCGCGTGGTTTCATCCGCGGCCAGGGGCCCTCCTTGAACGCGCGGGTCGCGGCGGCGACCGCGAGGTCGATGTCCTCCTTCTGCCCGGCGGCGGCCTGCACGTAGGTCTCGTTGGACACCGGGTCGAGCACGTCGAAGGTCTGGCCGGAGACGCTGTCGACGAACTGCGCCGTCGATGAAGTGCTGGATGGTCGTGGGGAGGTTCTCGGGAACGTAGTGCTGCGCCATGCGCGGGGCTCCTCAGGTCTGGGGTCGGTGGTCGGAGGTCAGTGGTGGGCGTGCTCGTCCTGGTACGCACGGACGGCGTCCAGGGTGGCGAGCCGGTGCCGGCGGGCGGCCAGCTCGATATCGAGCGGCTCCGCGCCCGCCTCGATGAGCGACACGATCTGCTCGTGCTCGGCGACGGACTCGCGGGCGCGGCCCGGCACGAAGCCGAACATCGAGTCGCGGAGGACCGCGAGCCGGTTCCAGCCGCGGTGGACGAGGTCGAGGATGTGCGGGTTCGGGCACTCCTCGAACAGAACCGAGTGGAAGTCCTGATTCAGCTGCGTGAAGCGGTGCGGATCGAAGTGCGTCGAGACTCGCGATCATCGCGTCGTTGATCCGCGCGCGCGGCGCAGGTGCTCGACGGTGAGTCGCGGAGCGGACAGCCGGGTGGCTGCGCCCTCCACGAGCGCGAGCGTCTCCATCGTGTAGCGTGTACTCGGTGTCGTGCAGGAAGGCGACCTGGGCGCCGACGTTCTTCTCGAACGTCACGAGGCCCTCGGCCTCGAGCCGACGGATCGCCTCGCGCACCGGCACGACGCTGATGCCGAGCTCGCCGGCGATCGACCCGAGCACCAGCCGGTAGCCCGAGACGTAACGGCCGTCGTCGATGCGCTCGCGGATGAACTCGTAGGCGAGCTGGGACTTGCTCGGCGTCGAAGCCTGCTTCGTCGTCAGCGCTGTGTCAGCCACGCGGCGTACCTCTCTTTCCACGCGGCGTTCATCGGGAACAGTCCGTCGACGCGCTCGCCGGCGGCGACCTGCTCGGCGATGAACTCCTCCTCGCCGCTCCTGCTCGATCGCGTCGGCCACGACCTCCTCGACGAGGGAGGGCGGGATGACGAGCAAACCGTCGGCGTCGCCGACGATCACGTCGCCGGGCTGCACGGTCGCGCCACCGCAGGCGATCGTGAGGTCGGTGTCCCACGGCACGTGCTTGCGTCCGAGGACGGCGGGGTGCGGGCCGGCGCGAGTAGGTCGGGAATGTCGAGGGCGGCGACGACCGCGAGGTCGCGCACGCCGCCGTCGGTGACGATGCCCGCCGCGCCGTTGACCTGCGCGCGCAGAGCGAGCATGTCGCCCACCGTGCCGCTGCCGCGCTCGCCGCGGGCCTCGATGACGAGCACCTCGCCGGTGCCGACGGAGTCGAACGCGCGCTTCTGGGCGTTGTAGCCGCCGCCGTGCGACGCGAACAGATCCTCGCGGTTCGGCACGAAGCGCAGCGTGCGTGCCGTGCCGACCACCTTCGTGTCGGGGCGCGTGGAGGTCAGGCCGTCGATGCTCACGTTGTTCAGGCCGCGCTTGCGCAGCTGGGAGCTGAGGGTCGCGGTGGCGACGGAGGCCAGCGTGGCGCGGAGCTCGTCGGTCAGTTCGAAACCCTTCGCCGGCGCCGCACCGAGAGCCTCCGCTCGCTGCACGTCATCCACGCTCGGCTTCGACCCGAAGTCGCCGAACGGGACGCTGCCCTCGGTGATGCGGGTGACCAGGCGTCCGGAGGTCGGCGCACCCGGAGCGGTCGGCGCGTCCACCTCCACCTCGACCACGTCGCCGGGCTGCGTGACCGACGAGCCTGCCGGGGTGCCGGTGAGGATGACGTCGCCCGGCTCGAGGGTCATCAGCTGCGAGAGGTCGGCGACCAGCTGCCCGAAGGGGAAGAGCAGGTCGTCGGTGGTTCCCTCCTGAACCAGTTCGCCGTTCAGCCACGTTCGCACGCGCAGGGCGTCGGGCGCGACCGACGCGGCCGGGATGACCGCAGGTCCCAGCGGTGTGAAACCGTCGCCGCCCTTCGACCGGACGTTGGAGCCGCGGTCGGCGGCCCGCAGGTCGTAGAGGCCGAAGTCGTTAGCCGCTGTGACGCCCGAGACGGCGGCCCAGCCCTCCTCGGGCGTGACCCGGCGCGTAGGCCGGCCGATGATCAGCGCGATCTCGCCCTCGAACGCGAGCAGCTCGGTACCGGCGGGGCGCTCCAGCTCGCCGCCGGTCGCGGCGACCGACGAGGCGGGCTTGAAGAAGTAGGACGGCTGCGCAGGGGTGCGGCCGCGCTGGGCGGCACGCGAGCGATAGTTCAGGTGCACCGCGATGATCTTGCCTGGCAGGCTGATGGCGCTCACGGGTGGAGGCTCCTCGTCGTCGGGGAGGTACGGAACGTATTCGAGATGAACCGGTCGGTCAGCGCCTCCGACGCCCGCGCGAGCAGAGTCACATCCGAGCCGACGAGCAGGTAGGCCGCCCCCGCCTCCACGTACCGGTCGGCGGTCGCCGGGTCGAACGCATTGACACCGACGGGGGTGCCGGCATCGCGTCCCGCCCGGATCACAGTCTCGACGGCCGTGACGACGTCCGGGTGGTTCTGCTGCCCGAGCAGGCCCATGGAGGCCGCCAGGTCGGCCGGACCGACGAGCAGCGCGTCGACGCCCTCGACCGCCGCGATCTCCGCCGCCGCGGCGAGCGCCTCCACCGTCTCGATCTGCACGGTCAGCGACACCAGCTCGTGCGCGCGGGCCAGGTAGTCCGGAGATGCGGCTCCACCGCGACGAGCGGGCGAGCGCACTGCCGACGCCGCGCACGCCGAGCGGCGGGTAGCGTACGGCGCGCACCATCGCCTCCGCCTGCTCGACGCTGTCGACCATCGGCACGAGGATGTTCTGCGCCCCGAGGTCGAGCAGCTGCTTGAGGATGACGGCGTCGCCGATCGGCGCCCGCACGATCGGAGCGACCGGATACGCGGCGACCGCCTGCAGCTGGGCGAGGATCGACTCCAGCCCGCACGGGCGAGTGCTCGCCGTCGATGAGCAGGATGTCCAGCCCGCTGCCGGCGCAGATCTCCGCGACCAGCGGGCTGCCGCCGCACGACCACATCCCGTACGAGGGTGCGGTCGGCCGTGCGGAGACGGTCGGCGAAGGTGGGTGTCGGCTCTAGACGAATCGGCATGTCACTGCTCCCAGGGTTCCGTAGTCGGCGTGGATGGTATCGCCGCGCTCCACCCACATCGGGCGGGTGAACGAACCGGCGAGGACGATGTCCCCCGCCTCCAGGCGCGTGCCGTGCTGCGCGAGCTTGTTCGCGAGCCAGGCGACGCCGGCGGCGGGATGGTCGAGCACTGCGGCGGCGACGCCGGACTCCTCGATGGTCTCGTTGCGGTAGAGCAGGGCGCCCACCCAGCGCAGGTCGACGGCGTCGACAGCCACCGGCCTCCCGCCGACGACCATGCCGCCCATCGCGGCGTTGTCGGAGATCGTGTCGACGATCGGTGCGGCCTTGCAGCTCGATGCGCGACGACAGGATCTCGAGCGCCGGCACCACGTACTTCGTGGCGTCCAGCACATCGAACAGGGTGACACCGGGGCCTTCGAGCGGGGAGGCCAGCACGAACGCCAGCTCGACCTCGATCCGCACGTTCGAGTACTGGTCGAACGGGATGACGGAGCCGGTCTCGTAGACCATGTCGGCGAAGATCGCGCCGTAGTCGGGCTCGGTGATCCCGGTCGCCTGCTGCATGACCTTGGAGGTCAGGCCGATCTTGCGGCCGACGAGCCGGCGCCCGGCGGAGAGACCGCGTTCGACCCAGACGCGCTGCACCGCGTACGAGTCCTCCACCGTCATGCCGGGGTGGCGGGCGGTCAGCAGGGGGACGGTCGTGCGGTCTCTCTCGGCTGACGCGAGCTCGTCTGCGATGGACTGGATGGTCGGGCTGTCGAGCACCGATGGTTCCCTTCGACGTCGTAAGGAGAAGGGCCGGTGGGCCCTGTGAGGATCGTATATCATCCCGTACATCGCGGCCACCTCCGGACTGGCGCCATCCCTGCCGCGGCCCGGGCCGTCCCGGCTCTCGTCTTCGCCGGTGTGGCGCCCGCGAACGCGGCCGTCGCCAACCCGATCGTGACCATCACCACCCAGGCGACCGCGATCGTCGGCGAGAGGGTGTCCTTCTCCGTGAAGGTCATGAGCAACGGCACCCCGGCCGCCGGCGAGTCGGTCACCTTGACCGTCGACTCGATCACGACCGCGACCTTCGGCGCCGCGTCCAAGTCGGTCACCTCGAAGACCGACGCGTCCGGCGTGTTCGAGAACACGACTGCCCTGAACATCAGGAAGGCCGGCACCGTCATCGTCACAGCGACGAGCAACGGAGTCTCGAGCACCAGCAGCATCTACATCGAGCCGTCGACCGGCACGCTCGCGTGGGACGATGCCAAGCTGACCGTCGCGCCGAACTCCGAGCTGACCGCCCGCGTCAAGGTCACCCGCCTGACCGGCACCGTCAACCCGTCGCGCGTCACCATCAGCTACACCGGTGACGTGACCGGGCCTCAGAGCGTCGTGGTCACCAGCGGCCTGGCTGCCACCCTCAAGGACGTGAAGGTCGGCCCCAACGGCGGCACCATCACTGCAGTGTCGTCCACCGGCGGCTTCGGCAGTGCCATGCTGACGCTCGCGACCCGCTGAGTCCAGCACTCCAACGCCACCAAGGGCGCCTCACTCATCGAGTGGGGCGCCGTTCGCCGTGCCCAGCGCGCCGCGGCTCAGCGCAGCGCGCGTACGATCCGTTCGGCGGCGGCCACCAGGGTCGCGGCGATCGCGTCGACCTCATACGCGTGCGTGATGTACACGACCGCGAGCGACGTCGGCGTGCCGTCGGGCACATGCAGCGGCACCGCGACGGAGGACAGCCCCGGGATGATCTCGTCGCTGCTCACCTCGTACCCCCGCGGCGGATGCGCAAGCGGGTCGAGCTGCGACCGGATAACACGGCCCGGCGCTCCCCGGTCGATCGAGTGCCGGCTGCCCGGCCGCTGCGCCACCGTCGCGGCGACCCCGCGCGGCTCGGCTGTGGAGAGGGTCACGGCGGCCTCCCCGTCGAACGCCACGACGAACGCCGTCATCCCGAGGCCGTCGGCCAGTTCGGCCAGCACCGGCGCTGCGGCGATGTGGAGGGCGCGTGCGACGTTGCGGGCGAGCGCCACCAGGCGCACGCCGAGCTCGAGCTCGCCGGAGGGCGTGCGGATCACGAAGCCGTGGGTCTCGAGCGTGCGGACCAGCCGGTAGACCATCGAGCGGTGGAAGCCCAGCCGAGCCGACAGGTCGGCGACGGTGAGCGGCGTCGGCGACTCCCCGATCAAGGTCAGGACGGTCAGGCCCCGCGCCAGGGTCTGCGATCCCCCGTCCGCCGCGCCCACTGCGGTGGTGCCTTGCTGCGCCATCGCGACCTCCCTGTTGCCGCGCCACAGGCGACCAGTTAGCCTTGTAGCGATTATTAGACCGATGTTCTAACTATAGAGACAGTGCTCTCGGGTCACAATGGTCGTCATTCGAGGAGGAATGAGCGTGCAGATCCACTACCGCGGCTACGAGTCCGGCGATCCCCGCGTCAAGCCCGCTGCCGGTCACGGCGTCGATCGACCACGCGAGCTGCCGGACGCGATGGACGTCCTGATCGTTGGCACCGGCCCGGCCGCCGCGGTCGTCGCGGCGCAGCTGTCGCGCTTCCCCTCCATCGACGCCCGGGCCATCGAGAAGCGTCCAGGGCGCCTGGAGGTCGGCCAGGCCGACGGCATCCAGGCACGCTCGGTCGAGACTTTCCAGGCGTTCGGCTTCGCCGGCGAGGTCATCGAGGAGGCCTACCGCAACGTCGAGATGTGCTTCTGGAAGCCCGACCCGGCCGACCCGTCGCGCATCGTGCGGGCCTCCCGCGCACCCGATGACGCGACGGGGATGAGCGAGTTCCCGCACATCTACGTCAACCAGTCGCGCATCCTCGACTACTTCCTCCGCGACGCCGAGAGGGCGCCCGGCCGCATCGTGCCCGACTACGGCATCGAGTTCGTCGACTGCGAGATCGACCCCGATGCGGAGTACCCGGTCACCGCGCGCGTCCGCCACTGCACCGGTCCGCGATCCGGGGAGGAGCGCATCGTGCGCGCCAGGTACCTGGTCGGCGGAGACGGCGCCCGCAGCAGCGTCCGCACCGCGCTCGGCCACCGCCTCCACGGCGACGCGTCGATGCACGCCTGGGGCGTCATGGACATCCTCGCGAACACCGACTTCCCCGACATCCAGGTGAAGTGCTCGATCCAGTCGCACGACGCGGGCAACATCCTCCTCATCCCGCGCGAGGGCGGCTATCTGGCCCGCATGTACGTGGATCTCGGTGAGGTCGACGAGGCGAACCCCGGCGCGGTGCGCGCGACCCCGATCGAGGACATGATCGCCAGGGCCGACCGCATCCTCCACCCCTACACGCTCGACGTGAAGGCCGTGACCTGGTGGTCGGTCTACGAGGTGGCGCACCGCATCACCGACGGGTTCGACGACGTACCGGCCGAGCTGGCCGGAGCCCGGCACCCGCACGCGTTCATCATGGGCGACGCCTGCCACACCCACTCCGCGAAGGCCGGTCAGGGCATGAACGTATCCATCCAGGACGGCTTCAACCTGGGCTGGAAGCTCGCCGCCGTGTTGGAGGGCCGGGCTCCGGAGGAGCTGCTCGACACCTACGCCGCTGAGCGCAAGGTGATCGCCCAGAACCTCATCGACTTCGACAGGGAGTGGTCGGGCATGATGGCCCGCCCCGTCGACGACTGGGAGGACCCCTCCGAGCTCGAGCACTGGTACGTGAAGACGATGGAGTTCCCCGCCGGCTTCATGACACAGTACGAGGAGTCGCTCATCACGCTCGGCGCCGAGCACCAAGAGCTCGCGCCCGGATTCCCCGTCGGCAAGCGGTTCACGTCCGCGGAAGTCATCCGGCGCGCGGACAACCGCTGGCGGCATCTCGGCCACTTCCACGAGGCCGACGGCCGCTGGCGCGTCTACGTCTTCGCCGACGACTCCGCACCGGCCCGCGCCGGCACGCCGACGGCCGACTTCGCCGAGTGGTGGGCGACCGACGCGTCGTCGCCGCGGGTGCGATACACCCCGGCGGGAGGCGACGACGACACCGTGTTCGACACCAAGGTGATCTACCAGCAGGACTACACCGAGGTCGAACCCGCCGACGTTCCCGACGCATTCAAACCGACGAAGGTTCCCTACGGCCTCCACGACCTGAACCAGATCTTCTCGGCCGGGCACGGCCGCGACATCCACCGCGACCGCGGCATCGGCTCGGCCGGAGCGTTAGTGGTCGTGCGCCCCGATCAGTACGTGGCCGCCGTCCTCCCGCTGAGTGCCAGGGTCGAACTCGCCGACTTCTTCGCCCGGCACATGATCGAGCCAGAGCGGCGCCTGGCGGAGGCCGGCCGCGACGAGCTCCCGGAGGTCGAGATCGGCGAGCGGGTGGAGCTGATGGGCTCTACAGAAGCCCCGTGAGGAGGCCGCCGCACCCGGCCCCGCGACCAACCTCGGTAGCCAACGGAGGACATCCGCCCCGGACGGCCCCTCACCTCCTCCGCCGACTGCCGTTCCCGGGTGTGTCCGTGCCGATCTCCTCCGGTGGCGACACACAGCCGCAGGCGATCTCGTACGCGCGCGTCAGCGCAGGGGATCGCGGGACGGTGGCGGTGCGGCTGGAGTCCGCCGGCGAGGGCAGCGAAGTGGAGGTCGCCTACGAACTAGACCGCGCTGGTGACGGAGGCTGTGTGCGATGAGGTGCCTGGCGACAGGGGAGGTCGAGCGCGGCACCTTCACGGCCGGACGCGTGTGAAACAGCGGGCGGACTCCGCGCCGCCCGGATGTTTCACCGTGTGACGGTCGACGTGACGCCGACTCGGGAGGTGTCTATCCTCGATACACATCCGCAGCTCGCGCAAGCCCGCCGAACCCGTCGAACCCGCCGAACCCGCCGAACCCGCAAGAAGGACATCGTGACCCGTCAGCCCAGCCCCACCGCGAAGGACGCCCTGCTCCGGGCCGCCTCCGGGCAGGGCGCGGAGATGTTCGACGACGGCTACGCCCTCCACCCCATCGCCCGGCAGGCGGCGATCGCCACGCCGTCGCACTGGGTCGACGCGTTCGTCGTCTCGGCGCACGCGGACGGCTCGATCGAACTCGCCGCGCTCGGCGGCGACGCCATCCGCTGCTGGCACTTCGACGACCTGCGCGAGGTGCTGACGCCGGGCTCGCCCGTCGCCGTGCACGCGCTCTACGGCGTGCTCGCCGTCGGCGACGAGCTCCTTAACGTCAGCCTCGCTCAGCGCTGACCTGCACCGTCCTCCCTGCGCCGTTTCCTCAGGCGGTCATCATCGGTCTCATCGACGCCATCATCGCGTCGCAGGCGTCTGCGCAGTTCGTGCAGACCTGAGCGCACATCTTCGCCGACATGCTGTCGCCCATCGCCGAGCAGTCGTCGGCACAGGCACGACACATCGCCGACGTCGCCTGCAGCATCGCCATCATCGCGGCCATGTCGCGCTCGTTCATCGGCATCGGGCGCAGCATCATCCGCGTCATCGTGTTGCACATCTCGGCGCAGCTCATGCACATCGCGGAGCCGGACATGCCCTCCATCGACATCATCGAGCCCGCGCACATCGTGCACGCCTGCTCGCACGCCGAGCACGCCTCGATACATCGCTGCACCATCGCCATGTCCATGCCCGCCATCGGCCCCTGGGCCGACTCGCTCATCATCGCCATCATCCGACTGGTCTCATCCATCGCACTCCCACCTCCCGCCGACACGAGAGAGGCAGGTCGCCTCAGACCACCGTGCCGTGACACACGACACGATAGGAGCCTCGGCAGGCGTCCACAAGGCAGACCGACCGGCGCTCCGGCAGGACGTTCCTCCTCCTTCCGCTGCGCGCCCCGGCGGTAGCATCCCCGCATGGTGATCGCGCGGCTCCAGACGCTGGGACTCGTCGTCGGCCCGGCACTGTTCGCGCTCTCCCCGCTGTTCTGGGTCGACGGCCACTACGGGATCGTCGGTGGGATGCTGATCGCTGTCGCGACGGTCCCCTGGGTCTACGGCCTCGTGGGCGAGTACGGGAGGCTCAGGCCGCTGTACCCGCGCGTCGCCGGACTGTGGCTGCTGCTCGTGCTTCTGGGCATGTTCGGCACTATCGCGTTCGGCCTCCAAGGTTTCTTCGAGGGCGTGTTCGGTGTGGCCGATCAGGCGGCGTTGGACGCCTTCGCGAGCTATCCGCCCTGGGGTGCGGCCGTGCTGCTGGTGTCGGGTCCGCTGTTCCCTCTCGCGCTGCTGGTCCTCGGAGTGATGCAGTGGCGGGCCCGGCTCTCGCCACGGTGGGCGGCCGGCCTGCTCTGCGCCGCGGCCGCGCTGTTCCCGCTGGCGCGGCTGGCGCGGCTCGACCTGGTGGCCTTCGCCGCGGATCTGCTCATGCTCGCGGCCTTCTGCGTGCTCGCGTGGCGATCCTGGCCGCGCCGATGAACACGACAGGCCCGCGCCGGCCGAAGGGGGCGGCAAGCCCGGGCAGTCGTTGGCTGGGCGGGACGACCCGACTCCCTCCAGCGCGTCCGTCTCGGTGTTGCCGATGTTCTGGATGACCTCCGGCCGACGACGCGTCAGGTACACGAACCAGAGCACGGCCCCGACCAGGGTCAGCAGGAAGAGATACGGGATCACGCGACCGTGCGAGGGCGAGTCGCCGGCCGTTGCCGCCAGGCACGTCTCGCCCCCGCCTCTATAACTGAGAATACCTCAATTAAACGGGAGCGGCAGCAGCAGCGGCGGCGAGCATCCTCAACCGCTGCAGACTGATCGCGGTGTCGACGATCGTCTCGACGACCGGTCGCGGGCGCAGGCCCAGCTCCGCCTTGGCCCGCTCGTTGTGGATGACGAGCGGCGCGGGCTCCACCCCCGGCACTTCCGCGGTGGGAATCCGGCGGGCCAGGTCGCCGAGCTCGGCGCGGAGCAGCAGGATATCGCGCCGCTCGGGCAGTAGCCTTCGTGGAGAGGGATGGGTTTCGGCCGGAGCGGCAGCGATCAGCCGCTGTGCACGCGAGCGAGGTACTGCTGAGTGGCCGCCTCGCGCGGGTGGTCGAACACCTGCTCCGGCGGCCCCTGCTCCAGGAGCACCCCGTCGTTCAGGAAGATGATGTGGTCCGCGACCGTGCGCGCGAAGTGCATCTCGTGCGTCGTCATCAGGATGGTGGACCCAGCCTCTTTCAGCTCCGTCACCAGGTCGAGCACCTCCCCGACGAGCAGCGGGTCGAGGGCGCTGGTGATCTCGTCCAGCAGCAGCAGCTCGGGGTTGGTCACGATCGCGCGGATGATGGCGACGCGCTGCTGCTGGCCGCCGGACAGCCGATCCGGGAAGTCCTTGACCTTGGCGCCCAGGCCGATGCGTTCCAGCCACTGCACGGCCGTCGCCTCGGCCTCGTCACGGGCGATGCCGTGGACCTTGCGGCTGGCGAGGGTCACGTTGTCGAGCACGTTCAGGTGCGGGAAGAGGTTGAACTGCTGGAACACCACGCCGATGCGCGCCCGCGTGCGGTCCATGTCGATGCGCGGGTCGCTGATGTCCTCGCCCTTGAGGAAGATGCGCCCGTCGTCGATCTGCTCCAACAGGTTGATCGTCTTGAGCAGCGTCGACTTGCCGGAGCCGCTGGCGCCGATCGCGACGACGACCTGATGCTGGTCGACCTCCAGGTCGATCCCGCGCAGCACGGGCGTGTCTCCGAAGCTCTTGTACAGGCCTTCCACCCGCAGGACGGCCTCGGATGCGGAGGGTTCTGGTGTCGTCGCGGTCACACCGTGCCTCCGATCTGTTCGCGCTTCTGCGCTCGGGCCGACAGCCAGTCGGTGAGGCGGATGAGCGGCCAGCTGATCGCGACGAACAGCAACCCCGCCACGATGTAGGGGGTGAAGTTGTAGGCGTCCGCCGACGCGATCTGAGCCGCCCGGACCGCGTCGACGGCACCGAGGACGGAGACGAGGCCCACGTCCTTCTGCATCGACACGAAGTCGTTGACGAGAGCCGGCGTCACCTTGCGGACACCCTGCGGCATGACGACGAGACGCAGCATCTGCGCGTGCGAGAGACCGAGCGAACGGGCCGCCAGCCGCTGAGACGGGTGTACGGCCTCCATGCCCGCTCTGAGCACTTCTGCCACGTAGGCGGAGTAGGTCAGGACGAGCGCGGTCGTGCCCCAGAACTCGGGTGGCATGCGCGGGAAGACCCCCAGCGCCGGGATGCCGAAGCCGACCAGGTAGAGCACGATTATCAGCGGCATCCCGCGGAAGAGGTCGGTGTAGACCGTCGCGATCACGCGCAACGGGAAGAAGACCGGGCCATGGAGGGTGCGCACGATCGCGATCAGCGTCGCGAAGACGGCGACGCCGATCGCGGAGAAGAACAGGATCTGGACGTTCAGCCACAGGCCGAGCAGGATCGAGCCCAGGTACTCCCAGCCGATCTTCACGTTGAAGAACGACTGCTGGACGAGCGCCCAGCCCGGTGTGTTCACGACGGTCAGCCAGACCAGAGCGGCCAGGACGATGGTGCTGGCGAGGCTGATCAGCACCGACCGGCCCGACTGCTTGGCGCGGAAGGACCGGCGGTCCAGCTCGATGTCGCTCAGGGGCGAGCCGTCGAGTCTGGTCTGCGGCGATGTCGATCGCGCGCTCACGCGAGCGCCCAGGTGATCTCGACCGGAGCGGAGGCGATCGCGGCTGGAGCGCGCGCGATCACGTGAAGACCGGGACGTTCACCGTCGTCGACAGCCACTTCTTGGTGATCGCGTCGAGCTCACCGCTCGAGCGGAGCGCGTCGACGGCGGCGCTGACCTTCGAGGTGTTCGGCGAGTCCTTGGGGAGTACGATGCCGAACTGGTCGCCGCCGGCGGTGTCGGCGAACTGCCCGCTCACGACCCCGTTGTCGACCTGGGAGTCGGCGAGGTAGAAGGCGGTGGGGAGGTCGGTCGCGACCGCGTCGACCTGGCCCGCCTTGAGGGCGAGCACAGCGTCGTCGTTGGAGTTGAACACCGAGATGTCGTTGCCGCCGACCTCCTTCTTGAGGAGCGTCAGAGTGGTGGTGGCGGTCGCGACGCCGATCTTGATCTTCTTCAGGCCCTCCACCGTCGTCACGGAGGCGGCGGGCGACGACTTCGTCGTGACGAGCGCCTGACTCGTCGTGTAGTACGGCGATGAGAAGTCGACGGCCTTCTTGCGGTCGGCCGAGATGGTGAACTGCTGGAAGTTCAGGTCGAAGGTCTTCGGTCCCGGTGCGATGGCGCTGTCGAACGTGGTGCGGGTCCAGATCACGTCCTTCTTGGCGAAGCCCAGCTTGTCGGCGACGGCGTAGGCGACGGCCGCCTCGAAGCCCTGGCCGCTCTGCGGCTTGTCGTCGATCACCCACGGCGAGTAGGCCGGCTGTCCGGTCGCGATGGTCAGCTTGCCCGAGGTCTGCGTCTGCAGGCCGTGGCTCGATGATCCGGAGCTCGACGGGGTCGAGCTGCAGGCGGCCAGAGCGGCGACGACGACCGCTGCGCCGACGGCGGCGAGCACACGGGTGAATCGGGAGGATGCTGCGGACACGGTGGCACCTTTCAGACGGTCTCGGGCGACCAAGATCATTCGATGGTAGAGGGAAGCGTGGGGCGCTCGCTCGACGGTTACGGATTGTGTACGTCGTGGAAGGTGAAGTCGTCGAAGCTGAAACCCGGCGAGACGAGACAACTGACCAGCGTCTCCCCGGCGGACGGCAGGGTGCGTTGCCAGCAGCCCGCCGGCACGAGCGCCTGAGCGTGCTGGCCTGCTGCCTCCTCACCCCCGAGCGTCACGACCTCGCCAGCCACAGGAACGTCTTCGCGCCCTCCCAGCTGAAGGGCGAGGGCGTCCGGGCCGTGCCAGAGCCAGAGTTCGTCCGAGGTGACGACGTGCCACGCCGACGCCTCCCCGGGCGGCAGCAGAAAGTAGATGAGCGTGGCGGCGGGACGTTCACCGCGTTCGGTGGCCACAACCGCTCCCGCCGCCCACGTCCGGCGATACCACCCTCCCTCGGGATGCGGTTCCAGGCCGAGTGCGAGCGCGCGTGTGGGAGGCACCACCCACTCGATGACCTCCCCGCGACCGTGCGCCGCGCGACCGGCTCGGTCACGGGTTTGCCCCCGCAGTCAACCGGGGTCCGGTCCACGTAGGGCCGGACCACCGGGTACCGCCGCCGATGACCGTGGCGGCCACCTGCCCGGAGCCGGCCTCCACCAGTTCGGCCAGAGCGTCGTCCACCCGGCCGACCGGCACGTCGAAGAACGAGAGATCGGCCAGCGCTCCGACGGCGAGGTGACCGATGCGGTCCGGTCCGACGTCCAGACCGAGCGCGTGGGCGCCGCCGAGAGTTGCGGCGGACAGGAGGCGCGCGTGCAGATCGCGACGCGTGTAACCCTGCTCGCGGGCGATCCGATAGAGCGCGGTCACGTCGCTCATCAGGTCGAGCGACGGGCTGGACGACAGGGAGTCCGTTCCGACGGCGATCGCGCTCCCCTCCCGCAGGTACGCCGCGACCGGAGGCGGGGCGAGCCCGATGACCTCGTTCGAGCGCGGGCAGAGCGCGACGGACGTTCCGCGCGCCCGCAACAGCGCGCGGTCCTTCGCCGTCATGTAGACGCCGTGGGCGACGTGGCAGTCGGGGCCGAGCACGCCGAGCCGATCGACGAACTCCGTCGCGCCCGTCCCGAAGCCGAGCGAGCGCAGGGCGCGGAAGCTCTGCACCCCGACGAAGTGCCAGGCGCGGTGGGTATCTCCGCCCTCGGTGTCGAGTCGCTCCTCCTCGAACGCCGACTCACCCAGGTGGATGTGCAGACGCTGACCCCGCTGCCGCACGATGTCGGGCATGTCGAGGAGCGGAACGGTGTCGAGCGAGTAGGGAGCGTGCGGCGACAGTCCCGCGCCCGGAGTCGACGGGATGCTCTCCAGGTCGGCGATGACCTCCTCGCGACCCCGCGCATTCCAGTCGGCCGTCTCCCAGTTCATCACCTCCCAGAAGGCGATGCCCCGCATCCCGGCCACATGGAGGACGTCGGATGCCTCGCGATCGGTGACGATGTCGGCGACCGCGGTGACGCCGAATCGGATGAGCTCGTGCGCGCCGCGCAGCGCGTCGGCCCTCCAGTCGTGCGGCTCGTCGTAGACGACGGTGAACGCGTCTGCCCAGTCGTCGAATCCGGAGTAGCGCCCTGCGCCGACCTCGGCCATGCCGGTGTACTGCAGGTGCGAGTGCGCGTTCACCAGGCCGGGGAGCAGGGCGCCGTCCCAATAGTGCTCGAGGTAGGGCACGTCCTGCTGCTCGAGCGAGTCGATGACCCAGCGGCGCTCGCCCACGTGCAGGATCCGCCCGTCTGCGACCGCGACGGCGCCGCGCAGGATGGGCGGTGCCGTCATCGGGACCACCAGCCCGGCCGAGTAGACAGTCACATCGCCTCTCATCCGACGCTCCCGAATCGCGGCCACAGCGACGCGGGCGGTGCTGGTGAGACCGCGTCGTCGATCCGGATGCCGGCGGCGGCGAGCGCCTGCGCCGCGACGGCGTCGTCCGCGTGCGGGGGCAGCGGATGCACCCCGGGTGCAAGCGTTCCCACGGACTCGATGAGGTAGCGGATGGCCGACAGCTGGACGGCGAACGACAGGTCCATGACCTCGATAGGGTTGCCCTCCCCAGCGGTCACGTTGATGCAGCCGCCGTCGTCGAGCAGCTCGACGCTCGCTCCCTCGGGGAAGGCGAGCCGTTCGCGCTTCCAGCCGACGCTCTCCGTAGCCGCCCCGACCGCCAGCGCGTCGTCGACGGCGACCTCCTGCGGCACCCCGCCCGCGACGGCGACCACGGCCGACGGCGCGCAGGCCCGGAGGACGTCCAGGCTGACGGTGTCGCGCACACCGGTCGCAGACACCACCACGTCGGCGGAGGCGACCGCGTCGATGAGCCGCGACACCCGGAATCCGTCGTACGTCGCGGCCAGCGCACGGACCGGGTCGGGCTCGGCGATCACCACGGTGGCGCCCAGCGCTCGCGCGTGACGGGCGACGCCCTCGCCGACATGCCCGTAGCCGGCGACGACGGCCGTCGCGCCGTCGAGGTCGAGGCCGGTCAGTCCGAGGATCGTGAAGAGGCACGATTGGCCGGTGCCGTAGCGGTTGTCGAAGAGCGTCTTGCTGCGCGCGTCGTTCACCGCGACGACCGGGATGCGGAGGCGACCTTCGGCGGCCATCGCTCGAAGTGGACGGAGGCCGCTGGTGGTCTCCTCAGCCGCTCCCAGCATGCCGTCAAGGAGGTGCGGGGCCGTCTCGTGGGCCAGCCGGATCACGTGGGAGCCGTCGTCGACGAGCAGCGTCGGACGCCCCTCCAGGAACGCGATGGCGAGCGCTCGGTGCTCGGCCGGCCCCGCGTCGGACTGTGCGTAGACCCGGAGCCCGGCGTCGCGGAGGGCGGCGGCCACCTCGTCGTCGGTCTCGTCGGGATGGGAAAACACGGAGACCTCCGCGCCGGCTCCGTGGAGAAGCAGCGCGAGGACGGCCGTCTTCGGCTCGAGCACCATGCTCACTCCGATCCGCACGCCGCGGACGGTGTCGCCCTCCCTCAGGCGGGCGGCCATCCCCTCCGACGCGGGCATGAATCGACGCGCCCACGCGATCCGGTCGGCCGCCGCGGTCTCGTGCGGTCGGTGGCGGGTGTCGTCGAGCCGCACGACGATGAGCTGCGGCAGGGAGGTCGCCCAGACGCCCGCACGCTGCGGATGCGTCAGCGCGATGCTGTCGGCCGCGGCGACGGCGTCGGGCGTGGCATCCACGAGCAGCAGTGGGCGGGCGGGGTCCGGTGCGGTCGCGGCGGCCTCCCGCGCGGTGAGAAGAGTCTCGCCCTCGCCGCTGCAGAACACGTAGTCGGGCGTCTCACCGGCCGCGACCCGGCGTGCGCCGATTCCGGTCAGCAGCGAGGCCAGGGCTGCCGCGTTCGGCCCGCTGCCGCGCACGTCGAAGCGGCGCCCGGCGATCGACAGGTTCGTCGTCTCCGCGAAACCGAGGACGACGGCCGTCGCCCACTGCCGGGGGCTCCGGCTCGCCACCTCGAACACGCGATCAGCATATCGGTCGCCCGTGTGCCACCCACCGCGGCCATCACCCCCTGTCGTGCAGCGTCACCTGGTCGCCGGGCGGTCGCAACCGATATGTTGCGGGGAAGGTCAGGCGCAGAGGGGGAGAAATGTGGGTCGATGCCACGCTCGCGGATGCCGCAGAGTCGCTCAATGGCAAGGTGTACGCGATCGGAATGGGGTGGAACTCCATCAACGCGACAGCATTTCCAGCAGCGCATCACCGGATGGCCCTTGTCGTGATCATCCGCGCCTCGTACCCGGAGTGCGGAGACGATCACCTCCTGGAGATCCACCTGGATGACGCTGACGGACACCGACTGGGAATCCGCTCGGATGGCGGCGATCTCTTCGCCGTCACCTTCAACGCCACACCGTCCTCATTCGAGGGCGACGAGCGTGTTGTCCCGTTCGTCCTCACCGTCGACGGGGTCGTATTCCCTTCCGCGGGGAGATACAACTGGGTCGTCGACATCGATGGTGCGGAGCGAGGCCGGCTCCCCATGCGACTCAACCTCGTGACTGCGTGACGACCGTCGCCCAGCGGCGAGCGTAGCGAGAACTGCAGCGCCGCGTTCACGACGCCGATCCCGTGCTGCCGCGGCCTCCGACCGCGCTATTGGCCCTGGGGAAGCGCGATCGAGCCGGTGTTGACCGGGACGGTCTCGGTTGCGATGCTGCGATCGGTGTCGCGGAGGGTGCGCTCGATGTGGTCGCGAAGCGAGCTCATGGGGGTGGTTCCTTATCGTGCTGCGGGTAACCAACACATCCTGCGCCGTGGTTCCTGAGAACCAGCAGAGCAAGCCGAGCACGATCGGGGTATCGTCGCGGCATGTGCCGGAACATCCGCTGCCTCCACAACTTCGAACCGCCGACGACGGACGACGAGGTGCGTGAGGCCGCCCTCCAGTTCGTCCGCAAAGTCAGCGGATCGACGCGGCCCTCGCGCGCGAACACCGCGGCCTTCGAGCAGGCGATCGACGAGATCGCCGAGGCGACACGGCGGATGCTCGATCAGCTGGTGACGAACGCCCCTCCGAAAAGCCGCGAGCTGGAGGCGGTCAAAGGCAGGGAACGCCACGAGAAGCGCATGGAGCGGGAGGTCCGGATCCGCACGATGTCGGCGTGACGGTCGGCGCGCCGGAAACGACGGAACGGCGGCTGTTCGACAGCCGCCGTTTCCAGGTCTTGTAGCGAGGGCGGGACTCGAACCCGCGACACCACGATTATGAGCCGTGTGCTCTAACCACCTGAGCTACCCCGCCGGGGCCTCCCGTCGTCGCGACCGGGAGACGGAGCCCCCTGTGGGAATCGGACCCACTACCTCTTCCTTACCAAGGAAGTGCTCTACCAATGAGCTAAGGGGGCGAAGCCGGGGCATCCGGAGAGGTCCGGGCCGTTTTCGGCAACCGTACGAGGATACCATCCTCGCGAGAGTGCTTCGTACCACCCGGACCCCTCTCGAAGGTGTCGCGACGACGGGCTCGAAGCGCTGCCGCGGCGGGTCGCAGCCTACGCGGCCTTGGCGTCCTCCGACGCGCCGTCCAGGGCCGCCAGCTCGTCCGCGGTCAGCTCGACCGTGACCGAGGCGAGGAGGTCGGGCAGCTGTTCGAGCGTGCGCGCGCTCGCGATGGGCGCGGTGATCGTCGGCTGAGCGGCGAGCCAGGCGAGGGCGATGGTCGACACCGAGACGCCGTGGGCCGCCGCGACGTCGTCAAGGGCGGCGAGCACGCTGCGGCCGGTCTCGTCGAGGTACTTCGCGGCGCCCGCCGCACGAGCGCTCTCGACCGTGACGCCGTCGCGGTACTTGCCGGTCAGGAAGCCCGCGGCGAGCGCGAAGTACGGCATGACGCCGAGGTTCTCGCGCTCGGCGAGAGCGCGGTACTTCGCCTCGTAGGAGCGCTCGACCAGGTTGTAGTGCGGCTGGAGGGCGACGGCACGGTGGAGGCCCTCGCGCTCGGTGATCGCGAACCACTCGTCGATGCGCTCCGGCGAATAGTTCGAGATGCCGATGGCGCGCACCTTGCCCGCGTCGACCAGACCGGACAGCGCGGCGACGGTCTCCTCCAGCGGTACGGTCGCGTCGTCGAAGTGGGCGTAGTAGAGATCGATGTATTCGCTCTTCAGCCGCTCCAGCGAGGCGTCGGCAGCGCGGCGGATGTTGTCGGCGGCGAGGCCCGTGAAGTCGGGGTGCTGGCTGACCTTGGTGGCGAGCACCACGTCGTCGCGGTTGCCGTGGGCTTCGAACCACTCGCCGAGGATCCGCTCCGAGTCGCCGCCGGTGTTGCCCGGCACCCAGGCCGAGTAGCCGTCCGCGGTGTCGACGAAGTTGCCGCCCGCCGCCGTGTAGCCGTCGAGCACGGCGAACGAGGTGTCGCGGTCGGCCGTCCAGCCGAAGACGTTGCCACCCAGTGAGAGCGGGTAGACCTGGAGGTCGGAGTTTCCGATGGCGCGGCGCGGAGAAGTCATTCCGTGATTCCTTTCGTGGCTGTCTCCTCACGCTAACGCGGGGCGCGGAGGGCTATTCCGTTTGTGTCGGAAGATGTAGAGAGATCGTGGCTGGGCCGTACTGTGGAGGAATGGCCGGATCCCTCGCGACGTCACTGCCGCCCGAGCGTACGCTCTCCGCCGACTGCGCCTCCTGCACCGGGCTCTGCTGCGCCGCGCTGGCGTTCGCCCTGTCCGCCGACTTCGCCTTCGACAAGGCGGCCGGAGAGGAGTGCGTCAACCTCGCCGACGACTTCCGCTGCCGCATCCACCCGCAGCTGCGCGAACGCGGGTTCAAGGGGTGCACCGTCTTCGACTGCTTCGGGGCCGGCCAGCACGTCACCCAGCACACCTTCGCCGGGGCGTCCTGGCGGCAGGGCGGCTCGGTCCGCACGAAGATGTTCGCTGTGTTCCCCATCGTCCGCCAGCTGCACGAGCTGCTCTGGTACCTGCGCGAGGCGCTCGGGATGCCCGCAGCCGCGGCCCTCCACCCCGCCCTCCGCGCCGCCTGGAACGAGGTCACGGCCGCCGCGGACGCAACCCCGGCGGCCATCCTCGATCTCGACATCGACGCGCTCCGCGACCCCGCGGCCGCGCTGCTGCGGGAGGCCGCCCGCCTGACCCGCGCGTCCGGCCCGCAGGCGGACGCCCGCGCGCGCCTCCGCGTCCCGCGCTTCCGCCTGACACCCGGCGCCGACCTCCTCGGCGCCGACCTCCGCGGAGCAGACCTGCGCGGAGCGGAGCTGCGCGGTGCCCTCCTGATCGCAGCGGACCTCCGCGACGCCGACCTCGCCGGCGCGGAGCTTATCGGCGCCGACCTCCGCGACGCGCTGCTGCACGGCGCGCAGCTCGAGCGCGCGATCTACCTCACGCAGACGCAGGTGGACGCCGCCCGAGGCGACTCCCGAACTCGCCTCCCCGCCGCCCTCCGCCGACCCTCCCACTGGACCTGACACCGAAAGGCATGTCGTTGCCGCTTGTGCGCGCGGAAAGCGACAACGATGTGCCCTTCGAGGATTCGGAAACGGGGCGGACACCCGGCGCACAGTCGATGGGGCTAGCATGGCTCGCAGCGCCGACGACGGCGCGCCGATCCCGGTGCCGCAGCGGCGGCGTGCGAGGCAGGCCGGCGCTGCCGTCTTCTCGCGCAGCGCGTCGACTCCGGTGCTCCCGTCCGTCCCAAGACAGGTGATCCGTATTCAGACCTCCGAATCCTCCAGCGTGCTTCCGCCGAGCGCACCCGGCCGCGAGTGGTGGCGCTCCGCCGTCATCTACCAGGTATACCCGCGCTCGTTCGCCGACGCGGACGGCGACGGCATGGGCGATCTGCCGGGCATCACCCGCCGCCTCCCCGCCCTCCGCGAGCTGGGCGTCGACGCGGTGTGGCTGTCCCCCTTCTTCACGTCCCCGCAGAACGACGCCGGATACGACGTCGCCGACTACCGCGACGTCGACCCGAGCTTCGGCACGCTGGCCGACTTCGACGCGCTGCTCGAGACCGCGCACGGCCTCGGGCTGCGGGTCATCATCGACATCGTCCCGAACCACTCGTCGAGCGACCACGTCTGGTTCCAGGAGGCGCTGGCCGCCGCCCCCGGCAGCCCCGAGCGCGTGCGCTACCTGTTCCGCGACGGAAAGGGCCCGAACGGCGACGAAGCCCCCAACAACTGGGAGTCGATCTTCGGCGGCCCGGCCTGGACGCGCATCACGGAGGCCGACGGCACTCCCGGCCAGTGGTACCTCCACCTGTTCGACAAGTCGCAGCCCGACTTCGACTGGGAGAACCCGTGGGTCTGGGAAGAGTTCCGCGGCATCCTGCGCTTCTGGCTCGACCGGGGCGTCGACGGCTTCCGCGTCGACGTCGCGCACGGCATGGTCAAGGAGGCCGGCCTCCCCGACTACACGCCGCCGGCGAACGCCGGCAGCATGGGCGGCGGATCCGTCGCGACTGCCACGGGCGGCATCGCCCTGGAGCCGGAGATCAGCGCCCACGCCGAGCAGGAGCCGGCGACCCCGCCCTACTTCGGCCAGGACGGCGTCCACGCGATCTACCGCGACTGGCACACGGTCCTCGACGAGTACGAGGGCGACCGCGTACTGTGCGGCGAGGCCTGGGTCGAGCCCCTGGAGAAGCTCGCCAACTGGGTGCGCCCGGACGAGATGCAGCAGACCTTCAACTTCGGCTACCTCGAGACGCCGTGGAATGCCGCTGCGCTGCGCGCGGTGATCGACCGTTCCATCGCCGTGTTCGCCAGCGTCGGCGCACCGAGCACCTGGGTGCTGTCGAACCACGACGTGGTCCGCCACGCGACCCGGCTCGCGCTAGAAGGTGAGAACCTGCAGGGCCACGGAATCGGCCCGACGTCGACCGGCATCCCTGACACCGCGTTCGCGCTGCGTCGCGCCCGTGCCGCAACCGCGCTCATGCTCGCGCTGCCCGGCTCGGCCTACCTCTACCAGGGTGAGGAGCTCGGCCTCCCGGAGGTCATCGACCTGCCCGACGACGCCCGCCAGGACCCGACGTGGTTCCGCACGAGCGGCGAGCGCTACGGCCGCGACGGCTGCCGCGTCCCCATCCCGTGGGAGGGTACCGACCCGTCGTACGGGTTCGGCCCCGGCCCGAAGAGCTGGCTGCCGCAGCCGGCGTCGTGGGCGTCGTACAGGCGCTCTTCGCAGCAGGGCGTGCCCGGTTCGACGCTGACGATGTACCAGGAGGCGCTGGCCGCCCGCCGCGAGCACGACCTCGCTTTCGGCGAGCTCGAGTGGTGGAACGCGGGCGAGGGCGCTCTGGTGTTCCGGTCGGGTGAAGTCACGGTCGCCGTGAACTTCGGCGCCGCTCCGCTGCCGTTGCCGGAGGGCACGGTCATCCTCGCGAGCGGCCCGCTCGAGGGCGGAACGCTCCCTCGTGACACGACCGCCTGGCTCATCTGACGCAGACGCGTTGCTGAGGAGGAGATCCGCCCCGGCTCGGGGGTCTCCTTCGTTACGGTTTCGAACTCCGCGCGTCTGAACAGGTGTCCTCCGCGACGCTGAAGGCGACACGGCGCGCGCAGTCAGCGGAGGATCTTCTGGCCCGATCGCGATCTCGGGCCGGTCGGCGGAGGAGGTCCCGAGCCCGTGGCAGGGGACGTCCTCCGCCGACTGCACCGCCTCCGCCCGCTACGCGGCGCCGCTTTCAGCTGGCGTTGACCTTGAGCCACGCGACCGGGTCGACCGGCTCGGTGCCGTTCAACCGGATCTCGAAGTGCAGGTGCGCCCCCGTCGAGATGCCGGTGTTGCCGACGCGGCCGACGATGTCGGCGACGGTGACCTGCTGGCCGGTCGACACGCGGACGGATCCCGCCTGCATGTGGCAGTACTTGCTGCTGACCAGCTGACCGCCGATCATGTGGTCGATCGTGACGTTCACGCCGCAGCCGCCGTCGTCCCTGGCCACGACCTGCCGCACCACGCCGTCGGCGATAATCTGGATGGGGACGCCGGCACCCGGCGTGAAGTCGACGCCGAGATGATCGGTGGAGGCGCCGGCAGTCGGCGCCGCGCGGTATCCGAAGCCGTCGCTGATCGGCACGCCGACAGGGAAGGGCCACTGGACGGCCCCGGCCGAGTTGCTGCGGAAGGTGTCCGCGATCCGCATCGAGCGCAGCGCCGCGACTTGCTCGCCGGAGGTCGCGGCGCCGCTGTCACGGATGATGGCCTCCCGCTCGGCGGACGTCACGCTGTCGAGGGCCTGGATCTCGCCCTCGGTCGCGGGGGCGCTGCGGAAGTGAGCCGAGACGGTCCGGGCACGGACTTCGTCATCGCTCAGGAGCGCCATCGCGGGGACGGTCGTGGCGACCGCGATCCCCAGCACCGACAGCATGGCGACGAGACTGACGCCACGCCCGAAGCGCGGTGCCCGCGACCGGGCGTCCCGTTCGCGCTGATCCTTCTCGTGCCGCTCTTGCTCGCACTGCCGGAGCTCACGGCGGGTCAGCGGTGCGTCGGCGGCGAGGGTCTCGTTTCGGGGTGCGCGAATACCATTCCGAGGTCTGGTTCGTTCGCGCACTCGACCCAATATAACGAAAGGGTAACCGCCTCACCAATCGGCGCAGGCCTGTCACTCCCAGTGCGAGTAGTACGCCTGCACCAGGGGATCGAGCTGCTCGAACAGGTCGGGCGCCGCGGAGATCAGGAGGTCCGAACCGGCCGGCGCCGCCCCGAGGCCGCCCAGCCGCGCTCCGGCCTCCTGGGCGATGAGCACTCCCGCAGCGTGATCCCAGGGGTTGAGCCCGCGCTCGTAGTACGCGTCGAGCCGACCGCAGGCCACCGAGCAGAGGTCGAGGGAGGCCGCACCGATGCGTCGGATGTCGCGCACCTGCGGGATCAGCTCGGTGACGAACGCCGCCTGCTTCCTCCGCTTCTCCGGGTCGTAGCCGAACCCGGTACCCACGAGGGCGAGCGGGAGGTCCACCCCGGTGTTGACCTGGATGGGCGCGCCGTTCAGCCGCGCACCGCCTCCGACCGCAGCAGTGAACATCTCGCCCGTGGACGGATTCACCACCGCCCCCGCAAGCGTGCGCCACGTCGCCGGGTCGGGCTCTCCCTCCACCACCGCGACGCTGACGGCCCAGGCCGGGATGTCATAGAAGTAGTTGACGGTGCCATCGATGGGATCGACCACCCAGGTCAGTCCGCTGGACCCGTGCTCGGCACCGGACTCCTCGCCCAGGAAGCCGTCGCGCGGCCGGGCGGCCGCGAGCGCGCTCCGGATCAGATCCTCCGACTCGCGATCGGCGCGGGTCACGATGTCGGTGATCGTCGATTTGGAGGCCGCTATCTCGACCCCGTCGCGGCGCCTCTGCAGTGCCAGCGCCCCCGCACGGCGGGCGACGGTGGCGGCGATCTCGAGCAGCTCGGTCGTGGAGGGCATGCGACCAGCCTCCCACAACCGATCGGGCGGAGAGCGCGGCGGTCGTGCTTCCGCCGCGCTCTCGCCGATCACGGGCAGGTGTAGCTGGCGATGCACCACCGGCCCTGAGAGGCGCTGCCCGCGGTACCGGACGCGAGGTACACCTCGATGAGGTCGCCGGACGCGAATGTGAGCGTGGAGGTGGCGGAGCTCTTGAGGACGGCATTCGCTCCGTCGTATGTCTTCGAGGAGTAGAACACGTCGCCCTTGTACGACTCCATGAGATACGCCCGATTCTGGCGAACCTGGAAACGGTTGGCGTCGTCGAAGGCGACACGATCGAACACCACCGTGAGGCCGGGAGCAGCGGGCTCGATCGACTTCACCCACCCGAAGGCGGCCGCGGGCGGTTTCACGAAGGTGATCGAATAGATCTTGACCTGGGCGGTGACGGCTTCCCCAGCCCGGCCCGTGGCGATGATGACGTCGAGCGTCTCGCCGCCGGTCAACTTCTTTTTCTCCGCCACTTGGACGACGATCGTGCCCGCGCGCGTCGTGCTGGAGTACATGGGCCCCCCGTCGATACTCTCCATGAGGTACTCGCCGTCGATGCTGTAGATGATCCGATTCGGACCGTCGAAGCCGGCAGCGGCGATCGCCACGGCCGCCCCGGCGTTGGATGAAACACATTCCTGTACGCAGAAGAACCCGGCCGATGGCCGGGCTCTTCTGCAAGGTGGGTGGCGAGTGAGGGATTCGAACCCCCGAAGGCTACGCCGGCTGATTTACAGTCAGATCCCTTTGGCCGCTTGGGTAACTCGCCATTCGCGCTCCCGACACCAGTCAACTGCTGACCGAAGGCGCCATGTAAGGATACTCGGCGCGCGCCGTCACACGAAATCGGCCGACCTCGTCACATGTCGCCCTTCTGTCACCCGCGAATCCGCACACGGCAGAACCGCGCGACAACGGGAAGGACGCTGTCGCAGGATGGCGCCATGACCACTCCTGAGACCATCTCCCCCGTGCAGCGGCTGCTCGAGGAGCGCATCGTGTTCCTCGGCACCGAAGTTCTCTGTCTACGACACCATGAACTTCGTCCGCGCCGACGTTGCGACCGTCGCACTGGGCTTCGCGGCCTCGATGGGCCAGTTCCTGATCCACCAGCCCCATGGAGGCTTCGGCGGCACGAGTGCGGACATCCCGACCCAGGCGAAGCAGATCCTCCACTTCAAGCGCCGGATGGCGGAGCCGACCAGCGAGCAGACCGGAAGGACGGTCGAGCAGATCATCGAAGACGGTGACCGCGTCCGCTGGTTCACGTCAGACGAGGTCATCGGTTCGACGCGAGCGCTGGCCGGCTGAACGTTCGGAGGCACGCGACCCGGAGAATCAGGCGGCCAGGAGAACAGCGTGCTGTACGCCGGGCACCATGTGCTCCTCCGCGACCTCCGCCGCCGACGCGTGCCCCCGCTCCGGGAGCAGGCTCAGCACCTCGACGCGGGCGAACTCCGCGACCACCTGCGACAGCAGCTCGCGCTCCGTCACGTCGAGCACGCGGCAGAGCGCTGCGAGGATCTCCGACGACGCCTCCTTGCGGCCGCGCTCGATCTCCGAGAGGTAGGGAACGCTGATGCGCGAACTCTCCGAGAGCTCGCGCAGCGTCGCGCCCCGCTCGGTCCGCAGCCGCCGGAGCACCGAGCCGATCGCGTGCCGCATCAACATGTGTGAAGCCTCAGCCGACCCCGTCGTCCGCACCCCGTCGGTTTCGCGATTCCGTCCACAGCAGAATCGCAGGGTCGCACCTCGACTTCAGCGACACACCCCGTCGGCTGACGCCGATGTCGGTGGGCAGGCGCACAATCGTCGGCATGAGGACGTTGGAGATTTGCGAACGGTGCGACGGAACCGGGGCCGACCCCGCGCAGCACACGGAAGAGATCACCCTCTGCGTGGAGTGCGGCGGCGACGGCTGCCACGTCACCTACTACGTCGAGCTGCAGCGGACGGCCTGAGCGGCTCCCGCACCTCGTGACGAGGTTCCTCGTCGACAACGTGACCCGAATCCACCCGCCTACCGACCTCGGTCGCGGGTTCCCTGGGCGCTGGGGTCGCCGGGTCGCTCCGCGCGTCCTCAGCTCCACCGCGCAGAACGACCTCCACCTGTGGCCGCGTAAGCTGGTGGTCGGCTCAGATTGAAGGGAATGGAATCGTGGCAGACTCCTCGTTCGACGTCGTCAGCAAGGTCGACAAGATGGAGGCGGACAACGCCGTCAACCAGGCCCGCAAAGAGGTCGAGCAGCGCTACGACTTCAAGAACGTCGGCGCCTCCGTCGAGTGGAGCGGCGAGAAGATTCTGCTCAAGGCCAACACCGAGGAGCGCGTCAAGGCCGTGCTCGAGGTCGTGGAGTCGAAGTTCATCAAGCGCGGCATCACGCTCAAGTCGCTCGACACCGGCAAGCCCTATCCGTCGGGCAAGGAGTTCCGCATCGAGATCGGCCTCAAGAACGGCATCGAGCAGGACGCCGCCAAGAAGATCAACAAGCTGATCCGCGACGAGGCTCCCAAGAGCGTCAAGTCGCAGATCCAGGGCGACGAACTGCGCGTCAGCTCGAAGAGCCGGGACGACCTCCAGGCGACGATGGCCCTGCTGAAGGGTGCCGACCTGGACGTGGCGGTCCAGTTCGTGAACTTCCGCTGAGCGCACGGCTTCCGCTAAGCGCACCACGAAGCCAGAGCGCCAGCTGCCGGTAGGCGGCATCCCGAGCGGGCTGGCGCGACAAGAAGATGTCGTGCAGCGCGCCGTCGACGCGCGCGACGGTCACGGTCGGTGCGAGCCTCAGCGCGCGCACGGCGATGTCCTCCACGAGGAGCACGATGTCGGAGCTGAGCATGTCGTCGGTCCAGTACGGCAGCAGCGTCGAGCGCGCCGACAGCAGGGTGAGCACGGGCGTGTCGATCGCGAGTCCGGCCGCGACCCGCGCGTGGCCCGCGAGCACAGCGGTGAGCCACGCCGGGTGCACCGGGAAGCCGCGCACCGGCCGCCAGGTCAGGTCGTAGTCCCACTCGCCGTCGATCGTGCGTGACACCGAGCGCGTGTAGAAGCCGAGGTCGACGTTCGGCATCGCCGCCTTCGGGTCGAGGCGGGCGTGGAGGTCGACGAACGGGCTGATCATCGCCCGGCCCGCCGAGTGCGCCTGGAACTCGAGCCACGGACTGTTCAGGACGACGGCGGCAGCCCTGCCGGGATGCCGGTCCGCCCAGAGGCTCAGTGTGAGGCCGCCGGTCGAGTGGCCCATCAGGATCAGCCGGCGGTGCGGCGGGCGCGAGGGCCGCCCTCCTGCTCGCCGTGCCCCATCGCCTCCAGCGCCGCCTCGATGTCTTCGTCGTAGGTGTCGAGGGAGTCCACGAAACCCGGAGTCTGCCCGGCGCGCAGGCTGCGCCCGTACTTGCGCAGGTCGAGCGCGAAGAACCGCGCGCCCTGCTCGTGCCAGAAGCGCGCCAGCTCGGTCTGGAAGAAGTAGTCCGACCAGCCGTGCACGTACAGCACGTCGGTCTCCTCCGCGGGGCGGCCGGGCCGGAGGTCGGCCAGGCGCGGCCACGGCTCGAAGCGCACCAGCGTGGCGACGACGTCGCCCTCGGCGTCGGGCGCGAGCGCGAGCGTCGCCTGCTGGAACCCGGGTCCCAGGACATCCGGGCGCCACTCCACAGGGTTGCTCATGGCACCAGCGTGCCAGAAGCGATCCCGTCGACGGGAGGCCTACTCGGCGGCGCCGACCTCCACCGTCGCGTCGTTCGACACCCGGATCATCTCGTCACGCGGCACGACCTTGATGCGGGCGCGACCGTGGTTCGCACCGAGGGCCTGCTCGTGCGCGTCGAGGTTGTGCCACCCGTCCAGGTTGGTGTACTCCACACCCCGCTCACGCAGCAGCTTCTCCACAGATTCCTCGGACGGGTCAGCGGGAGACCACCAGTTGCCCTGATCGTTGATCACATGTTTGATCGTCTCCATCGCATCCGACTTGGTGTGACCGATGAGGCCGACCGGCCCGCGCTTGATCCACCCCGTCGCGTACACGCCGTACATCCGCTCGTTGTCGCCCTTGCGCAGCACCTGGCCCTCGTGATTCGGGATGATGCCGTGCTTCTTGTCGAACGGGATCCCGGGCAGCGGCGACCCGAAGTAGCCGACGGCACGGTAGATCGCCTGGATTTCGAGCTCGCGGATCTCCCCGGTGCCGCGCACTCCCCCCTCGCCGTCAGACGCGGTGCGCTCGTAGCGGAGCGCGCGCACGTCGCCGTTCTCGTCGGGCAGCACCTCCAGCGGCTTGGCGTAGAAGTGCAGGTGCAGACGGCGGGAGGCCGACCCGACCTCGCGCTGCCGCCACTGCTGAAGCACGCGGTCGATCACCATGACCTGCTTGTTGCTGGCGATCGCCACCTTCGACTGCTCGTCGTAGTCGAAGTCCTCCTCGTAGAGGATCATGTCGACGTCGCGCAGCTCTCCGAGCTCACGCAGCTCCAGCGGTGTGAACTTCACCTGGGCCGGGCCGCGGCGACCGAACACGTGCACATCGGTGACGGGCGAGCTCTTGAGGATCTCGTAGACGTTGTCCGGGATCTCCGTCGGCAGCAGGTCGTCGGCGTGCTTGGCCAGGATGCGCGAGACGTCGAGAGCCACGTTGCCGTTGCCGATGACGGCGACCGACTTCGCCTCGAGCGGCCAGGTGCGAGGCACGTCAGGGTGGCCGTCGAACCAGCTGACGAAGTCCGCCGCGCCGTAGGAGCCCCCGAGGTCGACGCCCGGGACCTCGAGTGCTGCGTCGTGCACGGCCCCGGTGGCGAAGATGACCGCGTTGTAGTGCTGTTTCAGGTCGTCGAGGGTGATGTCGACCCCGTAGGTCACGTTGCCGAAGATACGGATGTCACCGCGGTCGAGCACCTCGCGCAGGGCGGTGATGATGCCCTTGATCCGCGGGTGGTCAGGGGCGACGCCGTAGCGCACGAGCCCATAGGGGGCGGGCAGCGACTCGAACAAGTCGATCGAGACGTCGAAGCCGCGTTCGGCCTTGAGCAGGATGTCGGCAGCGTAGATTCCGGCCGGGCCGGCTCCGACGATCGCCAGTCGCAGTTTGGTCATGCGTTGTTTCCTTCTGGATCAGCTCGAGCGTTCGACGATGGTGTCCGCGAACCGCACGAGCGCCTTCTTGACCGCGCCGTCGGGCAGCGGTGCGAGCGCGGCGACGGCCTCCCTGGCCCAGCGGTGCGCTTCGTCGAGGGTCTGCGCGGTCACCTCGTGCTCGCGCAGGGCGGCGATCGCCGCGGTGGCCTGCGGGCTGATCTCGCCCTCCTCCGCGGTGCCGATGACGTCGCGCTCGAGCCGCTTGAGCAGGGCGCGCGCCTCCGGGTCGGCGTCCGACCGCTCGCGCAGCCGCAGCACAGGGAGGGTGGCCACGCCGGCCCGGAGGTCGTTGCCGGGGGTCTTGCCGGTCTCGGCGACACCCGTCGACGAGAGGTCGATGACGTCGTCGATCAACTGGAAGGAGACGCCGATCTTCTCGCCGAAAGTGACGACGGGCTTTTCGTACGCGGAGTCGGCGTTCGAGAACACCACGCCCATCTGGCCCGCGACGGCGATCAGCGACCCGGTCTTGTCCTGGAGCACGCGGATATAGTGGGCGACCGGGTCCTCGCCGTCCTGAGGGCCGATGGTCTCGTGGAGCTGGCCGAGGCACAGCCGTTCGAAGGTGTCGGCCTGCAGCTGGATGGCGCGCTCGCCGAGCACGGACACCAGCTTGCTTGCCCGCGCGAACAGGAGGTCGCCCGTCAGCACGGCGACGGAGTTGCCCCACACGAATTGGGCGGTCGGAACGCCCCGGCGCATCTGCGAGTCGTCCATCACGTCGTCGTGGTAGAGCGATGCGAGGTGGGTGATCTCGACAGCCTGGGCCGCCTGCAGCACCTCCGGGGTGTTCCCGCCGCCGAGCTGGGCGGTCAGGAGTGTCAGCATGGGCCGGACGCGCTTGCCTCCCGCCTCGAGCAGATAACGCGTGGTGACGTCGGCCAGGTTGTCCGCGAACCGCATCTCGCGGTGCAGCGCCTCTTCGACCAGTGCGAGACCGTCGTCCACCGCCGTGGCGACCTGGCGATCCTCACCGCGGACGAAGATCCGCTCGGTGAGGCCGAGCTGACTGGTCATCGACGCGGGGCGCCGCACAGCCGGAACGCTTCGTGGCACTACTCCCCCTCGGTTGGGATGGCGGGCGGTGAGTCTTCGGAGGCGGCGCTGCGGTCGGATTGCGCCGCCGCCGCGGGCTTTCCGCCGGTCGACTTCGCCGCCGCAGGCTTTCCGCCGGTCGACTTCGCCGCCGCAGGCTTCCCGCCGGTCGACTTCGCCGCCGCAGGCTTCCCGCCGGCCGGCTTCGACGGACGCGTCGACGACCCTGCGGCGTTCGACGCGGTGCGCTTCGGTGCGGAAGCCTGCTTCGCGGGGGCGGGAGCTTTCTCGGAGGCAGGCGCCGCCTCGGACACAGGCGCCGCCTCGGACGCAGGCGCCGCCTCGGACGCAGGCGCCGCCTCGGACGCAGGCGCCGTCGCGGACGCGGTCGCGGTCGCTTGAGACGTCAGCGGCTTCCAGCCACGATGCAGCGCGACGATCCCCGCGGTCAGATTGCGCCAGGCCACGCGATCGAAGCCGGCTTCCCGCAGCCACGCGGCGAGCGCGGGCTGGCTCGGCCACGCCTCGATCGACTCCATGAGGTACTCATACGCGGCCGGGTTCGAGCTCGCCACGCGGGCCAGAACCGGCATCCCGTAACGCAGGTATGCCCCGTATCCCGCGCGCACCGGCGCGAGCGGCGGCCGCGAGAACTCGCAGACGACCACACGGCCGCCGGGCTTGGTGACCCGGTAGAACTCGGCGAGCGCCGCCCGAGGTTCGACGATGTTGCGGAGGCCGAACGAGATCGTCACAGCGTCGAACGTGTCGTCGTCGAACGGCAGGGCGGTCGCATCGGCCTGCACGAAGCTGATGAACGGGTTGGCCGCCTGGCGCTGTCTGCCGACCTCGATCATCCCCTGCGAGAAGTCGGCCGCGACCACACTGGCACCGTTGCGCGCGAGCGATGCGCTGGACGTGCCGGTGCCGGCCGCTACGTCGAGGATCGTCTCGCCTGCACGGGGCGCGGCGGCTCGCGTCGTCGCCACCCGCCAGAGCGTCGCGTTGCCCATCGAGAGGACGGTGTTGGTCCGGTCGTAGTGGGTCGACACCTCATCGAACATGGCGGCGACCTGGGCTGGCTGCTTGCTGAGGTCGGCCTTACTCACCCCACCAGCTTAGGCTGCGGCGTGGTGCACTGCATTCCACGCCCGCGCGCACTACACCGATCGCGGAGTCGATGTCCAGCCCGCACGCATCCGGCGCCCAGTTCGCCGGGCGTAGGCTGGTCCGGTGACAGCACTCTCGACCACCCGCCGGGTGACGGGCGTGACGGCGCTCTCGGTCGAGACCACCCCCCTCGACGACGTCCGGCATCTCGTCCCTTTCCTCGATTCCCGCAGGCCGCTCGTGTGGATCCGCACAGGCGAGGGGATCGCCGGCATCGGCGAGGCCGTGCGACTCGAGTTCCGCGGCCCCGACCGCATCCGGCAGGCCTCCGAGACATGGCGGCAGACCGTTCGGGCCGCGACGATCAGCGACAGTGTGCGCACCCCGGGTACGGGCCTGGTGGCGTTCGGCACGTTCGCGTTCGACGACGAGAGCTCGGCCACCAGTGTGCTGATCGTCCCGGAGGTCGTGCTCGGCCGGCGCGGAGGACGCAGCTGGATCACGCGGATCCGGCGGGTGGACGACCTGGCCGACGACGCCCGCAGTGCCGGCGGCAGCGTAGCCTCGTCGTCGCAGGCCGGACACCCGGTCGTCGCGAGCGGCGACCTGCCACGGCCGATCGCGTTCGGCGACGAGTACCGGCTGAGCCTGCTCCCCGCCGGGCTCGACGAGGCCGGCTACCGGTCGGCGGTCGCGACGGCCGTCTCGAAGATCCGCGAGCACGACCTGTCGAAGGTCGTCCTCGCCCGCGAGCTCTCCGCTCATCTGCCGCTCGAGTCCGACGTGCGTCGAGCGCTCGTCGAGCTCGCGCTGGGCTACCCGGAGTGCTGGACGTTCGCCGTCGACGGCCTCATCGGGTCATCGCCGGAGACGCTGGTGCGGGTGCACCACGGCACGGTGACCGCGCGGGTCCTCGCCGGCACGCGGTCCCGCGGGCGCGACGCCGCCAACGACCAGGAGTCCGCCGCCGCCCTCGCCGCATCGGTCAAAGACCAGGACGAGCACCGGTTCGCGGTGTCGAGCGTGCTCGACGCCCTCCGGCCGCACAGCGCCGACCTCGCGGCGAGCGACCTGCCGTTCACTCTGAAGCTGCCGAACCTCTGGCACCTCGCCACCGACATCGCCGGCACCCTGAGCGACGGAGCGAGCTCGCTCGACCTCGCGGACGCCCTCCACCCGACGGCTGCCGTCGCCGGCACTCCCACCCGGGAGGCGGTGGCGCTGATCCGCGAGCTGGAGCCGTTCGATCGCGGACGCTACGCCGGCCCGGTGGGCTGGGTCGGCGGCGACGGAGACGGCGAGTGGGCGATCGCGCTGCGCTGCGCGCAGCTCGCCGACACCGGCGACCTCACCGCGTACGCGGGAGCGGGCATCGTGGCCGATTCCGACCCCGCGACGGAGTACGCGGAGACGACCATGAAGTTCCGTCCGATCGTCGAGGCGTTCGGCTAAACGGCACAACGGCACAACGGCACAACCTGCTGCCGGCAGCCGCATCCAGCCGCTCAGGAGGCGGCGAGCCGCGCCGACTCGACCTCGAGGTCGTAGTCGGGCTCCGGCCACTCCAGTCCTAGCTCCTCCAGCGCGTGGATGAGCAGGTGCTGCACGGCGAGCCGCGCGTACCACTTGCGATCGGCCGGAACCACGAACCACGGAGCGTACGACGTCGATGTGCGGTCGAACACGACCTGATATGCGTCCTGGTAGGGGTCCCACAGCAGCCGTTCGTCGACGTCGCCCGGGTTGTACTTCCACTGCTTGGCGGCCCGGTCGAGGCGCGAGGCCAGTCGCACCTTCTGCTCGCCCTTGCTCAGGTGCAGCATCACCTTCACGATCGTCGTCCCGGATTCGGCGAGCTCGAGCTCGAATTCGTTGATCGCATCGTAGCGCCGCTCGATCTCGTCGTCGGGTACGAGATTCCGCACCCGGCCGATCAGCACATCCTCGTAGTGCGAGCGGTCGAAGACGCCGACCTCGCCCGACCCGGGGACGTGCTTCCAGATCCGCCAGAGGAAGTCGTGGGCGAGCTCCTCCTGCGTGGGCTTCTTGAACCCCGCGTACCGGACACCGCCGAGGTTCATCTGCCCGACGACGTGTGTGACGATTCCGCCCTTGCCCGCCGTGTCCATCGCCTGCAGCACCAGCAGCACGCTGCGCCTCTCGCCCAGTGTGCCGGCCGCGAACAGCCGTTCCTGCAGATCAGCGAGGATCGCGGCGCCGTCGCCCAGTGCCGTCTCGCCGTCCTTCTTGTCGCCGGAGAACCCCGGTGTGGAGGCTGGGTCCTGGTCGGCGAGGCGGAACCCCTCGACGACGCGCATCAGCGGATCCGGATCCTCCGCCCAGTACATCTCGCGTCCCACGTCGCCTCCTCGCTCGGGTCGCACCATCGTACGACCGTGGCTCAGGCCCCGGCGACGTCGAGCACCGGCTCGAATGCGTCCGGCCGGTGCAGCACCACCCTGGTCTTCACTCCGTCGGGGAACAGGCGTGCCAGGTCCGCCGCCCTGGCCCGGTCGTCCACCGTCACATCGATCGTCTCGCGCCAGCGGCCGTCGGGCATCCGCTGCAGCGTCGCCTCCCAGATCAGCCCCGGCGTGGCGCGCGCCTGGAGTCGCAGGTGGATGCCGACGGCGCGGCGCCGCCCGAGCAGGGACAGCAGGCCGCGGTAGATCGCCGCCCGGCGGGTGGCGGCCAGCCAAGGGTCGAGCGTGCGCGCCAGCACGTCCGCGCTCCACAGGATCGTCGTGGCGAGGCCGCCACGTGACTGGTACACGTCGACCGCATAGACCCCGGCCAGACGCCGCAACGCCCGCCGCAGGGCGTCCTTCGTGATCCCCTCCTCCACCGTGCTGTGCAGGTAGAACGGCACCGCCGAGCGAGCGGGGAGGCCTCCTGCCCGCAACGCCGCGCGGTCGTGCACCGTCTGTCCTTCGCCGAAGAAGGGCCGCAGCTCCGCGAGCAACGTGGCCACCGATCCGCCGGGCGGCTCGTTCTCGATCGCGCCGGCGGTGTCGGCGTACGCGATCGCCTGGTGAAGCGCGCCCAGGCGGAACCCGGGAGAGAGCGCTGGTCCCGCCTTGACGGTGACGAGCACCTCGGAGCCGTCGAGGTCGAGCCGCACCGGGTTCTCCCTGCCGTCGATGCGCGGCACGAGGTCGAGCACGTGCTCGACCGCCAGTGTGTGGATGCCGTCCGGGATCGGGAGGCGTCCGAGCGGGGAGCCGGCGACAACGAGGTGGGTCACCGTGAACCCCTCCGCGTGCGCACGTGCGGCGACCTGCGCGGCGACCATCCCCCCGAGACTGAACCCGGCGAGCACGACGGGCTCCCCCGCTGCGATGCCGGCCTCCCGCATGGTCGCGAGGGCTGCGCGGGTGATCGTCGCCTCATGCTCTGCGCCGATCACCAGGTCGGCAGTCAGGTCGTTCGGTGCGATACCGGGTCGCGGGTGCCACGACTTCGTGCTCGGGAACTGCACGATCCAATGCCGCACATTCTCGTGCTCCCGCTCGACCAGACGGATCACCGCGGTGTCGATGCGCTCGTCGAGGTCGGGATCGCAGAGGTCGTCGATCTCGCGCTGGCTGAGTAGGAGGTCGCGGAGCGTGTGCACCGACCGGCGACGCATCGCACCCGCCGCGAGCCCCGTGCGGCCGAGCGGGTCGGGGTGCGCGCCGAGCTCCAGCCCGAGGAGGCCGGCCGGCACGTCGACCAGCCCGGGCGACGGCCTGTAGTCGTCGCCCGCGCCCGGGTCGTCCCACCAGCGGAGGAAGTCGTGGAGGAGCGGAAACCGCTGCTCGAGGAGGTCGTCGTAACCGAGCAGCACGGCGTCGTGCCCGTCGCGCAGCAGCCCGCGCCTCCGGCCGAGCGCCACCGTCTTGCGCAGGAGAGCCGGAAGTGTGAACACCGCGAGATACGGCCGTGCCCGCCAGCGCGGCAGCACGATGCCCACGACGCCGATCAGGAGCGCGAGCGGCGACAGCAACCACCCCGCCATCCGTGCGACACCACCAGTCAGTCGCGGGGCTGCGGACAGATACAGACCGCTTAGCGTGGTCCTCCGTGATCGGCGCTTGCGTGGAGCGGGAGCCGGGAAAGGATACGGCTGCCCTCGCGCGCTCTGGATCGCCCACCACGCCCATTCGGCGGCGAACACGAGGAGGCTCGCGACCAGGGCGACGACGGCCGCAGCGACTCCCCCCACCAGCAGCACGATTCCGATCGCGAGAGCGAGAGGGACGCCGACGACCAACCCCACGACGAGCGCCGTCCAGCCGGCGGCCGTCCGTCCCCGCCAGAGGCGCGGGGGCAGCCGGCTGAGCATGCGGTCAGCCTAACCGCGACCTCCGTCGCCGCCGGGAGGCACACCCTAGCCAGGCGCGTCCCCTCCCCGCTACGTTGTGCGAAATCGAGAGGAGCTCGTCGTGAACGGATTCTGGAACTTCTTCTGGCTGATCTTCTGGGCTTTCGCCTTCGTCGCCTACTTGATGGTCCTCTTCACGATCCTGGTCGACCTGTTCCGCGACGAGAAGCTCAACGGGTGGTGGAAGGCCGTCTGGGTGATCTTCCTGATCTTCGTCCCGTGGCTCACCGCGCTGGTGTACCTGATCGCACGTGGGCGCGGCATGGCCGAGCGAAACTCCCGCTCGCGAGAAACCGTCCCAGAGGACACCGACTACTACACGCACCCCACCCCGTCCGCGACGCCTGCGGCCGACATCCAGCAGGCGCAGGAGCTGCTCGACAAGGGCGTCATCAGCAAGAACGAGTTCGACGCGCTGAAGGCCAAAGCGCTGGGAAATCGCTTCTAGTTTCGGGGCGCGCGCGCGGTGCGCGACACGCCACAAGAAACTCGTGACACGATGGTCTTGAATCCGACGCAGGTGGATGTAATATTCATGTATGCCTGTACCCATTGCAGAAGCCGTCAGTCCCCGACGGCTCATCCGAGACGAAGTCTTCATTCGTCTGCTCGACGCCATCGTCGACGGGGACCTCACCCCCGGCGAACAGCTCTACGACGCTGAGATCGAGAAGTGGGTCGGGGTCTCGCGCACCCCGGTCCGCGAGGCGCTCAACCAGCTGGCCGCCATGGGCCTCGTCGAGATCATGCCCCAGAAGCGCACCAGGGTCACTCCGATCGATCCGGTGCGACTGCGCGCTCTGATCGACACCGTCGGCAGCCTCATGACCGGTATCGTGCGCGACACCACGCCCCTCCTCACCGACGAGGACAAGAACGCGCTCCGCGCGTTCAGGGAGCGAGTGGGAAACGGCGCGGAGATGGCCGACCTGGTGCGCGAGCGCGTCCTCACCGACGGCTTCATCAACGTCTTCCTCCGCCGGCTCGACAACCGCACGATCGCCAAGCTCTTCACCCGCCACCTCCCCGAGATGCGCAGGGCGCTGATCGCCACCACCTCCTCCGCCGCCTTCACCAAGGGCGCGCCGCACGCCAAGGCGGCCGCCGATGCCGCCATCGCGGGCAACGGCGCCAAGGCCGCGAACGCCGTCGCCGAATTCTGGACCAAGGGCCTCGTCATCGTCGTCGACGAATTCGCCACGAAGGCCGTACCCACTGTGAAGGAGGGCCGCTGATGCCGCTTCCCGTGAAAGACTCCGCTCCGGTCGAACGCCAGCTGCTGCGCGACGTCGTCTACAACCGTCTCTACGAGGGCATCCTCGACGGCACTCTCGAGCCGGGTGAGACCCTCCTCGACGAGAAGCTCACGGCCTGGCTGGGCGTCTCCCGCACGCCGATCCGCGAAGCCCTGATGAAGCTCGCCGACATCGGGCTGGTCGAGATGGCACCCAACCGCTACACGCGCGTGGCCCCCATCGACCTGCGCGCCATCGACGAGGCGATCTACACGACGGGGCTCCTGCACGAGTACGCGGCCCGGACCTCCGTGCCCACGCTCGACAGCGCGGCCCTGAGCCGACAGGACAAGGCCCTCAAGGAGATCCGCAAGGCCGCGAAGTCGAGCAGCCTCCCCGCCCTCGGCCGCGCACTCAACGACTTCTTCCTCGAGTTCGAGCGCAACAGCGACAACGCCGTTCTGCTCTCCATCGGCGAGGGGCTGAGCCCGCAGGTACTGCGCTACATCGCGGTGTGGAAGCAGCCGTTCGACACCGACGACCTGCCCGGTCGCGTCGCCGAGATCCTCGAAGCGGCGAAAGCCCACGACGGCGCGAAGGCGGGTGACCTGGTGCGGGACCTGTACGTGTCCTCGCTCACGCAGTTCCTCTCGGACTACCGTCGGTCCGACGAAGAGATCGAGGAGAGCCCGGTCGTCTGACCCCCGGCTCCCTCACCGGTGCCCGGTGCCGTCAGGTGCCGGGCACGGGAGCGTTCAGGCCGCGGCGTCGACCGCGGCGCGGCCCGAGACGACCGATCGGATGTACGACGCGACCTTTTCATGATCGGGGTGCACGACGTAGCGCTGCAGCGCAGCCTCGTCGGCGAAGTCGCTGACCAGCACGACGTCGAACTCGTTGACGGGGAGGGAGTTGACACCCACCTCGAAACGCAGGATTTCGGGGATCACGGCGGGGAGCGATTCCAGGGCGGCCTTGATCCGAGCCGCCTGATCGGCGCGCTCGGCCTCGTCCGTCGACGCGAGCTTCCACATGACAACGTGACGCAGGGTCAACGTTCCTCCTCCAGCAGTGCGGTGCGCAGACGCGTCGGGTCGACGCGCCAGTACGTGTGCTGTCGGCCGCCGATCAGCACGACAGGGATGTCCTCCACGTAACGCCCGTGGAGCTCGGCGTCGTCGAGGATGCTGCGCTCTTCGACCTCCACGCCCGGAGCACCGTCGGGCAGGGCGGCGATCACCGAGCGGATCACCTCACGTGCGTCGTCGCACAGGTGGCAGCCGGGCTTGCCGATGAGCGTGACGGTGATGGTGGACACGGGACAAGCCTAATCGCCGCGTTCACAGCAGACCGAGCTCACGGCAAAAAGCGCCGACCCTCTCGGACCGGCGCTTGAGCAGCAGACGCTGAGGTCTACTTCTTGTTGCGACGCTGGTGGCGCGTCTTGCGAAGAAGCTTGCGGTGCTTCTTCTTCGCCATACGCTTGCGACGCTTCTTGATAACGGAACCCACGTAGACCTCACAAAGTTAGGGGTTTGCCGCGGAAAACGCGGCGACACGAGCACCCAGTCTACCCGACTTCACGCCGAGTCCGCGACGCCGCCGTCGAGATGGGGCGCCACGGTCTTCACCGCCTGCGCCACCGCGGACTCCGGAACCCGGAACGACCGGCCGAAACGGATGGCCGGGAGCTCACCGGCGTGGACGAGCCTGTAGACGGTCATGCGGGAGACGCGCATCATGTCGGCCACTTCGGCGACCGTCAGGAAGCGCACGTCCCGTAGGGCGTTCGAGCCCCCTTCGTGAACCATGCGGTGTCCCTCTCCTGCCCGTCATCGTACTCGGGTCGTGACGACGGGGAACTAGGGAACTCTAGCCGCTTCGAGGGCTCAGTCTCTACGCCATTTCTTCGGCGTGACGCGCTCGACACGGCGGCGGGTGTCGGCGAGAACTTTGCCGACCGTGCTCGCGAACTCGCGCGTCTCGTCGGCCAGCTGGGCCGAGTACGCTGACAGGTCGATATCGGAGGCGGTGAACGGGATAACCCAGTCCTCCACAGCCTCCAGCGGGGCCGGGTCGAGCCGGTAGTAGCGGTGCTGGCCCTCTTCGCGCACCGAGACCAGAGAGGCCTCCCGCAGCACCTTCAGGTGCTTGGAGACGGTCGGCTGGCTGAGCTCCAGCGTGGCCACGATCTCCGAGACCGAGATCTCACCGGCGGGACGCGAGTCATCCGAGTTGCGGTCGAGCAGCACTCTGAGGATGTCGCGCCGAGTCGGGTCGGCGATCACGTCGAAGATGTCGGCCATTGCACCAGGCTAGTCGTACGGGTGGCGGAGTACCATGTCCGAAGCTGTCGGTGGGAGGAACGGACGATGCGCACGACGCAGGCGGCCCGGCGGGGGTCCCCGGCCGCGGGACGACGCCCCAGGGCGGCGCTCGACGCTTTCGCGCAGCGGAGTCCCTCGCGGTTCGCGATCCTCGTCTTCGCGCTGCTGATCCTGGTCTTCACCCTGCTGTTCTCTCTTCCGATCTCGTCGGCCTCCGGCACCTGGACCGGACTGGCCGACTCGCTCTTCACCGCGGTGTCGGTCATCTGTGTGACCGGGCTCTCGACGGTCGACATGGCGACCCACTGGTCGATGTTCGGGCACCTGCTCGTCTACGTCGGCGTGCAGGTCGGCGCGGTGGGCGTGCTGACGATGGCGAGCATCCTCGGCCTCGTGATCTCGCGTCGTCTCGGCCTGCGCGCCAAGCTCATGGCCGCCAGTGACAGCAACCCGCTGCGCATCCACTCCGGGCCGGTCGCGGAGGGGCAGGCCGTGCGCCTCGGCGACGTCGGCAAGCTCCTGCGGACGGTCGCGATCAGCCTCGTCGTCATCGAGGGCGGAGTAGCCCTCCTGCTCTTCCCACGTATGCTCATCGCCGGGATAGACCTCGGCAGCTCGCTCTGGGAAAGCCTCTACTACGCCGCGATGGCGTTCACCAACACCGGCTTCGCGCCGAACGCGGAGGGCCTCACGCCGTTCGTGGAGGACTACTGGTTCCTCAGCGCGCTCATGATCGGCGTATTCCTCGGCGCGATCGGGTTCCCGGTCATCCTGGCCATCGCCTCCAATCTGCGCACGCGGCGCAGGCGCTGGTCGATCCACGTCAAGCTCACCCTGCTGACCTCGGTCATCCTCCTGGTTGCCGGGGCTGTGCTCTATATCGTGCTCGAATACGACAATCCGAAGACGTTCGGCCATCTGGATGCCGGGCACACGGTGTTCCAGTCGTTCTTCCTCTCGACGATGGCGCGTTCGGGAGGCTTCTCGACCATCCCGATCGACGACCTCCACGGGTCGAGCCTCGTGGTCACCGACATGCTGATGTTCATCGGAGGCGGCTCGGCCTCCACGGCCGGCGGCATCAAGGTGACGACGCTGGCGGTGCTGTTCCTCGCGGCGTTCGCGGAGGCGCGCGGGGTGGAGTCGATGGACGCCTTCAAGCGCCGCATCCCGATCGACGTACTGCGGCTGTCGGTCGCCGTGGCGCTCTGGGGCGCGACGATCGTGGCGGTCGCGAGCATCCTGATCCTGCAGATCACGAAGGCGCCGCTCGACCACGTGCTCTTCGACGTCATCTCGGCGTTCGCCACCTGCGGGCTCTCGACCGGCCTCACCGAGAGGCTGCCCGACGCCGGTGTCTACGTGATGGCCGCCACGATGTTCTGCGGCCGCGTTGGTACAGTGACTCTCGCCGCGGCGCTCGCGCAGAGCCAGCGCAAGCAGCTCTACCAGAACCCTGAGGAGAGGCCGCTCGTTGGTTGACCGGATCAAGCACAACGCTCCCGTTCTGGTGATCGGCCTCGGCCGCTTCGGGGCGGCGACGGCCGGGCAGCTCGACCGGCTGGGCCGGGAGGTCCTCGCGATCGACACCGACGCCGGGCTCGTGCAGAAGTGGGCCGACCGGGTAACGCACGCCGTGCAGGCGGACGCGCGCTCGATCGAGACCCTGCGACAGATCGGAGCGGAGGACTTCTCGATCGCCGTGGTCGCCGTCGGGTCGTCGATCGAGGCCAGCGTGCTCATCACCGCGAACCTGGTCGACCTCCACGTGCCCCAGATCTGGGCCAAGGCGATCTCGCAGTCGCACGGCAAGATCCTGGAGCGCATCGGCGCCAACCACGTCATCTATCCCGAGGCCGAGGCCGGCGAGCGGGTGGCGCACCTGGTGTCGGGGAGGATGCTGGACTTCATCGAGTTCGACGACGACTTCGCGCTGGTGAAGATGTTCCCGCCCAAGCCGATCCGCGGCGTCACTTTGTCGGCGTCGGGTGTTCGCAGCCGCCACAACATCACCGTCGTCGGCGTGAAGAGCCCCGGCAAGCCGTTCACGTACGCGACGGCCGACACGGTCGTCTCCAACCACGACCTCATCATCGTCTCCGGCGCCTCCGCCGATATCGAGCGCTTCGCCGCACTCGACGCCTAACCCTCGCCCCAAGCAATCGCTTCCGGACTTATGTACGCCGTCGCTCGGCGTGTTGCGTGCATAAGTCCGGAAGAGATTGAGGGGGTGTGGATAAAGGGGGGTGGGGGCTTCTTGGCGAGGCAAGGTCGAGGGATGGAAACGCATGACGCGCTCATCGACCACGCAGGGTTCACAGTCGAGCAGGGTCGGGCCTCGGGGCTGACGCGCCGACAACTCGACCACGCTGCGATGCAGCGGCCGTTTCGCGGAGTACGAACGATCGGCGTCGAGTACGGCGATCATGTAGCCAGATGTCGCGCATACTCAGCCTTCGAGCGCGGTCGACATGCGTTCAGCCATCAGTCGGCGGCCGTCATCCATGGCTTACCGCTACCGTTCTGGGCGCTGCCGAATGACGTCCATGTCGCCGTGTTCGCACCCGTCAAGCCGCCCCAGATGTTCGGCGTGGTGGGTCACGAACTGCGAGCCGCCGGCCACAAGGTGGTGATCGTGAACGGTTTGCGAGTGGTGGCCGCAGAGGACGCCTGGGCCCAGCTTTCGACACTGCTTCCGACGGACGACCTCGTCGTAATCGGCGATTGGCTCGTCACGGGCGACGAACCCCACTCGCGCGTGGCCTCCGCCTGGAGCATGTCGGACCTGGATCGGGCGGTCCGCCATCACGCTCGGAGGCCCGGTATACGTCGCCTGCGTCAGGCCTTCGAATCCGTTCGATATGGGCCCCTCTCGCCGCAGGAGACCAGGTTGCGCCTCCTCCTGGTTGGCGCGGGACTTCCTGAGCCCGAGCTCAACTACCGAGTTCTCCATCTCGGGCGTTCGGTGGCGATGGTGGACCTCGCCTACCCGGACCGGCGCATCGCTGTCGAATACCTCGGCGACGTCCACCGAACGGACCGCAGTGTCTTCCGGGAGGATGTCGCGCGCCGAGAACGCCTCATCGAGGCCGACTGGGATGTCCTCTTCCTCACCGCCGACGACCTCAAGCCGCCGGCGCCTCGCGCGCTCCTGGCGGTGCGCAGAGCCTTCGCACGATCCGTTCCGGAGTAATGCACGCCGGATGTCGGCGTGTTGCGTACATAAGTCCGGATGCGATGGTTAGCTGGCGGCGAGTTCGCGGGCTCGGGCCAGGGCGGCGTCCGTGGCACGGGCGAAGAGGCCCGGGAGGTCGGCCGTCGCGAGGACCTCGATCGCGCGTTCGGTCGTGCCGTTGGGGCTGGTCACGCGACGTCGCAGCTCGGCCGGGTCGTCGCCGGAGGCCACCAGCAGCTCGGAGGCGCCGAGGAAGGTGCCGTTCACGAGCGTTCGAGCCTGCTCCGGGCTGAAGCCCTTCTCGAGAGCGGCCGAGGTGAGGGCCTCCACCAGGTAGAACACGTACGCCGGCCCGGATCCGGAGATCGTGCTGAGCGCGTCGAGCTGCGACTCGGGAACCTCCACGACCTCGCCCACGGTCTCGAAGAGCGCACGGACAAGCTCGAGATCGGCCGGCTCGGTGCGCGTCCCCGGGCTGATCCCGGTGACGGCCTTTCCGACCACCGCGGGGGTGTTCGGCATCGACCGCACGACGACGACGGTCTCCGGCAGCAGCGACTCGAACGTCGCCACGGTCACGCCGGCGGCCACGCTGACGACGATGGTCCCCGGATTGAGCGACGGCGCGATCTGGCGCAGCAGGTCGGGCACCATCGCGGGCTTGACCGCCACGATGACGATGGCGGCGCCGTCGACGGCGAGGCGGTTCGCCGCCCCGTCGTTCTCGGTCGCGAAGGCCATGACCCCGGGGGTGCCGGCGAGCTCGGCCGCACGGGCGGCGGAGCGGTTGGTGACGCGGATCCCGCCCGTCACCTCCACGCCAGGGGCGGTCAGCCCCGAGAGGATGGCCCGGCCCATCGAGCCCGCGCCGAGCATCGCGATCGTGGGCAGCATGACGTTCTGCGTGTCGGTCATGGGGCCATCCTAGGATGAGGGCATGAGCGCAGAAGGCGGTACCAGGGCGATCGTCGCGGCCTTCGCCGCCAACCTGGGCATCGCCCTGACCAAGTTCATCGCCTGGGCCTTCTCCGGCTCCTCCTCGATGCTCGCGGAGGGGGTGCACTCGGTCGCCGACTCCGGCAACCAGCTCCTCCTCCTGCTCGGCGGGCGCCAGGCGAAGAAGAAGGCCGACAAGGAGCACCCGTTCGGCTACGGCCGCGAGCGCTACGTGTACGCGTTCGTCGTCTCGATCATCCTGTTCTCTGTCGGCGGCGTTTTCTCGCTCTACGAGGGTGTGGAGAAGCTGACTCATCCCCACCCTCTGGAGAACTGGTGGCTGCCGCTGCTCGTGCTGTTCATCGCGATCGGCCTGGAGTCGTTCTCGCTCCGCACCGCCGTCCACGAGTCGAACCCCCTCCGCAAAGGGATGTCGTGGCCGCAGTTCATCCGCCGCGCCAAGGCCCCCGAGCTGCCCGTGGTGCTGCTGGAGGACGTCGCCGCGCTCATCGGTCTGGTCTTCGCGCTCATCGGCGTCGGGCTCACGATCATCACGGGCAACGGCGTGTGGGACGGCGTCGGCACCGTCCTGATCGGGCTGCTCCTCGTCGCCGTGGCGATCATCCTGGGCATCGAGACCAAGAGCCTCCTCGTCGGCGAGGGCGCCTCCGACACCGACGTCGCCGCCATTGAGCGCGCGATCCTGGCGGGCGACGAGGCCGAGCGCATCATCCACATGCGCACGCTCTACCTCGGGCCTGACGAGCTGCTCGTCGGCGCCAAGCTCGCTCTCGCCGGCAGCCTGCCGTTGGCGGAGGTCGCGGCCGCGATCGACGTGATCGAGAGCCGCATCCGCGAAGCGGTCCCCGTCGCCCGCGTGATCTACATCGAGCCCGATGTCTGGGTCGACCCGAACGAGCGGCATCCCGCCACCGACACCATCGTCATCAAAGGACTCGAGTGACCCAAACCGCCCTGATCCTGCAGCACGATCCGTCCATCCATCTCGGCAACATCGGTCCCGTCCTCACCGAGCACGGGTACGACCTGCGCGTCGTCGACGTCACGACGGAGGACGTCGCCGCGATCGACCCGACGGAGGCCGACCTCGTCGTCGTGCTCGGCGGCGAGATGGGTGCCTACCAGACCGACCAGTTCCCCTTCCTCGCCGCAGAGCAGGCGCTGCTGCGCTCTCGGCTCGACGCCGAGCGGCCGACGCTGGGCGTGTGCCTAGGCGCGCAGCTGATGGCGGGAGCACTCGGCGAGCGCGTCTACCAGGGCGACACCACCCAGATCGGCTTCCGCCTCGTCGAGCCGACGGAGTCCGGCGCGGCGTCGCCCATCCGGCACTTCGCCGGCGTCCCCGTGGTCGAGTGGCACGGCGACACGTTCGAGCTGCCGCAGCGGGCCACCCGGCTCGCGACGTCGAGCGACTACTCCAACGAGGCGTTCGCGATCGGCGGCTTCGCGCTGGCGGTGCAGTTCCACCCCGAGGTGACGGACGAGATGCACGAGCAATGGGTGTCCGACGGATACAACCAACTCGACGAGCACGCCATCGACCCGGAGGCGCTGCGCGAGGACCGCGAGCTCTACTCCGCCCGGATGCAGGAGGCCTCCCGCGCAACGTTCTCGGAGTGGCTGGAGTCCCTCCCCGCCTAACCGCAACCATCGCTTCCGGAGTTTTGTACGCCGCTGATCGACGTGTCGCGTGCACAAGTCCGGGAGCGATGGGAGCGCGGCGACGCTCAGCGCTTGGCTCGGAAGAAGTCGAGCAGCAGGTCGGCGCAGTCCTCGGCGAGGACGCCGGGGTACACCGAAACCTGGTGGTTGAGTCTCCGGTCGCGCAGCACGTCGTAGACCGAGCCTGCGGCTCCGGCCTTCTCGTCCCAGGCCCCGAAGACGACCGTCGGGACCCGCGCGGCCAGCACGGCGCCCGCGCACATCACGCACGGCTCCAGCGTCACGACCAGGGTGCAGCCTTCGAGGTGCCAGTCGTCGCGGGAGGCCGCCGCAGCCCGCAGGGCGAGGATCTCGGCGTGTGCCGTCGGGTCGCTGTGCAGCTCGCGCTCGTTGCGTCCGGTGCCGATGACCTCGCCGCGCTCGTCGATCACGAGCGCCGCGACCGGCACGTCCCCCGAGCCGAAGGCGAGGCGTGCATCCGCGACGGCGCGGCGCATCCACTCCTCGTAATCGGCGGGAACGGGCAGGGTCACGGGTCCTCCTCTGACGAGTCCAGCTCCGGGCTGGTTCGACTAGCCTTGAGCCTATGCGAGTGCACGTAGCCGACCACCCCCTCATCACCCACAAGCTCTCCGTGCTCCGCAACAAGGACACCCCGTCTCCGGTGTTCCGCGCCCTGACCGAGGAACTCGTCACCCTGCTCGCGTACGAGGCGACACGGGCCGTCCGCGTCGAGCCCGTGCAGATCGAGACGCCCGTCACGACGACGACCGGCGTCACCCTCAGCCAGCCGCGCCCGCTGGTCGTACCCATCCTGCGCGCGGGGCTCGGGATGTTGGAGGGCATGGTGCGGCTGATGCCGACCGCCGAGGTGGGCTTCCTCGGGATGGCGCGCAACGAGGAGACCCTCGAGCCGACCACCTACGCCGAGCGGCTCCCGATGGATCTCTCCGACCGGCAGTGTTTCGTGCTCGACCCGATGCTGGCGACGGGAGGCTCGCTGGGCGCCGCGATCGACTTCCTGTTCAAACGCAACGCCGTCGACGTCACGGCCATCTGCATCCTGGCAGCGCCGGAGGGCCTGGAGGCTCTCGAGAAGGCGACGGAGGGCCGCGACGTGACCATCGTGCTCGGCGCCCTCGACGAACGTCTCAACGAGAACGGATACATTGTGCCCGGTCTCGGCGATGCCGGAGACCGTCTGTACGGCACGGTGTAGAGCCGTCGAGAACGCTCGCAACATTCCGTAACGATTTGACACCGCGCGTCACGAGACGGTTTACTTCTCAACATGACTGACAACTCGCGTACCCTGACCTCCTTCGAGGCCCTTGGGAATGCCGGCATGATGATGCCCGGCCGCGACTCGGTCATGTGTTGCCGAATGTGTCGCTAATCTGACGACCCTTTCGCCGAGCAGTCGCCCTCCGACGCAGACGAGCGTCGACGCCGGGCACAGCTCCCCGGGCGCGCCACACGAACGCACCCGTGCATCGGTCCCTTTCTGAATCGGGACATCTCGTCATACCGGAAACTTCGACCTCCGGCGCATCCTCGGCAGAGGTGCAGTCGCATCGGGGTCCGGACGCATCATCACCACTGAAGGACTTTCCTCCCATGTCTCTCGCCACCGTCGACACCCTCCGTCCCTCCGCAGCTCTTGCCGAACAGGTCGCTGCTCCTACTCCGCGCCTCCGCGCCGTCCCCGAGGGGACCGAGGCCCGCGGCTTCGTCCTCTACGTCGGCATCGACGAGCTCAAGGCCGCCGCATCCGGCACCGACCTCGGCCGCATCGTGGAGGCGCTCAAGCAGCTGACCAGCGAGCTCGCCCCCGCCGCCGAGACCTACGCCGCCGTCGCCCTCGCCCCGGCCGGCGCGGGCGGGCGCGATGTCGACGTCGTGCGCCTGGCGCTGCAGGACCCGGCGGCGATCGCCAAGCACCGCCACACCGTGGTCCCCGACGACGAGGACCGCGCTGCCTCCGGCGTCGTGGTCGATATCTCGCGCAAGCGCCTCATCCTCGACAACCAGACGGTCTCGCTCACCTACAAGGAGTTCGAGCTGCTGCAGTACCTCGTGCTGCGCGAGGGCCGCACGATCGAGCGCGCCGAGCTGATCTCGTCGCTGTGGTCGAGCGCCGACGAGGACGAGATCCCGAACGAGCGCACGATCGACGTGCACGTGCGGCGCCTCCGCGCCAAGCTCGGGCGCTACGAGGACATCGTTCGCACAGTGCGCGGCGTCGGCTACCGGTTCGACCGCCACGCGGACGTCTCCATCCGCCACGCGAGCGCCCCCTCCCCCGACCTCTTCTGAGTCGGGAGGCTTTGAGACGGCACGAACCGGCCCTGAGCCGTCGAGTGAGCGGACAATCCGCACACTCGACAGCTCGCGAGTCACGCCGAGCGCTGGTAGACGCGGAACGCGCTGGTGGCGAGCGCGGCCATGACGACCGCGAGCGCCGCCAACAGGCCGGCGTGTCCCCACAGGCTCGCCCAGTCGGGATCGGCGCTGAGCGCCTCCCTCCCGACGATGACCGCCCACTCGAACGGGTTGTACGCTGCCACGTTCCGCACCCACTCGGGTGACAGCTTCGTGTTCATGATTGCCGAGCTGAGGAACATCAGCGGCAGCGTGATGAGCTGCGAGATGCCGATCAGAGCGGTCTGGTCACGGGCGAGCAGTGCCACGGCGTTCGAGAACGAACAGAACACGGCGGTGAGCAGCACGACTCCGAGCAGGAGGAGCAGCATCCCGGCGAGGCCGCCGTCGAACCTGGCCCCCGCCCAGAACGCGATGCCCACGACGATGAGCGACTGCACGACCGCGAGGATCGACTGGTAGACCAGCGTCGAGACGATCATGGCGCCGCGGTTGGTGGGCGAGGTGAGGAATCGGTCCATCACGCCGCGATCCATGTCCTGGATGTAGACGGTGCCCGACCAGGCGCTGCCGAACAGCGCGAGCATCATCACGACGCCCGGTGTCAGGTACTCCAGATAGCTCTCCCCCACCCCGAAGCCGGGGATCTCGATAACGGATTTGAACAGCTGCCCGAAGAGCAGCAACCAGATCACGGGCTGCACCAAGTTCATCACGAGGAAGGCCGGCATCCGCGTGGCCCAGCGGAGCTGGCGCCCCGTGAGCAGCAGCGTGTGCGTCAGGAAGGTCGGGCCGGACCGGTGAACGGCGCCGGCGGATGCGGATGCGGATGCGGTGGCCATGGCGGTCATGATGCGGTCTCCAGAACGTGCTCGGCGGACTCCTGCGCCCGCGTGAAGGTGCGGCCGGTGTGCCGCAGGTAGACGTCGTCCAGGCTGGGCCGGGCGACGGTGGCGGAGGCCACGGTGACCGCGGCGGCCTCCAGCGCGGCGAGCGCGGCAGGGAGGGTCGCCGCGCCGTTGTCGGCGCGCGCACGGAGAGTGCGCCCGTCCCCGCCGACTTCGCGAAGTGCCTCCACGCGTTCGAGCGCCGTCAGCGCTGCGAACGGGTCGGCGTCGGGTGCCAGCTCCAGGATCACCGCGTCGCCGCGGAGATCGCTCTTCAGCTCCTCCGGCGTCCCTCCCGCCACGACCCGGCCAAAGTCGACGATCGCCAGGCGATCGGCCAGGCGGTCGGCCTCGTCCAGGTAGTGGGTGGTGAGCAGCACCGTCAGGTTCTCGGCGGCGGTCATCCGCTCGAGCTCCGCCCACAGCTCCGCACGCGCCTCCGGGTCGAGACCCGTGGTCGGCTCGTCGAGGAAGAGCACCTGCGGCCGGTGCATGAGGCCGATGGCCACGTCGAGCTTGCGGGCCATGCCGCCCGAGTACGCCTTGACCTGGCGTCTGGCGTGCTCGGTCAGCCCGAAGCGGTCGAGGAGCTCGGCGGCACGAGCACGGGCGCTGCGATTGCTCATCCCCTGAAGCCGGCCGGCGAGGACGAGGTTCTCGGCCCCGGTGTCGTTGGGGTCGGAGACCGGCTTCTGCGCGACGAAGCCGATGGCACGCCGCACGCGGCCCGGGCTCCTGGTGACGTCGATGCCCGCGACGAACGCCGAACCGGAGTCGGCGCGCGCGAGCGTGGACAGGATCTTCATGGTGGTGGACTTGCCCGCCCCATTGGGGCCGAGCAGTCCGAAGACGGTGCCGGTGGCGACCTCGAAGCCGAGATCGTCGACGGCGCGGATGGCGGGCTTGCCCCGGCCTCCGCTGTAGGACTTGAGGAGGTGCTCGGCGACGAGCGCCGAGTCGTTGTGCGATGCCACGGGTGGCTTCCTTTCATCTCGGGCAGCCACCGGGCGGGCATATCATGGACATGCCCTCGGTGACTGTTGACGCAGGTTCCGTGAGGAACGATCGAAGGTGTGGATGGCCGGAGAGTTGCCGCTCTCCGGCCATCGTTCTGTCTGTGCTTTCGGGCGCCGGTTAGGGGCCCAGCAGCTCGGCCACCTCCTGTCCGAAATCGCCGGCCGCGATCCGCTCTCGGATCTCGGCCATGTCGTAGCCCTGGCCGAACAGCTCCCAGAGCCGCTCCCACCAGTCGATGCCGCCGAGCGAGCGGTCGCGGATGCGGGCGGCCAGGTCGTCGACGAACGCCCGCTCGGCCTGCATCATCGCGACGCGGTATGTCGACTCGATCATGAAGAGCTCGGGAAGCGGGTAGGCGAGCGCCTGCTCGTGGACGCGGCGGCGCTCGGCGAGATCGGCGTCGAGGAGGTCGCGCCGCCGCTCCAGGAGCTCGGCGGCGACCTGCGGCGCGAGCAGCGGGAGCAGGGAGAGCCCGGTTTCGATCGCCGGGTACTCCTTGACGGGGAACACGATGAGCTCGCGCATCCACTCGTCTGCCTCGGTGCGGCCGGCCACGGTGATCTCGTAGACGACACGCTCCGGGCGGTTGCCCTCGCGCTCGGTCTGCGCGGCCCGGATGAAGCCGTGCTTCTCGAGGGATTTGATCACCGCGTAGAGGGAGCCGAAGTTGAGCCGGATGCTGTCTTCTTTGCCGCGCTCCCGCATCGTGGTCGTCATCTCGTACGGGTACATCGGCTTCTCCCAGAGGCAGGCCAGGACGGCCAGTGCCAGCGGGTTCGACACCGCACGCTTCGCCATTGCTCACCTCCGAATACTTTGTTCAGAGTATTCGTTTTGGAGTGGAGGGTCAAGTATTCGACGAGGACGTGTCATTTTCACCCGCGGTTCACCTCGGCCCTGCGAAAACCCTTCCGCAGGCGCTTCTAGGCTGGATGGATGCGCATCCTCGGTGTGGATCTCGCGCGCGGGCTGGCTCTCCTCGCCGTGTTCGTCGCGCACACCGCGCCGATCGGATCGTCCTCGCCACTGCCGGAGCGGCTGCTGATGGTCGCCGACGATCTGGCCGCCCCGTTGTTCACTCTTCTGTTCGGAGTCTCAGCCGGCTTGGCCGCGCGAGCTGCGCAGCGTCAGGGCAGGCCTCGAGCGGAGTTCCGGCTGTTCTTCGCGTCGCGTGCGGCGGTGCTGATCGGCCTGGGACTGTTCGCCGACTTCATCCAGCCGGCCGTCGTGCCGATCCTGCACTACCTCGGCGCCGTCGGACTGCTGCTGCTCCCCGCCCTCTTTCTGCGCGCCCGATGGCTGCTCGTGCTGACAGCGGCGGCTGTGGCCGTGAGCGCGATCGCGATGCCGCCTGCTCAGGAGTGGCAGATGAATTTGCGTCTGCAGGCGCTGCAGAGCGGCGGAGCCGGCTGGGCGTACGATGCAGCCGCAACCATGGTCGGCTTCGTGTTCTCCGACTTCGGCTACCGGGTGAGCGGCCTGCTGGCGTTCGCGTTGGCCGGCTTGGTCGTCGGCAGGATCGCCCTGCACAGCCGGGGACGCGTGACCGGCCTATTCATGACCGGTGGCGCGCTCATGGCCGCTGGACTGGGCGCGCGCGCACTGACGGGGATCAGCGCGTCGGCGTACGCCGGCACCGGGCCGGAGCTGGTGAAGGCCATCGGATTGGCGTGCGTGGTGCTCGCCGTCAGCTGCGCGATCGCCGCCACTCGCGCCCACCGCGCACTCGTCCCGGTCACGGCACTCGGGACGCTCACTTTGACGTTCTACATCGGACAGATCCTGGTGCTTGCCGCGTGGTGGCATATGACCGGGCTGCCGGACGACTCCTGGAAGATGGTCCTCACGCTCAGCAGCGGCTCCCTCGTCGGCGCCTGGCTCATCCGGCGGCAGTGGCGACACGGTCCAGCCGAATGGCTCGTGCAGCTGGTCGCCCAGCCGCCGCCCCGCCGGCGTCGGGCTTCCAGCCCGCCCGTGGGTGCTGATTCAGAACTCACCCACTGATGCGGAATCCCGAAGACCGGTCCGTCTGGCCACGTCGAGGCGATAGCTCTCGCATAGCGAACTCGCAGCAAAAACTAACGACTTGATAACTAGCATCCGTTACCTCTTCGTTATATAGTTCAAGAGCAATGGTTGTTTGCTGTGGCAGCCATCGCGGAATGTGATTGCAGGACACTCTTGGTGCAAGGGAGAGGGTCGGCCGCTAGCCTCTGCGGCCGGCCCTCAATCTTTTTCCTTCACCACCGGTTGAGTTCCTGCAACCGGCTCTTCTCCCGCTGCTGGCACCTGCTTCCTGACCCCTCTTTCGAGCCTCGAATGCCGTGCTGGCACGGATGGCACTGTCGGCGCATGATGAGAAGATGCGAATGCATTGACTATTCGAATCGTGCGAAGGGGTGTCGTCATGAGCATCGGCACAACAGAGACGGGGTCGGCCAAACGTACGAGGACGACCGCCGTCACAGCCTGGGAGTCCCTGTTCCGCGCGCAAGTCGCGGTGATGAGAACGCTCGCCGCGGAGTTCCCCACCCGCGACATCTCGTTCAACGAGTACGACGTGCTCTTCAACCTCTCCCGGCAGCCCGACCGGTCGCTCCGGCTGCGCGACCTCAACAAAGAGGTTCTGCTCACCCAGCCGAGCGTCAGCAGGCTGATCGACCGGCTCGTCGCGCGCGGTCTGGTCGCCAAGTGCCCGGAGCCCAGCGACGCCCGCGGCACCGTCATCCGCCTGACCGACTCAGGATTCGAGATGTTCCGCCGGGTCGCGGTCGACCATATGCGGTCGATAAGCGCACGGGTGGGCGACCGCCTCGACCCGCAAGAGCTCGAGACTCTGGCGGCGCTGTGTGACAAGCTCCGCGCTGGCGAGTGAGTCGATTGCTCCACAGCTGATCCGACCCTCCACATCTTGCAACCTGAACAGATTCTCCACAAGCGGGGCAGTCCCTCGGGGAGGCGCAAGAGGGGCCGCGTATCATTGCGCCCATGACGGCAGAGCGACGCAGTAGAGGGAAGTGGGCGCCCGCGCTGATCGGATTCGTGGCGTTGAGCGGTGTCGCCGGAATCCTCGCCGCGGCAGCCGTCACACCCGCGGTGGCGCTCACCGGATCGGCAGCCGACTCGACGATCAGCGTCTTCGACGGGCTGCCCGAGTACATCAAGGTGGAACCGTTGGCCCAGGCCTCCACCATGTACGCGACCTACCAGGGCCGGGAGGTGCCCATCGCGTCGTTCTACTCGCAGAACCGCATCGAGGTCGGCTGGGACGCCATCTCGCAGAACCTTAAAGACGCGGCGATCGCCACTGAGGACCCGCGCTTCTACGAGCACGGCGGGGTGGACGTGACGGGCACGCTGCGCGGCGCGGTTCTGACCGCCCTGCACAAGTCGGTGCAGGGCGGGTCGTCCATTACGCAGCAATACGTCAAGAACATCCTCGTGCAGCGTTGTGAGAACGAACAGCCCGATCCGACCGCGACCGAAGCCGTGCAGAAGAAGCAGTACGCGGCGTACCAGGCCTGCTACAACGACGCCACCGAGGTCGACCCCGTGCGCAAGCTCAAGGAGATGCGCTACGCGATCGGGCTCGAGAAGGAGTACTCCAAGAACGACATCCTGCAGAGTTACCTCAACATCGCCCTGTTCGGCGGTCGGGTCTACGGCGTGCAGTCGGCCGCCGAGTACTACTTCGGGGTGTCGGCCAAAGACATCACCCTGCCGCAGGCCGCGACGCTCATCGCGATCCTCAACAACCCGGACAACCTGCGCATCGACCAGCCAGACAACAAGAACAACGGCGCGGCCAACGGATACGTGCGGACGCTCGCCCGGCGCAACTATGTGCTCGACCGCATGCTGGTGAACGGCAAGATCACCAAGGCGGAGCACGACGCCGCCGTCGCCACCAAGGTCGAGCCGAAGGTCACTGCCATGCAGAACGGCTGCATGACGGCACAGCAGTACAACGCCGCGTTCTTCTGCGATTACGTCGAGCGCACGATCGAGCAGGACCCGACCTTCGGCAAGACCGACGACGAGCGATCGAGCTTCTTGACCCGCGGCGGTCTCAAGATCTACACCACCCTCAACCTCGACCTCCAGCACCAGGCGCAACTCGCCGTTTCGTCGTACATCCCTCCGACCAGCCCGAACCTCGACCTGGGATCCTCGAACGTGTCGGTGGAGGTCGGCACGGGACGCGTCGTCACGATGGTGCAGAACCGGCCCTACGACAACACTGCGAGTCCAGCTCCCGGCACGACGGCGGTGAACTACAACACCGACTACAAGGACGGCGGGTCCGAAGGGTTCCAGACCGGATCGTCGTACAAGGCCTTCGACCTGCTCGAGTGGCTGCAGGAGGGGCACTCGTTGTTTCAGACGGTCGACGGCACCACGCACCTCTTCCCACCGAGCGCGTTCCACGAGAGCGATCCGTGCAACGACATCGGCGGCGCCTGGCCGGTCTCGAACGACGAAGGCGAATCCGTCACCTCGACAACGGTCATGAACGCGACGGCGGCCTCCATCAACTCGATCTTCGCGAAGATGGCGACCTACCTCGACCTCTGCGGCATCAAGGAGCGCGCACAGGACCTGCTGATGCACGGAGCGGACGAAGCCGCCAACCCGTTCCGAGCCAACCCGTCGTCCGTGCTCGGCACCAACTACATCGCGCCGATCACGATGGCGACGGCGTACGCCGGCATCGCCAACAACGGCAAAGCCTGCAGCCCGGTCGCGATCGACAAGATCGTCGCCGCGGACGGCAGCGAGCACCCCGTGCCCAAGACACAGTGCTCGACGACGCCGATCGATCCAGGGGTCGCGGCTGCCGCGATCTACGCCCTGCAGGGCGTGCTCCGCGGAGGTGGAACAGCGGCCTCGGCCAACCCGGGCGACGGCGTGCCGATCTTCGGCAAGACCGGAACGACCGACAACTCCGTCGAGAACTGGTTGGTGACCTCCACGACCAAGGTCGCGCAGGCCACCTGGGTGGGCAACATCTCCGGAGGGGTCGCCCTGCGCAGTCAGAGCTTCCAGGGCATCGGAGGCGGAAACGTGAAGTTCTCGATCGTCAAGGGCATCCAGACCGCGCTCGACGCGACGTACGGCGGCTCGGCCTTCCCAGCGCCACCTGCCAAGTACGTGTCCGTGCCGGCAGCCCCGAAGCCGACGAAGCCCGCCACGCCGGCGAACCCGGCCCCGCCGGGCGCGGGCACCGGCCAGGGCGGAGGTCAGGGCGGCAACCCGGGCGGCGGCAACCAAGGTCCGAACCCACCGGGCAAGAAGCCTTGAGCGCCGGGGCGGTACGACCCGTTCAGGCGGATGAAGGCTGCGACGCTGAGCGTTCCGCGACCTCTTTGACGCCCCGGAGCATCGTCTCCCAGTTCTGCTGGGAGTGCTGCGCGGCCTCCACCGTCGGGTTGTTGTCCTGATCGAGTGTCACATGCGTGCCCGCGGGCGTCGCCTCCAGTTCGAAGTGGAGGGTGTGGTAGTTCTCCGGGACGTCGGGCTGGCCTGTCAACGGGCTGAAGTGGGTGAGCACGATGCGCCACGGCTCCTCGCGGTCGTCGAGCTCGATCACCCGCCCGTGGTCCTCGAACGTCTTGCCCTGCCACTCGCCGCGCCAGACGATGCGGGAGCCGAGCCGCCAGTCGGAGATCACCTCCGCGCCCAGGAGGATCTCCGGGTGGGAACCGCTCGAGGTGAGCACCGTCCACACCTCCCGGCGCGGGGCGCTCACATCCACTTCGGCTCTCGCGACGTAGTTCCCCATGGCGCCTCCCGGTCCGTCATCGCCACCAGCAGTTCGCCGCCATCACACACCCGGCAGCCCGCGAAGCGCAACCCCGGCGAGCCGACGGACGGGCACGGATCAGCCGAGCTGGAAGACCAGTGCCTCCCACGGGTCGAGTGCGCCGCTCACGCTGCGCACGCTCGAGCCCGCCAGATTGCCGAGGACGAAGGCCCCGTCGCGCCAGGCGTCGAGCTCCACCGTGTCGTAGCGCGCCTCTGCACGACAGGTTCACGAGCACCAGCAGCTGCTGCCCGTCCAGCGCTCGGCGGTAGCCGAAGATCTGAGGATGATCCGCCAGCACGAGCGTGAAGTCGCCGTCCGCCACGACCGGCGAGGCATGCCGGAGGTCGATCAGGCGGCGGTAGTGCGCGTGGGAAACGACATTCGTCACGAATGTCGTGATTCGTGCCGCTGAAGCGCACATTCGTCACGAATGTGCGGCAGCGCCAAATGTCGTGTTTCGCGGCGGGGCCCTCTTCGCCAGGCTGGTTGTGAGTCAGTTCGGCTCTGGTGAGGAGGTCATGGTTTTGGGAACGACGACGGGGTTCACGGCGGAGGAGATCCGCGAGATTGTGCATGAGTATCACCTGCAACCGTGGGGAACGAAGCAGGCGTGGCTTCAGTCGCGTGGGATCTCGAGGGACAAGATCCGGCGATGGGGCGCGGCGATCTTCGAGGGCGATATCGAGCGGGCCCTGTTTCCGCGGCAGGCTAGTCCTATGACACATCCAGCAAAGCGGACCTCGCTGGAACGACAACGGGCCAGGGAGCGCGCCGCGCATGAGCTCGAGGTGGAGCGGTTGAACGCTCGGGTGCAGGAGCTGGAGGCGATGAACGAGGCCTTGGGAAAAGCTATCGGGCTCTTGCACTCCAGGAGCGAGCAGGAGCCCGGCGAGAACCCGACACCGACCGATCCGTCCGATTCCTGACCGAAGAAGCCGATCTCGTCGGGAAGCTGACCGCGATCACCGGGTCGCAGCGGCAGGCGTTGCAGCTGGCCGGGGTGTCCCGATCGACGTGGCATTACCGCCGCAACCCCCGACCCCGGGTGGCCGACCCGATCCCGCAGAAAGCTCGGGCATATCCCTCGCGACTGAATGATCTGGACCGGGCCCGGATCGCCCAGCGGGTGACCGCCGGGTGGGAGAAGGGCGTGTCGGTGGATCATTCGTTCGCGTCCGCCTGGGACGACGGGGTCATGCTCGCCTCCCGCCGCTCCTGGTGGCGAGTCGCCGCAGGCATTGCCGACCAGTCCGCCCGCCCAGTGCTGCCCAGACGTCGCCAAGATCGGGCGCCGCGAGCAGCGCCCGTGCTGGAAGCGACCGGTCCGGGACAGGTGTGGTCCTGGGACATCACCGACCTGGCCAGCCCCTGGCGGGGCGTCTCGTTCAAGGCCTACTCGATCATCGACATCTACTCCCGCAAACTCGTCGGATACCGGGTCGAGAACCGCGAAGTCGACGACCTCGCCGTTGAGATGTTCCAGGACGCATTCGCCCGCCACGGTGTTCCGGATGGTGTCCATGCCGACTCGGGGCCAGCAATGCGCTCTAACGCGCTCAAAGAACTCCTCGAGACGCACGGGGTCACCCGGACCCATAACCGGCCGCGGGTCTCGAACGACAACCCGTTCTCCGAGTCCGAGTTCCGCACTATGAAATACCGACCGAACTATCCCGGCATCTTCGACACCCTCGAGCAGGCCCGGGCGTTCATGGACGTCTATGTGCCCTGGTACAACCAGCACCACAAACACTCCGGCATCGCCCTGTTCTCACCCGACCAGGTCCACGACGGCAGCTGGCGTCGCCTCTGGCAGAACCGCGAACGGGTCCACCAGGCCTACTACCGAGCCCACCCCGAACGGTTCCGCGACCGCCCCAGCACGCCCACGCCCGCTGGCTTCGTCGGCATCAATCTCCCCACCGAACGACTCCACGCAGCTTGACACCGACCGGGGATCACCACATTCGCGCCGAATCGCGCCGCGCGCATCCGCAGCGAACGCCCAGGGCGAACGCCCGGGGCGCCGAGGACGGCGCCGTTCGATAGCCTGAGGGCATGCTCACGCCGCCGATCACCGTCAAGAAGCCGACAGAGCGCAGCCACCACGGCGACGTCGTCACCGACGACTACGAGTGGCTGCGCGACAAGGACGATCCGGCGGTCATCGCGCACCTCCACGAGGAGAACGCCTACACCAACGCGCGCACCGAGAAGCTCGGCGTGCTGCGCGAGCAGATCTTCGACGAGATCAAGAACCGGACCCGCGAGACCGATCTGAGCGTCCCCACCCGCGAAGGCGACTGGTGGTACTACACGCGCACTGTAGAGGGTCGGCAGTACGGCATCCACTGCCGCGCCCCGATCGACGGCCCCGACGACTGGGATCCGCCCACGCTCGACGAGGCGGCGCAGCAGCGCGGCCTCCCGGGCGAGCAGATCCTGCTCGACGACAACGCGGAGGCCGAGGGACACGATTTCTACACCCTTGGCAGTTTCGACGTCAGCGCCGACGGCACCCGCCTGCTCTACGCCGCCGACACCGAAGGCGACGAGCGGTACACGATCCGGGTGCGGTCGCTCACCGACGAAGGCACGACCTTTCCCGACGAGATCGCCGGAACCGGGGCGGGCGCCTTCTTCGACCCCAGCGGGGAGTACATCTTCTACACCACCGTGGACGACGCCTGGCGGCCCGACACCGTCTGGCGCCACCGGGTGGGTGAGGGTCCCGACGGCGAGACCGACGCGCAGGTCTTCCACGAGCCCGACGAACGGTACTGGGTCGGCGCCGGGCTCACCCGCAGCCGCCGGTTCCTGATCGTCGAGGTCGGCTCCAACATCACCAGCGAGAGCTGGCTGCTCGACGCGAGTGACCCGACGGGTGAGTTCACCGTCGTCTGGCCGCGCAATGAGGGCGTCGAGTACGACGTGGAGCACGCCGTGGCGGGAGGCCGTGACCGGCTGCTCATCGTGCACAACGACGACGCCGTCAACTTCGAGCTCGTGAGCGTCGCCGCGGACGACCCACAGGGCACCCGGCGCACACTGCTCGCTCACAACCCAGCGGTGCGCATAGAAGGCGTGGACGCGTTCCGCGACTTCGTCGCCCTCGAGTACCGCCGCGAGGGAATGACCCGGCTCGCGGTCGCCTGCCTGCCGCAGAAGGGCGAGGACGGCAACGGAGTCGAACCCGACGACACCCTCCACGAGCTGCACTTCGACGAGGAGCTCTTCAGCGTCGGCGCGGGCGGCAACCCGGAGTGGACCCAGCCGTTCCTTCGGCTCGGCTACGGCAGCTTCGTCACGCCGTCGAGCGTGTACGACTACGACGTGCGCACGCGCGAGCTCACCCTCCGCAAGCAGCAGCCGGTGCTCGGCGAGTTCGAGCCGGAGTTGTTCGAACAGCGCAGGGAATGGGCGACTGCCGGCGACGGCACGCGCATCCCGATCTCGATCGTCTACCGTAGCGACCTCGTGACGCCGGGCGAGCCGGCCCCGCTCGTGCTCTACGGATACGGGTCGTACGAGGCGAGCATGGACCCGTCGTTCGGCATCCCCCGGCTCAGCCTCCTCGACCGCGGGGTCGTGTTCGCGATCGCCCACGTGCGCGGCGGGGGCGAGCTCGGGAGGCTCTGGTACGAGCACGGCAAGAAGCTGCACAAGAAGAACACCTTCAGCGACTTCGTCGCGGCGGCCGAACACCTCGTCGACCAGGGCTGGACGACACCCGCTCAGCTGGCCGCGCAGGGCGGCAGCGCCGGCGGCCTCCTCATGGGCGCGGTCGCCAACCTGGCGCCGCGGCTGTTCGCCGGCGTGCTCGCCGAGGTGCCGTTCGTGGACCCGCTGACGACGATCCTTGACCCGTCCCTTCCGCTGACGGTGATCGAGTGGGACGAGTGGGGCGACCCCCTCCACGACGAGGACGTCTACTACTACATGAAGTCGTACGCGCCGGTGGAGAACATCCACCACACCGCGTATCCGCGCATCCTCGCCGTCACCAGCCTCAACGACACGCGAGTGCTGTACGTCGAGCCGGCCAAGTGGGTCGCGAAGCTGCGGGAGGTCGGCGCCGACGCGCTGCTCAAGACTGAGATGGCGGCCGGGCACGGCGGCGTCTCCGGGCGCTATGCCGCCTGGCGTGAGCGCGCCTTCTCGCTCGCGTGGCTGCTCGACGTCGTGGGGGCGCACCCGACGGGCGAGTAGTCGTCGCCAAGGGAGGAGATCCGGTCGGACACGCCGGCCGTGCGCAGGTAACGGAGGAGATCGGGCCGGGATTCGGGCCGATGTCCTCTGTTAGCTGCGGCTGGCCGGACGGCGGCTGGCCGGACGGCGGCTGTGGCTAAGGGAGGAGATCTGTCCGCATAATGGGCGGATGTCCTCCGTTAGCTGCGATACGGGCGGGGTACGCGGTGGAAGTCCTCCCCTGGCGACGCTCAGCCGAGGTCGTCGGGATCTTTGCCGGTGCGTTCCCCCGACTCGAGAGAGGCGATCGCGGCGAGGTCGTCCGCGTCGAGCTCGAAGTCGAAGACCTCCAGGTTCTGCCGGATGCGCTCGGGCGTCGATGACTTGGGGATGACCACGTTGCCGAGCTGCAGCTGCCAACGGATGACCACCTGGGCGGCGGTGACCTCGTGCTTGGAGGCCACCGCCGCGAGCACACGGTCGTCGAGCACGCGCCCGCGCGCGAGCGGCGACCACGCCTCGGTGACGATCCCGTTCGCCCCGTCGTACGCGCGCACCTCGGTCTGCGGCAGCCACGGATGCAGCTCAACCTGGTTGACCGCCGGGACCGTCTCCGTCTCCGCAGCGAGCCGTTCCAGGTGGTGGATGTGGAAGTTCGCGACGCCGATCGACCGCGCGCGGCCCTCCGCCTGCAGCCGCTCCAGCGCGCGCCAGGACTCGACGTACTGGTCGTGCGCAGGCGCGGGCCAGTGGATGAGGAACAGGTCGACCGCGTCGAACCCGAGCCGCTCCAGGCTGGCGTCGAACGACCGCAGAGTGGAGTCGTACCCGTTCTCGGTCCACCACACCTTCGTCGTCACGTATACCTCGTCGCGCGCGAGCCCACTGCGCCGCACCGCCTCACCCACGCCCCGCTCGTTCTCATAGAACGATGCGGTGTCGATGTGCCGGTAGCCGGCCTCCAGGGCCGTGAGCACCGCGTCGACCGTCTCGTCCTCCGGGATCTTGTAGACACCGAAACCGAGCTGTGGGATCGCCGAGCCGTCGTTGAGCGCGATCTGCGGAATGTTCGCCATGGATTCATTCTGCCGCGCCTGGCATCCGCCTCACCGCCGCGTGGACGTTTCCTGGCAATGGCGACCGACAGGGTTGCGCGATCGCGCGGGGTGCGGGAGCGTGGGCGGCTCCTGGAGGAACCAACGAAAGGAGAGCCCGTGCTCACCCTGACCGAGAACGCCAGCACGATCGTCAAGACCCTCACCGATCAGGCCCCGGAGGAGGATGCCGGACTGCGCATCAGCAGCAGCAATCCGCAGAACACCGCGTTCGCAGCGGCCGTCGCGCCGACGCCGGAGCCCGCCGATCAGGTGGTCGAGTCCGGTGGGGCGCGGCTGTTCCTCGAGACCGGCGCGGCCGCCGCCCTCGACGACAAGGTGCTCGACGCCCAGGTGGACGACCAGGGCGCCGTGAGCTTCGCCATCGGCGGGCTCGCCTGAACAGACCCTGGTGCCGGCTGCCCAACGTGCCCGCTGCCCGATTCGGCCCCGGCGCTCCCAGCCCCGGGGCCGAGTCGCGTGTACGGAGGGTGAACAGGTCGGTCTAGGCGCACCACCCTTCGTCGATGTCAATCGCGTCGACGGTTGCTCGGCCCGGTGCTCTGATGGGTGACGTGCGGGCGGACCTCAACCCCTGACCGTCCGCCCGCACTCCTTCTCCCGCGTCGCGTGGCACGGCCTTACGTGACCGGAAGCGGTTGCGGCTCCCCCGCATCCAGCAGGAACTCGACGGCTGCCGTCCAGAGGGGCACCACCTTGGTCGGCGGGATGTCCTCCTCGCCGGGGAAGTACACGGCGAAGTGCACCTCCGGCTCGCCCTTCACCGGGTCGGCCGTGGCGACGATCCCGAAGTAGTCGTCGCCTTCGAGCACACGCCAGCGCGTACCGGACCCGGGCTCCGACACGATCCGGACGGAGTGGCCTCCGTACTCGTAATCGGGGCCGGGAGGGAGCGAGGCGCGGGGATCGGTCGTCACAATGACGTTCTACGACCGTCCCCGGCGCCGCGCAACTCGTTCACTTATCGAGGTAAACGGTGTATCGGTGCCACTCAGGCGTTCGCGACCTCGGACTCTCCGGCGTCCTCCGACATCGGCGCCACGCCCGCCATGGTGCCCTCGGCCTCGTCCGCCTCCGCGGCGGCACCGCGGAACTGCGTCATGTAGAGGTCGTAGTAGGCGCCCTTCTTCGCGAGGAGCGTCGCGTGGTCGCCCTGCTCGACGATGCGGCCGTTCTCCATGACGAGGATCGTGTGCGCGTCGCGGATGGTGGACAGCCGGTGCGCGATCACGAAGGACGTGCGGTCGCTGCGCAGCGCCGCCATCGCATGCTGCACCAGCAACTCGGTGCGGGTGTCGACCGACGACGTCGCCTCGTCGAGGATGAGCAGCGACGGGTTGGCGATGAACGCACGCGCGATCGTCAGCAGCTGACGCTCACCGGCGGAGACGTTGCCGCCGTCGGCCTCGATCTTCGTGTCGTAGCCGTCGGGAAGCTGCCGGACGAAGCGGTCGACCATTGTCGCCTTCGCGGCCTCGATCACCTCGTCGTCGGTCGCGTCGAGCCGGCCGTACCGAATGTTCTCGCGGATGGTGCCCGAGAACAGCCAGGCGTCCTGCAGGACCATGCCCACTTGTCCGCGGAGCTCCGCGCGCGAGAGATCGGTGGTGTCGATGCCGTCGAGACGGATCGTGCCGCTGTTCAGCTCGTAGAACCGCATGATGAGGTTGACCAGCGTGGTCTTGCCCGCACCGGTCGGCCCGACGATCGCGACGGTGTGACCCGGCTCGACCGAGAGCGAGAGGTCGCGGATCAGCTCCGTCTCGGGGTCGTACGAGAAGTCGACGCCGTCGAGCTCGACGCGGCCGTCGGCGCGCTCGGGCAGGTGCTGCGTCTCGACATCCGGCGTCTGCTCCTGGGCGTCGAGGAACTCGAAGGTGCGCTCCGCCGAGGCGACACCAGACTGGAGCATGTTGGCCATGCCCGCGATCTGGCCGATCGGCTGCGAGAACTCGCGCGAGTACTGGATGAAGGCGGTCGCGTCACCGATCGTCATCTGCCCGGAGGCCACGCGGAGTCCGCCGACGACGGCGATCAGCACGTACGAGAGGTACGAGACGAAGTTCATCGCCGGCATGATCATGCCCGAGACGAACTGCGCACCGACCGTCGCCTTCCAGAGCTTGTCGTTGCGAGCGTCGAACTCCTCGAGCATGACGGCGTCGCGGCCGAAGGCACGAACCAGGTCGAGACCCGAGTACGACTCCTCGATGTGCCCGTTGAGCGCGCCGGTCGAGTTCCACTGCTGCTTGAACAGCTTCTGCGACCGGGTGCCGATCACACCGGCGATCACACCGGAGAGCGGGATCGAGATCAGCGCGATGAGCGCGAGCTGCCACGAGACGATGAACATCATGATGCCGATGCCGATGACGGTCAGCACCGACTGGATCAGTTGCGAGAACGCTTGCTGCAGCGCCGTCTGGATGTTGTCGACGTCGTTGGTCACGCGCGACATCAGGTCGCCGCGCTGACGGGTGTCGAAGTAGCTGAGCGGCAGCCGGTTGAGCTTGGTCTCGACGTCTGCGCGCAGCCGGTAGATCACGCGCATGACCAGGCCGTTGAGGATGTAGCCCTGCCACCACTGCAGCAGCGACGCCGCCAGATACATCGCCAGCACGATCATCAGCAGTCGGCCGAGCTCGGTGAAGTCGATGCCCTGACCGGGCACGACGTTCGAGCCCGCGAGCATGTCGGCGAACTGCGTCTGACCCGCGGCCCGGGCACCCTCGACCGCCTGGTCGAGTGTGATGCCCTTGGGCAGCTGGCTGCCGATGAACCCGTTGAAGATGACGTCGGTGGCGTTTCCGAGCACCTTCGGCGCGATGACGATGAGCGCCACCGAGATGACGACCAGTGCGGTCACGAACACCATGCCGAGCCATTCGGGCTTGAGGAGGCCGAGCAGGCGTTTGAACGACGGCCAGAAGTGCTCCGCCTTCTTGGCCGGGGTTCCTCCGAACATGTCGCCGTCGGACTCGGTGGGCTCATACTCGTACTCGAGCTCGAGCTCCTCGATCGCGGTCTCGACGCCGGCTTCGGACAGCACGCCCTCGCGTGCCTCCGGGTTGCTGCCGGCGCCGTTCTTCGCGGTGTCTTCCGGTTCTTCCCGGTGTGGTAATTCTTTGGGCGCGCCATCTCAGGCCACCTCCAGGCTCAGCTGCGACTCGACGATCTCGCGATACGTCTCGCTCGTCTCCAGCAGTTCGTCGTGGGTACCGCGCCCGACGACCCGTCCGTCGTCGAGCACGATGATCAGGTCGGCTTCGCGGATCGTCGAGACGCGCTGCGCCACCACGATCACGGTCGCGTCGCTGGTGGACTCCGCCAGGGCTTCCCGCAGGCGGGCGTCGGTCGCGACATCGAGCGCCGAGAAGGAGTCGTCGAAGAGCAGGACCTTGGGCTGCGCGACCAGCGCGCGGGCGATGCAGAGCCGCTGGCGCTGTCCTCCGGAGACGTTGGTGCCTCCCTGCGCGATGCGCTCGTCGAGGCCGTGCTCTTTGGCGCGCACGAAGTCTTCTGCCTGCGCGACCCGCAGCGCTTCCCAGAGCTCGTCATCGGTGGCGGCCGGCCGGCCGAAGCGGAGGTTGGTGGCCACCGTGCCCGAGAAGAGATAAGGCTTCTGCGGCACGAGACCGAGGACTCCGGAGAGCTGCTCCCGGTTCAGCGAGTCGACCGGGACGCCACCCACCCGGACGTGCCCGCTCTGCGGCGTGAACAGGTCGGCGATCACCGAGACGAGCGTCGACTTGCCCGAACCGGTCGAGCCCACGATCGCGGTCACGCGACCCGGCTCCGCCGTGAAGCTCACATCGTTGAGCACCGGCTTCTCGGCCCCCGGATACCCGAAGGTCACCCCGGCGACCTCGACGCGCCCGTCGGACGGCACCGCTCCGCGACCGTCGGAGGAATCCGTCGACGGTGTCGCGCTGAGCACCTCCTCGATGCGCTCGGCGCAGACCATCGCGCGGGGGATCATCATAGCCATGAACACTCCCATCATCACCGCGACCAGGATCTGGAGCAGGTACTGCAGGAAGGCGGTCAGGGCGCCGATCTGGATGTCGCCCGCGTCGACCCGCTGTCCGCCGAACCAGAGCACCGCGACCGTCGCGACGTTGAGGATGAGCATGATCAGCGGGAACATCAGCACGAAGACGTTGCCGACCATGACCGAGATGCGGGTGAGCGCGGCGTTCGCGTCGTCGTAGCGCGCCGTCTCGAAGCGCTCGCGCACGAAGGCGCGGATGACGCGGATGCCGACGATCTGCTCGCGGATGACGCCGTTGACGCCGTCGATGCGGTCTTGCATGACGCGGAACATCGGCAGCAGCAGCCAAACCAGGATGCCGACGACGACGAACAGCACGGCGACCGAGACCCAGATCAGCCACGACAGCCCCGCGTCGACCTGCACGGCCAGGATGATGCCGGCGATGCACATGATCGGCGTCGACACCATGAAGTTGAGCGTCATGAGCACGAGCATCTGCACCTGCTGCACGTCGTTCGTGTTGCGCGTGATGAGCGTCGGCATGCCCCAGCGCGCGAGATCGAGAGCCGGGAGGGAGTCGACCTTGCGGTAGAACGAGCGGCGGACGTCGCGCCCCAGCGACATCGACGCGCGTGCGCCGAAGTATGTCGCGGTGATGGCTGCGGCGACCTGGATGAAGCAGACGACGAGCATCGTGCCGCCGGTGCTCCAGATGAAGTCGGTGTCGCCCGTGACGACACCCTTGTCGATGATGCTGGCGTTGAGCGTCGGCAGGTACAGCGCCGCGATCGTGGCGATGAGCTGCAAGACGACGACTGCGGCGACCCCACCCCAGTAGGGGCGGATGTACCGCAGCGCCAATCGAAGAAGAGTCACGATGATCCCTGGTTCGTTTTCCGGTGGAATTGTGGGACGGGCGCGCGCGCCGTCGTCGACCCGACCGACGCGGCACTGTGCGAAACCCCCGTACAGCACCTTACGGTAGCGTGGACGACGGACATTCGCCTCTACCGAGGCGACGACCACCCGCTACGACCACGCTAGACGGCACAACGGTCACAGCGTGACCGCAATCGAGATCTGTGGAGATCAGGCCGGCGAGTAGAGCAGGTGGAGGACTCCGTTCGCGTACGCGTCGTACTGACGCAACCGCAGACGAGACTCCGGAGTGCCCTCCGGGAAGAGCCGGGCTCCGGTTCCGCGGACGACCGGGTAGACGAAGAGGTGGAGCGCATCCACCAGCCCGTCCGCGAGCAGCGCCCGCACGAGCGACCCGCTGCCGCTGATGTAGAGCCCGCCGGCGACGCTCTGCTTCGCCTCGCGCACCCGCTCGGGGTCATAGGCGCCCAGCGACCGCGAGTTCGCCCAGGTGGCCTCCGCCGCCGCGTCGTCGAGCGTCGAGGAGACCACGAGCTTCTCGGTGTCGTTGAAGAACGGCGCGCCGGGGTCGTCGGCGGCCGTGCGCGCCGACCACGCCGGCGCGAACATCTCGAACGTGCGTCTGCCGAGCAGGATCGCCTCTGACGCGTTCGTCAGGCGGGCGATGTCGTCGCCCATCTCCGGATCGAACCCGTACTCCATCGTCCAGCTCGGGTCTTCGAAGACGCCGTCGAGGGACACGAACTCGTGCACTGCGATACTGCCCATGCGGTCAGCCTATTCGGTCGCCACCAACCGGTCGAGGCAGTCGTTCCACCCGGTGATGTGCTCCGCCGCCGTGAGCTCGTCGGGGAATCCGTCCTGACGGACGACCACGCGCGTGCCGTCGCCGTCCGGCACGAGCTCGATCGTCACCACGGTCTCGTGGTCCTCGCCGTCCCAGCGCCACGAGGTCGCCAGCTTGCGCCCTTCGACGACCGCCGACACGCGGCCGCTGACGCCGAGGCCCGCCACGTCCGAACGGATCCGCAGCTCACCGCCCTGCACCGCCTCTACGCGCGCGTCGGCCTCCAGCCGCGGAGGCCAGAACCATGACGCGAACGCGTCGGGATCGGCGAACGCCAGACGCGCTCGGGCGGGGCGCCGACGACGCGCTCGACACTCAGGCTGGCCATGCTCCATCGCGCGACGGTGCGCCGAGGAAGTCCAGACTCAGGCGTCTTTGCGCAGCTGCAGCAGCAGCTCGGGCGCCCGCGCGTCGAGGATGCTGCCGCCGATGCGCACGCCGAGGCCGACGAGCACGCCGCCGAGCCCGACGCCGACCAGCAGGGCGGCCCATCCCCAGATCGCGTCGCCGGTCACGAGCGCGATGACGAACAACGCGATCTCCGGCAGGCAGAGCACGGCGATCACTCCCCACGCGGCGAAGGTCGGCCCGATCAGCGAGATGTTCGCACCGGGGCGCGAACGGAACGGGTTGTCGCCCGGCTCCGGCACCGGGAAAACGAGCCGCGCGGACGTCACGGCGCACACGGCCGCTCCCGTCAGGAGGATGCCGAGGGAGAGCCCGAGCAGCCCGGGGAGGATCAGCCAGTCGTCGCCGATCGCTGCCCCGAACACCGCGATGAGCGCCACAGCGGGCACCGCGAACACGAGCAGCGCCGCCGCCCGGCCCCAGCGGTCTGCCCGTCCGGGGACCGCCTTGGCGATGTGCAGCGCGAAAGCGGTCGAATCGTACGAGACATCGGCGATCATCCCGATGCCGAGCGAGAACGCGACGACGGGCGCACCGATGACGAGGAGGCCGCCGGCGTGGTTGAGGCTCGAGTAGAACCAGAACAGCAGCGGCATGAGCGGGATCACCAAGAGCTGGCGCAGATACCGCGGATCGCGGAACCAGTACGTCAGGCACCGGGCGGCGATCGCCCCCCAGGCGTTGCCGGGCAGCACTCCCGAACCAGCCCAGCTTGCCCTGCGCCCGCACCCGCGAGGAGGCGCGCGCCGGGGTCACCAGCGAGCGCGCCAGGCCCCACCGCCACACCAGCCACAGCACGACGAAAGTCGCAGCGGCGATCAGGAACCGCGCGAGCGCGCCCAGCGGATCGCCGAGCGCGAGCTGCGAGGGCACGGCCCACACCGCGCCGAGCGGCGACCAGGACAGCCCGTCGGCGACGGCCGGCAGGGCGTCCGACGACGATCGGAGGCCGCGCGTGATGCCGATGACGATCGGGCCGGCCAGGATCAGCGGGATGAGCACGAGCAGGCCGCTGGCCTCCCGGAACCGTCGGCCGCCGGAGAGGCCGCTCGACACCGAGGTGACCGCGCGGGAGACGACGATGCAGGTGGCGGCGCCGAGCGCACCCGTGACCAGCGCGACCAGCGCGACGCCGGGCAGCCGGAGCCAGGTGAGCGCCGTGGCGAGGGAGGCGAGCGTCGTCGCCGCGCCCGGCGACCCCGACGACAGCGCTCAGCAGCATCCCGAGCATGAGCGGGCGCAGCGGGATCGGGTACACCGCGAGTCGTGCGGGGTCGAGTGTCTGCTCGATGCCCGACAGCAGCAGCGGCAGGATCGCCCAGCCCAGCACCGCGGCCGAGCCGCCGATGACGATGACCGTGCGCGCGACCTCCACCGGCGCGAAGCCGAGCAGCACCAGGCCGCCGAGCACGACGACGAGCGCGATCAGCGCGTAGACGCCGCCGATGATCACGGCGACGAGCTGGGAGGTGCTGCGACGGAACGAGTTGCGGAGGACGAGCAGACGGAGCCTTACGAGTGTCGCAACCACTCCGGCCCCTCCCCCACGCGGCGTCCGCCGACGAGCTCGACGAAACGGTCTTCGAGCGTCGAGCCGCCGCGCACCTCGTCGACGGTGCCCGCGGCGATGACCCGCCCCGCATTGATCACGGCGACGTGGTCGCACATGCGCTCCACGAGGTCCATGACGTGCGACGAGACGATCACCGTGCCGCCGCCCTGCACGAATCCGTGCAGGATGTCGCGGATGTTCGCGGCCGACACCGGGTCGACCGACTCGAACGGCTCGTCGAGCACGAGCACCCGGGGCGCGTGGACCATCGCGGCCGCGAGCGCGATCTTCTTGGTCATACCGGCGGAGTAGTCGACCACGAGCGTGCCGCCCGCCGACTCCAGGTCGAGCAGCTTGCAGGAGGTCGTGGGTGCGCTCGATCGCCGTCGGCCGGTCCATGCCGCTCAGGAGGCCGGCAGTACTCGACGAGCTGCTCGCCGGTGAGCCGGTCGAACAGCCGCGCACCGTCGGAGAGCACGCCGACGAGCGACTTGGCCGCGAGCGGGTCGCGCCACATGTCGACGCCGTGGATGACCACCTGGCCGGCGTCCGGCCGGAGCAGGCCGGTCACCATGCTCAGCGTCGTCGTCTTGCCCGCGCCGTTCGGGCCGACCAGGCCGTAGAAGCTCCCGGAGGGCACGTCGAGGTCGATGCCGTCGACGGCCGCCTTCTCGCCGAACCGCTTGTGGAGGCCGCGGACCGCGACCGCGACCGCGACGTCATCCTGACCGACCACCGACTCCCCTGCCTTTCGCCTCCCTCACCCTACCCGCACTCTGCGGGCGATACCGCGCCACCACAACGACGTGCCCCTCGGTGAAGAATAGTCGTTCAGACACGCTCGAACACCGCGGCAAGGCCCTGGCCGCCGCCGATGCACATCGTCTCGACAGCCAGCGTGCCGTCGAGGGCGGGCAGCTCATTCGCGAGCGTCGCCAGCATCCGCAGGCCGGTGGCGCCGATCGGATGCCCGATCGAGATGCCGCTGCCACGCGGGTTGAGCCGCGGGTCCTCCGCGTCGATGCCCCAGTCGGCGATGCACGCGAGCACCTGGACGGCGAACGCCTCGTTCAGCTCGATCACGTCGATATCGCTCCACGCGACTCCTGCGCGCTCGAGGGCACGGTTTGCCGCGGCCACTGGCGCGACGCCGAAGACGTGCGGATCGTTGCCGGCGACCGCCCACGAGCGCAGTCGCAGCTGCGGGGTCAGGCCGAGCGCGGCCGCGCGTTCCGGCGTCGTGACGATCGCGGCGGCGGCGGCGTCGTTCTGACCGCTGGAGTTGCCGGCCGTCACCGTGGAGTCCGCATCGTTCCTGCCGAGGATGGCGCGGAGGCCGGCGAGCGCCTCCGGCGTCGTGTCGGCTCTGGGGTGCTCGTCGCGGTCGACGATCACGTCGCCGCGCCGTCCGGGGACGGTCACCGGCACGAGCTCCGCGTCGAACGCGCCCGACTCCTGAGCCGCGACGGCACGCTGATGCGACCGCAGCGCGAGCCCGTCCTGCGCGTCGCGCGAGATGCCGTATTCGCGGCGCAGCGTCTCGGCCGAGCCGACGTTGCCCTCCGGGGTGGGGAACTCCCGCCCGCCGACGGTCTCGCGGCCACGCGCCAGCGCGTCGTGCAGCATCAGGCCGCCGGGCGGGAGGCCGCGGCGTCCCTGCTCCGTAAAGAGCGGAGCGTTGGACATCGACTCGGCGCCGAGCGCGATCAGCACGTCGCTCGCGCCGGTCTGCACCTCCATCGCCGCGTTGATGACCGCTTGGAGGCCGGAGCCGCAGCGCCGGTCGAGCTGGTACCCCGTCGTCGTGACCGGGAAGCCGGCGTTCAGCGCCGCGACCCGGCCGAACGCGGGAGCCTCCATCGTCGGATAGCCCTGGGAGCCGATCACGCCCTCCACCGCGGCCGGGTCGAGCCCGGTGCGGTCGAGAAGGGCGCGCAGCACGGCCTCGGCCAGGCCCAGCGCGGAGACCGGCGCGAGCGCTCCGCCCATCCGTCCGACCGGAGTGCGCAGGGGCGAGCAGATGACCACATCGCGCAGCTCAGGCATGTGCCGCTCCCGTCCCGACGGTCACATCGGCGGGGATCGTCAGCGGCGCTCCGGTCGCCGCGACGACGTCGTCCACCGACACGCCGGGCGCCAGCTCGCGCAGGACGAGGCCGTCGTCGGTGACGTCGACGACGGCGAGGTCGGTGATGATCCGATCGACGCAGCCGCGGCCGGTCAACGGGAGGGTGCACTGCTCGACGAGCTTGGCCGAGCCATCCTTGGCGACGTGCTCCATGACCACGATGACGCGCTCGGCGCCGTTGACGAGGTCCATGGCCCCGCCCATGCCCTTGACCATCTTGCCGGGCACCGCCCAGTTCGCGATGTCGCCCGAAGCGGAGACCTGCATGGCGCCGAGGACGGCCGTGGCGATCCGGCCACCGCGGATCATCCCGAAGGACGCGGCCGAGTCGAAGTAGCTCGCCCCGGGCAGGACGGTGACCGTCTCCTTGCCCGCGTTGATGAGCTTGGGGTCCTCCTCGCCCTCCCACGGGTACGGACCGACGCCGAGGATGCCGTTCTCGGAGTGCAGCACGACGTGCACGTCCGCCGGCAGGTGGTTGGGGATCAGGGTGGGCAGGCCGATGCCCAGGTTCACGTACGAGCCGTCCTCCAGCTCGAGGGCGGCGCGGGCGGCCATCTCGTCGCGGGTGCGGGGCATGTCAGGCTCCTCGGTGAGGTCGGGCGCGGCGGACGGTGACCTTCTCGATCGGCAGGTCGCGCCGACTGCTCCGGGGTCAGCGCGATCACCCGGTCCACGTAGATGCCCGGCAGATGGATGTCGTCGGGCCCGAGCACGCCCGGCTCGACGAGCTCGTCGACCTCGGCGATCGTGATCCGGCCGGCCATCCCGGCCAGCGGGTTGAAGTTGCGGGTCGACTTCTCGAACCGCAGGTTGCCGTGCCGGTCGCCGACCGCCGCGCGCACCAGGCCGAAGTCGGTGCGGATCGCCCTTTCGAGCACATACTCGCGGTCACGGCCGAACACGTCGAACGGCCGGAGCTCCTTGGGGGCGCTCGCTTCGGCCACCGAGCCGTCGGCCGCGTAGCGGATCGGCATCCCTCCGTCGGAGACCGCGGTGCCGGCGCCTGTCGCCGTGTAGAAGGCGGGGATGCCGACGCCGCCCGCGCGCAGGCGCTCCGCGAGGGTGCCCTGCGGGGTGAGCTCGACCTCCACCTCGCCGCCCAGGTACTGGCGCGCGAATTCCTTGTTCTCGCCGATGTAAGAGGCGATCACACGGCGAATGCGCCCGGCGGCCAGCAGCTCGCCGAGACCCCAGCCGTCCACGCCGCAGTTGTTGGACACGACCTCCAGACCGCCGACGCCGCGCGCGAGCAGCGCCCGGATCGTGACGATCGGCACACCGGAGAGGCCGAAGCCGCCGACCGCCAGCGAGGCGCCCTCCGGGATGTCGGCGACCGCCTCGGCCGCCGATGTGACTGTCTTGTCCAGGCTGGTTGGCTTATCCATTCGATTCCTCCGTGAAGACCTCGCGCATGATCGCGAGCGCACTGTTCGCGGCGGGCAACCCCGCATAGATCGCCGTGTGGTGGATGACCTCTGCGATCTCGCCGCGGGTCAGCCCGTTGCGCAGAGCAGCACGCACGTGCATGCGGATCTCGCTCTCGTGGCCGCCGGTCACCAGGCTCGCGAGTGTCGCGATCGACCGCTGCTGACGGTTCAGCTGCGGGCGCGACCAGACCTCTCCCCACGCGTAGCGCGTGATGAAGTCCTGGAAGTCCGCCGTCTCGGGCGTGATCGCCGCGGTGGCGCGGTCGACGTGCGCGTCGCCGAGCACGGCACGGCGAACGGCCATGCCTCTGGCGTAGGGCGATGCGTGGTCTCCGCCGCCGAACAGCGCCGACAGCAGTGCCGCGGTCTCGGCCGGGTCTTCCAGCGGCACGAGGTGCGCGGCGTGCGCTAGCTCGACGAACCGCGCGTCGGGGAGGCCGTCGGCGAGTTCGGCCATGAGAGCGGAGGTCGTGACCTGGTCGTGCGCGCCGGCGACGATCAGAGCGGGAGCCCGGACCGCGGCGACGGCGTCCCGACGGTCGAAGCCCGCCAGCGCCTCGCAGCACAGGGCGTACGACTCGTCGTCGATGTCGATCAGCGTCTTCAGCGCGTGCCCGCCGGGGCCGTCGGGATGCGCGTCCAGATATCCGGGGGCGAACCAGCGCTGTGCGCTGCCGGCGACCACCGAGGCGGTTCCGGAGGCGCGAACCTGCGCGGCGCGGTCGGCCCACCCCTCCGGCGTGCCGATGGCCGCACCCGAGCAGAACATCGTGAGGCTGTGCACGCGCTCGGGGGCCGCGAGCGCCAGTTCCAGGGCGACCGCCCCGCCGAGCGAGTCGCCGGCCACGTCGAAGGCGCCGCCGCCGACTTCGTCTACCAGCGCGAGCACGGACGCGGCGAGGTCCGCGACGTTGAACGGCTCACGGGCGACGGGCGACGCGCCGTGCCCCGGGAGATCCACGCGGAGGATGCGGGGTGCCTCCGGCGCGGTCGACAGGCGCTCGACGACGCCGTCCCACAATTCGGTCGTCGTGCCGAGCGAGGGCAGCAGGACGAGCAGGCGCGGAGCGACAGCGCGGGGTGAGGCTGCGGTCATCGATCCGCGGAGTCGGAGTGAGGTCACGCCTTCGCCTTTCATCGGCACCGGGCCTTTCGTCGGTATCGGGTGACGGCGGCGTCGACGACGGCACCGGCCGCGGCCAGCTCCGCCTCGTCGGCGTGCACATCGTCGGCTGGCACGTCCGGCCCCTCGACGACCAGGTCGGCGAGCGCGTGCGTCAGAACATCCGCGCCCTCGACGGCGACCCGCAGGAGTCCGCGCCACGCCTGCCATTCGGCGTGCCACTCCCCCGCGGGCCGCGCGTCCGAGCTCAGCGCTGCGGCGTGCACCGTGGCGAGGAGCCCGGGTGCGCGGAGGCCGTTGGCGCTGAGGAGCACCGCGTCGACCGGGTTCTGCTTGTGCGGCATGGCGGAGGAGGCGCCTCCGCTCGCCGGGCGGAGGACACCGTCGCGCGCGCCCAGGGCGAGGTCGCGGCCGATGCGGCCGGCCGCGGCGCACACGCGCGCGGAGGCGTCGGCGATCGCGAGCACCGGACCGCGGTCGGTGTGCCAGGCGCGGCCGGGGTCAGCGAGACCCAGCCGACGGGCCAGGGCCGCACGCAGGAGGCCGGGAGCGTCGTCACGCCCGGACGCCCGGACGAAGGCGGCACCAGTGCCCACCGCGCCACCGAGCTGCACAGGGAACCCGATCGTCGCCAGGTCGGCCAGGGTCTCCTGAGCGGACACGGCTCCGTCGAGCCAGGTGGCGAACATCGCGCCGAGGGTCGTCGGCTCGGCCTGCTGCGACAGCGTGCGCGCCACCAGGGGGGTCGCCCGATGCCGCACGGCGAGCTCCGCGATGGCGTCGGCCGCCGCCGCGAGCGCGTCGCCCGCGCGGGCGAGGCTGTCGCGCGACACCAGCACGAGCGCCGTGTCGACGATGTCCTGGCTCGTCGCGCCCCGGTGGACCAGGCCGGCCGCATCGCCCGCCTGTTCCCGCAGCTGCTCGACCAGCGCGATGATCGGCACGCCGGCGCCGCGGGCTCCCTCCACCAGCCGGGCGCGGTCGATCGCGTCGACGTCGAAGGCGGGAGCAGCCGTGGAGTCGGTGCCCTCGAGCTCGGCCCAGGCGCCGGTCAGCGCCTCCTCGACCGCGACCATGGCCGCCAGCACACGATCATCGCCGGCCGGTGCACCGAGTGCGCCGGCCGGCTCGAGGAGTCCCCAGTCGAAAGAGTCAGCCACGACCGTCGCCGATGAAGTCGAGGAAGACGGTCTCGCCCTCGCCCTGCAGGTGGATGTCGAACCGGTAGCTGCGTTCGCCGTCCTGAATGGCCAGCAGCGTGCCGCGCCGGTCCTCCGGAACGGTCGCCAGGAACGGGTCGTCGTCGAAGTAGGCGCGTGTGAACAGGTGGTGCAGCAGGCCACGCGCGAAGACGGTGACCAGGAGGTACGGCGCGCGGCCCGGCGCCGGAGCTCCGGGCCGGATGGTCGTGAACGTGAAGTGGCCCGCGCGGTCGACCGCGGCGCGCCCGAACCCGGTCACGGTGAAGCCGTCACGATGCAGGCTGCCCGCGCTGCTCGATCGGACGCCGTCGGCGTCGGCCCCCCAGACCTCCAGGATGGCGTCGGGGACGGGTTCGCCCGCTCCGTCGAAGACGGTGCCGTGGAACCGGATCGCGTCGGGATGCCACGGCGCCACGACCTCGGGGCCGCCGTCGTAGGGCAGCGCGTAGCCGAAGAACGGGCCGACGGTCTGCGACGGGGTCTGCAGGTACTGGCGGGCTCTCGCCCGCGCCGCTCTCGTTCCGCTCAGGCATGCTCGCCCTCCTCCGGCTCCATCCAGGTGGCTGTGCTGCCGGTGAGCACGATGTCCCACCGGTAGCCCAGCGCCCACTCCGGCTCGCTCACGTCGTGATCGTAGGTGGCGATGAGCCTCCGGCGGGCATCGGGGTCGACGATCGACTGGTAGATCGGGTCGAGCGCGAACAGCGGGTCGCTCGGGAAGTACATCTGCGTCACCAGCCGCTGAGTGAACTGCGAGCCGAACAGAGAGAAGTGGATGTGCGCCGGGCGCCAGGCGTTGCGGTGGTTCTTCCACGGGTAGGGACCCGGCTTGATGGTGACGAACCGGTACGAACCGTCGTCGCCGGTGATCGCGCGACCGACGCCGGTGAAGTTCGGGTCGAGGGGCGCGGGATGCTGATCGCGTTTGTGCACGTAGCGGCCCGCGGAGTTCGCCTGCCAGATCTCGACGAGCTGGTTGCGCACCGGCCGGCCCTCACCGTCGAGCACCCGTCCCGTCACGATGATGCGCTCACCGAGCGGCTCGCCGCTGTGCTGGATGGTCAGGTCGCTCTCTTCCGTGGCGACGTCCGAGTGCCCGAACGCCGGCGAGACGAGCTCGATCTCCTCCGGGTCGGCCCGCACGAGCTCGTGCGTCGGGTGCCGCAGTACCGAGCTGCGGTACGGCCCGAAGTCGCGCAGCGGGTGCGCGGGGAGCGGGCCGGCCGCGGCGGTGGCCGCGTGCACCTGGGCGATCTCGGCGTTGATCTGATCCTGCTCGATGTTCGTCATGGCATGCCTCAGAACGGAAGGCCCGCGTACTGCTCGGCGAGAGCCGCCCGAGCGTGACGCGATCCGGTGGTGTACTCCAGCTGGCCGAGCTGGCTGCGGTAGCGGAAGGCTCTGGCCGACGGATCGGCGACCTCCCTGTGCACGTGGAGCATCTCCGTCATCCACTGGGAGAACTGCTGCACCTTCCACTGGCGCGCGAGCGCGGAGGCGCTGTAGCGCTTCAGCAAGGCGTCGTCGCCGCGGAAGTGCGCCGCCAGCGAGCGTCCGAGAAGAGCGACGTCGGCGATCGCCGAGTTGAGGCCCTTGGCTCCGGTCGGCGGCACGATGTGACCGGCGTCGCCCGCGAGGAACAGCCGACCGTGCTCGAGGGTGGAGGCGACGAAGCTGCGCATCGGCGTGATCGACTTCTCGGTGATGACGCCCTCCTGGAGGGTCCAGCCCGGAACGCCGAGCCGAGTCTGCAGGGCCTCCCAGATGCGCTCGTCCGACCAGTCGTCGACCGATTCGTGGGGGTCGACCTGCAGGTAGAGCCGTGACACTTCGAGCGAGCGCATGGAGTGCATCGCGAAGCCGTCGGGGTGCAGGGCGTAGATGAGGTCGTCGGTGGAGGGCGCCACGTCGGCCATGATGCCGAGCCAGGCATAGGGATAGCTGCGCTCGAGGGCCTGGACACCCGGGATGGCCGGACGGCAGACGCCGTGGTAGCCGTCGGTACCGACGACGATCTCGCAGTCGATCCGCTCCCCGTCGCCGGTCACGACGAACGGCGCGTCGGTGTCGAGGTCATGAGGGGCGACCCCGGTGGTCTCGAAGCGGACGTCGGAACCCACCCGGTCGTGCTCGGCGAGCAGGTGCCGCACGAGCGCCTGCTGCCCGTAGACGGTGACCGTGCGCTCCACGAGGTCGACGAAGTCGATGTGGTGGCGCTGCCCCTCGTACTGCAGGAAGATGCCGTGGTGGGTCAGCCCGCGCTCGTCGAGGTCGGCGTCGAGGCCGAGCTCGCGCAGAATGTCGACAGAGCCCTGTTCGAGGACGCCGGCGCGCACCCTGCCGAGCACGTACTCGCGGCTCTTCTGCTCGAGGATGACGAAACCGATTCCTGCACGTCGGAGGATGTGGCCGAGCAGGAGTCCTGCGGGCCCGGCCCCGATGATGGCGACCTGGGTTCGCATGTTCCGCCTTTCGCGTCCGTGGGAAGGTCGTCCCAGTTTTCGCCACGCCCGCGTGACGGTGGACCTATCTTCCACTGAGCGGAAAGAATTCCCTCCCGCGAAGAACCGCGTCGATGTTCCACCCAGTAGGACAGACTCCCCCAGGGGATCACCCCATCACCGGCGCGCGAGCGTGCCGATCTTGCCGCCGTCACCTCGGAAGACGACCAGCGAGTCACCGTCGACCTTGGCGGTGACCGCGAGGTTGAGCCAGGGCGTCACACCCTCGCACGCCACCATGGTCGACGCGAACGGCCCGAACGTGAAGTCCTGGCCGGAAATCTTCCCGTCGCCCTTCATCGCATTACAGCCGTCGTTGCCGTGCCACGAGCCGTCGGACTCGATCGTGAGCGACGGCTGACCCGTCTTGACGACTCCCCAATCACCGGCTGGGGAAGTGGATCCGGACGACGCGCATCCGGACAGGGCGGCGAGCACCACGGCCGCGGCGAGTGCTGATCTGAGAGTTCTGTGCGTGAGCATGCGTAGAAGGTACCGGTAGCTCCGACGCCGCATCTATGCTCAGCGGCCGGAGACGAGCGCCGCGGAGATACCCCGCGCGGCCATGCGCACACCGAGCACGAACTGCGGTTCGTCGGACCGTTCGGCGTGCGCGATGATCGACACCGCCGCGACGACGTCGCCTGCGGTGTCGCGCACCGGCGCCGCGACTGAGAACGCGCCGCGCGTCAACTCCTCGACCGACCGCGAGACCCCTGTCGTGCGGATGCTCGCGAGTCGGGTACGGAGGTCCTTCTCGCTCGTCAGCGTGTTCGGCTGGAACTTGCGCGGGTTCTGCGTCAGCACCTCCTCCAGAGTGCCGGGCGGGGCGTACGCCAGGAGCACCAGGCCGACCCCGGTGGCGTGCAACGGGAGGCGCGACCCCACGTCGCTGATGACGCGGATGGCGCCGGAGCCGGACAGGCGCTCGAGATACACCGCGCCGAGCCCGTCGCGCATGGCGAGATGGACATGCTCCCCCGTCGCCTCCAGGAGATCGTCGAGGTAGGGACGCGCGGCCTCCCGGAGCTTGCGCGCCGTCGGCTGGCGCACGCCGAGCCGCCACAGCTTCATGCCGACCCGGTAACGGCCGTCGTCACCTCGGAGGAGTCCGCCCCAGGCGACCCACTCGGCCAACAGCCTGTGCGCGGTCGAGACAGGGAGTTGGGCACGCCTGGCGACCTCGCTGAGCGTCAGCTCGTCGCCTCGTTCGAAGGCGTCCGCGATCGCGAACACGCGCTCTGCGACGCTGCGGGCGTCCTGAGCTCCACCGGCCATGCGGTCAGCCTACGACCGCCCGGAGGACAGGTCGGCGAGCGGTCCAGCCCCCACGGGGTGCCGATTGCCAGGTTTTCACCTCCATCTGTTTCTCGGCGCCGCGGGGCGTGGAGGTCACCGGCCCCGAGCAGGTCGGCTGGGGCGTGCAGGCCCGCTTCGCCGATCCCGACGGCAACGGCTTCCGGTCGCACGCCTTCATCCGGATGGTGGCGGCGCTGGACGCGGTGTGAGGGGTCTTGCGCCGTTCAAACGGGCGAAAAGGCATCCTAAAATCCATAAGTCCCCTCGTCAGCCGCCCGCCCTCCGGTACACGTTCACCACCACGCCCGCGGAGGTCGACCGCGACTCGACCAGCGCGAGCCGCGAATACGGGAAGCCGTCGCCGAACAGCTTCTTGCCGGTGCCCAGCACGAGCGGGTGCACCAGGAGGCGGTACTCGTCGACCTGGTCGTGCTCGGCCAGAGTGCGGATGAGCTCGGTGCTCCCCCACACCCGGATCTCGCCTCCCGGCTCGGCGCGCAGGCGATCGACCGCGGCGGGCACGTCCGGGCCGAGCAGGTACGAGTTCATCCAGCCGACCTCGCTCAGTGTGCGCGACGCGACGTACTTGGGGATGCGGTTGTAGCGGCGGGTCAGCTCGCCCTGGAACCCCTCCTCGTCCTCGCTCCACACGCCCCACGAGCCGGCGAACACCTCATAGGTCCGGCGACCGAGCAGCAGGGCCTCCGTGCTCTTCTCCCACTCCTCGATGGTGCCGTCGTCGTCGTAGTCGAACTGCCAGCCGCCGTACGGGAAGTCGCCCGCGACGTCCTCCTCGGGGCCGCCCGGCCCCTGGACGACGCCGTCGAGGGTGACGAACGACTGCACCACGATCGAAGACATGACACGACCTCTCTGTCGGTTGCGGGTCCCCCACCCGTCTACACCCGGTCGGGCCGGACCGCAACTGCCGATTGCGCGACCGCGACGGCCGACGCCGTTGCCATGGTCCCGCGCGCGGCGGTAGCGTGCGGCCGACCGGCCCCGCGTCGGGGCCGGAGACGGGGGCACGGACATGCTGATCGAAGGACAGTCGATGGAGGGCTTCGAGAAGGCGTTCGACGACGCCGTCGCGAAGGCTCCGGGCGGCAACCTTCCGCGCCGGTACGAGCTGCGCCGCGTGTGGATGGATCAGGGCGGCATCGCCGGGCGGATGTTTGGTTGCGAGGTGGAGGTGTCGGAGCCGGCCGTCTCAGCCGACAAATAGCAGCCCAGCCGATCGGTGACAGGGTCTGACCGTTCGGTCGATCCTTCCGCGAGCGCCGCCCGGGAGGCTGGGGTCATGACCGAGACACACCTCCCCGGCACCACCGCCGCTGTGCACGCCACGGCCCGCCGCACAGCCTTCCGCCCGGTGCTCATGCTGCTCTGGTCGTTCCTCGCCGTCAGCGCCGCGATGGTCGCGTTCCTCGGCGTGCTGACCGCCGCCGGCGTCGGCGTGGACATCGCCATCTGGATCCGCTGCTCGATCGTGCTCGGCAGCGCCGTCGTGCTCCTGATCTTTGGGATCGGTGCGGCGCGCGGCTCGCGCAACGTGCTGCTCCGGCTTCGGATCGTCGCGCCGATCGTGGTCGCCGCGGTCGTCGTGATCGTGTCCATCCCGGGCTTCCTGCCGGACTGGGTTCGCGTCGAGCAGGCCGTCTGCGGCGCGCTCGTGCTGCCGGTCGCGATCATTGCGAACCTCCCGCGCACGCGCGCGCTGGTCCCCACGAAAGCGTAGGGTCTGAACGTGATCGATCCGCGCTGGAGGACCGTCGTCACGGTCACGCCGTACGTCGTGCTCGCGGTGCTGGTCGCATTCACCCTCGGCGTGCAGTGGGGCGACGGGGCGGAGCTCGTGCCCACCCTGATCCTGTGCGCAGCGACCGCGGCATGGATCGTCGTGTGGCGGAGGCTTCAGCCGTCGCTGCGCGAACGGCCCGCCCTGATCGCCGTCTTCATGACAGGCCTCATCGCGCTCAACCTGGCGCTGGTCTTCCGCGACAGCTGGTTCGGCTTCCTCACGATCGCGACGTTCACCTTCGCTTACTCGATCGTCCCCTGGCCGTGGCAGCTGCTCGCCGTCGGGGCGACGGCGGTAGTCGCCGCGGTCGCACAGAGCTCGCCCCTGGGCTGGGACGCTGCCGGGATCGTCGGCACCATCGGCATCCTCCTGCTCAACGTCGTCGCAATGTGCGGCCTGTCCTGGTCCCTGCGGCTCGCGGAGCACCAGGTGACGCTGCGGGCCACCGAGCAGGAGCGGTCGCGGCTCGCGCGCGAGATCCACGACTCGCTCGCGCAGGGCTTCGCCGGCATCGTCATCCAGCTGCAGGCGGCGGAGCGGGCTCAGGACGACGCCTCCCGCACCCGGCACACGCAGGCGGCCATCGCCCTCGCCAGAGACGGGCTCGCCGAGGCCCGTCGCTCGGTGAAGGCGCTCCGTCCGGCGGCGCTCGACGCGATGCGGCTGCCGGAGGCGGTCGGCCAGCTGGCGCGCACCTGGTCGGAGCGCACCGGCATCCCGTGCGACGTCAGCGCAAGCGGGGGCGCCACCGCACTGCCGACCGACGTCGAGGTCGCGCTGCTGCGGACCGCGCAGGAGGCCCTCGCCAACGTCGAGCGTCACGCCAGCGCGCGGCGCGTGCGACTGACCCTGCGAACGGATGCAGCGGGAACCCGGCTCGAGGTACGTGACGACGGTCGCGGTTTCGACCCGGACGCCTCCTCCTGCGAGCGCGACCGTTCCGACGAGAGGGGCTTCGGCCTGGTGGCGATGCGCGAGCGCATCGAGTCGGTTGCGGGAGGCCTCGTCGTGGAGTCGCGTCCCGGCCACGGAACCGCGATCCGGGCAGAGGTACCGGCGTGACCGCGCCGATCGCCGACGCCCCCGTGCGCCTTCTGGTGGTCGACGACCATCCCGTCGTGCGGGACGGCATCGTCGGCATGGTGGCCTCCGACCCCGGCGTGGAGGTCGTCGGCGAGGCGTCCGACGGCGCGGAGGCCGTGCGGCTCGCGCGCGTGCTGACCCCGGACGTCGTCCTCATGGACCTGCGGATGCGCGGGATGGACGGGGTCGCCGCGATCCGGGAGCTCACCCGGCTCGGCCTCCCCTGCCGCGTCGTCGTCCTCACGACGTTCGACAGCGACTCGGACGTGCTGCCCGCGATCGAGGCGGGTGCCATCGGCTACCTACTCAAGGACGCGCCCCGCGAAGACCTATTGCGCGCCATCCGCGCGGCGGCGGTCGGCGACGCCGTGCTGGCGCCGTCCGTGGCGTCCCGCCTGGTCGGCCGTGTGCGCACGCCCGAGTCGAGCCTGCTGTCGCCCCGCGAGCTGGAGGTGCTGGCCCTGGTCGCGGACGGCGCGACCAACCGGGCGGCCGGCGAGCTCCTCCACCTCAGTGAGGGCACCGTGAAGACGCACCTGCTCAGCATCTATGCCAAGCTCGGCGTCGGCGACCGAGCGGCCGCCGTGGCCGAGGGCTTCCGCCGCGGCCTCCTCGCTCTGTAGCTGCCGCTTCCATCCGCGAATCAGGGGTTTTCGGGACGGAGCAGAACGGGTAGGACGGAAGACATGGAGATCGTGCTGGCCGTCCTCGAACGTGGCGACATCGCGTACGAGATCGAGTTCGAACGGACGAGCGAGCCGCCCTTCGAACTGCGCTTGACCTCCGACATCGGCGGAGCGGCGGTCGTGGACGTCTTCGACCTGGTCGACTCCAGCGAGTGGCCCGTGCTTCTGCGCTACGCGTTCGCCGAGTGCGTGCCGGCCGTGATGGGCTCGCCGGACGACTTGAACGCCGAGGATCTCGGCGACGTCGGGCTCTGACCCGTCCACGCGAGGGCGCGCGCTCAGAACAGGAACAGCTGCCCCAGGACGAGCACCAGGATCAGGAAGATCACGACGACCGCGCCGATGATGACGAGGGTGCGCCCCGACATCTTCGCGATGCCGAAGCCCACGATGAACGGCAACGCCAGGCACCCGAGCGCGATGATCCACCAGAACGCCTGGAAGCCGACCTGCGAGGCGGAGGCGAGCCGCTCCCCGAACAGCTTCTGCGTCGCCGGATGGGTGGCGAACGCGACGCTCGCAGACAATGGGTATGCGATGAGGACGGCAGTGATCAGCCCGGCGAACGCTCCCCACATCCCCCGGTGAGCACCCAGGTGCAGCGTCTCCTCCTGATGCGGTCCCTGCTTGCTCTTCGTGCTCATGGCGCACAGCCTAACCAGCGGCCTCGCGTTTCGGGCAGACCCGGAATCCTGCGCTGGACGCCGCGCCGAAAAGGGTCGACTGTACGGTCTATTTCGCGGCCACCCTGGAAGGGTCACCGGTGTGCGCGCACGCAGTCAGGGGGCGTCTCGGGCGCATCGGCGTCTTACCCGATGTCGTATGGGGGTGGTCGTCCGCTCCCATACGACCGGGGGGAATCGCAGGTGCTCCGACTGTCGTTGGCAACGGATGCGCCGGATTCTGTGCCATCCCGATGCGTTAGTAAAGATTAAGAGCTATCCTTTACTAAAGCAGAACGGAAGCACAGGATATGAGCACGGCCGTGACCTTCGAATCACGCACACTGCCTCCCCTCGAAGCGTCCGAATACAGCTCCCGCAGGCTGAACCTCCGCCGCCGCGAGCCTTACGATGCATCGATCCCGGCAGCGATCGCGAATGCGATCTTCGACCTGCCTGCCGACGTCCTCACCGCAGCCGACGAGGCCACGCAGGCTCTCGTACGGTTCGACAGTGAGATGACACGCTTTCCCGTACCATTCTCGGGCGTTCTCCTCAGAACGGAGTCGGCGTCGAGCTCGCAGATCGAGAACCTCACGTCCGGCCCGCGCGCCATCGCCGAGGCCGCCATCGGTGAACGCGCCGAAGGCAACGCTGCCCTCATCGTCAGCAATGTCCGAGCGATGGAGGCAGCGATCCGGCTCGCGGACACGATCTCGAACGCGTCAATCATCGAGATGCACGATGCGCTCCTTCGCGAGTCGCAGCCGAAACTGGTAGGCGCCTACCGCGACGAACAGGTGTGGATCGGCGGCCGGCTCCCGCACGATGCGCAATTCGTGCCGCCGCACCAGGAGCGCGTGGCCGCCGCCATGGACGACCTGATCGCCTTCATCCGGCGGACGGACATCCCGGTACTCGCACAGGCCGCAATGGCGCACGCACAGTTCGAGACCATCCACCCCTTCCCCGACGGCAACGGCCGGACCGGTCGAGCGCTCATGCACGCGCTCCTCCGCCACACTGGCGTTCTCCGCCATCTGACAGTGCCGGTCTCGGCCGGATTTCTCACAGACATCGACAGCTACTTCGAGGCACTCACGGCGTATCGGAGAGGTGAGCCCGGCGCCATCGTCGCGGCCTTCGCCGACGCATCCTTCTCCGCGCTCACGAACGCGAAGCACCTCGCAGACGACCTCGAGGCGCTCCATCGAGATTGGGAGGACAGGCTCTCGGGCATCCGCGCCGATGCGACAGCCCGGGTGCTGGCCGAGCTCTCGCTGGAGTATCCCGTCCTCAACACCGTGATCGCCACGCGGCTGACCGGGGCCAGCCGCCCGGCCGTGACGCACGCGCTGGCGCAGCTCGCCGAGCGCGGCATCGTCGCGGTCGGCAACTCGAAGCGGCGGAATCGGATCTGGGTGAACCAGGACGTCCTCGATGCGCTCGAGGCGTTCGCGGTGCGGACGGGGCGGCGTGACGGGCGCTGAGTCGCGGTCAGGCCGGTTCGTGCGGGTGGCCGATGATCGCGCCGGACGGCGCGTGCCTGCGCTCGCACCCGCAGTCGCGCGTTCCGCATCTACTGATGGTCGAACGCCGGACCGTGGCATGCGATCTTCCACGGCGTCAGGTTTGACCGACCGTTGGCACTTCGAGGCCCACAGGGTAGCCGTTAGGATTCAGTGGTGCATCGTTTCGGTGACTATTGCTCCGGACTCCAGGTCGCGGACTTAGTTGCCAGACCGATTGGCATTCACGACATGCGACCGACTCAGCCGAATCGGGTGACGTCCCGCTGGGTGGTGGAGTTTCTCGACACCGTGCGGGACGTCACCGTCAAGGGTCGAGCGTGCTCGATCGCGTAGCGACGCGAAGCGCCCTTGACGCGAGCGGGTGGTGTTCACTTCCAGCCTTGAGCGCTGCTTCGAGGAACCCTGTTTCCTCGGGGCTGCTTCCGGCGAGGGCGCTGTCCAACGGGAATCCCGCTCCGGGTTGGCCAAGCAGCATGTCCCACGAGCCCACGACACGGCGATCCGTCTTGCTGTAACGCATCCGCGAGTCGGAGACATCTGCCAGAATTCGTGCTCGGAGGTCTGCAATGAAGATCGAGTCCGAGGACATCGACATCGACAGCCTGTTGGCAGGTCGTTTCTTTAGTATTCCGCGGTTCCAGCGACCCTACTCGTGGGACGACGAGAACATTCAGGATCTCTGGGATGACGTCATGTCCTCGAAGGGAGAGGACTACTTCATTGGCTCGATGGTCGTCTACCGCGAAGGAAAGCAGGAATTCAGCGTCGTCGACGGCCAGCAGCGGCTTACGACCATTACGATCCTGCTTTGCGCCATCAGGGACGCATTCGCCAGGCTCGGTGAGCAGGATCTAGCTGAGGGCATCCACCAACTTGTCGAGCGGAAGAATCGCTCGAACAAGAATGAGTATGTGCTGCGCACAGAAACTTCGTTTCCATTTCTGCAAGAAAAGATTCTCAAATTCGGCGAGCCCGAAATCGAGAACCTGCCGGAGCTGGTCGAGGAACAGGCGCTCAAGACCGCGAGCAAGCTACTCGAAGCGAAGGTCGCGTCGCTGCTTCAGGCAGTCGATATCGACGCCACAATCCCCGCGGACGACAAGCCCGACGTGAAGGTCAAGCGCCTTACCGCCGTGCGAGATTCGGTGCTTAATCTAAAGATCATCTTCGTGAAGTTGGAAAACGAAGACGACGCATACCTGATTTTCGAGACCCTCAATACGCGTGGCAAGGATCTTGCCGTAACCGATTTGGTCAAGAACCACTTCACGAAGCTCCTCAAGAGCAAGGGCGCAGTGGACTCGGTCAAGATCAAGTGGGGGGAAATACTTGAGACGGTCTACGAGTCTGCTGCGGACATCACATCTGACGCATTTCTTTACCACTTCTGGGCGTCCAGGCATGAAGCGACCCCTGTCAAGAAGCTCTACTCCGTCCTCAAAAAGAAGGTGGACGCCAAAAACGCGAGGACTTATCTTGACGCTCTAGTCCGGGATGTGGCGTTCTACCGCGCCATCCACGAGCCGTCCTTTATGTGGACAAAGAACGAGAGAAGAGTTGCAGAATCGCTTCGGGCGATCCAAGTCTTCCGAGTTGTCCAGCCAACTCCTGCGTTGCTTTCTTTGGTCCGGGCATACAAGGACAAAAAGATCAAATTGTCCAAGCTTGCAGAGGCGGTCGGAGCTATAGAGCGCTTCCACTTCACTTTCACCGCGATCACGTCTTCACGCTCGTCTGGCGGGATCTCGGGAATGTACTCCTCGTTCGCACGCAAACTCTTCGAAGCGGCGGACTCCAATCAGGCCGGCATCGAGATCAAGTTGTTCATCCAGAAGCTGCGGGAGCGACGCCCGTCGGCCGAAGAGGTGGGGCTGGGATTCCGCAACGTAATTTTCACCAACTCGACCACTAAGCAGAAGGCGTTGGTCCGATACATCCTCCGCAAGTTTGCAGAGCGAGGAACCTTCAAATTTGCGGTCGACTGGGACGAGCTAACAATCGAACACGTGGCACCGCAATCGTCAATCGGGGTTGGCGAATGGACCGAGACTACGGTTGGGCAGCTCGGGAACTTGTTCCTACTTGACCCAAAGATGAACGGAGAACTCGCGGACAAGCCCTTCTTGCAAAAGCAGGAGATTCTAGCGAGCGGCGACAATAGCGCGCCCCACGTCATCTTCGAGGCGAAGGACTGGACACCCGCGACCGTGAGGGAACAGACCGATTCGATGGCAGCGATCGCATACGAAGAAATCTGGAAGATCTAGGCACTGCCACTACGGACAATCGGCTTCGCTACCACCGACGTGCCGGACCTCGTTATCAGCGTGCCAAATTTCTGCGATTGCCGCACGTCAGGTCGTAGGCAGCGTTGACAGAGCCGGCAACTGTTACCCCTGATGTGTGTCAGGCTCGCCACCGACTCGCACCGGTTGGCCCCGCTGTTTACCGTCGCTTATGGGTTGGGACTTCGCCGGGGCGAAATACTCGGGCTGCGCTGGTCGGATGTCGACTTCGACAAGCGTGTGATCCACGTCCGACACACGATGCAGCGGCTCGGTGCTGGCACGGGTCGCGTGTTTCGGGCCGCCCAAGACGCTGCGGTCGCGCCGCACCGTCCCCATGCCCGCGATGGTCGTTACGGCTCTTGAGCGTCAAGAGCGGCAGCAGGCGGACGAGCTCCGACACGTGTCGGGTGAGACAAACACCTACGACCTGGTCTTCACGACGTCGATCGGGACTCCCTTGGAGCCGACAAATCTGCGGCGCGACTTCGATGCACTGATCGCGAACGCGGGAGTCCTGCGCATCCGGTTCCACGACCTCCGGCACATGTGTGCATCGTTGCTCAGGGCTCAGGGCGTATCGCCGCGAGTGGTGATGGGTGTGCTCCGTCATTCGACGCTGAGCGTGACGATGGATCTGTACTCGCACGTGATGCCAAGCGCGCTGCTCGACGCCTCGCGAGCGATCGATATGGCACTGGGCACAGACGAATCCGAGGCGAGCTGATGGCTTTCGCCAAAGGCCTTGTCCGGGCGGGTTGCTGTCACGGTTGCTGTCAATCAGGCTTCCGCGCCGCCAGCTTCGCCTCATCCATTCAAAAGAAAAACCCCGCTGCTTCGGCGTTTTGCCTGTTCAGCGGGGCTTTTGTTACTGTCTCAACCAGTGTGCGCCACGAGGGATTCGAACCCCCAACCTTCTGATCCGTAGTCAGATGCTCTATCCGTTGAGCTAGTGGCGCATGGCCCATGCGTTCGCCGCGCGGGCCTGTTAGAGCTTACATGACCGTCTCGTAGACCGCCAATTGAGCCGACTCAAGCGAAGATCTCGTCGAGGAAGCACACCAGCGCGCGCCAGCTGCGGGCGTCGGCGAGGGGCCGGTACCGGTCCGTGCCCGGGATCGTGAACGCGTGCGGGGCGCCGGAGTAGGTGGTCAGCTGCCAGTCGACGTGCGGTGCCGCCCGCAGCTCGTTCTCGAACGCCGCGACCGCCTCGTCGGGCACGGCGGGATCCGAGCCCCCGGTCAGCACCAGCAGGGAGGCCGCGATCGCCGCCGCGTCGGACGGGTCGTGCGCGATGAGACCACCGTGGAAGGAGACGATGCCGCGGGCCGGGGCTCCGGTGCGGGCGAACTCGAGCGCCGCGGTGCCGCCGAAGCAGTAGCCGACCACGGCCAGCCGCGCGGGGTCGACGGCGGGGTGCTGCTGCAGCCAGCTGAAGCCTGCCGCGACCCGCGAGCGCAGCAGCGGGAGGTCGTTGTAGTACCCGCGCGCAACCTCCGGTGCCTCGTCGCCGATGGGCCGCACGCCGGCACCGTACAGGTCGGCCGCGAACGCGACGTACTCGCGCCGGGCCAGCATCTGGGCGCGCATCCGCACGTTGTCGCCGACGCCGTGCCAGTCGTGCAGGATCAGCACGGCCGGGCGTCGCTCGTCAGCCTGCACGTCCCTGGCGAGGTAGCCCTCGAGCGGGACGTCCTCGTGCTCGTACTCGACGGCCTCCGCGTCGATCACGGAGTGCTCGCCGATCGGCACCTGCTCGAGCAGGGCCTGGTGGGCCGGGGACAGTGCGGGCGACGGGTTCTCGATCGTCACGAGTGGGGCTCCAGCGTGTCACGCGACGCGGGCGACGGCTGTCGCCCGCGGCCTGGCCTGCTGCAGCTCGATCGCGGAATGCGCACGGTACCCGGACGGTGCGGTCGGGTTCCCACGTGGTTCACGATACCTCCCCTCCCTTCGGCTCGCGACGGTCGTACGATGGGCGCATGTCCACCGAGTTCAGCAACGAGACCGACGCGAACCGTTATGCGATGCGGATCGGCGGCGAACTGGTCGGCATCCTCGACTACAGCATTCTGGGCGGCACGATCTCGCTGACCCGCGCGTTCACGGTGCCGGCACGGCGCGGCAAGGGGTACGCCGCGGACCTGGTGGCGTACGCCGTCGACGACATCGAGGGCACGTCCGATCGCAGGATCGTGCCGATGTGCTGGTACGTCGCCGACTGGTTCGAGGCCCACCCGGAGCGCGCCGGCCTCCTCCAGCGGCGCGCCGGCTGACCGCCGATGGCAGCCAGGGGCTCCACGCCGCTGCAGCGTTCCGCCGCGCGGGTGGTGCGCTTCGGCGACGCGACAGCCGTGGGGATCGCGCAGGAGACGCTGCGGCCGCCGCGCGGCGACGAGGTGGTCGTGCGCATCACCCACGCTTCGCTCGGCTCGACGGATGTGCTGGCCCGGCGCGGCGGCTACATGATCCAGCCGTCGCCCGGCTTCGTGCCGGGCTACGACTTCGTCGGGGTGCTCGAGACCGAGTCCGCGGTGTCGGTGGCGCTCGGCCTCCGCACCGGCGCGCGGATCGCGGGCGTGCTGCCGCGGATGGGGTCGCACGCGACGCTACTGGTGGTGTCGCCGACATTCCTCGTCGCGGTCCCGGAGGCCCTGCCTTCGGAGGTCGCGGCGACGCTTCCGCTCAACGCCGTGACCGCGGCGGTCGCGCTGCAGTACGCCGGCCCGGCTCGGCGCATCCTGGTTCAGGGCATCAGTGGTGCGGTCGGGTCGCTCGTGGCCCAGCTCGCCATCCGCGACGGTCGCGCGGTGTTCGGCACCGGGTCCTCTCCCCCGCCGGGGTTCGCCGAGCTGGGCCGGGAGGTGCCGCTCGCCGACTATCGCGACCCCGACTGGCCTGCGCGCGTCCGCGAGCTGGCGGGCGGTGCCGTGGAGGCCGCGATCGACCACACGGGATCGCCGCGCGTGCGCGAAGCCGTCGCTCCGGACGGCGTGGTCGTCCACACCGGGTTCGCCGGCCGCGCCGGGCACGAGCGCGGGGACGCGGTGCGCGGAGCGGCCTCCGCTGTGCTGCACGGTCGCAGCCACCCGCGGGAGGTCGTCTGCGCGGTCCCGTTCTGGGTGCTCAGGAAGCGGCCGGCGTACCGCCGCCTGCTCACCGGGCTCCTCGACGACGCGGCCGAGGGCCGACTGCGTCCGTTCGAGCCACAGGTGGTCCCGTTCGAATCGGTGTGGGCGGCGCATCGCATCGCCGAGCAGCGCCCGGTCGGCCGGACTGTCGTGCTGGCCATGCCCTGACGCCGCCGGCGACGTGCGGGAGGACGGGCCGCCGGCCGTTGTCGCCAGGCGCGGCCCGTCCACTCGGTGAGACGGCGAACGGGCGGAGGCGGTAACGCGCCTGCCACAGCGTCCGATCCTGTGCGTGGGTCAGCTCAGGGTCACGGGGTACTCGCCCTGCGGCTCCCAAATTTCGTTCTTCACGTTCCACTCCTTTCGGATCATCGTCAGCGCTTGGCCGGGCGCGCCGCTGATGTTGCGGAAGGTGAACGGCCACGGTCGAGCAGCAACGGGCGAATGGAGGGGCTCGAAGATTCTTCCGGGAGCCTCCTGAGCCTCCTGAGCCCAGCCGATCTTGGAAGCGAGTTGGGAGGTGAGCCACGTGCCAGAAGCGATCTGCCCCGCGCCCGCGAGCATCCAGACATCCAGTGCGTCGTCGGTGACCCGCTCGGGGATGGCGATCCAGACACCGGCGGGGTACTCCCACGACTGCGACTTGGTGACCGCCGGCAGGTCGAACGCGACAGTCTGCTCGGGGCCGATGACGATGAACTCGAGCGTCGCCTCGGCGGCGTACCGGCTGCTGGCGGTGATCACCTTGGTGGCGGCAGGCGCGTCGTCGGGAGCGAGCAGGGTCGCCGTGAGGGCGCCGGCGTCGTCGGTCATCCCCGAGTACGTCGACCGCCCGTCCGCGAACGTCGTTCCGGCGGGAGCGATGAGCGTCACGGTTTCTCCCGCGACCGGTGAGCCGTCGCGCCGCGCCAGCTGTGCGGCGACGTCTTGACGGTGATCCAGCATCGGCAGGCTCCTGGCCAGGTTCACCGGCGCGGCGGGGGCACTCAGCGTGAGGACCGTCGCGGGCGCCTCGATGACAACGGGGATCACGACGGGCTCGAACCCCGCGGCACTCACCGTCACGGTGGCCTCCCCCGCCTTGGTGAGCGTGGTGCTGAACGTGAGCGTCGCAGAGCCGACCCCCGGAAGCGTCATGGCCGGGTCCGGTGTCCACGTGAGAGCGCCGGCCGGCTCGACGACGACGGTCACGGTGACGTCCGCGGCCACGGGAGCTGTCTGGATCTCGACGTATCTGGTCGTGTCCGCGTCGATGGTGATCGTCCGCGGCGCCACGGCGAGGACTCCGCGGGTCGACACCGCCGCCGCCGGTGACGACATCGTGAGGACGATCGCCGGGATCGACCATGCTGCGGCGCCGGCGACGGTGCGGCGACTCACGCCGCGGCGGTCCGACGTGGTTCTGGCTGGATTCTGAATCTGCGGCACGGTGAGTCTCCCGAGGTTTGGTGGAGCTACGAACGTTTCCTGTTCGTAGAGTCTTACCTCGGGAGTCTGACATTTTTATGCAAGCATTCCAAGCTCGCCGCACGGCGCGGCGGCGCTTGGCTCAGCACTGTCGGTCTCCCAGGGAGCGCGCACGCTCGATCATCAGCTTCTGATCAAGCGCGCCACTGATGTCGCGGAACGTGAACACCCAGGCTCGCGCCGGAACGGCGGTACTCAGGGATTGGTAGACAGATCCGACCAAGCGATGTCCTGCTCAGGTCCGATGACGATGAACTCCAGGGTGGCGTCCGCGGCGTTCCTGCTGCCGGCGACGAGCGTCTTCGTCGCGGGGGGGCGAGCGTCACGGTCTCGTTGTGGATCGGGGTCCCGTCGCTCTCGGCAAGGGTCGCGGTGAAGGCCTGACGGTGATCCAGCATCGGCAATGTCCTGGCCAGGTTGACCGGCGCATCGGGTGCGGTAAGGGTGGGGACGCTCGCGGGGGCTTCGATGAAGACCGGGAAGATGGCGGGCTCGAACCCGGGCGCAGTCACGGTCACAGCGACCTCCTGCGCTTCGGTGAGAGCGGTGCTGAACCTGATCGAAGCACAACCGACAGCCGACAGGGTAACCGTCGGGTTCGGTACCCAGGTGAGGGCGCCAGCTGGCTCCACCGAGACGCCGAGAGCGAGGTTCTCCGTCACCGGCGTCGTGGTGATCCGGACGGTTTGGGACGTGCCCGCCGTCAGGGTGACGGACGATGGCGAATTCGAGAGGACTCCCCGGGAGGATGCGGCAGCCGCGGGCGACGACGCCGTGAGGAGGACCACCGGGACGGTCCACGCCGCGGCACCGGCGATCGCTCGCCGACTCACCTGGGCGGATTCCAGCTCAGTTTCGTTGGGGGTACGGATCGGGGGACGTTCAAACTCCTGAGATTGAGACGGGATACATTTGTATATCGTCCAGAATCTACCGTTGGCATCTGATATATATCAGAGCAAGATGGCGAACAGGTGAGGGCGCCCTGCTCCCGAGCGGGCGGTCCCGTCGCTCAGCCTCCGCCGGTCGTCCGGGTCGTCTGAGAACGCCCAGCGGTGCAGGGGCTCGCCGCCGGTTCAGAGGCCGTTGCCAGGGCCGGTGACGAAGCCGTCGAGCGAGACGGTGATCTCGGCGACGATGCGGGTCATCGGGATCAGCTCTTCGCGAGCAGTTCGTCGAGCTTCTCGTAGCCCTCGACCATCCCGTACTCCATACCCTCGGCCACCATCGCCTCGAGCGCCTCCTTGGAGGGGAAGACGGAGTGGCCGACGAGACGCGAACGGCCGCCCGGGAGCGCCTCGAACCGCAGCACGTCGAGGCTGACCTCATCGGGCGCCCCGAGGTATTCGAACGTCTGAATGATCAGCTCGTTCTCGACGACCGTGTGGATGACCCCGCGGAAGCCGTAGACGGTGCCTGCAGGGTCGGTCTGCTCGAAGCCATAGCCTCCGCCCGTGCGGAAGTCCCAGTGCGTGATCGCGTTCGCGAGGCTCCGCGGCCCGATCCACTGCACGTAAAGCTCGGGATCGGCGTGCGCCCGGAAGACGGCCTCGACTGGGGCCTCGAACTCGCGCGTGATGTCGGCGTACGAGGTGCCGGGTACGGCATCGATGACGACGGGGTTGCTCATGATTTCTTCTCCTTCATTCGTCTGATCGGTTCTGCTGCGGCGAGGAGGCCGTCAAGCGCCCGGTAGCGCGCCTCGGCCTCCAGCCGGTACCGGTCGATCCACGAGGTGAGTCGCTCCAGCGCCGCGGCGTCCAGGTAGACCGGGCGGCGCTGCGCCTCACGCGTGCGCCACACCAGACCGGCGCCTTCGAGCACGCCGATGTGCTTGGACACGGCCTGCAGCGTGATCTCGAACGGCTCGGCCAGTTCGCTGACCGTCGCAGGACCCCTGCTGAGTCGGGCGACGATCGCGCGTCGCACCGGATCCGAGAGGGCAGCGAAGGCCTTGTCGAGAGGATCGTCCGTCATTTAGTCAACTATCTCATTAATCAATTAGTCGGTTGATTAAAAGATACGACGGCCCGCCGCGAGTGTCAACCATCGGGTCAGAGAGTCACGGGTGCTCCCTCGACGCCGGGGACCACTCCGGCGTAGTCGCCGATGCGCTCGAGGCCGTCGGTGATCTCCGACACGTGGCCGCCCACGACCACGGCGCGGCCGCCCGACGCGACCGCCGCGGCGAGGCCCGCCTCCGCGTCCTCGAAGACGACGCAGCGTTCGATCGGCACCCCGAGCCGCTCCGCCGCGAGCAGGTAGCACGACGGGTCGGGCTTGCCGCGCTCGACATCCTCGGCGGCGACGAGCACGTCGGGGATGCCGACGCCCGCCGCGTTCAGGCGGGCGACCGCCAGCTCGCGTGGTGCGCTCGTCACGATCGCGACCGGCGCACCCTGCGCAGTGAGCGCCGCCAGAAGCTGACGGGCACCCGGCACCTCCACGATGCCGTCGGTGCGGGTGACCTCCTCGGCGACGAGGCCGGCGACGAGCTCGGCGCGCTCCGCCTCCGAGACCTCGGGGAGGAAGTGCGCGACCGTGTCGCCCGCCTGCCTCCCGTGCGCATAAGCGAGGACCACCTCCGGGTCGAGCCCGCTGTGTCCGCAGAACTCGGTCCACACCGCCTCGACCACCGCGTGCGAGTCGACGAGCGTGCCATCCATGTCGAAGAGGTATCCGCCCGTGCTGCTGTCCATCCGACCAGCCTAGGCGGGTCGGAGGCGGTCTCAGCGGCCCGTGGTGCGGGCGTCGTGCGCCGCGCGGAGGTCGGCGAGCGCACGGTCGGTGTCGCGCGTGACGCGACCACCGCGTGCGGCGACCGCCGCGGGGAGCCAGTCGCTCGGCACGAAGCGGCGCCGACGCCGCGGGACGACCTCGCCGCCGTTGGTCGTGACCGGGCGGGCCACCCAGCTGTGTTCGATCCCTTGTGCCCAGGTTCCGTTTGCCATGTCTTCAACGTTACGAACGAAAACATCCGGCCACGAGTTGGCGGAAGGTCTATCTTCGTAAAGATTCGGCCACTACACTGGCACTCATGTTGAAGAGCGTTGCTGTGCCGATCATCGACGATTTCGCGATGTTCGAATTCGGCGTGATCTGCGAGGTGTTCGGGCTCGACCGCAGCTACGCGGGCATTCCGCCGTTCGACTTCCGCGTATGCTCGGCGAACCCTGGCGAGACGATCAGCCACGACACCGGCGTGCGCCTGATCGCGCCGTATGGCCTGGAGGCCATGGAGGACGCCGACCTGATCGCGGTACCCGCCGCAACGATCCGCGACCACTACCCGGACGAACTGCTCGATGCCCTCCGGCGCGCCCACGACCGCGGCGCGATCCTGCTCAGTGTCTGCTCCGGCGCGTTCGCGCTGGGTGCCGCCGGCCTCCTCGACGGACGGGAGTGCACGACGCACTGGCGCCACGCGGATGCCCTGCAGCGACGGTTCCCGCTGACGCGCGTGAACCCGGATGTCCTGTTCATCGACGACGGCACGATCATCACCAGCGCGGGCACCTCGGCGGGTATCGACGCCTGCCTGCACCTGGTGCGCCGCGAGCTCGGCAGCGCCATCGCCAACACGATCGCGCGCAACATGGTCGTACCCCCGCAGCGCGACGGCGGACAGCGCCAGTACATCGAGAAACCCATCTCCGACTGCGAGGACAACACCTTCAGCGCGCTGCTCGACCACCTCACCGGCACGCTCGACGAGAGCCACACGGTCTCCGGGCTCGCGGCGCGCGCCCACATGTCGACGCGCAGCTTCTCGCGCCGCTTCGTCGCCGAGACCGGGGCGCCTCCCATGCAGTGGCTGACCACGCAGCGCGTGCTGCACGCGCGGCTGCTGCTGGAGACGACCGACCTCGCGGTCGACGAGGTCGCCCGGCTCAGCGGATTCAGCAGCGCGACGCTGCTGCGCCACCACTTCGACGCCGAGGTGGGGGTGCCTCCGACTCGGTACCGCGCGGCGTTCGCGCAGCGCTGAGTCTTCGCGCTCCACAAAGTCTTCGAACTCCACAAAGTCTTCGCACTCCACACCCACGCCATCCCGAACGGAAGGACACGCATGGCCACGCAGATCCAGTATGACCGCCTCGGAGGCCCGGAGGTGCTCGAGGTCGCCTCGGTACCCGACCCGGTGGCGCCGGACGACGGCGTTGTGGTCGCTGTGCGCGCGGCGGGTGTGAACCCGATCGAGGGCAAGGTCCGCAGCGGCACCCGGCCGAGCGCTCCGATCACGCAGCCGCGGGTGCCGGGCAGCGACGCAGCGGGGGTCGTGCTGTCCGTCGGCTCCCGCGTGACCGACTGGGCTCCCGGCGACGAGGTGGTGGTGCGGGACGCGCGCGGTGCGTACACGACCCACCTGGTCGCCCCGGCCTCCCACCTTGTGCGCAAGCCCGCTGCCGTGACCTGGGAGGAGGCGGCAGCGATCGGCGTCCCGGCGAGCACCGCCCATCAGGCGCTCGAGTCACTGGGCGTCGACCCCGGCGCCACGCTGCTGATCCACGGCGGCTCCGGCAGTGTCGGACGGGCCGCGATCCAGCTGGCCCGGCGGATGGGCGCGACCGTGGTGGCGACAGCGTCGCCGGCCAACCACGACCGGTTGCGCGAGCTCGGCGCCCTCCCGGTCGCCTACGGCCCCGGCCTGCTGGAACGTCTGCGCGCCGCCGCGCCGCAGGGCTACGACCGCATCCTCGACGCCATCGGCACCGACGAAGCCCTCGAGACCTCGTTCGCCCTGGTCGACGACCGATCCTGCATCGGCACGATCGTCGTGGGGCCGCGCGCGGCCGAGCTGGGCATCCGCGCCTGGGGTGGCGGCAACCCGGTGCCGTTGACCGCGGACGAGCTCCGCCTGCGTGCGGAGGCCTACCCGCTCGTCCTCGACCTCCTCGCCGAGGGAGCGTTCCAGGTCGACATCGCCCGCAGTCTCCCCCTGTCGGACGCCGCGGAGGCCGCCCGACTGGTCGAGGGAGGCCACCCAGGCGGCAAGGTCGTGCTCACGCCCCAGGGCGCGTCTCCCGACTCTGCGCCGTAGCGAGCATGGCGCTGGCGGCCGTCTCGCAAGTCGAGGAGGGAGCCGATGCGGGTTTCATCGATGACCGACGAGAACGCCGCGAGACGGCCGCCAGCACCAGCGCAGGAGGCGCAGAGTCGGGAGACGCGCCCTAGTAGTACTTGGTTAGGTCTTGTTATGGTCGTGATGACTGTTAATCTCGCGGCGTGCGAGCGGATGAGGTCGATCAGGTACGGGAGCTGCTGGACGCGTTTGTGCAGGACGTGTTCGGGTCGTTGGCGCGGAAGGATCAACGCGCGAAGGGCGGGCTGTATCTGCAGGGCCTGATGCTCGAGGGCCGCCGGAAGTCGATGCAGCCGATGGGCGAGCGGCTCGGTGTGGACTATCAGCAGTTGCAGCAGTTCGTGTCGTCCTCGCCGTGGCCGGTCGAGCCGGTGCGCCGTGCCCTGGTTCGCCGCGCGGTGCACGCGATCGCACCGGAGGCGTGGGTGATCGATGACACCGGATTCAAGAAGGCCGGACCCGCCTCGCCCGGCGTCGCGAGGCAGTATTCCGGCACGTTGGGCAAGGTCGGCAACGTCCAGATCGGGGTCACCGTGCATGCCGCGTCGGACACCGCATCGTGCCCGCTGAACTGGCGGCTGTTCCTTCCCGAGTCCTGGGACGACACCTGCGCGGACACCAACGAACAGGCCGAGCAGATCGCCGCCCGCCGCCGCATGGCGGGGATCCCGGACACGGTGCGGCACCGGCCGAAGTGGGAGCAGTCACTCGAGATGATCGACGAGCTCGCCGCGTGGGGCTATCAGCCGCCACTGATCGTCGCCGATGCCGGCTATGGGGAGGTGTCCCCATTCCGCACCGCCCTGACCGAACGCGGCATCCCCTACGTCGTCGCGGTGAAAGCCGCGACCAGCGTCTACCCCGCGGACACCCCGTTCGGTGTCGCCGAGTACTCCGGACGCGGCCGACCGCCGGCGCCGGGCTACCTCGCCGACCCCCTCCAGCTCCGCGACCTCGTCACCGGCCTGGGCGCTGACACGTTCCGGGAACTCCCATGGCGAAACGGCACCCGGCGCAGCCCCGCGAACCCGGCCGCGGTCATGTCCGGCCGTTTCACCGCCGCCCGGGTCCGACCTGCGAACCGCACGATCCCGCGGAACAAGGACGGCACCTTGCCCGAATGCTGGCTCATCGCCGAATGGCCGAACGCCGCGACCGAACCCACCGACTACTGGCTTTCAACGCTTCCCGAGACCACGCCGACCCCCGAGCTAGTGCGGCTCGCGAAGATCCGTTGGCGGATCGAGCACGACTACCGCGAACTCAAGCACGGCCTGGGCCTGGACCACTTCGAAGGCCGCACCTGGGCCGGCTGGCACCACCACACCACCCTCGCCACCGCCGCACACCTGTTCGTCACGACCCTGCGCCTGACCGCGGACCCAAAAGCCCACGGGGCAGCCTGAGCTTCTACAAGACCCTGGACTACCTCCAGACCACGGTCATCAGAACCCTCGGCCACTGCCCCTACTGCCACCAACGAGCCCGGCCAACCTAACCAAGTACTACTAGTGCACACCGGATACAGCCATCTTCGATCCTGGTGCGAGGTTTTCACAGAGGATGAACTGCCCGGCGGTATCAGGACAACGTCCAGATGACAACGCTCGGCAACATCAACGTCGACAAGCTCGGCGAGATCATCCCCAAGGTCAGCGAGGTGTTCGAGGAAGCCTGCCGGTACATCGACGCCCACTCACAGGCGCTCATCACACAGGGCGTCAGCGCGACTCTTGCCGGACTCGAACAGCACTGGGCCGAGCTCCAGGAGCTGAAGAAGCTAAACGAGGGCAAGGCTGCATGAGCCTGCTGATGCTCATACACCAGGAGAAGTCCAACCTGATCCCGACCGACACTGGCTTGGAGTGCCGCCGTCGCTGTGCCGGCTTCGTCAGCCAGCCATCTCTCTCCTGAATTAGTGGCAGGGGCCCTACCGCGACAGTGGCGTCGGCGTCCCGCATCTCAGCCGGAACCGCAACAACCGCCACGATTGCGGTTCAGCTCGCCTGATGAGTGGTGAGGTACTGGTGGATCGCGTTGCGCACCAGCGTCGCCTGCCGGGCGCCGGTGCGCTCGCGCAGCTTCTCGAACGCGGCGAAGTCCTGATCCGACAGCGTCGCCCGCACGGTGCGAGCGGTCGCCGCCAGCTCAGGCTCGGTCCCGATGCGGGGCCGGCCGCGGCGAATCTCGGCCTCCATCGCCTCAACCGAGCCGTACTCGGCGATCGCGAAGTCGCGGCCGGCGGCCGCAGCCGCCTCACCGGTCAGCGCGGGCCCGGACGGCACCACAGAGATGCTCGGGTCCGCGTAGCGGTCACTCAGCGCGTCGTAGTCGATGTCCTTCTCGCTCATGATGGGTTCTCCTCCCTGAATCGCCGGAACTTCGGCCCCAACGGCATGACGTGGAACACCACCGCCTCGCGGCCCGAACCGTCGACCGCGACGCGGACGATCACCTCGAGCTCGCGATCGGTCTGGGCATGCACCGGGCCGATGAACAACCGGTTCACCGTCCCGTCACCGTTAACCTCCAGATCACGTACGAACGTTGGGTGCAGTAGCACGTATAAGGCATCACCCTTCGGCACTCCATGCTTCTCGGTCGATGCCGTCCAAATCGGTGCCACGCCACCATCGTAACGGCGAACGCTCACAATGTCGAGCTAATAAATAGAGCCAAAAAATAGGCTGATAATATGAACGTGCGGTGTCGGAATGGTGGACGGGATGCTCACTCGAGCGCGCGGGACCGCGCGCTCGCCTCCTCGTAGATCCGCCCCCAGCCCAGCTCGAAGGCGACCTCGTCGATGCGGCCGGCGGTCCGAGCCCGCTCGAGGGCGAGCAGGGACGCGAGGCACGCCTCCACGCCCTCGACATCGCCGGAGGTCTCGCACGTCTCCCCGAAACGGACCGTCGAGCACCGCAGTTGTCGGCAGGCACGCGAGATGCCGCGCGTGACGACGGCACAGATGACGAATCCGGCCGCGTAGACCACGACCATCGCGGCTAGCGCGACCACCGACGATGCCGGTGTCGCGACGAGGGCGACGAGAAGGGCGAGCAGCCCACCGGCCGTCGGCCAGCGCCGGCGCAAGACGAGCGCTCGGCGCTCGCCCGAGCTGGTCCCCGGCGGGTAGACGACGAGTCGGCGCGCATGGACGCCGGTGCGCGCGGCGTAAAGCGTCGAAGTCTCCTCGAAGCAGCCCCAGGCGTGGGCTCCCTCCAGGAAGCGCGCGGCTCTGCTACGCGCCGCAAGCCGGTCGATCGTCGTCACGCATACCGGTCTACGCCGATGCCGGCCGAGCGGAGCGGATCCTCACGGAATCCATGCGCGGAGAGCGCAGAAACCGACGTCACGCCGACAGGCGCGCGCGTCAATCCCGGACCGCACTGGCGCCGAACCGCTCCTGCCACTCGGCGTACGTGTGATCGTGCCCGAGCGGGCACTCGCAGCGGATGAAGATGGGCAGCCCCGTCACCACGCTGGTGGCGCGCTCGATGTGAGCCTCGGTCGTCGTACCGGATCGCGCCTGGCGCGTCTTCTTCGACATGATCTTCTTCTCCTCGTTCCGTCGCGAAGGGAGTCGTCGGGTCGGCCGCGTTCAGCCGTTGTAGCCGCGGCACCCGCCGCAGCTGTTGCAGACCAGGACGAACGCCGGCCCTCCGGCCAGCGTCGTCACGATCGCCGGGCGTGCGTCTCGCGTGCCGCAGCGCGGACAGACGCCGCGCTGGATCGGCGTGCGGGTCTCGAGTGTGCTCATCATCGACGTCCCTTCTCTCTCTGCTGAGGGACACGACACGAGCGGATGCATAACGCCCGTGTCGGGTGCTGCCCAGTATCGAGCGGCGCGCGGGTGACGTGACGGGACTGCGGGGCGGGACTGCCCGGATTTCACCCGGGCTGTCGTCCCGGGAGGGCCTCGGGCGTCGGCGGCCGGATCAGCCGTCGTGGTCCGTGAGCGCGCTCCAGGCGGCGAGCTGCGCGCGACGTGAAACCGAGCTTCATCAGGCTTCTCGACACATGCCCCTCGGCCGTCCGCCGTGAGATCACCAGCCGGTCCGCGATCGCGTGATCGGTCAGCCCCTGGCCGACCAAGGCGGCGACCTGACGCTCGCGTGCGGTCAGCGCCGACGGCGTGACATCGCCGCCGTTCGACCGCTCGGGCAGGTCGGCACCCAGAGCGAAGGCGATCCCCTCGGCCACCGTGAATCCCCGCCCCCGGCCGGAAGCCGAGTCGTACCCGCGCGCACCGAGCCGCGAACGGGCGGCCTCCACCGTTTGGGGGCGCAGAGCCGTCACCGCGGACGGGAACGTCGACACGTTGCCGCCGACTTCGAGCCAGATGGTGTTCGCGGCACCGAGGAGCGTCGCCACCCGCGCGAAGTCGCCTTGCAGCACGGCGGGGCGTCGAGCCTCTCGAGGATCTGCCGAGGAGGGATCGCCCGCACCCGCGTCGCCGCCAGCCCGACGGCCAACGGGATGCCCTCCAGCCTTCGGCAGATCGCCGCGATGTCCACGAGCTGGTCGGGTGACGGATCGGGCAGCAGGGATGCGCATCGGTCGAGGAAGAGCTGCACGGAGGCCGGCCGCGTCGGCTCGCCGTGCGCCGGCGTCGAGAGCGGTTCGAGTGCGTAGGTCAGGCCGGAGCGCAGCCGGAGGTCCTCCCGGCTCGTGGCGATCACCGTCAGCTCGGGGCACTCGGCAAGAAGCCAAGTGATCAGCGAGACCGCGCCGTCGATGACATGCTCGCAGTTGTCGATCAGGAGCAGCGCGCTGCGGTCGGCGAAGAACCGGGCCACCACCGCCTCCTGGTCGCGACCGACGCTCTCCAGGCCCAGCTGCGTCGCCGCCTGGTCGGCTGCCGAGCCGCCCGGAGCCACCGCAGTGAGGTCGACGAACCACACGCCGTCGCCGAACAGCCGACGCACGGTGCCGGCCAACCGGATCGCGAACCGGTCTTGCCGATTCCGCCGGCGCCCACGATCGTCAGCAGGCGCACGTCACCGATGTGGGCGCGCCTGAACCAGCTGCTCGCGCCGGTCCACGAACGAAGTGTACTCGGCGGGGAGGGCCGCAGCCCGGACGACCTGCCCCTCGGCAACGACCACCACCCGATCATCATGCCGGAGGTGGGTGACCCCGCGCCAGCACCGGCATCCGCGGCAGGTGACGAGGCAGGTGATACGTGTTTTTGCCGAACACGTAGTCGAACACGTAGTCCTACGCCTCCATGAAATGCCGGCATTCGCGAGCCTGATTCCGCGAGCAGAGGTGGGTGTCTTTCAGTCCTCTTCTCGGACCTCTATCCCGATATCGAGTGCGCTCGGCCCGACACCAGCCCCGACGCCCTCCGAGGAACATCATGCTCAGCATCATCCCCAGCATCGCACGGCTCGACGAGCTCCCCGACGAGGAGCTGATCCGGCTCACCCGTGAGGGCGACGACCGCGCTTTCGGCGAGATCTGGCGACGCCACGCCGCCGTCGGCGCATCGATCGCACGCCGCATCACCTCCCGCATCGATTCGGCCGACCTGGTCTCCGAGTCGTTCGCCCGGATGCTCCAGGCGGTGCGGAACGGTGCCGGCCCGAAGACGGCCGTGCGCAGCTATCTCGCAACCACGATCCGTTCGGTCGCCGCTTCGTGGGGCCGCAATCTCCGCCCCACCGTCGACCTGGACGACGCACCGGAGGTCGGTTTCACGGACGACCGCTTCGACGCGCTCGACGAGAGCGACCGCCACGAGGCGGCGGTGGCGGCCTTCAAGTCGCTCCCCGAGCGCTGGCAGCGCGCGCTCTGGTACTCCGAAGTGGAGGGGCGCTCGAACGCGGAGATCGGCGAGCTCCTGCACATCAAGACGACCGCCGCGGCGATGCTCGCCTCGCGCGCCCGCGCCGGCCTCCGCAAGGCCTGGTACGCGGGCGAAGCCGCCTGAGGCCGCCACGATCGGCGCTCAACCGTCGCCGACCTCCCGACGCGTCCACACGGCCAGCTGTCCGCGGGAGGTGAAGCCCAGCTTCATCAGGCTCTTGGCGACGTGCCCCTCGGCCGTGCGCTTCGAGATGACGAGCTTCTCAGCGATCTCACGGTCGCTCAGCCCCTGCGCGACCAGTGCGGCCACCTGGCTCTCGCGTGCGGTGAGCGCCCCCGTCGCCTCGGTCGCCCGGGCCGACAGATCCCGGCTCAACGGCGCCCCCAGCGCGAAGGCGATGCCATCGTCGAGCGAGAGCGCCCGTCCACGCCGGAGCGCCGCGTCGAAGGTGTGCGCACCCAGCGCCCCCTTCGCCTCCTCTTCGACCTGCGCGCGTCGCTGGCTCAGTGGGGAGAACCCGGAGCCCGCACCGACGAGCTCCCAGACCGAGCGCGCAGAGCCCAGCACGGTGGCGGCGCGGACGTAGTCGCGACCGAGTGCCGCCGCGCTCGCCAGCGCCTCCTCCGTGATGGCGGTGTAGGCCAGGCTCCCGAGACCCTGCTTGAGACTCAGTGACTGTCGGAGCAGTGCGGTGGCGTTCTCGAACTCCCCGCGTGCGATGGCGTTGATCCCGACGTTCATCAGCATGTTCGAGGTGTCGTACCGCTCTCCCGACCGGATCGCCCTCGCCACCAGCGACGACCGCATCCCTGAGGCCGTCTCGTCGTCCCCGAGCTGGTCGTACGCCGTGGCCAGACGCTCCTCGACATCCGCCCGGGCCACGAGGAGGTTCGAGCCGCCCTGGAGCTCGAGCGAACGCGTGTACCACTCGACCTTTCCCCGAGGGTCAGGATCGACATAAGCCCGGACGGCTGCCACCATCGCGGTCGCCCGCGGATCGCCGAGTCGGTCGGCCACGACCTCCGCATCGTCCAGATGCCGGAAGCAGGTCTGCACATCGCCCTGAGCGACCTCGACCGTCGCGATCACCGCGCGCAGCTGGCACAGCTCGATCGTCTCCGGACCCGCCAGGGCGAGGATCCGTTCTCCCCACCTGCGGAGCTCGTCGAATCGTCCGTTCGCCTGCCACACCGCTCGCCACGCGGTGACCAGCAGCGAGGCGGCGGCGGCTCCGTCTCCGCGCGCGATGCACGACTCCAACGCCAGGCGCAGGTCGGGCAGCAGTCGGCGGCCCAGCTCGAGCAGCGCAGCCTGGTCCGGGCCGGACCACCTGGCCTCGATCTCCGCCAGACGCTCCACGCAGTAGCTCTGGTGCCGCCGGCGCGCCGTTGCGAGGTCGTCCGCCTCCGAGATGTCGAGGCCGAAGGCACGCATGGTGTCGAGCATCGCGTAGGCGATCGTGCCACCGGACTGCTGACGCAGCAGGATCGACTTGTCGAGCAGCGACCCCACCGTGTCGAGCACGCGGAACGACCCCGGCTGCTCGCCGGCCATGCGCTCCGCTGACTCGAGATCCCAGGCGCCGGCGAATACCGACATGAGCCGCCACAGCGCACGCTCGTCCTCAGTGCACAGCTCGTAGCTCCACGCGACTGCCGCCGTGACGGTGCGTTGACGCGACGGGAGGTCACGATCGCCGCGCGTGAGGAAGGAGAGGGGGGCGTCCAGCCTGTCGAGGATCTGCCTCGGGCTGAGGATGCGGGACCGCGTGGCCGCCAGCTCGATCGCCAACGGGAGCCCGTCGAGCCGACGGCAGATCTCGGCGATGTCGGCGAGGTCGGCTGCGGTGTCCCCGGACGACGCGCCTCCGTGGAGACCGCCCGCGCGGTCGAGATAGAGCTGCACCGCCGAGCGCTCAACGGGCGTCCCCTCGTCGGGGATCGCCAGAGGTCCGAGCGTGAAGACGCTCTCCGCCGAGACCCGGAGGACCGCGCGACTGGTGGCGACGATCGTGATCCCCGGACACTCCCCGAGGATCCGGATCACCAGCGCGGCGGCGCTGTCGACCACGTGCTCGCAGCTGTCGAGCACGAGGATCCCGCGCCTGTCGCCGAAGTAGCTGGCCACCTCCCTCTCAGGATCACGACTCGCGTTCTGAAGCCCGAGCGTCGTCGCCACCTGGTCGGCGACTGAGCCTCCAGGCTGCGCCGTCGAGAGATCGATGAACCACACCGTGTCCTCGTACCTCGTGCGGACGGCATCCACGAGTCGCACGGCGAAGCGCGACTTGCCGACACCGCCCGGGCCGACGATCGTCAGCAGTCGCGTGGAACCCAGCGACGCCCGCGCCTGGGCCAGCTGTTCGAGCCGATCCACGAAGGTGTTGAACTCGCGCGGCATGGCGGCGCTCGTGGGCGCGACCGACGTCATCCGCGGATCCGCGGGACTGGAACTGTCACTCGCATATTGTGGCGTGCGGTTTCGACCCATCCCGACGCGAGGCAGCCCGGCCCTGGCGGGTGACCGGGCCGCCTGCCACGATGTCGCCATGACCATCACCTTCCTGCAACCGGCCGGACTCGTGCGCAGCCCCGCCTTCAGTCACGTCGCCGTCGTGCCGGCCGGCGCGACGACCGTCTACCTCGGCGGCCAGAACGGCGTCGACGAGCGCGGGGCGCTCGTCTCGCCCGAGGCGGGCGCGCAGGCCGCGCGGGCGCTCGACAACGCCGAGGTCGCGCTAGCCGCGGCCGGGGCCTCCCTCGACGATGTCGTGCAGTGGTTCGTCGCCATCGACGACGCGGCCGATCTGGGCGCCGCCTACGGAGCCATCGCTCCGCGGCTGGCGAGGGAGGGCGCTCCTCCGCTGGTCACGGCCTCGCGCGTCGCCGGCCTCGGGGTGCCGGGGGCGCTCATCGAGATCAGCGCGATCGCGGCCCTCACGGCCTGAATCGGCGTCGTCCCGGACGCGCGACGTCCCCGCTCACCCGGACGGTGGCGGGGACGTTCAACGGGTCGTCTCAGTGCTTGAAGGCGTCCTTCACCTTCTCGGCGGCGTTCTTGAGGTCGGCCTTCACCTGGTCGCCCTTGCCTTCGGCCTCGAGGCGCTCGTTCCCGGTCGCCTTGCCTGCGCCTTCCTTGGCCTTGCCACCGGCGTCCTGCGCGGCGTTCTCGATCTTGTCGTCGAGTCCCATCGTGTTCCCCTTTCGTCTGCGTGGACCCGACGCTCCCACCCTTCGGGTTGGTCGTCCAGGCTGCACGCACTCCCCGATTAATCAATCCCCCACAGCCGAGACGCACGCCGAGTTCTCCACCGGAATGTCCGCCCCCTTCCTGGCGAGGCCGGCGCGCGAAAGAATCCACGGTGTGAGCAACGACGTACCGACAAGCACCTACCGCCTCCAGATCACACCCGACTTCACACTGCGAGACGCCGCGCAGACTCTCGACTACCTCCGGCGGCTCGGTGTCGGCGCCGTCTACCTCTCGCCGCTGCTGCAAGCCGCTTCCGGGTCGGCGCACGGATACGACGTCGTCGACCCGACACGGGTGGACGGGTCGCGCGGTGGGCCGGACGCCCTCCGCGAGTTCTCGAACGCAGCTCACGCTCGCAATCTCGCCGTCGTCGTCGACATCGTGCCCAACCACCTGGGCGTCGCAGTGGCGCACGAGAACCCGTGGTGGTGGGACGTCCTGAAGCGCGGCCGCGGCTCCGCGTACGCCGAGTTCTTCGACATCGACTGGGAGTTCGGCGGCGGCCGGCTGCGCATCCCGGTGCTCGGTGACAGCACGGACGAACTCTCTGCGCTGCGCGTCGTGGGAGGCGAACTGCGGTACCACGAGCACCGCTTTCCGGTGGCTTACGGCACGGAGGTCGGCGCACCGCCGACGGTGCACGACCGCCAGCACTACGAGCTGGTCTCCTGGCGGCGGGCAGACGCCGAGCTGAACTACCGACGGTTCTTCGCGGTGAACACCCTTGCCGGAGTGCGCGTCGAAGTCCCACGGGTGTTCGACGCGACGCACATCGAGATCGGCCGCTGGCTGCGCGAAGGGCTCGTCGACGGCCTGCGGGTCGACCACCCCGACGGGCTGCGCGACCCCGGCGACTACCTCAAGCGACTCGCCCAGCTCGCCGGCACGCGCCCGGTGTGGGTCGAGAAGATCCTGGAGGGCGACGAGCGGATCCCGCACTGGCCGATCGCGGGCACCACCGGCTACGACGCCCTCGGCATCCTGGACCGGGTGTTCGTGGACCCTGCCGGCGAGGAGCCTCTGACCGCGCTCGCGGAGGAGCACGACGGGCGCGAAGAGAGTCGCGACTGGGCCGGACTGGTGCACAGGCGCAAGCGGGCCGTGGCCGACGGCATCCTCCGCTCGGAAGTGCTGCGGGTCGCGCGAGAGGTGGGGGCGGAGGTCGCTCGTGACCGCGTTCCGGCCGACGAGGAAGCTGACGAGGAGGTCGCCGACGCCGTCGCCGAGCTCGCTGCGGCGTTCCCCGTGTATCGGAGCTATCTCCCGTTCGGCGAAGATCATGTGAGGGCAGCACGCGAGGCCGCGGCCACCGCCCGTCCCGACCTCGCTGAGACGCTGGCGCGTCTCGTCGAGGGGTTCCTCCCCGACGAAGGCGGGCGCCTGTCCGCGGCGTCGGCGCGCTTCCAGCAGACGAGCGGTGCGATCATGGCCAAGGGCGTTGAGGACAACGCCTTCTACCGGTACACACGGCTGGCCTCCCTCACGGAGGTGGGCGGGGATCCGTCGGCGTTCGCTCTCGCTGTGGCCGACTTCCACCGCCTCCAGGAGCAGCGCCTCGCCGACCTCCCGCGGTCGCTCACCGCGCTGAGCACCCACGACACCAAGCGCAGCGAGGACGCCCGCGCGCGGATCGCGGTGCTGGCGGAGGTCACCGAACGCTGGGCGCGGTTCCTCGGCGCAGTGCGGGAGCGCGTCGGGCTCGGCGACGGCACGCTCGAGAACCTGCTCTGGCAGTCGATCGTCGGGGCGTGGCCGGCATCGCGCGAACGGCTGCACGCGTACGCGCGCAAGGCTGCACGCGAGGCCGGAGCCGGAACCAGCTGGACCGACCCCGACGCGGTGTTCGAGGGCGCTCTCGCCGACCTGGTCGACGCCGTGTTCGACGATGCTCGGGTCGCCGCCGAGGTGGAGGCGATCGCTGCGGTCGTGGAGGCTCCGGGAGCCAGCAACGGCCTCGGGGCCAAGCTGCTCCAGCTGCTCGCGCCTGGGGTTCCCGACCTCTACCAGGGCTCCGAGCGCTGGGAGCGTTCACTCGTCGACCCGGACAACCGACGTCCCGTCGAGTTCGAGGCGGCGGCCGGCCTGCTCGCGCACCTCGACGACGGGCGCCTGCCCGCGATCGACTCGTCCGGCGCGGCGAAGCTCCTGGTGACCTCGCGCGCGCTGCGCCTGCGGCGCGAGCGCCCCGAGCTGTTCACCGGCTACCGCCCGCTGATCGCGATCGGATCGCGATCGGACCACCTGGTGGCGTTCGACCGGGGAGGGGCGATCGCGCTCGCGACGCGGCTCCCGGTCGGGCTGGCGCGAGCAGGAGGGTGGGGCGACACGGTGGTGGACGTCGGGCCTCGGCCGCTCCGCGACGAGCTGACCGGACGGACGATCGTCGGCCGGGTCCTGCTGGCGCAGCTCTTCGATCGCTATCCGTTCGCCCTGCTGGCGGTGGCACGATGACGGCGTTCGAGACGGCTGCGGCGCACAGTCTGCCGCCGCGCGCCTTTCCCGCGCGCACCTCTCCCGAGCGCACCTTCCCCGTGTGGGCACCGAGCGCCGAGTCCGTGTCGGTCGAGATCGCCGGGCGGGGGCGGCATCCGCTGCTGCGCGCCGACGGCGGCTGGTGGCTCCTCGCCCACCCTCTCGATGCCGGCCCGGACGCCCTCGATTACGGCTTCGTCGTCGACGACGACGGTCCGTACCCCGATCCGCGCTCACGGCGCCAGCCCGACGGGGTGCACGCGCTGAGCCGCGAGTGGAGCCCGTCCGGCTACGAGTGGGGCGACGACGCGTGGCACTCCGACTCGCTCACCGGCCGCGTGATCTACGAGCTCCACGTCGGCACGTTCACACCGGCGGGGACGCTCGATGCCGCCGCCGACCGGCTCGACCATCTCGTCGACCTCGGAGTCGACGCGATCGAGTTGCTGCCGGTCAACGCGTTCAACGGCACACGCGGCTGGGGCTATGACGGCGTGCTCTGGTTCGCCGTGCACGAACCGTACGGCGGCCCGGACGCCTACCAGCGGTTCGTAGACGCGTGCCACGCGCGCGGCGTCGCGGTGATCCAGGACGTCGTCTACAACCACCTCGGCCCGAGCGGCAACTACCTCCCGAAGTACGGCCCCTACCTGAGCGACGGACGCAACACGTGGGGCGCATCCGTCAATCTCGACGGGCCACAGTCGGACGAGGTGCGCCGACTCATCCTCGACGATGCGGCGTTCTGGCTCGAAGACATGCACGTCGACGGGCTCCGGCTCGACGCCGTGCACGCGCTGGGCGACAGCAGTGCCGAGCACATCCTGGAGGCCCTGGCACGGCAGGCAGCCGGCATCCGGGAGCGCACCGGGCGCGCAGCGACCCTCATCGCCGAGAGCGATCTCAATGACCCGCGGCTGATCCGCGAGCGTCACAGGCATGGCTACGGCCTCGACGCCCAGTGGGACGACGACGTGCACCACGCCGTGCACATCAACCTCACCGGCGAGACCAGTGGCTACTACGCCGACTTCAAGGGGCCGGAGTCCCTCGTGAAGGTCTTCGAACGCGGCTTCTTCCACGACGGCACCTACTCGAGCTTCCGCGAGCGCCACCACGGCCGCCCGCTCGATGCGGAGATCCCGTTCACCCGACTGATCGCGTTCAGCCAGGATCACGACCAGATCGGCAACCGGGCGATCGGCGACCGCCTCACCGCGACTCTCGATGTCGGCGCACTCGCCGTCGCGGCCGCTCTCATCCTCCTCGGCCCGTTCACGCCGATGCTCTTCATGGGCGAAGAGTGGGGAGCGACCACGCCATGGCCGTTCTTCAGCTCCCACCCGGAGCCCGAGCTCGCAGAGGCCACCCGCACCGGCCGCATCACCGAGTTCGCACGCATGGGCTGGGACCCGTCCGTGGTCCCCGATCCGCAGAGCCCGCACACGTTCGAGAGCGCCCGGCTGCGCTGGGCGGAACTCGACGAGCCCGACCACGCCCGGGTGCTCGCCTGGTACCGCCGCCTGATCGAGCTGCGCAGGGACGTGCCGGCCGACGCCCGTGCGGGCGACGTGTCGTGCGTCGACGGGGTGTTCCGCTTCACGCGAGGAGGGCTTCGCGTTGAGGTCGCCCTTCGCGGCGAGACGCTCGCCTCCCAGGCGGAGGGTTCAGCGGAGACGGAGGGTTCAGCGGAGACGAAGGGCTCCGCGGAGGCCGTCGTCGTAGCGTCGTTCGGTGACGCCGTCCGGATCACCCGGTGAGCGACTCACAGCAGGTCGGCCGCCCACAGCAGCGCGCCGGCCGCGAGCCCCGCCAGCACGCAGAGCGCCACGACCAGCTTCTGGAGACGCGGGAACATCAGCGCGACGGCCGCGAACTCCCGCAGCGTCGCCGACGGAACGAAGTACCGCGCGGTCCTGGCTCCGGTTGCTGCGGCAGGAAGCCCGACCCGGCGTGCGAGCATCGCCGCCCGCAGCACGTGGTACTCGCTGGTCACGATGAGGACCCGCGATCCGGGGTGGTGGGCGTCCGCGATGTTCCGCGAGAGGAGGAGGTTCTGCTCGGTGTTCACCGCCTCGGTCTCGGGGATCACCCGGTCCGCCGGCACGCCCGCGTCGCGGAGGTACCCGGCCATCGCCTCACCTTCCGAGCGGGGCTCGTCGCTTCCGCGTCCGCCGGTCGGGATCAGCACGCAGTCGTCCCCGATCGCGCGCCGGGCCGAGAAGAGCGCGACGGCCCGGTCGAGGCGCGAGCCGAGCAGGGGCGGGACCCGTCCGTCGATGAGGCCGGCGCCGAGGACGACGATCGCGTCGAAGGCGCCGATGCGAGCGCGCCGGTAGATCACCCCGTAAACCAGGAAGAGGACGAAGAACGCGGCGACGTACGCCGAGCCGAGGGCGACGATGACGAGCAAGGCGGTCAGCAAGGCGCGCAGCACGATCTGGTCGTCGTGCGCCAAGAGCATCGCCGACAGCACCAGATACGTCACCACCGGCCCCGCCAGCAGTGCCACGCCCGCGAGGAGCGAGAGCCCGTTCGCGAGGCTCCGGCTCTCTTTGCGCAGCATCCGGAGCCCGTTTGCGATCAAGTACGCCGCCAGCACGACCACGAGGAACGGGAGCAGAGACAACGGGATCGCGAAGACGAGGTAGGTGTTGAGCACTCCCTCCAACCCGACCAGCACCGACTCGAGCGCGAAGTATCCGCCGATCGCCGCGACGACCCCGATGCTGAGCCGTCGGTTGTCCGTGCGCCACATACGCACGGCGATGACGATGAGGACGAGAGCCGCGGGCACGGTGAAGAGCAGAGACATCACTGCACCATAACCCGACTCCGGGTAGCGGTCCGCCCGCAGTCTGTCAACGGCTTCCCGTGCGCTGATGCTCCCGGGTAGCCTGTCGGTCTATCGATCGGAGGCACCGTGCCCCAGCTCTGCCCCCAGCCCCGCAGTCTCCGCCTTCACCCGTGGAGCCGCGGGTGAGCGGCGACGGATCGCTCCCGTATCCGCTCGGTCTCACCCTCGTCGAGGGCGGCGCCAACGTCGCGGTCTACAGCGAGAACGCCGACGCGGTCTTCGTCTCGCTCTTCGACGCACGCGGACGCGAGTCGCGCACGGAGCTGCGTCAGCGCACCGGCCACGTCTTCCACGGTTTCGTCCCCGGGCTCGTCCCCGGCACCCGATACGGCCTGCGCGCCGCCGGCCCGTGGGACCCGGCGAACGGCCTCCGGTTCTCTGCGACCAAGGTGCTGCTGCCTCCGCACACGCGCGCCGTCACCGGGTCGTGGGACAACTCGCAGGCCGTGTTCGGCCACCAGCTCGGCCGCCCGCGACGACGCAGCGACACCAACGGGGCGCGCCACGTCGCCCTCGGCATCGCCGTCGACCGCCAGGATTTCGACTGGGGCGACCACGCGCGGCCGCGCATCCCGTTGAGCCAGACCGTCATCTACGAGACGCACGTCAAGGGCTTCACCGAGCTCATGGAGTGGGTGCCTGAGGATTTCCGTGGCACCTACGCCGGCCTGGCCCATCCCGCCGCCGTCGAGTACCTGAAGAACCTCGGCGTCACCGCCGTCGAGCTACTGCCGGTGCACCAGTTCGTGCAAGATGCGCACCTGGCGGAGAAGGGCCTCCGCAACTACTGGGGCTACAACTCGATCGGCTTCTTCGCCCCGCACAACGAGTACGCGGCGACGGGCGACACCGGTCACCAGGTCGACGAGTTCAAGGGGATGGTGAAGGCCCTGCACACCGCCGGCCTGGAGGTCATCCTCGACGTCGTCTACAACCACACGGCGGAAGGCAACGACCTCGGCCCGACCTACAGCTTCAAGGGGATCGACAATCCGTCTTACTACCGGCTCGTCGAGGGCGACCGCGCCCACTACTTCGACACGACGGGAACCGGCAACAGCGTCAACGTCAGCCACCCGGCAGCCCTGCAGCTGATCATGGACTCGCTGCGGTACTGGGTCGACGACTTCCACATCGACGGTTTCCGCTTCGATCTCGCGACCACGCTCACCCGCCAGGGCGGTGACGCGAGCCTGCACAGCGCGTTCCTCACCCTCATCCAGCAGGACCCGACGCTCGCCGACGTCAAACTGATCGCCGAGCCCTGGGACGTCGCTGGATACCAGCTGGGCGGCTTCCCCGCCGACTGGTCGGAGTGGAACGGCACGTTCCGCGACGACGTGCGCGACTACTGGCGGGGCACGCCCGGCGTGCTCGCGACCCTCTCGCAGCGCGTGCTCGGCAGTCCCGACATCTACGAGGACTCGCGACGCGCTCCGCTCTCCAGCGTCAACTTCGTCACCGCCCATGACGGTTTCACTCTCGCCGATCTGACCAGTTACACCGAGAAGCACAACGAGGCGAACGGCGAGGACAACCGCGACGGCGAGTCCGACAACCGCTCCGACAACTACGGCGTGGAGGGTCCGACCGACGACGAGGGGATCCTCGCGTTCCGCACCCGGCAGCGCAAGAACCTCCTGGCCACCGTGCTGCTGTCGGCCGGCGTGCCGATGATCCTTGGCGGCGACGAGATCGGCCGCACGCAGAAGGGCAACAACAACGCCTACTGCCAGGACAACGAGATCTCCTGGTACGACTGGCAGAACGCCGACTGGGAGCTGCACGAGTTCACGTCGACGCTCATCCGCTTGCGTCGGGCCGAGCCGGCGCTGCGGCCCGAGTGGTACCGCCACGCTCCGGACGTCGGCGGCCCCGACACCGTGCTGATCGTCCGCGCGGACGGCGAACCGTTCGCCGACGCCGACTGGGCCGACCTGGAGGCGCGCTCGATCGCGTTCGTCCTCATGCACGAGGGCGCAGACGCGTTCCTCCTGCTGCTGAACGCCGCCAGGAACGGCGTCGAGTTCGTTCTCCCCGAACCACCGGGAGCCTCCTGGGAACTCGAGCTGAGCAGCGACCCCGACCTCGCCCTGAACGACGGCGAGAGCGTGATCGTCGGCGAGACCGCCTTCGCTTTGCTCCGATCGGCGGTGACGTCGTGAGCGAGCCCGCGATCCCTGCACTGGTGGGCCGGTACCCCGCAGACTCTCATCGGCCGCGGCGGGGAGGCGAGCGTCTTCAAGGCCACGGACGAGATCCTCGGCAGGAGGTCGCCATTAAGCTCTACCGCTCAGGCGGCGAGGAGGAGATGGCCCAGTACCGCACCGAGCAGACCGCGCTCGCCCGCTTGAGCCATCACGGCATCCTGTCGCTCATCGACGCAGGGACCGACTACTCCGCGCCGAAGGACCCGCGGCCGTTCCTGGTCATGGAGCTGGTCTCGGGCAGCGACCTCGCCACGACCCTCGGTCAGCGCGCTGAGCACCGAGGAGACCGCAGAGATCGCGTACCACCCTGGCGTCTGACGAGATGTGAGTAATCGCAGGAATCCAGGCCGGGTTCCCGCGATTACTCACGTCCCGGCGGCGAGAGTTGCCGCTATTTGGGCTGGGACGTTTTGGTCTTGGAGGGAGGTGGTGTCGCCGAGAGGGCGGCGCTCGAAGAGGTCGACTAGCAGGCGGCGCATGATCTTGCCCGAGCGGGTCTTCGGGAGGTCGTCGACGACGACTACGTGGCGCGGCTTGGCGATCGCGCCGATCGCGCGCGCGACCTGGTCGCGCAGCTCGGCGGCCTCGGGACCACGACGCGGGTCGCCGCCCGACCCGCCGACCGGGATCACGAACGCGGCGACGGCCTGACCGGTCGTCGCGTCTCCCACACCGACCACCGCGGCCTCCGCCACCGAGGGATGAGCGACCAGAGCCGACTCGATCTCGATCGTCGAGAGCCGGTGGCCCGACACGTTGATGACGTCGTCCAGCCTCCCGAGCAGCCAGAGGTAGCCGTCGTCGTCGACGGCGGCGCCGTCACCGGCGAGGAAGTAGCCGCGGTCGGCGAACGCGCGCCAGTACGAGTCGCGATAACGCTCCGGGTCGCCCCAGACCGTGCGCGACATCGCGGGCCAGGTGCCGTCGATGACGATGGAGCCGCCCGACCCGCGCGGGACGTCCTCGCCGCGCTCGTCGACCACGCGCACGGTCACACCCGGCACGGCCAGCGTCGCGGAGCCCGGCTTCAAGGCGGTCACGCCGGGCAGCGGCGCGACGATGGCCGCCCCGGACTCCGACTGCCACCAGGTGTCGACCACCGGAGCGCGGCCGGCGCCGAGCTGGTCGCGGAACCACACCCACACCTCCGGGTTGATCGCCTCCCCCACGGTGCCGAGCAGCCGGATGCTGCAGAGGTCCCAGTCGCCGACGGCGGCCAGCCCCTCGGGGAACCAGCTCATGAACGTGCGGATGAGCGTCGGTGCGGTGTAGTAGGTGGTCACGCCGTAGCGCTCGATGATCTCGAAGTGCCGACCGGTGGAGGGCGTGTTCGGGGTGCCCTCGTAGATCACGGAGGTCGCGCCGTTGGACAGCGGGCCGTACAGCACGTAGGTGTGCGCGGTCACCCAGGCGAGGTCGGCGGTGCACCAGTAGACGTCGTCCGGCTTGGCGTCGAAGAGCGCCCAGTGGCTCCAGGAGGCCTGCGTGAGGTAGCCGCCCGTCGTGTGGACGACGCCCTTCGGCCTCCCCGTCGTGCCGGACGTGTAGATGATGAACAGCGGGGTCTCGGCGTCGAAGAACTCCGGTTCGTGCGTGCTCGCCGCGGTGTCGACGGCGTCGTGCCACCAGACGTCGCGTCCCGGCGTCCACGGGATGTCGGGGGTGAGCTCGCCGGTGCGGCGCACCACGAGCACGTGCTCGATCGCGTTGTCGCCCGCGACGGCGGCATCGGCCTGAGCTTTGACCGGAACGGCAGCGCCTCGCCGGAACTGGCCGTCGGAGGTCACCAGGAGCTTCGCCCCGGTGTCCTCCACCCGGAACCGCAGCGCCTCCGCCGAGAACCCGCCGAACACGAGCGAATGGATGGCGCCGACGCGCGCGATCGCGAGCGTGATGACGACCGTCTCGGGGATGACGGGAAGGTAGACGACGACGCGGTCGCCCTTCCCGACGCCGAGGGCGGTGAGCGCGTTGGCGGCGCGCGCGACGCGGCGCTGCAGGTCGGCGTAGGTGATGGTCTCCCGGTCGCCCGGCTCGCCCTCGAAGTGCAGGGCCACGCGGTCGCCGTCGCCCGCGGCGACGTGCCGGTCGACGCAGTTGACCGCGGCGTTCAGGCGGCCGCCGGCGAACCACTCGGCGCGGGGGATGCTGAGCTCGCCGTCCGCTCCGGGCGTCGCGGGCTCCCAGATGTGCGCGGTGCGCCAGGGCTCCGCCCAATCGAGGCGGGCCGCCTGCCGCTCCCAGAAGGCGACGGGATCGGCGGCCTGGTCGAACACCTCCGGTCCGACATTCGCCTGCGCGGCGAACTCCGGGCTCGGCTCGTACAGGCGGGTCTCGCGACCCAGGTTCTCGATCGCGCTGCTCACCCCTCGACGCTACCGGTGTCGCGCGCCGCGCCCCCGCCCCTCCTGTAATGCCCCGTAATCCCTCAGAGCCCACGCCGACGGGGACGTCAACGCCCCTAAAACCCTCGGGTGAGGGCGTTTGCGTGCCCCTCGGCGTCGGTGGTGGGAGCATGAGGGCATGGATCCGGTCGCAGCGCTCAACGAGATCGCCTTCTGGCTCGAGCGCGAGCTCGCGCCCTCCTTCAAAGTGCAGGCGTTCCGCAAGGCCGCCGCCATCATCGCGCCGCTCGGCGCCGACGAGGTCGCCGCCCGCGTCGCCGACGGCCGGCTCAAGCGCACCAAGGGGATCGGCGACCGCACCCTCCAGGTGATCTCGCAGGCCGTCGCCGGCGACGTGCCCGACTACCTCGCCGACCTGCGGGAGCGCAACGCCGAGCCGCTGGACACCGGGGGCGCCGAGCTGCGCGCACAGCTGCGCGGCGACCTCCACAGCCATACCGAGTGGTCGGACGGCACGACTCCGATCGAGGTGATGGCGGCGGCCGCGGCCACGCTGGGCCGCGAGTACCAGGCGATCACCGACCACTCGCCCACCCTCACGGTCGCGAGCGGGCTGAGCGCCGAGCGCCTGGAGGAGCAGCTCGACATCATCTCCGGCCTCGACACCGGCAGCGTCACCCTCCTCACCGGGATCGAGGTCGACATCCTCGAAGACGGCACCCTCGACCAGACGCCCGAGCTGCTCACCCGGCTCGACGTCGTGGTGGCGAGCGTGCACTCCAAGCTGCGCGCCGACAGCCGCACGATGACCGCGCGGATGCTCGGCGGCATCCGTGCGCCGCACACGAACGTGCTCGGGCACTGCACGGGGAGGCTGGTGCAAGGCTCCCGAGGTACCCGGCCGCCGAGCGAGTTCGACGCCGACGCCGTGTTCGCGGCGTGCGCGGAGAACGGCGTCGTGGTCGAGATCAACTCGCGGCCCGAGCGGCAGGATCCTCCGGACGAGCTCATCCAGCGCGCGCTGGACGCGGGCTGCCTGTTCTCGATCGACACCGACGCGCACGCGCCGGGGCAGCTCGACTTCCTGGCCTACGGCGCAGCTCGCGCGGCCGCAAACGGTGTGCCGGCGGAGCGGATCGTGACGACGTGGCCGCTGCCGAAGCTCCGCGAGTGGCTCGCGAAGCACTGAGCCTGCCGAGGGGCACGCAAACGCCCGTAAAACCGCGTTCTAGGGGGCGTTTACGTGCCCTTCGATGGTCCGGGAGGACTCAGTAACCCCAGGCGGAGGCGGGGGCCTGCACGACCTGGACCGGGGCGGTGCTCCAGTGGGCGCCGTTCGCGTAGTGGCTGCTCGCCCACGGGGAGGCCCAGATCGCCGCGGCCGTCGCATCGGCGCTGACACCGGCGTTCAGGCCGGACACGATTCCCGGGTAACCCCGCTGCAGGTTCTCGGCGCAGTACTTGGCGGCCGTCACGAGGTCGGGGTAGCTGCCGAGTCCGGCGCCTCCACCAGAGCCGTAGCCGTTGTTGAGAGGATTGTTACGGTTCCACCAGTCCGGTGGCCCGTTCTCCTGCCGCATCCAGCGCAACAGCACCGTCACATTGGCGTCGGTCGCCTGCCAGCCGCCGAACATGAGCACAAGCTTGGCCCACGACTCGTTCGTACCGACGCGGGCGAGGCCCTGGATGCTGTCCGTCGCACTGAGCCCATCCCTGTCGACCACCGGCGCGCCGATCGTGGCGTCCACGTAGATACGCTGATCGGGCGCCGACCCCGGCGCGAGCTCGGCCTCCGGGAGGCGGAAAGCCGTGGCGGCGAGGGCGGCGTCCGTCGGCACGATCGAGAACCCGCACACGAGTGCGATCACCGCCAGAGCGACGCCCATCCGGTGGTGCAGCGGCAGCCGCAGCACCGGCTTCGGCCGCGACGGCACGGCGGCGCGACGGCCCGCCGAGCGGCGGCCGCGAGTGCGAGGGGGGACGGACGCGGGCGGCATACCCGACAGAGAGTACCAGTGCCCCACCCGAAGAAAACCGACAGAAACCCGACCGAAAGGCTGCAACACCCGGTGCCCCACCCGAAGAGCACCGAGAGAAACCCGACCGAGAGGTCAGGCCGGCGGCGGTCACGCGGCGGGTGAGACCTCGGGGGCGGGGGCTCCGGCGGGGTCCACGGGGCGGCGCGCGGTCATCACGACGACGCAGACGACGATCGCCGCGAACAGCACCAGGCTGACCGGTCCGGCCCCCAGATCCAGGCCGCCGCGCGCGTGCGACACGGCCAGCCAGTCGGAGATCGACGCTCCGAACGGGCGAGTCAGAACATAAGAGGTCCAGAATGCGGCAGTCGCGTCCATCCCCCACCACCGGTACGCGATGCCGGGGATCGCGAACAACACGCCGAAGAGGACGCCGGAGGCCAGGTAGCCGAGCCCGAACGTCGTCGCCGTGAGGTCGCCGACGGCGGTTCCCAACGCGAAGGTGGCGAGCACCGCGCACCAGTAGAAGAGCTCGCGGGCGCGCGTGTCGATGTGATGCACCGACAGCGTGCGCTGCGAGCGGTACCAGACGACGAACACCATGGCGAGGACGATCGCGAAGAACACAGTCGACACGAGATACGGCACACCGAGCACGATGTGGAGGACGTCCGCGACCATCGTGCCGAACACGGCGACCATCAGCACGGTGAGCCAGTAGACCCACGGGATGTACCCGCGCACCGCGAACTGCAGCGCGAGAGCACCCGCGAAGACCACGAACGCGGCGACCACGGCGATCACCGGGTCGTAGTTCTTGACCAGGTAGTCGGAGGTCGTCTCCCCCATCGCCGTGGTGAGCAGCTTCGTGACCCAGAACAGCGCAGTGACCGCTGGAACCTTGTTGCGGAGCATCCCGTCAGCATCGCTCGCCGCCTCTCAGAATCCTCTGAGAGGGCCGCCCTGGGGACGGGACCCGCCCCACCCCGAACGGAGACCCATCCTTAGCGGAGTCTGGGGAGGCGAGGCGCAGTGTGGGAGGTCGAGGAGAGGACAGCCATGACCGCCACCCTGAACCGCCGGCCCGCCCCGCATCGCCCGCCGAACACCCCCAACGCGACCGCGCGCGCGATCGTCCTCCCCCTCTGCGTCATCCTCCTCGTGGTGCTGGCTGGCCTCGCGATCGTGGCGTCCCCTGCCGTCACCGCCAGCGACCTCGCCGTCATCCAGGCGATCGAGGCGGCGCGCACCCCGTTCGTCGACGCTGTCGCGCTCGCCGACTCCGTCGTGTTCTCGCCCATCGCGGCGATCGCCATCGTGGCGCTCGTCTCGGCGCTCGCGTGGCTCGGCCTGCGGAGGCCGGGCGCTGCCATCGCGTTCGCCGCGCTGGCGCTGATCCCGTGGCTGGGCAGCACGATCGTCAAAGACATCGTCCGTCGCCCGCGCCCGCTTCCGGCCGACCTCCCGCATCACGTGCTCACCGACTCCGGCTTCAGCTTCCCGAGTGGGCACACAAGCTTCGCCGTCGCGCTCGGGCTGGCGCTGCTGATCGTGTTCGGCCGCGGCCGGCTGCGGTGGCCGCTGCTGGCGTTCGCGATCGTGATTCCGCTGCTGACCGCGTTCTCGCGCGTGTACCTGGGCGTGCACAACCCGAGCGACGTGCTCGCCTCGCTCGTCTACGCCACCGCGGCCGTGCTGCTCGTGCGCGCCCTGTTGCGACGGTTCGCGCCGACGCCGGTCGCCTCGGCCGTCTCGCCTGCGCGGCGTCCGGACGGGAGCTAGGGTGAGCGATATGGAGGCCACCCGACTGCGCGTGCTGCTGGTCGAGGACGATCCGCGACTCGGTCCGCTCATCGAGCAGGTGCTCTCGGAGACGTACGATGTGACCCTCGTCGCCGACGGCGAGAGCGGGCTCCGGGAGGGCCTCGACGGCCGCTTCGACGCGCTGGTCGTCGACCGCCGCCTCCCCGGCATCGACGGGTCGACGCTCGTCGGAAGGCTGCGCGACGGCCGGGTCGTCGCGCCCATCATCATGCTGACCGCTCTCGGCTCCCTGCGCGACCGGGTCGAGGGACTCGACGCCGGGGCCGACGACTACCTCGTCAAGCCGTTCGAGTTCGACGAGCTGCTGGCGCGACTGCGGGCGCTGACCCGCACGTTCACCGGGGAGGGCAAGGAGCTTCCGGTCGGCGAGTGGAGGTTCTACCCCGAGAGCCGCAGCATCTATTCGCCCTACGAGGGCCGCATCCAGCTGACCGCGCGCGAGTCCGACCTGCTGCGCCTGCTCGCTGAGAGCCCGCTGCGCACCTTCTCGCGTGCGCACATCCTGGAGGCCGTGTTCGAGGCGGACGAGCAGCCGGGCACCGTCGATACCTACGTGCACTACCTGCGCCGCAAGACCGACCCCGAGCTCATCGCGACGGTGCGGGGCGAGGGCTACCGGCTGGGGCAGTTGTGAGCCGGAACCGCGACGTCGACTCCTTGGAGGTGCGCCGCGCCTCCCGCACGGTCGGCCTTCAGCTGACCATCGCCTCCGGAGCGCTCGTCGTGGCGGCGATCGGCGTCGCCTTCTTCTTCGTGCTCGACCAGCTTCGGCCCGCCGAGCTGCAGGAGGCTCCCCGTCCCGGCGAGCACAAGATCTACATCGACACCGTCGACGCGATGCTGGCGTTCATCATCGTCGGCGTGCTGGCGGTCGTCGTCGCCGGGGTGCTGTCCGTGATCGTGACCCGGCGGGCGGTGCGCCCGCTCGGGGAGGCGCTGCGCCGCCAGCGGGACTTCGTCGCGGACGCCAGCCACGAGCTCCGTACCCCGCTCGCTGTGCTGGACGCGCGCCTGCAGGTGCTGCAGCGCGGCCTCCCGCCCGGCGATCCGTCCGCCGGCACGGTCACCGAGCTGCGCGACGACACCCGCACGCTCATCGACGTGGTGAACGACCTGCTGCTCGCCGCCGACCCCGAGCGCGCCGCGGCCTCCGAAGGGCCTGTCGGCTTCTCCGGCCCGGTCAGACGCGCGGTCGAGTCGCTCCAGGTGCTGGCGCGGGAGGCCGGGGTGGAGGTGCGGCTCGTGGAACGCGACGACGTCGCGAGCGACGTGCCCGCCACCACGCTGCAGCGGTGCGCGACGGCCCTGCTCGACAATGCGGTCGCGCACTCGGCCTCGGGCGGGATCGTGACGGCGACGATCCGGAGGGACGGCCGCTCGGCCTCCCTGACCGTCGCCGATCAGGGGCCGGGCATCCAGGGCATCGACCCCGCGCGGATCTTCGACCGGTTCGCCCGGGCGGAGCCTGCGGCCGCCGGCCGCTCGCGCTCGGGCTTCGGCATCGGCCTCGCGCTCGTGCGCGAGGTCGCCGTCCGCCACGGCGGCGAGGTCACCGTCGCCTCCACCGGCCCCACCGGCACCGCCCTCGAACTCCGCCTCCCCGCCCGCTGACGCCCGAAACCAGCAATCACTTCCGGAGTTGTGCACGCCCGCGCTCGGCGTGTTGCGTACACAACTCCGGAAGCGATGGATGCCGGGGAGGCTAGCGGAAGGGGGTGGTTTGGTTGAGGCGGGCTAGGAGGTCGGCTAGACGGCCGACGTCGTCGGCGCCCCACTGGCGGAGGCTGCGGTAGAGCTGCGCCTGGTCGGCGGCCCGCGCCTCGTTCACGCGCTCGATCGCCGCCGGCGTCGCGACCAGGAAGCTGGCGCGACGGTCGGTCGGATCAGTACGCCGCTCGACGAAGCCCAGCTCTTCGAGGATGCGCACCTGCCTGCTGACTACGCTCTTGTCGGTCGCTAGCTCGCCGGCCAGCGCGCCCGCGTGCAGCGGGCCGGTGCGCACCAGCGTGTTGAGGAGCCGGAAGCCGACCGGCTGGAGGTCGGGATGCACGCGCGCAGACCGCTCGCGCATCCCGGCGCTCACCCGGTTGAAGAGGATCGTGAACTGCTCCTCCACCGCGGCGATGGCGTGGTCGGTCCGGTCCAGGTCCGCCCGGTCCGTGTTGTCCATGGCCGCGATCATAACGTGTCCCCTCAGCGCCGATCCTGAGTGTCGATCGAGCGCGCCGACTGCGCCGCGACCGACCCGGTCGGGGCTCCGATCAGCGCCTCGGCGACTTCCACGACCGTCTCCTCTGCCTGCCCGGCGGGGGTCTCGCTCACGACGTCGCCGGCCGAGGTCTCTTCGAGCTGCTGGATGGCCGTCTTGCTGCCGAGCTTGGTGTTCGGCAGGAAGAGGATCGCGATGACCGTCACGATCGCGAGCGGCACGGCCACCAGGAAGATGTCGGCGACCGCCTGGCCGTAGATCGCCTCGATGATGGTCCGGATGCCGACGGGGAGCGTGCCGACCTCGGGGAGCGTTCCGCTCTGCAGGGTCTGGGCGACCTCCATGCCCTTCTGGCCCAGCTTGGCGATGGCGACGTGGAGGTCGTGCTGGCGGTCGGCCATCAGGTCGGTGACCTTGGTGCCGAGGAGGCTGCCCATCACCGAGACGCCGATGGTGCCGCCGAGGCTGCGGAAGAACGCCACGTTGGAGCTGGCCGCGCCGAGCTGCTCCGGCCGGACGGTGTTCTGCACGATCAGCACGAGGTTCTGCATGACCATGCCGACGCCCGCGCCGAGAGTGAGCATGTACAGCGACACGAGCACGTAGTTCGTGTCGTACTCGATGGTGCTCATCAGGTACAGGCCGACGGTCAGCAGGATCGAGCCCACGACCATGAAGGCCTTCCACTTGCCGGTTCGGCTGATCAGATTGCCGACGATCGTGGAGGACAACAGCAGGCCGAGGATCATCGGCAGGGTCAGCAGACCCGACTCGGTCGGGGTGGCGCCTCGGGCGAGCTGCATGTACTGGCCGAGGAACACCGAGGTGCCGAACATCGCGACGCCGACCGAGATGGAGGCAATCACCGCGAGCGTGAAGGTACGGTTCTTGAACATCCCGAGCGGGATGATCGGCTCCTTGACCACGAGCTCGGTGATGACCGTGGCGATCAGGAGGGCCGCCGAGCCGCCGACCATCAAGAAGCTCCCCGGGCTCCACCAGTCGAAGTTCTTGCCCGCCAGCGAGACCCAGATGAGCAGGAGGGAGATGCCACCGGCCAGGAAGATCGCGCCGAGGTAGTCGATGCGGACCTTGCGGGCGGGACGCTTGGGGAGCTTGAGCGTGATCTGGAGCATGATGATCGCGAGGATGGCGATGGGCACACCGACGAAGAAGTTCCAGCGCCAGCCGATGGAGTCGGTGAGGAGGCCGCCGATCAGCGGGCCGCCCACGGTGCCGACGGCCATGATGCCGCCAAAGAGGCCCATGTAGCGGCCGCGGTCGCGGGGGCTGATGATGTCGGCCATGATGATCTGGCTCAGCGCGGTCAGACCGCCGGCGCCGAGGCCCTGCACCACGCGGAAGCCGATGAGCATGTTGGTGTCCTGCGAGAATCCGGCCATCGCCGACCCGGCCACGAAGAGCACGAGTGCGAGCTGGATCAGGATCTTGCGGTTGAGCAGGTCTGCGAGTTTGCCCCAGATCGGCGTCGACACAGTGGTCGCGAGGAGCGTGCTGGTGACGACCCAGGTGTATGCCGTCTGGTCACCACCCAGCTCGGAGATGATGCGCGGCAGGGAGGTCGAGACGACCGTGCCGGCGAGGATCGAGACGAACATCCCGAGCAGGAGCCCGGAGAGGGACTCCAGCACCTGCCGGTGCGACATCGCCGGCGCGGTGGCCGCCTCTCCCGCGGTGACTGTAGACATGTGATTCCTTCGAACTTGGTTGACAATGAGCAACCATATATAATTAGGTGACCGAGGTCAACTAACAAACTGCATTTACGCAAAATTTCCGACTATGCATAATTTCCCGACCTCCCGGCCGCTGCAACACCCGAGCCCGGGCTGCGCGCCCACACGAAGGCCCAGACCCGCGCCGACCTCGAGCGCGCGGCCGTCGAGCTGGTGCTCGATCGCGACCTCGATGACGTCACCGTCGACGACATCTGCGCGCGCCCGTCTCGCACCGCACCTTCTTCAACTACTTCGACAGCAAAAGAGGACGCCCTCTTCGGCGCCCGCCGCGCCTGGACCGCGGCCTCGTCGCCGCCCGCCTACAGGAGGTCTGCGACGAGAGCATGGTCGCCGCCGTCATCGATACCTGTTCAGAGCACTCCCCGCCGAGACCGCCGACCCGACCCTCCACGAGGCGCGGATGCTGATCGCTGCGCGCAACCCCGGCCTGATCCCGCCGCCGGATGTGCCGACTGGACGATCCGCGGGTGGGGCTGCTGACCGTGGTGGCGGAGCTGATCGCGTTCGCGTCCGGCGCCGGCAAGGCGGAATCGTCCGCCTCAGGCGACCAGCCGCGGCGTCCCGCTGGACGCACAGGCCGAGCTGCTCGTGACGGCCTGCATCGGCGCGGTGCGCATCGCGGTGCGCGAGTGGGCGGACGACGGAGCCGTGGGCAGCCCCGACGACATGTCGGCACCGTCGCGATCGTGAGGACGCTCTCGCCGCTCGCCGCTCGCCGTGCGCTGACGGCCGGCGTCGGCAACGGAGGAGATCCGCCTGCGTGGAGGCGCGAAAGGCGGGGAACGGAGGAGATCGGGCGACTGTCGAAAAGAAAGTCCTCCGGCCCGGCCGCCTTCTGCGAGGCCCGCCCTGCCCGCGACCGAACATGTTCCACCTGGTGTACGGTTGTGCTGACATAATCACCAGGTTTGTGGAGGACACGGATGCAAGTCGAATACCCGCTGCCCGTGGACCTATTCGACAGCCTGGACAAGTCGAGTCCCGTACCTCTGTATTTCCAGCTTGCGACGGCGCTGGAGCAGGCGATCCGCGACGAACGGGTACCTCCAGGGTCGCGCCTCGAGAACGAGATCTCGCTCGGCAACAGGCTGGGGCTCTCGCGCCCGACCATCCGCCGAGCGCTGCAGGAGCTCGTCGACAAGGGCCTCCTGGTTCGTCGACGGGGCATCGGCACCCAGGTCGTCCACGGACGCGTGACCCGGAACGTCGAGCTGTCCAGCCTCTACGAAGACCTCGGCCAATCCGGCCAGACGCCGACCACGCGAGTGATCGCGTACGAGATCGGCATCGCCGACGACGCGGCTGCGACCGAGCTCGGCGTGGCGGTCGGCGCCCCCGTGCTGCAGCTCACCCGGCTGCGCTCCGCGGACGGCGTCCCTCTCGCGGTGCTCGAGAACACTCTGCCGGAGGGCTTCACCGACATTACACGCGAGGAGCTGGAGGTGCGCGGCCTCTACCAGCTGATGAAGGCGCGCGGCGTCTCCATCCGGGTCGCCAACCAGCGCATCGGCGCTCGTGCGGCAACCGCCGCCGAGGGCGAGCTGCTCGAAATCCGCAAGGGATCCCCGCTGCTCACCATGTCGCGCACGGCGTTCGACAACTCCGGGCGTGCCGTGGAGTACGGGCAGCACGTGTACCGCCCCGACCTCTACTCGTTCGAGCTCACGCTCGTCGATCGCTGATCGGCCTCGCCGAGGGGCACGTTAACGCCCTTATCCCGCGGTTTTAGGGGCGTTTCCGTGCCCTTCGGCGGAGCTTTCCCGCGCTGAGCGCAGGCTAGGCGTAGAAGTCGGGACGCGCGGGCGACTCGACTACGACGGGGCCGGCCTGGTCGAGCGCCTTAACGCCGGCCTCGCAGGCGAGGGCGACGAGGTAGCCGTCCCAGGCGTTCGGTCCGGCGACGAGCGAGCCCTCCCGCAGCCCGTCGACCCACGCCTGCACCTGTGCGTCGTAGGCGCGGGCGAACCGGGTCGTGAACGTTGTGTGCTCGGCGATCGAGAACGACGCGTCCGACCAGCGCTGCAGCCCGGACGGCTGGCCGATGCGCGCGATGCCGGACTGGAACACGGCCTCCGTGCCGACCTGGTAGCCGAACTGCACGCTGACGTTCATCTCGACGTCGACGAGCACGCCGTTCTCGAGCTCGATCAGTACCAGAATGGGCTCGCGGAGGCGCTCCGGTGCCAGGCCGTTGCGACGCGGGTACTTGACCTCGACGCTGCGGACCGGTGATCCGGCGAGCCACGGCATGACGTCGAACTCGTGCACCACCGAGTCGGTTATCAGCATCGACTGGGTGTAGCTGTCGGGCACCGACGGGTTGCGGTGAACGCCGCGCAGCATCAGCAGCTCCCCCGCGTCGCCGCCCGCGATCAGCTCGCGCAGAGCGCGGTACTCGTCGTCGAAGCGCCGCATGAACCCCAACTGGATGTGTGGCCGATCGAGCTTCCGCTCGAGCTCCACGATACGCAACGATGAGGCGCTGTCGGGCGTCAGCGGCTTCTCGCACAGGATCGGCAGACCGGCCTCCAACGCGGGCACCAGCACCGGCTCGTGGAACTGACCCGGCGTCGCGATGATGACCGCGTCGAGGGCACCGTCGGCGAGAGCGTGCTCGATGCTCGCGAAGGCCTCGGCGGCGGGAGCCGCTGCCGCAGCCGCCCGGGCGCGACCCGCGTCGGGCTCGACGATGGCCGACACGGTCGCACCGCTGATCGTGCGCGTAATGCGCTGGATGTGGTCGGCGCCCATCTGGCCGGCGCCGACGACGCCGACCCGGAGGTCCTGGGTGGAGGTGCTGCTCATTCGGTGTGGCTCGTTTCTGTGCGAGGTGGGAGAGGTCGTCGGCCGGTCAGCGCGACCGGGTCAGCGGCGTGCAGCCGAAGATGTGCTGGCGCGTGCGAGCCGCGATGTCGAGCGGCACCTCGATGTCGATGCCGGGCATGTCCTGCTCGACGATCGCGAAGATCTCGGGGTCGATGGCGGCGACGGCCTCGATGATCGGGGCGAAGTCGGGGATGCCGGCCGGCGGCTCGACCATCACGTCGATGGCGGCATCGGCGAACGCCACGTCGTTCTTGAGCACCTCGAAGCGCAGCTCGGGGTCGATCTGCTTGAGATGCAGGTACCCGATGCGCTCGGGGTGGTCGTGGATGAGCTTGACGTTGTCGCCGCCGTAGTAGGCGAAGTGACCGGTATCGAGACACAGGTTCACGTAGCGCGGGTCGGTCTCGGCGAGTAGGCGCTCGACCTCGCGATGGGTGCCGACGTGCGAGTCGGCGTGCGAGTGGAACTGCTGGCGCAGACCGTATTCCTCGAGCAGCATACGACCGAGACGGTCGTGTCCGGCCGCCAGCGATTCCCACTGCTCGTCGGTCAGCGTGCGTGCCTCCAGCGTCTCGCCGGTGGCGTCCGACCGCCAGAGGTCGGGGATGACGACGATGTGCTCGCCGCCGACCGCGCGGGTCAGTTCCGCTACCTTCTCGACCTGCTCGGCCACTCGCCCCCATTGATCCGGGCCCTTGTGGAAACCGGTGAACACAGTGCCGCCGCTGATCCGCAGGTCGCGCTTCGCCAGCTCGTCGAGCAGCTGCGCCTGGTCGGTGGGGAGGTAGCCATACGGGCCGAGCTCGATCCAGTGGTACCCGGCGGCCTGCGCCTCGTCGAGGAAGCGATCCCACGGCGTCTGCCGGGGGTCGTCCGGGAACCAGACGCCCCACGAGTCGGGGGCCGTGCCGATCCGGATGCCGGCGGTGTGCGCACCGGACTTGGTGCCGGTGGCGGAGGTTGCGGTGTCGGTCATCGCCGTCCTTCGGGGTAGTTGGCCTTCGTTGTGGTCGGCCTTCGTAGTGGTTCGTTGCGGCGCTCTCAGCCGAGCAGCGGCCGCTGCTTCTTCTGCTGCTCGACGTAGTCGGCGCGGGCCGTCCGGGTGCTCTCCAGCGCGGAGACCTGCGCGACCGGCACATCCCACCAGCCCTCGCCGTCCGGGGCGTAGACGAACGGGTCTGAGTCGACGTGGATGAGCGTGGAGGTGCTGCTCGCTTTGGCAGTCTTCACGGCGTCCTCGAGGCGGGCGGCGGCGTCCGGCCCGGGCGCCAGTTCGATCACATCGATGCCGAAGCTTCGAGCGTTCGCGGCGAGGTCGACGGGGAGGAAGTCGCCGCGCTCGAAGTTGAGTTCGGCGTCGTCGCGATAGCGGTAACGGGTGCCGTAACGCTGCGAGCCCACGGTCTCGGAGAGGTGGCCGATGGAGGCATAGCCGTGGTTCTGGATGAGTACGACGACGATCTTGATGCCCTCTGCGACCGCGGTGGCGAGCTCGGTGTGCAGCATGAGGTAGGAGCCGTCACCGACCAGGACGATGACGTCGCGGTCGTCGTCGAGCGCTGCCAGGCCGCGCTTGACGCCCATGCCGCCGGCGATCTCGTAGCCCATGCACGAGAAGGCGTACTCGACGTGATAGCCGAGCGGATCGCGCACGCGCCACAGCTTGTGGAGGTCGCCGGGAAGCGATCCGGCGGCCTGTACGACGACGTCGCGGGGGTCGGATGCGCGCTGAACGGCTCCGATGATCTGTGATTGTCCGATGAGAGAGGGCTGACCCGGCAGGTCGAGCATCGTGGGTGCCAACGCCTCGTCGGCGATCGCATCCCACGCAGCCTTCTCGCCGGCGATCCTCGTCGCGTACGCGGCCTCCACTCGCAGCCCGGCCAGGGCCTCCGTGAGCGCGGTCAGCGTCTCGCGGGCATCGGCGATCACCGGCAGCTGCGAGCCGTGCTTGTAGGCGTCGAACGATGCGACGTTGACGTTCACGAACCGGACCTCGGGGTTCTGGAACACCGTGCGGCTGGCGGTCGTGAAGTCGCTGTACCGGGTGCCGATGCCGATCACGAGGTCGGCGTCGCCGGTGAGGCGGTTGGCCGCGGTGGTGCCGGTCGCCCCGACACCGCCGAGGTACTGCGGGTGATCCCAGTCGAGGGAGCCCCCGCCGGCCTGCGTGGTGCCGACCGGGATGCCGGTGGCCTCCACGAATGCCCGTAGCGCGTTCTCGGCGCCCGAGTAGAGCACTCCGCCTCCGGCGACGACCACCGGACGCTGCGCATTCCGGATCGCGTCGACGGCTGCGGCGAGCGCCCAGCCCTCCGGCACCGGACGGCGGATGTGCCACTCGCGCCGCGCGAGGAACTCCTCCGGCACGTCCAGCGCCTCGGCCTGCACGTCCTCCGGCAGCGCGATCGTCACCGCACCGGTCTCGGCCGGATCGGTCAGGACTCGCATGGCGGCGAGCGCGATCGAGAACAGCTGCTCGGGGCGCTGCACGCGATCGAAGAACCGCGACACCGGCCGGAAGGCGTCGGTGACCTGGATGCCGAGATCGTGCGGGTGCTCCAGCTGCTGCAGCACGGGGTCGGCGACGCGGGTCGCGAACGTGTCCGACGGCAGCAGCAGCGCCGGGAGGCGGTTGGCCGTGGCCAGGGCGGCGCCGGTGAGCATGTTGGCCGCGCCGGGGCCGACGGAGGCGGTCGACGCGAACGTGGCCCGGCGGCGGTGCATGCGGGCGAAGCCGACGGCCTGGTGCACCATGGCCTGTTCGTTGCGGGCCTGGTAGTACGGCATCAGCGCCGGGCTCTGTCACGTTGGCCTGCTTAAGCGCCTGGCCGAGACCGGCGACGTTGCCGTGGCCGAAGATGCCGAACATGCCGGGGATCGTGCGCTCGCGCGAGTCGCCGTCGACGGTCCACTGGTTGGCGAGGAACTCGACGAGCGCCTGCGCCGACCGTCATTCTGCGGGTCGTCATCGAGCGGCTCCTTCGCGTGGTCGAGAACGTAGGGAAGACGGGGGTCGGTCTCCTGGGCGGCCCAGGTGTCGCGCAGCCAGGCCTGGCGCGGGTCGTCGGTGATCTGCCAGGCCCGCTCCTCCCCCGGCCCGGCCATGACGTTCAGGTAGTAGAGGTCGTAGCTCGGGAGCCGCGACCGCCGGCCCGTGGTAGCCGAACGGCACCAGTGCGATGTCGCCGGTGCGCACGAGCGCGTTGATCTCGATGTCGCCGGCGGCGGAGCGGTAGGTGGCGAAGCTCCCGAAGGCGTCGGCGGTCTGCGGGGCGCTCGCGCCGCGCACGGGAGCGGACTCGAAGTAGTAGATCTCTTCGAGCTGCGACTCGTGACCCGGCACGTCCTCGTCGTGCTTGTGGGCGGGGTGCGACGACCAGTTGCCGGCCGGAGTGATGACCTCGCACACGATGAGGGAGGCGGCGGCGAGAGCACCCGGAGTGCCGAAGTTGTGCACCTGCCGGCTATCGCGGCCGGCACCGCGCAGCTCGACAGGCACCTGATCCTTGGCGACGTAGACCGACGGCTTGCGCACGCGGGTCGGCGCCTCCGTCACGGCGACGCGGCCGAAGCCGGTGATCGTCAGCTCGTTGCCGGCGCCGACGTAGACCACGTCCGTCGGCCCGTCGAACACGCTCGACCGGCCGGCCAGGTGAGTCGTCGCACCCCTCGTGCTCGACCGCGAAGGCGCCGGCGAGCGGCACGACAATCCGTTCGATGTCACCCGCGGGCAGCTCGACCGTGTTACCGGCGAGCTCCGCGACACGCAACCCCGTGTGCTGCCAGCCGACGATGCTGTCGTCGACCACGGACTCCCACCAGCGTTCGCTCAGCGCTCCGCGCGGGAAGAACCATTCGTTGTGCTCGGCCATCTATGGTGCTCTCAGGTGTTCTGCGGGAAGCCGAGGTTGAGGCCGCGGTTGTCGGATTGGTGCCGCGTCGCCGGGTCGAGCCAGCGGCTGGTGATCGCCTTCTCGCGCGTGAAGAAGTCGAAGCCGTGCACGCCGTACGCCTTGGCGTCACCGAACAACGAGGCCTTCCAGCCGCCGAACGAGTGGTACGCCACCGGAACCGGGATCGGCACGTTGATGCCGATCATGCCCACCTGTACCTCGTTCTGGAACCGCCGTGCCGCACCACCGTCGTTGGTGAAGATCGCCGTGCCGTTGCCGAACTGGCCGGAGTTGATCAGGTCGAGACCTTCCTCGAAGGTCTGCACCCGAACCACCGAGAGCACCGGACCGAAGATCTCCTCGCGATAGGCGGCGGAGGTGATCGGGATGTCGTCGATGAGGGTCGGGCCGAAGAAGAAGCCACTCTCGTGGCCTTCGACCGTGAAGCCGCGCCCGTCGACGACGATACGTGCTCCGTCGGCCTCCGCGATGTCGACGTAACCGGAGACCTTGTCGCGGTGCACGCCGGTGATGAGCGGTCCCATGTCGGGCTCGCCATCTGCACCGCCCGCGCCGTCGCCGATGCGGAGCGTTCCGATGCGCTCGGTGATCTTCGCGATGAGGTCGTCGGCCACCGGCTCGACAGCGAGGACGACGGAGACCGCCATGCAGCGCTCGCCCGCCGCGCCGTAGCCGGCGTTCACCGCCTGGTCGGCGACGAGGTCGAGGTCGGCATCGGGCAGCACCAGCATGTGGTTCTTCGCCCCGCCGAGCGCCTGCACGCGCTTGCCGTTCTTCGAGGCCGTCTCGTAGATGTACTGCGCGATCGGGGTCGAGCCGACGAACGAGATCGACTGGACGACCGGGCTCTCCAGGAGGCCGTCGACGGCGAGCTTGTCGCCCTGCAGCACGGTGAAGACGCCGTCGGGGAGGCCGGCCTCCTTCCACAGTCGCGCAAGCCACAGGGCCGCCGACGGGTCCTTCTCGGAGGGCTTGAGCACCACGGCGTTGCCCGCGGCGATGGCTACGGGGAAGAACCACATCGGCACCATCGCCGGGAAGTTGAATGGCGAGATGATGCCCACGACACCGAGCGGCTGCTTGAGCGAGTAGACATCGATGCCGGTCGAGGCGTTCTCGGAGTACGCACCCTTGATCAGGTGCGGGAACCCGGTCGCCAGCTCGACGACCTCCTGACCGCGGAGGATCTCGCCCATAGCGTCGGACAGCACCTTGCCGTGCTCGGCCGTGATGATCGCCGCCAGCTCGCCCTTGCGCGCGTTCAGCAGCTCGCGGAACGCGAACAGCACCGACTGGCGCTTGGCGATCGAGTACTGGCCCCACACCTCGAACGCCGCGCTGCGCCGACGCGACCGCCGCGTCGATCTCGGCCTGGTCTGCGAGGGCCACGTTCGTGGTCGCGATACCGAGGGCCGGGTTGAAGACCGGCGCGGTGCGGCCGCTGCGCGACGGGTACTCCGCGCCATCGATCCAGTGCGGGATGGTGAGCAGTTCGCGGTGAGCCGCGCTGACGGTGGTGGTTTCGGTGGTGGTCATTGTTCTTCCTTACCGGGATAGAGCGGCGGGGCGTATCGAGTCTGGACGCTGGGAGCGTCGGCCGGATCAGTGGCCGTGGACGAGGGAGGCGGCGATGTCGACCGCGTCGCCGACGTCCCCGTCTTTCGGGTAGAGCAGGGTGCGTCCGACGACGAGCCCGTGCACGCCCGGCAGGGCGAGCGCGGATTCCCAGGACGCAAACGTCTCTTCCGGCGCGGCCTCGGAGTCGCCGCCGAGCAGCAGCGTCGGCAGGGTGGTCGCCGCCATCACACGCTCCATCTCGGGCACGACCGGCAGCTTGAGCCAGGTGTAAGCCGACGACGCGCCGAGGCCGGACGCGATCGCGACCGACTGGATGACGGCGTCCGGCGTCAGGTCGTTGACGATCCGGCCGTCGTTCCAGCGGCTGAGGAACGGCTCGAGCAGGACAGGAAGGTGCGCCCGCGCAGCGGCGGTGACGGCGCCGGCCGTGGCCTCCAGCGTGCGGGCAGTGCCGACGTCTTCGAGGTTGATGCGCACGAGCAGTTTGGCGGCGTCGACGCCGTCGCGCATCATGGCGTCGACGTCGTAGCCGGTGTACCGGTCGTCCATCTCGAAGACGGCGCCGCGCAGCCCGCCGCGGTTCATCGAGCCAACCGCGATCTTGTCGTCGAGCACGCCCAGCAGCGCTAGGTCGTCGATGATGTCGGGGGTGCCGAGCACGCCGTCGACGCCCGGGCGCGAGAGCGCGAGAGCGAGGCGCTGAAGGAGGTCGTACCGGTCGGCCATGGCAATCGGGTCGCTGCCGACGCCGAGCGCGCCGCGGGCGGGGTGGTCGGCCGCCACGATGAACAGTCGGCCGTCGTCGCGCACGAGAGGGCGGCGAATGCGCGAGGCGAGCGCCATCTCGACGTCGCCCGGGCTGGAGTGCCGGCGGGCGCGAAGGCGGGCGAAGGCGTCCGCGTCGATGAGCGGTGCCGAACCGGCGACGAGATCAGCTGTGGACATTCTGGAGCTCCTTCAGCACGGATTCGACCTCGTCGGTCGTCGGCATGGCGGTGGAGCACTCGCGCCGTGTGGCCACGATCGCTCCGGCGATGTTCGCGAAACGGATGACCCGCTCGAGCGACCAGTCCTGCAGCAGGCCGTAGCAGAGCGCGCCACCGAAGCCGTCGCCTGCACCGAGGCCGTTGACGACCTCCACGAAATACGGTGGCACCTCCACCGTCTCGTCCTGGGTCTTGGCGAGCACACCGCGAGGCCCCTGCTTGACGATCGCGAGCTCCACGCCGCGCTCGAGCAGGGCGTCGGCTGCGCGCAGCGGCTCGGTCTCGCCGACCGCGATCTCGCACTCCTCGCGGTTGCCGACGGCCACTGTTACCTGACCCAGTGCCTTCTCGACCTCCGCGGTGGCTGCGGCGCCGCTCGACCAGAACATCGGCCGGTAGTCGAGGTCGAGGATGGTCAGCGGACGACGGCCCCTGGCCTCCCACGCCACGTGGTGCGCGGTGCGACTGGGGTCGCGGGAGAGCCCGGTGACCGTCGACCAGTAGATGCGCGCACGGCTGATCGCGTCGAGGTCGAGGTCTGTGGCGGTGATCGCGAGGTCGGGCGCGATCGGGTCGCGGTAGAAGTACAGCGGGAAGTCGTCCGGCGGGAAGATCTCGCAGAACGTCACGGGCGTCTTGAGTGTGCCGACGGTGCTCACGAAACGGTCGTCGACGCCGAGCCGGCGCAGCTCACGGTGGGCGTAGCGGCCGAAGGGGTCGTCGCCGGTCGCCGTGACCACCGCCGAGCGGAGGCCGTGCCGGGCGGCCGCGATCGACACGTTGGTGGCGCTGCCGCCGAGGAACTTGCCGAACGTCTCGACGTCCTCCAGGCCCACCCCGTCTTGCAGCGGGTAGATGTCGACTCCGATGCGCCCGATGGTGATCAGGTCGAACGGTGCCACCTGCTCGAACTGCCGCAGCGTTGCGCTCTCGCTCGTCATGTCGTGGAACTCCTTCGCCGCGGTCGTCGTGCTGTCGTCGGTCAAGCCTACACCTTATGTTCTATCAAACTGACAACCATTCTCAGATATTGCCACTCTGCCGATTTCTTCGGCAGGTCCTCTTGACAGGACAAACTATCAATCTGTCACAATCAAGACAACTCTTTTTCCATCCCGACCCTCGGAGGACCGCATGCCCCTCGTCAGAATCGACCTCCAGGAGGGCCGCGCGCCCTCGGCCGTCCGCGCCATCGCCGACGCCGTCCACGAGGCAATCGTCTCGGAGTACCGCATCCCCGAACGCGACCGCTTCCAGATCGTCACCGAGCGCCGGGCCGGCTCGATCATCGCGGAGGACGCCGGACTCGGCTTCGACCGCACCGACGGCGTCGTGGTCATCCAGATCTTCACGCAACGCGGCCGGCAGACCACCGCCAAGCAGAGCCTGTTCGCCGAGATCGCCCGACGGCTCGGCGAGGTCGGAATCGCCGGCGAGGATGTCTTCATCGGCTACGTCGAGAACGGGCCGGCGGACTGGTCGTTCGGCTTCGGGAGGTCACAGTACCTCACAGGCGAGCTCGCCGTTCCGAGCACCGCGGTCGCCTGACATGTCCACCGCGGTGTCAGCGGCGGGCGACCAGCCACTCGGCGAAGGTGAGCACCTGCGGATCGAGCGCCCGGGTCGCCACGAAGTCGGCCTGATAGGCCGGCAGAGTGGAGAACCAGCGGAACATCGACCCGCGGTCGTCGTCGAGCCCGTCGACCGGCAGCTCCTCGAAACGCGTGGGCACACCGGTCGCCGCACTGATCTGCGCGACGATCTGCTCGAGCGTGAGCTCGTCACCCGCGATCTCGACGGCCGTGCCCGCCGCCCCGTCGGGATCGCACGCGAGCGCGGCGACGACGCGGCCGATGTCGACGACGGCCACCATCTGCAGCGGCACGTTCCCGGGCATGGGCATTCGCACGACGGCCTCGCCGGCGCCGACGGCGGGGAGCTGGTACGCGAGGTTCTCCATGAAGAACACGGGTCGGACGAACGCGTACGCCAGGCCGCTCGCCTCCAGCGCTTCCTCGACCCGGCGCTTGCTCTCGAAGTGCGGGATGCCGGTCTCGCGCTCCGCGCCGCCGACCGAGGACTGCACGACGAACGGCACCCCCGCGTCGCGGGCGGCCTCCACGAGGGTGATGCCGCGGCGGGTCTCTCCTCGGGGACCGTCGGCTCCCGAGAACGTCGTCATCAGCGACAGCGCGGAGACTCCGTCGAGGGCGGACCGTATGGCGGCCGGGTCCTCGGCGTCGGCGACCACGACCTCCACGCCACGCTCGGCGAGCGCCCGCGCCCTCTGGGAGTCTGCATCGCGGGTGAGCGCACGCACAGCCGCACCCCGCTCGAGCAGCGCGTCGACGACCGCGCCGCCCTGCTTGCCGGTCGCGCCGACCACGGCGATCAGGTCTGACATCGTGGAGGACTCTGGAAATCGAACCAGACAGGTCGCCCCGATAGGCGAGTCTCCTGCACCGCCATCAGCATACGCCGATGGACCGGCGGGTTCAGGGCAAGACGACGCTCGCCTGCAGGACCCGGATGAGCGACTGCGCGTCGTAGGGTCCGACGTGCCGGCGTCCGTTGATGAAGAACGTCGGCACCGCGGTGATGTCCATCGCCTCCGCGTCGAGCATGTCGTCACGAACCCTCGCGGCAACCTCCGGAGAGCTGAGATCGGCCTCGAATCGCTGGAGGTCGAGACCCAGGTCAACGGCGCGTCGCATGATGTCCGTGGGCAGCTGGTGCTCCTGGTCGGCGAACAGGCTGCGCTCGAACTCGAAGAACCTGCCCTGGCGCGCCGCCGCCTCCGACGCCTCCGCCGCCGCGAGCGCGTTCGGGTGGAAACGCGTGAGCGGTGCGTGCCTCCACACGTAGCGGAGGTCGTCGCCGAGCTCTCGGCGCACCTCCTCCACCGATCCCGTCGCCTTGAGGCAGAACCCGCACTGGAAGTCGCCATACTCGACGATCGTCATCGGAGCGTTCACGTCGCCGAAGATGTGGTCGCGAGCCGGGTCCACCGGGCGGACGAGGGTGAGCCCCATCTCCTCCTTTGGCCTCCGCGCGTCGGAAATGCGGAAGATGATCGTCGCGACGACGAATGCGATGACGGTGGCGGCGAGGACGCCGACTCGAGCGGCGTTCTGCGCGGTTTCCTCGGGGATCGCCAGGTCGACGATGAACAGCGAGATCGTGAAGCCGATGCCGCACAGGGCAGCGCCGCCGGCGAGCCGGTCCACCGTGAGCCCCGGGCCGAACTCGCCGATCCGCAGCCCGCGCAGCAGCACCGTCGAACCGAACACCCCGACGAACTTGCCGATTACGAGCCCGGCGACGACACCCCACGCGAGCGGCGACACGACGGCGCCGACGAGGATGTCGCCGCTCAACCGCACGCCCGCGTTCGCGAGCGCGAACAGCGGCAGCACGACGTAGGCGACGTACGGCGACCATGCGGACTGCAGCCGCTCGTTGATCGAGATGGATTCGCGGAGGCTGTTCGCCGCCGCGCGCGCATACTCGGTATTCGGGGACTGCCGGAACGTCCGCGCGAGGTCGAGCGCGTGCTCGACGTCGCGCCGGTTGGGACGATAGACCGGGATGAGCAAGGCGATCGCGACACCTGCGAGCGTGGGGTGGACTCCCGAGGCCAGGAACGACAACCAGACGATGACCGCGAGCGTGGCGTAGACCGGTCCACGCCCGCTCGGCAGGTAGCGCGCGAAGTAGACGCCCACGAGCCCGACCGCGGCGACGATGAGCGGCAACGGGTCGAAATCCTTCGTGTAGACGAGCGCGATGATGCTGAGCGCGCCGATGTCGTCCACGACGGCGAGCGCGAGCAGGAACACCCGCAGCCTGCCGGTCGCGTGCGGGCCGATCAGAGCCAGGCCGCCGACCAGGAACGCCGTGTCCGTGGAGATCACGACTCCCCACGCGTTCGCGTGACCCGTTCCCATCGCGAAGAGCGCGAAGATGACCGCTGGCACCGCCAGCCCGAAGACGGCGGCGACGACCGGAACGACCGCACGCGACCAGCTGGTCAGCTCGCCGATCGCGAACTCGCGTCGCACCTCCAGCCCGACGGTGAAGAAGAAGATCGCCATGAGCGCATCGTTGACGAGTGCGTGCAGTGTGAAGTCGAGATGGAGGTCGCCCAGTCCGAGCGTGAGATGGGTCTCCCAGAAGTGCTCGTACCCGGCGAACGAGATGTTTGCCCACACGATCGCGACGACGGTCGCCGCCAGCAGCAGGAGCGCGCCGATCCTGCTGCGTCCCATCGCGCGGAACCGCTCGGCCAGGGTGGGGCGGCGGTCATGGGAGGCGCCGACGGCCTCCGGGTCGGGCGACCGCTGGATCAGGGTCAGGTTCGTCATGGTCCATCTCAACCCTTTCGGGCCGGGAACGCCAGCCCTTCCGGGGTCGGAGCTTCAGGGATCGCCGGGCTCGCCAGCAGCCCCATCCGTTCTGCGTCTGCCGCGGTCGCCGCGTGGACGAGCACGAGCACGATGCCGTCCGTGCCTTCGGGCCTCGATGGGCACGTTGTTGTCGCTTCGGGGTTCGACGGGGACGAGCCTCCGCCGAGTGGTTCGCGCTGCGCTATCTGCTCGGTCACGAGCGGGTGCGCGTCTACGACGGCTCGTGGGCGGAGTGGGGCCACGACCCGGCAGCGCCGATCTCGTGACCGGCATCTGCCCTTCGGTCCTCGAGGGGCACGTCGTTGTCACTTTTCGGGCGCGAAAGGGACAACGACGTGCCCTTCGGCGAGGGAGGATCAGCGCCCGTCCTTGCGGATCCAACGGAAGGTGAGGCGGCATGCGATCAGGCCGGCGACGAGCCAGACCAGCAGCACCACGGCGATCCAGCCGAGCTGCCAGCTGCCGCTGGGCTCGGCCGCCTCGAAGCTCGCCGGCAGGAACACGCTGCGCATGCCCTGAGCGATCCATTTGAGCGGGAACAGGCTCGCGATGTTCTGCAGCCAGGTCGGCAGCAGGTTGAACGCCAGGTACACGCCGGAGATGAACTGCAGCACGAGCACGATCGGGATGATGACCGCCGTGGCGCTCTTGCCCGTGCGCGGCACGGCCGACAGGGCGATGCCGAGCACGGCCGAGGTGACGATGCCGAGCGCGTAGATCCACGCGAACCGCAGCCACAGCGCCGGGTCGGTCGGAAGCGCGACACCGAACGCGACGCGGGCCATTAGCAGCAGCAGGCCGATCTGGAGGATGCTCGTCGAGATGACCTGGCCCATCTTGCCGAGAAAGTAGGACCCGACCGGCAGCGGCGTCCCGCCCAGCCGCTTCAGCGTCCCGTCGCTCTTCTCCACAGCGATATCGACGGCCAGGTTCTGCACACCGCTGAGGAGGATACCGGCGGCGATCATCCCGGGCAGGTAGTACGCGGCCTGGGTGATCCCGCCGCTTCCGTCCGCTGCCGTGCCGACGTTGCCGAGCCCCTGGAACGCAACGGAGAAGATCCCGAGCATGACGACCGGGAACAAGAACGTGAAGAAGATCGTGTCCGACTGCCGGAAGTACACCAGCACTTCGTAGCGGATACGGGACCAGCCCAGCGCGACGGCGGTCATGCCGCGACCTCCGCGGTGCCGACCCGCTCGTCGGCCTCCCGCACCAGCCCCAGGTAGATGTCCTCCAGGCTCGGCCGGATCACCTCCAGGTCTCGCGGCTCGCCGCCGAGCTCGGCCGTGAGCCGCGCGACCAGAGCGCCCGGCGCGTCGGTGCGCTCCTCGTGCGGTGCGCCCGTCGCGTCGCGCCAGCGGACGATCGGGACGCGCGCGGCCGATCCGCCGATCTCGTCCACGGCACCGATGTCGAGCAGCGAGCCGTGCGCGATGACCGCCACCCGATCGCTCAGCTGCGCCGCCTCGTCGAGGTAATGGGTGGTGAGCAGGATGGAGGTCCCCTCCCGCTTGAGGGAGCGCACGAGCTCCCAGAACTGGCGCCGAGCCTCCGGGTCGAAGCCGGTGGTGGGCTCATCGAGGAAGAGCAGCTCTGGCCGCCCGATCACTCCGAGGGCGACGTCCAGCCGGCGCCGCTGGCCTCCGGAGAGGTTGCGGATACGCGTCTTCGCCTTCTCCTCCAGCCCGACGGCGACGATGATCTCCTCCACGTCGCGGCTGTGCGGGTAGTAGCCGGCAAACTGGGTGAGCTGTTCGCGCACGGTCACGTTCGCCGCCTCCGAACCGGACTGCAGCACGATTCCGAGCCGCGCCTTCCACGTGGTACCCGCCTTGCCGGGGTCTTCGCCGAGAACGCTCACCTCGCCGCCTTCGCGGTCGCGGTACCCCTCGAGGATCTCGATCGTCGTGCTCTTGCCCGCGCCGTTCGGCCCGAGCAGGGCGAAGGTCTCCCCGTCGGCGATCTCGAAGTCGACGCCGCTCACGGCCTCGAAGGAGCCATACGACTTGCGGAGGCCGCGAACGACCACGGCAGGGGGGCGTGCACTCATGCCCACATCATCCCCCGCAGCCGGCCCCGGCCGCAGCACCTGTCCGTCGAGGGGCCGACAGCCGACTACGCCTCGGGGTCGACTCGGAAGCGGAACTCGCGGCCCTGGCGGAACAGCTCCTTCAGCTCCACGTTCTCGTAGGACGCGCCCGGGGCGGGGTGAAATCTGAGGGAATTCACATGAGGGTTCTTTCAGGTTAAGGCGGGGTTCACGCAGGGGCGCTGGGCTGTTGCGGTCTCGAACGGAAGGACACCCTCCATGCCCCTGCTCACCCCACGACTCAGAACCGGCCTCGCAATCGCTGCGACCGCCGGCGTGCTCGCCGCGGCGCTCGTGCCCGCGTCGGCCCTCGCGGCGACCTCCGACACCGGCGGCGCCGCCCGCAACCCCGACGACTCCACGACCGCGCTGCGGCAGTCGATCGTCGCCGGGCCTGCGAAGAACGTCATCCTCCTGATCGGCGACGGGATGGGCGACAGCGAGATCACGGTCGCGCGCAACTACCAGTACGGCGCGGCGGGGATGCTCCCGGGGATCGACGCCCTCCCGCTGACCGGGCAGTACACGACGTACTCGCTCTACAAGGACGGCGCGAACAAGGGCAAGCCGGACTACGTTCCGGACTCAGCCGCGACCGGCACCGCCTGGGCCACCGGCACCAAGTCGTACGACAACGCGGTCTCCGTCGACATCGACGGCACGCCGCATGCCACACTGCTCGAACTCGCGCGCGCCAACGGGCTGCGCACCGGCAACGTGAGCACCGCCGAGATCCAGGATGCGACGCCCGCCGTCGAGGTCGCCCACGTCGGCGCCCGCTCATGCTACGGACCGGACAGCGCGTCCTGCGGCTCGGACGCCCTTGTGAACGGCGGCCTCGGCTCGATCAGCGAGCAGTTGCTCGACGCGCGTGCCGACGTCACGCTCGGCGGCGGCTCCGCCTCCTTCGGCCAGACGGCCAAGGCGGGCGCGTGGAAGGACAAGACCCTCTTCGACCAGGCTCAGGAACGCGGCTACCAGGTCGTCGGCGACGCCGCCGGTCTCGCGGGCGTCACAGCGGCGAACCAGCAGAAGCCGCTGCTCGGCCTGTTCACGCCGGGCAACTTCCCCACCCGGTACTCCTCCACGACCGCGACTGTCGGCGGCGCCGACGCGGCCCCTGTCACCTGCACGCCCAACCCCGACCGGCTGTCGACCGACCTCTCGCTGGCCTCCCTGACGAACAAGGCGATCACGCTGCTCGACAAGCAGGGCGGCTCCGGTTTCTTCCTGCAGGTGGAGGGCGCGAGCATCGACAAGCGCGACCACTCCGCCGACGCGTGCGGCCAGATCGGCGAGACCGTCGACCTCGACGAGGCCGTGCAGGCCGCCCTCGCATTCGCGAAGAAGGACGGCAACACCCTGGTCATCGTCACCGCCGACCACGCGCACACCAGCCAGATCGTGGACAGCACTCCGCCGGCGACGCTCAGCACCGCGCTGACCACGGCCGACGGCACTGTCATGAAGGTCGCCTACGGCACCGGGGCGGCCGGAGGCTCGCAGCAGCACACCGGCGCCCAGCTGCGCATCGCCGGCTATGGCCCGGGAGCGGCCGACGTGGTCGGCCTGACCGACCAGACGGACACGTTCTTCACGATCGCGCGCGCCCTCCAGCTCGAGCGCAGCTACGCCGCGCTCAGCGCCCGCGCCTCCGTCGACCTCGCCGCCACCTCCGTGAAGCCCGGCGACCCGATCTCGGTGACGCTGGCGGGCTTCAACGGCGACCGGCAGGTCACGGGCGTCGTGAAGTCCGACCCGGTCGACCTCCCGCGCACCGACGTGATCTCGGGGGCGGCCAGCATCGCGGCCGTCGCGCCGACCGACCTGGGCAGTCACACGATCACCGTCACGGGCAGCCAGAGCGGCGCGAGCGTGACGGTGGCGTTCGAGGTCACCGCGGACGGCCGGCCGTCGGGCAACCTCCCGGCCGCCGGCGGCGCGGGCGCCGGCTCCGGCTCGGGCTCCGGCACCACCGCCGCGGGCTCGCTCGCTTCGACCGGCTCCGTCATCGCGCCGATCATCGCGATCGTCGCCCTGGCGCTGATCCTCGCCGGGCACCTCCTGCTGGCGCGGCGCCGTCGCCTGGGCGGCCTGCCCCAGTAACGCCGACACACCGCCGAACGGTGACAAGATGTCACCTCTCGACGCGAACGGTGACATCTTGTCACCGTTCGGCGGCCGAGAGGCGGGGGCGGCCGGGAGGCGGCTCAGCGGTCGGGGTCGACGACCAGCTCGACTTCGATCTCGTCGCCCGCGCCGCGGCCGGTGTTCGTGCGGGTGTCGGCGTTGAACGAGACCAGGTAGCGGCCTCCCCTCACGCCGATGGTCGTCGCGTACGTGTAACCGCCATCGATGGTTACCACGACGGGAACGCGTTTGCCGCGATCGAAGGCGAGCACGACGTCCTCCGGGACGACGATGCCGACGTTGTTGCCGCCGGTGGATTCGAGCACGGTGCGGAAGACGGTCATCGGACCTCCCTCGTCAGTACAGCGCAGACGCGGTTGATGCTACTCCCGCTCGCGCAGGACCAGTCAGGAGCAGACGCGTCGCGCCCCGCCGAGGGGCATGTAAGCGCCCCTAACCGCGCTTTTTAGGGGCATGTGCGTGCCCCTCAGCGTCGGCGTCATCGGATGTAGGAGGCGTCGGGGCCGGTCTCGCCGGTGTTCTCGCGCGGCCAGTCGCGCAGTTCGCTGAGCTCGGCCACCGCACTCTCCAGCGCGTCGAGCGCGAGCCGCAGCGGTTCCACCCAGGCGCCGGGCGCCATCGCGGTGGCTCCCGCAGCCGCAGCCGCAGCCAGCTTCGCGCGGGCAGCGCGAATGGCCTCTTCCGCCGTCTCCAGATTGTCCATGTCTCACAGTGTTCCCCTCGTCGAGGGGCACGTAAACGCCCCTATTCGTGCATTGTGAGGGCGTTTGCGTGCCCCTCGGCGGGGTCGCGCCAGCGGCGCACCAGCCAGAGGGTGTCGCGCGTGAAGGACTCGAGGAGGAGCGCGAGGGCCACGCCGACCAGCAGACTGTCGACGCCGGGCAGGAGGCCACTGGCCGCGACCGCGAGCGCGATCCCCGCATACGCGGTCACCACCTTGCGCCAGTAGCGGAACGGCAGGGTCGCCCGCATCCACGGCAGCACCCAACCGGCCACGACGAACAGGTAGCGCAGCGCCCCGATGACAATCACCCAGAACCCCAGCGCCGGCGCGACGTACACGCTCAGCACGAGCAGCAGGAACGCGTCCACCTCCATGTCGAACCGTGCGCCGAGCTCGCTCGTGGATCCGGTGCGACGGGCGACCCAGCCGTCCACCGCGTCGAGGGCCAGCGCAGGGGCCACCAGGCCCGCCAGCAGCGCGACGGGGATCGGGTCGGTGAACGACGCCACAACGAGCCCGGCAATCACCCCGACCAGGGCGGAGCGCATCGACGTCACCACGTTCGCCGGCCCGAACCGCTCTGAGCGCCGGCGCTGGAGGCCGCGCACGAGCAGCGCATTCGAGACCGCCAGATAGGCCACCACGACGAGCCAGCCGGAGGCCGGCAACGGCATCATCCACCACACCAGCTCGAGCACGCCCGTGAGCAGCACGACCACGGCGCCCGCCCCGGCCCAGCCGATCGCCGCGAGTTGAACCCTTTTCACCTGCGCCTCGTGTCTCGTCTGTAAACGCCGCCGCTGTCAACCCTTGTGTCGACCGGCCTTGTGTTAACACGCTGCACGTGGACGGATGGTTCAGGAAGGGGTGATGACGTGCTCGAAGCCTCCGCATTCTGGGTCGAGGAACCCGGCGTCGGCGCCCTGCGACGCCAGCCCGTGCCCGACCCCGGCGAGGGGGAGGCCTTCGTGCGCACCCTGTTCACGGGCGTCAGCCGCGGCACCGAGTCGACGGTGTTCGGCGGCCGCGTCCCCGAGAGCCAGCGCGACCGGATGCGGGCGCCGTTCCAGGAGGGCGACTTCCCCGGCCCGGTGAAGTACGGGTACCTGAACGTCGGCGTCGTCGAGCAGGGACCCGGCGAGCTCGTGGGCCGCACCGTGTTCGCCCTGTTCCCGCACCAGTCGGCGTACGTCGTCCCCGCGTCCGCCGTCGTGCCGGTGCCCGAGGGGGTCCCGGCACGCCGTGCGGTGCTCGCGGGGGCGGTCGAGACGGCGGTGAACATCCTCTGGGACGCGGCCCCGCTCGTCGGCGACCGGATCACGGTCGTCGGTGCCGGCATGGTCGGCTGCTGCGTGGCCCGGCTCGCGCGCGGCATCCCGGGCGTCGACGTGACGCTGGTCGACATCGACCCGTCGCGACGGCGCATCGCCGGCGACCTCGGCGTGCGCTTCAGCGAGCCGGAGGCCGCACCGCGCGACCGCGACCTCGTCGTGAACACGAGCGGGTCGGAGGCCGGGCTGCGGCTCGCGCTCGAGACGGTCGTGACCGAGGGCGAGGTCGTCGAGGCGAGCTGGTACGGCGACCGCGGAGTGAGCCTCCCGCTCGGCGAGGACTTCCACTCGCGCCGCCTCACCATCCGCTCGAGCCAGGTCGGTATGGTGCCGCCCGCGCGACGCGACCGCCGCAGCACGACCGACCGGCTCGCGCTGGCGCTGGCGCTGCTGCACGACCCGGCGTTCGACCGCCTGCTGACCGGGGAGTCGTCCTGGCGCGCGCTGCCGGACGTGCTCGCCCGGCTGTCCGCGGGCTCGGGCGACGAGCTCTGCCACACGATCGACTGGAGGGATGCCTGATGCCGTTCACGGTCACCGTGCGCGACCACCTCATGGTGGCGCACAGCTTCACCGGGGAGGCCTTCGGGCCGGCCCAGCGCCTCCACGGTGCGACGTTCGTCGTGGATGCCGCCTTCGGCGCCGACGAACTCGACACCGACGGAGTCGTCGTCGACATCGGCCGGGCGGCCGCCGTGCTGGCGGAGATCACCGGGTCGCTGACGTACCGCAACCTCGACGACGAGCCGGAGTTCGCCGGGACGAACACGACGACGGAGGTGCTCTGCCGGGTGATCGCCGACCGGCTCGCGACGCGCGCCGCGGCCGGCGACCTCGGTCGGGCGACGGGGCTGACCTCCATCGCCGTCACCCTCCACGAGTCGCACATCGCCTGGGCGAGCTATTCGAGGCCGCTGTGATATTGGAGGCTGCGGGGATATTGGAGGCTGCGGGGAACGGCGGGCGGTCCGTCTTCTTCGTGGTGCCGGACGCGATTGACGACGACGAGCGCGTCAGCGGCGGGAACGTCTACGACCAGCGCGTGCGCGACGGCCTGCGGGCCGACCGGTGGGAGGTGCGGATGGTGCTCGTCATCGACCGCGGCGAGGGCTGGACCGCCCGCGCGCTCTCACAGCTTCCCGAGGGCGCCCTGGTGCTGGTCGATGGCCTGCTCGCAACGCGCGAGCCCGAGGCGCTGATCGCGCACGGAGCGCGCCTGCGTCTCGTCGTGCTCGTGCACATGGTCGCCGGCGAGCTCGGCGACGATCAGACCGCGGCCCTCCGTGCCGCACGCCGCATCGTCGCGACCAGCGCGTGGACGCGGTCCGAGCTTGCTGGAGCAGGACGCCGCCGACCCGCACCGCATCGTCGTCGCCCACCCCGGAACCGACCCGGCGCCCGCGACGGCGGCCTCCGCGTCGGGAGGCCGGCTGCTCTGCGTCGCCGCGGTCGCACCGCACAAGGGCCAGGACCTCCTCGTGCGCACGCTGATCGGCTTCGCCGACCGCGACGACTGGACGTGCACGATCGCGGGGTCGCTGCACGTCGACCCCGATTTCGTGGAGGCGCTGACGACGCAGATCGACGCCGTCGGGCTGACCGACCGGATCCGGTTCGCCGGAGTGCTGACGGGTCGAGACCTGGAGGCCGCCTACGCCGGCGCCGACCTGATGGTCCTGCCCTCGCGCACGGAGAGCTACGGCATGGCGGTCGCGGAAGCGCTCGCGCACGGCGTCCCCGTTCTCGCGACCGCGGTCGGCGGCCTCCCCGAGGCGATCGCCGTGCCGGAGGCTGCGGTGCTCGTGCCCCCCGACGACGTGTGGGCGCTGCACCTCGTGCTGCAGCAGTGGTGGGCCGACCCGGAGCGACGGCGGACACGCACGGCCGCCGCGCTCGAGGCACGCGCTGACGGGCGGTCGTGGCGAACGACGACGTCGATCGTCGCGGCGGCGCTCGAGGCGGCCCTCGCCCGGCCCGGAGGAGCAGCGTCCGGAGGAACAGCGTCCGAAGGAACACGGTCCGGACGAGGAACGCAGTCCGGAGGAACACCATCCGGATGGACAGAAGCCGGGCGGACGGAGGCCGTGCCGTCGTGAGCGAGATGCTGGAGGTCAGCGTCGACTGGCTCGCGTTGCGCGAGGCGGAGGACGCCCGTGCCCGGTCGGCTGTGCTCGCGGCCGCGGTGTCCGGGCTGCTGGCGGACGGCCCGCTCGTCGTCCACGACCTCGGCAGCGGAACGGGTTCGATGATGCGCTGGCTCGCGCCGCGCCTCCCCAGTCCACAGACCTGGGTCCTGCACGACTGGAACGCGAGCCTGACCGCGCGCGCGACGGACGGGCGCCCCCCGCGCGACCGGTCGGGGCGGCCGGTCGCGATCCGATCGCGCATCGGCGAGCTCGACCAGCTCGACGCCTCCGCTCTGCGCGGAGCCTCGCTCGTGACCGCCTCCGCGCTGCTCGACGTGCTGACGGCGGCCGAGGCGCACGCGATCGTCGACGCGTGCCTGGCAGCGGGTGCGCCCGTCCTCCTGGCGCTCAGCGTCACCGGCGACGTCGCGCTGACGCCCTGGGACCCGGTCGACATCCGCTTCGCGCGGGCGTTCAACGCGCACCAGCGCCGGGAGGTCGCCGGACGCCGCCTCCTCGGCCGGTTCGGCGCCACCCTGGTCGGCGGGCTGTTCCGGGAGGCTGGCTGGCAGGTCCGCACGGCGCTCACGACCTGGCAGCTCCACCGGCGCGAACCCCTGCTGCTCGCGGAGTGGTTCGACGGCTGGACCGACGCCGCCGCCGAGCAGGACCCGCGACTGCTGCGCGAGACCGCGGGATACCGGGAGCTGCGGTGGGCGCAACAGGCCCGCGGGGAGCTGCGTGCGTGCGTGTACCACCTCGACCTTCTGGCGTGGTCGCGATGACGCTCCGGATGGCCGTGGCTGACGAGAAGCCGAGCGCATCCGCGAAGCCCGGTGCGGCGGAGGGCCAGGGCGCACCCGCGAAGCCCCCTCGGTCGGCGGCGGGCCGCACCCGCAGGGTGCTCGCCTCCCGTCGGCTGCGCGTCGCCGCGCGGGCGTTCGTGGGCGTCGCGGTGCTCGTCGCGATCGTCGTGCGAGTCGGCGCCGGGCCGTTCCTGCACGGCCTCCTGAGTCTCGACGTCACCGCCGTCGCCGTCTCGCTGGTGCTCTTCGCCGCCGCGACGGCGGCGGCCGCGTGGCGCTGGACGCTCATCGCCCGCCGCCTCGGCGCCTCCCTGCGCTGGCGGACGGCGGTCGGCATGTACTACCGGTCGCAGCTGGTCAACACGGTGCTGCCGGGCGGGGTGATCGGCGACGTGCAGCGCGCTGTCGACCACGGCCGCGCCTCCGCACGGGTCGGAGGCGTCGGGGTCGGGTCGGCCGCCCGCGCCGTCGCGATCGAGCGCGTGCTCGGTCAGGGGGTGCAGGTGGTGCTCTCGATCGCTGTGCTCGCGGTGGTCGGGGCCGAGTTCGAGAGCGTGCTGCTTCCCGCGCTCGGCATCGGGCTGGCCGGCGTCGTCGTCGGGGGCGCCGCTGCCACGCTCGGCAGCAGCCGCGTGCGGAACGCGCTGCGCCGGGAGGCCGGCGAGCTCCGCGCCGGCCTCGGCTCGGTGGGGGTCGGCGTGCAGGCCGTCGTCGCGTCCGTCGTTGTCTTCGGCTGCCACCTCGCGATCTTCGCCGTCGCCGCGACCGCCGTCGGCGCCTCCGTGCCGCCCGCCCGCCTGCTCGCGCTCGCGACGGTCGTGCTGCTCGCGGCCTCGATCCCGTTCAACGTCGGCGGCTGGGGGCCGCGCGAGGGCGCGGCGGGCTGGGCGTTCGCGGCGGCCGGGTTCAGCGCGGTGGCCGGGGTCTCTGCGGCCACGCTGTACGGGGTGCTCGCCTTCGTGGCGATCGCGCCCGGAGCGATCGCCGTGTGGCTGGCGCCGCTCGTCGCGAAGAGGCGGAGCCGATGACCAGAACACGCCTCACTGCCGCGGATCTCCGCGTCGCCGTCCCCGCGCAGGCGGAGGAGACTCCCCCTATGAGCGACCTGCCGTACGTCACCCTCAGCTGCTGCGTCTCCCTCGACGGCTACCTCGACACGGCACGGCCGCCCAAGCTCGCGTTGTCGAACGCCGCGGACTTCGATCGGGTGGACGAGGTGCGAGCCAGCAACGACGTCATCCTCGTCGGTGCGCGCACGGTTCGGCGCGACGACCCGCGCCTCCTGGTCCGCAGCGGCGCGCGGCGGGACCGCAGGGAGGCCTCCGGACTGTGCCGCACGCCCTGGAAGGCCACCGTCACGCTGTCGGGCGACCTCGACCCCGCGGCCCGGTTCTTCACGCTCGGCGACACGACGAAGCTCGTGTACTGCCCGCACGACGTCGCCGACGTCCTCCGCCGCCGGCTCGGCGAGCTGGCGACCGTCGTCGCCCTGGGCGACGAGCCGACGGTGGCTGCGATCCTCGCCGACCTGGGCGACCGCGGCGCCCGGCGGCTGATGGTCGAGGGCGGCGGGACGATGCTGACCGAGTTCCTCGCCGCCGACCTCGTCGACGAGCTGCAGCTCGCGGTCGCGCCGTTCTTCGTCGGCGACCCCGCCGCTCCCCGCTTCGTCGGCGACGCGGACTTCCCGTGGACGAGCAACCGGCGCGCCCGGCTCATGGAGGCGCGACCGATCGGAGACGTCGTGCTGCTGCGCTACGCGCTCTCGGAACGGTTCGTGGAGGCGCCCTGATGCGTCGAACCAGCGCGACACGTCGCACGAGATCGAGGACCTGGTCGGTCGTCGTGACCGCCCTGTCCGCCGTTACGGTGTTCGTCGCCGCGGTCGCGCCGCGCCTCGTCGACTCCGGCTCGCCGCTCGCGCTCGCGCGCCTGCCGATCGAGAGCCTCCTCGCGCTCGTGGTGTTGATCCTGCTGCCGTGGCGCCGGGCACGCCGCACCATCGCGGTCATCGTGGCCGTGCTGCTCCTGGCTGCGACGTTCCTCGCCGCGCTGGACCGTGTCTTCCTCGCGACCGTCGGCCGGCCGTTCGACGTCGTGTCCGGCTGGTCGGAGCTCGTGGACGGCTACGGCGTCGTCAGCGACTCCGCCGGCACGGCCGCGGCACTGGCCCTCCTGGTGCTGGTCGGCGTCCTGGCCGCTGCCGCGGTCGTCGCGATCGCGGCCTCCCTGCTGCACCTGGCGCACGTGCTCGGCCGCCGGCGACGCGCCAGCCTGATCGGGGCTTCGGCGCTGACGGCCGGCTGGCTCGTGCTGGCGCTGGTGGGCGCGCAATTCGTCGCCGGCGAGCCCGTCGCCGCGGCGGACTCCGTCTCGGCCGCGACCTCCACCGTCGACCAGGTGGAGGTCGCCTCCCGCGACCAGGCCGTCTTCGACCGGTCGGCCGCGAGCGACCCGTACGCGCTGCTTCCCGCCTCCGACCTCCTCACCGGTCTGAAGGGCAAAGATGTGCTCGTGGTGTTCGTCGAGAGCTACGGGCAGGTCGCCGTGCAGGGCACCACGTTCTCCCCGGGGGTGGATGCCGTCCTGCGCCGCGGCGAAACCGAGCTCGCGGCGCACGGGTATTCCGAGCGCAGCGCATTCCTCACCTCGTCGACGTTCGGCGGGATCAGCTGGCTCGCGCACTCCACGCTGCAGACCGGGCTCTGGGTCGACTCGCAGCAGAAGTACGACCAGGTCACGGCCACAACGCGCTTCACCCTCAGCGGCGCGTTCCGCAAGGGCGGCTGGCAGACGTTCAGCGACGTGCCGTCGGATACCCGGCCGTGGCGGATCGGGAACTCGTTCTATCACTACGAGAAGCAGCTGAACGCGAAGAACGTCGGCTATCGCGGCCCGACCTTCAGCTACGCGCGCGTGCCCGACCAGTACTCGTGGGCGTACCTCCAGCAGCACGAGCTGGCCGCACCGCACAAGCCGCTGATGGGCGAGATCGACCTCGTGTCGTCGCACACCCCGTGGACGCCGCTGCCTCGCCTGGTGCCGTGGGATGCCATCGGCGACGGCTCGGTCTTCGGCCCTCAGCCCGGCGAGGGCCTCCCGCCGAGCGTCGTCTGGCAGGACCCGAAGCACGTTCAGCAGCTTTACGGGCAGTCGATCGAGTACACGATGGGCGCGCTGTTCTCGTTCCTGACCACGTTCGACGACCCGAACCTCGTGCTCGTGGTGCTGGGCGACCACCAGCCCGCCACCGTCGTCAGCGGCGTCGGCGCGAACCACGAGGTGCCGATCAGCATCATCGCGAAGGATCCGACTGTGATCGACCGCATCGGCTCCTGGAAGTGGCAGCCCGGGATGCTGCCGAGCCCCACAGCGCCCGTCTGGAGGATGGACGCCTTCCGCGACCGATTCCTGGCGGCCTACGGGCCGTGACAGGTTCCCCTGGCGCCGAAGGGCACGTGAACGCCCCTATCCGCGCGGTGAGGGCGTCTGCGTGCCCCTCGGCAGCGCGTCGGCTCACGACGGCCAGCGCGCACACCCCGGCGAGGACGCCGAACGCGGCGCGCCAGCGAGCACGGTGCTCGTGGTCGCCGCTGCGGCGCGATTGAACCTATCCTGGCGTTCGTTCGTGTTCCCGATGAGGCCTTCACGCGAGAGGCCCGGACCGGAAGCGGGTAGCACCATGAACGAAAGCCGACAGGGTCCCCCGTGGCTCCTGCGCATCCTCAGTGCGATCATCCTCGCCGCCACGGGCGGCATCCACCTGTTCCTCATCTTCGACGGCGTCGGCGGTCTGCTGGGCACACTGTTCGCGCTCAACAGCGTCGCGGCATTCGTGCTGGCAGTCGGGATGCTGGTGCTGCGCGGCACCTGGCTGCGCATCGCCACCATCCTCTCGCTGCTCTTCCTGATCGCGAGCCTCGCCGCCCTGCTGCTCGCCCTCACGGTGGGACTGTTCGGCATCACCGAGGTGTGGACGTTCACCCTCGTGCCCGAGACCGTCATCATCGAGGCGATCGGGATCGTGGTGCTGGGGATCACCTCGGGCGCGTCGATGCGGCGAGCGCGGGTGGCGTAGCGGCTACTCGAACAGCCGCAGGGTCTGGAGGCCGTGGCCCGTCACGTGCGCCAGCTACGCTGACCGCCCTCGCTTCCAGGGGCCGCTTGGCTATCGCCTTATCGCCGGTGAGCAGGATCCCCCCTTCGGAAGTCGCGTCTCGGATCCAGTCGATATCGGCCAGTGCTGCGCGCTCACGGATCCATATCGCTCACGTATGCTCACGACGATCCACCCCGCTGAACGCAGAGCATTCGGAACGTGATGGTCTCCGAGACTGCGGTCGCAGAAGAACCGGCGGTCCCCATGTGCTCGCCTACGCGGCCGCGAGGGCGAGGTTCTCTACGGTCGCGTGCGGGAGGTCAAAGTCGGCAGCGACCTCCTCCATGCTCGCCCGCAGCGATCCGATCCAGGATGTCGTCGACGCGGATCCCGTATTGAGTCAGGGTCCGCTGACCGAAGTTGATCTCGGGATCCAGCGTCAAGTCGGCGCCGGCCGCGCGAGGGAGTTGTCCTCTCAGGATGCTCCGCGCCCAAACTAGCCGATTCCTGCAATCAAGAGTGGCAATGCTGGCTGCCAGCCACTTCTTGAGGTCGAAGACTAGGCCGGCTCGAACTCCTGGCTTGTCTGTACCTGACGGATCAGGTCGGCAAGTGGTTTGGAGACGACAGCGGGAGCGTCGAGAGCCCGCTCAATCTGGTTCACTTCCAGCGGCGTGAGCTTAAGCAACGCGGCCTCGAGTAGCACCGTGCGAGCGTTCTCAAGCGCCGGACCAAGAATGAACGAAGTCAGATCCTGCTGCTGAAGCTCAGCGGCGTCGCGCAGCATGTCGCGCGCCTCTTCAGACAGGCGAATATTGATGCGTTCGGTCTTCACGATCGTTCCTCCGGGATGTTTGCCTCCACCTAGCGGACATACTTAGTACGTACGCTAACAAGCTGTGTTTGCTTTACTCGACTGATTTGAAGGTTGCCCGGAGGGTCTTCAGTGTCATGAAGAGGCGTAGCGGGTGGTCCTCAAGTGAGATGAACCCCATCTTCCGGTAGAACGCACACACCTCGTTTGATAACGCGTCGACCAGCACGACCTCGAATCCCACGAGTTTGGAAGCCTCGACGAAGTTGGTGAGGGCATGCACGAGAAGTCTCCGGCCGAGCCCACTGGCTTGTTCCGCGCGATCAACGCCGAGCTGGGCGAGGAGAATGGCCGGCTTCGGATACTTGGCCCTGCCAATGCCGAATGCCTCAGCCGCCTCGTCCTTCTCCATCTGGGTTACCAAGGAGGCGTAAAAGCCCACGATGGTTTGTCCGCGGACCGCGAGGAAGGTGCGCGGGGCACCCGCGCGGTCTGCCTGACCCGCCTGTGTCCGGAACCAGTCATTGACCGACTCTTCACCGCAGTCGAAATTCGATCGGCCTAGTGGTACTCCGCCGGAACAACCCCGGCACCAAGAACAGCGATTGGAAGCTGCTCTCCTCAGGGAGGACAGCCCCACGCAGACGCGCCCCGAGTCGGATCTCCGGGCGCGTCAGCGCGCGCGGGCACGGCGGCCCGTCGAGACGCTGAGCACCAGGTGCTCGCGCGAGCGTGACCCTCGTGTCACGAAGGGTGACGCGTTTCAGTCTGCGAGGTGAGCCACCATATGACATTCGAGAATCACTCGCGCGGATTGACGCGCCTCCGCTGACCGGCGTCTCGTCGGCCCGGCGCAGAATGAGCCGCGAAACTCCCTGTGAGGAGGTGGGGTCCGGATGAGTGGCAGGCACAGCGCGGTGCGGGGCAAGCGCTCGGGCGTGCGTCCGCCATCGCCGATCGGACACAAGGCCCTGTCTTCGCTGGTCGCCGTGCTCGTGACGGTGAGCGCCAACGGGGCGGCGCCGCAGCCAGCACTCGCGGATACGCTCGCGCCGGGACTGCACGCACGACCCAGATTCTCAGCTGGGCAGTCCCTCTCGGTGCCCCCCGCGATCGCCGCGACTCCGATCGCCAGGGACACCGTGTCAGCGACACCCCAGGCGCAGCTGGATGCCGCACACGCGCAGGCTGCCGCGGCCGCGCAAGCTGCCGCGGCCGCGCAAGCTGCCGCAGCCCGGGCAGCCGCGGCGCAGGCAGTCGCCTCGGCCGCCACAGGGACGGGGGAAAACCGCGCCGTCGACGTCGCACCCCCGGCGGCCAGGTCAGGAGCCGCTATCGTCGCGTTCGCCGAACAGTACATCGGTGTCGTCCACTACTCAACGGGTGCGTCTCCGTCAGCCGGATTCGAGTGTGACGGACTCGTCCAGTGGGTCTACGCAGCGTTCGGAGTGGCGCTGCCGCGCGGAGTGAACGAGCAAGCTTCCCACGGGGTGCACATCTCGCGTGACCAGGTACAGGACGGCGACCTGATCGTCTACGCCGGCGAACACATCGGGCTCGCTCACGTCCTGTCGAACGGGACCATCGACATCATCGACTCCCCCGACTGGGGCCGAACGGTCGCCGAACGCCCGTACTGGGGCGACCCCGCTTTCGTACGGATCCCGTAACGCCAGCAGCGCCTCCGAGCGCGATCCGCTCGTTCAGCGGGTGGTCGCGAACGCGAGGTCGACCCGTGCATCTCTTCCCGGTCCAGTCCGGTTCGTCGGCGTAGCGTGGGTGCGGGCCGGTTTCCATTGGCGCCTGCCCGGACATCGCCTGGAGGTACCGCATGCGCAAGATCGTGGTGTACGAACTGCTCTCGCTCGACGGGGTGGCCGACGACCCCGACGAGTTCATCGTCGACTGGGACGACGCGATGGATGCCGAGCTCGGCGCCGTGATCGCGTCGCAGGACGCCGTGATCCTCGGCCGGCGCAGCTACGACGAGTGGTCGCGGTTCTGGCCGGAGAGCACGATCGAGCCGTTCGCGACGTTCATCAACGGGGTCGAGAAGCACGTCGCGACCTCCACGCCGCTGGACGGCCGATGGGCGAACGCCGAGGCCGTCGATGGCGACCTGGTCGCGTACGCGCGACGGCTGAAGGAGGGCGAGGGCGGCGACATCGGGGTGCACGCCAGCATCACGGTCGCGCGGGCGCTGCTGGCCGCGGGGGTGGTCGACGAGCTGCGGCTCGTGATCGCGCCGCGGATCGCGGGCGCCGGTCGCCGGCTGCTCGACGACCTCCCGTCGATGCGGCTCGAGACGCTCCGGAACGTCACCTCCGCGACCGGCTACCTGCTCGCGGACTACCGCATCCTCCACTGAGGGGCCGTCGAGGGGCACGTCGATGCCCTTATCGGCGCGCTTTAGGGGCGTTTTCGTGCCCCTCGACAGCAGGACAGCGTGTCAGGCGGCGAGGTGGAAGGTGCTCGCGAAGCGCGAGAGGAGGTCGCCGGGGCCGCGGAGCACCTCCACGACGCCCGTCTCGATGGCGTGCGCCGCAGCCAGCTCGCCCGAGATGAGCCGGTGGAGGCCGGGGCCGCTCGCGAACGCGAGGTCGACAGGTCCGTCGCCGCGCGTCACCGCCAGGGTCGGGCCGTCCACCCGGATGAGGAGGCCGCCCTCGCCGAAACGCGCGCCGTAGGCCGTCGACGGCAGCGCGGCGGCGACCTGCGGCTGGAACGCGGTGCGGAGCGAGATCGCCATCGAGTCCGGGGTGACGATCTGCTCCTGGCGCGGATCCCCCATCGCCTTGAACCCCCACGCGCAGAGCGCGAGCACGATCGGCTCGAGCTCTCGCCCGTACGGCGTCAGCTCGTAGAGGACGATGCGGGAGCGCGGCGCCCGGCGGATGATTCCGGCCGCCTGCAGCTCCTTGAGTCGCGCCGCCAGGATGTTGCTCGGGATGCGGGGAAGTCCCGCCGCGAGCTCTCCGTAGCGGCGCGGCCCGACGAGCAGGTCACGGACGATGAGCAGTGCCCAGCGCTCCCCCACCAGCTCCAGGCCGCGCGTGATGCCGTCGTACTGGCCGTAGTCTCGCGCGACCATCGACCTCAGGCCTGCTGGTTCATGTAGGCCTCCGGGCCTTTGGCTGCGGCGACCGGGTCCATCCAGCCGAACTCGAGGATGTTGCCGTCCGGGTCGGTCAGCTGACGCTGGTACATGAAGCCGTAGTCCGCCGGCTCCTTCGACTCGGTGCCGCCCGCTGCCAGGCCGCTTGCGACGGTGGCGTCGACGGTCTCGCGGTTGTCGAGCATGAGGGACGTGGATGCGGACACGTTCTTCGACGGCTCGCCGACCGGGAGGTCGGTGAACGTCTGGAAGAACTCCCGCGTGACGATCATGAAGTAGTTGTGGTCGTCGTCGACGACGACGCAGGCGGCGTTGTGGTCGGTGAAGAGCGGGTTGATGGTGAAGCCGACCGCCGTGTAGAACGCCTTGGCGCGCTCCAGATCGGTCACCGGCAGATTGACGAACATCGTGGTCATCGTGGTCTCCCTTGTCATGGGTCCGTTGTGCGGACGACACCCATACTTGCAAAAAACAAGTTGATCGTCAAGCCCCGGGATGGCTCGCTACTCGGTCAGTCGCCGCACGGTGAGCGCCTGCTCGGCGAAGCCCACCGCGCCGTCGCGGTCGTGGAGGACCGACCGGGTGACTCCGAGACCGGTCGCGCCGAACACGACCTCCGTGTCGAGCCCGAGCCAGCCTCCGGTCGGCGCCCGGTGCAGGTGGATGGTCAGGTCGACGTTCGGGAACATCCACCGGGTCGGGTGCTCGCGAACGGCGACGCCGTTGGCGGTGTCGACGAGGGTGATCCAGGCGGCCACGGGGTCCACCTCCTCGCCGTGGACGAGCGCACACCGCGTGGACAGCCAGGCCGTCCCACGCCCGGCCCTCGGCGGCTGGACCGCGCGCGAGTCGAGGGAGGCGACGTAGCCGCCGATCCAGTCGTCCTGCATCGACCACGGCGTCGCGGTCTCGGGCGCGGGCAGCGGCGCAGGAGCGCCGCCGGCGACCTCCGCGGTGTCGAACGCCGAGAGCAGCCAGGCCCGCGCCCGTACAGCCGTGCGCCCGTGGATGACGACGGTCGCCTCGACGAGCTCGATGGTGCGCCCCGGGCGGATGGTCCCGACCGCGACCTCCACCGCGTCGAGGGCGAGGAAGCCGAGGATGTCGAAACTGATCCGGGCGAGCTGCAGAGCCGGACCGTCCGGATTCGCGGCGTAGCGCAGGATCTCGTGCGTGATGAGCCCGCCCAGCGGACTGAAGTGCATCTCGTCGTCGGCCCAGGCGCCGCCCGCGTGCCGAGTCGGGACGTACCTCCCGTCGCCGAGGGGAACGAAGTACGCGTCGGCACTGATCTCTGCGGTCGTCTCTGCATCCACGACTCCAACCTAGGACGGACGGGGAGAGACTGGGGGCATGAGCAGAGAGAAGCAGGAGCGGGAGGCGGACGCCGAAGCCCGCGCGCAGGCAACGGAGGCCGTGGAGGCGACCGAGACGGACGACGACTTCGTCGACGCGGACGAGACGCTGGAATCGGAGGAGGAGCCGGGGTAGTCGGCCGAGGGGCACGTGGCGGCCAGTGCTCCTGTTTCGGCCAGTATGGTTCAATGGCCCACCTCCACTCCGACGCAGCCGCGCTTCTCACACTCGTCAATGAAGTCATGACGCCCAAACGGCGGTTCTACGACTACGGGCAGGCGAACGACTATGCGGATGACTGCGGCGATACTGTCGAACTGCTCGCCCGCCGCGCGATCCGGGCGACTCCGGAACTGATCCGCGTGATCGAGCGCGCCATCACGTTGAGCACACGCGCCATCATGAAGTCCGACGACTCCTCGGGCGCGCAGGGTGACGCGATCCGCACACTCCTCGGCGCGCACGCCACGGCGGTGTGCACCTCCGCTCCATCGCTGACGCAGGCCGAACAGACCCGTGTGGTGAAGTGGATCATCGACTACCGGTACGGCGGCACCCAGGATGCCTTCGACCCCGACATTGTCGACTACGCGGACGTGCTCAGCCCGAAGAGCCTCCAACGGTATCGGGAGGCCATCGCTGCGCTCGATCTTGGCCCCTACGGTCGGTATCCGTTGACGCGTCTTGCCGTTCTCGATCGCGATCGGGATGCGATCGTCGCCGCCTATGGAGGTGAGCCCGCCAAAGGATTCGCCGCTGAATACATCGCGCGAGATCTCGACGAGGCCGGCCTCCACGACGACGCCCTGGAGTACGCCGGCATCGCCATCGCGCTCGACACGCGCGGATGGGACCAGCGGATGGTGTCGTACGTCGTCGAGGACGCCTTCGCGCGGGGCGACGTCGAAGCAGCGGTCACGGCGCGACGCGAGCGGTTCGCGCGTTTTCCGACATCGGCGACGTTCGCGCCGTTGCGCGAAACCGCGGAACGCGCCGGAGTCTGGGCGCGCGAGCGGGGTGCGGCCGAACCTCAGCTGGCTGCCGGCGACGCCCCCGGCTTCGCCGCGTATCTGCTCACGGAGGGGCGAACGGATGAGGCCTGGGGCTTCGCGACCGCGAGGATCGCGATCGGCGGAAAGCACGCGCTCTGGCTCGATCTCTGCAAGGGTCGGGCGCAGACGCACCCCTCGGATGCCCTCGCGGTCTACCGCGTGATCGTCGCCGAGACGCTCATCGCAGCCGATCAGAAGAACTATCGCACCGCCGCGCGGCTCCTGAAGACTATGCGCTCGGTCTCTGCACGGGCCGGCTCGGACGGCGTCACCGAGTTCGACACCTTCCTGGGCGAGACTGTCGAACGCAACCGCCGCCGGCCCACCTGCATCGACGCCTTCGTGCGGGCAGGTCTCATCTCGCGGCCCTGATGCCAGCGCCCCCTCACGCGCAGCGATACCCGTCCCGAACGGTCCCTTTACGAGACCCGAACATTCGGGGGCGACGCTGAGGGAGGCCGGAAGACCCTCCGGCGCTCGCGGTGACGCCCAGCGTCTGCGACTCGAACCACGCGGCACTGTCGTCGGTGAAGTCGACGCTCGACTCCGCGCGGGCCGCCGTCACCAAGGCCGAGGCGGACGCGAAGGCGATCAGGCAGGCGCTGAAGTAGCCGGGCAGCGGGCGGCCCAACCGTTGCACGAGCGCGGGGAGGCTGAAGCCGATGCTGATGAAGTGGCAGGAGGTGAGGAACCCGGTGCGGAGCGGCGCCGGCAGCGAGGCACTGGGGACGCTTGCTGCCGGCGCCGGTGGTTAGAGTACGGGCGGAGACCTCAGGAAGCCCTGAAAATCGGCGGGCGCAACCGGTGCGGGGCTCTTCCGGAGGCGATCCTGAGAGGCTTCTGGAACCGCAGGGAGAACACTGACGGGGTGCGTTACCTGCTGGCCCTCCTCGCCGCGGCCGTCGCTGTCGCAGGCCGTCGTCGCCGCGCTCGGCGGCTGAGAACTGCACCGCATCCGGCAGCTGCGAACGGTCGTAGAGTCGGGGGATGGCCACCACCGATCCACCCACTCGCCCTGTCGTCCTCGTCACCGGAGCCTCCCGCGGCATCGGCCGCGCGATCGCGGAGGAGCTCGGCCGCACACACCACGTGCTGGTTGGCGGACGCGATGCCGGCGCCGTGGCCGAGGCGGTCGCCGCCCTGCCCTCCGCAGAGCCGTTCGTGGGCGACCTGACCGCGGAGGCCCTGCCGCCATTGCCCGACCGCCTCGACGCCCTCGTGCTGTCGGCAGGGGTGGAGGACGGCGGAACGATCGCCGACACCGACGACGCCACCTGGCGCCACGTTTTCGAGGTCAACGTCTTCTCGGTGGCAGCGCTCCTCCGCCAGGCCCTCCCCGCCCTGCGGTCGGCGCAGGGGCTGGTCGTCGCCATCAACAGCGGGTCGGGCTTGACCAGCGGAGCGGGCGGCGGCGTGTACTCCGGCTCGAAGTTCGCGTTGCGAGCGCTCACCGACGCCCTCCGCGAGGAGGAACGGCACACCGGCGTCCGCGTCACCAGCATCCACCCGGGCCGCGTCGACACCGACATGCAGCGCGCGCTGGTCGCCCGTGAGGGCCACGACTACGACACGGCGTACACGATCACCCCGGAGATGGTCGCCGCGACCGTGCGCGTCGCCGTCGACCTCCCGAGCACGGGCACCGTGGAGTCGCTCACCGTGCGGCCGATGCGGAGGAGGTGACATCGAGGGGCACGTAGTTGCCCCCATCGTCCCATTCGGGCCGACGCGCGCACATTCGTGACGAATGGCGCGTTTCACGGCGCCAAGAGCAACATTCGTGACGAATGTGCGGGCCAGCGGCCCTAGCGCACCATCCCCTGTGACCGCGCCGCGTTCACGGCCGCGGTGCGGGAGGCCACCCCGAGCTTGGTGAACACGTGCACCAGGTGCGACTTCACGGTCGCATCGGCGATGTGCAGGCGGCGGGCGATCTCGGCGTTCCCCGGTCCCTGCGCCACGAGCTCGAGCACTTCGAGCTCGCGGGCCGAGAGCGTCACCTGGGGCGAGCGCATCCGGGCCATGAGCCGGCTCGCTATCACCGGGGCGAGCGCGCTCTCGCCTGCCGCAGCGGCCCGCACGGCGGCGACGAGCTCGTCGAGCGGCGCGTCCTTGAGGAGGTAGCCGCTCGCGCCGGCCTCGATCGCCGACAGGCAGTTCGCCGATCAGCCCAGCAACACCGCCGTCCACGAGACCGGGGGCAGCTCTACGGTCAGAATCCCGTCGGTGATCGCGACCGTGGCCGCGCCGGGGGCGACGCGCTCGCGGTCGTCGAGCGTGTTCGTCGCGTTCACGTCGTCGTCGGTCAGGCTGTGCGACTCGAGGATGCGCACATCGCCGAGTGCGCGGATGTCGGCGGTCACCGTGACCGTCTCCGTCACACTCCGGTTCACCAGGAACACCGCGGTGCGGCCGGTCTCGGGGTCGTTGGTCGCCACGGCGTCTACGAGGGGCACCTCGCCGTAGACCGCCGTCGTGTGGGTCGGGCTCTCGATCGGGAGGCGCAGCGCGTTGCCGCGGGCCAGGCGGGAGGTGATCGAGAACGGGAAGAACGTCGTCTGCCTCCACGCCGGGCCTCCCGGCTCGGTCATGATCGGCGCGATCACGTTGACCAGCTGGGCGAGGGACGCGCTGGTCACCCGGTCGGCGTGCTTGAGCAGCGAGATCATCAGACTGCCGAACACGACGGCGTCGGCCACCGAGTAGGCGTCCTCCAGGAGCCGCGGCGCGATCGGCCAGTTGTCGATGCCCGCGATTTTGTCGACGCCCTCGAACCGGTCGAGGTACCAGACGTTCCACTCGTCGAACGACAGGTTGATCGTCTTGTCGCTGCCGCGCACCGCCTTCACGTGGTCGGCCGTGGTGACGACCGACTCGATGAAGTGGTCCATGTCGGTGGAGGACGCGAGGAAGCTGTCCAGGTCGCCGTTCTTCTCCTGGTAGTAGGCGTGCAGCGAGATGTAGTCGACATCGTCGTACGTGTGGGTGAGCACCACGCGCTCCCACTCGCCGAAGGTCGGCATGGAGGCGCCCGACGAGCCGCACACCACCAGCTCGATCGTCGGGTCGAGCTGCCGCATCCCCTTCGCGGCCTGCGACGCGAGCTTGCCGTAATCGTCGGCCGAGCGGTGGCCCAGCTGCCAGGGGCCGTCCATCTCGTTGCCGAGGCACCACATGCGCACGTCGAACGGCTCGCGGCGGCCGTTCGCGATGCGCTGGTCGCTGAGGGTGCTTCCCCCCGGGACGTTGGAGTACTCGAGCAGGTCGATCGCCTCGAGTGTGCCGCGCGTTCCGAGGTTCACGGCCATCATGAGGTCGCTGCCGACCTTGTCGAGCCAGGAGGCGAACTCGTGGAGGCCGACCTCGTTGGTCTCGGTCGAGTGCCACGCCAGGTCGAGCCGGCGCGGCCTCTGCTCACGCGGGCCGACGCTGTCCTCCCACCGGAACCCGGAGACGAAGTTGCCTCCCGGGTAGCGGACGGTGGACACTCCGAGCTCCTTCACGAGCTCGATCACGTCGCGGCGGAAGCCGTCCTCGTCGGCCTCCGGGTGGCCGGGCTCGTAGATGCCGTCGTAGACGTGGCGGCCGAGGTGCTCGACGAACCCGCCGAACAGGCGTCGCCGGACAGCGCCGATCGCGAAACGCGGGTCGATGGTGAGGTGCGCGGTGGTCATGGAGGGATCTTCGCCTTCTACAACGATGGAGGTAAACGTTGTAGAGGGATGCTAGTCGGCGATCCCGGATCACGTCAAGCACGCGAGCCGAGCGGCTGACCGGCAGCGACGGCGGACTCGCGTTCGACGATCCGGAAGTCGGCGAGCAGGAGGCGGGCGGCCCCGGCACCGTCCCGAGCCGTGATCTTCTCCAGCAGCCGCTCCACCGCCGTGCGCGCGATCCAGGCTCGCCCCGGGTCCACGGTCGTGAGCGAGGGGATCGAGTACGCGGCCTCGTCGACATCGTCGAATCCGATCACGGCGACATCCGCGGGGACCCGGAGTCCGGCCTCCTCGAGCGCCCGCATCGCCCCGAACGCGAGCGCGTCGTTCAGTGCGAACACCGCGTCGAACGGCACGCCCCGATCGATGAGATCCCGCACGCTGGTCGCCCCGTTGAGGCGATGCCACGGGTCCGTGTACGTGATGAGCTCGGGGTCGGACAGGACTCCCGCCTCCTCGAGCGCCTGCCGGTGTCCCCGCAGCCGGAGGCCGGCCGAGCCGACGACCTCGTCGCGGTGGGCGCCGATGACCGCGATGCGACGCCGGCCGGACGCGAGCAGGTACTCCGTCGCCGCTTTCGCGGCCTCCACGTTCCGCATGGTGACGTGGTCGACGTTCCCGTCGAAGACCCGCTCGCCCAGCAGCACGAGGGGGTACGGCACCTGGAGTCGAGGCGCATCCTCCTGTTCCAGGCCCCGAGCGCTGAAGATCAGCCCGTCGGTGAGCTTGCGCCGCGGGCTCTGCAACAGCTCCAGCTCCCGCTCCCGCTCGCCGCCGGTCTGCTCGACGAGCACGGCGACCCCGGCTCGCTCGGCCTCGGCGATCACCAGGGCCGCAAGCTCCGCGAAGTAGTTCAGCTTCAGGTCGGGAACCGCGAGCGCGATCGCCCCGGTGCGCCCCGACCTCAGGTTGCGCGCCGTCAGGTTCGGCGTGTAGCCGAGCTCGGCGATCGCCTCCTCGACCTTCAGCCGGGTAGCAGGGCGGATGTGGGGGTAGTCGTTGATGACATTGGAGACGGTTTTGATCGACACACCGGCCCGCCGGGCCACGTCGTGCAGCGTCGCCGCCATCCGAGACCCCCTTTTCCGGCAGAGACTTTACAACGTTATACCACCGTGCTCAGGAGTCGTCCGCGATGAGGGCGACGACCTGCGCGTCGCTCTCGAGGATCTCCACGATCGCGAGCTGAACCGCATACCGCCGCTCGCCCTCGGCAGCGGTAACGATCGACCCGAGTGTCAGGTGAGGCCGATACCCCGTTCGCCCATAGTCGGGCTCCTCCGCAGTGAAACCCGGCAACATCTCGACGCGATCCGCCAGACGGTCATGGATGCGCTCGGCCGGCGCCGAATGCACCAACCGGACCGGCACGTCGTGGTTCGGCCCGAAGAAGGCGAGCGCACCGAGCTCCATCGCCACAGGTTCGGCCAACGGATCGGCATCACGGACGAAACCTGCCACCGTCTCGGCCGGCGCGACAGCACGGAAGTTCGATACGAGGGTCACGTGCGCCGGCCAGTTCGCCCGGTTGATCCGGACACCGAGTGTGAGCGGTTCGAACAGAGCAACCACCGCATAGCTGGTCGGCGAGTCGACTCCCGTCATTCGACAAGCCTCACACATCCCCTTCCGAATTCCCCTCCCCGCATGGTCGGATTGCCTCGATGCAATCCGTAGCAGTGATGAGGCCGCTGAAACGATGCGGCCCGCGAACCGCGCCGAACCGTCCCGGCGCCTGGCCGACCACCACCGCGGCACGCAAGGCCATCGACCGCCTCCGCCGCGAGAGCAAGCGCGACGGCAAGCACCGGGAGGCGCCGATGCTGCACGACGAGACCCCCTCCGAACCGCTCGGGGCCGTCGACGACGACCGGCTCCGGCTGATGTTCTTCTGCTGCCACCCCGCCCTGTCGACGGAGGCCCGACTGGCCCTCGTCGGCCCGGCTAATACCGGCTGGTACCGGCTCACGCGTGGCCCCGCGGCCGTTCGCGCAGCAGGAGGGACGCGACGACGCCGACCGTGAGGACCACCGGCATCAGCCAGAGCACGGACCGGTAGTCGGCGAGGTCGGGCGTCTCGGGGAGGAATGCCGTGGGGATGGCGGTCAGCAGGCCGCTGACGATGAAGCAGCAGCCGTTGACGATCGCCGACGCGCTGCCGATCAGGGACCTGTCCACCGTCTCGCCGGCGACGGTGAAGCCCAGCATCTGTGCACCGGAGAACAGGCCGACGGCGAACATCAGCGCGAGCGCCGCGCCCTCCACCTCGGTCGGCAGGTAGATCACCGACGCGATCGCGACACCTTGCAGCGCCAGCGAGATCGCGGCCGGCCACTTCCTGCTCCCCCAGCGGTTCGAGACGATGTTCGCCAGGGGCGCGCCGACCGCGAGGCCGAGCCAGGCGGCCGCGGTCAGGACCGTCGCGAACACGGTCGACATCCCCCTGGCCTCCATGATCCGCGGACCCCACAGGGTGCCGACCGCGAGCATGGTCCCGAACGAGGCGGCGGACAGGAGCGCGGCGAGCACCACCTCCCGGTTCGCGAAGCACCGGCCGAGTTCGCCGAGGATCTGCGCCAGCACGGTGCCGCGGTGCCGAACGGCCGCGTGCGGACCGGATGCGGGTGCGGGATCCCGCACGAACACGATGAACGCAACCACGAGCAGGACGCCGACGCACCCGAACGCCACCAGCAGCTGCTGCCAGGTCAGCGTTTGCAGGAACGCCAGGATCGCCGGCTGCCCGACGGCGGAGCCGAGCGACGCGAACGCCTGGACCAGCCCGAACATCAGCCCGTACTTCGCCGCTTCGAACCACTTCCCGCCGATGTACCCGGCGCCGACGAAGCCGAAGGACGCCCCGATCGCCAGGACGGCCTGCGCCACGGCGAGGATGGCGAAGCTCGTCGTGCCCGAGTAGAGGAATGCACCCACCGTGACGAACCCGACCGCGACCGCCAGGAGGGGCCGGGATCCGAACCGGTCGAGGAGGGCGCCCGAGAAGAACTGCACCACAGCGAACACCCACGTGTAGATGGAGGCTGCCAACCCGATCTGCTCCAGGCTGAGGCCCGCGGACTTCTGGATCTCCGGCGACACCACCGCGTAGCCGGTCTGGATCGAGAACAACCACACCACGAAGATGGTGGCCAGCACCCAGATCAGCCACGCCTCTGGACCGCCCAAGCGCGTCCGGCTGCGCACCACCGTGGTTCCGTCCGGCCCCGTCATTCGGACCCCCTTCTGCGGCCACCTTACGGACACGGTCGTTCTACCGGAAGCGCCGCGTGGCAGGCCGGTGCGATCAGCCCTCGAATACGATCTCGTAGTCGTCGGCCGGAACTCCCTGTCGCGAAGTCCGTCCGCGCCGCGTGATGGTGAGGAAGACCACGAGCGCGATGATGGCGGCGAGAAAGATGAGGCTGGTGATGACCGTGCCGAGCCCGAGACCTCCGTCGGAGGTGGGCTGCGAGAGGAGGTCGCCGAGCGACGCGGTCGATCGGGCCGGAACCTCGAACGCTACGGGACCGCGGCCAAGCCACGACTTAAGAAAAGGAACCCGGGAGTCCTCGCATCCGTCTCAGCGGTCGTGGATCAGCTGCCGCATCTCGGCGAGGTTCGCCTCGGACTGATCGAGGAGGACGCGCAACTGTGCGATCGTCGCAGCGCTCGCCGCCGACTCCGCCGGCGCCCCGGCTGGTGCGGGCTCGGTCTCGGCTGTCGTGGCGCCCGCATCCCCTTCGCTCGTGTTCGAACCGAGGAACACGGTCGCCAGATATCCGGTGAACGTGCCGAAGATGCCGACGCCCACCACGATGATGACCGACCCGATGATTCGGCCCGCCTGCGTCACTGGGTACTGGTCACCGTACCCGACGGTCGAGATGGTCACGATGGTGTACCAGAGCGCATCCGCGGCCGTGGTGATGTTCGCACCGGGAGCATGCTCCTCCACACGCAGCACCAGAAGGCTCCCGAACTGCAGCACGAACACGCCCATCAGCAACAGTACGTACAGGGCGCTCCCCGCCCGGTCTTTGACGAGCGTCCGGCCGATCGTGCGGATTCCCACCTTGCTCAGCAACCGATAGACGCGCACCAGACGGAAGACGCGCAACACCTTGAACTGCGGGAATGGAAGACTCGCAAGCAGGTCGGCCCACCCGAAATGCCGGAAGAAGTAGGCCGACCGGGACGGCGCGGTCGCTATTCGATACGCGAAATCGATCAGGAACACCCCGCTGAAGATGGCATTCATCACTTCGATGACGTCATTGAGCGCCGGGTCGCGCAGGACATACAGCAGGACGATGTTGACAATCGAGAGGATCGACAGGATGCCGATGAAGATCTCATAGCCGGTGCTCTTGAGCTCGCTGCGCTGCTTCTGTGTCATGGCTGGATTGTGACACTCACGCTGCGCCGGGGGACTGCGCTGCGGTTGCGGGGCTGCAGCCGGACCACCCAGGAGCGCGTCAGGTGGAAAGTCAGCGCTGCCGCGGCTTGCGCGGCGGCCGGTCGTCGTGTCGCGGCCGGTCGTCGCGCGACGGGCCGCCTCGGCGAGCGCCGGCGCCGCGGTCGGGCCGGATCTCGATGAGCTTGCCGCTGATCCGCGTGCCTGAGAGGCGGGAGAGCGTGTCACCGGGAAGATCCGCAGGCAGTTCCACGATGGAGAAGTCGGGCATGATGCGGATGTGCCCGAAGTCCTCCCGGCTCAGGCCGCCCTCGTTGGCGAGCGCGCCGACGATCTGACGCGGTTCCACCTTCTGCCGCTTGCCCACCTCGATGCGGAAGGGCGCCATCGGCCTGTCGTTGCGTTCCCGTCTCGCCGCGCGTTCGTCGCGCGCGCCGCGCCGGTCGTCCCGCCCTCCCCGATCGGGTCGCCCGGCTCTGTCGTCGCGGGAGTCGCGGTCGACGCGCTGCGAGAGCGCGTCGTCGGCGCTCAGCAGCAGCGGCTCATCGCCCTGTGCCACAACGGCGAGCGCCGCCGCGACGTCCGCCTCCGGCACGTCGTGGTGCTCGACGTAGTGGCCGATGATGTCGCGGAACCGAGCGATGCGGCCCTCCTGCGCCAGAGCCTCCGTGATCGCGTCGTCGAAGCGGGCGAGTCGGGTGACGTTGACATCGTCGACACTGGGCAGCTGCATCGGAGTCAGCGGCTGACGCGTGGCCTTCTCGATCGCGGTGAGGAGGCGGCGCTCACGGGGAGTGACGAAGCTGATCGCCGCGCCACTGCGCCCAGCGCGGCCGGTACGGCCGATGCGGTGCACGTACGACTCGGTGTCGACTGGGATGTCGAAGTTGACGACGTGGCTGATCCGTTCGACGTCGAGGCCGCGCGCGGCGACATCCGTGGCGACCAGGATGTCGAGCCTCCCCGACTTGAGCTGGTCGACCGTGCGTTCGCGCTGGGCCTGCGCCACATCGCCGTTGATCGCCGCCGCCGAGTAGCCGCGGGCACGCAGCCGTTCCGCGAGCGTCTCGGTCTCGTTCTTGGTGCGAACGAAGATGATCATCCCCTCGAAGTTCTCGACCTCCAGGATGCGGGTGAGCGCGTCGACCTTCTGCGCGTACGACACGACCAGGTAACGCTGGGTCGTGTTGGCCGAGGTGGTGGTCTTGGTCTTGACCGTGATCTCTTCGGGATCGTGGAGGTACTTCTTCGAGATGCGTCGGATCTGAGCGGGCATCGTCGCCGAGAACAGGGCGACCTGTTTGTCGTCCGGGGTGTCGGCGAGGATCGTCTCCACATCCTCCGCGAACCCCATCTTCAGCATCTCGTCGGCCTCATCGAGCACCAGATACTTGAGCTCGGAGAGGTCGAGCGTGCCTTTGTCGAGGTGGTCCATGATCCGGCCGGGCGTGCCGACCACGATGTGCACCCCCCTGCGGAGTGCCGAAAGCTGGACGCCGTAGCCCTGGCCGCCGTAAACCGGCAGGAGGTGCACTCCCTTCATGTGGGCCGCATAGCTCTCGAACGCCTCCGCCACCTGCAGGGCCAGCTCGCGCGTCGGCGCGAGCACGAGCGCCTGCGGGTTCTTCTGCGACAGGTCGAGCCTGGACAGGATCGGCAGCGCGAACGCGGCCGTCTTGCCCGTGCCGGTCTGGGCGAGCCCGACGACGTCGCGGCCCTGCAGCAGCAGCGGGATGGTCGCCTCCTGGATGGCCGACGGCGTCTCGTAGCCGACGTCCCTCAGAGCCTTGAGCACTGCGGCATCGAGCCCCAGGTCCGAGAAGGAGGTCACGGGTTCGGTGGGCTCTGCCTCGCTGGGCGCGGAATCCTCGGTGGTCATCGTCTCACGGTAGTCCCTGCGGGCGTCGCGCGTGGGCGGGTGGGGGTGTTTTGGAGGGCGGTTCGGTAAGGCTGGGCAGATCTCGCGCCTCAGAAGTGGAACGCTCCGCGAGCGTCGAATCCGGCGGGCGGCCCGGTCGAGTGTTGGAGCGCTGCTCGTGTGCCAGTGACTGATCATCATCGGTGCACGCTCAGCCACCGGTAGCCTCATCTCGTGCAGATCGGGATACTCGGGACCGGGGCGATGACGGTCGCGCTCGGTCGACGGTGGGCCGACGCGAACCATGAGGTCGTCATCGGGTCGCGCGACCTGTCCCGAGCACAGTCGGTTGCCCGCTCCGTACCGCGAAGCCGAGGAGCCGCATACCGAGACGCGGCGCAGGCGGAGGTGCTCGTCGTGGCCGTCGATGTCGTCGGGTCGCTGGCGGACCTGCTCGCTGGAACGGTGCTGATCGATATCGGAAACCCGATCGATCCGCCGGACTTCGCCAGTCGTTTCGGCGACGGGCTGTCACTCGCCGAGCGGATTGCCGCTGCGGCTCCGGAAGCTCGTGTGGTCAAGGCGTTCAACACGGTCTACGCGGAAATGCTCGCCGGGCCGGCTCCTGCCGACGACCCCTCCAGAGTGCAGGTCCTCGTCGCATCTGATGACGGACCGGCGACGACGACGGCCCGCGAGCTGGTGCACGATGCCGGATGCGATCCGTTCATGGTCGGACCGCTGAGGGTATCCCGCCACCTGGAGCGGCTGGCCGGATTCGAAGTGGACCTCGTCGAACGCGGGTTCGCTCGTGCGGTCGCCGTCAGGGTTCAGAGCCTGCCCGAGTAGAACCCCGCTCGTGTCTCCAGCTCCGCCTGTTCGATCGACCACCAGCCCAGCACGGCCGCGTCGAACCCCGAGGTCGGAGAAACGAGGTCGCGGCTTCGATGGTGTGCTGCGATCTCAGCGGATCAGGACGATCCCCTGCGTCTCGCCCGGGAACCTCGCCAGCACCTCCTCGGGGATGTTCAGGTGCGCGCTGACGAGCGACGGCGGGAGGTGGCCGAGCCAGTTGGCGAGCGACACCTCCTCGTAGAAGGGCGCCTTGAAGGTCTCGATGTAGATGAGCTGGTCGTCGCCGGTGTTCTCCACATAGTGCCCGAAGTTGCGCTTGACCAGGCCGACATCGCCTGCGTGGAAGTCCATCGTGTCGGCGTGCGGGCCGGTGTTGAACACGGTCATCCGCGCTGAGCCCGTGAGGTAGTACTGCCATTCGTCGGCGTTGGGGTGCCAGTGCAGCTCGCGCATGCCACCGGGCTCGATGACCGTCAGCGCGGCGGCGACGGTCTTGGCTGCCGGGAAGTTGGTGCTGTCGGCGATACGGATGCTGCCTCCGGAGTTCTCGTAGCGCGGCTTGGACTGCCCCAGCCGGAAGATCACCGGCTCGGTGCCGCCCCACTGCACGCCGGCGGCGAGCTGGTCTTTCTCGAGGTCGCCCGGCACGTCGGAGGGGAAGATCCACAGGTTGTGCAGCGGAATGTCGGTGAAGGCCTCCTGCGCGACCCCGAAGTTCTTGGCGAGGACGTCGGGCGGGGTGCGCGAACCAGTCGGTCAGCAGCAGCGTGTTGGACTCCGATTGTGCGCCGTCGTCGAACACCTGCACGAACTCGGCGCCGTCCGGTCCGAGGCCTTGCAGCGAGTGCGGCAGCCCGGCCGGGAAGAACCACAGATCGCCCTCGAACACATCCTCGACGCTCGGGAGGCCCTCCCGGCTGAGCGTGGTGACCCGGCAACCGCCGCGCGTCATGAGCGACCACTCGGCCGTCTGGTGCCAGTGCAGCTCGCGGATGCCGCCGGCCTCCAGGCACATGTTGACGCCCGCGATCTCGTCTGAGATGGCGAAGTCCTCCTGCGCCAGCTCCCGCGCCCAGCCGCCGCGCTGCACGCGCCGCGGCGAGATGTTGAACGACGACCAGAAGAACGCCTGCGTGCTGATGTCCGTCGCCGGCGCGGCGATCGAACTCGGGAACTGCGCGGCCAGCGCTGGGCTCTGCGGCCCGGTCATCGTCGTGCTCGCTGTGTCTCCTTGCGTGGTGACGATGCCCTCCTGCGGAAGGTCGGGGTCCCCGAACACGGGAGTCTCCTGGTGCGGGGTCATGTCATCGGCGTCGGTCATCGGTCTCTCGCTTCCTGATCGTGGAGGCCGGGCCCGGGTCATCGGGTCCGGTTGCACGACGATCACCGCACGGGGTGCGGTCGCGGGTAGGGGCGCGAGACTCCGGACGGGCGCGATGAGCACTATGGTGAAAATGCCGTGACGACACGGCACATCTCATGGAGGTCGATCACGAATGTTCGCCAAGAAGGGCGACGCCGCCGTCCTCGCCAACCTCAGCGGGGCCGCCGCACCATATCGCGAGATCGGTGAGCGCCTGCACGCCATCATCCGCGAAACCGCACCGACGCTCGAACCGGTCGTCCGCTGGGGACTCCCTTTCTACGTGCGCGACGGTAAGGACGTCTGCTACATCAAGACGGGCAAGGGCTTCATCGCGTTCGGGTTCGGGGAGGATCTAAACCCTGCGTTTGAGGAGGGGGCGACGATGCACCCGCTGGTGTGGAACATCACCGGGTTGGATGCGGAGACGGAGGCTGTGCTGCGGGGGCTTATTCAGAAGGCGGTGGCGTAGGGCGTAGAGCCCGGATCACGGATCACGGATCACGGATCAAACCCCGCTGATCAACCAGGTTCCCGCCGATCGCGACGTCACCGAAAGGAGTCCTGCGCCACGCATTATGCCCACAGTAGAAGCAACCACGCTGAGGCAATCAGCCCGGCTCGGTGCGCTATTCGCCCAGGTGACGCTTCAGTGGTCCCGTAAGGCTGTCCGCGGCGGATCGTGCCGGATCTCGTTGCTCTGCAGGCAGGTACTTGAGGCGCTGCAACAGCGACGGCAGTTCGCCGTGGCTGACCGTCGAATCGACAATAGTGAAGAGTTTGAAAGTACCGGTGTCGGCGTACCTATGGAAGAACCCATCCATTTCGTACTTGCACCAACGTGACTGAAGGAAGCTTCTGTCCACCCAAAAGATCACCGCCTTCGAACCTGCGATCCCGTCCTCGATCGCCGTGACGAGGGGTTCACCCGCCTCAATATCGACCTCATCGAACCAGGTCGCCAGACCGCGATCTTGGAGGAGACCACGCAATCGACGAACCGTCGGTTTGGCGTCAGAGGAGTGGCTAAGAAATACGCGGGACCGGGCGCCATATGGTCGATGATCGTAGCCTCGCGCAACCAGGTCCGATCTCGAAGGCCAGGAGAAGCACTCCTCTGCCAGATTGACAGTGCGGGCATCCGTCAAGGAGATGGCGTTAAAGCGTTGAGCACCGATGGAGGCAATCAGTTCATCTGGGTCAAGATCACTTCGCTCCCTCGCCCCGGCTTCGCGCATGATCTGCGCGACCCGCGCCGCGGTTAGATCAGCGTCAGCGTGCCGTGTTGAGTAGCTCATGCTGACGAAGTACTCGAGACGGTATGGGTTGTTGTTCACGAACACCATCACCCCGGTCAATGCGCCTGCCGTGGCGTCTTCGAGGATGGTTCGAAGGCCGGAGAGGGTCGGCTCCCGGTCGCCGTAATCGGCTTCCCAGACCTGGCTCATGTGGTCCATCAACAAGTTCCTCCCCATCGACCACCGCCAGAACCGGCATCAACAACGTTATCGATACTGTGACTGTCGCGAACCGCTTCAAGGGATTGGAAGCGCGCCGAGCTCATCGCGTACCGTTCGCGGCCATGCACGATCGTCCCGAATCGTACACGGATCCAAACCCGGAAAGGCTGCAGCCGAAGGGACGCCACCTCTCAGTGTGCTGATTATCGCATCGGGATTAGGCACGACTTGGTGCTGCGACGGCCTTCGGCAAGACACACCCCTCACTGAGCTGCGTGGCCGTGGCCGGCCCATCCACCAGGACCGGCCCGTAGCGATGCGTGGTCGTTTCGTTGGTTACGCCGCGCTCCGCAAGTTCATGTGCTCAAGCGGCTGAACTTGGCGCCGAAATAATGTCAAAGACAGCCGGCGCACGGAATGCCATGACGCCCGCAGTGTTCCGTTGTTCGAGTATGCCCAGCTCGACGAGACGTCGAACCGCATTGCTAACGGCTTGATACGTGAGACCGGTCTGATCGCGAAGGTTCGGAATATTGACGAAGGGGGAGCCTATTAGGATGTCGGCGATATCCCGCACTGCACCTCGCGCGCCTGCCTCGCGCAGGATCTCGTGATACGCGCTCTGGAGTTCCAGAAGTCGGCTGATCCGGTTGGCGGAATCCACAGCAGACACCTCGATGGCCTTCGCGAAGAACGCAACCCAGTCGTCCCACTCACCTGTTGCGCTGACATGTGAAAGCAGGTCCTGATACTCCTCGCGCCGTTGCTCAAACCATGGCGATACGCTCAGGAGTCCTTCGGGAAGAACGCCGAGCGTGACGAGCTGAAGGACGATCAGGAGTCGGCCTATTCGTCCATTGCCGTCATTGAAAGGGTGCAAAGTCTCGAACTGATAATGCGCCATGGCGGTGGCGACGATTGGATCCAGATCACCTACCGGGTTCTGCATCCAGGCCAATAGATCGTTGACTGCAGCTTCTAAGGGCGGCCCCTCTGGCATCGGAATGAACCTGGCATCCTCGACCCTTCCTCCACGGGCTCCGATCACAACTTGCACTCGACGGATTCGACCCGCTTCCGCCGTATTGGCGGATGTCCCGGACACGAGAGTGCGATGTAGATCACATAGAAGACCAGTAGTGATTGCGCGCTGTTGCTGCACCCAATGAAATCCATTTTCTGCGGCCGCGACGTAGTTGAGAACTTCATTGAGCGCAGCGGACCGAATTCCGTCTCCCATAACGTCCGCAGCCAGCACGTCCTCGAGCGGAGCGTATGTGCCTTCAAGGGCGGAGGTGCTTTGCGCCTCGCGACGAAGGGTTGGCTGGCGGAGCAATCCCGGATTGATGACAACCAACGATCCTTGCTGGAGTCGGCCGAGAGCACGATTGGCAGCAGAAAGCCGCGCCCAGGTCGACGTGGCCAACTGTGGCGGCCCACCAAGCGGATGGGCTGCAAATGCGAAGTGCTCGTAGGGCACACCGTGCCTATCAGTTCCTCGAATTGGGATGAGGTTTCCGATAGGACTGTTTGCAAACCGTCGCTCTTCCATCGCGTCCTTCAAGTTAGCTTGATCTCCAAGGCCAGCGGCTCAAGTAAAGCGCGATTCGCTTGAACTTACACGCGTGTAATTCAATTACACCATCATCGAAGTAGATAGACATGCGTGCTTCCCCCGGCCAATCGGTAGTTAATGGCCCCAGGGCGCCCGCAAGGTCTCCGCAAAGCCAAACCGGCGGAGACCACGAACAGAAAGTAAAGCAACTCTGGCCGCACGACACGGCGATAGCGATGTCTACACACCACAACTGTGGGGTTTTCGTGAGGTCTTGGCCAAATCAGACGGAAAACACCCTCTGACCAGCAGACTTGTGTGCGGAGACGGAGGGATTTGAACCCTCGGTCCCCTTACGGGGACTCCACCTTAGCAGGGTGGTGCACTAGGCCGAACTATGCGACGTCTCCTGAGCGCCCGCGAGCGGACGCACGACAGCCATCATAACGGACGTTCCGCGCCCGGCCGGACACGGGGTTCTCAGGATCCGACGCCCGAACCCGGCACGCTCTGGATGATCGACGACATCAGCTGGGCCAAAAGCGTTCCCGTGACGATCAGGCTGAGGCCGATCACGGCGATCATCACCCAGATCGGCACGAGACCGCGACGGGGCGCGACACGGCGCACGATGACCGAGCGGCCGATCACGTAGACCACGCTCGAGAGGAACGACCACGCCCAGTGGAAGGGGCGCTCGACCCCGCGTCGGCCCAGCTCGCGGTAGTCGAGCCAGGAGAAGACGATGGTCGCGGCGAAGGTCATCCAGCCGACCAGCGAGTTGAGCAGGAGAGCCGGGCTGTAGATCTGCAGCATGCTCGAGACGGACGGGCGGGCCGACGCCTCCAGGCTGCGCAAGAACTGGATGTACCCGCTGAACGGGTTCGTCACGAGAAGCAGCAGCACGCCCACCAGCGGAAGCAGCACCACCAGCCAGATCCACACCGTGTACACCGGGGTCTCGGGCGCGAGCGGCCGGCGGGCGGATCCGCCGGGAGCATGACCGCCGACCTGTGCCGTCCACTGCGTCCCGTCCCACCAGCGCAGCGGGGCCTCCCGGTACGGGTCGGGGTACCAGCCGGGTGCCGCGCGCGCATTCGGGTCAGTCATGAAACCTCCACCATCAGAAGTACCCCAGGATCTCGTCGACCGCCTGCCGGGCGTCGCCGAACAGCATCCGCGTGTTGTCCCGGTAGAACAGCGGGTTCGGCACGCCCGCATACCCGGCCGCCATCGACCGCTTGAACACCACGACCTGGTTGGCCTCCCACACGCGCAGCACCGGCATGCCCGCGATCGGGCTGCCCGGGTCCTCCGCGGCGGCCGGGTTGACGGTGTCGTTCGCGCCGATGACGAGCACGACGTCGGTGCGCGACAGGTCGTCGTTGATGTCGTCCATCTCGAGCACGATGTCGTAGGGCACGCGGGCCTCGGCGAGCAGCACGTTCATGTGGCCGGGGAGGCGACCGGCGACCGGGTGGATGCCGAACCGCACCTCCACGCCGCTCTCGCGCAGCTTCTTCACGAGCTCGGCGACGGGGTACTGCGCCTGCGCGACGGCCATCCCGTACCCAGGCGTGATGACCACCGAGGTCGCGTTCTTCAGCAGCTCGGCGGTTTGCTCGGCCGTGACCTCCTGGTACTCGCCCTGTTCCTCGGCTCCGGAGGCCGCCGGCGCCTCGATGCCGAAGCCTCCTGCGATCACCGAAAGGAACGACCGGTTCATCGCCTTGCACATGATGTACGACAGGTAGGCACCGGACGAGCCGACGAGCGCACCCGTGACGATCAGGAGGTCATTGTCGAGCAGGAACCCGGAGGCCGCAGCCGCCCAGCCGGAGTAGCTGTTGAGCATCGACACGACGACGGGCATGTCGCCTCCGCCGATCGACGCCACCAGGTGCACGCCGAGCGCGAGGGCGACCAGGGTCACCGCCGCCAGCAGCCACAGCTCGGGCGTGACCACGTACCAGGCGGCGAGCGCCACGAACACCACCAGCGCGCCGACGTTGAGCGCGTTCTTGCCGGGCAGCACGAGCGGTTTCGACGAGATCCGCGCCGACAGCTTCAGGTAGGCGACGATCGAGCCGGTGAGGGTCACCGCGCCGATGAAGATGCCGATGACCACCTCGGCGCTGTGCACCCCGGCGAGCGCGCCGGGCAGCTGCGGATGCGACAGATACCCGTTCCAGCCGACGAGCACCGCGGCCAGACCGACGAAGCTGTGCAGCAGCGCGATCAGCTGCGGCATCCCGGTCATCTGCACGACGCGCGCCCGCCACAACCCGATGGTCGCGCCGATCAGGATCGCGATCGCCATCAGTACCAGGCCGTACGGCGCCAGCGCGCTCTCGGCGGTGAGCCAGATCGTCGCAACGAGGGCGATGACCATGCCGGCGATCCCGTAGAGCACGCCGCCCCGGGAGGTCTCGTGCCGGGAGAGCCCCGCGAGACTGAGGATGAAGAGGACGGCAGCGACCAGGTAGGCGGCGTTCGCCACGGCGACCGCGGTCACCGGCCGGCCCCGCCGCGGCCGGCCGGTCTCGGCTGGGAGCCGCCCGGCCCGGCGCCGTCGCTGCGCGAGAACATCGCGAGCATCCTCCGCGTCACCGCGAAGCCTCCGAAGATGTTGATGGAGGCCACGAGCACAGCGACCGCGGCCAGCACCTGCACGGTGAGGTCGGGCGTGGTGATCTGCACGATCGCGCCGACCACGATGATGCCCGAGATGGCGTTGGTGACGCTCATCAGCGGCGTGTGGAGGGCGTGATGCACGTTGCCGATCACGTAGAAGCCGATGACGGTCGCCAGAATGAGCACGGTGAAGTGCCGCGGGATCGGGTCGGGCGAGAAGGCGGTCAGCAGGAACAGCGCCGCGAGCCCCACCGCGGTGAGCGCGGCCCGGCGCACGGGCGTCAGCCACGGCTCCTTCGGCGCAGGTGCAGCGATCGGCGCTGCCGAGGGGCGCGGTGGTGCCGCCGAGACCTGCACGGGAGGCGGCGGCCACGTCGTCACCCCGTCGCGCACCACGGTCACCGAGCGCTGCACGACGTCGTCGAAGTCGAGCGTCAGCCGGCCGTCCTTGTGCGGGGTCAGCAGGGTGAGGAGGCTGACCAGGTTGTTCCCGTACAGCTGCGACGACTGGGTGGGCAGCCGCGACGGGAGGTCCGTGTAGCCGAGGATGGTCACGCCGCCGTCGGTCACGACCCGCTCCCCCTCGACCGACCCGGCGACGTTGCCGCCCTGGGCCGCGGCCATGTCGACGATCACCGAGCCGGGCCGCATGCTCGCGACGTCTTCCGCGGTCAGTAGCTTCGGCGCCGGGCGGCCGGGGATGAGGGCGGTCGTGATGACGATGTCGACCTCCCGCGCCTGCTCGGAGTAGATCTCGGCGGCACGGCGGTCGTAGGCATCGCTGGTCTGCTGGGCGTAGCCGTCGGCGGACTGCATGGTCTCGCCGACCTCCACCGCAAGATACTCGCCGCCGATCGATCGCACCTGGTCGGCGACCTCCGGGCGCGGGTCGGTGGCCCGGACGATCGCACCCATGCTGGAGGCGGCACCGATGGCGGCAAGACCGGCCACCCCGGCGCCGGCGACGAGCACCTTCGCGGGCGGCACCGTGCCGGCGGCGGTGACCTGGCCGGTGAAGAAGCGGCCGAACTCGTGGGCGGCCTCCACGACCGCGCGGTAGCCGGAGATGTTCGCCATCGAGCTGAGCACGTCCATCGACTGCGCGCGCGAGATGCGCGGCACGGCGTCGAGCGCGAGCGCGGTGATCCCCCGCTGCGAGAGGGCGGCCAGGAGGTCGGGACGGAGCGCGGGGCTGAGCGACGCGACGAGCGTGGCGCCGTCGGCGAGCAGGGCGATCTCGTCGTCGACGGGAGGCGCGACCTTGAGCACGATGTCGGCGGCCCACGCGTCGTCGCGGGCGACGATGCGGGCGCCCGCTGCGGCGAAGGCCTCGTCGGTGAAGGCGGCGCGCACGCCGGCTCCGCGCTCCACCACGACGTCGTAGCCCAGGGAGACGAGCTTCTTCACGGAACTCGGGCTGGACGAGACACGGGCTTCGCCCGGACGTTCAGCGACGATGCCGACTGTCGACACCTGGCCTCCCTGCCTTTGATCTGGACCCTACCAGGGCCTCCCGTCGCAGAGGAGCTTCGGCCACGACACGCGCGCGATTTCCTCCAGGAGGTCCTCCGACAGGAGATTCCCGCGTGCGTCTCCTCCTCAAGCAACCCGCCAGAATGGGGTCATGATCACGCACACCGTCACGTTCCGGCTCGCCCACGACCGCGGCTCCGCCGCCGAACGGGACTTCCTCGACACTGCCCGCAGCGAGCTCTCCTCGATCGAGGGTGTGCGGGATTTCACGATCAACGACCAGGTCGGCGCGAAGAGCGACCTGACGCTGCAGTTCTCGATGGTGTTCGCCGACCAGGCCGCTTACGACGCCTACAACAGCCACCCGACGCACGTCGCGTTCGTGAGCGAGCGCTGGGTTCCGGAGGTCGCGGAGTTCCAGGAGTACGACTACGTGCTCCACGAGGACTGAGCCGCCGAGACGCGAAGCGGTTCAGACCTCGCGGGTCTTCGGCGAGCGCGTGGAGGTGTGGCTCGGGTCGCGCTCGACCGCGTCGCCCAGCACCTCGTCGATCCGGCCGAGCAGCTCGGCGGGGATCGTGACGCCGGAGGCCTTCGCGTTCTCCGCGACCTGCTCGGGGCGGGACGCGCCGATGATCGCGGTCGCGACGTTGTCGTTCTGCAGCACCCAGGCGACGGCGAGCTGCGCCATCGTGAGGCCGAGCTCGTCCGCGATCGGCGTGCAGCTGCTGCACGCGCGTGCAGCACGTCGTCGGTCAGGCAGCGCTTGATCGTGCCCGCGCCGCCCTTCTCGTCGGTCGCGCGGCGAGCCCTCGGGCAGCGGCTGCACCGGGCAGGTACTTGCCGGTCAGCACGCCCTGCGCGATCGGCGACCAGACGATCTGCGAGATGCCGAGCTCCTGGCGAGGTCGGCACGACCTCCGCCTCGATGACCCGCCACAGCGCCGAGTACTGCGGCTGGTTCGAGATCAGCTGGAACGCCGAGCTCCTTGGCCAGCGCGGCGCCGGCGCGCAGCTGGTCGGCCGTCCACTCGCTCACGCCGATGTAGAGGGCCTTGCCCTGGCGCACGACGTCGGCGAACGCCTGCATCGTCTCCTCGAGCGGGGTCTCGTGGTCGAAGCGGTGCGCCTGGTAGAGGTCGACGTAGTCGGTCTGGAGCCGCGAGAGCGAGCCGTCGATCGACTCCAGGATGTGCTTGCGCGAGAGCCCGACGTCGTTGTGACCCTTCGGCCCGGTCGGCCAGTAGACCTTGGTGAAGATCTCGAGCGACTGCGCGGCGCTCGCCCTTCAGCGCCTCGCCGAGCACGGTCTCCGCCGCGGTGTTCGCGTAGACGTCGGCGGTGTCGAAGGTGGTGATCCCGGCGTCGAGAGCAGCGCGGACGCAGGCGGTCGCGGTGTCGTTCTCGACCTGCGAGCCGTGGGTCAGCCAGTTGCCGTAGGTGATCTCGGAGATCTTGAAGCCGGAGTTTCCCAAGTACCTGAACTGCACTGTGATTCCTTTCGTGACGGGTCGTCAGCGTCGATGCTAAGCATCCGCATTCAGCAAATCCAACAGTGAGCAGTTCTCGGATTCAGTGGTATCGATGATGAATGCGCTGGGACCCTCAGCCGCGAGAGCACCCGGGCCTAGACTCCCCACCATGACCGCACGGATCGCCAACGTCACCTTCCACGCCCACGATCCCGCAGTGCTCGCGCGGTTCTGGGCCGCCGTCATGGGCTACCCCGAACCGGAGGGGCTGACTCCCGAAGAGGAGGCCGAGCTGCGCGCCGCCGGCCTGACCGACGACGACCTCGCCGCCCGGGCGGTCGCGTGGGACGAGGACCCGACCCATCAGCGCTTTTACTTCGCCCGCTACGACCACGAGAAGCGGCACCGCAACCGGATGCACCTCGACATCAGCCCCTCCACCGACCGCCACGCCACCCGGGAGGAGGTCGAGGCCGAGCGCGACCGCCTGGTCGCGCTCGGTGCCACGGTCGAGAAGGTGCTCGACGGCGCATGGGGTCCCTACGACGAGTTCGCGATCATGATGCGCGACCCGGAGGGCAACGAGTTCTGCCTGCAATGAGGGACGCGCGGGGAATGGAGGAGATGCGGCGCGGGAGGGTGCTGATCTCCTCCGTTGACTGACGACTCGCCGCGCGGACGCGGGGATCCCCTCCGTTGCCGACCGCCGAACCCCTGGCCGGAGGTCGTGCTCACGGCTAACGTGGCCGCATGAGTCCGTCGTCGAAGTCCGAGACCTTCCTCGAGGTCGGCGGCCACGAGGTGCGCATCTCGAGCCCGGACAAGGTGGTGTTCCCCGAGCCGGGGCTGACCAAGCTCGACCTCGCGCGCTACTACGTGGCGGTCGCCGACGGCGCACTGCGCGGGGCAGGCGGACGGCCGATGGTGCTCAAGCGCTTCGTCAAAGGGCTCACGCAGGAACCGTTCTTCCAGAAGCGCGTACCGGAGGGCCATCCCGACTACATCGACACCGCGACACTGCACTACGCGCGCGGCACATCGGCCGAGGAGGCCGTGCTGCGCGACGCCGCAGGCCTCGCCTGGGTCTCGAACCTCGGCTGCCTCGATCTCAACCCGCACGCCGTGCGCGCGGAGGATCTCGACCACCCCGACGAGTTGCGCGTCGACCTCGATCCGATGCCGGGCGTCGACTGGTCGCAGATCGTCGATGTCGCGTTCATCGCCCGGGACGTCCTGGAGGACCACGGCCTGGTCGGCTGGCCGAAGACGAGCGGCTCGCGCGGCCTCCACATCCTTGTCCGGATCGAGCCGCGATGGGGCTTCGCCGACGTGCGGCTCGCCGCGGAGACGCTCGCCAGGGAGGTCGAGAACCGCGCGCCGGGGCTGGCGACGGCGCGCTGGTGGAAGGAGGAGCGGGGCGAGAGCGTCTTCGTCGACTTCAACCAGAACGCCAAAGACCGCACCGTAGCCTCCGCGTACTCGGTGCGTCCGCTGCCGGACGCCCGCGTGTCCACACCGCTCGACTGGGACGAGGTGCGCTCGCGCCGCCCGGAGGAGTTCACCGTGACCTCGGTGCCCGCGCGGTTCGCCGAACGGGGCGACCCGCACGCCGGCATCGACGCCGCCGCGGGCTCGCTCGACGCCCTGCTCGCCCTGGCCGTGCGCCTCGGGCCGGCCGAGAAGCCCCCGCGGGCCGGCGACGGCTCCGGCAGGCGGGTCTCGCAGATGCCGCTCATCGAGGTGGCGCGCACCAAGACCAAGCCCGAGGCGACGGAGGCCCTTGCGCGCTGGCGCGACCTCCACCCGGAGGCCGCGGCGCACCTCCACCCGGCCGACGAGCTCATCGACGGCATGCGCGGCTCCAGCTCGCAGTGGTACCGGGCGCGCGTCAACCTCCAGCATGTTCCGGAGGCCGAGCGCCCCGACCAGAGCGACCTGCTCGCCGACTACGACCCGTGGGCGGGACGGCGCTGACGCGCAGCGCGCCCGCTCAGATCACGACAGTCGGCACGAATCACGACCAGGGAGTCTTCAGCGTTCGTTCTGGCGCGGGATGACCACTTGCTTGATGATGAGCAGGATCGATGCGGCCACGGGGATGGCGACGAGTGCCCCGAGGATCCCCAGCAGCGAGCCTCCCGCCAGCGCCGCGATGACAACCACCGCCCCCGGCACGGCGACAGCCCGGTTCATGATCCGAGGGCTGAGAACATATGCCTCCACCTGCATGTAGATCAGGTAGTAGATCGCTGCGGCGATCGCCGTCGCCGGGCTGCTGATGAAACAGGCGGCCACGATGACGATCGAGCCGGTGATCGTGCCCACCAGAGGGATCAGCGAGAACATGAAGGCGATCACCGCGAGCAGGATGGCGAACTTCGCACCGATGATCGTCAGATAGATCGCCGAGAGCATCCCGTTCACGAGCGCGAGCGTGACCTGACCCATCACGTATTTGCCGACGGAATCGGTGATCTGGTCAGAGAGGTCGGAGAACCGCGCGCGCTTCGTCGCGGGGACCAGCTGGGCGGCGGCGCGCGTGATCGACGGCAGCGACGCGGTGAAGTAGATGGTCAGGATGACGATCACGATGGCCCCGAAGAAGCCGCTGACGATGCCGAGCGCGGTCTGGAGCACTCCTCCGGTGATCGTTCCGGCGTTCTTCTGCGCCCAGTCGACCACGGTGTTCAAGTTCTGCTGGTTGATGACGGTCGGGAACTGCGCGTGCAGCTGATTGAGCCAGGCCAGGGCCTGTCCGGACTGCACCCACTGCACGATCCCGGTTATCAGGAGCGTGAGCTGGTCAGCGACCACCGGGACGATGGCGAAGAGGATGCCGACAGCGGCCGCGAGCAGCACGACGACGACCGTGAGCAATGCCGCCCACCGCGGGAATCGACGTCGCAGCAGGAACGAGATGGCCGGCTCAACACCGAGGGCCAGGAACAGAGCCGCCCCGATGTAGGTGATGACCGTCGCCAGCGACACGATGCTCGAGAGGATCAGCATCGCCAGCCCCACGCCGAGGGTCGCGAGCAGCCCCGTCCGGAACGGATTGAGAATCTTCATCGGGCGACCCCCGGGCCGTCGGCGGACCCGCGCGTCAGCCTCTCAACTCGAACGGCCCTCGCGCGCGAGATCAGCGCCTCGACCGGAAGACGCCGCAGATCGTCGATGTGGGTCACAGTGGCCATCGTGGCACCTCCGGCCCTCACCGTGGTGGGTAGCAGGTCCGTGTGGCGCGCGCCGCCAGCCCCTTGCGTCTCGATGACAAGAGTGGCTGGGCACCGAATTCGGCAGTCACGCGGGCGCGTCGGCGGCCTACTGTGTGGACCATGAAGTCGAGCCTCCCGTTCGTCATCCCCGGCGTGATCCTCGCCGCCATCGGCCTGCTCTGGACGCTGCAGGGCACAAACGTGCTGGGAGGTTCGGCGATGAGCGGCTCCCCGCTCTGGGCGACCGTCGGGCCGATCGTGCTGGTGGTGGGGGTGGTGCTGATCGTGATCGGGGTGCTGCGGAGGCGACGGGCGCGATGAAGCGCCGACGCGCTGAGGCAGTGTCGCGTTAGAAGATCAGCACCCCCGCGAGATAACTGGCGCCGAGGGTGCCGACGCCGACCGTGAGCGAGCGCGCGATGGTGCGCAGCACCTCGGTCCGGCCGGTGCGGGCGCTGACGATGGAGGTCAGGATCAGCGACGTCACGACCGCAAGGAGCACGGCCCACGCCTCCACCTGGACCGGCACCAGGACGGTGATCAACGGCGGAACGAGCGCGCCCAGCGCGAAGGCGACGCTCGCTGTGACGGAGATGCTCGGACGCCGAGCGGCCGTCGCGTCCGGATCGCTACAGCGTGCATCGGCGGCCGAGCGCGGGGCCTGCCGGTGACGGCGTCCGCCGTCACCGGCAGCTCGTCCGCATCGCGCGCGCCGATGGCATCGTCTCCGCATCTGACGACCGGCGAACGCGCGACTAGAGTGAATGCAGTGGCGACCGGAGGCTGACATCGCGGCCGACGCATCGTGGCCGGTTCTGACCGTGGAGAGCTGTACGCCGACCCGCGACACCCTCCACATGTGGACGCAGATCTTCGAGCTCCCGCCCGGAGGATCGTTGAGCGAGGGGTACGGCACGTTCCCGAACTGCTGATCGCGCCGCACCACGTGAGGAGTGAACGATGACGGACGGGATCGACACGTGCGTGCCGCCGAGCGGCGCCGGCTGCGCCGAATGCGAGCGCGACGGCAACTGGTGGGTGCACCTGCGCCGCTGCGCCGTATGCGGCCATATCGGCTGCTGCGACGACTCCCTCTCCCGGCACGCCCGCGCACACGCGGCCGCGACCGGACACCGCTACATCCAGAGTTTCGAACCCGGCGAGGACTGGTTCTGGGATTTCCGCACCGACCAGTACGCGGAGGGTCCGACGCTCGCGCCCCCGACGAGCCACCCGGAAGAGCAAGGTGTCCCCGGCCCCGCGAGCCGGCTCCCCGCCGACTGGCGGACCATCCTCGCGCGGCGCGCGGACGCCGAGGCTGCGAACTGACGGCCTCGCGCTTGCCGACCGACAAAGGATACGGATGACCCCTTACCTGGACAAATCGATGCCCGAGGCATGGCAGGCCGCCAGAGCCTGGCTGGCCGTCGTGGCGGAGACCGCCCTGGCGCGCGGGCTGACGGCTCAGGAGACCGAGCTCATCAAGGTGCGCGCCTCCCAGCTGAACGCGTGCGCCTACTGCCTCGACCTGCACTCGCGCGAGGCGAGGAAGGCGGGCATCCCACAGCAGAAGCTCGACATGCTCCCTGCGTGGCGGGACGCGGAGCTCTACGACGAGCGGGAACGAGCGGTGCTCGCCGTCGCCGAGGCGGCGACGCAGCTGCCGCTGACCGAGGACTCGCGCGCGGACCTCGTCGGCGCCCACGCGGTGCTCGACGAGCCCGTCTATGTCGCCGCCGAGTGGCTCGCCGTGGCCATCAACACCTTCAACCGCGTCTCGATCCTGAGCGGACACCGGGTGAAAGCGCGCAACTCGGAGGGCCGGTTGGTTCGCTGAAGCCCGGGTCGCCGGCACTTCCGCCACGGAAACCATCGAGCGGCCGACCCGAACGACGGCCTCTCGCCCGTCGTCGATCTCCAGCGACTCCGAACGGCGCTGGTGGATCACGCCGGAGGGCGCTTCAGACGGTGCGGCGCTTCACGCGGCGGGGCGGGAGCCGCTGCGGTCGATGTCCGCACGACGCTGCGTTTCCGGCGTGTATCCGCTGCCGTGCCAGTGCATGGTGCCCGCCTCCCGCCAACGCCGGTCGCGGGCGACGCGCTCCCGGTCGGGTTCGCGCTCGATGAGCCCGCCCTCAGTGTCCCATCTCGCGATGCTGACGGTGTCTTCGATGGGAGGATGTGTGGTGGCCATGTCGCCACCTCTTTTCAAGCCCTCTAATGAGCCTCGTATTCGCAGAATACGCCGGCTCGCTGGAACCCAGCCCAGAAGAGCGAAACCGGGGCGGAGTGGAACGAGAAGCCCGGTATCCCTGGCACTTTCGGCCCGCCCCCGCCCCTGCTGGGAAATGCAGTTCACCGGCCCACGTCAGAGTGGGTACGATCTGCCCTCCAGCAGTCCAGAAGGCTACGACGATTCGCTGCCGGAGGTGTCCAGCAGGTAGGCGTCGAGTGCTTTCTGAATTCTGTCCGGATCGTTCTTGTCCGTCGCCTTGAGCGATGCCCACGCCCGCTCGGTTCGGAGCTCGGTCTCCTCAGCGGTGTCTCCCGGGAACAGCGGGTCCGACATGACAGCACCTTTCCCCGGCCTCTCCTCAGTCAGCCAGCAGGTGCGACGAGCTCAAGGTCTGGGAACCAGCGCACACGGGCCAGAATGCCCGTCTCTTCAGGCTACGCCTCCGACCGGGTGATCGACATGGGCAATGTCGGGCCAGGCCTCGTCGACGCCCGTTCAGCGCGCCGGCCTGGCAGTGGACTGCCGTACCACCAGGCTCGTCGAGAGATCCACGCGCGGCAGCTCCGCCGCCTCCTGCTCGACAGTCTGCTCGGACGCGGCGAGAAGCAGACGCACAGCGACCTCGCCCATCTCGGCGATCGGCTGACGCACCGTGGTCAGCGGAGGCGCGCCCCAGCTCGCTTCCGGCACATCGTCGAAACCGACCACGCTGAGGTCCTCCGGCACCCGGAGTCCCGCCGCCTTCGCAGCGTCGTAGACGCCGATCGCCATGACGTCGGAGCAGGCGAAGACCGCTGTCGGACAATCGGGGCCTTGGAGGATAGGCGCGACGATCTCGGCAGCACGACGACGATCCCAGTCACCGTGGACGACGGTGAGCCCGGCGCCCCCGTCGACTTCCAGCGCAGAGCGGAACCCGTCGATTCGGGCGCGGCTGTACAGGTGCGCGCGATCGCCTCCGACCACGGCGAAACGCCGATGACCGAGAGCGAGCAGGTGCTCGGCGGCGGTACGTCCTCCGTCCCAATTCGTGACGCCCACGCGCCGTGCGGCAGCGCTGGGCTCGCTCATCGGCGTCACGAGGACGACGGGGATGCGGGCGGCCTCCAGAGCGGCGAACTGGCTGGGCGCCGGGTCCACCAGCACGACGATCGCCCCCTGCGACGGCCGCCGCAGCAAGCGAGACACCCAGTTGCCGTCCTCGCGGGCGATCGTGATGACGACGTCGACGTTCGCTGCGGTCGCTGCCCTCTCGACGCCGGTGAGAACACCGTTCGCCCACGTTCCATGGACGTGGTTGACCACCAGGTCGATCATCGCGGGGGCGTCGAGCTCTGGCGCGCTCGGCCTCGCCCCCCGCGCATACCCGACCGCGCGCACAGCCTCCATGACCCGGTCGCGGGTCGCGGGCGACACGTCGGTTCCTCCCCGCAGCACCTTCGACACCGTGGGGATGCTCGTCCCGGCCATTCCAGCGACATCGGAGAGAGTCGGCCGTTCGCGCCTGACTCCCTCGCCATTCATGCCGACAGCCTAATCGTCGGGGTCAGAGTTGCGCAAACTTTCGTACGTCGGCTTCTCTTGCGCATCAGGTTCTTTGCTGTAAACATGGCCCGACAAGCGAAATCAGACACGCAAAGTTGCGCAAAGTGTCCGATGAGGCCACCTCTCCAGGTGTTCGACGAAGAAAGCCGCCGGCATGTCCCGGCCGACAGAGGAGAAGACACGCATGACGAACGAGTTGAGTTCGGGAACCATCACCCGGCGAGGATTGCTCGCCGGCACCGGCGGCCTCGCCGTGCTCGCCGCTCTCGCGGCGTGCAGCGCGCCGGGTGGAGCGTCGTCCTCGACTGTCAAGTTCTGGAACATGCCATGGGGAGGCACCGCGTTCTCGCCACTGGACAAGAAGATCGCCCTCGCCTACAAGCCGGCCGGCGGCCTCCCGTCTGCCGGCTACCAGGCGGTCCAGTGGTCCAACTTCACGACGACGTTCGCGTCGGCGATCGCCTCGAACACCGGGCCTGCCGTCAGCAGCGGCAGCGGCACCCAGGCATTCCAGTTCGCAGAGAAGAACTACATCGCATACGCGGACTCCCTTTTCGACTCGTGGAAGAGCAACGGCATGCTGGACGACTTCCTGCCGGGCGTGCTCGACACGATGAAGACGAGCAAGGGCTACGTCGCCGTGCCGTACAACCTCGACATGCGCGCGCTCTGGTACCGCAAGTCCCTGCTCCAGAAGGCCGGCGTCGAGCCGCCGACCGACTGGCAGTCGTACCTGGACGTCAGCGCGGCGCTCAAGAAGATCGGCGTCTTCGGCTTCGGCATCGCTTCGGGAGCCCGGGCAACGGCTTCCAGTCGCTGGTCGGGCTTCTGATCAACAACGGTGGCGGCCTGTTCGACGCCGACCAGCAGCCCGATTGCGTCACAGCGGCGAACATCGAGGCGATCGAGTTCGTGGTCGAGCTGGTGCGCAAGGGCTACATCGATCCCGGCAGTGTCAGCTACTCCTCGACGAACGCGCAGACGCAGTGGAAGGCCGGCAAGTTCGGGATGGGCTTCGAGGGTCCGGGCCTCGCGCAGGTGCTCGGCGGTCCGCTCGTACAGGACATGGCGGTGACCGATCCGCTCACCGGCGCGCGCGGCGGCAAGGGAGCTCTCTCCTTCCCGAACAACATCATGATGTACAAGAACACGCCCAGCCAGAAGGGGTCGGAGGCCTTCCTGACTTACTACTACAAGAACATGGCCCAACTCTGGACCGAGAACACCGGCATCGGCCTTCCCGTGCTGAAGTCGATCGCCGAGACGAAGGAGTTCCGGTCCGACCCCAACGCGGTCGCCCTGATCGAGAAGTGGCAGCCGATCTGCAAGACCTGGGCCGCCCCCGGAGGCGACGCGCTGTTCGCCGACGTGACGCTGGTCGACAGCACCCCGGCGATGACCACCTGGGCCCAGAGCATCCTGTCGCTGAAGGCGACGCCCAAGGAGGCTCTGCAGACGCTCCAGACGACGCTCACCTCGCAGCAGAAGTAAGCCGCATGGCCACTCCGACCGCACTCGAATCCGTCCGCCGCGCGCGTCGCGGCGTCGCCGTGGCAGGCAGCGGCCGCCCCGGCGTCCGACCGCCCGGCCGTCTGAGCGCTGGCGCCTTGACGCTCGTACTGTTCGCGACGCCGGCGATCCTGCTGCTTCTGCTCCTCAACCTGTACCCGCTCCTCTACGCCGGGCAGCAGTCGCTGCACAACGGCGACCTGGTCGACGCCGGCACCTTCGTCGGCCTGCAGAACTACGCGACCGTGCTGACCTCGCCGGAGTTCTGGCACGCCGCCCGGTTCACCCTGATCTTCACGGTGGTCGGGCGTCTTCGGGAGCTGGGCGATCGGCCTCGGGCTGGCGCTGCTGCTCCGCACCCGCATGCCCGCGAACGGTGTGCTCAAGGTGCTGCTGCTGCTGCCCTGGGTCGTGCCGATCGTGGTCTCGTCGACGTCGTGGAACTGGCTGGTCGCCACCCCGCAGAGCCCGCTCCCCGCTGCTCGCGAAAGCGCTCGGGCTTCGGCGACGTCGCTCTTCCTGGCCGACCCGACTGCTCGCCCAGATCACGGTCTGCGTCTTCAAGGTCTGGGTCAGCTTCCCGTTCATGATGATGATGATGTCCGCCGCGCTCGCGTCGGTCGACACCACGGTCTACGAGGCGTCGCGCGTCGACGGCGCGTCGGGCTGGAAGACCTTCCGGCTGATCACGCTGCCGATGATCGCGCGGTCGACCTACATCAGCTGGATCCTGATGACGATCTTCTGCGTCAACGACTTCCCGACGATCTTCCTGCTGACCGGAGGCGGCCCGGTCAACGCGACCACAGACGTTGGTCGTCCTCGCCTACCGACGGTCTTCCAGAACTTCCAGACCGGCCCGGGTGTCGCCATCGCCTTCATGATGACCATCGTGCTCGTCGTGGTCAGCGTCGTCCTCTACCGTCAGATCCGAAAGGCGGCCATCGAATGACTGCAGTGGCCCAGCAGACCGTTCCGCGACGTCGCCCGGCGGCCAGCGCCCGGCCGGAGACCGCGGCCGATGGTGGCGGTTCAGCCTCCTCGCCGTGATCACCGCCCTCGTGCTCGTGCCTCTCGCCGCGGTCGTCCTGCTCTCGTTGCAGCCGGCCCTCGGCAGCGTCGCCACCGGGGCGACGATCGACAACTACGTCAGCGTCGTCACCTCCACCGACCTCGGCGCCTGGCTGACCAACAGCCTCATCGTCACGCTCGCGACCGTCGCCGTCGCCGTCGTGATCGCTGCCCCGGCCGGCTATGTGCTGTCGCGGGGACGCGGGAGGCTCGTCGCCGGGTTCTCGCTGCTCGCTGTTCGTGATCCAGTCGCTCCCGGTGGTGACGGCGATCATCCCGCTGTTCATCCTGTTCGCCGAGCTCGGCCTGGTCGACACCCTGGGGGGCATCGTGATCATCTACGTCGGAGGCACGATGTCCGTGGCCATCTGGATGATGGCCGCCTACTTCGACTCGATCCCGATCAGCCTGGAGGAGGCGGCCTGGATGGACGGCTGCTCGGTCTTCGGCAGCTTCTCCCGCGTCGTGCTGCGCAACTCGCTGCCTGGCGTCCTGTCGACGGCGATCTTCGCGTTCCTCCTCGCCTGGAACGACTACCTCGTCGCCGTGATCTTCCTCCGTGCGGATCAGAACTACACCCTCCCGATCGGCCTGCAGACCTTCTTCCAGCAGAACGCAGACCGACTGGGGGCCGGTGATGAGCGTCGCGGTCGTGATGATGATCCCGCCGATCGTCGTGTTCGCCGTCCTCAACCGCTACTTCAGCGTCGGCGGCATCGGTGGGTCTCTGGCCGGACGCTGATCGTGGAGGTCGGACGACCTGGTGCGGAGGGCGTGGGATTCGAACTCTAGCGGCGGACTCGGCAGCGCCTGCGTTGGAGCGAAAATCCCCGGAATTCCGGCACTCTTGGATGCCCACAGGATCGCTCGATACCCTCGGATCTTGTTCAAGTGTTGTCAAAGTGTTGTCACGCACGCCGCTCTCATCGCGAGTTGGGCGAGCGCCGCCCTGAGCCGACCACCCGCCACTTCCCAGTTCGAACGCCGTCAAATGGGGGGATCTCGATCCGCATACGAGCCTTGTCCAAATGTCCTGCCGGACAACGCAGAGCGTCTACTCTTCACCCATGTCGGAGAGGACGTCGAAGGGCGACTCGATATCGCCGCGCCAAGCTTCAAGTCCTTCCCGGATCGCAAGGACCGCGACAACCAGGGCTGCCACTGAATCGGCCCACCACCAGCCGAACAGACCGTTCAAAACCAGGCCGATGAGCACCGTCCCGGAGAGGTAGATGCACAGGATGAGTTGCTTTGCATCGGCCTGAACGCTCTTGGAGTTGAGCTCTCGTCCGGTGCGAACCTCGAACCAGGCAAGGACCAGCATAATGATCAGACTCAGCGCGGTCAGCGCGATCCCGACGGGGCTGTGGTCGACCTCCTGGACACCGGTCAGGCTCAGCACGGAATCGACCAGAACGTAGGCCGCGAGAGCGAAGAACGCGATGCCGATCGCGCGTACCGTCGCCTTCTCCCACCGCTCGGGGTCTTTTCGCGTGAACTGCCAGGTGATTGCGAGTGCCGAAAGCACCTCGATCACTGAGTCCAGCCCGAACCCAATCAGGGCGGCCGAGCCGGCCACGGCTCCAGCTGTCAACGGCGGCTGAAGACTGACCCCTTTTCGTCGGCGTATTTTGACCCCCTGGGGTTGTGTTTTTAGTGGTCCGCTGCCGTGGTGGCGGGCGGGGTCTTGATGAGTTCGCGGCGGGCGCGGGTGCGGTAGGAGTCGCCGGCGAGGGCGAGGACTTCGGCGTGGTGGACGAGGCGGTCGATCATCGCTGAAGCGACGATGTCGTCGCTGAAGATCTCACCCCAGCGGCCGAAGGGCATGTTGCTGGTGACCAGGATTGACCCTTGTTCGTAGCGGGAGGCGATGAGTTGGAAGAACAGGTTCGCGGAGTCGGCGTCGAATGGCAGGTAGCCGACTTCGTCGATGATCAGCAGCCGGTAGCGGCGTAGCCGTTTCAGCTCCGGTTCGAGCCGTCCGCTCTGGTGCGCGACCTGCAGGCGGGCGACCCAGCCGGTGGCGGTGTCGAACAGCACCGGGTAGCCGGCGTGGGCGGCCTTGATCCCGAGACCGATCGCGAGGTGGGTCTTGCCGACCCCGGGAGGGCCGAGCAGGATCACGTTCTCCGCTTTGGGGATCCATGTCGTCGTCGCCAGGTGCGCCAGGACGTCCCGGCGTAGTGAGGGCTGATGATCGAGGTTGAAGTCCTCGAGGGTCTTCACCGCCGGGAAGTGCGCCCCGCTGATCCGCAGGCTCGTGCCGTTGGCTTCTCGGTCGGCGACCTGACGTTGCAGCACCGCGGCCAGATACTCCTCGTGCGACCAGCCCTCCGTCCGGGCAGTGGTGGCGAGTTGCTCCCAGACTCGCCCGATCGTGGGCGCCTTCAGCGCCCGGGCGAGGTAGCCGAGCGTCGCAGCGGTGTCCGTCGTGGCGCCCATCAGCCGATCACCTCGCCGGTGGTCGGGTCGAAGCGGATCCCGAACAGAGTGTCGTAGTCCGACGTGTCGCGGAACATCACCCGTTCACCTGGGCGGGCCAGGGTCTCCTGCCGTTCCCGGTCGCGTTTCGCCGCGGAGAACATCGCTCGCAACCCTCTCGCGGTCTGAACATGGCCGGGGTCCGTGACGACCGCGTGATTCGCCCAGCAGCGTTCGTGGTCGGCGACGACCTGCCCCTCGCAGATCACGATCACCCGGGTCAGCGTCGCGGTGACATCGACCAACCGGCCGATCATCCGCGGGTCGACGGAGTAGTCGTTCCCGTCGAGGCGGACGTAGTAGTCCCGCCCCAAGCGGACTCTTGTCTGCAACCCCGTCGCCGGCGGATTCGGGGGCAGGGCCGTCATCGCTGCGATGTCCCGGTCAAGGACATCGATGGGGCGTCCGGCGAGGGAGCGGACAGTGCGGGCGTTCGCCCGCGGCAACCATTCCGTCAACTGCATGTTGAAGTCCGCCGGGGACGCGAACGACCTCCCGGGCAGGAACGACGTCTCGAAGTAGCCGTTGTTCCGCTCGGTCATGCCCTTGAACTCCGGATCCCGCGCAGGCGCCAGAACCACCCTGGTCGCCAGCGTCCCCGCGAACGCAGCCGCAGCCTGCGTGACAACACCCTTCCCGCCGATCGCGGACTCCCGGTCCCAGACCAGGCTCTTCGACACCGCCCCGACCTGCGAGATCAGCTGCCACATGCCCGCCAGCAGATCCCCGCCCTGACGAGAGGGCACCATCACCGCAGACAGGAACTTCGAGAACGTCAACGTCATCACCAGCACCGGCAGCATCGCCGCCTGCCCGAACCCGACCGGGATCCGCGGCTGCGGGAACCACAAGTCCATCTGCGCCGCAACTCCCGGCTCGTGAACGATCCGGTCCGCCGGGTCAACGCCCGCGTACTCCGGGCGGATCCGCCGGATCCGGTCCTTCAGAATCGTCAGCGAGTGCTCCCAACCGATGCGCTCCGCGATCACCGTCGCCGGCATCTTCGCGTCCACCACCAGGAGCTCACGAACCTCGGGCTCAGCCGCGTCGACCAGCGACTGCTTACCCGCCCGCTGATACCGAGGCGGCCCATCCGACGCGAGCGCCGCCCGCACCGTGTTCCTCGCTATCCCGAGCCGCCGCGCGATCGCCTTGACCCCCACACCCTCCGCCCGATGCAACCGACGAATCTCTGCCCAATCTTCCAAACTGATCACCCTCCAAGAGTGGTCGGAGGGGGTCAGAATTCCCCGACGCCTGAGGGTCAGTATTCACGCGTC